>DATALQ010000013.1:0-125482 GCA_036260935.1 Clostridia bacterium
ATACTAATGGCACTTGCCGCGTCTAGTAAGAACATACAATTTTCTTTGTTGGGTACAGAGTTTTGAATAGTAAGCAACAGTGATTTAACCACTTCGCCCGAAATTGTATCAAAAGCACCTGATCCTAGCCAAACAGATAGCTTTATACTCTGATTTTTAAGAATTTTTTGACGAAACTTTTTATAACTTGATAGAAATAACCAATTTTGCGGCAATACGCAGGTAATAACTGAACTAATATTAGAAAAATCTAAACACCTTCTTAAAAACGATGTTGATAAATCGTATCTTGATTCAGGTTCATATTTAGAACAAAATGCTAACAGTTTACTGTTTTGCTTAGCCATTGTCAAGTAAGGTACGTTAGTTATTACCCAATTATACTTATTACTCAACAGTTGAAAGGCCTTTTCCATTCCCTGGGCAACTATTTCAAGCCCATCACCTTCATTTTTCTTTTTATCAAGTTTTGATTGTAAAACCCTACTAACCCTAAACCACTCGTTAGCAAAAATACTATTTTCCTCAAACGAATTTCTAGGATTTAATAAGCTTCCTAAGACAGGTGCATCTTGAAATAGGTTATATAGACTATCTAAATGAACTTTCAAATCAGAATCGCCTTCAGCTAATGCTAACCACTCTTCCTTCTTTACATTAACTGATTGGCCACACCAGGCAATCTGTAGTTCGGGTAAACTTCTAAACCCACCAGCACTAGGATATCTCCATGCAGTTAAAGCAACAGCAAAAGCAGCTAATTCAACACAGCGCTGGTCAATTTCCAGCCCATGTATATTGTCTCTAAGTACTGCATCACAAGCTTTCTTTGTTGACAACCCCTCTAATTCCATTCTCATTGGGACCATCATTAAAAAAGCAGAAACTAAAAAATGCCCTGAACCGCAGCTAGGATCTAAAACCTTTAATTCTAAGAGTTTATTTGGCCAGCCATCAAAAGTACCTCCTGCTGGTGTCCAATGTCCATCTTCATCTTTAAGAAATCTCAAGTACTCTAATGGTACTCCTGGCAGGCTTGCTTTTTTTCTCAATTCATCCTCAGTAGCTGCGTTTTTGAAGTCAGCTTCAGTCAACCTTTTCTTAGCCCACCATGCACCTAAAGAATTATCGAGCAAAAAGCTAACCATATACGGCTCAGTAAAAAGTTGAGTTACTGCAGGAAGTTCTCTTGCACCTATCTTTACTTCAGATTCGTTTACTGCTTTCTTCTTTTTTGTCTGCCAGAATTGATATACCCACCCTAGACTATCGGAAGCAGCAAAAACTTCACTTTCCAGGGTAGATAATAAAGTCTCAAGTTCTTTCTGCTTCTCTGGCGAAAAGTGCAACTCAAAGACCGGAGACTCTGGCCGGAATATTTGCGGGAGCATTTTTGCAGCTAATCTTGAAGCAAGTTCCCATCCGTTATTACAGCCCGTTTCTGGTGCCATCTCTTCACACTCTTCCAATGTAACAGATACAGCATTATCAATATCATTATCCTCATAAAACATCAACAACTGGTTCTCAGCAAGAAACCTAGCGAATAACATACGGTGCCAGTGTTCGTATGCTACCTCCTCTACAAGTTTCTCAATTTCCTGCGTTTCAGTCCTTGGATCACGAACATCACCCAACTGACGCCCGTGAGCTCGCAGCTTTCTACGAAGCTCACGTTGTTCCTCTGTAAGGTAAGCATATGGAACAGACTGCTCTACTCCCAGTTGCTCTATTGCACTTCTCGAAGCCTCTTCTGCTACCTCTCTGGCTCTTGTTACAGTATTCTCCAGCTTATTTCGTAAAAATTTATCTAGAGCATGCATAACAATTCTCCTTATAAATCATCTAATTACAATAGGACCATTATCGAGAGAAGCTTTGAGTTGCTTCCCAACCTCATCTAGCCATGCATCTATATCTTCCGCTTTTTTAAATGTCCTTTTAGGAATATCTATTGTCTGAATTTTCGGTTCTACCTCTTTGTTTGCCAATTCTTGAACTTTTTCAAACTTGGCTTTCAGTGCATCTCTTCTATCATTCCATGAACTTAGTGGATACTTCTTCAAGGCTGCAAGAAGTTCTGAGTATGTGCCCATTACGATTATTTCTATATCCACAATCCCACATATTTTGATTATTTCAGCCTGTTTTTCTTCTGATAGCTTATCCCATGCTGCGTCTGCCTTCAGGTTATTACTAAAAGCATTAAAAGCAGCTCTATAATCATTACATTTCTGGTTTAGTAACTTGCGGAGCTCACCTTCCAGTGATTTCAACAGAGGTGCCACCATATCCGGCTCATGCAACAGGAGACGTTCTTCTTCGATCGTGTTTATCTGCGCCCGCGTATCCTGGATTGATGCTGAATTGTCTGCTTCGTTTAATAAAGCGGTAAGGCTATTCCATGCTGGCATACTTGCATCTATTTTATCTTTTAAGTCAGTCCACTGATCAATATTTTTCGACAGTTCTTCATTCCGTTTAAATATAAAGAGAAGTTGCTCATTACCAGCCTTCATACTAATTTCATTCAGTGCAGCTGTATCTGGTTTAGTTGGTTTTGGTGCTTGTCCACCTGCACCCGATGCCAACTCAGTCATTTTATCGATGAATTCCGATACCTTTTGTGACTCTTTACCCTGTTCTGCCTTTACACCAACTTTTTGAAACAGCTTTCTTATTTGTATGCGCTGCAAGACAGTCACAGTGACAGACTCAAGTTTGAAAGTTACTTTCCCAATCTGCTTTCTTTCTAATTCCTTGGGTTCTACGTTCTTACCCTGCTCATCATTACAACGCAGCTGTCCAGACACAAGCAATACTTGAATTGCCCCATCTACAGCATCGCCAGACCATCCAAAAGGTGATCCTTCAAAATTCCTCCGAATATCTGCGCCCTTTTTACCCCCTCCAATATGGGACAAGATTGATTTACATACTGAATTTTCAATAGGTTCAGCGTTAAATCCGACTGATTTTAAAGCGTCTGGAGAACCATCCTTTGCTTTTTCATATACTTTTGCCCAACCAGTATTATCCGCCATATCAAAATTAGGGTATAGCCTCTGTAACGAATTCTTTGCACTGGTTAATATTGATTCTTTAAGTGCCGACTCTATTATCTCATTACCACCCGCTTGAAACACCTTTGCTCCTGAGAACGCTTCAGCAAGAAGCTCATTAATCCTGCCTTCTGCCGTATCTCGGATAGTCGCCATGGAAGCCATAGCCTCTTTCCCTTCAGGCGTAGTTGCAATACCTTTTTTCTCTAAAGTAGCAAAAGCAGCCTTGTAGTCTATAAGATAATGACGAATATCATCAGCTGAGCGTTTTGGTATAAAAACAAAGATTGTAGGTGACTGATTTCCTGCCTGTTTTGCATCGACTCTTACGGATTCTTCTTCTATATTCCATCCATTTCTTACCCATATATAAATACGCTCTGCAGAGTCCGCTGGTAACACTGCATCAAAAATCGGATATACCTCACGACTGACCTTGGATTGTCCTTGAGATAGTGAAATCTTGCCCACTACGTCACCAAACTTTTTCTTAATTCTATCTTCACGCTCTGCAATTAGCCTATGAACTTCATGTTGTAGAACATTCTTTTGGCTTGCGAATTCGTCTAGCCATGCCATATTCTCTTCTGTCTGAATTCTATATTCATCTTTTACTTTCATTAAAAGCTCGCAACTGTCTAAGAGAGCAGGTAGCTTACTACGCAGCGTAGAGCTACCTGCAGATAGGTTATCTACCATCAAATCTGCTAGGACATCAGCAGTAGCTTTAATTCCAATTTCTTGATTGCTTCCAGCAAGTTTATTTATGAGGAAAATGAGCCCACATGCTCGAGCCATTAACTTTTCATCATTTCCCTGGGCAATCCAACTCATTGTTTTTTCATGTACCTTACGGGGTAATACCCGTGCATGTAAAAGTTTATCAGCAAGATCAAAATAAAGGTAATCTGCTGGTATAACGCTACCCAATTCTTCGTTTAGATTTGTCTGTGCAGCTTTATGAACCATACTAAGTTGATTTCGTAGTTGACTGTCCGTTCCAGTCTGGTCAAGCACTCTTAAAGTGTACTCCCAGAATCTTCTCCGAACCGGAAGAATGGGATAATCCTGTGTAAAATACTGCGAATCTTTATTGTTATGCGCAATTGGTGTTGCTGCTAAATGCCTGGATATTTCTCCAATATTCTTATCTAACACTTTTCGGATATTATCAAGTGAACCAGGTTTTTTGGCCAGGATTACCTTTCGTATAACTGCATCCACGTCCGCATCTGATAATTCAATTCTTACTGTGAATCTTCCCTCCAGCTTTTTCAAAAATGCTGTACCTGTTACTGCCGTTTGCCCGGTACCAATGAATAGCAGTTTACTACCAATCTGTTTGCAACATGCTTCTACAGCTTCCTGTACATCCATTGCACGTTTGCTATCTTCCCCTATATATTGTTCAATTTCATCAAGTACCACTAATGTTAAGGGTAACTGTCCATTTTTAGCTAACGCATCATGTATTGCTTTGATCATCTGGTCGTTGCTAACATCTGCTACATTCGGGTACATATTGTTCAGTGTTTCAACGCAAGAAGACGGAGTAGGGAATACCTGGGGTTTTACTTCAGATAAAGCCTGATGAAGCCCCTCGGCTACATAAAGGTTATCTATTTCTTCATTCCATTCATACCCTTTGGAATCAACAAGACTTTTTACTTCATCGAAAATGCCTTCTGACTTTAGCCACATAACGAAGCGAGCAATGGAGTAATTTTCCGGTAAGTCTACAGATTTGAATATAATTCGGAGCAAAGGAAGACGCACACTTCCACCTGCACCTGAACCAAGCGTACCAGAAGCAGCATGAAGACCCCCTAATCGTTTTCCTTGTGAGCTTAATTCAATTAGAAGTGTTTTCACACTATCCGGCAAATTCGCCAGACCTCTTGCTGTAGCACCGTTAGGAAATTTCACATCTTGCCAAAACGCACTTAGCATTTTCACTAAATGTGATTTGCCGGAGCCAAAGAAACCACTAACCCAAACAGCCGGTTGCTGTTCCTGTCGCAGATTACGAAGGTATGTATCTAATATATGTTCCATACCTTTTTCATATTGTCCATCACATACAAACGTCTCAATCTCGTACTGAAGCACATCCAATTTCTTATCATTTACACTTGCAACACCTTCATTGACAATCTTTCTTTCAGCAGGGTTAACCGTATAAATTTCTCTATTTAACATATAGCACCTCCGCCATTATATTTCTCTGTCACAGGTTATAGGTAATGCATGATAGTTCCAACCATCATATCCATCTAATAGTCGATAATTATTATTTTCGTAGCTACCTGGAAAGAAAACCAACAGGCGCCCCTTGACTTTCGGAGCAAGTCGGTCGACTAACTCCCTTACCTTTATAAAGCCAAAAACTGACCCAACACCAGACAATGCCACGACATCATCACTGCCTGCATTTTGTTGTGTAATCAGATCACAAAACTTATTTTCGACGTAATCACCATATCTCTGAATAATGCTTCCCATTAGCTGTGGCTTTTGGTAATAACTATTGGCATATTTCAACTCGCCCATCCATTCAGCAAATATGTTCGTAAGATCAAAATGGATCCATCCATGGCCCTGATTTTTAGTTGCTATCTCAAATTCTCCAATTCTTGCACGAAGCCTCCGTTCCTCTGCCTCAGGATACACTCCAAATATAACTCTTTGGGCAGCAGCAATTTCTCTCCATGGAACAGCAATGCGATTTTCATAATTCTTCAAAAGTGTCTCAATTTTATTCACGCAGCCATTCCACCTCCTCTGCACTTATTAGATTAGGAAACAGGATTTCCATTACATTCCCAATCCGCTTGAATACTATCCAACCTCGCTGCGAGGCTATTTCAGCTAACTCTATCGCTTTTTCGCGAGAGCAATCCATCATCTTCATAAAAACTGTTTCAAACAATTCGGGACCTCTATTCCCACATAAATATCCTAAGTAGAGAGCGTACGCAATGGCAGCCGGTTTCGCTTTTGCCCGAGCTCTAGTTTTTTTTGCCCTTCCTGTTAAGTGACCACTCTTAGTCCAGGTTGAATTTATGTTCTGCGCAACTGATTTCAACGTTGCTATGCTAAATCTTCCTGGTTCAAGGGCATCGATAAATGATTCCATTGTTTCTCTGTGCAAAACAGCTGTTTCAGGGGTGTCTAGAATAAGTTTGTGTGAACTTTTTAAAAGAGAATCTCTAGTACACGCACAAAGTAAAGCAAGAAGCGCTCTTGAATCAGGTTCCCTTTTCCAGAAATAAAGTAAATTCCTGAATAGCGGTAACTGAGGATCTAGCGAATAAAGCTCAATCAAGTGTCTCGCTGTTAAGGTTTTTGACTTAGTTGACCGCTTACTTAAGCAATTTTCTTCAATAATTACATTTGATATCTGTTTCTCATCAATTGGATCAGGAACAGCTAAAAGCAATCGTTCAAGTTCCTCAAACATATTCGTTCTTGCTATATGTACACTATTTCTTTGAAAAGTGAATCCGAACTTTTCTAATGTATGTTTGTTCAACTTATTCACGCTCTTTTCTGCAAATTAAGAATAGCCCGAAAAATGCAAATTCAGTTTCTTACTTTATTATAATAATTTTATGCAGGTCTTTCAAAGGCAAGGTAATTATTTTCCTTTTTAACCGCCTAGTATTAGTCATTACCTTATCTCAGGTAAAAAGCTAACGTTTATAACTTCTACAAAAGGTTACAATATCCTCCATTATTCTCATCACAAAATAACTTTTAACGTAGGTAGCCGAGAATTCCCCCCAATAACAAGTGTCTGTTTTAGTAATTTCCTCGTCGGAAGTCTTTTTTCATTTTTGAGCCCTCAATCAGAGTCGAACTATGACCTCATCCGTACCCATGGATACTCTGAGGTGTAAAAAGCTGCGCATTACTGCGTCAAACTGCATGCCTCCGGTGCTCACATATCGCATATGCTCCGCTCCTCGGCATTTGTTTTCCTTGTACTGCTTGCTTTTCCACCACATGCTCTACCGGCAGAGCGCTTCGATCATAGGGATGTGATGATGAGTCAGCCTCGGAGTAAGATTTCCAAAATGAAAAAAGACTTCCTTGTTGGAAGTCTTTTTTCATTTTGGAGCCCTCAATCAGAGTCGAACTGATGACCTCATCCTTACCATGGATGCGCTCTGCCAACTGAGCTATGAGGGCATTTTGTTTTGCAGGCTGGTGGCTAAAATAATAATCAGCCGACAGTTACTACTGCTGTTGGCCTGCAGCAGCCTGAGTTTAAGCCGCTGAAGGCTTTGGAGCGGGTGAAGGGAATCGAACCCTCACAATCAGCTTGGGAAGCTGATGTTCTACCACTGAACTACACCCGCAAGTTATTTAGTTCAACGGGCAAGTCGTATTATAACACACTCCAATCCGATTTGTCCAGTACATAATATTTGCACTTTTAAGCATTTTTTATCCTGTCATTTTATGTATATAAGCTCTTCGGAGTATGTATCAGATCCTGCCTTCTTCGAGGTATTTCTCGAGCTTTCTCTTCACCCGCTGCAGTGCGTTGTCTATCGATTTGACGTGCCTGCGGAGTTCGACCGAGATTTCCTGGTATGTACGTCCCTGCAGGTAAAGCGAAAGGACCTGCCATTCCAGATTGCTGAGGATCTCACCCATCTTTACTTCGATCCCCGCAAATTCTTCCCGGTTGATCATCATTTCCTCGGGGTCGCTTACGCTCTCTTCGCTGATGACGTCGAGCAGCGTGCGGTCGGATTCTTCGTCGAATATCGGCTTGTTGAGGGATACGTAGGAGTTCAGGGGAATATGTTTCTGCCTGGTGGCTGTCTTGATCGCCGTTATGATCTGCCTCGTGATGCACAACTCCGCAAAGGCCCTGAAGGACGAAAGCTTGTCCCCTCTGAAATCGCGAATTGCTTTATAAAGGCCGATCATACCTTCCTGTATGATATCCTCTCTGTCGGCTCCAATAAGAAAGTAAGTCCTGGCCTTTGCCCGAACAAAACTTTTATATTTGTTGATCAGAAATTCGAGGGCCTGGTCATCACCGGTTTTCGCTTCCCTGATGATTTCCTCGTCACTTGCCGGATTGATACTTATGTGTGCCTCGGCTTGAGCATTCGGCTTCAAATTTTTGCCCCCCAATATGTACTGTAAATTAAATGCAAAAAGGCAGGTCAACTGGAAAATTACCTGACCTAATTATATGAAATGCGCATTTTTATGTCAAGCTGTAACTTGCTCCAGCGCAGTCCTTCAAGGCTCTCCGACAACTCTGGGCACATACGTAACCCGATCTTCCCCGAATGAAATGTCTTGGGAAATAATTCCATCTTCTGCCCAGTCTTTTTGAGTTTCCCGCAAACCGTTCCGCCTGATATCTCTTCGGTGTCGCCAGCAACCCTTTTCCGATAGAAGCGTTTTCAGGCTGTGACCCCTGCCCTGTGCGTATTTCCCGGCTCACGTACAAATTACTCTATAATATTATCGGCAATTTCATTTTCTTTTGTATATCGAATTTCATTATTGACATAAATATTCTTTAATTCATAACAACTCTTTTGATCAACGGCATATACGAATCAGAATTTCTTTATGTTCCTTTGCCTTAATATTTCATAAGTGACGATAGCCCCTGCTACGGCAGCATTTAAAGAAGATATCTTCCCCAGCATCGGTATGTTGACGACAAAATCGCAGCTTTCGCGAACGAGTTTTCCCATGCCCTCGCCTTCACTGCCAATAACCAGCGCGACAGGACCTGCCAGATCGCTTTCGAAATATGCCTTTTCACCCGTCGAATCCGTTCCTACTACCCAGATATTCTCTTTTTTCAGGCTCTCGATGGTTTGAACTATATTTGTTACACGTGCAACCGGTACATATTCTATGGCGCCGGCCGAAGCTTTTGAAACGGCGGCTGTGAGCCCTATCGCACGCCGCTTCGGGATGATTATTCCATGAACGCCCGCAGCGTTTGCCGTTCTCAGAATGGAGCCGAGGTTGTATGGATCGGTGAGTTCGTCAAGTATTATGATGAATGGCGGTCTGCCGCTTTCCTCAGCTATTTGAAGTATCTTTTCCACTTCGACATAATCCTTGGCGGCGGCGAGCGCAATGACTCCCTGGTGGGCATGTGTGACGGACATCTCGTCGAGCTTTCCCCTGTCGACTTCCTGTATAAGTATATGGTTCTGCCTGGCCATTGCTATGATCTGATTTACCGAGCCTTCACGTTCGCCCTTTGAAACAAATATCTTGTTGATACTCCTGCCGGATTTCAGCGCTTCAATGACCGAGTTTCTTCCCTCCAGTTTGTCGAGGTCCTCCTGCATTCCTGCCTGATCGGCATCCTGCCTGTCAGAACGTGAAAACTTGTCTTCCGATGCGGACTTTTTCGCATTTGTATTATACATGGAGGATGTATCGCGGCGGTTGGGTGAAAATCCTTTACGGCCAGGTGAAATCTCATTACGCTCGGATGAAATTTCTCTGTCTTCGGGCGACGCTGTACGGTAATTGGCGGCTGTACCCCTGTTATCCGATTCCGTATATTTTCTATTATAAGCCGGTGCATCTTTTTTGCTGTAAGCCGATGCGGTATCTTTTCTGCCGTAGGCTGATGCACCTTCTTTTTTACCGTAGCCCGATACGCCATCTTTCCTGCCGTAGGCCGATGCGCCTTCCTTCCTGCCGTAGCCCGATGCGCCATCTTTCCTACCGTAAGCCGGAGCGCCTTCTTTCCTGCCGTATGCCGATGTGCTGTCTTTTCTAGCGTAGCTCGATGCGCCATCTTTCCTGCCGTAAGCCGGTGCGCCTTCTTTCCGATCGTAGCCCGAGCCGGTGTCTTTCCTGCCGTAGCTCGATGCGCCATCTTTCCTGCCATATGCCGATGCGCCGTCTTTCCTGTCGTAGCCCGATGCGCCGTCTTTCCTGCCGTAGCCCGATGCTCCGTCTTTCCTGCCGTAAGCCGGAGCCCCACCTGGTGCAGTTGTTCCACGCCTGCCGGGTGCTTCGCCTGTCCTATCGGACGGGCCGCGACTGCCCCGGGTATTGTCTGAAAACTCTCCAAAATCGTCTCTGCTCTTCGAATAAGAACCTGATCGGCCTTTTGAGCTTCCTCTGTTTTCGGGTCTACCTGGCTTTTTATCAAAACGACCGCCACGGTCGTTGGAGCCAAAATCGTTTTTCCTTTTTTCCATGCGGTTATATACCCTTTCTGTTTTCTCCGATTTATTTCGGTTCTTCGGTTATTTTGGTTCTTGCGGTTCTACGGATCTTTCGGTTATTTTGGGTCCTTCTGGTTCTTTCTGGTTCTATCCGGTTGTTCGGATTCATTCGGTTATTTCATTTCTCTCTGGTTCATTTGATTCTTCCGGTTCTAATGGTTTTCCCCGATTCAATCAAGGTTCATTTCGGCTAATATGGTTGCTTCTGTTTTTCCGATTCTGTCTGGCTCTAGCCGGCTCTCGAATGCTTACAGTTATTTCATTTCTCACCAGTTCTTTCGGCTCTTCTGGTTCCTTCCGGCTCTAACCGATTATCGAATACTTCCGGTTATTCCATACTTCGCCGATTCCTTCCGGGTTTCCCGGTTCTTTCAGTTCTTTCAGATTTCTCGGATACTTTCGGATTACTTCCTATTTTCTTATTCTTGCAAGTTTTATGGTTTATATGCTGCCTTTATCGCTTTGATCCCGGGCGCCCTGACTTTGTCCCAGCGAGATCCTCAATACTTCCTGCAACCTCGTATAATCGGCCTTCAAATAAAGATAGCCCAGCAGCGACTCGAAGCCTGTGGCATATTTATAATCGGTAACGTCTGCGTTTTTGGGAATAGTGCCTGATTTTGCGTTCCTCCCGCGCCTGACAACATCCTGCTCTTCAGGCGTCAGAACCTCCATCAGGCTGTGGATGGTGTCGGATTGTGCTTTGGCTTTGACGAAGGAGATGGACTGCTTATGGAGCTTATGTACCGGCGCGTTGCCCTTACTGATCAGATAGGTGCGGATATAGAGCTCATAGACCGCGTCACCCGCATAAGCAAGCACAAGGGGGGAATATGTCTTCACGTCTTCCTGCTTGACGTTCAAATTACTGCGAATTGCACCGAATATACTTTCATCCATTCTATAAAATACCTCTGGTGAGTATTATATCCTATTTGTTGTCCAATGTGAATATGATTTGCACCTGACACACAATCACAAACAACAATTGCTCACAGTAAACATATCCCCCGTTTTGCCTGCGGTAAAGCATGAGTAAAATCAAGCCTTTCAAGTACCTGCTTGCCTTTTTCTCTTACAAGCATATCACCAATTGGCTCTGCCCGTTTTAAGTATGACCGGTATGTTCAGTCGCCCCATTTCAAGACGGGATTGCGTGCTGCTTTTACCTCGTCGAGCCTTGATACTACGGTAGTGTAGGGAGCATTTCTGACTTTGTCCGGTTCCTCTTCGGCTTCCCTTGCGATACTTATGAGAGTATCCGCAAAGCTGTCCAGCGTTTCCCTGCTTTCGGTCTCCGTGGGTTCTATCATTATCGCCTCATGTACGATCATCGGGAAATAGACCGTCGGCGGATGATAACCGAAATCCAGAAGCCTCTTTGCAATATCGAGAGTTCGCACGCCCTTTTCCGCCTGTGCCTCGCCTGACAATACGAATTCATGCTTGCATATCCTGTCGTAAGGCACAGTGAAATACTGCTTCAGCCTGCCGAACAGGTAATTGGCGTTGAGTACCGCCGTTTCGGACACTTCTCTCAGACCGTCGGGGCCCATTGTTCTGATATAAGCGTATGCCTTCAATATGACTCCGAAATTGCCATAGAACGATTTCACCCTCCCGATGGAAAGCGGGTGATCATAGTCGAGTAAATATTTGTTATCCTTCAATTCAACAGTGGGCCGCGGCAGGAAGGGCACGAGTTCGTTCCTTACACCGACGGGTCCGGAGCCCGGCCCTCCGCCGCCGTGGGGCGTGGCGAACGTCTTGTGCAGATTGAGATGGACAACATCGAAACCCATGTCTCCGGGTCTGCATTTGCCCAATATGGCATTGGCGTTGGCGCCGTCATAATAAAGCAGTCCTCCTGCCCCATGAACGATTTCGGCTATCCTTGCGATGTTTTCGTCAAACAGCCCGAGCGTATTGGGGTTGGTGAGCATCAGGCCCGCGGTGTCCGGACCGACAGCGGAGGCTAAAGCTTCGAGGTCTACCCCGCCTCTCGCATCTGATTTGACTTCTACCGTTTCAAAGCCTGCCAGTGCTGCAGACGCCGGATTTGTGCCATGCGCGGAATCCGGGATAATGATTTTTCTACGGCCGGTATCGCCCCGACTCTCGTGATATGCCTTTATGATCATCATTCCCGTCAGCTCTCCGTGAGCGCCGGCCGCAGGCTGGAGACAGAAACGCTCCATACCCGTGATGGCAGAGAGCATCCTGTCCATCTCGTACAGCACCTGCAGGCAGCCCTGCACGGTATCCTCCTGCTGATAGGGATGAACGCTCCTGAAGCCGTCAAGGTTTGCAATATCCTCGTCGATCTTGGGATTGTATTTCATAGTACAGGAGCCCAGAGGGTAAAAACCCGAATCGACTCCGTGGTTACGATGGGCCAGATGGGTAAAATGCCTCGCTATGTCGACCTCGCTGACTTCCGGAAGTTCGGTCGCATCGGCTCTGATATATTCTCCGGGTACCATTGTTTCCGCAGGCTTCACGGGCACGTCGCATGCAGGCAGGCTGTACGCCTTTCTCCCGGTACGGCTGAGTTCGAAGATAATTTTGTTCTCGTTCATTATCGGTCACCTCCCGCAGCTATTGCGACAAACCGGTCTATCTCCTGCTTCGTACGTTTTTCCGTGACAGCTACGAGCCAGCAGTCCTTCTTCCCGGGATCACGCCCCCCGGGATTGAGCTTCCCAGCATCGAACCTCCCGGTATCGAATCTCCTGGGATCGCTCCCCCCGAGATCGGCCCCCCCGAGATCGAATCTCCCGTGATCAGACCTCCCGGAGTCGAGGCTCCCGGCATCGAACCTCCCGGCATCGAACCTCCCGAGTTCCAGTCCTCCGATAATGCCGTGCTTCAATAAACGTTCATTGATCGCACTTACCGGCTCGTTCAAAGATTTCACGGTAAATTCCTTAAAAAACGGGGCGTCGCTGATCTTTACGAATTTTCCGGTTTCAAGCAGCCTGTCGCAGGCATAATGCGACTTCTGCAGGCAAAGGTTCGCCGCTTCCTTCAGGCCTTCCTTCCCCATGACGGATAGATAGGCCGCTGCTGCAAGCGCATTCAGCGCCTCATTGGAGCATATGTTCGAAACCGCCTTTTCTCTTCTTATATGTTGTTCTCTTGCCTGCAAGGTCAGAGTAAAACCTCTTCTGCCCTCGTGATCGGTGGTTTGGCCCACAATTCGGCCTGGCATTTTTCTGACAAGTTCCTTTTTTGCTGCCAGAAAACCGAGGTATGGTCCGCCGAAGCTAAGCGGATTCCCAAGCGACTGTCCTTCGCCTGTAACAATATCTACGCCGCACTCTCCCGGAGGTTTCAGCAGCGCAAGTGAAATCGGATCGACGCAGGCTATTGAAAGTGCTCCGTATTTGGCGGCAAGTTCTGCGACGCTCTTCATGTCTTCAATATATCCATAAAAGTTCGGAGATTGGATTATTATCGCAGCTATGTCGTCCGGACTCTCTGACAATATAGATTCCAGCCGGCCTTTATCGACAGTTTCGCTGACCGCTTCCACCTCAGTTATTTTTATTCCATTGAACCTTGAATAGCTGCGCAGGGTGTCCCTGTATTCAGGGTGAATGCCTGTAGCTGCCAGTACTCTGCTGCGACCTGTCGAGCGCACGGCCATGAGGGCTGCTTCTACAAGAGCCGTGGCGCCGTCATACATCGAAGCGTTGGAAACATCCATCCCCGTAAGCCGACAAATCATAGTCTGGTACTCGAATATGGCCTGCAGCATTCCCTGGCTTATTTCAGGCTGGTATGGCGTATAAGCGGTGTAAAATTCGGGCTTGGAGATGATGTGTCCTACTATCGACGGAATGAAATGGTCGTAAGCTCCCGCTCCGAGGAAACAGGGATAAGCCTCCGCATTTGCATTCCTTCCTGCCAGGGTCTTCATATGGGAAGCCAACTCAAGCTCCGCCATACTTTCAGGGAGCTCCAGACTCCCCTTGAATCTCAATTCCTCGGGAATATCCGAAAAAAGCTCCTCAGTACTCGAGAGCCCTATCGCATCCAGCATCCGGGCCCTGTCCTCTTCCGTATCCGGAATGTATCGGGACATTTTCAGCCCTCCTTTGCACAGAAATCGGCATACTGCTGATCATTCATCAGCTTATCCGTCTCGGCCGGGTCATCCGCTGCAATGACAGCAATCCAGTTTTCATAAGGCTCCGCATTGAGCAGTTCGGGGGAATCGTTCAGAACATCATTTATCCTGACAACTGTGCCCGATACCGGCGAATACACATCGGATGCGGTTTTGACCGATTCTACGACGCTTACCTGCTCTCCTGCCTTGATTTTTTTACCTGCCTTCGGAAGCTCGACAAAAACTATATCGCCCATGGCGTGCTGGGCGTAGTCCGATATGCCTATGTAAACCTCTCCGCCTTCAAGCCTCGCCCATTCATGCTCCTTTGTGAACCGTGTTCCCTGATACGTTTTCATATACATCCTCCTCGATTGATTTATTTTCTGCTTCTATTATTTATTGCTTAAATCAGTTACTCCTTAGAAGTTTATTGCTTAAATACGGCACTCCTTAGAGATTTCTTGCTTAAGTATTACACTGTTCCGACGACCCCTAGCGATTCCTCACCCTTCTATAAAAAGGCAGCTCGACGATACGCGCAGAATACATGGCTTCGCGCACCTTTATCCGGATAATATTGCCCTGTGCCATACCGGCTGCCTGGGCGTCGCCCGATTCCCTGGCGCCGGAGCCGCGATAACCGGCTGAATCGCCGATATCAATTTTTCCCCCATCCTTACCGGCGGCATTCTCCCTGGAAGTCAGGTCTATCAACGCAAGCCCCATGTTCTTTTTTAAGGTTGGGAAAAAGCCTCCGCTTGTCACATAACCCGCCTTACAATCGCCGATAGATACCTCGTAACCACTCCTTGGCACGGCCCGGTCGATCATCTCGAAGCCTGCGAGCCGGCTGCCGGGGTTTCCCGAAAGCTGCTCCGCCAAAGGTTTTCTTCCTATGAAATCACCCTTTTCGGGCTTTACGAACCTCTGAAGTCCCGCCATCACTGGAGTTATGACCTCGGACAATTCCTGCCCGTACAACGGCATGGCCGATTCCAGTCTGAGCGTATCCCTGGCGCCCAATCCAGCCGGTTCAAGCCCGCATGGTCCTCCCTTTTCAATGAGGAGCTCCCACATTCTTGCGGCGTCCTCGGGCCTGCAGTATATTTCAAAACCGTCCTCCCCGGTATAACCCGACCTGGAAAGCATTACCTTAATACCTCCAACTGTCGCGTCGGTCGCATAATGATAATATTTCAGCCGGTCGGGGTCATCAGTCATAAGCTGTCTCAATATGTTTACCGATTCGGGTCCCTGCAGGGCAAGCTGGGCAAAGTCCTCCGAACGGTCGGTAATGGTGACATTTCCTCTCTTGTTTTCCTTCAGCCATTCAAAATCCTTGGCAATATTAGCTGCATTCACCACCAGCAAATACTTATCATCATTTAGCTTATAGACAATCAGATCGTCCACCGTACCACCGTCAGGATAGCACATCGGCGAATATACTGCCTTTCCGGGCTTCGCAGCGATATCGTTGGTCAACATCCACTGCAGATAATCCACTGCGTCCCTTCCGCTCACTTCCAGCTCTCCCATGTGGGAGACGTCGAACAATCCGGCTTTTGACCTGACACATTCATGTTCCTTCAAGATACCGCCGTATTGCACCGGGAGCAGCCAGCCGTGAAAATCCACGATCTTGCCGCCGGCAGCTACATGCTCGTCATACAGCGGCGTCTTCCGGGGTTCGTGCGGTTCGTTCGGTTCGTTCGGTTCGTGCAATTCCTGTTTCTCCATTCAGGTTCCCTCCTGTCAATATTATGCGTTAAATTTTACAAATCACTGCACATCAGCTTAACAAGCAAGAATAATCGAAAAGCGGCACTAAATGAAGCAGGCAGCAAAAATAAAAACAGAGAAAAATAACAAATAATAAATTGTCATTTTCTCTGTTCCGTAACCTGAGAGATTCGATCCGCCCGGACCTTATGTATTATCCCGCGCGGCCTTGCTCCTTCGGTGCTTTTTAAGCTTTTCAGAGTTTAGTCAGTCTGCAGCCCTTTTGCCTGAAAGATTCATTACGGGGTTGACGCCCCCGCAATTTACTTCTTCGGCTCCCGCCATACTAACGGGACTCTCCTGCAGCCATCATCCTGCAATATTAAGTTGTTCCGCTTTCTATTATATTACTTTGCCTGCCGTTTTGCCACAGTTAAAGTTTCTGTTTGCTAGCCATTCGGCTAAGTCCAGCGTCATACGCCTGCAGCTGTCGGCAGAGATGCAACCGGCCGTCAGCACTGCCCCCACGTCCGAAATGAGTCCTGCTGATTCTGCCCCCGAGATATGTCCCGCGCCCACGTTCGAAACAAACCCTGCTGATTCTGCCTCCGAGATATATCCTGCGCCCAAGTCCGAAATAGAGCCAGTGGCGGACCCACCCGATACACAGACAGCTTCGCCAGCCTCCGAAACTGCGCCCGCACCCTCCTTCGGGATAGTCCCCGCGGCATCTGTGAGGCGCCTTGCCAGTTGTCCGGAATCATACGGACAGCCTTCGAATATCCCCGGCAGCGCCTCTATATATGCCTCTTCCATTGCATCCGAAAAAACCTTTGCCTCGCTTATAATACCATTCTCTATCTTGAGGCCTATTTGCACGCCGCCCCAAATAAACCTGTTTTCAAGCTCGACGTCGAACCCGGTTGTCTCGCCGTACCGCCATTCCCACGAAGAATACCTGGAATACAGCTCCTCTATAGCCTCCCTGTTTTCCAGCCTGTCGCTTATGGAATATTCTACAGGCACAGTACAGCCGTAAATGCTGCGGAAGGACGAAATGAGCGCCTGCGCCGTTGTCTCGACTGTGAGTCCGGGCATTAATTCCGTCAGGTTCACTACTCTGGACTGCACTGACTTTATTCCCTTGGATTTCATTTTGTCCTCGGAGACCTGCAGATACCTTGCGAGCTTTTCGAAATCGGCGGATACCAGTATTGTACCGTGATGATATGCCCTGTCGCCCCTGATGTAGAACGCATTCCCGGAAAACTTGCGGCCGTCGGCGGTCAGATCGTTCCTGCCGCTCTTTTCAGCCTCGATCCCAAGGGCTTTAACGGCATTGAGGATCGTTTCAAGCTGTTTTTCCTGATTATATTCTTTTTTGTCCGCTATAAAGGTAAAATTGAGATTTCCAAGATCATGAAAGACCGCTCCTCCTCCGGAAAGCCTTCTGGCAAGCTTTCCGCCTTCGCTTTCCAGCAGTTCGGTCCTGCACTCGCGCCATGGATTCTGGTTACGGCCTATTACGACGGTATTTTGATTCTGCCAGAGGTATAAAATGCATTGCCCCGGCTCAACCCGCGTCAGCAGGAATTCCTCTACCGCCAGGTTCCACCAGGGATCCTTCGTACTAGTATGTATGATTCGCGCACCGTTCATATGAAGAAGCCTCCGAATTTATTTTATTATACTGTTCCCTTTCTTATATTTCAATCTTTAAGATTTGACCGAAATTAGGCCCCGTGAACCTTTTTATGCGTCACATGTAACATAAATCTTTGTCTAAAAATATTATGTAAAAGAACCATTTATTTTTAAAGGAGTGTTAATTTGTGAAGTATCAGGAATCAAATTTCGGCTCGAGAGCAGAATTTGGAGAGTACATCAAAAAAGCCATACCCGATTTGTTCGCTGGCAGACTTGCAGTTGAAGGTAAAACAGTTGCAATTCCCTCGGATCTTGATCTGGATTACAAGATCAAGTACGACGAAGATGACGCAGGCGGCTCGTTCACTCTCAAAGTAGCCTGGGAAAACCCCAACGTCGAAATCAATCTTGATGAATAGGGGAACGGGATATTCAGGGGGAGCATTCCCCCTGATACCGTATCATGCAGTAATATGGACAGCATCGAATCATTGCGGGAGAAAGAGGTGACCGGAATGCTGCCTGCAGTAAACGAACCACTCGAACAGGTACTAAAAAATTATCCATACAAAATATCTGAAATCAGGGGTGAATCCTACAAAGGCAAAAAAGGGGTATGGTGGATCACTACAAATGAAGGGACAAAGATACTAAAAAAGGTTTCAAATTCAGAACAGACCCTTCGGTTCATATTGGATGCGGTCAGGCATTTGACTGCAAACGGTATCAACCTTCCGGGGGTCAGCCTGACAAAGGACGGAAAGGAATACGTCTGCCTCGACGATGTCTGCTATGTCCTGTCGGAGGCGATAGAAGGCAGGAATCCCAATTACGGCGCTGCTGAAGAGCTGGCACTGGTCGCCCGGTCTCTTGGAAAATTTCACAAGGCATCCAAAGGCTTTCGCCCGTCACCGGACACAAAGCCCAAATACCATCTCGGTTTGTGGATCGAGGACTATACCGAACAATTGACCGATATCAAAGCATATTATGAAAGCGAGTGTTTGAAAAAAACTCGCGACGCGATCGGGAATGCCGTGGTCAGCAATTTCCCTCTTTTTTACGAACGCGCGCAGAAAGCAATCGAAGGCCTGAAAGGACAGGAATATGATGACTGGACAAAGGAAGCCGAAAAGGCGGGCTGCCTGTGCCACCAGGATTATGCCGCAGGAAACCTTATCCTGACCCCGAAGAGCAGGCTGTTCGTGCTCGATACGGATTCAATAACCGTGGATATAGCTGCAAGAGACATACGAAAGCTTTTAAACAAGGTAATGAAAAAAGCGGGCAAATGGGATGCGGATACTACCAGGCGCATTCTGAAGCAATACCAGGCGGAAAACCCTCTGACAGCATCACAGTGGGAGGTTGTAAGGCTGGATCTCCTTTTCCCCCACCTCTTTCTCGGCGCCGTAAATAAGTTTATCTACAAGCGGGATGCGGAGTGGTCGAATGAAAAATATCTTGAGAGGATCATTGAGATGACAGGTTTTGAAAAAAGCGCACTGCCGGTAATGGAAGACTTCAAGTCCGTTATACCCGTATGATGGTTCCCGGCTGAAAGGATTGATTTTTTTGGAGAACGAAAAGGACGCGGCATTGAGTACAAAGGCTGCAGAAAGCCTGGCTCTGAACGTTTTAAAGGCGTATGGAATTTCACCGGAAAGCCTGACAATGGTGCAGGGCGGGAGTATAAAAACAGTCTGGAAGCTTTCTTCAAATGGCAGGCGGCTCTGTTTGAAGAGGCTAAAACAAACAATGGATAAAGCCGCATTTTCTGTTAACGCTCAGATTTATGTACAGGAGGCAGGCGGAAAGGTCCCCGGGGTTATCCTGAATAAATCGGGACAGCCCATTACCGAATACAAAGAACAGCTTTTCGTAGTCTATGATTGGGTAAACGGAAACGATCTGAACTTCGGGATCCAATCAGATTTAAAACAGGCGATACAGGGGCTTGCAGCGTTCCATAAGGCTTCAAAGGGCTACGCTCCGGATGAACAGGCCAGGGTATCCACAAAGCTTGGAAAATGGCCCGAACAATATGCTTCAATGAAAAACAAGCTCACCGAGTGGAAGAAAGCCGCCCGTAATAACACTGCAAATCCTGCACACCAGGCTTATTACGATTATGTCGATTCCGTTATCGGCATAGCGGGCAGAGCCATAGAGAGACTCAATACGTCAAAGTATGCGAAGCTGACGGAACCGGGGTCGACATCAATCGTACTGTGTCATCAGGACTTCGGCAGGGGGAACGTTCTCTCCGCGGCAGACGGAACCTACGTGCTGGATCTGGACGGAGTAACACTCGATCTGCCGGCAAGGGATCTGAGGAAAATAATAGGAAAGCTGGCCGGCAATGCGGGAAACTGGTCGGCTGAAACCATCAGGGGTATCCTTGGCTGGTATACCGAAATAAACCCGCTGTCCGAAGATGAAAAACAAGTTCTTTATATAGATCTAATGTTTCCACATCGTTTTTACGGCCTGGTCAAAAACCTTTATCAAAATGTGAAAGCACTGAAAGCCTCGGAAATAGAACGGACCGCCAAGCTCGAGGAGGCTGGTGAGGAGCTTTTAAAAACTATGCTCGAAAAGGAGTGAACATCTTGAAGATCGCCTTCATATGTACGGAAAAACTTCCGGTACCGCCCGTCGCAGGCGGGGCCATTCAGCTATATATCAGCGGGATATTACCCTGGCTCTCCGGCAGACATGATATAACTGTATACGGCGTCCAGCATCCGGGTCTGCCCAATGTCGAGACAATGGATAATGTAAAATATATAAGGGTACCCGGCAAAACCGATACTCTTTATGTAAGCAGTCTGAAAGCAGCATTGGAGCCCGGTTTTGACCTGGTCCACGTATTCAACCGTCCGCGTTTTATGCTGGCGCTTTCGGATAAGTTCCCTGAAACAAAGTTCAGTTTAAGCCTTCATAACGAAATGTTCCATCCGGAAAAAATACCTGACGCGGATGCACTCCGCTGCGTCAAAAAGGCGGAATTTATAAATACGGTAAGCAGGTTTATAGCCGACACAGTCGTTAAAAGAGTACCGGAAGCGGAACAAAAGCTCCGCGTAGTTTATTCCGGCGCCGATCCCTTACAATACCATGTGCCCTGGTCTCCCGAAGGCGAGGCCATAAAGCGCGAAATCAAGCTCAAATATGGACTTGGGGACCGCAAGACCGTTCTTTACGTAGGAAGGCTGAGTGTCAAAAAGGGTGTCCATGTTCTGCTAAAAGCCATGGAAAAAATAATGAGCAGCAGAAAGGATGTTGCTCTTGTAGTTGTCGGAAGCAAATGGTACGGAAATAATGAAAAAGACGATTATGCCAATTCGGTGCTGGCCGCGGCAAAGAATCTTCCGGGGCCCGTAGTTTTAACAGGCTTCGTCCCTCCTTCAGAAATTCCGTCCCTTTATAATATTGGAGATATTTTCGTCTGCGCGTCCCAATGGAACGAACCCCTGGCCAGGGTACATTACGAAGCTATGGCCGCCGGCCTGCCCATCATCACCACAAACAGGGGCGGTAATGCAGAGGTCGTCGAGGGCTATGGAAACGGGATCGTTATAAATGAATACAGCGATCCTTCAGCATTTGCCTCAACGATAACACAGCTCCTTGACGATCCGGTTTCTGTGCGGGAAATGGGCATGGCGGGCAGAAAGCTGGCTGAAGAAAGATTCAATTGGGAAAGGGTCGCCGCAGAGGTTTTGGGGGGTCAGCAATGAATGTTTCGATTGTTGGTACGGGTTATGTCGGACTTGTAACGGGTGCGTGCCTGGCTTCGATGGGTATGAACGTACTTTGCTGCGATCAGGACGAGGCAAAAATAGCGAATCTCAAAAGAGGTATCCTGCCCGTTTACGAGCCGTGCCTTGAAAATCTGGTAGATCATAGCGTCCGTAAACAAAAAAGACTTTGTTTCACTTCGGATATGAGAGCCGCCATAGAATATTCCGAAGTTATTTTTATCGCGGTAAACACGCCTACCTTGCAGGACAACACCTGCGATACGAGCCACGTTTTCGACGTCGCCCGTGTAATCGCGCATAATATGGAATCCTACAGGCTTATCGTCAACAAAAGTACGGTTCCGGTAGGAACAGGAAAGAAAATACGCGCAATGATCTCGGATATCCTCCATAAGAGGGGAGTTTCCACAGGCTTCGATATCGCCTCGAATCCCGAATTCCTGAAGGAAGGCTCCGCAATCGAAGATTTTATCAATCCCGACAGGATAGTAATAGGCGCCGATAACCGCAAAGCTGTCGATATCCTGAAGGAAGTTTACAGTGAACAGGTATCCGGAAATATACCGGTAATGGTTACCGGTATAGAGGAGGCAGAAATGATAAAGTATGCCTCCAACGCATTTCTTGCAGCAAAAGTAAGCTTTATAAACGAGATCGCAAATTTATGCGAGGCCTGTAATATAGATGTTGCCTCTGTTTCTCAGGGAGTAGGCCTCGACAGAAGGATCGGCAGGCCGTACCTTAATGCAGGACCGGGCTTCGGCGGCAGCTGCTTCCCCAAGGATATAAGGGCATTGATCGGAACGAGCAGAGAGTATGGGTATGAACCATACCTGCTGGAAAGCGTCGTTAGAGTTAATGAGCTGCAGAAGGAAAGAATGGTAAAAAAGGCTGAAAAGATACTCGGAGGCCTCGAAGGCAAAAGAATAACTTTACTTGGACTTTCCTTCAAGCCGGGTACCGACGATATCCGGGAATCCCCGGCTCTATCGGTCCTTGAGCAGTTACTGGCAGGTAACGCGCGTATTTCCGCCTATGATCCCGAGGCAATGAAAACCCTGAAAAAAGAGCGGCCCGACATAAAAATAAGGTACTGCAGGGATCCCTATTCCGCCTGCAAAAACAGCGAATGCATAATGCTGCTTACAGAATGGAAGGAGTTCACAAACCTGGATTTCAACCGGCTGAAGACTTCGGTAAGCAAACCTGTGTTCCTGGACCTCCGAAACGTGTATGATCCGGATTATGTAAAAAGCTGCGGATTCTATTACGAAGGAGTTGGCAGGAAATGAGCGACAAATTGAACGACCTTTCCATCCTTGTGACCGGCGGCGCGGGTTTTATCGGCTCGCATCTTTGCGAGAGGCTGCTGTGCCTCGGAAACAGGGTCGTATGTCTGGATAACTTCAACGACGCCTACGACCATAATATAAAGATAAACAATATTCAGGCTGCCCTGTCCGATCCCGGGTTCAGGCTTATTGAAGGCGATATATTGGATTCGGCACTGGTCGGGGACATAATGGAGCGTTTCGGGATCGATACGGTCGTACACCTGGCAGCGCTTGCCGGAGTCCGCGCCTCCATAGCTGCCCCGCTGGACTACGTGGACACTGATATAAAGGGCACTGTAACGCTGCTCGAAGCTTCCCGTAAACATGGTATCAAAAAGTTCATATTCGCATCCTCCTCTTCAGTTTACGGGACCTCAGCAACGCCCTTCAGCGAAGCCGATACCGCTTTGTCCCAGGTGTCGCCTTATGCGGCTGCCAAATACTCGGGTGAGCTTTACTGCAGGACATTTCACGAGCTGTACGGCATACCGACGGTCTGTCTTCGATTCTTTACGGTCTATGGCCCGAGGCAGCGTCCCGATATGGCCATAAGCAAATTTACGAGGGCGATAGCGGAAGACCGTGAAATCAATATATATGGAAACGGGAGCAGCTCAAGGGACTATACTTATGTCGATGACATCATAGACGGGATAATCGCGTCCATCCGCCTGAAATGCGGCTTTGAAGTTATCAATCTCGGAAATTCAAGCACCGCAGGCATATTGGACCTCGTCAAAATTATAGAAAGCAGACTAGGTAAAACTGCAAAAACCCGCTTTATCCCCGATCAGTTAGGCGACGTGCCTGCTACCTTTGCCGATATCGGCAAGGCTTCCGCCCTGTTGGGGTTCAAGCCAAAAGTCGGCCTTGCGGAGGGGATAGGGCGTTTCGCCGATTGGTTAGGACAAAAGGAAAATTGATAATTGTAGGACCGGTTTGACAATGCAAGAAACCTTTCGGCCTGATCATGATCGAAGCCATGGCCTGCGGCACGCCCGTTGCTGCCCTCTCCAACGGCGCGGTGCCGGGGGTCCTTAAACGTTTTCAGAACAAATAAAGAGTACAAACAGCCCAAACCTTTATGGGCTGCTCATACTCCTATTCCCGACCGGACGGTCCTAAGTACTGCCTTTATGAGGCAGATTTATCTGTGTTTCTTCGAGAGTGCTTTGTTTATGGCATATTCAAACTGTTCCCAACCAGTGTCTTGAATTTTTTTAATGATGCTTTTCTCTTCATGCTGATATTTTGGGGTATATCCCTTCCCTACCCTTTCAACACATCTGGCCGCCATGCTTTTATCCCATCTGACAATATTCATGTCCATAATTACACATCCTAACATGATAAATTTAATTTACATAATTAGTATATTAATGTGAACATGAAAAGTTGCATTTCCGATTATCATTTCTGTACTACTTTTACTCCCTGCGGCGTATCCTCGAGCTGGTAGCCCATACTGCCGAGCTTATCCCTTATCTCGTCCGCAAGCTTCCAGTTCTTTTCCTTTCTCGCCTGTTGTCTCTGGTTAACCAGTGCCTCTATTTCAGGGTCGAGCGCAGGTTCTTCGGGAGCCTGCTTTCCGGCTGCCTTTGCAAAA
Source organism: Clostridia bacterium (assembly GCA_036260935.1). Lineage (GTDB taxonomy): Bacteria > Bacillota > Clostridia > Acetivibrionales > DTU013 > JAEYOM01. The sequence continues at coordinate 24,491 of DATALQ010000013.1, forward strand.
TCAAGTCCGAAGACCTCATCCATTTTAAGAAGCAGATCATACAGCGCGCGTGATTTCGTACCGTATCTCGCTATATTCCAGGCTACACCCATGGCTCTTGGTATATTCAGGTCGTCGTTAATAGCGTCTTCAAAATCCTTCCTGAACGATGCTGTCAGGCCTTCATCCACCTTTACGCTGACATCGGCATTCTTATGCGCAAGAACACCTTCCAGCAGCCTGTCAAGAGCCACCTGCGCCGCTTTTAATCCATCCCATGTGAAGTTCAGCTTGCTCCTGTAATTCGCGTTGAGGCACATATATCTGTAAGCCAGGGGGCTATATCCGTTTTTCTTCAGGTCGGAAACGGTGTAGGTATTACCAAGACTTTTCGACATCTTGCCGTTATCGACGAGCAGGAACTCTCCGTGCAGCCAGTAATGAACAGCCGGTTTGCCGAGCAAAGCCTCGCTCTGGGCTATCTCATTCTCGTGATGCACTGGTATGTGATCGACGCCGCCGGTATGGATGTCGAATACATCCCCGAGATATTTCCTGCTCATAGCCGAGCATTCTATGTGCCACCCCGGATAACCCATGCCCCATGGACTTGACCACTGCATTATATGTTCCCTGGGCGCCTTTTTCCAGAGTGCGAAATCCGCAGGATGTCTTTTTTCCTCGTTGACGTCGACGCGCGCTCCTGCGATTTGCCCCTCCAGATCCAGACCCGACAGTTTGCCATAGCCTTTGAATTTCATAACGTCAAAATATATCCCGTCGCTCGTTTCATAACCATAGCCCTTTTCCACGAGGCCTTGAACAAACTCGATCATTTCATTGATATGATCGGTCGCTTTTGCTATATATTCAGGCTTGCCTATGTTCAGCTCGGCAATATCGTTCATGAATACGCCCGTGTAGTACTCGGCGATCTCCCATGGCGATTTGTTTGCCTGCTTGGCGGTCTTCATCATTTTGTCCTCGCCCTCGTCGGCGTCCGAAACCAGGTGACCCACATCCGTAATATTCATTACATGCTTTAGTGTAAGGCCGTTGTACTTCAATACACGTCTGAGTATGTCCATGAACACATATGTCCTTAAGTTGCCTATATGTGCATACTGATAGACCGTCGGCCCGCATGAATAGATCTTTGCCGCACCTTCCTCCATCGGCTTGAATTCCTCTTTTTGCCTTGTAAGGGTATTATAAAGCTTCATCTCGATAACCTCCGCTGTATTTTATCTAAACCTTATTTATAGCTGCTCCTGATTCTCTGATTTGACAGGAGCCTGTTCCTCCCCTGCCAATGTCGGCTTATCTTTGCAGTTTTCAATGTCTGCCGGTTTGACATGCTCCCCGCGCAGCACCGCTTCCAGGTGCTCGATACGGACCTGCAGTCTGCAAAGCTCCTGTGAAACAGGGTCAGCTATGTGTACCTGGTCCAGTTCGAAGGAGGGAGCAAGTTTCCTCCCTGCATGTTTTACAGGCCGAGCCTTTGGACCTGTAATCGTCGTATCCGGCATTACATCTTCCAGCACGACAGATCCCGCCCCTATCATGGCATTGTCCCCTATGTTTATCGGGCCCAGCAGCTTTGCTCCCGCACCTATAAGCACATTATTGCCTATCGTGGGGTGTCTTTTGCCCTTGTCTTTTCCAGTACCGCCCAGTGTCACGCCGTGATATATGGTACAATTATTCCCTATCTCGGCCGTTTCACCAACAACGATCCCCATCCCGTGATCCATGAACAGGCCCCTCCCGATTATAGCTCCGGGATGTATCTCTATCCCCGTCATGAATCTCGAAAACTGTGACGTCAATCTGGCGAGAAAGAAAAGCTTCCTTTTGAAAAACCAATGCGCCGCACGGTGATAAAACAGTGCGTGGAAACCGGGATAAAGCAGGAAAACCTCCAGTGTGCTCTTCGCCGCGGGATCTCTTTGCGCTATTGACCTGGCGTCGCTTAATAACCCTTTAAACATATAAATGCCTCACCTGTTAACAACTTTCGCATCTTTTTATTATACCCATGAATAAAAAACGTTCCATACATAAAAAAACTTCGCCCCTCATATAGAGGCGAAGTTATCCGCGGTCCCACTCTAATCCGGCCATGACCAGGGTCAATTGCCGGTCTCATCTGCATATAACGGAGCATCAACCCGTGAAATCCTACTTGTTCGGCACTCGTTACAACAGCCCGATTTTCGGATCTCAGACTCACCCGGGGCACTTCTCCCGACAAATGACCAATACCGCTTCCAGCCGGTGACGGTATCTCTCTGGGGCTAATGTTTCGGGTTACTTTCCCGGTTCATTGTCTTTGAAACATTATACAATTTCATGTATTTCATTCATTTTATCAAATATTAGTTATAAAGTAAACAAATAAGGTGTTTCAATCTGCATAAACAAAACATACGAAATTAATAATAGTATTGACGGCAATTTGCATTTTCATTATATCCTTTGAAAGGAAGTGATATGATTGGCTGAAAATGTCGAAAGAACGCAGCATTTCAGTTTCGGACAGTTTATAATAAGGTGGTTGGTCGGAGCAGTAGTATTGGCTGTTACGGCATTTCTTACACCGGGTTTCTCCATAGCCAGCATATGGTCGTTGATCGTGGCTGCCGCCGTTATCGCGATCCTTGATTACCTGGCACAGAGGATCCTTGGAGTAGACGCAACGCCGTTTGGAAGAGGGCTGACCGGATTCATAGTAGCTGCAATTATAATCTATGTCGTCAAGTTTATTGTACCAGGCTATTCCGTAACAGTGCTCGGTGCAATACTCGCTGCTCTTGTGTACGGCATCATCAACCTGTTGATCCCCGGCAAAACCATGTAATATGCCAGGTTAGGTGCGAACTCACAATTGGGCATGCGCTCATGCCGGCCACATGTCAAGTATCAAAATAAAGGGATGGCTATGCCATCCCTTTATGTATATACTACACTTTTATTCATCTTTTGTCATACTTCTTTCTTCATCAATCGCCCCGGGGAAATCCGCTATTTGGGGCGGGAAGAATTCATCTATGGGGAAGTCGATTGTTTCAAACAATTCGCAGGGATTCTCATCAGTAGAAGCAACACATCTCTTGTGCGGTACGCAGAAGTCGAATGCGGGTATGAGCAGCTGGACCATCCTGGCAAGCTTGACGATCGAGAACAATCCTATCGTCACAACGACCTGCCTGGCTATTACCAGATGTCTCGTGTCGTCCGTGGCCAGATCGGTTTCATCGAAGTCGACAGCATCGAGCATGTTGCTGACTACCTTCGGTACCATCCTGTCGCAGTCGTCGTTGGCATTTTCAAGAACTTCAGCTATCCTGGCATTCAATGCGATCGGCTCGGCGACCTCCACCTTGGCGATCGGAAGGTTATCCTGCTGCAATGCTGAATCGCCGTGGTTATCTAAGTCATGCTCCGCAAAGTGCGACTTGAATATCTTCACATTGCCTTCGGAACCGAACAGAATGACTTTCTTGTCAAAGAGTACGATACCGGGAACTGTAATAATCTTTATACCGCCAGTCACCCTGGGTACAAAGAAGTCCAGCGTCACCTTGATGAAGAATTTGATGTCAACTGTGAAGAAACCCCTCTTGAACGGCACTTCCTCGACATCGGTAAATACTCTCACAACCTCTGCGCGTCTGGCTTTTACATTGATCGCATGGTTAACGATCCAGTTCACTTTGTCGGGGTCCTTGAAATATACTCTTGCATCTTCGATGCAATCTTTTTCTTTACATGAATCATAAATCTTTTCTACCTGTATACAAACTGCTTCCTTTATCCTGCAAAGGTCCTTATCACTGATTAGGCCCGGAAGCACTTTTTCGTGATTATAGCTCATATCTAAATCCCCCTTCATTTAAAGCTATATAAATTTGATTTCCCTCTCATTTTCATAATATGTTACATTCGTTTTTTTGTGATATTTGGAACCGTTGAAATATAACTTCCGGTAATATTTCAGCCGATCCTTAGTAAAACTTTATAAATCAGAGCATATACTGCCATAAATCAAAATGAAACCGTCATATATATAATAAGAATAGTTGTATGGAAGTGTGAGTGGGGCAAATGTTCAGTCTGCAGAACAGGCAGTTTATTTTCAGGCAGCCTAACGGGGAAGTGCGCAGCATCTTTTGTGACCAGAGGCAGAACCTGTGTTTCAATACATTGACAAGAAGAGGAATATGGAGCAACGCGGCCGTATTGCATAAAAACGTTTATCAGAACTTCTATGCGGAAATTGACCAGGACGAGAACTATCACATCCTGTTCCAGGATAGCGGCGGAAATATCATTTATTCCAGGTTGGATGGACAAAACCTCAAATCCGTTCCCGTACTGAACAGCAAGGTTCCGACTGCATACGACAAGCAGCTTTGTATTGTGCCATTCAAAAATCAGGTTTACCTGTTTTATGTTCTGCAGCATGACAACTCGTTCATGCTTGCATACCAGATGCTAGCAAACAACAGGATGGGTACGCCCAAGGTCGTGGATTATGTTTCGGGCAGCAGCGTTCCCTGTTCGGTCATTTACGACAGTAACGAAAATATTTACGCTTTTTACCAGTCTTACGACGGGAAGTATTTGCAGCTAGGTTTCAAGAAGTTCAACACGGCGCAGAAGCACTGGAGCGATTTCATGCCCATTACAAAATATCAGGGCAACTGCGAGTATCCGCACACCCTTATTGACAGCAACGGCATAATCCATTTATGTTATCAGAGGCGCACACCGAAGCTGTTCGAGATGGTATACCAGCGGAAGGATCCTGATAAAAATCTATGGTCTCCCGAAATAGTCGTACACTCCTCTGTCCACTCCTTCGAGAAGGCCTCAATTTTGCAGACTGAAAACAGGCTGGTCATATTCTGGGTGCGCGAGGATGTCATATACTACAGTGAAAGCTCGATTGCCGGAGAAGGCTGGAGTAGGCCGTCAAGGTATTCCAACCAGTATGGCCGCAGCCTGCAGTGCATATGCTACAAATATCTCCGGCCATTGCCGGACAGGATACAGGACGCACGAACCCGGAACAGCTTCAAAAGCAGCCAGGACGAACCACAGTCCGATCACTACGGGCCTCAGGACGGCCAGTACCCATCAGGTTCGCCTGACCAAAGAGATGAGGGCAGATATGTCTCATCAATGGCTCCTGAAATTTATCCCGGCACCGCGGCAAACGGTTTGAAGCTGGCCTTTGTAAGCATCGACCAATTCGGGGATCTCTTCGGAGACAGGCCTTCTTATCCTGTTTCCGACTATGCATCCGAATTTCGGGAAGCAGGCAGTCCTTCACCAACTGGAGGCGATGTCAGAAAGATCATCCTCGACACCTTCAAGCAGCTGCAGAGTAGTGTTGATGAGGTTCGCGTAGGCTGGTCCGAAAACAAAAAGGAAATGGCACGTCTTACGAACGCATATCTTGAACTGGTAAAAGAGATGGGAAAGTACACTATCCGCATGAATATGCTCGAGAATCAGCTGAAACAGCTCAAGAAGCCGGCAGCCAGGGATGATTCGGCAAACCGTGAACAGGCGGCAGTCAGCGGTAACGGAGATGAAAATATAGATTACGCATCACCTTCAAGGCACAAGGCATCGGAACCGGAGGCCGTAAGCAAATTCAAGGCAATCGATATCGACAGTATGGAAGGAATCCCGGGAACACGGCGGTTTTCAAGGACAAATGCCCCAAAGATGCCCGTCAGCGCACATGAAAGCAATGATATGCCGGTTGGCGCAGATAACATAAAACCCGCAATTGATGACCGGAAGGAACCGGAGGAACATACCCTGCCAGAAAGCCGGAACGCAGTATCACAGCAGAAGGACCAAAAGGCTCCAAAAAAGCCGGGTGCTTCGCTCGATCCCGAAAAGCTGAAGGAGTGGGAGGAGTGGCAGGAGCCAAGGGAATGGAAGGAACGTGGTGAATAAGAAAGCCAGAATCGGGGCTTGCAGGCTGAAATCCGGCTTGCAAGCCCCGACTATTAACAAAGAGGATTTCTACTTGATCTGCTCCACTTTGAAGCCGTTTGCCTTAAGCTGCGTAACTATTCCGGTCTTACCTTCCATATGACCCGCTCCAACTACGATAAAATAGGTCTTTTTCTCCGGATCAGCCAGATAACCCTTTGTTTTCTCATACATATTATTATTTCTGGAGGTCCAGAAAATCTGGTTGAATTCCTTTTCGACCGCAGTCATTTTAGATTCGTCTCCGGCAACAAATTTCTCAACTGTTGCCGAATCGCCGCTTTTCCAGGCTGAAAGCAAGGCGTTTATCACATCCGGGCCCTGGGGCTGCCCCTCGGAGTTCGTAGCAAACGACGATCCGAAATACCAGACCTGCATTTCCTTTGGAAGGGAATCAAAAAGATCGACCTGGAATTTCAATCCTTCGATTTCCTTTAACGGTTTATTGTTAATAGCTTTTGAGGTAAAGTAAATGTCTACTCCCAAATTTGCGACATATGAACTCTGGGCTGCCTGGATGCTCTGTACAAGCATGGCGGCGTACCAGGGCTCGAATTTATTATATACTTCCGGTTTCAGGCCCAGAGGTTCTACTGTTTTGGCAAACTTGTCATAGAGGTCTTTGGGTACATTCTTATCGAGCGTTTCATCGCCGGCATACATCATCTTCTGCTGCATATATTGTACGCCTTCAGCCTGTTTTGTGAGGTCGATCTCCTCAACCAGATAGTCTGATTTGTCAAAGGCGTTCAGTATGTTTTTCGATAACGGATAGAGAGACGGATCAGCCAGGTGAATCGATCCCAGCAGATAAACCGAGCTATCCTCGTCGCTCGCCTTCCAGAGTAAGCCCTTTGAATCCTTGCCGGTTTCATATACAGTAAATTCATAGACCCTACGTACGAAAACCATAAGTTCCTGCCGTGTACAAGGCTTATCAAGCTCCAGGCGGTTTACTCCCCTGCCCTGCAGCAAGTTTTCAGATACGAAATACTTGATAGGATCAGGAGCCCCATTTGCACTGTTATCCTGTTCAAGGTTTATTTTTGCAGCCTTTAGAGCTTCATAAACGACATCCGCCATCTCATCCCTGGTAATAGGCTGTCCGGGCTCCAGTTTGCCGTCGCCCTTCAGTATGCCGATTGCTGCCGCAGCCTTGACTCCCTGGCTGTCCGCATCGCTGAACGGACTTTTCTCCAGCGGGATTATAGCTTTTCCGGTAATCCTCTGATACAGGTTGCATGCAACGGCGTATAATTCTTCCCGTGTAACGGCTGAAGCGTATTTGGTGAACATATTCTGACTTGCCAGACCATAAATGGCAGACCAGTTAACGCCATCAAACGCCCATGCGCTGGGCTGCTCGGCAGGCGCTGCTGCCTGCTGGGTTGCCAGTTGAGGCGCCTGCTCCGAAGCTTGTCCCGACTGCTGTGTCTGCTGAGGCTGTGCATTGTCCTGAGCATAGACCCCAGCCTGGAGGGCAATAAAAATTGTTAAGCAAAGTAAAATGCTAATTACCTTAAATTTTTTCCCCATTGATATATCTCCTATCTTGTAAATAATGTTAAACCTTTTTCAGCCTTTTCCAACTTTTTTCAATAACATAGCATACAATTACAACCAAACTTGCTATACTGGTAATTATGAAAGTTATTCTTAACAACGGCATATTTGTTAACACATAGTTCAATCCTGTCAATAATGAACCTAAAATACATGCAGCTATCGAAAATTTATATGCCTTAAATTTATTCTTAAACAATCAATCCCCCCTCACATATATGATTAAGCATTTCATAATTATCCATATTTTATCTATACTTGCTGTTTTTTTCAATATTTATATTCATAACTTAAAAGAAAACGTATTAACAGCATTGGCGCAACGGACCCGTGCTATTTCCCAGAAGAGCGATAAATACCTATTCGGGTATGTGAACGTAGGCATTAATCTGCCTGATAAATAATTCCTTATCTTTAATGGATAAAATAAAATCTCTGCTATGCGTCTTTATTCTTAATTTGGATTTGGCTAATGCAAAAAAATTATATCCTTTATCAGTTACTTCAATAGCTTCAATACTTTCATAACTAATACTTTTGTTGAGAAATCCAAAGAAAAATATATTTATACTATTATCATCAAGTGTGCAATAGCTCGCAAATATCAAAACCAGAGAAATAAGTAATACTGGTAGATACAAGATACTTATTAAGGCGAATGCTTCACTAAATGAAAATGTTACGGTTTTATTTAGAATTGCTATTACTACAGAAATAATATAAGGGATAATTAAAGGTAAAAGATGAAACGCTTCAATTTTGAATGAAAATTTCATAAATTAATCATAGCCTCATAAATCATATAAGTCCCCGTCACTACTGTTGTAATTTTAGTCGTAAATCGTTATTCCTGCATCATACTTCCCGATAAACTCGATAAATTTGTCTTTCAGAAGCTCATTGGCAGCAAGTTTCGTTTTTGCGCCTCTACAGTCCGTCAAGCCGATAGTATAACCCATGCCAAGCTTCCTTCGGATGATTTCGACTTTTGCAATTTCTTTTATCGGTACCGTCAGCTTCCTCGTGCCCAGGAACAGGTATTCCTGATCGGAATAAACATAACCTTCCAAAGATGAGAGCAGAACCGGAGCGGCAACTACAAGGCTTAAGCCTCTGAAACCTTCAGGGTAAGCGCCCGAAGCGATCAGATACAAGGCAAAAGAGATGTTTATCATACTGAATAATATAATTAGAAAAATCATCGCTTTCAAACCTGACCCCGATATAAGGACGCAACCCGGCCTGCTGATATGTTCGCTTATCACCGAGGCCGTTATGGTCATATAAATCAAACTGAAAACAAATACCAGTTGAAAAACAATCCCGGTAATTTTGTAAACGCAAGATACTCCGCTCATCAATAAAAAGACGGTACAAATCGTTGCTGCAGCAATAAGGGTGAAAAATAACAGAAGGAAAATCACTTGTTTATTTCTTTTTAACGATAAAAAACCGATATGTTTATATTTCATGTCCTAATCCTTGTATAAATTGGTATTTGAACCATTTTAGATTATATTAATATAAATCTTATAATTATGTAATATAAATGTCAATCAAATTTAAAGAAAAAGAGGATAATCTGTTAAGATCATCCTCTTACGATTTAAACCCGAAAAGCCGTTCCCCCATATTTTGACACCTAGCCCGATGCTAGGTGGGTGTCCTGCTGACAGCTGCAATCTTCCACCGCCGTTGCACATGTTCGAGACATATGACGGAATTAACTTGTGGCCTGATATATCCTGTCAAACGCCAGACTCCCTTATGAAAAATGTAGGTTCAAAATAATAGGTTTATCCGAGCATTTCAGGTCGTACGCTATTCAATTGTCTTTGGCCTTGAAAGCCATCGATACTGCGCGATCCCAAGTTTCGTCCGGATCGCTTTCTGTGTTCTTATTATAGCACCGACGAATACCGTTAACAACAAAGAGTAATCACATTTAAGCCTGTAATGCGCTTTCTTATTCAATCTGCCTTCGATTATCTGCGTTAATCAAACAAACAGTATCAGTTGTAAGGGAATTCATGGCAACACAGCCATTTGCCCTGTTTTGCCTCAATATATTTTTGTATATTTATTTTTCATAAACTGCTGTTCCACCTGATATATTTCCCGTATTGCGATTTTGTTGAAAAGAGCCTCCTGCAGCACCAGATCCTTATACTCCAACGGGAATTTCAGGCAGTAGCTGCAACCTCCCTTTGCAATCTGGCAAGGCGTCGAAATCACCTCAAAAACATATCCCCTTTTCTCCAATATGGTACAGAGCTTGAGCGCGTAATTTCCCGAGTCCGTAATAGCTATGGCATCCATGTCAGGCACCCCCATCATCCATCAAATAATTCCATCTATATCTTATTGGAGGTGCGCCGATAGTGTTACAACCGTCTACACGCCTATCCTGTGTTCCCTGGCAAAATAGAAGAGATATTGCTGCGCAATGCCCGCATATTTCCCGAAATAGTCCAGGGCAAACCCGCGAATTTCGTTGATCCCGGTCTCCTGCTTGAAATATAGCTCTTCCATGACACGCTTCACCCAGACATCGGTGGGAAATACGTCAAGGCAGGTACCGCTGAACAGGAGAATGCAGTCCGCCACCTTGCCTCCGACGCCTTTGAGCCCAAGCAAAGCCTTTCTGGCAGCATCGGTGCTTATCCCGGCGAGACTGCCCAAATCAAAGCTGCCGCTTGCAACAGTCTCAGCCGTCTCATTGATATAGCTGCAGCGGTAACCTGCCCGGCATGCCTTCAGCTGGTCCAGGCTGCAGGAAGCCAAGCTTTTCGGGCCGGGAAAGCTAAAAAAGCTGCGGCCTTCATAATATAGCTCTTCACCGAAATTTTTCGATATATCATTAATAATTTTAATTATTCTGGGTATGTTGTTGTTTGCAGAAACAATAAACGAGATCACTGTCTCCCATATTTCCTGACGCAGCAGCCTTATGCCGCTTCCGAATTCGACCGCTTCCTTCATTATATCGTCGACGGCTACGGCTTCTTTTATTTTGCTGTAATCCCTGCCCAGATCGAAATAATCGAACCATACCCGGTCTAACTCATCCAGAGTAACGTTTCTCAGGATCAAAGCGCCATCCTCGCAAGCCACATTTGCAGCCCTTCCACGCGCAACTCCCGTATAGCTCCCATCCTGCTCCCTGCTCCAGCGGAAGCACTGCCCGCATTCAAACACCTGAACCGGGTCGAAATCGTGTACATCCCGGATTATTATGCGTGGGATGCTGCTGTCCCCGGTAATAGAACTCCGTTCTTCGCCAATTTCAATTTCATAGCCCCTGTAAAACATAGGAAAACTCCCCCGTACCCCGACCTATCCAATTCACTCGGCCAATGCTATAATTGTTATGTTACTTTTACCATTGTAACATACATTCAAAACAGGCAGCGATAAGGTAAAATCATGCAAGGAGAGCGCGAATGAAGGAAAAAATCTATACGATACCTGTAACGGAGGCCTTCGGCCAGGACCACGAATGTCCTGTCTGTCTTCTTGAAAGCAAGCTGGAGAGCGAATATACGGATTACTACCTTGGACCCGCGCTTATGGAGCCGGATTCCCGGATCGACACAAATAAAAGAGGTTTTTGCCGGAAGCATTTCGAATTGTTATACAACAGGCAGGAAAATCGGCTGGGACTTGCCCTTGAAACAGATACTCACCTTAGGGAAAAGCTTGAGGAACTGAGGGAAGCTTCAAAAGCAGTCATAGATGCCGCGAATGGCAAGAAATCGTCCGGAGGAGTCCTCGGCTCACTTTCAGGTATGTTTTCAGCCAGGGGGGCCGCCTCTTCCAGAGCCGCCACAGGTAACACAGCAGCAGCCGGTCTGATGGAATTGCTGATGAATATCGAAGATAGCTGCACCGTCTGCAGCAGGCTCGAACAAACGATGGACAGGTATTATGACGTTATCATGTACCTGTGGTCAAAGGAAACGGATTTCCGCAGGCTTTTCTCAGAGAAAAAGGGCTTCTGCCTGATCCATTTCAAGCACTTACTCTTTGCTTCCAATAAGTATTTGAACGCCGATGAAAGAAGCCAATTTCAAGGCATACTGGTACGCCAGCAGCTCGAGAATCTGGAGAGGATCGAAAAGGAGCTGGACTGGTTCACCAAAAAGTTCGACTACCGTAATAACGACGCACCCTGGGGGAATTCGAAGGATGCACTGCCCCGCAGCATACAGAAGCTGAAGGGCTACAGCAATTTGAAATAGTCAGCTGCTGTGGCGATTGGTTTCTATTGCGGAGTTTTGTTCAAAGAGCATATAGACTCAGCTTGGTGACAAATTTAACAATAGTATTTGCAAGCAAATACTTACAGATGAAACGAAATGCGAAGCATTTCATATTGCTCCGCTAAACGCTGCGCTCAAACAGAAATTTGCCCTTAACAATGCCTCGTCAATATGCTCTAATTCGCAAAACTCATGCAATATCAACCAACTGCCACGGCAGCTACCCCACCTGTATATACGAATTCCCGTCAAGCGGGATCAGCACCTCCAGCGGAGCTACGCCGCTTATCTGCCCTACGGCATAAATCGTATAGAACCTGCCCGCGCCAAGGGTTATATTGGGAACGTAAAGCAATCTGGTTCCGGTATTGCTTTGCATGATATTGAATACATACATACCTGCCGCAACAGGCGTATAATTCGTCGCCATGCCGTAGGAAACACCTTCGAAAAGCCTTTGCCCGTTCGCAAGCAGATCCATGCCGGGGCTGTCGGGCGAAAGGTTTGCAAAACGGAGGTACAACCGTCCCGCAGGAATCTGTATAACTGTCTCAAAGTAAGTCCTGATGCTTATCGATGGCGATAACCCTGTCAAAGCCGCCGTCATTATAGATCTCGCAGGTATTTCGACCTGCGTGTCCAGCAGTGCGGGTCCTGTAGTACCGGCCGGAAATACGGTTATACCGTATGTGCCCGGAAGTATCTGAAAGTACTCGGTAAACCCTTTATAAGCCACTCCTGAAGCCACCAGGGCGGCATTTGCATAGACATCGACCGGCTCCAGGTTTGGGGAAGCGTTAAACAGCCGAACATACGAATAGGTCTGCCTTGTGCTGGTGTATATAATCCCCTGTGTCGGAGCGATCCACCCCCGTTCGGGCAATGACTGGCTGAAATACGGACATGGCCGTTTAGCCTGGTAATCTTCCAGGTTATAGATGTATGGATATCCATTTTGGAAAAACATGCTGAATCCCCCTTCACATGACGAAAAAAGGTACCAGGGCAGTCACCCATGATACCATTATATTTTTTCATTCAATTAAAGGTTACATTTATCGTATTTTATGTCTCTCAACACTGTCCGAGGCCTTATATGATATAATGACAAATGCAAAGCGTATGAGGAAGGATTTGTCTGTATGTCTAAAAAATCCGGTTACCTTGACAAGCTGGCCGGCAGAACGGAGTTTACTGCCGATATCCCAAGAGGATTGTAACAATAAGCTGTTATTTCTCTATAACCAGGCTTTTAACCGTTACATTCACCTGTTTGATGTTCAGGGCAGTAAGCTTCTCGACCTCTTCGCCGACCTTCCTCTGTACCTCCTGGATAAGCTCCCTTATCCTGCAGCCGTATATGAGTACGAGGTCCATTTCCATATACGTCCCCTCAGGCCGGTTTTCAGCCCTGAACCTGGATATTTTGCTGACTCCCTTTACGTTTGTGACGACATATTCAACGATCTGGTAAACGGTATAGTCCGATATCGTATAATTGCCCAGATAGCTGAAGGTTGGCCTTACAACGGACTTTTCGCCATCGAACTGGAAATTGACCTTGCCCTTCCTCCGAAAGATCTGCAGAGGATCCAGAAAGTAACCTGAAAAATCCTTTTTGATCTCAAACGTAGGAACAGGTATTACATGCTTTCCCTGTTCCCTCCTGGTTGCCACGGCCTGCTTGATCTCGAATTCATCCGCCACATCCTCGATATGCACCCACCCGCTGATAGCAGGCAGCCCCAGCCTTTCCGCTATCCTCTGAACCATTTCGTCGGAAGTGCCTAGTATCAAAATGGCTTCGGGCTTATAACGCCGGATGGCATCAGTTACCTCAAGGGCATGAGCGTCCTCGGTAAATAAAGCGCATTTTATAGAGCCGATCCTCGTCTTTTCCCTCTTGGCGGATTTACCGGCTATGACCTGATTCGATTTGATAAGCAACCCGTCATCTATAATAAACTGAATATCTCTTTCACTGGCGACCCACGAAGCTCGGTGGCTCTTGCCCGTACCGCTGGCTCCGACAAAACCGACTGTCTTCAACAAGCAGACCTCCTGATCATCTATAAAAACTCAAAGGCGCATCGATTACCTCAGAGTTTTGAACAAGACTGCATGGTATGTATATATCTTACCAGAACCCGGAGGCTGCCGCAATAAAAACCAGCCTTAAAAGCCCTTAGAAATGGGAAAAAGAGAGTCATTGACTCTCTTTTCTTTCCCCGGATCCTCTTCATTTGTACACTTTATCAACTTGTCGTTTGTAACTTGAATGCTTTATCTTTAGTAAAATATTTAAACTTCAATTTTTAACTATATTATGTATCAAATATAAACATTTTATACACTATGTTGTGTTACACGTATATTTTATCATCCTATTACAACTTGTCAATATATATTGATAAATATTTTTGTTGAAAATACCAGTTGAAAGTATATTTTTGCTGGTTTATATCGGATTTTCTGAATTCAGTTCGGGAGCGTCCGTCGATATGGTTCAGCTTCACTGGCCGCGAGGCATAAAAAAAGGGCTTTTGAGCCCTTTTATTTTCCCTACTTTTTCGTTTCGCTTTTAATCATTTTTACGGAACAGATTTCACAGCCCTGACAGAGAATTACCCGTCCTGCAAAAACGTTTTTGATCGTTTCCATCAGTTCCTTGTTTCTGAACTGACCGGTACTGTGGATTACTATTTTCCTTGGCGCAAACGTAATCAACGAGCTTACCAGCAAATCATCATAATTTATTTCTCCTTCTGATATCTCGTTGACGTACTCCTGGATACATTCATTCGTAATCTCGTTTTTGGATCCGTCCAGCAGCGTGTAATGGTTGTCGTAACTGACAATCACATGGACAGTGTCGATTTTGGGTTCCTGAATATCGACAAAATACCTCAGCAATCTGATAAATTCCCTATACTCACGATCCATAAGGAAGTCGTCGACAGCTTTATCCACCACTTCCTCAAGGTCCTTAATATACTCCTTCAGCCGGAAGTTGACGAAACCGTCGAGAATTATATTATTGGAGTTATCAAAATAATCCATCAGCCTCCTGACGATGACGTTTCTTCTTCTGATCTGGAAAAGGCTGTTGATGAACGTTTTATCATCGTTTCTGATGATATTGAGGGCTCTGTCCAGTATTTCCTTCCTCTCGGCAGCATTGAAATAGCAAAAGTTGCTGTTGATTGTCCGGACGAGAAGCCTCTCCTCATACTGTCTGATGATATAATCGGCAAGTGCGTTCGAAATATATGTTTTAAGCACCTTGTACGATTCAAGGGATTTCTCACGATAAAATCTGCCATCGTTCACCGTGCATATAATGGAAGTCGAGCCTTCGGAATTCACCTCATTGATGGAGTAATTGATTTTTTTGTTTTTCAATTGCCGGAGTTCATTCTTTATATGCTGCATAACCATTTCTGCGCTGCCGTTCACTCCAATGCAAAGAAACTGCATCAACTTCACATCCCTTCAAGTGCTAGTATATGTCTAAGCAAAATGTTGTATGCAGCCCTGAAACCATGCAAATTATCCCACATATTTTACATTGGTTCCTGTTTTTGCCAATACATTATCGTAACCTTATATATTATATGTGGAAAGAGGAAGAATGGAACCGATGTCGGTAACGTAGTCTTTTGAAAGTTCTTTTACCGTGATGTGCTTTCTGGAAAGGAAGGAAACCAGCGCTTCTCCGCTGGTCAGCTTTTCGAGACAGCCGTTTACTGCACAGACGGAGCTTGAGATCATCCCGCAGGAACCGCCGATGAAGCCGTAGTTTAAGCCTGGCAGCCTGATAGAACACTCGTTTTCGAGAAATAAAACATCCAGACCTTTTTTTTCTGCAATTCTGGCGATACCAGCATCAGTCGTTACGATGGAGTTCTCGTCAACCGCAAGAAGGGAGCATTTTGAGTAGCCCTGTTCAACATGGACCGGTTCGGCTCCAAGCCGGTCAAGCTGTTCGCGCAATACGCGGTCAGTGTATTTAAGGTTATGAAAATACAGGTGTCCCACTCTGGCAGCATTGTAAGGGATATCGAATGGGTATGAGGGAGCCAGCACACATTCACCCATGGTCATTTCAAATCCATAGGTTGAAAGGATATCAAGCATGGACCGGTCGGTACCTGGAGCATATATTATCCGGTTGCCGCCTACATGGTGAAGCTGCATATCCGGATGACTCTCTACCGCCTTGTACAAAGCAGCGTGGGGCGGCATTATCAGCGCCTTGATCCCCAGTTTCGAAAGACCTGCGATTGCCTCACTTCCCGTTTCCGCGCCGACCAAGACCAGCCAGGCCGGTTTTGCGGGCAGATTTGGCTGCTGTATGAACTGCATAATATAACCTCCAACACAACTTTACTATAGCACAAATATACTTGCTTATACATAATATACAGGGTAAACTCCCTGATCGCACATTTTTAAAATCCGAATTTCCATCAGTACTAACTGCCGTCTGCCGCGGCGGATGGCGGTTATTTAAATAAAAGGCCGGATCGCTTCATGCGACCGGTCTTTTGGTATTTATGGAACATAGGAGTTGCTGCGCAGCATAATAATGTAGCTTATGTGCTGGCGCAATAAGCTTTGCGAAGTCTTGTTCAAAAATCGTCGGTGTTCGATGCACCGACGATTTTTAACTGTCAAGCAAGTATTTTTTATTGACTTTTTGAAAGAATAATATATTAAGGAGGACCGATTATGACAACGATTAACTGTTCCTCAAACTGCAAACATCAGCAAGACGGCAAATGTACACTTGAAAATGCATTTGCCGGAACCCTCGCAATCGACACGGATTGCGTCTTTTTCGAAGAAAGGACTGAGAAAGGTAAAATTGGCGTTAATTGCAAAATGCCGGGTGAATTATAACAATACTGCAGGAAATAATAAAAGCAACAAAAAGCAAAGGAGATGTTGCTATGAATAGAACCCCACTGGACAGACTGGCTCTTGTGCTCGTAATTATAGGGGCACTTAACTGGCTGCTTGTCGGAATAGCCAATTATGATCTGGTCACCTCCATATTCGGCGGTAATTTGTTCAATGGTACGATTTCTATTTTCAGCAGAATCGTATTCGCATTAGTCGGTGTTTCCGGCTTATATGCCATTACGCTTCTGTTTAGAGAAAGCCCCGCAAACGCAAGAGAATAGATGACGTAACATTATTTACCGTAATAAAATGGCCCTGTTCTACAAATCATAAGAATACGACGCTGAACTACCAGCGGCGAAAATATACGAGGAGGGAACTATATGGCAAATAACAGAAGCAAAACGTCATTTGGCAACATGAAGTATGAAATAGCCAACCAGGTCGGAGTTAACCTGAAGCAGGGCTACAATGGCGACCTCGCAGCAAGAGACGCCGGTAAGATAGGCGGCAATATCGTTAAGAAGGTATTCGAAGCTTATACCGGAAACACTTATGAAGTTGAAAAGAAGTAATGCGGGGCGTTGACCCATAACAGATCTATTAAAAACACAAGGGCTGCTGATTTATCGGCAGCCCTTGTGCTTTGTCTGGAGCAGGAGTTTGAGTGGGACAGGGAGACGAGAAACAGGGGAATAGTTCTAAACAAGTCATGTCGATCCCGCTAATAATTATATGCGGGATGACCGCCCGGCGCTGTCTGTTCCGGTTGTGTTTCCAAGCACCGACTGCAAAGCTTATAACAGAGTGTAATCGGTTTCGGGGGCAGGAAGTCCTGTCTAACGGGCTGTTCAGCCCGCTATGCCAACCGTACACCGTCGCAGAAGGGCTTCGAAGCAACTCAATTTTTCAGATCGGCAGGGCTTGCTTGTGAAGTCATGTTTTATCTCCAAAGTGATGCTCCTAAACGTACAGTCGGATAGATCTGCTGGAAAGACCCAGGATGCATGGGCGAGCAGCAAGCTTTGCTTGCGACCAGCCAGTGAGACATGACTTCTTTAGTCGAACTCATATATAAGGCCGAAATGGTCGATTGAAGTCGGTGCTTTAAAACATGATCTGAACGAGCGAGCCCTGTCGATCTGCCTTGAAAAAAGAGCCTTCCCTCCGCTTATTCGCCCTCTGCTTCGAGCCTACGGCTTGAGATGCATAAAACACGGTTTTCACAAATAATCTTAATAGGGGTCGATTTTTTGTGCAATTATGGATCTGTTTTGCCGTATTGGCAGTTATAATCTTATTCTTGCTATACATACCCGATATGTTTCCTAAGTGTACATGCTGCGGCAGGAAAAAATTCAAGCCGTTTTTCAGAATACACAGGGTAGTCGGCATAAATCCAGGCTACAGCGGCAGCCGCTCCGTTTGCAGTAAATGCTGCCGGGAATACAACATAGAAGGGTTGTTCGATCTGGATCGCATAATCGAAATCAGAAGGAAAATGAAAATGGATTCTTTGACAAGGCAATGAACAAAGTTTGAAAACATGCAAAAAAGGGGGCTCGACTCCCCCTTTTTGCATTCTTTCTGTTTACTCGTTGGGTTATATTCAATTAATCGATTCAGCTATATTATTTGCCGTTCTTGGCGCGCCAGTCATCATACTGCTTCTGCATCTCGGCGATTATTGCCTCTTCGCCGGAAGCCTTCAGTTCGCTGGTGAATTTGGTAACAGTCTTGTCAACGTCAGCCGAGCCGGAGAAAAGGATCGGGTAGTAGCTGTCGACAACTGCCTTGCAGGCAGCGATCTGGGTCTGGACAGGAGTCGAATTGAATACGAAACCAAGGTTCTGTTCAATAAACCCGGATTTGTTGTAATCGAGCATCTTGGTCCACAGATCAGCAGGCTGTGATTCGAGCAGCAGATCCTTGAACTGATCGCCGAATTCCCACTGGTTTCCGAGATTCCAGCCATCGGTGCCCTTCTGGGTTATCTTGATTCTGCCGTCGTCATTTACTGTGTAATGGGTGTCCTTTATACCGAAGGTGATCATATTCCTGAGTGTCGCATCGGTATAAGTCATGTTAATGAACTGGAATGCAGCGTCAGGATTCTTGGAAGCTGCAGGTATTGCAAGCATTGCGCCTGTTGTTTCACGGTTGGACATGACAGGTTTGGTAATATCGACCTGTACCCACTCGACGCCCGTCTGCTGTGAAAATCTGGGGGCAAAGTATGGGATAAGGGGCTGTTCGGATGCGAAGTACTTGCCGGTCTTCAATTCTTCCGTTGTATTGACAAGTGATCCGTTGTCCTTTGCAATATAACCCTTCTGATAATAATCACGCATTTCCTTGTAGTATGCAACCATTTCAGGAGTCAGGAACTGGTCGATGACCTTGGTATCCCTGTTATCCGGATACAGTGCGCCCGGTACGTTATCATCGCTAAGGTTGTTCCAGTCGAGGAAGTGGAAAGGAGTATCCATCTTGCAAGCCAGCAGAGGAACGATCTTTCCGCCTTCACCCTTGAGTATCTGATCAAAATACGGTACAAGGTCGGCAGTCTTGGTGATCTTGGTCACATCGATCTGGTACTTGTCGACAAGACTCTTCTGAAGCACGAAGCCCCAGTTGTGAGCTGTTTCCTTGTGAGTCGGCACTGCATAGTTGACGCCGTCGATTGCAGAACCGTTAAGGAAGTCTTTACCAAGTATGTCAACGATAGTGGAATCTTTTGCGAGGTAATCGTTGAGCGGCAGGAAGTAACCTGCAGGAGCATTCATGTAATAGTTTGCAGCCCAGTTTGCAGTGAAGCATACGTCGAAAGCTTCACCGGATGCAAGCATCGGATTGACCTTTTTGTCGTAATCTCCCCAGCCGAACACCTGGAGCTTGAGCTTCAGGCCTTTGTCAGCAAGGTATTTGTTGACTTCCGCCAAAACCATATCGGTGTCGGCAGGCTGTTTGTCACCTACTCTGACATAAGTGATTTCGACCGGTTCCTTCGGTGTTTCAGCAGGAGCTGCTGTTGCTTCTGCAACCGTCGCGGCCGGCGTAGCCTCAGGTGTCGCTGCGTTCGCGCCTGTGCCCGCGGTCTGGCCGCCACAGCCAGTCAATGCAAATGCAAGAGCAAGTACAAGGACCATGGCCAGGCACATAACCTTTTTAAAACTGAACATAGAAAACCTCCTCTTAATACTTTGTTTATTTGATGCATTGTACCGGGCCGGTCGGTCCGATACCATATGCTCTCAACCTTTTACAGCTCCTATCGTAAGACCCTTTACGAAAAACCTCTGGAAGAATGGGAAAGCCAATACAATCGGACCTATCGAAAGCACCGCTACAGCCATACGTGCGCTTTCGCTCGGAAGTCCCGCCCCGATATCCCTGGCCTGCACGAAATTGGCGCTTCCGCTCATCAGATACTGTATGCTTGTCAGCGTCTGATACATAAGATACTGTATATTGAACAGCTTGGCGTCGGTTATGAAAACAAGCGGCAGGTACCAGTCGTTCCAGTAATTGAGCACACAGAACAGCGCTATGGTTGCAAGACCTGCGCGGCAGAGCGGCAGCACTATCACCAGGAAGGTCCTGTACTCGCCCGCGCCGTCGATCCTCGCGGATTCGAGTATGGACTCGTTTATCGTCGTTTTGATGAACGTACGCATGATCATCATGAACCAGGCGTTCATCAGGTACGGTACGATCATGACCCAGATCGTATTTTTCAAAGGTATGAGTTGTGTATATACGACATACCATGGCACAAGCCCGCCCCCGAAGATCATTGTAAAGAACGCTATGAAAGAAAATTGGTTCCTGTACTTGAAAGTGCTCCTCGTAAGAGGGTATGCATAGAGGCATATGACGATCAAGCTCAGGAATGTACCCAAAACTGAAACAAAAATGGAGGTGCCATAAGCCCTGTATATTACATCCCCTACCGCGGCTACATATCTGTATGCCTCAACTGACCATCCCTTGGGAAAAAAGCTGTAACCGTTCTTCAGCAGTGAATCCTCGGACGTCAGGGACAGTATGATTATCAAAACCAGCGGCAGAAGACAGATCGCCGCACCGCACAGAAACACGAAATTCAGGATGGCATTGCTGCCCCACTTTATTGTATTTACACTGCTTTTTGTTCCGCTTTTCATATTAAGCCTCCCATGGATGTTTTAGAGGAAATCGCGCCAATGGCGCTAAACATCCTCCTAGAATAACGCCATGTCCTTGTCGATCCTTCTGACGATCAGGTTTGCCGTGAATACGGTGATACAGCCGATAACTGCCTGGTATGTGCCTGCGGCAGCCGCCATACCGATATTGCTGGTATTCATCAGCGCTGTGTAAACATAGGTATCTATGACCATCGTTGCATTCATCAATGAGCCGCTGTTTCTCGGGACATTGTAGAACAGGCCGAAATCGGCGTTGAATACCCTGCCTACCGCAAGAAGGGTCAATATAATCATCAGCGATTTCAGCAACGGAAGCGTGATATGTCTGATCTGCTGCCATTTGGTTGCTCCGTCTATCGATGCGGCTTCATAATATTCAGAATCGATGCCCGATATGGCCGCCAGATAGACAACCACATTGTAGCCCGTGTATTTCCACATGTGGAAGAACACGAGGATGAGCGGCCACCAGGCAGGTTCGCTGTACCACTCGACAGGGGCGATGCCCAGAGTCTTCAATATTCCGGTGTTGAGGAATCCCTTGTCTACACTAAGCAGTGAATATGCCAGATAACTAACTATGATCCACGAAAGGAAATACGGGAGGAACATAATGCTCTGGTATACACGCGAATGCATTTTTCCCCTTATCTCGTTCAGCGCGATGGCAAGCATCACGGGAACGATAATGTCGAGTATAATGAATACTAAGTTGTAAAGTATGGTATTTCTTGTCATTATATAGGCATAGGGCGTATTGAAAAAGAAACTGAAGTTATTGAAACCTACGAACTTGCTTTTTATAACGCTTTCAAGGAAGCTGCCCACGAACCTGTATTGTTTGAAGGCAATGATTATTCCGAACATCGGGATATAATTGTTGATCAGCAGGATCACAAGTCCCGGTACCAGCATGGAGAGGAGCGGGCCGTTTGTTCTAATGAAGTTGCCGTATTTGCTGCGTCTTTTCCTGGCAGGTGTATAGGTCTGCGGGATAAATTCCGTCATTATTTTTTTCACACCCCATCGTAAATTTGTCAAATTATGTTCCGCTGACTTTATCCTACGATTTTTTAGTTTCATATTCATGTACTGAATGTAACGCCGTATGCATAAGTGCGTCATGGAAAAGTGCCAAGGTGTCATTAAAATAGGCAAAAAAAAATGACGTCCGTCACAATATGTGACGAATGTCATTTTCTAGAATTTTTTCTTGTCACCTCGAAGGTTCCCGTATCTTTGAATTTCGGAAACTCAATTATACACTAAAATGCTCGCATTGCTTTCCTAAAGATTGATAAACAACGGTTGAAGGCGTTTGTTTCGACTTTATGCCGAATAACCTGCAGCCGTATGGAAATCTTTGATCCCACGTAATATAAAAGTACTTGCAATCCCGGCAGCTTTGGCGCGTTTCCATGACGCATATCCTCTTTTACTTTTGTTGTATGTCTGTAAATTATTTGTAAATTTTTATGACCTCATTCAATTGGTTTACAAGCCCGTCGAGTTCGTTGAAACTGCCCGCAATTCCCTCCATCCTCTTATCCTGCTCTTCAATACTTGACAGAATCTCTTCAAAAGAAGCCGTACTCTCCTGTGCAACGCTTGATATATTCTGTATCATGTCATTGATCGAAGCCGCCAGTACAGTAAGGCTTCCCGCCATTTCGTCGACCTGCTTCACGCTGCCGTGCATCGTACCTATAAAGCCGTCTATGTTCTCAAACTCGGATCTTACGTTTTGGGCCATACTGCTGCTGCGAAGCACCATTTCATGCTCGCTGCCTATCTGTCCGGATACTTCTTCAACTTTTTCATGTATTTTGCCAAGAATCCTCGATATGTTGCCGATCGATTGTTTCGAACTCTCGGCGAGCTTGCGTACCTCATCTGCAACAACTGCAAAGCCCTTGCCCGATTCTCCTGCGCGCGCGGCCTCGATGGCTGTATTGAGAGCCAGCATATTGGTTTGCTCGGCTATGCCGTTTATGCTCGAAAGGATATCATTGATCTGACGCGTATCGTTATTGAGCTCTTCCATCAGCTTAACCACGGAATTGTTGATCGAGCTGACGTTATCGATTTCCGCATCCAGCAATGATACCTGCTGTCTACCGGCAGCAACCGAATCCAGAGTTCTCTGCGAATGACCCACCATAGTATCGGAAGCTTTTTTAATATTTGGAACGTCCCTGTCCAGGACCGCTATTGATTCGTTTATCCTGCCGACACTGTCCGTTTGGGATTCAACCCCTTTTGCGACTTCATCGAAGGTGCATGTGATGTTTTCGGAAAAATTCCTCGCAGATCCGATGTTTTCCTTGAGATTGTTGCTGAAATGACCCAATATTGCAACTGACTCGTTGATGCTGCTCAAAACATGAGCCTGTTTCCTGTTTGCCTCCTCGATCTGTCCCTTATTCACCAATTGCCTCAGAATACCCTTGGTAAACCGGCTCTGCAGCATCAATAAAGCTGTAACCAGCACCAGAAACAGGTTGATTACAATAATACCCGTAATGTCGGTCTTAAATACGAGGTCGTTGGCACTGATGTAGAAATAATCAGTTATGGCAAGACCGATTGCCCCTGAAAACAATATGGACTTGTAGTCCTGATATATGGAAATTGCCGCAAGCGCAAAATATATTGAGAAATATGAGGGGTTGGTCTTTTCGTTGTTTATAATGAAAAAACAGATAAATCCTATGCCGACTGCCGCTATATACATCGTCTGTTTCGACAGGATACGTTTCACCGAGAATATGGTTATCGGGACGAAAAATATCACTGCCAGTGCAACCAGGATCAGTATCGTTGTCATTCCGGTGGCTCCGGCTATACACATCGCTAATGCGAATACCAGCGAGCCCCATAAAAGCTTGGTCAGGAATAAATTCTTTTTCTGCAGCAATTCAAGCTCTTCCATACAGTTATTCCACCCTTTGTAAATTTATATCCTATATATCGGTTTTATTCGATATTTTTTCGACATTTCCTGCTGATTTGTTTTATTAATTACCTATTCCTTTGGCGTGATTCGGGTGGGTGAGCAGATGACGGCCAGCATGTGCAGGAGTGTTACAGGCTGAGTGGTATGGCGATGGTGGCTGCAGACATCTGCTTACCCCACCTGATCTACCGATAGAACAAAATTAGCGAGTACCTTACGATACCCGCTGGGTCCACCTCAACTATTGACGAAGAGCCAAAAAAAGAAAACCCCCTATGCAGCCAAAAGGACGCATAAGAGGTTTGTTTCAGATATATACTGCATGAACCGTCTTTACTCCCGGTCCTTATTCCTGCTCCCAGTTGTGCCAGACGTTCTGGACGTCGTCCATGTCTTCGAGGTTTTCGACGAGTTTGTCCATGAACTCGATCTGTTTGGGGTCGGTGAGCTTTGTCATGACGGTCGGCACCATCTCGACTTCGGCTTCCATAAACTCGTAACCCTTCTTCTCGAGAGCCTCTCTGACCTTTGAGAATTCGCCGGGATCCGTGGTAACCTCGAAGTAATCCTCTTCAGCCGAAAAGTCTTCAGCCCCGGCGTCGAGCGCGTCCATCATCAGGTTGTCCTCCGAGATCTGTCCGTCGTTCTCTATGAGCATTACGCCTTTTTTGTTGAACATGAAGGAAACGCTTCCCGTCTGGCCGAGGTTGCCCCCGAACTTGTCGAAGAAGTGCCTTATATCGCCTGCCGTCCTGTTGCGGTTGTCGGTAGCAGCGTCTACTATGACTGCAACGCCGCCCGGGCCGTAGCCTTCGTATGAAATTTCCTCGTAATTGTCGCCGTCACCCTCGCCTGCAGCCTTCTTGATGCTCCTTGCTATATTGTCGTTCGGCATGTTTGCCGCCTTGCACTTGGCAATGACGTCTTTCAACCTGGAATTGGCGTCAGGGTTGCCTCCGCCTTGTTTTACCGCTATAGCAAGCTCCCTTCCGAGCTTCGTGAAGGCTTTTCCTCTCTGCGCGTCGGATTTGCCTTTTTTGATTTTGATATTAGCCCATTTCGAATGGCCTGACATAAGTATACCTCCAATATAAGACTCTTTATTTCCGCATGACGGAAAATATGTTTACACTCAGGGATGTTTCCTGTAAAATGTTGTTGGTAATTTATGGATACTCTTTTAATATAAGGATATTCATAAAATCCGCACATATATGATAACACATACGATTCAAAAGATAAAGGGTGGGCTTTCATGGATTATGGTTACCTGTTTGCAATAGCCGTCATATTGATTATAGCTCTGCTGGCATTTTGCCTGGCTTCTTTCGTCTTATACAGGAAATCTCTGCTTCAGATAAAATCATTGACGGACCAGTTAAATACCTCGGCAGAGGCTGTAGAAAGGAAATCCGAATTCTTCTCGAATATGGCGCATGAGCTTAAAACTCCGTTGAGCGTGATACTCGGGGCTGTACAATTGCTTGGCAGGAAGGAGGGAGAGCAGTCTGAAAGCAGCTTTACAAAAAATCTCATGATAATAAGCTGCAATTGTTACAGATTGCTGCGCCTGACCAATAACCTGCTGGATCTCAACAGGATCGAAGCAGGATATCTTTCATATAAACCGGTCAATTGCGACCTTAACCAGCTTATCTCGGAAATCGTTCAATCGGTCAGGCCATTTGCTTCGAACAGGATGCTGAGCCTGAATTACTGCGGTACCAATGGACCGATCTTTGTCGCGGTGGATATTGAAAAAATGGAGAGGATCATGCTGAATTTGCTTTCGAACGCCATTAAGTTTACAAAGCCGGGAGGGCTCGTACTGGTATCAGTATATGTCTCGGGGGAGCGGGCCTGCATCTCCGTAAAAGATTCGGGTACAGGCATCCCGGAGGAAAGCCGCGAAATGATTTTTGAGCGGTACAGGCAGGCCGGCCGCGACAGTGCGGCAGAAAACGAGGGAAGCGGCATAGGACTCTCCCTGGTCAGATCCTTTGTAAAGCTTCATCAGGGCAATATCCGGCTATCGAGCGAGAAAGACAACGGAACGGAATTTATAATCGACCTTCCTCTGAAGCAGCTTAAAAGCGCTGATGTTTACGAGTCCGAAGAGCTTGGCGCAAGCTTTGAAGAAGCCGCCAAAATCGAATTCTCCACAATCCATACCGTACCTATGTGATTTCACAAGCAAGCGGGATTCATCTAAGCGCTACAAGTACGCACGCCTCCGCATGGGTCAGCCCGAGCGAATCGGCGTAGCTCAGCAGTTCCTCGTCATGTGTGCCCGGCTGGAACCATATGTTTCTTATGCCGAGCCTGGCAGCCTCCTCGAGTACCGCGCGCCCTCTTTTGGGAGATACGACCATGTCGATGACATCCGGCTTCTGCGGCAGAGACGAAAGATCCCTGAAGCAGGTGCTGCCTTCCACTTCATCATAATTCGGATTGACCGGGTAAACTGTATAACCTCTGGCGAGCAATTTTCTGAAGATCATGTTCCCGTATTTTTCACGGTCTGTATTTGCACCAACCACAGCCCAAACCTTTTTTTCCAGCATATCTTCTTCTAACATCGATATCACACTCCTATCGTAATATATGACTTGTCCCCTGCATACACTATGGCCTTGGCATTGGTGGTTTCGGTAACGAGCGCCGAGAACGCCTCGAATTCGTCAACCGGTATGTAGAGATACATATCTACGTCCTGCGCATAAATCGTATCCTTTACCCTGTAGCCTTTCGAAGCAGCCAGGGCCTGCAGCTTACCAAGCAGCGAATAATCCATGGCGATACCCGCTTCTATGCAAAGCTGCCTTTTGACGATCCCAGCGGCCTCCAGCCCCAGTGTCGCGCTTTTGCCGTACGCACGAACGAGTCCAGAAGCTCCGAGCAGAGTACCGCCGAAATAGCGTGTAACCACTACCGCCACATCCTCTGCGTCAAGTTTCCTTATCGCCTCGAGCACGGGCAGTCCCGCGGTCCCGGACGGCTCGCCGTCGTCGCTGAATTTCTGCTGCGTATTTTCGCCGCAGATATAGTATGCATAAACGTTATGGGTCGCATTCCAGTATTTCGATCTAAGGGCTTCTACAAATCCGTGCGCCTCTTCCTCGCAGGCTACGGGCCTTACTGTCGCGATAAAGCGGGATTTTTTCTCTTCGAATTCCGCGGAAGCCTCCCGCGAAACGGTCAGATATTCCTTCCTCATTTACTCCTCCAAATAGGCTCGACCAACGCAAACCATTGATTATCTTCCAAAAAATAAATGATAGCAGGTTGCCCCGCTATCATTTATTTTACTATAAATTTATTATGATTTCGAATTAACATTTACGGCATTCAGCTGCCGACTATCTAAACGGCTACCGAGGTGATATCCTTGAACATCCTGTAGGACAGGTTCAAAAGCGCCTTGTCCTGGCTGTACGTTACCAGCTTCATGGCCTCCTCGATATCAAAATACCCCGCATCCATAAATTTTTCATTGTCATTGATTTTGTAATAAAGATTGTTTGATTTCATGATGTACCAGATAATTTTGTTACAGACCGGTTTCTGACGTGTTACGGAAAAGAACTCATAATTGGTGTGCCCTGCTGTAGAAATGATCTCCGAAGCAATATCTCCTTCTTCTTTTACCCTCGTGAGCGCTACTTCATTCGGCAATTCGCCGCTTCGAATGACGCCCTTGGGGAAAACCCATTCGCCTTTTTCGTTCTTAAGGAGAAACACCTTGTTTCCGCAGAAGATAATGCCTCCCGCGCAGTTTCTGACTAACATATTAAGGTCCCTTCCTTTCAACCGGAAGCTCAGATTTTGACGAGACATTCCGTTACTTTAATATTATGATACCGGATATGCAAATTTTATTCAACTTTCAGAAATGTTCAAAAGTTAATTTCTTAACCGTTTATTAACATTACTCTCGTTGTATTTATCAAATCTCGTTCAATTTCTGCCATGAGCCTTTTTAATTTAAATTTAACATTTATTGTATAAAACCCGGCAGTGCTCAATTCTGCCGGGTTTGAACAAATAAATCTATTTTCCCAGTGCCTTGGATATATCCTTGAATAATGCCGTCCTATCCCATACAAGTCCGCGATATGGTATTTTACCGGGTTCAGCTGTATGGTCGAGCAGATCCGTTCCGTCGGAACGATAATCATAGGATATCCCGGCCGCATTGAGAATTGTCGGAGCTAAGTCAAGCGTCGAGGCAACCCTGTTCTCCTCGCGGTATTTTGCCTTATCTGGCGTAATGATATACAACGGCACGAATTCATAATTCTTCCCGTCGATCATGGTGTCCGCCTGCCTGTAATCGGGACTTTTTATTTTAGGCGTATGATCGCCGAAAATGATTATATAAGCGTTGTCATACTTTTTCTGTATAGCTTCGATGTAGTTTTGTATACTCCGGTCCACGTAGGACATTGAGACGAAATAATCCCTTACAAGCTTGTCCTGTACATCGTCATAATCGCTCCTGTCAGCATAGTTCAAAACGCTCGTGAACGGTCCGTGGCTTGTCATTGTGATCGCATATGACAACACGGGTTTCTCCGCACCGGAGATCCTGTTCAGGGCAAAATCGAAAACCTTTTCGTCGGGAGCTCCCCAGCCGACATCCTTCATATTCATTTTTTCGATACTGTAATATTCTTCGAAACCATACGTGCGGAAGGACAGATCGCGGTTGTAATACCTCCCGATATTGCCGTGGAAGGCAAGCGATTCATAACCCGCCGCGTTAAGCTGCTTTATGAAGGCGTTCGGCGCCTTGTAGGTCGTCAGCTTGATCGCAGGGTAACCCACCAGCGGCTCTACGCTGTTTATTATGGAAAATTCGGTATCGGAAGTACCTCCGCCGAAGTGGTAGCTGACCATGTACGGGAAGTAAACGCTGTTGTTTTCCAGTGAATTCATATAGGGCATGACGTACTTTCCGTTATGCTGCTGGTTAACAATAACGGCGTCCATTGATTCCACCTGTACGATGAAAATATTGGGCTTTTCGGCTTTTTGAGCAGTTTTTACTATCTGTTTTCCGTATTTAAAACTTTTGATATAGTCCTCCGTGCTCTGCCCGTAATATATGCTCACGGCGCTGTTTACAAGCGTTCCGTAGCGCTGCACTATACGCGATTCCCCAAGGAAATGGTTCTGCGCGATGTTCGTGATAAAGACCTTGTTTTTATAATGGCCGTACTGCGTATAAGCTGTTGCGAGCAGCGCAAGTACAACTACCGCGTCGGCGATAAGCCAAAGCTTCTTCCTCAGCCGGTTTGCCTTGAAATACGTGACCGTAAGGAAGACAAAGAACGGAAGATCGAGGAAAGACACCAGGAGCAGCGGATTCTTCGGCGAGGACGCGTTCATAACGGCGACAAAGCCTTCGTAGAAATTCTGGATGAATACCTCGATGTGCAGGTAATTGTTGAAGTACAGATAGTACGACATATTTACAAGGATATATAGCGTCTGTAGCACGTAAAACGTTATAAACAGCGCCCTGGACCTGAAACGGAACAGTATCGGGTATATTGCAGCCACGATCAGCAGCGTCGTAAGGAATTTGAAGCGGAACATGAACTTGTCCGCCTGCGGTACGAGCACCTGATTGAATATCGTGATTTTCAGGACGTTAACAAGTACGAAAAGCAATAGGATAATGGCAACGAATATATCTGTCCTTGCTGGAAATACATCCTTGAGCCATGACTTGAATTTATTAAACAGTGACCTCGGCATTTTGACCTCCGTAATTGAAATTCTGCGGTATATAAGCTTTCAATTTCTTCTGCGTAAATTTGATATCCAGCCTGGCAAAACGCTGGAGACCATCCTCAAGTTCTATTTCAGGCCATCCGCCCTGAATAAGCGGCCTTGCATACTCGATGAAGGCATCCGTCACATCGGTCCCGTCTGACGAAAGCCAGTCCTTCGGAAGGAAACGCTCCGAGTTGGCTACCACATCAAGTCTGACCTTGTCGTAATAAGCCTCGTACCTTGCGCCCGGCTTTCTTAAAATGGTAGCCATCCAGCCCGTGCCATCCTCAACGGCGATCTGCACTGCCTTTTTCCCCACCTCGTATGCCTCATGGAGATCCACCGGCGATGCCTGTATCGAAACGGATCTCTGCAAAACGCCCGGCAACTGCCCAGTCACCTGGCCTCTTGCCTTTATGCCATGCCCGTTCAGGTAATTTACCACCGCCTGCGAAGCGGTTATTTTACTGGCGCCATATTCGACATGACCGAAAGCGTCGCGTGCCTCGCCTATGTTTCCTACGTCGAAGCCTTCGTTTACCACAACGATACAGCGCCCGGAGCTTTGAAGCTCGCGGTTTACATTCTCGGCCAGAGACTCAAGGCTGTGCCCGGATTCTGCCATATAGAGCTGCAGCGGCATTTCCCTGCGCGGGTCTGCAAGCCTTGCCGCCGCGGTGATAAAACCGGCTTTCCTGCCCATCGCCTGCAGAACGGCTACGGCTTCTGAACCGCACATCCCCCTGTTTTCCTCATTCACATTCTGTATGATATGCGCCCAATACCTGGCTGCACTCCCATAGCCAGGGGTATGATCGATTATCGTAAACCTGTCGTCGCCGAGGTCGTTATCTATGGTCTTGGGAATACCCGCCACTATCAGCTCAAGACCCCTCTCCGCCGCAAGTCTGGAAACCTTGTCGGCGGTATCCATGGAGTCGTTGCCGCCTATATAGAGAAAATAGCCGATATCATGAGCCTGAATTACATCTATAATCCTGTTGAAATCCGCAGTCTGAGATTTGCCGAGCTTATAACGGCAGGTCCCTATCGCACCGGCGGCAGGTGTGAACCGCAGTCTATTGAGTTCGTCCGCCGACTGCAGCCCCATATCGACAAGCTCTTCCTGCAGGACCCCTTCTATCCCATGCCAGCCCGCATATACAGTTCCGATGTGATCCGTATAAGAGAAGCAAGCATCCAGAACTCCCTGCAGCGATGCATTTATAACAGGCGATGGTCCGCCCGACTGGGCGACCAGTGCGTTCTTTTTCATATAACCCCCAAAAATAATCTAGTATTACGAAAATTCAGTCTCTTAAATATTTCACATAAGATTATAACACTAGTTCAATATTTAACAACTGTTAAAAATCCCATGTACATAGTGCGTCTGGGATTTTTGACCCTTTATTGATCAGGCAGGATTGCCGATAACCATATAGGGTATTTGTATTAAAGGAGATCACGCCATGGACGGCACAATTTTGTTGATGGATTATTCGGCCTATGAGAGGCAGAAAATCCGCCATATCATAGAAAAAATCGGATATTTCAATATTATCGAGGTTGGGGACAATAACCAGTTCAAGCTGTTGAATACGGATATTGCCGATCTCAAGCTTATAATAATGGATCTTGCTTTTCCTGCGGAAACCGACGGTTTTGCAGCGCTGTCGAAATTGCGCTCGGCACCCGTCAGGACTGTTCCCATAATCATCGTCACCCAGGCCGACAGGTCAGACCTTAAGTCCGCGGCTCTGCGCTATGGCGTCAATGATTATATTGTCAAGCCATATCAGCTTAAAAGACTCGAAAGCTCAATAAACAGCCTCGTCAAGACAGAAAAAACATTCCGATACGATACCAGTGAAATAAATGATATCAGAATGTCGTTCGACAGCTATGTGGAGCGCGAGATCAAATATTCCAAGCGTACCGGTGCTCCGCTGTCGCTTATACTTATCACGACTCTGCAGCTGTATTCAGCGGCAGGTTCGGAAAAAAGCATAACTGACGAATATAAAGCTTCGGTCTTCAACATAGCGGCAAAAAAGGCCCGGGAAGCACTGCGAGCCACAGACACGATCGTTCTGAACCATGGCAGGGACATAATAATCGTACTGCCTTGTACCGACGAAACCGGGGCCCGTCTGGTTTCAGAGAAGATAAAAGCTTATACGGAGCCCGAATTCGAAAAAATCAATTCAAACAGGAATGAATATATTTATCCTGTCTATGTGGCGTATCCGAAGGAGGGCGACAGTTTCCAGGCATTGATGCAGACAGCCTTCAGGAAGATCGCCGATAAAGAAATGCTGGAAAAGATCACATCGATCCCGTCGGACACACGCAAATATGCGGACAAGAGCTACAATCGTTACCGCAAGTGGTGGTAGTCGGCTTACCTCCCATAAAACCAGTCTGCGAATTCGTCGATCTCACCAATCAAGTTTTCATATCTCGGTTTTATCTTTAAAGCTTCAGTTTCTTGTACTTTTTCGTTTTCTAATGTCTCTACATGAAATTGCCGAATAAGCGTTTTGATTTCAGCGGCTTTTTCAGCGATCTCTCTCTGTAGTTCAGGGCCGGCTGGTTCGAGGGGAAGCTGTTCGAGCATGGCTTTGTTTATTGCCAGGTATCCTCCGGCCAGATGCTTTTCATGGAATTGTTCGCCGATATACCCCGCCATGAATCTGCTGTTGAGAAGGCCTAGCAAGAAAAGCGGATCGTATCCGCCAAAACCATATAATGCATATGCGCCTACGCCCAACGCAAGCGGATCCTGG
This sequence comes from Clostridia bacterium, assembly GCA_036260935.1. Lineage (GTDB taxonomy): Bacteria > Bacillota > Clostridia > Acetivibrionales > DTU013 > JAEYOM01. The sequence goes on from DATALQ010000013.1 coordinate 56,931, forward strand.
CAGTAGTCGGCTTCCAACTCCCTGGTCAGGCCCGCAATAACGATCTTTTCATCACACCATAGCTTCCATTTGCTTTGGGCGATATCTCTGTTCTTGGATACAAAGGCCTTTTTATAGGTTTTTCCCATATATCTGATATTCTCGAACCCGACGCAGTATTTATCGATCGAACCGCTTACGACGAAGGGAATTGCGCCGTCTATGCGCTCTTCCGTGATACATGCTGCAATGGCTCTTGCCTGGAAGCCCGCCGTTCCCGACGCAAACCTGAGGCCGTGTTCCTTGAAAGTTCCATAGGTTTTGAAGCTTCGGGTCTTTCTGATAAACGTACAGCTGTGGTACCCCGAACGCGTGCAGCCCTGGCACTCCTCGGAAGCCATGCCGTATTCCGCGTATTCACCGCCTGGTGCGCCTTTATTGCCTGCGACTATAACAGGATAAACTCCTGCACTATGGAAAATATCGGCGTCGGAAACGCTGTAGCTTTGTCTCAGGCCATTCTCTTTTAGATATTCGAGCACCGGTGAGGCATAATGCGAGGACAGCAGGCTGTTTGGGACTATCCAGCAGTAAACGCCTTTATCGTTGGTTTGTCGTATCCCCTCCAGCAAAAATGCGGCGTATATGTCGAAGGATCCTCTCAGCAAAGGGTGCATCGACTTGAGCGAACGCCTCAGCCCGGCATATCTGGCCCCTTCTATGGCTGATATGTACGGCGGGTTGCCTATGACTATATCGAAGCCGCCCTTCTTTTTAACAGTTTCCATAAAGAGCGGGCTGTTATCGAATATCTCAGTACTGCGGCCCAGGCTGCTGCCGGATATAATATTTCCGAAAATGTAGGCTGCCAGAGGTTCCTGAGGGTTTGGGAGTTCCCCAGGACCCGGGAGTTCCGGGAGTCTCGCTAGGTCTGGGAGTTCCTGAGGGTTCGGGAGTACCGGGTGGTCCGACAACTCCCGGAGACCATTTTCGTATGCTGAGGCGAGGGCGCACCAAAGCCTGAGTCTGGTTATCCTGACAGCATCCTCGTCGATATCCATTGCATATATACAGTTCACTACAGTGTAAAGCATCAGGCGGTATGCGTTACTTTCGGACAAGTCTGCCGGAGAACGGGTTGAGACAGCAGCACGGACCCTCACTATTTCCTTCAGTATACCGAGTACGAAAGCACCGGAGCCTGCTGCTGGGTCGAATATCCTTACCTGCCGGAGAGCGTCATCTATCTTTCCGAAGCTATGTAGAACAGATGGAGAAAGCCCGGAAACAGATCCGTTTGCCAAATCATCTCCGCCATCTCCAGAAAGGCAGTCGCTATCCAGAAACGAACGGCAGTCCTCATAAGGTATCTCCGCAGCGTTGGATATATAATGGGCGAGGCTTTCACGACACATGAAGCTGACGATTTCCGAAGGAGTATAAAAGGTACCCTTATTTTTCCTGACGTTTGTATCCAATCTGCTTTCAAAGAGATCCCCCAGCATCTCGGGATCTATTGCCAGTATCCGGTCATACGGCTCGCTTTCGCTCATTCTGAAACCCGGCAGCTTTACAAGGGCCGAAAAATCAAGGGTGTTCGTATATCTCCGGTTGAATTTCTTCAATACTTCCTTTTTGAATGAATTCAAACTGAACGCTTTTTCAAGGTCCTTAATAGACCTCTGTTTCTTTATAAGCAAAAGCTTCAACAGTAGTTTCCGGGCCGCAGTTCTTGTGATACCCGTTATTAGCGATACTTCGGGCCCGATCTCCTTTACTGCTTCAACTTCGGACCCGACGTTCTTTACTGCTGTAGCTTCGGACCCGATGTCCTTTACTGCCACAGCTTCAGTTCCGCCGCCCCCGCCAAGGATGTACGAAACCCTGCTCAGCTTGAAGTTGTTCAGGGCACGGGTATCGCCAGGTGCTTTATTGTCAGGATTAAGCCTGATCAATGACAGCTTCCATTCCTTTACACCGTCTATGTAGAATGCTGCAATGGCGGCCTCGCACCTGTTAGTTACAAGAACCTCTTCTATCTGTTTTCTTTCCAGTGAACCATATCGGACATCATTGGTCTTTCGCCCGGAATTGACCGCCAGAATTGCCACAGCCGTACCTTCACTGCATATGAATCTGTTTAGGACGGCGAAATCAGATGCGAATCCCGTGGTACGAAGGAATTCGCCGTTATCGGCCGACTCCGGGCAGTAAAATAATCTGGTAGAAAATTTTATAAATCTGCCAAGATCGAAAGGTTTTTCAACGACCTCATCAAGAAGTTTCATCCCCGACCCCCATAACCGTTCAGCCGCGGCCCGAATGTCCGAAACCGCCGCCCCTGTCAGTTCCAATCCCGCGCGGATCAGGATGTTGAATGAAGTTTGCGCGTTTATATTCATTGAATACCATCTGCGCAATTCTGTCGCCCTTCTTAATATATATGGTGCCATATGGATTGCCAAGCCCGTCGATGTAGATCTTTTGTCCGGCGACGGCCAGCGATGCGGTGGGCAGAACCTTTCCCTCCCGCGCGAGATACTCCAGCAGTTCGATCTCCCTGTAGTTCCGGTACAGGCCCTCCAATATACCCGGATCAGCCGCAATCTGATACGGCAGGTTGGCTATGTTGTACGTATTTTGCAATATGACTCCAACCGTATCCCTGTAATCGCTGTCTATAGTGCCTGGGCCATTGGGTATCCTGAGCTCTGTTTTCAGGGATAACCCGCTCCTGGGTCTTATTTGCGCCTCATATTCAGGGTCTATCGCCATGCTGAAATCGAGCGGCATTATTTTGGTTTCACCGGGTCTGACAGCCATGTCCTGTGTGGCGAAAAGGTCGCAGCCCGCGGAATTGGTCGAGGCGTAAAGCGGAATTCTCCCCTCTCCTCCGACCTTGATATATACGTTGATTTCATTTTTCATAAGCTATACCCCCAGGTAGTCTGTTTGAATTTTTGTATGAATTGTTTGTTTGAATTTCAGTTTGGATCCTCTGCCCGAGAATTCCCCGAGCTGACCGAAGGCCGTCATACCCCTCTGAAATAATGCCCCTTCGTATAACCCGGTCCCGGCTGCATGTTCGCCACACGTTTACCCGCCTGTCTGTCTTCGGCTTCCTGCCGTGCCGCCCTGTAAAGCCTGATAAGTTCCTTTATCCGCTCAGGCCCCTCATCCCATATATAAAGCCTTAGCATTCCTACTCCGGAATCGGTAAGATTGTTTACGATATCGGGTACAAAAAGTACGTCTGAATTCAGTATTATACTCCTGCAATCAGTCCTGTCACAAAGCACAGGAAACTCAGAGCCTTTTCTGTCCCTGAGGCTGTATCCCTCCTTACTGCAAGCGCCGCTGCAACCGCGGCCGGCAGTGTACCCTCCTTCGATACATCCCACGGGGCAATATTCGCTTATCATCAACGGTATTCTGCCGTAAACCGCGGCCTCCGCGACAATATGCCTACCGTTGTCGGCACTCACAGCAGCCAAGGCCCTGCCGATGCAGGTCGCCTGCTGAAGCGTCAGTTCCGCGGAGAGTGCAATGCTGTCAAGCCCATACTTTGCCGCCTCGGTAAACGAATCGGTATTGAAAATGTTGAGTGAAATGTCTCCCGCCAGCCTAAGTCCGGACGGAACGAATTTACGTATCGTGCCTATATTTCCGCATAGTACGCCCTCTATCAAGGATTTGGGTCCTATTCCCACCCCGGCTTCGGGAGCATCGTCCGGATTCCGTTCGTCTTCGTATCCGTCGTCCGGATTCCGTTCATCTTCGTATCCGTCATCCGAATACCGTCCACCTTCGTGTCCGCCGCCTGTTATACGGCTCAGAAACCTTTCGATCAATTTATCATAATTGCCTCTCGTGATTGCGGGCAGCCAGGCAAAAACCTCGGTCCCTGCTGCCTGCAGAGCTTTGGCGGTATTTTGGAAGCCTGGCTTTCCAATAGAATTAAAAGGCAGATAGACTCTGTCGGCCCCTAAAGAAGAATATTCCAGTTCCTTGTCCCACTTGTAAAAGTAAAGGGATAAAGCAGGACGACCGACCGAAATTTGTCCTGACCGTACCTGCGTTATATGCGGCAACGAACATCCCACACAGCCGGCAGGCCGCGCCGCACCGTCGCTGTCGATCGCCTGATTGACGCTCTCCAGGCTGCGCCTGTCTGGATAGCGTTCTGCCCTAATTTTATAGAGCTCAACGAGCGCCTGTCTCCTGACCTCGTTTATTTCACTTACCGGGATTGTCAGTCCAGAGGCGATTTCAATCTTCAGTTCCGTAAAAACAAAAGGCGTCGATCCTGTCCTGTATAGCTGCTCCCTCAGTCTCTCCTCCGAAAGAGGCTTGTTCAAAGCTTCTTCGGGATTCATAGTTCCCTTGGCTGTGGCGCTATGTCTCCCGGAGTCCCATACACGGAGAATAAGCGGCCGTCCGTGCTGTAAAACCGCCTCGCCGGCAATTTTCACACGCTTTACAAGCTTACCCGAGAAGGTTTCACGGGCTTGTTTGTTCAACGTTATATCCAAAGTCTTATAAACTCCGAAGCCAGGTGCGATCCTGCCCTTGAATTCCCCGATCACCGCAAGGTCGCCCTTTTTAGCCATTTTTGCGTTCTGCTTCCCAAGCGTTATAGAGGTAATCGTACCTCCGGGGCTGTCAGTGCCCCCGGTCCATATCTCTACACCGTCTCCCATGTGCAGATCCCATTCCAGCCTTATCGTCACAGTTTTCGTACGGCTGTCATACGCCTGTACTTTCCCAAGATAGATACCGCTGTTATTGGGTTTTTCATAGCTCATCATGTCGGCGCCTGTTTTCCCCATCATATAACCTGTGGAAAAACCGCCCCTGTTGTATATCTGAAGGATATCGTGCCTGTCATTTTCCTCCACACCGGGCAGAGGCCCATTTCCGGCGCCTTTATGCCCGATGGCAAGATCCAGGTACTTTCTGTACAGCCGGACAACAGTAGCTACATATTCGGGGCTCTTCATCCTGCCCTCGATTTTAAGCGAACGTATGCCAGAATCTGCGATATCAGCCATGAACTCGAGCGTACACATGTCTTTAGGGCTCATAAGGTATCCGGAGCGTTCTGTTAAGGTGCGATTCCGGTATTCATTTATCCGCGTGCCGCCCGAACTACCTTCGCCCGAACTGTCCCCGCCGGATCTGCCACCGCCCGGCCTACTACCGGGTAAAGCCGCCAACTGGTAGGGCAGTCTGCAGGGCTGCGCGCATTTTCCGCGGTTGCCGCTTCTGCCGCCTATCATGCTGCTCATGAGGCACTGCCCGGAGTAGCAGACGCAGAGCGCTCCGTGCACAAAGACCTCTATTTCGAGTTTCGTATTATGCGCTATATCGGAAATTTCCTTCAAGGGTAGTTCTCTTGCAAGCACAGCCCTGCTGAAGCCCATGTCTTCGAGCGTACGCACTCCCGCCAGGTCATAGACCGTCATCTGTGTACTGCCGTGCAGGGGCACATCCGGCATCACTTTTCTGAGAGCGGCGGCAAGACCCAGATCCTGTACAATAATACCGTCGATACCTGCGTACCTCGCTTCAGCGGCAAATTCGACCGCCTGTTTTATTTCATCGTCGGAAACGAGAGTATTCAGCGTCAGATAAAGGCTAACGCCGCGCGCGTGGGCATAAAGCAGCTCTTCGCGGAGCATTTCGGCGTCGAAATTGTCCGCATTCTCCCTTGCGTTAAAAGACCTGCCGCCAAGGTAGACCGCATCCGCTCCGTTTTCCACTGCTGCATGCAGAGCGTCGCGGTTTCCCGCAGGAGCAAGAAGTTCGATCATTTTTCCGGATTTGTTCAATTCGTTATATGTCCCGGGTCTGTCCATTTTATCACCTGTATATATTTAGAAGGTATTATCGGATATAGATAATCTATCCCTTAATGCTGCGGCGTATTCCATTATAAACGGCTAATGACGCCGTTAAACGGCTTTTTGGGCCCTGGTCCGTTCCGTTATATGGAATTACATAAAAATCGCTCCGCAGGTCCTCCCGCGAAGCGATAATATTGCAAAACCTTAGTCTCTCGCTCTTTCTGCCTTATCAAGCGAATTGCGGACTTCTCCGAGTTCTGCTTCCCGTTTGGCAAGTTCGAGCTTGAGAGTTGCATTCATTTCGCCCAATGCCGTATTTTCCTGCAGCAGTCGCTGCCTTTCCTCCTTCAGCCCTTCAAGCTCCTCAAGCGCCTTTTTGAGTTCCTTCCTGGCGTCTTGTTCACCCTCGCGGCTCTTGAAAAAGTCGTCGGCGACATTTATCGCTGTCAGGACTGCTGCAAGAGAAGTACTGAGACTGTTAGTGTTCCTCAATATCTCAGTCATTTTTTTATCTATATAATGCCCGACCTTCTGAATATACTCTTCCGGCTCGGTCCCGACTATAGTATAATCCTTGCCTGCAATCCTAAGCTCCACCTTGTTCCTTGTGCTCAATGTATCAGCATCCTTTCGGCAGCGCCTTAAGTTCTTCATCCTGTCGCTTCGCGTAAAGAGAGGATGGTCTTTTCCCATCCTCTCACATTATACTATATTCAGCCAAAAAAGCATATATTTTAATATTTTTTATCCTTTTTTATTATTTGCTGCTTTCTTTTACGGCATCATTCGCGCTTTCCTTTACCTCTTCCTTGCCGCTCGCATACTTTCTAAGAATATCGGTAATGTCGACGCCCGTGAGGCCTTTAACTGTTTCAGGCAACTGAGCAATTACACCCGTAATATCCTTTGTCAGCTTCGAAGCGCCGGAATCGCCTATCATGACAATTTTTTCCGTCTTCGAGAGAGGCTGTGCCACTGCTGATGCTATGTCCGGCAGCTTTTCGATGACCATCTGCGCGATAGCCGCATCGTTGAACTGCTTGTAAGCTTCTGCCTTCTTGGCCAGGGCTGCTGCTTCAGCTTCACCCTTTGCTTTGATGATCTCCGCTTCCGCAAGACCTGCCGCCTTTATTGCTTCCGCCTTTGCAAGACCTTCGGCTTTAATCGCGTAGGATTGCGCTTCGGCGTCCTTGGACTTCTTTACCTTGTCGGCTTCAGCGGAAACTTCGGTCTTGAACCTGTCGGCTTCGGCAGGCTTCCTGATCATTGCATCGAGTTCCTTCTCTTTTCTCAGAGCTTCCTGTTCCTGCAGCTCGATTTCTTTCTGTTTCTTGACGATCTCGACCTGCATTGCTTCCTTCTGAACTTCCTGCTGTATGACGAACTTCTTCTTGTCGTATGAAAGATCGGCCTCGGCTTTTCTTTCATTGATGGCAGCCTGGTAATCGGCGACCTTCATTTCCTTGTCCCTGTTCGCTTCCGCAACCTTGGTCTCTGCGAGGTACTTGGCTGTCTGTCCTGCCTGCATGGCCTCGGCGCTCTTTATATCGGCGTCCCTCTTGGCTTCAGCCTGGCCAATGACGGCATCCCTCTGAACCCTTGCGATCTGCGCCTTACCGAGACTTTCCAGGTAACCGTTCTTATCGGCGATTTCCCTGATCGTAAAGGATATGATCTTGAGACCCATATTTGCGAGGTCACCGGCTGCAAGCTCCTGCACCTTTTGTGCGAATGCGTCCCTGTTCTGGTTGATCTCTTCTACCGTAAGGTTTCCGACTATCGAACGCAGATGACCTTCAAGGGTCTGCGTAGCGATTCGTTTGATCTCATCCTCTTTCAGGCTCAGGAACTGCTCTGCAGCAGTTGCTATTGCTTCCTGGCTCGAATCGATCTTTACCTGTGCAATACCATCGACTGAAACCTGCACGCCCTGGGAAGTATATGCGCTTGAATTGACGTCGAGAGGCATAATCCTTAGTGATATTGTCTTCGAAATTTCCAGTACCGGCAGAACAAAAGTCGCTCCGCCCCTGACTATCCTGAACCCTACTACCTGACCATTGGGAAGCCTCTTCTTGCGTCCCGAGACTATCAATGCCTCATCCGGTCCCACCTTGACGTATCTGCCGACAAAAACAGATACCAGTATGAAAAGGATTACGACTAGAACTAAACCAATTATTACCGGCAACGCGTATGAACCCATTACAAATCCTCCCTTAAATTAATTATTTCCAGCATCTCTGCGTGGTTTTCCGTTCTCTTTGTTTTCCTGTTCCTCGTAGTTAATTTCGATATCGTCCAGCGTCAGCTTCTGCTGAACTACAGCAACATTTCCCGCAATCTCCCTTATTATGACTGCCGCGCCTCTTTTGATCGGGCTCCCCTCCATGGATCTGGCGGATTGAGTATACCTGATCCCGTTGGCAACATAGGCTATCTCGCCGAGCCCTTTTTCCGGCACTGGTGTTATTACTTCGGCTTCGGTTCCAGCAAGCTCGTCAAGAGAGTAAATCGAATTGGACTGCGAGCCGTACATGAACTTGACGATCCCGAAAAACAGCGCCGCTCCTATGGCTCCTGCAACCCCTAATGAAATGATGGTACTCATCAGCCCGGAAATACCGAAGCCCTTCATGGAAATAATACCCACTGCACCGAAGGTACTGATCGCGCTCGCAATAACAAGCGGATTGAAAGGTGACGGGGTATCGGAGGAATCTGATGCATGCTGTGCGCCGGCGGTATGCCCCGCGTCGGCGACATGGCCCGCGCCTGCTCCTGCCGCATGGTCGAAACCTCCGGCATGGTCCATTCCGACCGCATGATCGAGGCCTCCTGCATGATCGAAGCTGCCGATATGATCTGCCCCGCCCGCGTGACCTACTCCGTGATCACCTCCATGATCCCCGAGGATCAGCGACAAAACAGAGTAAAATAAGCCGAATGCAAGGCAACCGATAAATACGTAAAGCAGAAAATCACCTCCCGCAATAAAACTGCCAAGATTATTTTACCATATCCGCCCGGTCATTGAAATGGGATGCAAATCTGTACAATATACGGTGCATGTTTTGTATAAGTCTTATCAATCGAAAGCACGCTAAAGCTATAATCCTGATCGCCGCATAAAAGCAGACAAGGCCGGCCGTGCAAACTCTGTCCGGCAAGCCTTGGTCAAAAACATACATTATCGCAACCGTTATATCACTCCTGATTCAGATTCAATATCTTCCCATCGTCAGGGTTTATATAAACGAGCCAGTAACCGAACGCACCATAGCGCTGCTTGCTCCCATCGGCCTGTACCCATTTGCTCAGCTCCCCGAACGGTTTCCGGTCTACCATATGCATTCCGGGAACTCCGCACACAACGAATTTTTTGCCGTCCCTTCTGGTAAATATGCCGACTATAAGGTGGCGGTACTTGTAATGAGCCAGCATCACCGCCGGATTGAACATGAGAGGCGATCTGATATTGTTTTGATAAAGGATATTATTGAGGTTAACAGGGTTGGTTATCTTCCACCATAAGTAATCGCTACGTTTGCTATGGAAGGGATCGTTAGCTTCAAAATTACCGTCCATGATGGCCTTGAGCCTTGACAGATCACCTGCCGGCTTCACCTGCTCGGTCGGCGTTCCCCCATGGACACGGCATGCCTCGCATGGACTGGCATTACCCGCTTCAGCATTTAAAATGGCTCCGCAGATATTTCCGTTCAGGTACAGGCACCCTGTATTCACACTGCCCGGACCGTCGCGGTAAATATATTCGGTCTGCGAGGCTGCCCTATCCTGTGCCGGTTCAGTAACCGGCGGCTGCGCACTGTCCGGAGACACCGCCGTGCCATCGTCAGCCTGTGCTGCCTGTACTTCCTCCGGCTGTTCTACCCTGGCCGACTGTTCTTCACGCTCCAGATCTTCATACTCCTGTCCTTGCTCTGCCGACAACTGCCCCGATTCCGCGGACTCCCCAGCCGGTTCCTGATACTCCTGTCCTTGCTCTGTCGGCAACTGCCCCGATTCCTCGGGCTCCCCAGCTGGTTCCTGATATTCCTGTCCCTGCTCTGCCGGCAACTGCCCCGATTTCTCGGGCTCCCCAGCAGATTTCTGATATTCCTGCGCCTGCTCTGCCGGTAACTGCCCCTTCTCCTCAGGCACCTGTGCCGGTTCCTGATACTTCTGTCCCTGCCCATCTCCAAAAGGCTGACCGGGTTCATAGGGCTGTATCTGCTGGGGATATGGCTGGTAAGGGCTGTACATCTGAGGCTGCGGAGCGAACATCTGGTATGGGTTATATGTATCTAAAGGCTGTTCCTGATACATCTGGAAAGGGTTTTGTGACTGCGGCTGTCCGGTCTGATATGCAAAGCCCTGCCCATATGGCTGCTCAGGAGCGTCTCCGTAGGACTGGGCTGCTTGTTGTGCAGGTGCGGCATACTGGTATATCTGTGTCTGACCGTCTGCAAAACCGGGGGCTCCCTGATAAAACTGTGCCTGCCCACCTGTAAACGCGGGGGCTCCCTGATAAAACTGGGGTTGATCTCCGACCTGTGCGGGCAGACCTGTCTGAAGCTGATCCTGAGTTTGATCCTGAGTTTGATCCTGGGACTGATCCTGGGTTTGTTCGTCTTTCTTTATGGGTTGGTCCTGCTGCAAACCCATACCGGCTTTATCGGTTCCAGCCTTTTCAATCCCGAGCTTTCCGGTTCCCATCCCTGACTCCTGTTGTGCTTCTGTTCCGGTTACAGGCGTTTGTACAGGTGGTGCTTCATACACCGCTTCAGGCTTGGTTTCAGATTTGGCTTCAGGCTTGTTGTCCGGCTTTATTTCGGATTTGACTTCCGGCTTCGTTTCAGGCAGAGGCATTGGCTTGATTTCCGGCTTTGTTACCGGTTTGATTTCGGGCTTCGTTTCAGGCAGAGGCATCGGCTTGATTTCGGGCTTTGTTACCGATTTGACTTCCGGCTTCGTTTCAGGCAGAGGCATTGGCTTTATTTCCGCCTTTGTTACCGGTTTGACTTCCGGCTTCGTTTCATGCAAAGGCATTGGCTTGATTTCCGGCTTTGTTACCGGTTTGATTTCGGGCTTCGTTTCAGGCAGAGGCATCGGCTTGATTTCCGCCTGCACGGGCTTTTTTACCATTCTGGCCGTGCGGAAAGTATTTCTCCAGTCGACCCTCTTGTTTCTATAGGCCGCCAGCGGACATGCCAAACCATTCTCACGTCCTCCTGAATTTTCAGTGATTACGGCAAACACGTCAAAGGCATCGATCGGAGTTCCCGACCTGCCAACATCCGCCGGATCGAAAATCCATTCAAGCTCCGCCTTTCCCGGCCTGAGACCGAGATTTCCGGCGTATACCGGAGTGCATTCATAGCTGCCCGAACACAATAGATAAAGGGCGTAATCAAATCTTCCATTTCCAGGCCGCAAGTTTTGTACTGCCGCGTGCAGCCTGCCCCTTCCGTCACGGATCTCCAGCTTTATGTGACCGGACGGCTTCCGACCGGCCTCGTAGCCGGCGTCCTCATTGACAAATATAAAGTAGTTTCTTTGGAACCCAGACCTAGCATCCAATCCCAATCCCTCCGATACTTCAACTTGCATTTACTGCCGAACCTACCGGCTTCGCGCCGGCACGTACGCCAGCTATAACAAAAAATAAACCATCATAGGATTATATGACGGTTCATTTTAATTGATGCTATCGGCATAGGGGCACGGGAAATATGCAAAGGATCGGCTAAAATATTAGTTCCGGTACTTTTACGGGGAATGGAGCGGGCTGGTCGCAAGCTTTGCTTGCTGCTCGCCCATGCATTCTGGTTAGTGTAGTACCCCGTAAAAGTTTATCGGAAGTTATATTTTAACGATTCCTAATGCTTCCCGGCCTTCTTCTTATATTCAGGGCGCGCCTTTATCGGTTCCTTGTTCCTGTCGATCTGATCATTGTAAAAGGCAGGGTCTCCGACAGCTTCCTTAACAATGTTCTTATCACGCATTTTCTCCTTCATAACAAATGCTCCCTTCTTTTGTAATAATATATTTTGTACAGATTTTAAGATAAATATGATTGTATATTTCTATATAAAATGAAGGATGCAGATTACAAAATTGCAAAAACGAGAGGCCGTTACTAAAAGCAATGCTTTTTAACCGCAGAAAACCGACTAAAGTAACGTCATTCGAAAAAAACCTGAATAATCCCTTGTTGAATATTTCATCAGTATATGGTAGAATGTTAGTGAAAAAATTAACCAACTACATACCGCATTAATGGATTACAACAGCGCAGATACGATATAATGTAACTCGCGGGTAATAATAATTGTATATCATGAAAGGAGATTATAAGATATGACCACAAACAAAAAGCTGCTGGAATGGGTCAAGGAAATGGCAGCAATGTGTGAACCCGATCAGATCTACTGGTGTGATGGTTCGCAGGAGGAAAACGACCGCCTGTTGAAAGAAATGGTCGACAGTGGTATGGCTACCCCGCTGAACCCCAAGAAACGCCCCGGTTGCTACCTTTTCAGGAGCGATCCGTCAGACGTTGCTCGTGTTGAAAACAGGACCTTCATAGCTTCCAAGAGGAAGGAAGACGCAGGCCCGACAAATAACTGGATCGATCCCGACGAGCTCAAGACTACGATGAGAGGACTTTATAAAGGATCCATGCATGGAAGAACCATGTATGTAGTACCGTTCTCCATGGGTCCCATAGGCTCCCCCATATCGAAGATCGGCATAGAGCTGACTGACAGCCCGTACGTTGTAGTTAATATGAGGATCATGACCCGCATGGGCAAGGCAGTCCTCGATACTCTCGGAGACGGAGATTTCGTACCGTGCCTGCACTCCGTAGGCTATCCGCTCGAGAAGGGCCAGAAGGATATCTCATGGCCCTGCGCTCCTATCGAAAAGAAATATATCAGCCATTTCCCGGAAGAAAGGACGATCTGGTCCTATGGTTCCGGTTACGGCGGAAACGCACTGCTCGGCAAAAAGTGCTTCGCACTGCGTATCGCTTCCGTGCAGGCCCGCGACGAAGGCTGGCTGGCTGAACATATGCTGATCCTTGGCATCACTGATCCCAAGGGCAACAAGAAATACGTCTGCGGCGCTTTCCCGAGTGCATGCGGCAAGACCAACCTCGCAATGCTCATACCGACGCTTCCCGGCTGGAAGGTCGAAACTGTCGGTGATGATATAGCCTGGATGAAGTTCGGAAAAGACGGACGTCTTTATGCAATCAACCCCGAAGCCGGCTTCTTTGGAGTCGCCCCGGGTACATCACTGGATTCCAACCCTAACGCAATGCACAGCTGTGAAAAGAACACCATATTTACAAATGTTGCTCTGACCGATGACGGCGACGTCTGGTGGGAAGGTATCGGTACCAAGGCTCCCGATCACCTGATCGACTGGAAGGGCAAGGACTGGACTCCCGATTCCAAGGAAGTCGCAGCTCACCCCAATTCAAGATTCACAGCACCGGCAAAACAGTGCCCGGTTATTTCTCCTGAATGGGAAAACCCCGAAGGAGTGCCGATATCGGCAATACTTATAGGCGGCCGCCGTCCCAGCACTATACCTCTGGTACATCAGAGCCTCGACTGGAATCACGGCATATTCCTTGGATCCATTATGGGTTCCGAAATCACTGCCGCAACGATTTCAAACAATATCGGCCAGGTTCGCCGCGATCCGTTCGCAATGCTTCCGTTCATGGGTTACCATGTATGCGATTATTTACAGCATTGGCTCGATATCGGAACCAAGTCCGATCCGGAAAAGCTTCCCAAGATATTCTATGTCAACTGGTTCCGCAAGGACGCCAACGGCAAGTGGCTGTGGCCCGGCTTCGGCGAAAACAGCAGAGTCCTCAAGTGGGTCTGTGAAAGAGTTGCCGGCGAAGGCAAAGCAGTCAAGACTCCTATCGGCTATATGCCGTCAGTTGACGCTATCGACAGAAAAGGTCTCGATGTAAGCGAAGCAGATATGGCTGAGCTGCTCAAGGTCAACAATGACGAGTGGCTGAAGGAAGTCGTTTCAATCAAGGAGCATTACGCAAAATTCGGAGACAAACTGCCTAAGGAAATGGCAAAACAGCTGGCTGCTCTTGAAGAAAGGCTCAAAGCCTGATATCGTCGGAATAATCGTAGTCTGACGATTGTAATACACCTGAAGACATAATAAACCCCGGAGATCGTAAAAAGGATTTCCGGGGTTTTTGTCCGTGAATTCTTACGAGCCTAATCATCTGCCCGTTTATCCGGTTCGTGCTGCCTGTCATGGATAATATTTGAAAGCTGTGCAAATTGCTCTATCGACAGAGTCTCTCCCCTGCGGTTTTCCTCTATGCCGATTTCGGACAGTACCATTTTTATTTCATCCTTGCCCCTGCTAAATAAACCCGCATTGTTCAAGGCATTGACCAGTGTTTTACGTCTCTGACCGAAGGACGCTTTTACCAGCCTGAAAAACAGTTCCTTGTCCCTTAGTTCTACCGGAGCTTTATCATATATGTCGAGCCTTATTACGGAAGAATCGACATCGGGCTGCGGTATGAAACTGTGGGGCGGGACATCGAGCACAATGGACGGCTTCGAGTAGTACTGTACGGCAACGGAAAGCGCGCCGTAATCCTTGCCTCCCGGCTTTGCCCGCATCCTGTCGGCTACTTCCTTCTGCACCATGAATACCATGGTTTTGGCTTTTAAGCCGCTCTCGAGCAGCTTCATTATAACGGGCGTCGTAATATAATAGGGCAGGTTGGCAACTACTTTCAACTGACGATCCGTACCTTCCCCGTCTTTGATATAGGGCCGCAGTTCGTTTTCCGGATCGATGCGCATTATGTCCCCATGGATGATATGTATATTCGGATAACTTCCAAGGCTCTCCCGCAGTGCAGGTATCAGATGTCTGTCGATCTCCACCGCCAGCACGGCGCCGGCGTTTTCTGCAAGCTGTGCCGTCAGGCTTCCGAGACCCGGTCCGACTTCGAGTACGATATCGTTCTTCGTCAATTCGGCTGCCCCGGCTATCTTCTTAAGAACTCCTTCATCCGTAAGAAAATTCTGTCCAAGTGATTTAGTCGGACGTATACTAAATTTTTTCATTAAAGTTTTTGTGTCCAAATTCATTTCGTATGCCTTTCCGCCGGTGTTCTCAGGAATCGTTTATTTTTTAGCCGATCCTTAGACAAATTTGCCGGGGCATTACGCCCCGGCTTAGTTTTAGTCCCCTATTATATCTTGTTCAAGGTTTATATCAGTCTAATTTTCAGACAGTATATAAACTTTGACTTTCCTTCGGCCGAAATTCATTGCATCGGCCTTGTTCTCGTAATACAGGTCCACTCTGTTCCCCTTTATCCCTCCGCCTACGTCTGCAGCTACTGCATAGCCGTAATCGGGAGTCTTTCCGGGCAATTCCACGTAGAGCCTGGTGCCGAGAGGTATTACCCTCGGATCGACTGCTATGACTCCTTTTCTTGCTTTGACGCCGGATGCTGTTATGCCATACAGCGGATGCCCCGGCGCTTTTCCGGTTTCTTCGAAGGAAGATGTATAAGCCGTCGCCCTCATGTCAATAACCTTACTGTATCTTACGGTATCTCCCCTGCTCGTTTTGAAATTCATTACAGTGCCGAATTCCACGATCAGTTTTATTGGATCCTGGAGCACTGTCTCTTTCAAAAGCTGCCTCGAAACTTCTTTTCCATCTTCCGTAACTACCGTGTACTGCTTCTCGAGGACACCCGGCTTACCTTTTTGCACAATCCTTTGGGCTCCCTCATCAAGGGTTTTGTTCGCCTTTTTCTGTACCAGGTAAGGTATATCTTCCTTTTCACTTACAATACTCTCGTCGATACGTACGATCCGAAGCTTCATATCGCTTTTTACCAGGTCTGTCTGCTGTGCCCCCTCAAGCCTGTCTGAACCTTCGGGTCTGACCGGGCTGTCCTTCAGCATCTCTCCTACAGTATCCCTGTAGGTCATTAACCTCGTTTGTTTGCCGTCTGCTGTAATAAATACGGGTACAGCTCTTTTTATGTATATCTCGTTCAGTCTCATCCTTTGTAGGTTGGTCTCCAATGGAATACTGATGTAATCGAAGGCATTTACAACAATATCATTTTGTTCCAGTGTTTCTTTAAAGGTATTTTTCATAGTCATGCAGGTAATTACTTTTCCGTTGTCATTTATCACAACGTCCTTCTTCAGCATGGCAAACGCGCCGCATCCCGCACCCGCCGATACTGTTACCGCCAGTATTATAACCAGCAGTCGCTTTCTGTATGAAAATAACCTTTTAATATTTTTAGCAAGTGGCAACAATAAAACAACCTCCTGTTAAAATATTAATAAGGGACTGTGACGCTATTTTATATCCAATAGGTCCGATTTGTCAAATCTGTTGCCATAAAATCCCTTCGAATCAGATTATACACGTCTTTTGCGGGTTTATACCATAATTTCCCATAAAATTATCAACATCGATAGCATATCCTGGAAAGGTATCCTGGGAGACACAAAAGGACTGCCCTTGCGGCAGTCCTGAGAAATGAGACTTGAGAGTATGTTAGCCTAAAAGGAATTTCAGTAGCCCATTCCACCCATAAACCCCATTCCCGGCATTGAATTCATCAGGCTGCCTGCAGGACTCAAGGCAGTGTTGGCAGCCGGCAGCGCACCCATGTTGGCGGTCGCGGGACTTATTCCGGGATACATGTTGTTCATCCCCATAACGCCTTGAGTCATCGGGCACTGCATATTCATAAGATATGGGCAGCACATCATAGGCATCGCATTCATGGAAGCCGGCATAACCCCTGACGGATTCGGCATTTTGGGCATCATCTGCGCAGGGGACACCTCGGGATAAGGCATCATGTTCGGCATGTTCGACATGTTTGGCATCATCTGCGCGGGAGATACCTCGGGATAAGGCATCATGTTCGGCATGTTCATCATATTCGGCATCATCTGCGCGGGAGATACCTCAGGATAAGGCATCATGTTCGGCATCATCTGAGCAGGAGATACCTCGGGATAAGGCATCATGTTCGGTATGTTCGGCATCATCTGAGCAGGGGAAACATTCTGCCCCATCGGCATGGGGGAAATGTTGGGCATCATCTGCGCAGGTGATACATTCGGTCCCATCTGTGCGGGTGATACGTTGGGTCCCATCTGGGTAGGCGAAACATTAGGTGCGGTCTGTGCGGGCGATACTTTCGGTATTGACTGGACTGGAGATACGTTAGGTGCGGTCTGTGCAGGAGATACTTTCGGTACCGTCTGTGCAGGGGATACATTGGTTTGCGCCGGTGATACCTTTGGCGTTGTCTGTGCAGGAGATACGTTGGGAACAGCTTTTGCCGGAGATACACCCGGATTCGCCTGCATCTGCGGCATAGCGCCCACCTGAGGCATGGTTCCCATAGGTCCGTTATGCATAATATCTTTCATTTTGATTTCCTCTTTCATATAATGATTCCTCCGGAATTGGAGCATTTCAATACCATTATATGAATAGTCGGATACCGGTGTGAAAGAAAATGTTATGTAAATATACTGCGCAGGTTGCTTTTACAGCAAATAATGAGCAGGTTGTTTTTATAGATAACGTATGCGAAAAGACAATAGAGCATGTTAATTCAAACAAATACAGGGCAAAATCACGTCCTGCCCGAGTGGCTGGGGTCCACAGGCGAGGCACGTTTGATTTTGCACTAAAGGTTTGAATTTACAGGCTCTTTGGCTTGGAGCATGTTATCAATAAAAATAGCCTGCTCATTGTCTACTGATTGATGGCGGATATGACGAATGCTTTCTGATTTTCGGAATAGTCGAAACGGACATAGGCACTGTTCTCGCCCTCTACAAAGCGCGAGACTGACATGTCGGCACCGTCGGCCAGCCTGACGCTCAGTTTGACGTCAAGATACACATTACCGTCTCCGGAGCCTCTGATGGGATCTATTTTCATATCTATAATCTCTACTTTGCGTATTGTTTTTTTCATATCTTCGGAATAGGAGGCAAGATCAACTGTCCTGTCCTTGGGAGGAACTCCGGAATATTCTATGGCGTACGCCTGATCAAAGTTTCCCTGGTTAATAGCGTCGGCCCATTTAACTATCGGATCGGCCAAGACCTTAAGATCGGCAAACTTCTTGAGGTTGTTAATAAATTTGATCCTCTCATCGAGAGCAGCCGCCTTGTTGTCTCTTTCCAAAGCGAGGTTGGAGCTTTCCTGCCCAAGCTGTTTGTTATCCTTATCGAGCTGGTCGATCCGTTCATTCAGCTTGTTGTTCTCATCAATAAGGTTCTCTATCTCACGCTTCTGCGAATTGATAGTGGCATTATTTCCCGCATTCGCATTTTCGAGATCCTTCAGTTCCGTTACCTTGCTCTCTCTGTCCCATAGCAGATAGTTGAATGCCACGAACAGAGCAGTCAATAACACAAAGACCATCACAAGAATAAACTTTTTCATAATGCACCACCGGTCAAATCAAAATTATTGGATACCAAAAATTCTCTTTGCGTTGGATGTTGTTATATCTGCAATATATTCCAATGATTTGCCTTTGATTTTCGCAATTTTTTCAGCGACAAGTTTAACGTATGCGGATTCGTTCCTTTGTCCTCTGTGCGGCTCGGGAGTCAGATACGGGCTGTCGGTTTCTATAAGCAGCCTGTCGTCCGGGATGAACTTCACTAAGTCAAGCAGCCTGTTTGCATTTTTGAAAGTGACAGGCCCTGCTATGGATATCAAAAAACCGAGCTCCATTACCTCTCTTGCCATTTCGATACTGCCCGTGAAGCAATGAAGTACACCGCCTACGTCTTTTGCATTCTCACCTTTGAGAATATTGAGCGTGTCTTCGTGGGCATCCCTGTCATGAACTATGATCGGCTTTTTAACATTTCTGGCCAGGGAGATCTGCTTTGCGAACCATATCTTTTGCGCTTCCCGCGGAGAATTGTCATAATAATAGTCCAATCCGATCTCTCCAATGGCGACTACCTTGGGAAACGAGGCAAAATCGGTGAGAGCTGAAATTATATTGTTGTTGAGATCGATAACACTGTGAGGATGCACGCCTATAGCAGCATAAAATATATCATGATTCTGAGACAATGTTATATTTTCTACCGACGAAGCAAAATCCGAAGATGCCGTCAATATAAGCCCGACTCCGCTCTCTTTTGCTCTTTCGATTGTCTCTTCAAGATCGTCCTTGTACTGCTCTTCATAATAATGGGCGTGCGTGTCAAATAACATATGCCACCTCATGAAAGTCCGGTAAATTATGTTAATAATGATTACCATACATAATTATATATGATAATTGTACAAACTGCAATCAAACCGGCTTTTATCAGGCCGGCCTCAGAAAAAAGCCAATTATGGATGATTATTTGACTTTGGCCCCAGTACCGATTTCACTGTCAAGTGTCGCAATAACCAGTGAATCGTCATTGGAAGCAGCAAGTATCATTCCCTGTGACTCGATGCCCTTCAGCTTTACCGGCTTCAGGTTCGCGACTAGAATAACGGATTTGCCGACCAGGCTGTCGGGTGAATAATGTTTGGCTATGCCCGATACTACCTGCCTGGTTTCGCCGCCCATCTCAAGCTTAAGTTTCAGAAGCTTATCGGAGCCTTCGATCTTTTCCGCTTCCAATACCTTCGCAACACGAAGGTCCAGCTTCGCAAAATCGTCTATGGTGATCAGTTCCGCTTTACTTGTGGGATCGCTCGAAGCAGCCTTGCTTTCCTGAGGCGCCCTGTTTCCTGACCCGGAAACATCCTTATTTTCCTTGGCAGCCTTATTTCCATGAGCCTCGGCATTGCTGTCAGGAACCTGTTCCGTCCGGGCGGCAGGATTGAGTTTCTCCAGCTCTTCCATTTCCTTTTTGATATCTATTCTCGGGAATATGACCTCACCCTTGTTTACCGAAACACCCTCCGGGTAGCTTCCCCAGCGTTTCGCGCTCTCCCAGTCCAGCGCTTCGCTTCCCGAAATGCCTAGCTGATGCCGGATCTTGTCAGGCGTTTCAGTCATGAACGGCTGAATCAGGATAGATACTATGCGAAGGCTCTCGGCCAGATTATAGATTACCGCTGCAAGACGCGGCTTGTTCTCTTCCGATTTGGCCAGCGCCCAGGGCATCGTCTCGTCTATATACTTGTTAGTCCTCGAAATAGCCTTCCAAATCTCACTCAAAGCTGCGCTGAACTGGTATTTGTCCATCAGCTCTTCAACCTTTTGAGGCAGCTCGGCAAACATAGCCTTGAGTTCGCTGTCGAACTCGCCTTCCGTACGCTGCCGCGGCAGCACACCGCCGAAATATTTGTCGATCATGGCAACTGTCCTGCTCACCAGATTTCCGAGATCATTTGCCAGGTCCGAATTGATCCTCTGTATCAATGCTTCATTGGAGAATACTCCATCGGAACCGAAGGGTACCTCGCGCAGCAGGAAATAGCGTACGGCGTCGACTCCGTACTTGTCTATCAGTACAACCGGGTCTACCACATTGCCCTTCGATTTGGACATTTTCCCGCCTTCAAGCAACAGCCAGCCGTGACCGAACACCTGCTTCGGCAGAGGCTCTCCGAGCGCCATCAGCATTGCAGGCCAGATTATCGTGTGGAAGCGTACGATTTCCTTCCCGACGAGGTGAACGTCTGCAGGCCAGTATTTCCTATAGTCCGAGTTGTTTTCGGACATGAAACCGAGCGCGGTTATGTAGTTGGACAAAGCGTCTATCCAAACATAAACGACATGTTTTTCATCAAAGGTGACCGGTACGCCCCAGTTGAACGTAGTCCTCGAAACGCAGAGATCCTCAAGGCCGGGCCTGAGGAAGTTATTCAGCATTTCATTACGCCTCGATACCGGCTGTATAAAGTCAGGGTTTTCTTCAATATGCTTGATGAGCCTGTCCTGATATTTCGACAGCCTGAAAAAATAGCTTTCTTCCTTTGTGAGCTCCACTTCCCTGCCACAGTCCGGGCATTTTCCGTCAACCAGCTGGGTCTTGGTCCAGAAGGATTCGCAGGGAGTGCAGTACCAGCCTTCGTACTCGCTCTTGTAAATATCGCCGTTATCATAAAGCTTTTTAAATATCTTCTGGACCGCCGCTTCGTGATAATCGTCGGTAGTCCTTATAAACCTGTCGTTGGAGATCTTCATCGTTTTCCAAAGCTCTTTTATTCCAGAAACGATCTCGTCAACATACTGCTTTGGGGTAATCCCCCTTGCTTCAGCCTTCCTCTGAATTTTCTGTCCGTGCTCGTCCGTTCCCGTAAGGAACATGACATCATAACCCTTTAATCTTTTATATCTTGAAATGGCATCGGCGGCCACAGTTGTATACGAATGCCCGATGTGCAGCTTGTCGCTGGGGTAGTATATCGGCGTTGTAATATAAAAAGTTCTTTTTTCCATTTCCAACCTCCACGAATCATCTTTAGATCGCTAAAATATAACTTCCGATAATCTTTTACAGTGAACTACACTAACCAGGCTGCATGGGCGAGCAGCAAGCGAAGCTTGCGGCCAGCCCGCTTCATTCCCTGTAAAAGAATCGGAACTAATATTTTAGCCGATCTTTTAGCTTCCCTATTAATATACATTTTAGACATGGTTTTTTCAAGCAATATTTGGGCCGAGCCGGCATGTATGGATGGAGACTCGCCAGGCTTTTCATAATCCGCAGCGATGAAGAATAGACATTATTGAAAGGAGAATTTGTCCAATGAAGCATTATGGAGAAATTGTGCCGCTGCTTTATAAATACGGCTTTAAAATATTGCCGGAAGCACAGAAGCAGCTTGTATTGTCTCAAAACATGCAGGAGCTTTGCATCCCGAGCACACCAAGGGCTCCGACCGCTTCAGAAGCCCTGATTGAAACTCCCATACAGGGAACGCTGCTCCCGATCCTATCGGCGGAGCTGCCCGGAACAAACAAGGAAGGCATTATCTCCTTCGCCTTCGCGCTATTGTCCATAACCGGATTTATTGAACGCTACAGGCATAACAAGGACATCTCCGACGAAATTGAGATAAGAAGGCTGTACAACTGCCTTTCCTGTGCGGTTGACCCTTCGAGGAGCAGCAGCTGTCCAATGATCCATTCGATAAAAAACGAGCCGAGTCCGGGCTCTTCCGGCATGGATGAGTCCCCTGCCCGGAGCTGCCTTTCAGACCGGTGCAGGCTGCAGCTGGCCGTCCTTCCTGCATACAGACTGGTTGCCCCGAAGCTTAAAAAATATTCTCAGCTGTTTATTGACCTGCAGTCGTACCGTTATTACCCGCCGCTGGCCGGCGTCGAAATGCTGAAGGTCTGGAGCAGTGGCTATCTTCAGAGGTATCGCGATATAAGCTGGTGGGAATTCTGCGCGGCATCAGGCTCGCTGCTGGGGATACTTGTGATGTTTGCGGCAGCAGCCGATCCGGAGTTTACCGGCGAAGAAGCAGTATTACTCGATGAAGCCTGCTTTCCCTGGCTCTGCGGCCTGGATTCGCTCCTTGCATCAGCATTGAGTATGCGCAAACGCGAGGCCGAGGGCTTGAATTTCACATCATTTTACAGCAATCTCAAGGAATGCGAGGAAAGGATCGTGTATTTCGCAGAAAGGGCGGAAAAATCATTCACGAATATCAGAAATGGCGAAGATTACATCAGAATGATAAAAGCAATGATCGGTCTTTATCTGACTGAACCCGAAGCCGAATTCGGAATGCTCAAGCTTGCCGGTTCCAATATATTGAAAAAAACCTCGGCCGCCAGGTACACAACCGTATGGCGGCTTATGCGCATATCCGGCCTCATGAGACAGACTATCCGGGAAGGATAATGCAAGCCTCTTTTCGAAGCTCACCTTCCAAACACTAGCGCACATATCCACGCAGACGCAATAACGCTTACGCCGTCTGCAAATAATGCCGCAGCCAGTGTATATCTGATGTTTTTTATGCCCACGGCCCCATAATATACTGCAAGCGTATAAAAAATCGTTTCGGTGGATCCCATCATTGTCGACACAACCCTTCCTATGTACGAATCCGGCCCGTACATCCTGACAATGTCGGAAACAAGCGCCAGCGAAGCACTCCCCGAAACCGGACGCATAAGCGCGAGAGGCATGGCCTCCGCAGGAATACCCAGCAATGACGCTGCGGGCAGAAGAAGTTGAATGATAAAATCCAGCGCACCGGAAGCCCGGAACACGCCGACTGCCGTGAGAAGACCGACAAGAGGCGGCAGTATCCTGACCGTAGCCTTTAAGCCCTCCGCAGCTCCTTCGACAAAAGCATCATATACTTTTACCTTCCTTGACAGCCCGGTCCCGAGAATGAGCAGGAACAATACGGGCAGCGCATACAGCGATATACTTGTAAAAAAAGAGTAGTCCATGGTCATGACCCGCCCCTGAGCAAAGCATGTCTCCTGCCGTGTCCCGAAAGGAGCTTTACTGCCGTGATACCTGCCAGCATGGCGCAGGCAGAGGCAAACCATACGCATGCCATGATCTCGGCAGGAGCCGCTGAGCCTGCATCCATACGTATCGCAATAACTGTTGCAGGTATCAGTTGGATGGCGGAGGTATTCAGTACAAGGAACATGCACATCGGATCCGAGGCGGTATCACTGCCCGCGTTGACCTTCTGAAGTTCTTCCATTGCTTTAATGCCCAGCGGGGTCGCAGCATTCCCGAGCCCCATAAAATTTGCTGCAAGGTTCATAACGATAGCGCCTTGCGCCTTTTTACTGCCGTTGAGCTTTGGGAACAGCAGGCCCATTAAAGGTGAGGCAAAGCGGGCTATCAATCTTACCAGGCCGCTTTTCTCCATGACCTTCATAAGCCCGGACCAAAGGCACATGATCCCCAGAAGTCCGATACACAGTTGAACGGCATTGCCCGCAGAAGTAAAGGCAGCCTGCGTCACTTCATTCAATCTGCCGCTCAGTATACCGACCGCAAATCCCACGAGCAGCATACCTGCCCATATATAGTTCAGCATTCGATCACCCCTGAAAATAATGAATCACTTACGTAATTTATATGAAGGAGGTATACTTGCAATTCTATGAATATCGGTGTATATTTTTCCAATTTGGTTAACAATAATCGTGTCGTAAAATGTCGAAAATAGATACTGTATTTTCCAGCTAAATTAGCGTTGTAGCTTTTTGAATATTTAGTTAACATAATATATCGTGTAATTGTATATACATGTACACGTGTCGTTCAAAATGCCAGATTTTATGCGGCCTTCAAAAACGATAGTGGGATGCGGTGTATTTTCTTGTTTTATTTTCCAATACATTTTTTTGAATTTTTTAAAATTAATTGTTGACGATTACTGGAATTTATGCTAACATTAATTCATAAAATATTGTCGAATAATGTTAATTAAGGAGGAAAGAAAATGAAATCTACTGGAATTGTAAGAAAAGTTGATGAACTCGGAAGAGTCGTCCTTCCCATAGAATTAAGAAGGACACTTGATATTGCTGAAAAGGATGCGCTGGAAATATATGTTGACGGTGCTACGATCATATTGAAAAAGTATGAACCTGCTTGTATTTTCTGCGGCGACGCAAAAGACGTAATCGTATACAAGGGCAAGAATATTTGTCCGAATTGCATGAAGGAACTCAAGAAATAATTACTGTGAGATCAACGCCCGACAGTACCTATGCTGCCGGGCTTTTCGTTTTTCAGAGGCCTATTTGTCCAAAAGGCTGTTATATACGTCCCGTTTGCTTAATCCCCGGTCATCGGCAACCTTTTTAAGCGCTTCCTTTCTGGTAAGTCCGTCGTCCAGGTATTTCTGCAGGTGCTCTTCGAGGCTTATCGAGCTCCAGCTGCCGGTGCGCGTTTCCTCGAGAATTTTCTCATCCGCTCCTTCGAGTATCAGTACAAATTCTCCCTTGGGGGCATTCGCCTCATATTTTGCCAAAGCTTCGTCCAGCGTGCATCGCACGATCTCCTCGAATTTTTTTGTGAGCTCTCTTGCAAGTACAATCCTTCTGTTTCCGAAAGCCTCTTTGAGATCTTTCAACGTATGGATCAGCTTATGCGGAGCTTCATAAAATACAAGGGTCCTCGTATCTTCCCTGATAGATCTCAGTCTTTCGGCCCTCACTCTTTTGTTCATGGGAAGGAAGCCTTCAAACGCAAATCTCCCTGAAGGAAGGCCTGACACCACCACCCCTGTTATAACTGCCGCAGGTCCCGGCACCATCGTTATTGTTATGCCCTGTCCCACAGCGAGTTTTACAAGATCCTCGCCCGGATCGGAAATGCCGGGTGAGCCCGCGTCCGATACGATCGCGATATTTTTCCCCTCGAGCAGCTTCTGGATAAGGTAATTGCCCTTTTCGATCTTGTTGTGTTCATAGTAACTGACGAGAGTATTCTTTATTTCGAAATGGTTCAGCAGCTTCAAAGTCTGCCTCGTGTCCTCGGCTGCTATCAGATCGACCTCTTTGAGGATTCTCAGGGCCCTGAGCGTAATATCCTCGAGATTTCCTATCGGAGTCGCCACCAGATAAAGTGTTCCTGTATCACTCATTACTTTGCCTTTCATCTCTCGCGCCGGCCGATTTTACCAAGAACATGCTCCAAGCCAAAGAGCCTGTAAATCCAAGCCTTGGCTTCAAAATCAAACGTGTCTCGCCTGTGGGCCGCCCCTGCTCGAACAGGACGTGATTTTGCCCTGTACTTGCTTGATTAACACGCTCTATCGGCTTTACGCATATGTTCTTCATAAAACCGGCCGGCGCGATGAGCCTTAAATATTTTATCAATTTATTATAGTGTCTTATCCCTGCTGTATATTTCGTCTATTTCTCTGGAATAATTACCGTTCTCATCATATATGTAAAGAGGCTCGAGTACCTTGAGCTCGGGATTGCCGTCACGGGTACCGCTGATCAGCAGCAGGTTCGGTTTTTTTCCCGGCGAGGGATGGACCATTCTTAGCTGCTTCGGTTCTATTCCGCTGCTGCGCATGTTGAATATTATATCGGCCAGCCTTTGCGGTCTGTGCACCATCGAAAATTTGCCGCCGGGCCTCAAAAGCCTCGCCGACACAGAGATTACATCCTGAAGTGTGCAAAGTATTTCGTGCCTCGATATGGCTTTAGTGTCGGCAGGATTCAGCAAACCTCCGCCCTTTCCCATATAAGGCGGGTTAGATACTACGGCGTCAAAGCTCGAAGCTCCGAAAAGCTTCACAGCCTCCTTGATGTCACCTTGTACTATATTTACCTTTTGTCCAATGTCGTTTAAATCGACGCTTCGCTGCGCCATTTCCGCCATGTCAGCCTGTATTTCCAGGCCGATCACTTCCCGGGGATTTTTTTTCGCGGCCATTAAAACGGCAATAATACCCGTACCTGTACCAAGATCCACAACCCTGTCCGCCGGAGCGACCTGAGCAAAATGAGACAGCAGTACTGCGTCTACGCCGAAACAAAAGCCCTTCTTTTTCTGGATCAGCCTGAGACCTTTATATTGCAGATCGTCAATCCTTTCGTCATCGCGGATTTCTATGTCCAAAAAATTCTCCTTTCACAGAACGAAACTGCCGGCCCGCGCCTGGGTAAAATCGGTCTGGTTTCGTCTGGCAGCACTCATTACCCCATATAACTAAATAAGGAGCCATGCCTCAGCATATAGCCGATGCCTGACCCCTTAATCACAGACTTGAATATTACTCCGGTTTCGGAGCATCAACGGGACACACGTTTGCACACGATCCGCATTCGATACATGCATCAGCATCTATAACATATTTGCCGTCGCCTGCAGAAATGCACGATACCGGGCACTCGGATTCACACGAGCCACAGCTGATACATTCATCACTAATAATATATGCCATCAGGAACACCTCCTCAGCCATTTTGTTTACTCAATGTACAGGTAAACCTTTATTATTTTACCACCAAAGTATTATTATGAAAATACTTTTTCATAAAAACCTGAAATCTATTCTCCTGTCGCCCTTCAATCCTCGAGTGCTTTCAGCGCCTCTATATCGGCGTCGCCTTCATCACGGACGGTTACATCCTTGATAAGCTTGACTTCGCTGAATTTATAGGATCTCAAATCGGTTTCATTCCCCTTGTCGAGCTTTACCTTGACGATCTCACGGATAAGATAGGTCTCAACGACAACTCCCTGTCCCTCCGGAGTATCGACGATCGCTCCCGTTTTTGGAGCCCGCCTTATTATCGATTCATAAGCATCCTGCTCGTATTTGAGGCAGCACATCAGCCTTCCGCAAGTCCCGGATATCTTTGTGGGATTGAGGGACAGGCCCTGTTCCTTTGCCATCTTGATAGAAACCGGCTGGAACTCGCCAAGGTAAGAGCTGCAGCAAAGCACTCTGCCGCACACCCCTATGCCGCCCATCATCTTGGATTCATCCCTTACGCCTATCTGGCGCAGTTCGATACGGGTCTTGAATACTGCCGCGAGGTCCTTGACCAGTTCCCTGAAATCGACCCTGCCGTCGGCTGTAAAGTAGAACAATATCTTATTATTATCAAAGGTATATTCTACATCGATCAATTTCATCTCAAGGTTATGATCCTTGATTTTCTGGAGGCATGTTGAAAAGGCCTCCTTCTCTTTCCTGCTGTTTTCCGATGCGTGCTTTATATCATCATCCGTCGCCACGCGCATTACTTTTTTCAGCGGTGCGACGACCTCATCGTCCGATATCTCACGGGCCGGTATGACAGCCTCTCCAAATTCGATCCCTCTCGCCGTCTCAACGATTACATTGGCGCCGGCTTCTATTTCGAATTGATCAGGGTCAAAGTAATATACCTTTCCGGCCTTCTTGAATCTGACTCCAACCACCTTTACCATTAAGAATCCTCCCGAAGACTTATCAACAAATTATCTACTGCCAGCTGCAGATTGGCATTCTGTTTCAATGCCCTCCGAGTTGCCTCCAGAGCGTCGATTTTGCCTACGATCCCGCGGCTGGAGTGCGTTTGGGCATTATTTAATATCATATCCTTTTTATCTGAATTAATCAACATATTTTCGTTTCCAGTCTCACACATTACCAGCAAATCCCTGTAATAAAGCAGCAGAATGTCCAGCAGCAAACCGACGCTTTCCCTGTTCTCCTCGATGAATGCGGTAAATTCAAGTATGCTGGCTGTTTTCCCCTTTTCCGCTCCCGGCAGCATTGCAAGCGTCCGGTCGCGAAGCCTGGAAAAATCGCCCGAGCAGGCAAGTTCCAGAGCCAGGCCGATACTGCCGTCGGAATAATCGACAGCCAGTTTTGAAAGTTCATCGTCATTTTCTACTTTTAAGGCCAGAGCCTGACGTACCTGGTCACGCGTATATTTTCGAAAATGCAGGTGCTGCGCCCGTGACCTTACGGTTTCCAGGAGCGCTTCATAATTTGCGGTAAGAAGTATAATGACGACATACTCCGGAGGCTCCTCGAAAGTCTTCAGCAAACAATTCTGCGCCTGTTCCGTCATTTTTTCCGCATCCTCCACGATGTAAACCTTTCGTTTCGAATACACCGGCTTTATAGCAACATCTGCCAGAACGTCCCTAATCTTGTCTACGCCTATGCTGGCTTCCTCGGTATCGATCCTATGAAAGTCGGGGTTCGATCCATTTTTGAAAAGCCGGCAGGGCATGCACCTGTCGCAGGTTTTTCCGTCATGTGGGGCATCGCACAGCAAAAGACCGGCAAACAGATGGGCTATCGTTTTCTTTCCCATACCGGCCGGTCCCGTAAATATATATGCGTGTCCGACTCTGTTTTCCGATAATGCTCTTTCGAGGCTTCCCACAACCTCTTTTTGTCCTATGATACCGCTGAAATCCATTCACAGCCCCCATCTTTTCATGGATGTTTCAGATGAAATCCGCGCCTTAGGGCGCTAAACATCCTGCTACCAGTATAGGTCCAGTATAAGACCCCTTATGTCCTCCAAACGCTGGAGAAGACTTATGTTGTCCTTTTCCCCGTTTAAAACGTCCTGCGTAAGCTTTTCGAGTTCATCGTTAATATTCTGCACTATTGCGTAGACCTTGTGCCTGCCTCTTCTGTCCAGCAGGCTTTTCTTCGAAAATTTTTTGGAATTTCCAAGCGCAGTATCGAGAAATTCCGCGATAAGCTTCCTGTATAATTTCAACTCCCTGACGTCGACCCTCTTTGAAAGTGCCTCGCCCTGGGTTACTATATCCTGAACAAGTTTTTCAAGACGCTGCTCATAGCCGATGTCCTCAGCCTTTGCAAGCTGGTTCCGGAAATCGGTATTTTTGCCCGCCTTAATTTTTATATCGTCCTTAACCGGCATGCCGGATAATCCTGTGGGATTCCCCAAAGAATCGACAACCTTCAAAGGTATACCTCCAAGTGCGCAACGTTCTTAAGGATTATGCCTTTTCAAAGCGTTCGACATCCAGAATGAATATCGTAGCGCCGCCGACAACCACTTCCACAGGGTAGGGAATGAACATCCCACCCATTCCGTTAGGTGTCATGCTGGAATTTATTACTTGTTTCCTGCTCTTGGACTTTTTCTTGATAACGTCTATCACGGTGTCCAGACTGGCCTCTTCAACACCAACAAGAAGCGTTGTGTTGCCGGCTTTCAGAAAACCGCCTGTCGAACAAAGTTTGGTAACGCTGAATCCGTTTTTGTTAAGTTCCTCCATGACCTTTGAGCCATCCTCATCATGAACGATCGCAAATACTAGTTTCATACGCTCAACCTCCCTTAGAATATATGATGCATCTATATCAGCTTAATAAAACCCAGAATCATGTCAAGCTGCCTTCTTATATCCTGCCAGACCGCCTCGGGCGGTCTTGACGCATCTATGGTCCTTATTCTGTCCGGGGACCTTTTAGCCAATTCTTTATATCCGTTATATACCTTTCGGTGAAAATCCATCAGCTCGTTTTCTATCCTGTCATTGCCCGTAGCCTCGGCTCTTCTTTTAAGACCGATTTCGGGAGCCAGATCCAAAAAGAAGGTTATGTCGGGCATCAATCCATTTATTGCGATATTTGTAATGCTCTCCAACTTGTCTAATGCGATTCCCCTGCCGAAGCCCTGATAAGCGTAAAAGGAATCAACATATCTGTCGCAAATCACGGTTACGGATTTTTCTACCGCCGGCCTGATCACCTGTTCGACTAATTGGGCCCGTGCCGCGGAATAAAGGAGCAGCTCCGCTGTATCCGACATTTCAGTATATGCCGGATCCAGGGTTATGGAGCGTATACTCTCACTAATGCGCGTTCCGCCCGGTTCTCTTGTAAGAAGCACCTCACAGCCTACCGAGGTAAGATGCTCCCGCATCTTCGCAATCTGAGTCGTCTTTCCGCTTCCGTCCGTACCTTCAACTGTAACAAACAATCCCCGATTCATATTTACCCACCTGTATGCTGCTTCTATCCGTTATTTATGATTGTATCAGCGCCGAAAATGACATTTCATGCTGGTATAATAGTCTTACCTCGTAAGACTATTATACCATGATCGGCGGGATGCTTGCCACCCATGATTTATTTCCTGCGCACGACAGCGATAGTGCCGTCCTCCCCGATCCCATGAACGGAACCTCCCGAACGTAAAAGAGTCATAATATAATCGACGACGTCCCCGTTTATGACTTCTCCCGGGCATACCAGCGGCAATCCCGGCGGATAGGGCGAGATCGTGCCCCTGCTCGTTCTGCCTGCCGCATCTTTGAATGGTATGCGGTCAATATCAGCTTCGAGCAGCTCAGAGGGGCTTATCGCCTGCACGGGTCTCTTAATACCACGAATTTCGGCGCTCTTTGCAATGACACTATCAAATTCTGCCTTTCGGCCGGGGTCACCCTTCATGCCCAACCACGAAAGCGCAGAGGAAAGCTTCGTTATGCTTTCTGCATCATCAGCAACCGTAGCTATACAAACAATATTAAACAGATCCGACATCTCCACCTGTATTCCGCAGCTTTCCCGCAAAAGCTTTTCTGCGGTATAGCCCGTCATGCCTATACTTGCCGTATTAGCGGTTATCCTGGTACAGTCGAGTCCAAAACCTGTAAAAACATTACAATCCAAAAGTCTGACGCCGTTATTGTCCAAACCGGCCAGCGAGGACCTGATTGACGACAGCAGCTCGTCCAGCATTCTCCTGCCGTTTTTTTGCATGAGCTCCCTTGCAATATCGAGGTAAGCCATAATGACATAAGACGGGCTGGTCGTCTGGTACATGTCCAGGAAATATTCCAGCCTCTCGCGATCAATGCGGTCGGAACCGATATGCAGATACGCGCCCTGCGTAAATGCAGGCAGCGTTTTATGCGCACTCTGTACTACCAGGTCCGCACCGGCTTCAAGCGCGCCGCAGGGAAGTGCCGGGTGGAATGAAAGATGCGCTCCGTGAGCTTCGTCGACGATAAGTATTTTATTATGTTTGTGAACTATTTCGGAAATTCTTTTGATGTCGCTGCAGATGCCATAATAGCTGGGCCTCGTGATTAGAACACCCACGGCGTCGGGCACATCGAACAGCGCCTTCTCGACAGCCTGCGGCGTAATGCCCGTATTTATTCCGAACTCCGTTGAGTATTCCGGCAGTATGTATGCCGGATAAACGCCCCTCAGCAGCATGCCGTTTATAACGGCACTATGTGAATCGCGCCCGGTAACAAGGTGATCACCCGGCCTGCACACGGCCGATATCGCTGCATGAAGGCCAACTGTACTTCCGTTGACAAGAAAGTAGCTCCTCGACGCGCCGAAGGCTTCAGCAGCCAGTTCCTGCGCCTTTTTCAACGCGCCTGCCGGAGCGTGGAGATTATCCATACCCGGTATTTCAGTCAGATCCAGTTTTTCGATATCCGACAGAAATATTTTCGGGATGCCCTTCCCAAGCTTATGCCCAGGCATATGGAAAGGTACGGGCGTTTTTTCAGTATAGGATCTTATAGCACTGTAGACAGGCGTATTCCAGTTTCCTATTGCTGCTCTCCTCTTATCTCATTCCTGTTTTTTTCATATATGATACGAAGTCCTTCGAGCGTAAGGCGGCCATTCACCTCGTCTATAGTCTCGGCTTCGGATGCGATGAATTTTGCAAGCCCGCCCGTTGCAATTACTTTAATATTTTCTTCCTTCATTTCCTGTTTGATCTTATTCACAAGATAATTGACCTGACCGACATAGCCATGAAATACTCCTGACTGCATACCGGTCGACGTGTTGCGCGCTATGACTGCCCCATGCTTCGTCAGATCTATCCTTGGCAGCTTTGCAGTTCTTTGGTACAAAGCGTCTGCCGCGATTTTGATGCCGGGGCATATTACGCCGCCCAGAAATTCACCTTTAGATGAAATAGCGTTGAAGGTGGTGGCCGTCCCAAAGTCTATTACAATAACAGGCCCGCCATACAGCTCATAGGCGGCGACTGCGTTTACTATCCTGTCCGCACCCAGTTCACGCGGGTTTTCATATTTTATATTGATGCCTGTCTTAATGCCCGGCCCAATTAGTATGGGATCCTTTTTCAGGTATCTTTGTATGGCATGTTCGAGGGAGAACATTACCGGAGGTACCACCGACGAAATTATGACGGCTTCTATTTCTTCTATTGAGAGCTTTTCATAGTTGAAAAAGTTGATGAAATACATGCCGAACTCATCGGCCGTCCATTCCCTGTTTGTACCGACCTTCCAATGCGCTATGAGTTTGCTGTCGTCATATACACCTAACCTGATATGCGTATTGCCTACGTTCACTGCCAAAAGCACCGTAAAACCCTCCGTATCAGTACAGCGGAAGCTTTATGCTCAAAGCTTCATGCTCCTGATTTCCTTTATCTCAAGATCTATTTCCTTCTCCAACCTTATGATATCCTGTTTTATATCATCAATAGTCTCTTCGGCTCTGCTTCTCTGATTGTTGCCGTATCTGGCCTGCGGGGCGCCGGTATGCTGTCTTGGCTGGGCGTCTTTCTCAATATCCCTCGGCTTTTCACGATCCCTGTAATAACCCCTCTGCTGTCCGTTTTCCTTTACGTGGGGGTCATGCTGCTTTGCCTGATGCATGTTGTTTCTGGGCTGAAAATGTCCCTGGTTTGTATTCTGTGACTGGTTCTGCCCCTGTGATTCCCTATTTGAAGATACTTGCGCATCTGTATTTTGCTGATTCTGCTGGCGCGCCTGATTATGCTGCCTCTGGCCCTGGTTGTAGCCCTGGTAGTTTCTGCCGCGGTTCTGATCGCTCCTTGGCTGCTCGCTCCTCGGCTGTTCGCTCCTCGGCTGTTCGTTTCTCGGCTGTTCGCTCCTCGGCTGTTCGTTCTTCGGCTGCTCGCTCCTCGGCTGCCCCGCTGCAGACTTTTCCGTGCTCTGGTTATTTACGGCCTGATTACTATCGACCATCGATTATTCCTCCAGTTAATTCGCTTAACTTATTTTATTTTAAATATTTCAACAAGTCAACCCCAGCAGCTTTGCGGCGTTTTCACCCAAAACCGCCTTTTCAATGCCTGCGGGAAGCATAATACTCCTTATGCTTTCCACTTCCTCCGTTTGGTCTTCCCATGGCGAATCCGTAGCAAAAAGCAGTTTATCGTAACCATGCTGCAGAGCTATCCTGTCGAATTGCTGCCTGCTCATGCTCCCAAGTCCGAAGGAGGTGTCGAAATACAAGTCCTCTCCCACGAGAAAGCGTTCGACATCGTCCCAGTAGCGGTAGCCCCCCATATGCGCGGCAACAAATGAGGTTCCCCGGAACTCCCGCACCACTTTGTGCAAACGATCCGGAGTACAGTGGTATGGCGCCGGAAGACCTATATCCAGGCCGGCATGAAATATTACCACAAGACCTTCTTCAGCTGCCTTTTCGTAAATTGGGAACATTTTCGGATCATCTACATAAAACTGCTGATAGTCGGGATGGAATTTGATTCCCTTAAGTCCATCCGAGCATATTCTTGCCATTTCGGCCTTCCAGTCCGCGAAATCCGGGTGCAGCGTTCCGAAGGGAATAATGTCGTCGGCCTGTATCGATGCAGCCCACTGGTTTATTTTTGTTGTCTGCTGAGGCTTTGTAGCAATATTTAGCACTACCGATTTATCGACTCCCGCCTTTTTCATAGACGACCGTATACCTGATACGGTTCCGTCCGACCTGGCCGGAATACCGCCCACCTCTTCAAGCGCCGCTACTGCCCTTTGCGCCAGTTCGTCCGCAAAGCAGTGCACATGAAAATCAATTACCATTTTAAAAACCCCCTACCATTCTACAATTACTAAAGCCGCATTAATAATACATACCGCTTACAGAAACCTCTCCCGAGTAAAGATCACGGCGTACCCCGTCGAGGCATTCGACCGATAGCTTTCCGTCGGAAGTTATATCGACCACGGTACCGGAGTAATCACTGCCCTGCAGCTTGAAGCTTACCGTCCTGCCCAGCGTTACCGTTTGCTTACGCCACCTTTCCAGAACCTGCTCCTGACCCCCGTCAAGTATCAGCCTGTAAATCCGATCCATTTCATATAATATGGCGCGTATGACGGAAAGCTTACCAAATTGTTTCTCCTTATCCAGTCCGATATTGCTTGCCGCCATTCTTAACGAAACTGCCTTTTCCTTCAGTTCATCGGAAAAATCTCCCCTGTCGTGAGAGAAATTTATTCCGATCCCCAGTACCAAATAATTGACGCTATCCGCTTCCGAGCTCATTTCAAGCAATATTCCGCAGACCTTTCTCCCTTCGATAACAAGGTCGTTCGGCCACTTAATCCCCGTTTCGATTCCTGTTGACGCCTTTATCGCATCTGCTGCCGCAACAGCGGCGGCAAGCGTCAGAATCTGCGTTTCTGCAGGAGCCATATCCGGTCTGAGTACCACCGATATATAAATGCCCTTGCCGGGCGGCGATTCCCAGCCTCTGCCGAGTCTTCCCCTGCCTGCGGTCTGACACCCGGCAACTATGGCCGTTCCGTCATCGCAGCCTGCCGCTGCACGTATTTTCGCCAGGTTGTTCGTGGAATCGACGCTATCGTAATATTCCACTTTGCGGCCGATAACAGCTGTGTCGAGGCCTTCCGCTATCTCGTAAGAATTGAGTGTCTGTTCGGACGGCAGGAGCCTGTAGCCCTTTCTTGAAGAAGCTTCGATCATATAGCCCTCCTGCCTGAGTTCCGCGATATATTTCCAGATTGCAGTCCTTGAGACCTCAAGCAGCTTTCCCAGTTCTCCGCCGGAAACATATCCCGGTTCAGCCTCTTTAAGCCTCCGCAGTATTTTGTACTTCATTCCTTCCTCCCCACCATGAAATCAAACGGCATTCTCCTAGTACCTGTTCATATCCGGCATCCTCAGCGTATAGGTTCTGCCGTCACCGGCATATGTGAAAACGGCCAATCCGATGGAAGTATCCTCTATACCCTTTGCCTTGCCATCCTCACACAGCTTTTTAAAGAAAAAGTAAAGCAGAGTGTCGTTAAGATCATCGTGCGCCTCCTTCATACTCTCGAGGAGGTTATTGAAATATAGTTCCTGCGAATTGCTGTAAAGTACAGGCGAATCCAGGCCTTTTCCGGGAAGGCTTATCTGCTCGCCCAGTACGGTGCTGGTTATAAGGCATTCCGGGAGCCGGTAGTTTCCGAAGGTGTAATTCTCTATAGGAATTATGGAACGCCTGTAGAGCTCCATAGCTTCAGGGTGCGACAAACCAGTCCTGTAAAGCAGCGTATCGGCAATTCTGCAATGTCTTGGCTGTACCTCGAGCTTCAGGCATTTGAAGTCGGAAGATGTGTATTTTTCATAGTCATCCCTGGGGTTGAGCAATGCGGCTATGCATTTTTTCATTTCACCGTCGATCTCAACCTCGCGGCTATACCACTCTGAAAGCTTTATTCCGCATTCGACCGCAGCTTCAGTTTTATCGGCGGGAAGATACAAATATACCTCTACCACACTTTCACCTCCAAATATACAATACGAAGGAACAATGCCGTCTGCTTCTACCGGTTTTTCAGCCTTTCAAGTATCCCTTCCAGATCCTGCGCCTCTACAGGTCTGATGTTCGTCGCTGTGCTTTTTTGGGTCATCGTGATTGCTGCATACAGGGATATTTCCTCCCTTGTAAGACCGGGAGCCCTGCCAATCAGTTCAGCCAAAACCGTATCCAGTTCATCGATATCTTTAAGTCCCATAAGCTGCAGCATGTCATCTATCCGATCCTTCGCGCAGGAATAGTTGAACCTCAGGTATTCCGCCATCAGATAACCGTTGGCCTCCCCGTGCGGTATACCTTTGAAATAGGTATAATTGTATCCTATACCGTGCATTATTGTCGTCCCTGTATGTGCGATTACCATCCCTCCGAGCATCGACGCGTAAAGCAGCATTTCGCGGGTCCTCGGACCGATATTCGCGCTTCTCAGGCTTTCAAGGCAGCTTCCGAACAGCTTTATACCTTCGCGTGCCAGGATATCGGCAGCAGGCGTTCTTCTTTTGCCCAGATAACCCTCCATCGAATGGGACAGTGCGTCAACAGCCGTATTTATCGTTACTTTAAGCGGCTGGCTCTCAGTATAATGAGGGTCCAGAAAAGCGATAGCAGGAAACGTCTCCGGCGTACCGAAGCTGATTTTGGTTTGCTTGTCGGTTCTGGTGAGGATGGAATAGGGCGTCACTTCACTGCCGGTGCCGGCGGTTGTCGGAATTGCTATAACAGGCAGGGGGCTTACTTTGAAATCATTTGTAAACAGCTGCTCCGGTTCCATATCGTTAACCGCCAAAACAGCGACAGCTTTAGCTGCGTCAAGCGGCGAGCCCCCGCCGATACCGATGACGAACCCTGCGCCGTTTTCTCTTGCGAGGATGCCGCCTTCCCTGACATTGTCGAGGGTGGGATTGTTCTGAACCTTATCATAAATCGCATAAGCGATATCCAGTTGTTCAAGGATACTGCAAACATCGGAAAGCGCGCCGCTCAGCCTGGCAGAATGCCCTCCGGTAACAATAACTGCCTTGCGTCCGTATTTGGAAAGCTCGCTGCCGTTCTTCAACAGGCAGCCTTCGCCGAAATAAGTTTTTACAGGCATATGGAACTTGAATTGCATGGCAATCTCTCCTGCATATGTATTGTTATCAGCCTTGCTAAAAATCAGAGGCAACGATGTGCCTCTGATTTTTGTTAAACGCTATTCATATTATAACACATCGATTCAGAGAAAATTTTTCGGCTGTAGAAAAATTTTCTTACACAGGATGCATGGGCGAGCAGATGACATAGTCATCGACCAGCCTCGGCTGTGTTTCAACGAGGCGGAAGACATGAACTGAAAAAGGTATTGCCTGAATTGTTACTGCAGTGCCGAAGTCTGCTCAACTGTCTTGTACATGCTTGCGAGAGTACCCAAAGCTTCCGCCGGCGCAGCCTCCAACGGATAATAGCCTTTTTTGACCATCCATTGCCAGATGTCGTATGCATGGTGTGAGCACATCATAAATGCACTTTCCAGAAACGATCTTATTTCAGGGTTGCTGACTTCCATCGCATGCCAGGCATATTCCCTTCCGGCCCGCTTTAAAGTCAGCAGGTAAGCCGTAGCGATTTCACGGTCATCCAGGGTCTGTACATCGGTCCTTGGGGTTACGGACTTTACGTTCGTGGACGACTTCGTATAATCGTCGATGATATTCGTATATTCCGGAACGGGTAACCCCGTCTTCGCTCCGCTTCCCCGACTCAGATACTCTACCTTTGTATTGTAATCCTTGATATGATACGGGAAATGTTTCTGCAGCAGGGATTTCAACTCCGAGTCCTTGGCCTGGTTGATGAAAAGTGCCATATTCGTGATCGAATTTACACAGCTCATAGTAAGTTCATTGAGAGCATAAGCCTCATGTGCTGCCAATTGCATAGATTTAAACCTCCTGGTCAATATTTTGTTTAAACGTTGTTTAGTTTCAGCAATCAATGCTTTTTTATTCACATAAAACGTAAGGATGCTTTGAATCTTCTATTGAATATACCGGGCATATTAAATATAATGTTTGTATAACTATTATATAAATGGATTATATAAACAAATAAATTCAAAATTTGAATGGAGGTCGCAGTTATGGCATTCTTGGAGAACCTTGGCAAGAAAGTCGGAGAGGCCGCACAGGCAGCTGCCAAAAAGTCGGGTGAGCTTGTGGAAATCACGAAGCTCAACGTCAATATCAACTCTGAAGAAGACAAAATACAGAAACTTTACACACAGATAGGTAAATCGGTTTACGAAAAATATTGCCAGTCCGGTGCAGCCGAGGATTACATAAAAGAGAGCTGCGAGGCAATAACAGTTCACGAACAGAATATAAAGAGCCTGAGAGAAAAAATAGCCGAAGTAAAAGGGACGAAAGCTTGCATTGGCTGCGGCACTGAAATGGAAAGGACCCAGGTTTTCTGCTCAAAATGCGGCGCCAGGAATGATATTCAGCAGGCACCCTTTCAGCAGGAGGCTCCCCAGACGCAGGAACCTGTCAATATAGCCTGCCCTGCATGCGGCGCTGCTCTTGCTGCAGGCTCTGCTTTCTGCACGAACTGCGGCACCAGATTATAATAACCTGAAACACAGGGACGGGTCGAATAAAAGACCCGTCCCTTGAAGTTTCACCTTGGATTCAGCCCACTGCCGACTCCTGCAACACTTGAGCCTCCGGTTTCTCCTTGTCAGCGCGCTGTGAAAGCGTCACCTTACATTTTTCGATTACCTTCAATGCGGATTCCAGATCTTCATAGAACATGACGACCAATTCGCCCTGCTTAGCGTCCATTATGGCAGTTTCAAGAGCTTTCTCCTCCGAATAGATAACGCTAACCTTGCCGGTGTCCAAGCCGACACTTATTACGGAATCATATAACAGATCGGCAACCTCTCCGGCATCCCGGCCGCGCAGATCGTTATCTTCCTTTATATATATTTTGTCAAAGGCCTTTCCGCAAAACCTTCCTACTTCCTGAATACTCCCGTTCATCCTGTCGCCCGGCATGCCGATAATTCCGGTACGGCCCGAGGCATCGATCGAACTCATCAGATCGGCTACCGCCCTGTAGCCCGCCGGATTATGGCCATAATCGAGCATCACGGTAAAACCGCCCATGTCGAACTGGTTGAACCTTCCTGGATTCGACCCTACGTCCGGTCTGAAATCCGTAATGCCCTTCCTGATCGCAGCTTTTGATATACCAAGAGCAAGCAGAGAGGCCGCAGCCGCGAGAGAATTCTCAATATTGCAGGAAGCCTTTCCGCCGAAGGTTATCGGTATTTCATCAACCTTTGCTATAAATGTTTCCCTGCCCTCATTATACGAATAAATCGAGTCCTCCTTTTTATAAACTACACGGTTCCCCTTCTCTATTTCCTTTTTGATCAGCGGGTTATTACTGTCCCTGGAAAACAAAAACGGCTTGCATACTATTCTTTGCAGGAGCCAGGGCGTCATCCCGTCATCTGCATTCAGAACGGCATGTCCCTCAGGTTTTACGGCCTCTATTACCAGGGCTTTGACCTTCGCAAGATCCTCCAGCGTATTTATTCCGTCGAGGCCCAGATGATCCTCGCTGATATTTGTTATGACTCCGACGTCGGCAGCATCATAACCCAGTCCGCGTTTAATAATACCGCCCCTAGCTGTTTCAAGCACGGCAGCCTCGACCCTCTGGTCCCGAAGTACCCTTGCCGCACTCAGCGCCCCCGTATTGTCTCCTTTCAGTACGCATTCACCTCCAACATAAATACCGCTGGTGGAAGTCATGCCTGTGACCTTGCCCGCCAAACCGAGCGTGTGTGCAATCATCCGGGTTACCGTAGTCTTGCCGTTCGTACCTGTGACCGACACTATAGGTATATTGCAGGGAGAACCTGCAGGATAAAGCATATCCAGGATATCGCCTGCAACATTGCGGGGAGTTCCCTCTGTCGGATATATGTGCATGCGAAGGCCCGGAGCGGCGTTTACCTCGATCAACGCCCCGTTCTGCGGCGTAAGAGGCTGCGAAATGTCTTCACAGGTTATATCGATGCCGGCTACATCCAGATTCATAAGCTCGGCCGCTTTAACGGCAAGGTCGGCGATCCCGGGGTGTACTTCCTCAGTACAGTCTCTGGCCGTACCTCCCGTGCTCAGGTTACCGTTATATCTTAGAAGCACCCTGTCACCCATTGACGGTATGCTGTTTTCATCATATCCGTATTTCGCCAGTACCTGTTTTGACATTTCATCGATTTTTATATAAGTCAAAGGCTTTTCATGATCCGATCCACGTAGAGGGTTTCTGTTTTCTATTTCGACCAACTGCTTTATTGTACTGCTCCCGTCCCCGTTAACTACCGGAGGTTTCCTCTCAGCTGCCGCGACCAGCTTCCCGTCAATGACAAGCAGCCTGTAATCCTTTCCGGGAATGTACTTTTCGACGATAACTGCCCGGCTGTATTGTACAGCTGTCCGGAATGCATCCTCGAGTTCCTTCAATTCGCGGATATTGGTGAAAACACCCTTTCCCTGATTGGCGTCGTACGGTTTTACGACTACGGGGTAACCTAAACAATTCGCAATAGCGGCGGCAGAGCCGGGCGTATAGGCAATATCTCCGTAAGGGACCGGTATTCCGGCCTCTGAAAGTATTCGTTTCGTCAAATGCTTATTGCCGGCAAGGTCAACAGAAACACAGCCGGAGCTGTCCGTGAGAGAAGCTTCGAGGTACCGGGTATACTTGCCGGTGCCAAGCTGCAGTATGCTGGAGTGCTCAAGGCAGTGGACCGGTATGTTCCTTTTAATTGCTTCCGCATAGATTGCACCCGTACTTGTGCCGAGATCCGATTCAGCCGCCATTCGGGAGAGTTCATGGAAAACTCTCCCGAAGTCGGGCAGCTTGCCTTCTATCAGAGAATTTACCATATTAACTGCAGTAAGCAGGCATTCTATGGCGAATTTCTCATTCCTGTACTCGAATACCATATAATAAACTGTCGGGTCCTCCGTAACCCGGCTTTTTCCGTAATTCACCTGATAACCCATGATACTTTGCAATTCAAGCACCATATGCTCAGTCACATGGGTAAGATAAGTCCCCTCCCTCAGCCTGTCGCCAAAGCCGCCCTCATAGCCGACTCCGCAGACATGGTTGGCGAGACCCGGCAGCATCGTAAGGAGCCTTTCATTGAACATATCGATATCTTTGGTCGGTGTATCATATAATTCTCCAAGACTTACAACAGCCTTAATTACCGGTTTGAGACTATAAATGTTCTTTCCTTTGAATGGCTGTATTTGATGTATTTCCACAAAGTTTCCTCCCATTAGTGCAGCCGCATAACTTCCCTGCCGATAAGATTAAAGCCATAACCGGCCGGCAGGACATGCAGGACTACATTAGCTATGGCCAGATTTTCATCCGGCTTCAATTCAGATACGTTTGAACTCGTTATATTACGCCCGTCAACAACAGTAACGGAATTGCTCCCGACGACTTCGAAATGATCGTCCGGAAATACTCTTATGGCTGTATCCTCATCGATACCTATCCCGAGGATCGACGGATTCTCCGCCACACCGCACAAAAGCCTTCCGATCCTTCCCCTTTGATGAAAATGCTGATCTATAAGAGCTCTTTCAAGCAGCCCAAGACCCGGGGCCATTTTGAGGGTGCATTTCCTGGCAGGGTCATTATTGTTGCCATCGACTATCATGGTGCGGCTCATGGCGGAAGCTCCGGCACTTGTCCCCGCTATAGCGGCACCGGACTTGTACGCATTGTGCAGCGCCGTATAGACCTTGGTCCCGCCCAATATGCTGGTTATTCTTAGTTGATCCCCGCCGGTAAAGAATATACCGTCGGATTCTGCTATCACTTTAGCATTGATATCCATATCGGCGTCGTTACGTGTATTGATATTCAGTATAGTGGTATTATGAGCCCCGAGTGCAGTGAACAGCGTTTTATACTGGTTCCCCGCCTCGCCGGGCATTTCGGTAGCGGTCGTGATTACAGTCAGTTTCGCCCCCGCGGCACCGGAAAGAGCAACAAATGTTTTAAGTATGACGCACTCTCCGGTTTTATCCTCAGCACCGCCAATTATGATCAAGTTTCCTGTATCCATTTCATCACCGATTATTATCCTTATATGCCTATTACTTTTTTAAGACAGCTATAGAAAATTTCGTTGAAAATCAAGCCTGCAGCTATAAACAGGATACTTGCGAGTATAAGCCTCAAACCTGATCTGCTGCCCTGCTTGCTTGCCATTATGCCCATAATTACCGCAATAACGCCGAAAAAATATGGGTATCTGATGAGCGACAAGACAGCCGTGATCCATCCGATCGTAAGGAGGAACATGCTGCCTGGCGCAGCCGGTCTGTCAGCGCTGCTTCTATTATAGGAATAATCCATCCGGTTCACCTCATGACTTATTCTTTATTGACAATGCCGCGTATATGCATCCAATTCATGAGAATACATAACAACAGGCGAAAATGTACTTTCAAACAGGCTTGCCGCCCTCAAGCAGCAGTCTCCCACGGCCATAGAGCCTGTCCTGCATAAACGAATCCCTTTCTATTATTAAAATGTCGGCATCGCGCCCAACCTCCAGTTTTCCCTTAGTCTCAAGCTTAAGAACTTTTGCCACATTTTCCGTTACGACTCTCAGCGCATCACATAAAGGTATACCATAATCCTTAACAGCCGACCTGATGTCGTTGAACAGCGACATAACACTGGCAATCCCGTCATGAGAATCCCCTGCACCGCTTCCATTGCCGTCCGAGGAGACGGTTACCCT
Organism: Clostridia bacterium; assembly: GCA_036260935.1. GTDB lineage: Bacteria > Bacillota > Clostridia > Acetivibrionales > DTU013 > JAEYOM01. The sequence continues at coordinate 99,649 of DATALQ010000013.1, forward strand.
TTCAAGGCCGCCCTTTGAGGCCAACAGTTCAAGCAGGCATTCAGGAACGCTCCTGCCAGCCTTTGTATTTTCTCCAGCAGTAAGATCAATCATTCCTCCATTTTCATGAAATCGGACAGACTGGCTGAATAGCGAGCCGTTTCTGTTCAGATGCGTCGGTACGAACATGGTAACGGGAAAATCAGACGATTCCAGAAGCTCTATAAGAGGCGCCAGCCCGGATTTACCGTCACCGGTATGGAAATGTACCACACCGGCCTTTTCACCGAGCATTCCCCCCGTGAGAGCCTCGTAGGACATTTCTCTGAGTTCCTGAAGAGACGGACACGAGGATCTGTAATCAGATATGGCGATCTCACCTACGCCCAACACTTCGTTAATCAATGCGATATCATTCAGTACACTACCGGTAGCAGTAACAGTGGGCACGCCGTAGAAGCCCGTATAAACATAAGCCGACAAACCTTCATGTTCCAACTGACGCGCTTTCATTATCAGCCCCGGCACACTTTTATCCACACCGTCAAAGCCAAGTACTCCCACTACTGTAGTTATTCCTGCGGAAACAAGCTTATCCGCTCCTATAGGATCCACTATACTTTTGGGTCCCTGCTCTCCGCCCCCTCCGACAATATGCACGTGTTGGTCTATAAATCCCGGGCAGGCTATTTTTCCTCTGCAATCTACAACCTCGGAAAAAGTAAGCTGTCCTTCCTTTATATCCGGCGCTATCATTGCTATCCTGCCGAATGCGATCAAAATGTCCCTTATACCTAAATACTGCGGCGCGTAGCATTCGACATTCTTCAGCAGCTTGAACATAATACCCGTATATCTCCTATCATTGTTTCAATATATTATTTTTTACATTAAAAAAATCGATATACATTTTATTTATTCGTCGGTAATCTGCCTCCTTCTAAGTAATAAGGGCAGGTATACATCATTTTGTAATTACAATATTATGTTTTTTTCTTACATTGATTACATTATTTAATTTGAATATTTGATTTTAATCTGCTAAACTGGTTTATGTTTGTTTTATGTAAAGTAATTTATTTCAAAGGGTGATTAAAAAATATGCTATCAAACTTCTCTAGCTTGACCGCAAAACAGAAAAAAGTATACACAGCAATTGAGACCTATATCAATCAAAACGGTATACCCCCGACGGTACGCGAAATCGGAGAGCTGGTCGGTGAAAAGACCCCGGGAGCAGTTCAGGGTATTCTAAACAGGCTTGAACAAAAGGGAGTGATCAAAAGACAGCTCGGAGCAGCCAGATCTATCCAGCTTGTCTCATCCGATGAGCAGATGTACGTAAAACCGGCATATATACCGGAAATAAAGAAGATCAGTAAAAGAAATATTTCTGACCTGACAAACATTTATAATATTGAAAAGTACCATCCGTTTTCACCCGATTTCGTTACGGAGGATAAGGGATATTTCCTGTTTGAATCCCCGGTCGACGGTTTATCGGAAAGCGGCTTCGGCGCAAATGACCTGATATTGGTCAATCCGTCTGCCGAGCCAAAATCGGGAGATATAGTTTTGATGTTTTATGAAAACCGCTCCCTGCTTAGATATTTTTACCCGGAAAGTGACGGAACACTTACACTGAAAGCTGATTCCAGCATTATCGACAAGGTTCGCTTTACTCCGGAAGAAGTAAACATAATTGGTAAGGTTGAAGGCAGGTATACAAGGTTTTAAAGAAGCGATAGAATAGTTATGTTTTAGGAGTAGATCCGCTTATGAGAGGATCTGCTCTTTTTTGTAGCTTGAAACGCGGGGACGGGGACAAGGTCCCTGTCCCCGCTCCCATGTAGCTTGAAACTCAGTGTGGTTGAATGCAAAAAAAGCTGGCTCGTAAGAGCCAGCTTTAGTGGTTTTACAGTAACTATTATTTAGCTGCAGCCGGAGCTGTTGCTGTTGCATACATGAAGTACTTGAAGCCAAGAGGCGAAGTGTACATGCCTGTCAGGCTCTGATTCTGCAGATACAGGTCTACATAGTAGTAGATCGGGCAAAGCATCCAATCCTTGAAGATGAGGTCTTCTGCCTTGTGCATCTTTTCGAAGCGTCCCTTAGGATCTGTTTCGCTCTTGATTTCGGAAATCAGCTTGTCATACTCGGGATTACTCCACTGAGCATCATTGTTTCCGCCGCCGGTTACCCACATGTCGAGGAAGGAAATAGGATCGTTGTAATCACCCAGCCAACCGTTACGTGCGATCTGGTATTCACCGTTCTTACGGGTGTTGAGGAAGGTTCCCCATTCCTGTGAAGAAAGGGTTACATTGACGCCGATCTTCTTCCACATATTCTGGAGAGCTTCACCTATCTGCTGGTGGCCTGTACCTTCGTTATAAAGATACTCTATGGCAGGAAGACCCTTGCCGTCCGGATAACCAGCCTGTGCGAGAAGTTCCTTTGCCTTAGCGAGGTTGGCTTCATTTGCAGCTTCGGTAGGATCATAATAATCGCCGCCAACTGCGCGGAATTCCTTCGACTTGTCGGAATCGGAAAGTCCTATCGGCACATATGCACCTGCAGGAACCTGACCGGTCTTGCCGATGTTCTTTACGATATAATTACGGTCAACTGCAAGTGTCAAAGCCTGGCGGACAAGAGGATTGTCCAGGGGAGCTTTCTTCACATTGTAGGAGATGTAATAAGTTCCAAGCTGGCCTTCAAGATGGAAGTCCTTCTTGTCCCTCCATGCGTCTATTTCATCCTGCGGCATGCTGTCTGCAAACAGGATCTCGTTCTGCTTGTATGCGTTAAGGATTGATACGTCGTCTTCCATCAGAACGAACTTGATGTTTTCAGAACCCAGTGCCTTGTAATTCCAGTAATTCTTATTCTTTGTGAAGGTAATGTGAGAACCGGGAACCCATTCGCTCATCTTATACGGGCCATTGCCGATATAAGTCTTGGGGTCGGTTGCCCATGCATCGCCGTTAGCTTCGATTATATCCTGGCGTACAGGAGAGTATGCCGGGAATGCAGTAAGTTCGAGGAAGTACGGAACTGCATTCTTCAGCTTGACTACAAGAGTCTTGTCATCTGTAGCAGTTACATCAAGCTTACCTTCATCATAGCCTTTGATTACGTCGAACATGTAAGCATAGTCAGCTGCCGTGTCAGGCGAGATAGCGCGGTTCCATGAATAAACGAAATCACTTGCCTTTACAGGCTTGCCGTCGCTCCACTTCAGACCGTCACGAAGGTGGAATGTGTAAGTAGTGTCGTTATCGGTTACATCATAGGATTTTGCCTGGCCAGGTACCGGAACACTGTTTTTATCGAGTGTCATCAGTCCTTCAAAGGCATGGATTATCATTGTTGCGCCATCGACAGCCGAGTTCAGTGCCGGGTCAATCGTATCAGGATCCGGTCCGACGTTGACTGCAAGTGTGTCGAGTTTTCCGGAATTGCTGCTTCCAGTGCCCGAGCATGCAGTGAAAAGTAAGCTGAGGACCAACACCAATGAGACCAATAGTGCCGATTTTCTTTTCATAATACTAACCTCCCATTTGTTTTGTACAATTGTACTCTTTTTTATTATAACGCCCCTGTTCAGATGCCTTATCGTCCGACTTTGCGGTACTATGCGAGCATCTGAATAAAAGCATTTAATACAACTTGTATTGATTTCTTACTGGTCTATTTTGTCAAGATTGTGGCAGGCTACATGATGTCCCGGCATTACCTCTTTAAATTCAGGCTCCTGCTGTGCGCAAAGTTCAGTAGCATAACGGCAGCGGGTCCTGAAGCGGCATCCGGATGGCGGTTTCAACGGACTGGGAACATCGCCCTGCAAAACGATCCTTTTCTTTTCGCGGCTTACGGCAGGATCCGCAATCGGAATAGCCGAAATCAACGATTTAGTGTAGGGATGCAGACTGTGGAAAGCCAGTTCGTTGCTCTCGGCCAGTTCGACCAGTTTACCGAGGTACATTACTCCGATCCTGCTGCTTATATGCTTGACCACGTTGAGATCATGTGCAATGAACAAATAAGTTAGTCCCAGCTGCTCCTGCAATTCTTCGAACATATTTACCACTTGGGCCTGTATTGAAACATCCAAAGCTGAAATAGGCTCGTCGCAGACAATAAATTCCGGGTTTACTGCCAGTGCGCGGGCAATACCGATTCTTTGACGCTGTCCTCCGGAAAATTCGTGAGGATAACGGTTCGCATGCTCACTGTTCAAGCCTACCCGCTCGAGCATTGCAATGATTCTTTCCTTACGCTCGCTCCTGTTGGATGCGAGCTTGTGTATATCAATCGCTTCGCCTACTATGTCACCGACGGTCATACGAGGATCCAGACTTGCATACGGATCCTGGAAGACTATCTGCATTTTCCGGCGGTACGGCAGCATATTGGCTTTAGTTATATCCTTGCCATCATAAAATATCTGGCCAGAGGTAGGCTCATACAACCTGAGCAAGGTACGGCCGGTAGTTGTCTTTCCGCATCCGCTTTCACCTACAAGCCCGAGTGTTTCGCCCTTGTTTATATGGAAGCTGACGTCGTCCACCGCTTTTACATACAGCGGATGAAGGATGCTGCCTCCCGCATTGAAATACTGTTTAAGATTTTTTACTTCAACAAGTTTACTCATGATCTGCCCCCTCCCTGCATTACAGCTTCCTTCTGGAGGAGCCAGCAGGCGCTGTAGTGGCCCTCTGTTACGACTGTATAATCAGGCATCTGCTTCATGCAGATCTTCATACAGTTCTCGCAGCGCGGCGCAAAAGGACAGCCTGCAGGCGGGTTGAGCATATCGACCGGCGTACCTTCGATAGGCACAAGCTTCTTATGTTCCTTTTCAGTCAGCTTGGGTATGCTCCTAAGGAGCCCTTTAGTGTATTCATGCCTCGGGTTGTAAAATATCTCGTCCGTTGAACCGTACTCAACTATTTTACCTGCATACATTACCGCAATTTTTTTGCACATGTTGGCAACAATACCCAGGTCGTGAGTAATCATAATTATGGACATACCTATTTTATTCTTAAGTTCTATCATTAATTCCAGTATCTGTGCCTGAATGGTAACGTCCAATGCGGTCGTCGGCTCGTCTGCTATGAGAAGCTTGGGCTCGCAGGCGAGCGCTATTGCAATCATGACCCTCTGGCGCATACCTCCTGACAATTCATGCGGATACTGCTTCAGTCTTTTTTCAGGTTCGTTGATGCCTACCAGTCTAAGAAGTTCAATCGCACGTTCAGTGGCTTCTTTCTTGGTCTTGTTGGTATGCAACAGGATAACTTCCATGATCTGGTTGCCTATCGTATAAACCGGATTCAAGCTCGTCATCGGGTCCTGGAAGATGATGCTGACTTCATTGCCGCGAATCTTCCGCATATCGTTCTCAGACATATCGTTGATCTTATGGCCGTTGAAATCTATAGTTCCGTCAACAATACGCCCCGGATATGCGGTAAGCCCCATAACCGAATAGGCAGTTACACTTTTTCCGCTGCCGCTTTCTCCGACTATGCCAAGCACATCGCCCTCTTCGAGCTTTATGGATACATCGTTCAGCGCTTTTACTTCGCCTGCCGGTGTAAAGAACGAGAGGCGCAGATTCTTTATATCAAGTAAATTTTCACTCATCATTTTCACCTCAGTTCTTCAGTTTCGGGTCGAAAGCGTCTCTTAAGCCATCGCCGATCAGATTGAATGAAAGTATTATAAGGCTTATCATGATAGCGGGCGCCAGCAGCCTGTACGGGTAGCTGGTAATACCCCCTATGGCCTGCGAAGCCATCGAGCCGAGACTGGGCATCGGAGCCGCGACGCCTATCCCGATAAAACTAAGGAAGCTTTCGGTAAATATCGAAGAAGGAATCTGCAGCGTAGTCGTTACAATCAGAGTTCCCATACAGTTGGTCAACAGATGTTTTCCAATGATCCTGCCGTTGCTTGCACCGAGTGCCTTCGCAGCTGTTACGAATTCCTGCTCTTTTAGCGTAAGGATCTGGCTTCGCACTATACGTGCCATACCTACCCAGTACAGGAGTGCAAATACTATGAATATGCAGATCAAGCCAACGCCTATTCTGTTTATCCAGTCAAAACCGGGCATGTTGTTTGCAAGGTTGACAAGCGGGAATTTTAAAGTAACCATCAGCAGTATGATGACAAGAATATCCGGTACTGTGTAAATGATATCGACAACACGCATCATTATCATGTCGGTCTTGCCGCCGAAGTAGCCCGCTATTGCGCCGTATATGGAACCTATGAGGAGTACCATCAGGCTCGCGACAATACCTACCAGCAGAGATACTCTGCTGCCCATCATGAGGCGTATCATTGTATCACGTCCGAGAGAGTCGGTTCCCATAAAATGAGGGAAAACGCTTTCTCCCTGAGCCTTAAGCCCGATCTCCTGCTGTGAATATTGCATAGGCGCGAGATTCTCGCTTCCTCTAATCTGCTGTTCGTAGGTATATGGATAAAAGCTAGGAACAATAAAGGCAAATATCAATACTAATATAATTACAGCCAGACTTACCATTGCGATATTGTTTTTCCTGAACCGGCGAAGACCGTCCTTCCAAAAGCTCACGCTCTGGCGCATAACAACGAGGCTCTGTCTTTCTTCCTTTCCGGCGGGTAGGAAATCCGAAACATCCAATTGCATACTAAGGGGTTTTTTCATATCAATCATTAGTCGCCATCGCTCCCTATTTCAGTTTAATACGCGGATCTATCACCTTGTAGGCTATATCTACAAGCATGTTCATCACAATAATCAACGCGGCAAGGAATATCGTAGTGCCCATAATGAGCGGGTAATCCCTGTCGGTTATCGAACTGATAAATGCACTGCCCAGTCCGGGTATCGTGAATATTTTTTCAACAATAAAGCTTCCTGTAAGGGTGTATGCAAGAAGCGGTCCAAGGTACGTAACAACAGGCAGTATGGCGTTGCGAAGCGCATGCTTGAACAGTATCACATACTGAGTAAGCCCTTTGGCCTTCGCAGTCCTCATATAGTCCTGTCCCAGAACTTCCAGCATACTCGAGCGCATCAGCCTGGATATATAGGATGCTGGATAAAATGAAAGTGCTAATACCGGCATTATATAGTGCAGCGGCGTTGCGAGGCCGTAAGTCGGCAGAAGATCGAGTTTGACGCTAAGCACGACCATCAGAACTACCGATACCACAAAGCTCGGCACAGCTATACCGAAGGTCGAGAACACTATGATCACATTGTCTATCCATTTACCACGGTTCAACGCTGCGATACTTCCAAGAGGGATGCCGATCAGCAGTGCAATCAGTATTGCAAGTCCGCCGATGCGTGCGGATACCGGAAAGCCTCTGGAAATTATCTGGTTTACCGTACGCCCCCTTTGCTTCAGGGATGGTCCAAGATCTCCCTGGAAAAACGCCTTTACCATATAGTTTTTGTATTGTACGATTTTAGGCTGATCAAGACCGTATTTGGCATTCATCGCCTTTAAAGTAGCAGCAGACGGAGCCTTTTCAGAAAGAAACGGACCTCCGGGAACCAAATACATCAGCGTGAAGGTTATAGTTGAAACCAACCATAGTGTAACGATTGAAAGTAAAACTCTCTTTATTACGTATTTCAGCATTAAGACACCCCTTTTGATCTATGTAAAAGATTTAGCGGCAACAATTCGTTATATTTAGTAGCAAACTTTAGTTTACATAATACATTATAATTATAGCCAGTGCAATGCTAATTACTTTCCAGCAGGTCTTACTCACAAACGAAAAAAAGGTTTGTGAAATAAATCTCCGGGAACCTAAACACCCTTGTTTATCCCATTGACCACAAACTGGACAGCAATAATATACTATCAGTAATCATGCGCCTTTTCAATGGGTTACATAAAATGTATATTTATTCATCAGTATAAACAAATCTTAAAAAAATTGCCTGAATCAACAACTGTGTGCTGCCACATTAATAAAAGATAATTTTTTTACACATAAGTTTTTTAGTGCAAACCAATCATTCTTCAAGCATCCAGATAAAGGCTTAAAGAGAAAAGACCGGTAATTATCCGGTCGTATGTTGCTAAAAAAATTAGGAAATATTCGTGTATATTCAATTATATGCTATTATATCCATAAATAGTCCAAGTTAAAAAGAGATGATCTCTTCCGCGATCAGACCGCCCATTTCACGGGTACCGACAGTTTTGCAGCCTGCAGCAGCAATGTCGGCTGTTCTGTATCCGTGATCGAGTACATTCTTTACTGCATATTCTATCATATCCGCAGCCTTAACCTGATTTAGCGAATATCTGAGCAGCATTCCGGCTGACAGGATCGTGGCGATAGGGTTGGCCTTATCCTGACCCGCGATATCGGGAGCCGAGCCGTGAATGGGCTCATACAGGCCGAGAGTCCCGCTGCCAAGACTGGCTGACGGCAGCATGCCTATCGAACCCGTAATCATGGACGCTTCATCGGAAAGTATATCTCCGAAAAGGTTGGAGGTAACTATGACATCGAACTGCCGCGGATTCCTTACAAGCTGCATTGCGGCATTATCGACGTAAAGATGGTTAAGAGTTATCCCGGGAAATTCCTTTGAAACTCTAACAACGACCTCGCGCCAGAGTCTGGAACTCTCAAGGACATTGGCCTTGTCAACGGATGTAACAATCCCGCGGCGCTTTCCTGCCGCAGCGAATGCCAGCCTTGCTATCCTCTCGATTTCAGCAGTATTGTATTTCTCCGTATCGAAGGCAGCCTCCACGGAGCCCTCTTTTGTCCTGCCGCGCTCGCCGAAATAGATGCCGCCTGTCAGTTCCCTGACAACGAGTATGTCGATGTTTTCTCCGATGATCTCCGATTTGAGCGGGGAAGCATCTCTCAGGGCGTTGTATATTATTGCAGGCCGCAGATTTGCAAAAAGGCCCAATCCGGCCCTTATCCCCAGCAGACCCGCTTCCGGTCCTTTTCCGCCGGGAAGGCCCTCCCATTCCGGGCCTCCCACTGCGCCCAACAATACGGCATCGCTTTCCCTTGCCGCCTTGAGCGTAGCTTCAGGCAGAGGCTGTCCACAGGCGTCTATAGCGCAGCCGCCCATCAATTCATAATCGAACTCGAACTGTATATTCAACCTGCCGCCGACAGTTTCCAGAACTTCAACAGCCTGGTCGACAACTTCGGGGCCAATACCGTCCCCTTTTAGCACGGTTATTCTATAATTCACAATATGCCCCTCCTATACCTGCTGCCTGATGTATGCTATCAGACCGTCGGCTGCAACAATCTTCTGCATGAATTCCGGAAATGGAACCCCTTTATAGGAAACATTCTTAGTGAGATCGGTTATGCGGCCCGTATCCAGATCGATTTCCAGTTCATCTCCCTCGGATATCCCGGCGGCCGCTTCAGGACATTCTATGATTGGCAGCCCAATATTTATTGCATTTCGGTAAAATATTCTTGCAAAAGTCTCTGCAATGACACAGGAAATGCCGGACGCCTTTATCGCTATGGGTGCGTGCTCTCTGGACGAACCGCAGCCAAAGTTACTCCCCGCCACCATGATATCGCCCTTTCCCACCCTTTTGACAAAACCTGCGTCAAGATCTTCCATACAGTGGGAGGCAAGCTCCGCGGGATCGGACGTATTCAGATACCTTGCCGGTATTATTACGTCCGTATCCACATTGTTTCCGTATTTTATAACATTACCATGAATTTTCAATTCAGATACCTCCCATCATTACAGTTCGTCCGGCGACGCTATCCTGCCCGCCACAGCCGAAGCTGCCGCTATTGCAGGGCTCGCCAGGTATACTTCGCTCTCAGGATGTCCCATCCTGCCGACAAAATTTCTGTTTGTAGTAGCTACTGCCCGTTCACCCTTGGCAAGAATGCCCATATGCCCTCCGAGGCACGGTCCGCAGGTAGGCGTGCTGACTGCTGCTCCGGCATCGACGAATATGTCGAACAGGCCTTCGTTCATAGCCTGCTTCCATATTTTCTGCGTGGCGGGGATTATGATGCACCTTACATCGCTGTGAACCCTGCGGCCTTTAAGGATGGCTGCCGCAACACGAAGGTCCTCGAGCCTGCCGTTTGTGCAGGAGCCGATTATGACCTGATCGATCCTTATGTCGCCTACCTTGTCGATGGTCCTCGCCTTGTCCGGTAAAGGCGGAAAGGCGACTGTAGGCTTTACCTCTGCCAGGTCGACAATGTAGCTTTCACTGTAGACTGCGTCCTCATCCGGCTCATATACCTTATACTCCCTTGCTGAATGCTCCCTCGCATATACCAAAGTCTTTTCATCAACCTCGAATATGCCGTTTTTCGCACCGGCTTCTATAGCCATATTGGCCATGGAGAACCTGTCGTCCATCGAAAGATAAGCAAGTCCGTCTCCCGTGAATTCCATCGACTTGTAAAGGGCGCCGTCTACACCTATCATCCCTATGATATGAAGGATCACATCCTTGCCGCTAACCCATTTGCCGGGTTTTCCCCTGAGTTCGAACCTTATTGCCTCGGGGACCTTGAACCAGGCCTCTCCGGTTGCCATTCCGGCAGCCATGTCCGTGCTGCCGACCCCGGTCGAAAAAGCACCGAGAGCGCCATAGGTACATGTATGAGAATCGGCGCCTATGACCACATCACCGGGCACCACAAGGCCTTTTTCCGGCAGAAGGGCATGCTCCACACCCATTTGCCCGACTTCGAAATAATTCACTATTCCCATTTCCCGTGAGAATTCCCTTATATACTTCACCTGTTCTGCAGATTTGATATCCTTGTTCGGTGTAAAATGATCGGGAACTATAGCAATTTTGTTTTTGTCGAAAACATGGTCCAGGCCGATTTTTCTGAATTCCTTGACAGCAACGGGAGCTGTAATGTCATTTCCAAGCACCATATCAAGCCGGGCCATAATGAGCTGCCCCGCTTCAACCCTGTCTAGTCCCGCATGGGCGGCAAGGATCTTTTGAGTCATTGTCATCCCTCTGCTGCCTGAATCGTTGTTCTGCATAATGTATCCCTCCCGTGAATGTTTTAAATGAAATCCGCGCCTTGAGGCGCTAAACATCCTCCATATTCAAAGATTATACCGCCTGCCGTTTTATGATTCTTCCTGTTACTTACTGTTATTCTGCTACAATATTCATGTTTTTTGTCGTAGGGGGTAAGTTATTACTACGGCCGGCAATATTTAAAGAACATACTTCAAGACAGCTTAATTTACGTGCTTTTTCCTATATTGGAGGGGTGTCAGACTGGTGTATTTCTTGAACATCTCGTTAAATCGTTGCTGATTCGAAAAACCCACGCTTAAGGCTATATCGCTGATTTTAAGGCCCGTGTCGGACAGCAGCTCCTTTGCCCTGTCGATGCGGACCTTCAGTAAATAATTGATTGGACTCATGCCCGTTTCTTCCTTGAATGCCCTGGTAAAATAACTCGGGCTCAGGAAAACGAACTTGGCTATATCTCCGAGCGAAATATCCCTTTCAAAATTAGTGTGTATGAAATTCACGGAGATCCCGATCAACTCCTTGAGTTTGGGACTTTTAGACTTGATACTGTTCTCCCATTCCATTTTCAGGGCGCGTGAAAGCAGCACGAAAAGCTCCAGTATCAGCAGATAGTTCAGGAAATCGCTGCCCGGTTCACTGCTCTCGCGTTCTTTCAATATGCGGTTCAGTAGAACGACTATCTCGTTTTTCTGGCTGACTTTCAGGGTGATGTAAGGTCTGGTTTCCCTGCTGCTTATAAAGTTCAGGAAATCCTCGAGCGGGATTTCTGAAAATTCACCGCTGATCCTGTTTTCAAACGTAAAATTAAGGACTATGAATTCACAGCCATTCTCAGACTTGACAATAAATTTGTGATATTGCAGAGGCTTGATTATAACAATATCGTTAGGACCAAGTGTCACAGGCTGGCCTGATATCTCAAATACGGCATAGCCCTTCTTCATGTAAACCATCTCATAATTTTCATGACGGTTCGGTTCCATGGACCAGGTTATGTCCTGAATTCTTTCGAGCGATTTTACTATGACCGGCAGGAAGCTGGATGAATTCAGCAGCCCTTCCCATGCCTTCGGCAGAAGCTTATCCATTACTTCACCTCCGCATATAAGCTGAAAATGACATTTCTCAGTGCAATAAAATTATAACCCAAATACAGGTAATTGTCACGTGGGATGCATTGGCAGATAAATGAGAAAAAAGAGGCCCATCAGGCCTCCATTTCGTCCATCTCTATATTATCAAGCAGCTTTTTGAGTTCTTCCACTTCATTGCGGTTGAGCGTCACTCCCTTGCCCATCTTTTCGTGTGTTTCATCCCAATCCCGTATGTCGAACTTCGGCTTGCGGTCATTCCAGCTTACAAGATTTACTTCCTTTTTCCAGCCCTTGGTGCCTTCTCCTATAACACCTATGTGTTTTTTGATCTCAAACTTCAGATCTGCCATTTAAAAATCCTCCAATGCTATTTTTTGTTTACTCTCCAGGAATGCAGCAAAGCTCGAGCTTCCCGTTGCTTTTTGCGTAAGCCAGGAAAACCGCCTGCTCCTGCGTCACTTCAAATGATACATACCTGGGTATCTTTCCTTCCTCGGCCACATCTGTCAACTGCCCGTCTTCGTCCATAATACCGGCAACACGAACATTTTTCATCACCCTGACTCCGTTTGGTGCAGGCGGTACAATTGAAACCCCTTCGGCCTGCGGTGTCTGTTCATTTTCTTCTCCTGGGTTGGGTATATATATTATATCAACGAACTGCCTTTCTGAAAACTGCCAGCCGTTTGCCTGATCGATCTTCAAATCCGCTGAAAACAGCCTCTTGCTTTTATCTGCGGCCTTGGCTATGTTACGCCCGTTAATAGACAGTCTGGCTTTCAGAAGCATCTCCCCTTCGACCAGATCTATAGTCGGTCTTTTGCCAAGCGCTTCGCCGGTGTTTCCGACAGCGTCGGGGTGGACCGCACTGCTGTCAGTTTCCCTGAGTTCGAGCATGTCCGCCGTAATTAAAGTGCCAGCGGGTATATCGGCTTTTATGAAGACTATCTTTTCCTTTTTGTCATAGCCGGCGGCATTTGTGACTATCGCCAGCTCTGCAGCAACCAGCAGTACTACTATGACAAGAGCTGCACCGATCCATCCGAACCTTTTCATGTACTTCAGCCTCATTCCGAATCAATTATTTACCGGTATTTCCGAATCGACATGCACTACGGCATCGATATGATCCCTTCCGAGCAGGTTCAGTATAATATCCCTGTACAGGGACGGCCTGACAGGTACATTAATCGAGCTGTGCACGGCTGGCCTTACAATTATCGAGCCATTCGGGCATACCTTGGGGAAACCTTCCTTATATATTGCCAGGGATAATATCTCTACCTTCGCCTCGGCTACCGAACCGTCCTCAGGATTGAGCCCCCCGTCCAACCTGAGATTCCTGCTGAGCAGTTCCTCGAATATTCCGTATGCTTTTGCGTCGGAAAGCTCAACTTTTACCTTTCCAAGGTTTTCTGCATCCAGCGCATTATATACGGAGATATTGGTCAAGTCGGCCGAATCTTTTATCAGCCTTGCCTTGTCCAGCAAAACATACCTCTCCACTACCGAGGAAAACAGGGGAAATACCACGAATACCAGCATTGCCGCCATTATGACAACTTCGGCAACAGCGCTCCCCCCGATACTTTTAAAATGAACAAGTCGGATGTTCATCAGTTGACCACCTTTCTTGATACCGTGGTTTTTTCGTAAACCATCCGAATGACCTGTTCTTCTCTTTGGAACAGATCAGTGAACCTGTTCCAGCTGAAATCCCCTTCTACATGCAAGGTCAGCTTTTCTCCCAGGCGGGCACTTCCCGTGGCATCGATTTCGATATTTGAAAAACCTGCCGACTCAAGTTCAGCTTGCAGCTCACCACGAACCCCGCCGTTCAGTCCGCCCGAATTCTCGATTCTCAGCATTGTATCCCTGCAAGCCGTATCAAGATCGGCTTTTGCGGACAACGGCAGGAAAAACTCGACGGCGTATACCAGCAGGAATACCATAATTACCAGTATAACGCCTGTTACTACCGCTTTTACAGGCATATGTCACCTCGATTATGCAGTGGGGAACATCTTTTCCGAAATAGTATCCGTCCACCAGTCGGAAAGGCCGTCCATAACACTTTTTGCAAATGTGCGGAGACCCGGAATTATAACGAATGCAGCGATGATAAGTGCCGCGGCGATCCCGAGCAGTTCGCCCATGCCGAAGCCTCTGTTGTCGTTTTTAATGCGGTTCAGGTGCAGCCTCTTCTCCAAAACCATTAGGATAAGTTTAATTCCGACGTACATGTTATACCTCCACAAAATTAATTTATGAATATTTTCCCGATTGCCTCCCCGGTGTCTTTAAGCATCGGTACCATAATCATCACGACCACTATTGCGACGAACACGGCTGCCGCCGCGAGGCTTCTGTTCCTGCAGCTATCCGTTTCCGCCTGTACATAGTTGAAATATTTTTTGAACATTACGTCCTCCTGCCTTGCCAGCAGTTCCTTGTTATCTCCGGTCTCGATACCCTGTTTCAGGGCAACGCAGAGAGTCTCTGCCTCATGTGCATCGAAATTGGACCGGAATTCCTCCAATGCGGAATCTATGTCCAATGTAAGTTCATACCTCGCTGCCAGTCTGATCAGTATACTTCTCAGTTCCTTATCGTCCGTTACCTCGTATACGGATCTGATGGCGTCTGTCGGCTTGATTCCCGATGTGATCTGGTTATGCAGATATTTGTAAACTTTGTAGATATATTTTTGAAACCTAAGGTTAATTTTTTTTCTGCCCGACGAAACAACACATTCCATGGCAACATTGATGAATACCGCAGAGGCTAATGGCCCTATGACCTCAGGATAATTCAGAATAAGGCCGGCTGTAAAAACAGCCGGGGACACTACAAATCTTACAATCAAATATAGTAATGGGGCATACTTACTCTTATAACCAGCCTTCCTCATTTTAATCCTGGTCCTCTGCCAGGCATCCATTTTCCCCAATTGTTCACCGCAGATGCTGAAGCCTTTTCCGACCAATGCTGAACATCTTTTATAAAACGGGGTATTTCGGTTCCTTGGCCCCAAGGCTTCCATGACCTGCCTGGAACCGGTGATAAAAAGCCTGCGCGAGATCAATACTGCCGCAAAAAAGTCAGCAAGGCCGAGTACTAGGAAAGCTGCCGCGTTATTCCCTATCAGGTCCGATAAATTTTGAAACAATCGGGTCACTCCCCTTCCCTTTCCCATTGCATACCTTATTGTTATTGCCCGGTTTGGTTTGATAAGAGCCGTTATCCCTTGAATCTCATGATGCCTGAAGTCAGATAGAACCCCAGTGCATACATACCGCTGAAAACCATAAGGAGCATTTTGCCCTCAGCCGTATGAAGATAGAACTCTCCGACCTGTTCTGAAAACCGGATGAAAACGAATACTGCTGCCAACACCGCTGCCATTACGAAATAGATAAGCATCCTGTCCTTGTATGTCGATACCCTTCTGCGATTATATTCCTCATCGATCCGGTAAAACTGATTCTCCAGATTTGCCAGCAGCTTTCTGATATCTCCCCTGTGCCTCAAACTGAGCTTTATATTGAGAATGAAGTCCCTGAACTGCGGATTGTCCACCTTCATCTGCAAAATGTCGAACGCCTCCTCGGGATTCATTCCGCGGTTTACCTGTATGACCATGTCCCTTATGAACGTTTGCAGCGGTTCGCCTATACCCGAACTGAGCGATTTTTCAAAAGCATACATAATATCTTCCTTGACCGAACACCATCTGTTCAGAACAGAAACGTACTCGGAAAGTTTTTTCCGGATAGTTTCAGAATTATACCTGGCCAGCAGGTCCAGCGCAAAAAGCGGAAGCAGGGATATCAGCAGACTGATTACCAATGCTGTGGGGAAAAAGTCGAGAAGTCCTGTAACCGGTTGGAATACAATTATAAAAACAAACGCCATCACGGCTAAAAGCATATAGACATTAAAAAAAGGAATATAATGGCGGATATTGGACTTTTCAATATATATAAGATCGAAGCGTTGGAGAGGTTTCAGCACAGTGGCACTATTATTCCCTAGGTTCGACGCCAGGAACCCTGTCCCTTCAGGTCCGCGGTGCTTCCGTACGGATAAATCCCTGACGCAGCTCAGGAAATCGACCTTGTAAGTCATTGCTACAGCAAGGAGAATATCCGCCGCGAATAATAAGATCGAAAGTGTAAGCATACCTGTCATCAGACATCTCCTCCCCTCACAGGGTAAAGACGCCGATATACGAATTCGTCCTTCTGGCAGTCGTAGCCCAAAACCTCAAGCACCTCAACTACTTTGAACTCCTTAAGATAAAAAATCATATCGATGCTTCTGCCCAGCATCTCTTTAATGGTTTTCTCACTCTCTCCTATATTGGCTCCCTTACTTAGGGTAAGCAAGCGTGCAAATGCGTCCGCAGCGCTTTCCGAATGTGTCGTGGCAATTCCTCTGTGTCCGGAAAACGCGGCTTTTACAAAATCCCAGGCCTCATCCCCCGTTATCTCACCGACGCAATAGGTATCCAGGGACATGGTCAGGCCGTCTTTTACAAGATCCTTCAGGGTAACCGGCCTTCCTCCTTCATTCTGCTTTTTGATCCTCTGCTCTATGCAATATGGCTTGTCCGGATACACCTCCGCATCAGACTCGGCTATAAGTACTCTCTCCATCTCGGGCAATATATTGATAAAAGCCCTCATCAACGTAGTTTTTCCGGCAGCTCCCTTACCGCAAAACAGAACGGAGGCATCCGTCTGCGTTAACTTTCTTATAAGGCTTACAAGCTCTTCATCAAGCATCCCGAGGTCTTTAAGGTCTTCGATCGTATAGCTCTCTTTTCTGTGCTTGCGGATACTGATGGCGGGTCCCGCTACATTCCTGGGCTTGATTGAAACATTGATCCTGAGGCGGTACTTGTCATCGGTTACCCTGCAATGGCTGTCATTTTCGTTCAGTATTCCTCCGTTGCGGATGGCGACAAGCTTACAGTATGTATCGAAGATTTTCTCATTTCCAAAGTGCACGGGTATCTTGCTCCTGACGCCATGGCGCTTTATAACGAACTGGTTGTACCTTGTGCCGTCGATATCCGTTATATCTTCCTCTTCTATATACGGCTGAAGCTCGCCGTAGCCGAACATGAAATCAAAAACCTTATGTATAAGTTCATCCCGGAAAATCCCGCAATGGTACCTGTGTCGATCCATGTCCTTGATGATCGCGGTTTCCAGTGCGCTGCGTTCAGCTCTGCCCGCAGAAATATCGGCGACCAGTTCCGGACATTCCTTCAATATATCATTGGTTATGGCTGATACGACCGTATTGATATCGCCGGCCTTACCATCCGCATTGCTGTTGTCTTCGTAGAAGAGTTTGTGATGAGATTTTACAACTGGCATTATGAAACCTCCAAAGCATTGCTCTGCTCATTCCCGGATCTGTTGCCAAAATGCCCGGTCAACGGCCTGCCCTTGCCCGACAGCCCACGTGCCGGAAGAAGCCCAAGTTTCACAAGGAGTCTTTTGTAATCTTCGGTAACTTCCTTTTCCATATGCGAGGCATAGACGCTTCTCATGTTTCTATAGGCGGCGCGCCTCCTGCTGGCCGATACGGTTCCCAGGAGATTGCCCTGTGTGGCTGCCCGCGCTTGTGCGATGCTCATACCGGAGGACTTGTCGTATTCATAAAGTACGAATTTGGTATTGTCTGAAGGCAGCTGCTGTTTATCCTTAAGAAATGAAATATAGCTGTTGAATTCCCTGAACTGATCGATGTCGCCTCTGATCGCTGCTATGTTTAAATCCGACCTGAGCAGTGAAGAAAGAGTAAATGCGTCATATATAGATCTGTTCACCAGCAGAATCGTTATATCAAAGCTGCGATAACATCTATCCATCAATTTCGGAACACTGTTTTCATCATAATACTCATAATTTTCAAGTCGGTAGTTACCAGTGATTACATGCAGGTTTTGGATATCTTTCCTGGATATGCACGAGTGCTGGAGTAAACCGGCAGTTAACATACCCTTTCCGATAGCCTCCATGACCATATCCAGGCCTGAATATCCGAATATTCCGGCCTCGTGTTTTGAAGAAGGGCGCTTTCCCGTATTCAGGAACAAATCCGCTTTGGGAGCGAGCAGATCAAGATCCGCCAGTACTACCTCGCTTCGGGTATATTTAGCCGCGGCATATGCAAGCTCACAGCCGAATTCGGCATTATCCCAAACCGTTATTATCATTTTATGAAAACTGTGACCGGGATACGCCTTATCATTTTTACCTGATCCATATTCCTCGGGCCCGGAGTGCCATACCGACGTTTCCCTGTCCCTCCTGAACCCTTCCAGTTCGGAAAGCAGTTCCGTTGCGCTTTGATATCTGTCTTTGCTGTTTTCGCAGGTGCATTTTGAAATAATAGCTTCCAATATGGGGGAAAGGGAGTCATCGTAAAACCTGACAGGTTTTAATCCGAAGGGGGATTCCGCCGGATTTTTCCCCGTCAAAAGCTGGTGCAGAGTAACACCAAGGCTGTAAATATCCGAGGCCGCACCGGTCTGGCCCGTCCCATACTGCTCGGGAGCAGCATAGCCCCGTGTTCCAATAAATACGGTATCCGCCGTTGATTTTGGCTTATACTCGCGCGCAATTCCGAAATCAATAAGCTTTAATGTCCCGTTCCCCGTCAGTATAATATTTGATGGCTTCATATCCCGGTAAATAATCGGATTGGGTTTTTGTCCGTGCAGATACTCCAGCGCCCTGCAAAGCTGGATAGCCCATTCGACCACTGTATCGCAGGCGACCCTGCCCTCCGCTTCAAGCTTTTTATCGAGAGAGATACCGCTTATATAGTCGAACACCATATAAGCTTTGCCATCCTGCTCCAGTATGTCAAACAACCTTGGAAGCGCCGGATGTTCCAATTTCTTCAGCAGATTTGGTTCCGCCATCAGGTCCGTATCGAGCCCGTTCAAGCCCGCAAATTCCTTAATAGCCCAGAATGTATCGGTATTGATGTTTCTGGCAAGATAAACAGTGCCCATGCCGCCCTGTCCAAGTATATCCTCGATTACGTACCTGCCGTTGAAAAAGTCACCCGCCTGCATAAAAGCCTCACAAACCAAGATCCTGTCGTATTTTCTTCTTTTGTGGGAGTATTCCGTAGATGTAATAATTATTCATTCCTAAGTCACGTCCGATTCTATCACAATATTCCATTATTTTCCATACTATTTTGTAATATTTTTCTTTTTTACGTAAAATTATGTGTGTCGTATGCTGTATTAATGCATCAGGAGTATTCGACGGATTTTTGACCATAGGGAAATAATTCCCCGTAAGCCGGAGAAAGAAATGCTGGCCGCAGTTGATAACAACGGATTTCCAGAAGGTAAGAACCAAATGGGCTAAAACTTCATAGGGTAGAACACAATGGGCTGGAACATCATGCCTGGAACTTAACGATGTCGAAATCCGGGATGTATTGTTCCGAGGCAGATTCCCGTTCCTGAACATAGCCGTTCAGGCCGAGTTTGACAAATTTGTTTACCACCTTGTCATATTCATGCCTGGTTATATGCCTGTCAAGAACAGGATGGCCAACTGCATGATAACATGGTACGAATTGGCTCATCAAACTCACGTATACGCTTTTAGGAAGGTTGTCAGATATCCATTCGAGCACACGGACCGAATCCGCCGTAGAGCCTGGCAGCACCAGATGCCGTATGATCATGCCCTTCTGCAGGAGCCCGTCTTTGTCGAAAACCGGGGAGCCGACCTGCCTGTACATTTCAAGTATGGCTTTGGAAGCGTTCTCGAAATAATCCCCGGCTCCCGAGTACTCTTTCGACAGCCCGGGATCCACGTATTTCAGATCGGGAAGATAAATATCTATCGATCCTTCAAGGAGCTTCAGGCTGTCAATTGTCTCGTAAGCATTGGTGTTGTAAACGACCGGTATGTTAAGGCCGGGCCGTGCACCGCCATTGCCGTATATTATCGTACCGCCATCATCGTGTAATATGTCACCGCTATCGGCATGTGCCATATTTCCGGAATATTCGACGTTGTCAGCATTTGCGCCGGCACGCGCAATCGACAGCGCCTCTAATACAGAGGGAATAAAGTGGGTCGGAGTCACAAGGTTTATATTATGTGCGCCCTTATCCCTCAGAGACAGGAAAATACCGGCAAGTCCGGCAGCGGAGATTTCCTTGCCGCGGCCGCCGTGGCTTATCTCATGATTCTGACAAAAAATACATTTAAGGTTGCAGCCTGAAAAAAATACGGCTCCGGAACCCCTTTTCCCGCTAATGCAGGGTTCCTCCCACATATGCAGGAAAGCTCTGGCCACGACCGGGTTCGCAGGCATACCACAGAACCCTTTTTTATTCTCTCTGTCTATATTGCAAGCTCTTGGACAAATATCACACCGCATGGCATTTAACCTTTACAATACATTTAAATAAAAATATAATAAAGTTAAATAAAAAGCATGTCAACAGACGAATTTTAGGCTGCGTACAATAATCGGCGTATTTGGAGGGTTGCAGTATGAGGATCAGCGGAATTACATATGCAGTACGAAAAACTCACAAAACCAGAAATATCGTATTGACCGTAGTCATTCTGCTTATTCTTTTAATACTTTCGGTGGTGCTGATCACAGGTTATGAAAGCTGGGTCCTGCTGCACCCTGAAAAAACACCCATCGGTACGTTTTCTTCCAATATAGTTCCTGAGTACAGGGATATTAGCTTCAGAGGATCGGATGAGACGATAATACTCAAAGGTTGGCTTTTCCAGGCCAACAACAGTAACCGTGCGGTTATTCTGGTTCATTCTTATGGGAAGAACAGACTGCAGTTCGGTGTCGATACGATAGATCTTATCAAGGAATTACTGAACAAGGGTTACAGCGTATTTACTTTCGATCTGAGAAATTCAGGCGAGTCCGGCGGTAAGGACAATACCTTCGGCTATAGTGAAAAAGATGATGTACAGGCTGCTGTTAGATATATGAAATCACAGGGTTCCGAACATATAACTCTCATGGGCTTCTCAACAGGCGCAGATGCGGCCCTGCTGGCGGCGGCGGACGGAAGCACGGTCGATGCTGTCATTGCAGACAGTCCATATGCAGACCTCAGATCATATTTGAACAGCCGCCTGAATCAGTGGACTCATCTGCCATCGATACTTTTCAATCAGACTATAGCCTATGGCATAGAAGTAACCGGCGGCATCGATATGAAGAAAGCCAGCCCGGTCAACCTTGTAACCGCGGATAACCCGCCAAGTTTGCTGCTGATACATGGCAAGGACGATAAAGTGATACCTGTTGAAAACAGTATAGAGCTTTATCAAAAGTATTCCGCGCTTAATCCATCCGGGGCGGAGTTCTGGCAAACAGGAGACAACGGGCATGCAACCAGCTTCCTGAAATATAAGGACGAATATCTTAACAGAGTATTCGCCTTCCTCGACAAAGTATACCCCGCAGAATAACAATACCTTAGAAATAGAAAGGCGCTTCATCGGAAAATTCATGAAGCGTCTTTTTTTCTGTTACTTCTTCTTGTCCAAAAAGTAGGACGCGTTACTCGGCGGCGCCGCTCTGTATGCATTGTTTATTTTTTTGCCCTGATTAAGCTGCTTGATTTTGGAACCGATCGTATCAAGAAGCTTTTTACTATTTACACTGTTATTCTTTTCAATTCCGCTGATCCTTCCGATAAGTTCGAGTATTTCGGCAGTGATTTCCTTAAGCCGTCCGGCCGCAGGAGATACGGAAGCGTCGATATCCTCAAGCTTCCTCACCTTGAGCGTGGTTTTAAGCCTTTCGAAATACACCCCGAATTCCGCGTCGAGTTTATCTATGGCGTCTATCTTTTGCTGCTTTTCCTCAATAAGCCTTTGCAGTTCATCAAGCGAATCGGAAGTGATCGCCGGAGTCTGGGCTTCCGTCAGAGAAAGCATATCCTGGAGAAGTACTTTTTTCTTCCCCAGGATCTCATTCAATCTTTCAAAATATGTATCTGCCGACATAATCATATGCGCACCTGTCTAAAACACTGTTTGTTTCTTATGACTGTGAACCGATCACCAAAACTCATCGTCTGCTTACCGCTAAACTAAGCCAATTAAACTACTGATGCCTATAGAAATATTATCTTGCCATTTCTACAGGTCTGCCCTGTTTTGCCAGCTTCATTGCCTGCGCCCAGGTATCCCGGAGATCCTTCACGAAATGGAGCACCTCTTCAAGAATAGCGGTATCCTTTTTGAGATTGGCCTCGAACAGTCTGTCCATAAAGTAATCATACAGCATCGCAAGGCCTTTTGACAATTCATACTGCATGTCGAGAGTCGCCTGGAACTCGGATATTATATCTTCCGCTCTTATTATACATTCATTCGCTCTCTGTATGTCCTTGTCCTCTATCGCCTTCTGTGCCTGCATAATAAATTTCACCAGACCGTTGTAAAGCATCAGAGTCAATTCTTCCGGGCTCGCGGTCATAATGGAATTCTGTTTGTATGTGTTGTACGTATCGTGTGTATTTGCGGTAACCATAAGCGCTCCTTTAACAAATATTTTAAGTCAGGCAGCAATTATCGTGAAAACTGCTGCGCTATCCAGTTGCTCTGTGAATTCATCTGGTTTATAAGGGTTTCGAGTCTTGAAAACTGATCATAATAACTGTTTTCCTTTGCAGTCAGCTCATCATTCATTTCTGCAATTTTATCATCGTAGTCCGATATCTGGTCAAAAAGCGAATTGCTGAATTGCGACCTGTCGCCTGTTGCCCCGGCCTTCTCCAGCAAAGCTCCCCTGTGACTGTTGATCGTATTTGTTCGTATATTATCCTGTATAATGTCATTTAATCGGTAAATTAACCCGTTTTCGGTGTTTCTTTCAGCTCTCGCAGTCGGATCCGATACCGCCTGAGTGTATGTTTTATCGGACTGTTTCGTAAATAGGCTGAAGACCTCGTCAGGGTTATTTGCCAATGCTTCCTTTAGCTTATTCTCATCTACATACAGCTTGCCCTTGTCAACCCAGGAGTTCGATTTTATACCTATCGAGGCAAGAGTTATGCCTGTACCGCTGACTGATTCATTTAATGCACTGCGCATTTCCGTGGCTATTGAGCGCAATATGCCGTCGCTTGAAAGCAGCCCGGATTTTGCCTTCTCCTCCCACTTCTTGATATCGTCTTCGGTCATTGCCTCCTTCTGCGAATCGGTTAAAGGCAGATAGCTATACTCCCTGGACTCCGAGAGCTTTGTATTTATTTTATCCAATACTTCGTTATATTTACTTACGAAGCCTTTGATCAGCTCCACCGCTTTAGTGGGATCGGAGCCGACGGACAGGTTTACGGAACCGGTAGTATAATCCTTTTTAAGATTGAAATTGATACCGTTAACAGTAAAGCTATTGGTCGAACGTGTTATCACCTGGTCGACATTCACGCCATTTATCAGAGATCCGTCGTTATAGGTTATACTTGCATCACGTCCGGTGGCGCCAGTGGCAGATGTAGTAAGTGATAAAGCCCCAAGCAGACCGCCGCTTGTATCGCTGGCCTTTATTACTGCCGCAGCGCCCGTTGTTTTGGAATCCAGAATAAACCTGTCGTTAAGGCTGTCATAACTCATTTTTACACCGGCTGCAGTATTTGAGTTGACTTGGGACATAATGTCGTTCAACGAGGTATTCGCAGAATTGAAACTGAATGCCTGCCCGTTTATGCTGAAATTGATGTCATTGTCAGTTGTATCGGCTGTCAATGTAACAGTGTTTGCAAAGTTATCCCGGATGTCATATAAGTGAGCGTCAAGATCGATCCTGTTGGAAACATTGGTGCCGCCGAGCCCCAGTGCAGCCAATCCGCCGCTTTCCGCAGCCGATGCCGCAACAGTCACGTCGGGGTCGGTGCTTCCAAGAGTTAATTTATTATCCTTAATGTCAACTACGATCCTGCCCGAGCCGAATCTGGTATCTACCATACCCTGTATGGTTGTCTTTACCTGATCGGCTGTATAAGTTGTACCCGGAGTCAGTGCAAACTCCTCCGAATCCGAACCGATTGATATCTTGAACCTGCTGTTCATTCCCATCGGCTTAATGCCACTGCTCAGATCCGAGCCGAATATTGTCGCATAGCCGCCGTTGATAGTGTTGGACAGCTTCAATGTATTTGTGCTGTTCGTCGTAAAGGTGAGCTTGTCCGTATCTATCCCGACTTGTATCGCGTTGCTGCCGAATGCCGTATCAAGCTTACTTTGGAGTTCGTCCCTCAGGCCCGTTATGGTATTAACACTGTCACTAAAGCTTATTTCAACTTTTTGTCCGTTGAATTCTGCATAAAATCTATTGTTATCCAGATCTGCGCTGATGCTGTCTATCTGAGCAGAAGTAAGCGAAGCCCCTGTAATCCCCCGGGACGCACTTGTTCCTGTAACATTTGCCGCCAGTGCAGTCTGAATATTCTTTATAATATAATCGCCCGTTTTTGCCCCGCCCCCGGCAACAGCCGAAAAGTAGGCATTGCTGTCCAAGCCGTCGTATTTTATTGAGAAGGCATTGTATATTGCTGAACTTCTCATATCGGTGGATGGTTTCAATGCGTTGAAGTATTCACTGGTGAAGCTTTGCAGAGAACTTGTTATTTCCCTGTACTGCTCCTGCTTCCATAAGAGCAGCTGCCTGTTC
Organism: Clostridia bacterium; assembly: GCA_036260935.1. GTDB lineage: Bacteria > Bacillota > Clostridia > Acetivibrionales > DTU013 > JAEYOM01. The sequence continues at coordinate 124,493 of DATALQ010000013.1, forward strand.
TGCGACACCTTGTCGACTTTTGCCCGTTCGAGCAGCATCAGCTGGGAAACCATACCGTCGACATCGATCCCCGAAAGTCCTGTCATTCTTGTAATACTGTTATATACCGAACTAATATTACTCATACTTTATTCACCTTCTTTCGTCCACAAGAAGACCTGCCATTTCCATCATATTGGCTACCATGTCCAGTATCTTCTTTGGAGGTATTTCACGAATAACCCTGCCTGTTGTTTCATCTATTACCTTTATCATTATCCCGTGTGTTTTTTCGTGAACAGAGTATTCGAATCTCCTGCTGCTGCCTTCGAGAGCCTTGTTCAATTTGTCTACCGCTTCCGAGACAACTTTTTCAGTGACGGGATATTCTTTAGTATCGGAATCTTTTTGCTGTTGTACATTCTCCGGGGTTTTCAGCATTGGCATAACAGGCACGGCTTCTTTGGCCGTACTCTGTTGTTCGGTAGTGACGGGAAAATTGTTGATTGCGGCATCCGTGCCTGATATTCTCATAAAAGTTCCCTCCATGACAAACAAATAAATCTATCTTCTCTTTATATTAATCGGTAATTTGCATTATAATGTTTATATATTTTATCTTTATTATTAGATTACGTTTACACTCGGACTGCGCTAAATGTAACATTAAATAATAACCCGGGTATGCCGATATTTTTTAGGAATAGAATACTATAATAAAGACTGTAAGGAAGTACGTAATGAATAATTACTATGTGCATGAGTCCAGCTATATCGATATGCCATGTGAAATAGGCGAAAACACTAAGATTTGGCATTTTTCACATGTGATGAGCGGCTGCAGGATCGGACAAAACTGCAACATCGGACAAAATGTAGTCATCTCCCCCGAGGTAATAATTGGCAACAACGTCAAGATCCAAAACAATGTATCGGTGTATACCGGAGTGATATGTGAAGATGATGTCTTTCTGGGCCCCTCAGCTGTGTTCACCCAACCGGCTATCTTTG
>DATALQ010000016.1:0-121031 GCA_036260935.1 Clostridia bacterium
AGGAGCTTTTAAAAAACGGAGAATCGGAATTTGAAATAAAGCTTAAGCTTAGTAGGGAAAATATAGATGAAGAAATAAGGATCAACTTCAATAACGAAGAGAAAAAGAAAATAAAGATAAACGAAATACCGGTAAAAAAAATAGGCGATCTGATGGGTCATCTTAATGCCGTAATATTTTCGCCCGAAGATCTGTTCATAATAAAACAGGGCCCCGCTGAAAGGAGAAGATTTATAGATATAACTCTAAGTCAGCTGAGACCCTCTTATTTTTACGACCTGCAGCAATATGCCAGGATACTGTTCCAGAGAAATAACCTGCTAAAAAGGATAACTGTCCAAAGAAGCCTTGAGGATACGCTTGAGGTTTGGGACAAGCACCTCGTTAAAACAGGCTCGCGGATTATGAAAGCAAGAAGAAAGTTCATCGGGGATCTATCATTATTTGCGTCAGCAAGGCATGAAAAGCTTACGAATAATGAAGAGCAGCTGACACTTAATTATGATCCGTCATTTGATGTAAAAGACGGAGGTCAGGATGATGAAACCGAAAAAAATTTTTATTCCGCTCTCGAAAAAAACAGAGACAGTGAAATCCGCAGGGGAACGACAATGTCAGGACCTCACAGGGACGATATAGATATCATACTTAACGGCGAAAGTACAAAGATCTACGGATCACAGGGACAACAAAGGACTTCCGTGCTTTCTATGAAGCTTGCGGAAATCGACCTTATCAAGGAAGAAATCGGTGATTGCCCTGTACTTTTACTGGACGATGTACTGTCGGAACTTGACGACAGGAGAAAAGAATACCTGCTGGAAAGCATTAATGGATCGCAGACTTTCATAACCTGCACGGAAATGAACTTTTATAAAGGGCAAAATCCGGCTGCATCAATATTTCATATCGATAACGGCTGTATTTTATTATAAGAAACGAATCAAAATATTTAAGCAAACAAAAGGCAATCATTTGCACACTAATATTTTTTACGATAGAATATATAAGACAATGAAGATTTAGTTAAAGATTTACGGAGGAATTATATGTTTATTCATATCGGAGGAGATGTTGTGATCCCGATGAAGAATGTGATCGCAATACTCGATATAGAGACGACAACATTATCGAAAGATACCAAGGAATTTTTAAGGATCGCGGAAGAAGAGGGCTTTGTCGAAGCTATATCGGAAGATCTTCCAAAAACATTTATTATTACCGAAGTAGATAAGAAAAGTAAGATATATCTGTCACCTATATCATCAGTTACGCTTCATAAAAGGTCGGAATATATTGACGGTATTTCTAATCTGTAAAGTCAATTTTTTCCAATGTACAAACAGCAGGAGGAAACCATGGACGAGATAAACAACAAGAATGTAAAGTATGATGAAAACCAGATACAGGTTTTGGAAGGACTGGAGGCAGTAAGGAAAAGACCTGGAATGTATATAGGAAGTACGTCCCTGAGAGGGTTACACCACCTGGTTTATGAAATAGTCGCAAACAGCGTGGATGAAGCTCTTGCAGGCAGATGTGATGAAATCGAGGTAGTCGTCAATAAAGATAATTCGATCACTGTTACTGACAACGGCAGCGGAATACCGGTTGGCATTCACCCTAAAATGGGCATACCAACTGTAGAGGTCGTCCATACGATACTTCATGCCGGAGGAAAGTTCGGAGGAGGAGCTTATACAGTATCAGGAGGCTTGCATGGAGTCGGAGCATCCGTCGTTAACGCTTTATCTGAATATCTGGAGGTCCAGGTAAAAAGAGACGGAAAAATATATCAGCAAAGATATGAAAGAGGTAAGACTGTAACGCCGCTGGAGGTTATTGGAGAAGCAAGCGATACCGGAACAAGGACAACCTTTAAACCGGATTCGCAGATATTTGAAGATACCGTTTTCGATTTTGACGCAATGATCAGCAGATACAGAGAAATGGCGTTTTTGAATAAAGGAATAAAAATTAAGCTGATAGATAACAGGCCTGAAGAGAGAATTGAAAAAATGCTACACTACGAGGGCGGAATCGTATCTTTCGTGGAGTATATAAACAAAGATAAGGAAGTACTTCATGACCTGCCCATATATATAAGCGGAGAAAAAGATTCTTCAGTATGCGAAATAGCGATGCAATATAATGACAGGTATGTAGAAAATACCTTCAGCTATGCGAATAATATTGCGACCACCGAGGGCGGAACACATCTGACGGGCTTCAAAACCGCAATAACAAAGGTTATAAATGACTATGCCCGGAAATACAACATGATCAAGGAAAATGATAAAAACCTTGCGGGAGAAGACGTAAGGGAAGGTCTTACTGCAATAGTAAGCGTAAAGCTGCTTGAACCTCAGTTTGAAGGACAGACCAAGACCAAGCTTGGGAATAGCGAGATAAGAAGTCTGGTAGAAAATGTGGTTTCTGAAAAGCTGACAGACTATTTTGAAGAGAATCCATCGGTAACCAGAGTCATAATGGATAAATGCCTGATGGCATCAAGAGCAAGAGAAGCAGCAAGGAAAGCAAGGGAATTGACCAGGAGAAAATCGGCATTCGAGTCGACAACATTGCCGGGGAAATTAGCCGACTGCTCTGACAGGGATCCTGCCAATTGCGAGATATATATAGTTGAAGGAGATTCGGCAGGAGGCTCGGCAAAACAGGGTAGAGACAGAAAGACACAGGCTATATTACCGCTTTGGGGAAAAATGCTGAATGTTGAGAAATCGAGAATAGATAAGGTTTATGAAAATGAGAAACTGCTGCCGGTAATAACGGCATTGGGAGCAGGTATCGGGCAGGACTTTGATACTTCCAAACTTAGGTACGACAGAATCATAATAATGGCCGATGCAGATGTTGACGGCGCTCACATAAGGACTTTACTGCTAACTTTCTTTTACAGGTATATGAAACCGCTTGTTGAGGAAGGGCATGTTTATATTGCAAGACCGCCCCTATTTAAGGTTTACAAAGGAAAAGAAGAATTTTATGCCTTTACTGATAAGGAAGTAGAAGATATTCAGAAAAGAATGAGCTGGAAGAAGGAAGACTGCGACATTCAGAGATATAAAGGTTTGGGAGAAATGAGTTCAGAACAGCTCTGGGAAACGACGATGAACCCTGAGACAAGAACCATGCTCAAGGTAGAATTGGATGATGCTGTTGCAGCAGATGAAATATTCACTATACTGATGGGCGATAAAGTAGAACCAAGGAAGGATTTTATACAGGAAAACGCCAAGTATGTTACGAACCTGGACGTATAATTTTTTTCCTCATGGTTTGTTGGCCATCGGCTTATTGAATCGAATCGATTGAAATGTTTCACGTGAAACATTTTCCTGTAATATAGAATACATGCGGTTTGGAGGCTAATTAGCCTCCTTTATTTTTGCTTTAAGAATCAATGTTATTTTTGACTTTGAGCTATTAATATTGCATATGGCATTTGAAAGAAGGCTAAATGTCATGTGTTGCATTTTATCACTTTATGTTATAATTAGAACGGGCTTAGCGAATGGAGATATATAAATAGAAAATATTCGTTATACCGGAGCTTAATGCTCTATTTTATTGTAATGTGAGGAGTGAAACTATTGGCCAAGGTAATCGCGATCGCTAATCAGAAAGGCGGAGTAGGTAAAACTACGACTGCTGTAAATTTAAGTTCCTGCCTTGCGCATAAGGGCAAAAAAGTAGTGATTATCGATATCGACCCCCAGGGAAACACGACAAGCGGACTTGGGATCGATAAAAAGGTCATAGATAAATCCATATACGAAGTTATCATTAACGATGTAAACATTGAAAATGCCCTAATGAAGACAGCGGTCGAGAATCTTTATATATGCCCTTCCAATATTCAACTCGTAGGAGCAGAAGTAGAGCTGGTATCGGTAATTTCAAGAGAAACCAGAATGAAAGCTGCAATAGAGGAAATAAGGAAGAAGTATGACTATATTTTGATTGACTGCCCGCCATCACTGGGACTCCTTACTTTAAATGCGCTGACTGCGGCAGATACGATACTGGTGCCGATACAATGCGAGTATTATGCGCTTGAAGGCTTGAGCCAGCTTATGAATACCGTCAAACTGGTACAGAGACACCTAAATCCTTCACTCGACGTCGAGGGCGTTGTGTTGACAATGTTCGATGCGCGTACAAATCTTTCGATACAGGTAGTTGAAGATGTTAAGAAATACTTCAGAAATAAGGTGTACCGGACGGTAATACCCAGGAATGTACGGCTGAGCGAAGCTCCAAGCTTTGGCCTGCCTATCATATTATACGATCCGAAGTCCAAGGGAGCGGAATGTTATCTTGAGTTAGCACAGGAAGTTATAGATTATTCTCAGGAGGCAAGCAGGTAATTATGAAAAAAGGATTGGGAAAGGGACTTGGAGCCCTGATATCTTCTGCAGAAACCGATGATTCCGGCGTAAGGGAATTGAAAATAACCGATATAGAACCCAACATCAGCCAACCTCGTAAATATTTTAACGATGAAAAGCTCTCTCAACTGGCGGAATCAATAAAGCAGCACGGAGTTGTGCAGCCGTTGATAGTACAGCGTGACGGAGACACGTACAGAATTGTTGCAGGTGAAAGGCGCTGGCGCGCATCAAGGCTTGCAGGACTTCAGACCGTGCCTGCAATCGTAAGAGACCTGTCAAACAAGCAGGTAATGGAGATTGCGCTGATAGAAAATTTACAGCGTGAAGATCTTAACCCCATCGAAGAAGCAGAAGCATACGAAAAGCTTATAAGCGAGTTTGAAATGACGCAGGAGGAAATATCGGCAACAGTAGGTAAAAGCAGACCTGCGATTGCTAATTCTCTTAGACTGCTTTCTCTTCAGGAAAAGATAAAAACCAGACTGATCGATGGCGAAATAACGAGAGGCCATGCAAGAGCGATATTGACAATTGGTGATGCCATACTGCAGATTAAAGCAGTCGATGAAATAATTAAGAAAGACTTGAATGTACGCGATACCGAATTGCTGGTCAAACGGCTGGTAAAACAAAAGACGATAAAAAAGAAAGAAACGTCCGATGTGGAATATCGCGCTATAGAAGAGAGATTCAGAGAAGTGTTCGGAACCAAAGTCAAAATAATGAATAATAAGAAAAATGGGAAAATACTGATCGAGTATTATTCATTGGATGAGTTGGACAGGATTATATCATTAGTGGAAAAATTGGAAAAACAGTCCTAAAAATAGTCACCTCACAGGATGACATTAAAGGCGTTTTCTGATGCGTGGCAATATAATTTCATTATTAAGCAATAAAGGTTCTTAAAAAGGAAAATAGACTCGTTTATGAACGTGGAGCTGAAAATGAAAAATGTTTCACGTGAAACAAAGTCTTGTGATAAGGATATCGAAGGCAATTAAGAAGGAGAAACGATTATGGAAGATTTGTTTGGAATTTCGTATGAATGGCTTATATTGATCGGGGCCAATTTCTTTATTATATTGATACTTTTCATAATGAACTTGTCGAACAGGTCCAAAATAAAGAAATTGAAATCCAAGTACAACAAATTTATGAACGGTCTTAGCGGAGCCAGTATAGAAGATGTGTTAAATGACTGCATAGACAAGGTAAACGGTATTGTCGACAAAAACAAGGACCTTGAGTATCAACTGAACACAATAAGAAGGAATATGTACTACTGTGTACAGAAGGTAGGGGTCATCCGTTATAATGCTTTCGATAACGTTGGAAGCGACCTTAGCTTTTCGATTGCGCTGCTCGATAATAATGATGATGGACTTGTCATCAGCAGCTTGTATTCCAGGGACAGCTCATCAACATACGCGAAGCCTGTTACGGGCGGCAAATCAAAATATGCGCTTTCTGCCGAGGAAATAAAAGCTATTGACACTGCCAGGAAGACGCACACATCAAACAGCTATTCCGAGTGATAGAAAATCTTAGGGGATGAACTTATGAGTGAAAATAAAAAATCCAACGTATGGCTCTATGCGGTCATACTTTTTACGAGCGCTTTTATTGTGCTTTTATTTGCCGGACTGAGTCAGATAAAGATGAATAAAAATCTGAGCAATTATAGAAGCCAGGTGAATACTACCGAAAGTGAAAAGAATAAGTATCAGCAGAATTTTTCAAGCGCACAGGAAATGAATAAAAAATTGAATGAACAAATAAGCGCTCTTGAAAATGAAACTTCGGTATTAAAAAATGTCATCAGTAATTTAAATAATGATAAAACATTGCAGGAAGCTGCAAATCAGAGGAAAGACCAAGTCGAAGAAAACTTTCACAATGTTTTGTCGGTATATCTGAAGGGTAATGTGGTTGAAGCTGCCGGATTGCTATCATCGGTAGATTACAGCTTCCTTACGGGAAAGGATCTGGAGGCTTTTAATGCATTGGATCAGAAGGTAAGGAGTGAAGCCGGCGAAGTACTGTTCGAAGAAGGCTACGCAGCATATAATCACAAAAAGTATCCTGAAGCTGCAGCAAAGCTTGGACAGTCGTTTGGATACGCTAAAAAAGAGGCATTCTCGGATAAATGCCTTTATTATCTTGCCTGGGCCGAGAAGAAGACCGGGAATTTAACGGGCGCCGTAGAATATATGAAGCAGCTCGTTCAGGAATACTCTGAAAGCAGATATTTAAGAAGTGCAAAAAGTTTTATAAATAGATATAGTTAAGGGAAAGTTGAACAATGGGTGGTATTATAATGATTTTACCATAAGATGACTATAATAGCGGGGAGAATATATAAATGCTGGACATAAAACAACTACGCAGTAATCCTGAGCTTTTGCAGAGGGCATTGCTCAAAAGCAAAGGGAAATTCAATATTGACGGATTTATGGCTTTGGATGTAAAAAGGCGCGAATTGATTTTTAAAACGGAGCAGATGAAGAGTAAGCAGAATGCAGACTCTAAACTGATCCCTCAATATAAAAAGGAAGGGAAAGACGTCACATCTCTGATGGAGGAGATGAAAGCTCTTTCAAATGATGTAAAGGAACTCGATCAGCAGATAAAAGAAGTGGACGATCAGATTGCAGCGCTTGTTATGACTATCCCGAACGTGCCTAACGAAAGCGTTCCAACGGGAGACAGCGATGCAGACAATCAGGAAGTCAGAAAGTGGGGCACACCGGTTAAATTTGATTTCGAACCAAAGGCTCACTGGGACATAGGCGAAGCCCTGGACATACTGGACTTTTCCACTGCAGCAAAGGTTACCGGCGCAAGATTTACATTTTATAAGGGCGCGGGCGCAAGACTCGAGCGTGCGCTTATGAATTTCATGCTTGATCTTCACACCCTGAAACATGGATATAAGGAGATTTTCCCGCCGTTCATGGTGCATCGCAATAGCATGGTCGGTACCGGACAGCTTCCGAAGTTTGAGGAAGACGCTTTCAAAGTGGCAAACACTGAATACTTCCTGATACCCACGGCAGAAGTACCGGTCACAAACATGTACAGGGAACAAATACTGGACGTAAAGGATCTTCCCATAATGCATACTGCATATTCGGCCTGTTTCAGGGCTGAAGCGGGTTCTGCCGGGCGGGATACCAGAGGCTTGATACGCCAGCACCAGTTCAACAAGGTGGAGCTTGTCAAGTTTACAACCCCCGAGACCTCCTACGAAGAACTCGAAAAGCTTACCAATGATGCCGAAGAAGTGCTTCAGCAGCTCGGGCTTGCTTACAGGGTAGTCAGGCTCTGCATCGGAGACCTGGGATTTTCCTCGGCTATGACATATGATATTGAAGTATGGATGCCCAGCTACAACAGATATGTTGAGATCTCATCCTGCAGTAATTTTGAGTCCTTCCAGGCAAGGCGGGCTGATATAAAATTCAGGAGGGGACCCAACGAAAAGCCGGAATTGGTTCATACCCTGAACGGTTCGGGTGTCGCAATCGGCAGGACGACTGCCTGCATTCTGGAAACCTACCAGCAGCCAGACGGTTCTGTAATCGTTCCGGAAGTATTGAGAAAATATATGGGCGGCATTGAAGTTATAAAATAAAATGCTTGCACGTATAAACTGATGGGCCGGATGGGGCATGTCCCTTATCCGGTCTGTGCAGAAGATAGCCGGTACCTTGAACAATGAACCTTCGACAACTCCGGAACAGTCCCGTTACGTGCTTCAGTACCCCAGAATGTTACAGAATCAAGGTGTTGACAAAGCAGCGGGCATATAGTAGAATAATGTACGTCGCTCGATTAAGGCATGGAGAGATGGTCGAGTTGGTTTAAGGCACCGGTCTTGAAAACCGGCGTAGTCGCAAGGCTACCGTGAGTTCGAATCTCACTCTCTCCGCCAGAGCACTACACAAAATCATATAAGTTTTGATTTTCGAACTTGGAGAAGTACCCAAGCAGGTCGAAGGGGACGGTTTGCTAAACCGTTAGTAGGGGCAACTCTAGCTGGGGTTCGAATCCCCACTTCTCCGCCATATTTGTCTGAAAAGCCTTGCGTAGCAAGGCTTTTCAGCGTTTTAAGGGATATTTTTTTGTGCGTTTGCGGGAGTTTTTTTAGAACAAAAAAGAGAGCATTAAGGGTATCAACCCTATATTGCTTCTATCAATTTCCTTTGAGCTTTATATAGCTTTCGGGAGTTTAAACATTTGATATTGTTACATCGCGATAATTGATAATAAGCTCTGCTCTTGATTTAACCCTTAACTTTCGATATATTCCGCTCATATGTGAATTGGCTGTGGAATATTTGATCGACAGGCGCTTTGCCGACTCCTTCAGCGTATAACCCTCCAATAGCTGGAGGTATACGTCATACTCCCTGGGGGTTAATCTTGAGATCAATTCCCGTTTTTCATTTTCCGCTAACATATTTCTTCTCTCGGGTAAAGAAGAGTAATAGTCGGTCTCATTGCTGATAAAATTGACGAGGGTATCCTTTATTGTCTGCCTTTTTGCGGAAGTCAATACTTTTTTCATTTTATCTAAGAAAGCCATGGTTCCCTCTCCTTGCCCTAACTTTGTAATCAACTAACGCTGATGTAAGTTGTCTTTTCAGGTTTATTTTGCCCTTTCACTGTCCGATTGGCTATTCATTATTTTGAATGAACGCATAAAATATCTACTCATTTATTCTAATGAGGCAAGCAAAACGTAAAAGTATAGGGTTATATGTGTAGAAAAGAACATGTATGGACAAAAGTCTTGATTATTTTGAATAATAAAAATATAATTATTTGTGAAATGGATATTCGTGGTTTGATATGGAATAAATGACTACAAGAGAGGCCTGATATAATTTGGAATTGACAGTTGGATTCGCTCAAAAAGAAGCCCATCCTATATTTGACTGTGTTTCCCGCTTGATAAACCGGTCAAAAAGGAGGCTCCAGAGGTGACAGAAACGGGAAAAGAAGATACTCTATTAGTTGACAATGTCGTTAATATAAGCGGCCTGAGAAAACAAAACTATCCGTACGTCTTTATATGGATATTCTATTACGCATGGGTGGTTGCATTTGCATCCTGGTGGACGGCTTCGCCTCTAGCCGATAATGTTTTCAGTACACAGCTGCGCGGATTGATGCATTCCGTTAATTTACTCTCTTCTACTGCCTTTGTTTTTATTATCAGGAAAGAATGGTTCATAAAAGCTTCCCGTATAGGGGCAGTGGTTATTGCCGCAGGTATGATCGTATTTTTTACCGTACCGGACGAACGTATTCGAATATTATCCGCAGTGGTGAGTTCTATAGCTATCGGTTGTGTAAACATAAGCTTTTTGATTCCTTTTGTTTTCATTCTGAATAATACTGAAAAGCTGTATGCGGTTGTCGGCAGTAATATTTTAATACAGTTGATTTTAATTATCCAGGAGATGAGTACGGGTGCCAGACTGTATAAAAATATTGTTTTTATTTTATCCTTTGTCATTCTGACGATTTCACTGGCCGCTATCATATTTTTCAGAAAAACGGATATAGTTGATACTGATGATGAACGAGAACAAAGCAAGCCCGAATTTCATCGCAGAATTTATCTGACTATTTTTCTTAATTGCGCAATCGTAGTTTTATGTAAAGGAGCAGGCAAGGGCGTTCTCAATGTGGCAGCTGTCGGTTCTCATTTGCCGGTCCTGGTTTGGCATTATATCGGCGGCCTTATTGGGTGTCTCATATTCGTCCTGATATATGCCTTTACTGAAAAAGCCTTTGTTTGGCTTGGGAATATTACATTTTCAACTGTGGCAATAGGGCTTTTATGTAATGCGTTCGGGGCCCAGTTCCCCGGCCTGACAGTTGTATTTTCCATACTGCTCGGAATCGGTAATACGGTTGGAATGATCAATTTGTATTACATTGTGGGAGTCGTCGGCAGAAAGTATAACAGTATGCGGTACGTAAGATTATCCATACTGTTCATAGGGGCCTGCGGCGGGCTGTCCGGCATAGTGTTGGGGTATGTGATCAGCATTATCGGCACATTTGAAATCTCTATCGCTGCCTCGATGGTTTCGGCAGTAGTAACAACTTTGTTTCTGTTCGCGTCACCCATTTTTGCGCAGACGCATTTTGAAAATGACTGGGCAAAAGATTCTCAGCATATTGATATAGATAATGAGCAGTTTTATGTATTTAAGAAATATAATCTGAGCAAGCGCGAGGCAGAAGTTTGCAATCTGCTTTTACAGGGCTATACCATGCGTCAGATCTCCGGTATCCTGGCGATTGCATATCCGACGGTCAATACATATTGTACTTCTGTTTACCGAAAGCTGAACATCAACAGTCGGACTGAACTACTGATACTTTTCAAGGAATATACGATAAAATAAGCATCAAATCAGCAAAAACAGCGCCTCATTAGTTTTAATGAGGTGCTGTTTTTGCTTTCATGCGAGTTAATGAATGGACTTGCCCGAAAATAAAAAGCAGAATGATTTTGAAGTAAAGCTCAAAAACGAATTTTGGAGGTCAATTTGTTATGAAAAAGAAATTAATCGCTTGTCTGATTGCTTTTGTATTGCTTGTCGGGATGCTCCCGTTAAATGTGTTGGCAGCTTTGCCCGATGGAGTCCCATCGTCATTGGCAGCTCCGTCTCTCTTGAAAACCGAATTGAAATATGATGGCGATGGCCTGCCATATTTTGAAGTTCAGCTGGTGATTCCCCAGAGTATTTTAGATCTTGATAGTACAAAACCGGCCGGCGGGTCTGTCTTCTGGGAATACACTGAAAAAATTGATAATGGTTCGTGGAGCGATTACGGCGGAGGCGGGTATCTGAACGTTATTACGGAATCAGAGGAAGCGATTGTTTCAGGGAGTCCAAATACCTTTAAAGTTACGTTTGTACCTATTGATGAAGGTACGCTTGAGTCTGTAGACATAAAAAATCATATATACTCTTACAAAATGCGCTTTTATTATGATTACTATGAAGGCTGGCCGAATGTCGATCCTATATACTCGTCTGTCTCCAATGAAGTGTCCATAGGCTCCGGAAGCTTTTACTCCGATGCCAGCAAATGGGCAGTGCCGGAACTGAAAAAGGCGTCTGAGCTTGAACTGATCCCTGATATATTGAAAGGGGCGGATATGACAAAGCCCATTAGCCGTGAGGAATTTGCGGAACTGGCAGTTCTGCTCTATGAAAAGACAGCTCAAAAAACTGCAACTCCAGTATCTCCCAACCCGTTCAAGGATACAAAAAATCCACAAATTCTGAAGGCGTTCACAATAGGTATTACTGACGGTACATCGGCAACGACGTTTTCTCCAAAAACGCTTATAAACAGGGAACAGTGCGCGGCAATGCTGTTTCGTACCATCAAAGCGATAGCTCCTGATGCGGATTACAGTGTTGCGGGCGTTAAAAACTTTCCCGATCAGAAGTATATCTCCGCCTATGCAGTCGAAGCGACCAAGTATATGTCCAAACTGGGTATTATACAAGGCGATTCAGCAGGCAATTTTATGCCGAAAGCAACTACAACCGCACAGAAGGCTGCCAACTACGGAATGGCTACAAGAGAAGCTGCCATTTTGATGGCGGCAAGAACGTATGAGGCTATGAATTAATACGGCCACTGTCAAAGATGAGGCATTGGAAACAATGCCTCATCAACGTTTTATACATTGTTCAGCAATATGGGAAAAACACAGACGTAATCCATAATAGAGAGGAGTCGGTAATGAAGCATATTGTAGTAAAAATAGCGCTGCTGTTGTGCCTGACAATTATATTCTCTGCTTGCGGTAACGGTGCACCCGTGAGTAATACACCAGGAAGCAATACATCCGTGAGCAACGTACCAGGGAGCAATACATCTATTAGTAATGTGCCCACGAGTAGTGCACCTTCTGCCGGACCCCTTGAATCGGCGGGTAGTTCTGCTAATATCCCTGCTACCCATAGAATTGTCTTCCAAGACAGCATAAAGGACCCACAGGCAGAGTATCTTAACGATTCCGGCGGTAACGAACCGGCGGGTACTGCCAGGCTTGATCTGACTCTTTATGAAAAAACCCCCGGTGTATATGAAGGCTGTGGTATTATAACCCGTACTCTGATTATACCCGATAACGCTTCAGGAATAAGGCAGGAATATGTTTACCGGACAGGAATGATTCGTGCCGAAGATGGCCGTGAAGATAGATTGACTCTCATTTGTGGTATGACTGAAGACAAGGATTCAGATACTTTTTTGGGCAAGGATGCACCTGTTCATATGGTTTCACATAAAGAAGCGACATTGCTGCAAAAGGATATACCGTGTCTGGTTAAACTGGATGGAGAAAAGGCATCCATCTCCATTAAATTGCACGATCAGGCAACTCTCGTATTTACAGGACAGCCTATGGAAGGCCCTGATGAAGCACCTGAGAACGAAACTCCGCAACGGCAAGGCATTATCTATATCAACAGCATGGGCGGCAGCGGGGACTGCGCAGCTATTCTTTCAGCCGAATACAGTGCTGAGCAGAACAGTTTTTCCGGCAAGCTTTTCATTAATGGAAATGGAGCTGCATTCGAGAGCATTGACGAAAATGTGAAATTTACCCTTAAACAATATGATTCCTCACTTTACCAAAGTTCAGGAGGAATACTCAGGGACAAATTTACTCACATGGGTACGCTACATACCGGGGCTGGCGATTTTATACTGCTGTTGGATGGGAAACAGGTCATTCTGGAGCGTGTGGGCAAGGGTATGTTTTTTTGCGGAGGACTTTTTTCTGATTCACAGAGGGACAACTTGTATAATGAGGCCGACAAGACAAGAAAAATGCTTACTTATCTGTTCTGTCAAAAAAGTGGCGATGACATAGACTACTCGCAGTTTGAAGGATTGAATCCTGATGATCCCGAAGATATGGAGAAAATATTGAGTATGTCCGAAGAACTGGATGACGTCATAGGTGCCGAAAATGGGGTTCCTGCCTGGTATCCGGTTGGTTTGATCCCAACTGTCGATTTTTCTGAACCAGACGGCTACTTAACTACACCTGTAATAGGTCAACAAATCTTTAAGCTCTACAATACCCAGTATTACGAAAACATGGATTTCGAAGACCTGGTCTCACCTTATCGCAAGGTCTTATCAAGCTATGATAATTACAAAGAGTATCTGGATCATGATAGTGCGGAGGGAGTCTTTCTCTTTACCATGGGCAGGTATTCATTGCAGGTATACCTGCAGCAGTCCAGCTTGAAACTTACCAGCGTTAATGTTTATATATACTGATTTAGTAAAGCAAATGCAAATTTAGCAGAATAGGAGCCCTGGCTATATGAAAATAAAAACTATTATCAGCTTGATATTGGCTGCTGCAATTCTTGTGGGTCTCTGTTCTTGCGCCGGTTCACAAACTGGCGCTGCAGACAGTACAGTTCACACGGTATCCGCAGACAATACGGTTCAAGCAGGCTCTGCAGACAATACGGATTCAGAAAGAGCCGGTGTCGATATCGATGATACGGAGGTCCTTCTGGCAAATAATGCGGAAGAGGCGGAAACTCACGGCAATTCACTGGGGAACGCCGTCATGACGCCGGATGAAGACAAGCTTGCAGTCGTTACTTATTCTCCTTTGGGAGGCGCCGTATTTCTTGAACTCCAGGATAGCGCAGGTAATTTATGGCGGTTGGATATTCCGGAAAATGCCCTTCCGTATGGAGAAAATATCACTATGCGGCTCAGTGAAGACATAACGTCGGACATGGTTTCCGGCAAACTGAATTCCGGCGTCATATTGGAACCGGAAGGCCTGCAGTTTACCATTCCTGCAACGCTCACTATAAAAGGGCCTGCAGTTGCCGATCAAACATGTATTTTTTCCGGAGATCATGCAGGTAATAATCTGAACTTTGCCCAGCCTAAAGTTGATACGGACAGTCTTAAAGTAACTGTGGGGCATTTCTCAGCCTACATTGTCTATCAGCCGATAGGGGATTCGCAAATACAGGAAGCGGCCGATCTTGCGGCGGAATCCTACAAAAGCGTTCTGGATGAGGTAGAAGCCTTTTTAAAAACGCAGGTTTCCGCCCCGCCTGTTCCGGCCGACTATTCCTTCGAATGTAAGGATGAGGATGGTGAGAATGCCTCTCAGTATAGGAACAGGGCTCTCGATATGTATATTAACAGCGTAATGCGGCCCGAAAGCGATCTTGCCCGGAGATTACTGGGCGCGGGATATGAAGTCGCAAAGCTGGGCGGTGAAACAGAAGCGTTTTACTATGCCGGACTTCTCCTTGAACGGGATCTGAAAAAGGCCGATAAACTGATACGTACCTATATGAATGATAATGACAAGCTGATTCCCGTTATGAATCTGACCTTTAAAGTGATGAAAGAGATGCAGGCTTTGGGCCTTGACGTCCCGACAGGATATATTCAAACATTCTCAGAGTGGATGGCTCGCGCGGCTGACGAACAAATCCGGAAAATCAGGGAGGAACATAACTATAAAGCGCTTGGACCTGCAGTTGCTTTAGCCAAGGGCAGCGCAATCATGGAGTCTGATTTTTCCGCGTCAACAAAGTTTACGCAAAAATTTATGGAAAAAATTAAAAAAGCGATGACTTTTAAGGTTAAATATGAAGCTTCTCTTTTTGCAGGTCACGCAAATCAGAAGATGACCCTGGAGGGTGAAGCTGAGGTTTTGTTCCTTGACGAAAATAATGAGAACTCCTATACCGGAACGGGGAAGGGCAAGTACCTTTCTTACTCGCACAGCGGACCCTGGGTAACGACCATTGATTTTCCAAACGAATATCCCGTAAAAATCAAGTTTATCGATTTCTCTCCCTGCACCAGTAAGAAAGTGAAAGTTCAGGTCGATACCATCGGGTCCAAGAACGAAGTCTGGTACAACTCGGTGCTGGATGAAAAGATTACGGATCAATACAGCTTCGTGAACTTTATGGCTGATGAACTGTTCAATGAATACAAGAAAGAGTCGGGTGAGTTTGTCTTTGAAGTGCCGTTTCACAATAAAAACGTCATTATGGGCGATGGAAGCTTTGCCAAGACCAATACTATCAATTATCCGGAAGATGGCAATGCCAGCGGTTCCATCAGCTATAGGCTCGAGATCAGGCATACGCCGAAATAAACAATAATCATGACATTTGTCACTATTTCTGTCACAATACATGTCATATAATTTAAATATTGCAGACAAGCTATGCAAACGATGCCTTTGCCTGCATATATTTTATCTTTTAGAGATCCCTTTGGGATTGAAAGGAGTTTCGTATGAAACGGAGCAAGTTCTACGCAAAAATCCTGGCTGTTGCTATTTGTACTATGGCATTATCGGGTTGCGGATCCGGAAAGCAAGATACCCCGGCGTCTACCCCGGCTGTATCAACCGCCATCACACAGGAAACATCTGCTTCAGCCACACCGGAGACAACGCAGACTGCGGCTCCGTCTTCGACCCAGGCACCCGCTGAGGAATTGAAATGGGATACGGATACACTAAAAAATGATTCAGGCAAAACCCTGATCAGATGCATCGGTGATCAAAGGAACGGCGATCGCCATGTAAGCTTCGGTATCGTCTCCTCCAAGGGCACGACGATATTGACTGATCCGATATATTCGTTAAAGGACAAGGTCTATATAAAGGCGGACGTTATCACGGTAACGCATACGCACAGTGATCACTTTAATTGGATGCTTTTAAACAAGGTGAAGGATTATGCGAAAATTTCATCATATAGCCCTGAAAGTTTCACTGTTAATGATGTAAATGTGATAGGAGCAGCAGCTTCCCATACGTCTGATCCGATCAATGAATCACGCCCGAGCAATACTATATATGTTTACGAACTTGACGGTTTACGTATAGCCCATATGGGCGATATGGGGCAGGATGAACTGACTCCGGAGCAACTGAAAAAATTGGGTCAGTTGGACATCATTTTTACGATAATTACCAACGCGCCGTCTTACGGCTCTGCAACGGAGAAGAATATTAAAATCATACAGCAGCTGAAGCCGAAGATCGTGATTCCGACACATTATGCGGATGACGTGCTCTCAGAGACAATAAAGGCACTGGGAGTCAAAGAGGTTGAGAGAGCTCCGGAACTTGCTGTTAGCAAGGATGATCTGAAGGATGCTTCGATGAGGTTTATCATCGTCGAATAGTACCGAAGCAGGTATGCCCTTGATTTGTCAGGGACATACAGTTGCATTGCAAGATTGCCACCCGTAAGGGTGGTTTTTTTGTGTAAGCAAGATATAGTATAAAATATGTATGATATAGTTGACATTTTGTATAACATAGCATATAATTTTATCATTAAGTGGCGAGAGGAGTATTGGGATGGGCTTATGAAAAATAAAAAAATGAAAATGGCACGGGTCGAATGCGAACTGTCGCAGGAGCAGCTTGCCGAGAAGGTAGGCGTTACCCGGCAGACGATCAGCATGATCGAATCGGGGAATTACAACCCCACGCTGAATCTCTGTATAGAAATTTGCAAGGCATTGAACAGGACATTAAACGATTTGTTTTGGGAGGAATGATTTGTATGAAAAAAATAGTTGATGAAAGAATTATGGGTCTGCAGAAAAAGTACGGTTTTGAAGCATTATACCTGGCGTCGTTTCTTATACTTGCCGACTTTATGGTCAGGATCGTCTTCTTTAAGAAGGGCTTCAGCGAAAGTATCGACTTGTATCTGATTTTCCTGCTGCCCTGGCTGTATTATGATGTCAGAGGTCTGTTCGGAGGAATCTTTACAGGTATCTCGAAGCAGCAGAAGCTCATAAACAAGCTTGTTGGTGTTTTCTTCTGCGCGGTGTTCCTGATGGTTACACTGCTCGGCCTCGCAAACGACGGCATAATAACCAAATTCTCAAGCGGCGATTTTGTGATGGGATTTATTACAGGGCTTGCTATAGTAGCATTTGGCGCGATTATAGTAATTATTGCAGCTAAAAGGCAACTAAAAAAAAGGGAAGTTGAAGAAAACGAATAATATCAATTATCAATATATATTTATCGTTTATCAATAAATATATATTGACTAATAATATGCCATGGAGTATACTCTCCTTGTAAACGATATCGTATTACTTGGAGGGTATCTCTATGAAAATCCTTGGTGAAAACGGCTTATCGGGAATTGTTAAACGCTTTATCGACCTGATATTTATAGGAGGCATTGGCATCGTACTTGGGCTCCCGTTCATACTGCGATGGTATATGGATTGGCTGGCAGGCAGTACAAGCGAATTGTATGCGTTTCTGCTGCCATTTCTTTATGTTACGGGTATACTGGCGCTCATTCTCGTAAATGAACTAAGGAAAATATTTAAAACGCTGAACCGTATGGATCCCTTCCGTATTGATAATGTACGGAGCTTCAAGCTGATGTCGGTTTGTTGCTTTGTCATTTCTTGTTTGTATCTGGTAAAGATTTTTTTCTTCAATTCTTTTCTTACGATTATTTTAATGATGGTATTCATTATCGGAGGCTTTTTCCTGCTCATTATAGCGGAGGTTTTCAGGCAGGCCGTTATAGTCAAGGAAGAAAACGATCTGACGATATGATGCGGGAGGGCTTATGGGAATAAGGATCAATCTCGATGTAATGATGGCAAAACGGAAGATCGGCCTTACTGAGCTGGCCGGGAAGGTTGATATAACCATGGCAAACCTTTCGATATTGAAGAACAACAAGGCCAGGGCCATACGCTTTTCGACGCTCGAAGCGCTCTGCGAGGCATTGGGCTGCCAGCCCGGCGATATACTGGAATATGTGCCTGGTGACGATTCTGCCGGCTCCGTCGAGGACGGAAACGGTGAAGAAGTTGATAAAGCTTGAAATGGGGTGTATTCAATGGATGAAGTGAAAAATATGGGGACCGGTAATAGTATGAACAATGAACAAGCCGCGGACCGTAAGGCTGAGGATACTATAGAGCAGGCGGCAGGACAAACGTCGGATAATATTATCGGACAGTCCGATAAACTGATCTTCCACAGTTCAGACAAGCTTATGTCGTTTGGAGCTTTACTGCTCGGGATACTTTTTGTCTGGCTGTTTATAGGCAAGTATCCCGGGATATCGATACCGATCTTTGTAATTGCCTTTTATGCATTATTATTCGGCTATACGCGTACTGTGATTTCTAAAGATGCTAAATTCGGATGGTTTCTAAGCATCCCTGTCTTTTTGTTATCGCTTACGTATGCTATCTATGGGAACGAAGTACTAATGGTGCTCGACATGCTTGCACTGCCTGTGCTGATACTTCTGCAGACAATTCTGATAACCGGGGTCAACACATTCGAGTGGCATAGCCCGGGGATAATAATAGACCTGATATACGGTATGTCTGCCAGATGTCTGATGCATATTGCCAAACCGGTTAAGCTGCTCGCTTCTGTGTTTAAAAAGAAATCCGGCAGTAAAGGCGCCAATTCAACAGGACTCAAGGTGCTGACCGGCCTTGCAATATCGGTGCCTCTGCTGGTCATACTGCTTACGCTTCTGTCATCGGCCGATATGGTATTCGGGAAGCTTGTGGATACACTGCCGAACCTTTTCGAAAATATCAATTTAGGTGATATCATAGGGAAAACCATTGCTGCGCTCGTTATCTTCTTCCTGTCCTTCAGCTATCTATGGAGCCTTGGCCACAGCGATCGTATTTCAGACAACGCGCTTAACGGGATTGTTCCTAAAACCCCTGAACAGAGACGGCGCTGGGACCCTGTTACCGTTATTACCGTTACCATTACTGTGGATATTTTGTATGTAATATTCGTTGTTATCCAGTTTGCTTACCTGTTCGGCAGTTTTGGGCTTCCTGACGGGTTTACCTATGCGGAATATGCAAGAAGCGGATTTTTTGAACTTATTCTTGTATCACTGTTGAATATCGCTCTTCTGGCTCTTACGCTGACATATACCAAACTGGGTTCACCAGCGGCGAACATAGCCTTCAAGGTATTGAACAGCATCATGATAGGCTGCACCGTCATCATGCTGTTATCGGCTCATTATAGAATGTCATTGTATGAAGAAGCATACGGGTTTACCTTCATGCGCATTATGACACACGCATTCATGGTCCTGCTGCTCGTGCTCTTTGTAATCACGCTTGCCCGGGTATGGTATGACAGGCTGCCTCTGCTCAAGCCTTATATTATTGCTGCATTGATCGCATTTACGGCAGTAAACTATATAAACGTTGATGAAATGATTGCAAAGAACAACATCAAGAGATACTATACTACAGGGGAGATCGACATGTATTACTTCCATAGCTTGTCGTGCAGTGTGGTCGACGACCTGATGAAACTGGCGAAGGACAAGAACTCCGAGGTTTCCGACCGTGCCGTTGAAATGCTGGGTCAGAGGAAAGACGCAGTCTCACGGCTTAATAAAAACTGGCAGTCCTTCAATCTGACAAATTATCTTGCGCAGAAAGACCTTGAGAAGGGATGGTAAATGCTTTGATCAGACGGGCAAGGTGTTTTTCACTAATAACCGTGCTAATATTTTTTACATTATTTTTCGCAGGGTGTACTTCTTCAGGTGAAAACTGGAGCGTGGTGACGGCCGGAAGGCCAGTTATCGGCTTTACCGTCGAGAAAGGCGAGGATAGGGAAATCGACCCGGACAGGCAGAATCGGCTGCATGTCGCTATTGATAACGGAAATATCAGGATCACGCGCGGTAACGGCAGCAAGCTTTTGATCAGGGAGACCCTGCGTATAAAGGGACCTGCGTCGAAGGAGCGCCTCGAGGAGCTCCTGGAATCGAGCAGGAGCAAGGTGGATAACTCGGGATACGGTATCAACGTGGATCAGAAGCAGAGTGAAGAGATCAAACCTCTGTATGGAATGGCAGACGACTTGGAAATAGTCATACCTGCCGCGATAAATGTTCTTAATATCTCATTGAAGAACGGAACTATTAGCCTTTCAGGTTTGGATGGGCTCAGGGAGGCCGAGCTGAATGCTGTGAACGGCCAGGTTGGCGTCTATGACAGCAGCTCGGACAGCATAAAAGTAAATGTGGAAAATGGAAATATTGACATCAGTGATTTTTCCGGCGGCGGCGTTTATGATTGCGGCCGGGGCGATATCAAACTAAATGCGGTATCGGGCTCAGTCGACCTTACGTCAGTATCGGGCGACGCAGATATTATGGATACTGAAGGTGTCATCAAGTGCGACATTTCTTCAGGACGGCTGACTGTTAAGGGCTCAAGTATTGGAGATGGTTCGGATCTTTATGCTTCGACCGGTTCCATAGATGCTGAGCTTACTGATATCGACAATACTGGAAAGCTGACTGTAAAATCTGCAGATGCGGACATACGGCTAAAAATGCCAGTGAATAAGGGCTATTCACTTATTGCCGGAGCGACTCGCGGCAGGGTCCATAATAAAATGAACCCGTCTCCCGAAACGCTGAAAAAGTCACCTGAAGGCAAGGTCTACGGCGATGTGGGCGGCGGAGGCTTATCGTTAGATGTCTACACGGATGGTGGGAGTATTACGCTGTTTTAATTGAGCAAGGGGATGGCATACATAAAAAAGAGCATCAGCGAAAACGATTGCTGATGCTCTTCTATTTGTGTATTCTTATATACTCACGGCAGCATTGTACTGCCCATCAAATATTTGTCGCACTCACGCGCGGCGCCCCTGCCTTCATTGATGGCCCATACCACGAGGCTTTGTCCGCGCCGCATATCACCGGCGGCAAAAACGCCCTTTACATTGGTTGAGAACTTTCCATATTCGGCCTTTACATTGGAACGATTGTCCTGCTCGATGTTCAAGGCTTTGAATGCAGTGTCCTCAGGCCCGAGAAAGCCCATTGCCAGCAGTACGAGCTGTGCCGGATATACCTTTTCGGTTCCGGGTATATCTACGGGTACGAAGCGTCCCGAAGCGTCCTTCTGCCAATCCACCTCAACCGTGTGGACTTCCTTCAGGTTTCCGTTCTCATCTCCGACAAACTTCTTTGCCGTAATGCAGTAATGTCTCGGATCGCTCCCAAACAACGCAGCTGCTTCCTCCTGGCCGTAGTCCGTCTTAAGGATTTTCGGCCATTGAGGCCACGGATTGTCCGGCTTTCTTTCCGTCGGAGGCTGGGGCATTATTTCGAGCTGCATTACGCTCCTGCAGCCGTGGCGTATCGATGTTCCGACACAATCGGTTCCGGTGTCGCCGCCTCCGATTATAATAACATCCTTATCCTTCGCGTCTATATATTTTCGGTCCGAATGCTGCGAATCCAGAAGGCTCTTAGTGTTTGCCCCGAGGAAATCAACGGCGAAGTAGATACCCTTCAGGTTTCTTCCCTCGATCGGGAGATCCCTCGGTTTTGTTGCACCGCAGCAGAACACGACGGCATCGTATTCTTCCAGAAGCTTTTCAGATGCAATATCCTTACCGATTTCTACACCGGTCTTGAATTCGATTCCTTCCTCCGACATCAGCTTTACCCTGCGCTGTACTATCCTCTTATCGAGCTTCATGTTCGGTATGCCGTACATCAGCAAGCCGCCAACTCTGTCGCTGCGTTCAAATACCGTCACAAGGTGTCCTGCCTTGTTCAGCTGGTCCGCGCAGGCAAGTCCGGACGGTCCGGAGCCTACCACCGCTACTTTTTTACCCGTACGTATCTCGGGCAGCTCAGGCTTTATCCAGCCTTCTCTGAAGGCCTTCTCTATTATGGAGCATTCGTTGTTCTTGACCGTTACCTGCGGGTCGTTTATGCCTACTGTACAGGAACCCTCGCACAATGCAGGACAGACCCTTCCGGTAAATTCGGGGAAGTTGTTTGTTTTAAGCAGCCTTTTTACAGCTTCATGCCAATTGCCCTTGTACATCAGATCGTTCCATTCGGGTATCAGATTATTCAGCGGGCAGCCGGAGGCAAGCCCGTTTATCATCAGGCCCATATGACAGAAGGGTGTGCCGCAGTCCATGCAGCGGGCTCCCTGCAGGCGCTGTTCCTTTTCCGGGAGATGTAGATGAAATTCATCCCAATCCTTTATTCTTTCCAACGGTTCACGGTCAGCCGGAACTATTCGCTTATATTCCATAAATCCAGTAGATTTTCCCATAACACTGCCTCCTAACAACTACTTAATATCTTAAATGACCTTATCAATCCCCGTCATCTGCCAGGCTTACATTTCCTTTATTCTCTTCAAATGCGGCAAGTAAAGCTTCGTCGCCGCTTAGGCCCGCAGCTTCCATCCTCTTGATCGCATTCAGCATCTTTTCATAATCCTTTGGCATTACCTTTACAAAAAGCGGCAGCATTTCGTCCCAGTGCTGAAGGACTCTTTCGGCAAGCTTGCTGCCGGTGTATGCACGATGTTTTTCGATCAGTTTTCTCACCTGCCCGATCTCCTCCGCGTCTTCGAGCTTCTCCAGCTCAACCATTTCCTTGTTGCATTTCTTATTGAAAATGCCTTTTTCATCGAGGACATATGCGATACCGCCCGACATACCAGCCGCAAAATTCCTGCCGGTCGAACCAAGTACCACTACGCGTCCTCCCGTCATATATTCGCAGCCGTGGTCGCCTACCGCCTCAACAACCGCGGACGCACCGCTGTTCCTTACGCAGAAACGTTCTCCCGCCATACCGCTGATATAGGCTTCACCGCTTGTAGCTCCATAGAGGCACACATTGCCTGCGATAATATTCTCCTCGCTGACAAAAACGGAGCTCTTCGGAGGGTAGATTACTATTTTGCCGCCTGACAGACCTTTGCCTAGATAATCGTTCGCATCGCCTTCGAGCGTGAGTGACAAACCTTTAGGTATGAATGCTCCGAAGCTTTGTCCTGCAGAGCCTGTGAACTTCAGACTAATCGTATCTTCAGGCAGTCCGTTTTCGCCGTATATCTTCGTAATCTCGCTGCCCAGGATAGTACCTGCGACACGGTCCGTATTCCGGATAGGAAGCTCCGCGGCGACCTTTTCGCCCTTCTGGAGAGCGGGACGGCTGATATCGAGCAATACCTGTGTGTCGAGGGTATCCGCGATCAGGTGTTCCTGGCTCTTTACACAGTGCTTCGGAGAATCCTCAGGCAGCTCCGGTTGATAAAGAATAGTAGACAGATCGAGGCCTTTCGATTTCCAGTGTGCTATTGCCTTGTTCGATTCAAGCACTTCGCTGTGGCCGACCATCTCGTCTATTGTCCTGAAGCCAAGCCTGGCCATCCATTCACGCATTTCCTGTGCTATAAAGCGCATGAAGTTTACTACATACTGCGGATCACCGCAGAAGTTTTTGCGCAGCTCGGGGTTCTGTGTTGCAACGCCGACAGGGCACGTATCCAGGTTACAGACTCTCATCATGACACAGCCCAGAGTTACAAGCGGAGCCGTTGCGAAACCGTACTCCTCGGCGCCCAGCAGTGCCGCAATGATTACATCACGGCCCGTCATAAGCTTTCCGTCCGTTTCAATTACGATCCTGCTTCTGAGGTCGTTAAGCATCAGCGTCTGGTGAGTTTCAGCCAGACCGAGCTCCCATGGAAGGCCGGCATGGCGTATGCTGCTTCTCGGTGAGGCGCCTGTTCCGCCGTCATAGCCGCTGATGAGCACTACGTCGGCGCGTCCCTTCGCGACTCCGGCAGCGACAGTTCCCACGCCTACTTCGGAAACCAGCTTTACGCTTATCCTTGCGTCACGGTTTGCATTTTTCAAGTCATATATTAGCTCTGCCAAATCTTCAATCGAATAAATGTCATGGTGCGGCGGAGGTGAAATCAAACCGACTCCCGCCGTAGAATGCCTTACCTTCGCTATCCACGGATATACCTTTGCGCCCGGAAGCTGTCCGCCTTCGCCCGGTTTTGCGCCCTGAGCCATCTTTATCTGGAGCTCTTTAGCATTTACGAGGTAATTGCTCGTAACTCCGAAACGGCCCGAGGCGACCTGCTTTATGGCGCTGCAGCGGCTGTCGCCGTTGCTGCCCGGCTTGAACCTTTCGGGATCTTCGCCGCCTTCGCCTGTATTGCTTTTACCCCCAAGCCGGTTCATTGCTATCGCCAAAGCCTCATGGGCCTCCTTGCTGATGGAACCGTAGGACATGGCGCCTGTTTTAAATCGCCTGCAGATTGAATCTACGGATTCTACCTCTTCGATCGGGACCGGGGTCCTGTCGTATTTGAATTCGAGCAGGCCGCGTATCGTACACTGCCTCTGTGTCTGCTCGTCGAGTAGTCTTGAATATTCTCCGAAGGTTCTATAATCATTTATTCTGCATGCCAGCTGGAGCTTATGGATGGTTTCCGGGTTGTATAGATGGTATTCCCCGTCCCTCCTCCACTGGTACTGGCCGCCTGTCTCCAGCACTTCTTCGGTGTTGCGCTCGTCGAAAGCATTCTTATGTCGTATCAGGACTTCGCCCGCAATGACGTCCAGGCCGATACCGTCAATTCTTGACGCAGTGTTCGTAAAGTATCGGTCGATGACTTCCTGGCTTATCCCTATGGCTTCAAAGATCTGTGCTCCCTGATAACTCTGTACTGTTGAAATACCCATCTTTGACAGAGTTTTTACAATACCCTTCACTGCTGCCTTGGTATATTTTTTTGCACCGTATTTTAGATGTGATTCCTTCAGCATACCCTCTCTGACCATCCCGTCGATTGTCTCGTATGCGAGGTATGGATTGATCGCCGAGGCGCCAAAGCCTATCAGGAGCGCAAAATGATGGACCTCTCTCGGCTCGCCGGATTCGACGATGATACTGACTTTGGTGCGGATACCTTCGCGTATCAGGTGGTGATGCAGCCCGGAAACCGCAAGCAGCGCCGGTATGGCCGCATATTTTCTGCTGACGCCCCTGTCTGAGAGTATCAGGATATTGACGCCCTCTTTTATAGCATTCGAGGCATCGCTGAATATTTCATCGAGAGCCCTTTTCATGCCCAGTTCTCCATCGTCGGCCTTGAAGAGCATCGGAAGGTTGAATGAGCGGAAACCCGGCTTGTCTATACCCCGAAGCTTTGCAAGCTCCTCGTTGGTTATCACGGGATACTTGACCTTTATCTGTCTGCAGCTCTCGGGCGTCGGATGGACCAGACTGCCTTCCGAACCTATAAAGGTCTCCGTTGCCGTTATGATCTCCTCGCGCATCGCATCGATAGGAGGATTGGTCACCTGCGCAAACAGCTGCTTGAAATAGTTGTAAAGAAGCTGAGGCTTATCCGACAGTACCGCGAGCGGGGTGTCGGTACCCATGGCGCCTATGGCTTCCTGCCCTTCCGCTGCCATTGGTGCTATAATTTTTCTCAGTTCCTCAAAGGTATATCCGAATATTTTCTGGCGCTGCAGGAGCGTATTGTAATTGGTCTGGGGGTACGGAGACAAAACGGGAAGCTTCTCGAGCTTCATCACGTATTCGTCAAGCCACTTACGGTATGGGTGTTCCCCGGAAATTTTCATTTTCAGTTCGTAATCGTTTATAATGCGGCCTTCGACAGTATCGATCAGCAGCATTCTTCCAGGCTTGAGCCTCTCCTTGCTAAGTATGCGTTCCGGTGCAATATCGAGCACGCCGACTTCTGAGGCAAGTATGACCTGTCCGTCCTTGGTGACATAATAACGAGCAGGCCTCAGTCCGTTCCTGTCCAATACCGCGCCGACGACCGCCCCATCCGTAAAGGCCATGGCTGCAGGTCCGTCCCAGGGTTCCATGAGGCAGCTGTGATATTCGTAAAATGCTTTTTTCTCATCGCTCATGCTTTCATGATTCTGCCATGGTTCCGGTATCATCATCATCATCGAATGGGGGAGGGAGCGCCCTGAAAGGGTCAGAAACTCGAGGCAGTTGTCGAACATGGCCGAATCGCTGCCGTCGGGATTGATTACAGGATATATTTTCTTCAGATCTTCTCCGAAAACTTCCGATTCCAGCGTTGCTTCACGCGCGGACATCCAGTTGACATTTCCGCGCAGAGTGTTTATTTCGCCGTTGTGTATGACATAACGGTTCGGATGCGCCCTCTCCCAGCTTGGGAAGGTATTGGTGCTGTAGCGGGAATGAACGAGAGCCATCGCGCTTTCGACATACTCACTCGTGAGGTCGGTATAAAACTCATCCACCTGTTCCGCTGTCAGCATACCCTTGTATACTATTGTTCCAGATGAAAAACTTGCCGCGTAAAAGTCCAAAGCCTTCTGAGATGCAGCTTTTTCGATGCGTTTGCGAATCACGTAAAGCTTCCGTTCAAAATCTGTTTTATTTTCAACAGCAGGATTTTTGCCGATAATTACCTGGCGGATGAACGGCATGCAGCTCAAAGCCGTCTTACCCAGGGATACCGAATTAGTGGGCACATCCCTCCAGCCAAGTACTGTCTGTCCCTCATCCCTGACTATATGCTCAATGGTTTCTATCGCTTTATTTCGATTATCGGCGTCATTACTTAGAAACAGCATGCCGATACCGTAATTGCCCTGTTCGGGGAGGTGTATTCCGGATTTTTTACATTCGTTTTCAAATAATTTATGGGGTATCTGGAGCAATATGCCCGCGCCGTCACCGGTATTGTTTTCAGAGCCGCTGCCGCCTCTGTGTGAAAGGTTCACAAGAATGGTAAGCGCCTGCCTGATGATCTGATGGGACCTGGTCCCATCTATATTAACTACGAATCCGATACCGCAGGCATCATGCTCGTACTGCGGATTGTAAAGACCCTGCTTTTCCGGCAGGCCGCCGGCCAACTGCCGGGACTTCGGAATCTGAAGCCTCTGCCCCTCCGGTATACTGCTCTGATCACTTTGCCTCATACATAACACCCTTTCCATATTCACTGCTGTAATATAAACTAAAAAAGCATATAAAAAAGGCACATAACAAGAATTATATGCCTCACCGTTGAGTATAATCCAATCCAGCCGACATGCCTCATCGCACGTCTTCAATATATAAACCTATGGTGTTTTTTATTATAACAGGGGATAAGGGATTAATCAATAGATTTTTAAATTTTTTGCAAGCTGTTTATGACGATCCTGCATTAGTTCAGTAAAACCATGCAATTTTGTTTATCGCAGCCAGTATAATAACAGTCAGATTTAACAAGCTGGATATCAAGATTTGAGGCTTATACCGGTTTATGTCAAAACTTTGAGACTTGCTTCCAAGCTTTTTTACAATGAAGTGGATTTGAAGAATAATTGCAAGAGCCGTAATTCCATTCAGCAAAACTGTACCCAGAAAGAACGTGCAATACACCAAAAACAGTATTACAAGTAGGTTATAGGCCACACTCATTCCTGTGCCGAACAGGCGTATATCGATATCGACCATGTCCTCGAGTTCCTCTTCAAGCTCCTCGTCGCTTTCACTATCGCCTAATCCGTTTCCCGACAGCAGGTTAAAAATATATCTGCAGGAAACAAAGGCAATAATGATAGACATAATAACGAAAAAAATCTGGTGATCAGAAAATATCGCTATTACAGGAAATGCAAGTATTATGAGAAAAATTAGAACACTGCCCTTTGACTGCATTTTTCGCTCCTGAAACCATCAAAATAAATAAACCACTACATTATACACTAAAAGAACATATTCAGATACTTGAATTTTATGTCGGCTGATTGCACTGAGCTTTATCTATACTGCAAGGAGGCTTCCCGCAGCGCTGCCGACCGCTGTTGTATAATATATCGGCTATTTTGCAATGCTAATAATGATATTCTTTGTAACAAAATACGAGGCTTAAGAAGGAGGATGCATTATGTCTAGAACAGTTGTTGGCCTGTTTGACAATCATGATCATGCCGAAACCGCGGCGCGCCAGGTAAAGGATCAGGGCCTGCGTACCGATGACATATCGATCGTCGTAAAACATGGCGATGTGGACGGGGGAGAACGCGGCGCCACAATGGGACGGGATGTAAATGATAACATATCGGATGGAGTAGTATCCGGAGGCGTGCTTGGTGGAATTGCAGGATTGCTGATAGGCGCTGGAAGCATGGTAATCCCGGGCCTGGGCATAATAGCCGCAGCGGGACCGATCACCGGCCTCCTGTCGGGAGCAGTTACCGGCGGCATAGTAGGCGGACTGATCGACCTTGGCATACCGGAAAGTAAGGGTAAGGAGTATGAAAGCGAATTGAAGAGAGGTAAGGTCTTGTTCAGTATGAAAACAGACGAGGATAAGGTAAGCAGAGTTACTTCCATATTGAGAAGTGCCGGAGCTACCAGCGTAGAGACGTATTGATGCACTTTTTAGTGCTGAAGCCGGGATAATAAAAACCGCAGGTGCATCGAATACCTGTAATTTATTACTAGGACTTTATGCTCCATGAATAAAGGCACTGAACCGAAACGTCCAATGCCTTTTTCTTCTGTAGATTCATATCCGCGCTGTAGTCTTATTCGGGAATAGCCTCGTCGACAATTTCATCCACTACGGGTTCACTTCCAGGTGAAACGGGTGGTTCGGCGACGGACGGAGCTTCCGATGACGTACCGCCATTCTGCGGCACTGTGATCGCTCCGGGAGTAGTAGCATTGGCAGGAGCTCCTTTTTTGCCGACCCAGATCTCTTCTGTACAGGGTTTATATCTGCTGGTATAGAGCTTTGTCTGTGAAATAACCTTGCCTGCCATTTTAACTGTTTTATAGGTCTCAACGACGAAGCCGTCCGAGCCCTCCTGTTTTATCTTGGTCTTTCCGTACTGCAGATTCGGGTCGTCGAAGTTCTTTATTTCATGTGGGGTTTGACTTAATATTTTATTGCTGATTATAACCGACTTGTCGGGCGCTTCATTCGTACCGGTCAGCTTGAAGGAGATCCTGTTGCCGCTTACTGCAGCGTTGAGCCTGATCGGCCATTTCGTTGAATTGACGAATCTGAAGTCTGTCCCTCCGTAGTATGCGGTTGCATCCTGACCCAGCGGTACATATCCAACCGTGAAGGAGTGACTCTTCCTTTCGGCTACCTGAAGGTCAGCCTTCAATATGGCATTGAACATTGTAGTAGAAACCTGGCAAATGCCTCCTCCGACGCCGTTCTCAACTCTTCCGTTGATATATACGTGAGCCTCTTTATAACCATGTGCCGTATCCCTCGGACCGACTACGTTATTATATGAAAACTCATCTCCCGGGAGCAGTATCAGGCCGTCAATCTTGGCTACGGCTAGGCCCATGTTGAATTTCCTGTTCCTGCCGTTTTCAGTGGCGGTCGAGAATGTGGTAGAGTACGCAGCGAGCTCATCCCTGAAAAGCATGGTAGATACGATATCGGACGTAATAGCGGGTTTGGTGAAGGTAACCGGAAGAGACCTTTCGGTATCCTCCGCTTTCTCGACTTCGGAAACTAAATTCGCCAGCGTGGTCTTATCTATTTTTCTCCCCATGGTATGAGGGAACATGACCAATTGTGAATTCTCCACCTTGTACCCGGCGTCCGCAGGTTCGCTCGCGATCTGGTTGTAAAGATCGTCAACGTTGAATTTCGCAGGGTTGGTAACGATCACGCGTGGCTCTATCGTTCCGCCCTTCCCGCTTTTTATCATATCTTCGACGAGTTTTGCCGTTTCAACTCTGTCAATGCTCTCGCCATGCTTGCCGGATCTTATGACGACGCTGTTGTCAGTGATCAGAACGGCGTTTTCCTTTACGGTTTGAAACTTGTCGACAGAAAACCTGGTGACGAAGCTATCTATCTTTTCCTTGTCAAAGGACAGCGGGACGATGATCTTTGTACCGCTGATCCCTGCCTTTGCGATATCATAGAGGCGCACAAACACATTGCCCGTACGTCCTATCGAATAAGCGCCCTCAGTGGCGCCTTGAATATCGTATTTTACTCCAAGCTCCGGGTATAAGGCCTTTAGCTCGGAACTTCCGGCCTTAAGAGTTATTTCCATGCTTTCAACCGGTTTGGCCAATTTATTTTCCAGAAGCTGCAGGACCGCCTGCCTGTCAAGCCCGGACACATCCAAGCCTTCGATGGTTACACCTTTGTAGGTCGCATTGTTCTGAAGGGTTATAAAAGCGAGTATGGAAGCGGATAAAAGCATCAGAGCTATTACGGAAAGCAAAACTATCAACACTGTTCGGCTTTTATTTTTTCTCGGACGCTTCACTTGTACCTCAGGTTCCATTTTGACAAACACCTCAAATATTTATGTAATTGTCGAAACCTCTATATTTATAATGATTTGACGGTACTATTATCGCAATTGTTTCTTTAAAACACAATATATTATACAAAATTAATATTACATTTTGGTTACTGCTGCTTCAAAATTTCAATACAAGAGTAGAAAAACATTGTAAAATGTATTACGATAAAGTAGCAGGATACTCCTGCTGAGGAGCTTTATAGGAAACATAAAAAGGACTTACATAGCGAATGAATTTATTTAATGAGGTTGAATTCCAATACATATGCAAAAAATTCAACGCAGATAATTCTGCGATAAAAGACGTGACAATCCATTATAACTCCCCTAACTATTACAGCAGCCTGAAAAGCGTGGTGCAGAGGGACAGGAGAGGCGAAGTCGTATTTTGCGTGATCAGGCCCAACGGCAAAATCATAACCGTAACGTGCAGCGAATACCCGGACAATGTTTACAGAATTCCGACCGGCGGCATCGGTCACAGGGAGGATATCCTGGAAGCAATATTCAGGGAAGTGAAAGAGGAGCTGGGACTGGAGGTCAGGATCCGTAACTTCGCGGGAGTAGTACGTATCTGCTTCGAGCATGAAAATGACAATGTGATGTTCTATTCCTACATTTTTATTCTCGATGAGACGGGCGGGAGATTGCTCGAGGATGCAAGCGACGACGAGGTAAGCGAAGTGAGGGAAGCGGGGCTTGATGATTTGGAGCGGATCACGAAGGAGCTCGGCTGCATAAGCGGGAAATGGCAGGACTGGGGCATATTCAGGCAGGTAACGACGGGCGCTGTACTCAACTTTCTAAGAAATAAAAGTATATAACTGTAAAATTGTGCCTATACTTATAGTAAAATGGAAATTTCTATAAGAAGGTGCAATCCATGAATACCGAAATAGTAAAATATGAACGACAGAACGGGGCCGGCGGGGCAAAGCCGAAGAAGGCAAAGGATACTTTGATTTCACGTATTTCCGCCCGTGCGAATCTTACGGCTGATGAGAGGAGCATACTGGAAGCTGCGTTGGAAGCGCGTGACGAGTGGAAAGATACGAGCTCGAACTTTGAATATGTATCCGAAGAATTGCTGGTCGATTACTATATATACAGGCTTAAGGCCTGTGAGGCTAGGTATACCTATTTTGTCAGGCTGGCAAAGGAAAAAGGCCTGTCTCATTTTATATAAATCTGTTTTATCAAAAAACGTGGGTACTCGATGTGCCTGCGTTTTTTATTTAGTCATAAATCCTTACTTGTACAAGTATATATTATGTATAGTCCGGTGCCGTATATGTATCTGGTTTGGAAATCGGTGTGTGAATATGATGATAGATTATGGTGTGGTCCTTGCATATATTGTTGGAATTCTGCTGCTCTTCGTTCTCGGGAGACTGCTCGTGGTACCTCTGAAAGTACTGCTGAAGCTTGCATTTAATGCATTGGCGGGTGCTGCCGTGATACTTTTTGTGAACTGGGCAGGCTCGTTTTTTGGCTTCCATCTAGCGCTCAATATCTACTCAGCCTTCATAGTTGGTACGCTGGGTATACCAGGCTTTATCCTGCTCGTCATACTGAAATTCATTTTCGGATAAAATGAAAAAGAGCCTGCTATTTGCAAGCAGACCCCTTGATAAACACTTTTAATATTTGCTATCAGTTTATTTTAAATATGCTTATAGCATCCTCAAGCTTCTTAGCATCCTGATTCAACAGAATTGCCGCTTCACGTAAACGTTCCACGGAATCCACCTGGTTTTGCGTCGTAGCGTTCACTTCCTGGGAGGAAGCGGACGTTTGACCGGTAACTGCGGAGATACTCTGGATTGCGCTCAATGTATCATCCTTTGCTGTTTCGATAGTCTTCAGCCGTTTTATTATATCGTCTAAGTTGCTTGCAAGGTTGTTTACGTGGCTGCTGATATTTTTAAAAACGCTCACCGTCTTGTCCAGGGCTTCTGTCTGGGACGCAACTATGTCTTCCGCCCTCTCGGCCGTACCTACGGTTTCCTTGTTTTGTATGTCGATATCTTTTACAGTATTCTGGATCTGCTTTGCAGCATTCAGGCTCTGATCCGCCAATTTCCTGATCTCGCCCGCAACCACGGCGAATCCGCGGCCTGCTTCTCCTGCCCTTGACGCCTCTATGGAGGCATTCAGGGAGAGCAGAGTTGTTTGAGATGCGATGTTGTTTATCAGGTTGACGAAGCCTTCGATTTTCCTGGACCGGGTAGAGAACTCCTGAATTTTCAGTATTATATCCTGTGTAATTTCAGAGGTTGCCTTTGATTTGCTGTTCAGTTCATCGATAATCTGCATACCTTCACTGGCTATGGATTGGGTATTGTTTGCAATACGCTCGATCTCATTTGCGTTGTTGTAAAGTTGATTGATCTGATCCGACAGATTGGACATCTGACTAAAACAATGCTCGGAATCTTGTGCCTGCTGAATGATCCCCTTTCCGATTTCGTCGATCGTACTCGATATTCCCTTTGATGCATCGAGCAAATCTTCTGCCGTATTTGTCAGGCTAATTGCAGAAACGCTTACCGTACCGCCTACCTCCTGCACTTCTCCGATCAATGTACGCATATGCTCCGTCATATCGGATATTCCATTTGTCAATGAATGAAATTCATCCTTCCGCTTCGTATCGAATTTCGCAGTGAGGTCGCCCCTGGATACCTGCAAAATGGATTTCTTCAAAGAATTGACGGATCTGCTGATCCCTCCGGTTATCAAAAACACTACAAATATTGCGATTAAACATGACAGGGATACGAATACCAGGCTTAGCACCTTAATACCGTTGACCGTGCTTAAAATTGTACTCTTCGGGATCAGAGCGCAGACGGTTCCTTTAACATCTTTAAACTTGCTGTATACGAACAAATACTCTTTTCCATTATATTTTTCATAGGAAAAACCGCGAAGGTCTTTCGATTCAAGTGCCTTCTTATAATAAGGCAAGCCTGTAAACACGCTGGCTGCGTCAGCGATTGACAACGTTTCCCTTCCGTCCGCAGAAATAAACCCTAAAATACTTCCCTTTCCCATGTCGTATTCCGAGAACATGTCTTTTATCTGCTTTGAAGAGACGTCGACAATGAAATAACCCTGGCCGGTGCTCATTTTTCTTATGATAGAGGTAGCATAGCTATCCTTGCTATAGGCGTTTTTTACTTTAGTAATCGACTGATCGAGTTCAGAATGATCATTGAGCCATAAAAGCTGAGCTTTCTTTTCCCTGAATTGATTGCCGATTTCTGATTTATTCACAAGGTCGTACAGATTGCTGTTGATATCCTTATCTTTTACGGCAGTGGACATGTCCAGTCCGTTTTTGCCGATGAGATGGATCGCCGATATGAAATTGTTGGCCGTTGCCTGAAGTGATATCCTGTCATATATATCGTCGTAGGACTTGTTATTACTAAAGGCCTCTTCGGCAGTCATGCTAAAAAATTTCTTAAAATTTATGTCAAGCGTAATTTCCAATGATGATTTTTCAATCATGTTGAAGCCCAGATTCATATATTTGCTTATTGCACCCATCGTGTCCAATGAACTGACTTCATATTTGCTGATAAGTGCTTTTTCCGAGTTCTTATAGGATACCACGCCGTAAACGGCCAGCAGAACGATAGGTACCAGCAGACCGACTGCCAGTTGAAATCTTATGCTTTGAAGCTTATTCCAGAAGGCCTGCCCCTGCTTGGGACGGTATGTGACCTTATTTTTGAAAATGCCACCGACATTAGCTGTGATCTTCCCCATTCTTTCCAGGATATTCATATATACCCCCGTTCTTCACACAACTGCTTTTTGTGAAAGACTAATTTGCCAGGACATGATGTCTTAAGCCACTTGGTTCAGATTAATCTTAATTCGTTTACATAAACCGAGCTCACATTTATACCGGCGAGATAGTAAGGATCCATAAGAAATATCGGTAATTTACCTTTAATAGTAATTATTATATCACGGTTTATGGATTTTGTGTCAAACCTTGTTGTTATATTTTCGGTTTATTTGGTGTTTTTTGATGATTTTTATGGGATGATTTAATCTGTTTTCTTTGGTTGATAACTTCGTAATCGCGCTTGTCACGATTCTTTATAACGATACAAATAGCACTTCACAAATTCTGTTTATAATGTTAAAATAAAATCAGTGTTATGCTCAATATTGTATACAATATACAATATTAGCTTTGTGGGATTGTTTAAAACCCCGTATACATCTTACATAGCGGATATTATTTATGTATATGTAAATAAAAATTTATTGGGGAAATCAGTAAAGGGGAGAGATTAAGAATGGGTAAAAACATGAAAACCATGGACGGAAATACCGCGGCGTCCCATATAGCCTATGCATTTACCGATGTCGCAGGCATTTATCCGATTACGCCTTCTTCAGTAATGGCGGAACATGTAGATGAATGGGCTGCAACGGGCAGAAAAAACATTTTCGGTCAGGAAGTTAAGGTTGTTGAAATGCAGTCCGAAGCCGGCGCTGCAGGAACAGTACACGGATCCCTCACAGCAGGCGCGCTGACTACTACTTTTACGGCATCTCAGGGTTTACTTCTGATGATACCGAATCTTTACAAGATCGCCGGAGAACTGCTTCCGGGCGTATTCCACGTGAGTGCCAGAGCTCTTGCCAGCCATGCGCTGTCGATATTCGGCGATCATTCGGACGTTATGGCATGCCGTCAGACCGGTATGGCACTTCTTGCTGAAAACAGCGTTCAGGAAGTCATGGACCTTGCAGCTGTAGCACATCTGACTGCAATCAAGGGCAGAGTACCGTTCATCAACTTCTTCGACGGTTTCAGAACATCTCACGAACTTCAGAAGATCGAAGTCCTTGAATATGACGAACTTGCCAAGCTCGTAGATTATGACGCAGTCAAGGCATTCAGGAAGAGGGCGTTGAACCCTGAGCATCCTTCCATCAGAGGAACTGCACAGAACCCGGATATATTCTTCCAGGCCCGTGAAGCTTCCAATACTTATTACGATGCGCTTCCGGCTATCGTAGAAGAATACATGAAAAAGATCAACGAACTGACCGGCAGGAATTACGGACTCTTCAACTATTATGGTGCACCGGATGCCGACAGGATCATCATTGCGATGGGCTCGGTCTGCGAAACCATCGACGAAACGATCGATTACCTCATGGCAAAGGGAGAGAAGGTCGGTGTTGTCAAAGTACACCTGTACAGGCCTTTCTCAGTTAAGCACCTTCTCAAGGTCATCCCGGAAACTGCCAAGAAGATTGCAGTTCTCGACAGGACAAAAGAGCCCGGTTCACTTGGTGAACCTCTTTACCAGGATGTCTGCACCGCTCTGTTTGAAAGCGGCAAGTCCCCGGTCATCGTAGCAGGACGTTACGGCCTCGGTTCCAAAGACACCACTCCGGCCCAGATCGTTGCCGTTTACGACAACCTCAAGGCAAAGAGCCCGAAGAACCACTTTACAATAGGTATAGTCGACGACGTTACAAAACTGTCACTCGATTCCGGAGAAGAGCTTGAAACCGCACCCGAAGGCACAGTAAGCTGCAAATTCTGGGGACTCGGCTCCGATGGAACGGTCGGCGCAAACAAGAACTCCATCAAGATCATAGGCGACCACACCGACATGTATGCTCAGGCATATTTCGCATATGACTCCAAGAAATCGGGCGGCGTTACGATCTCGCACCTGAGATTCGGTAAAAAACCGATCCACTCGACTTACCTCATCAACAAGGCTGACTTCGTAGCTTGCCACAATCCTTCGTATATCGGTAAATACGACATGATCAGCGATCTCAAGGACAACGGAACGTTCCTGCTGAACTGCGGCTGGTCTGCAGAAGAGCTCGACGAAAAGCTGCCCGCCGACATGAAGAGGTTCATTGCAAAGCACAATATTCACCTGTATATTCTGGACGGCGTTTCAATAGGCAAGGAGATAGGACTTGGAAACAGGATCAACATGATCATGCAGTCTGCCTTCTTCAAGCTGGCAAAGATCATACCCCTCGATGACGCCGTAAAATATATGAAGGACGCTATACTGAAGACCTACGGCAAGAAGGGCGAAAAGGTAGTCAACATGAATTACCTTGCAGTTGACAAGGGCATCGATGCATTGAAGAAGATCGACGTGCCCGCAGACTGGGGCAAGGCTAAGGATGAGGCTGCTGCGACCCGTGACGTACCGGAATTCATCAGCAAAATACTCGATCCGGTCAACGGACAGAGCGGTGACAAGCTGCCTGTCAGCACTTTCGTAGGCATGGAAGACGGTACATTCCCGAACGGTACTTCGAGATATGAAAAGAGGGGTATAGCCGTTGATATCCCTGAATGGCAGATAGATAAGTGTATCCAGTGCAATCAGTGCTCTTATGTTTGCCCGCACGCTGCGATCAGGCCGTTCCTGCTTGATGAAGCTGAAGTGAAGAAAGCTCCCGAAGGCTTTGATACGAAGAAGGCCATCGGAAAAGGCCTTGAAAACCTGAGCTTCAGGATCCAGGTCTCCGCTCTCGACTGCGCGGGCTGCGGAAGCTGCGCAAATGTCTGCCCCGCAAAGGAAAAGGCATTGGTAATGAAGCCGCTTGAGACTCAGATGGATCAGGCCGCCAACTGGGAATATGCAATGACCGTTGAACCCAAGAATCCTATCGGAGAAAGCACTGTAAAGGGCAGCCAGTTCCAGGAACCCCTGCTCGAATTCTCGGGCGCATGCGCAGGCTGCGGCGAAACACCGTATGCAAAGCTTATGACACAGCTCTTCGGAGACAGGATGATGGTTGCGAACGCTACCGGATGTTCTTCGATCTGGGGCGGCAGCGCACCGTCGATGCCTTACTGCTCGAACAAGAAGGGCCAGGGACCTTCATGGGCCAACTCGCTGTTCGAAGATAACGCAGAATTCGGATATGGAATGTTCCTGGCTGTAAAACAGATCAGGAGCAAGATCGCCGATAACTGCAAGAAGGCGCTCGAAAAGGATCTGCCTGAAAACGTTAAAACAGCTCTTACCGGCTGGCTTGATAACATGGAAGACGGCGACGGCTCCAAGAAGGCTTCAGCCGAACTCAAGGCAGTATTGAACGAATACCTCCCGAAGGCTGCCGATGCGGAAGTCAAGGCTGTTTTGACCGATGTACTTGAAAACAGCGAATTCCTGGTAAAGAAATCCCAGTGGATCCTCGGCGGAGACGGATGGGCTTACGATATAGGCTTCGGTGGTCTCGATCACGTACTTGCTTCCAATGAAGACGTTAATATTCTCGTATTCGATACCGAAGTTTATTCGAATACCGGCGGACAGTCTTCCAAGTCTACACCTACCGGCGCTGTTGCACAGTTTGCGGCATCCGGCAAGGTCACGAAGAAAAAAGACCTCGGTATGATAGCGATGTCCTATGGCTATGTATATGTTGCACAGGTGGCTATGGGATCCAACCAGAACCAGCTTATCAAGGCTATGATCGAAGCTGAGAAGTATCATGGACCTTCGCTCATAATTGCTTACGCACCTTGCATCAACCACGGTCTCAAGCTTGGAATGGGCCAGTCCCAGCTCGAAGAAAAGAATGCTGTTGAGGCAGGTTACTGGCACCTTTACAGGTTCAACCCGACGCTCAAGGCAGAAGGAAAGAATCCTTTCGTTCTTGATTCCAAAGAGCCGACTGCTTCCTATAAAGACTTCATAATGGGCGAGGTAAGGTATTCATCTCTGACCAGGTCGTTCCCGGAAAGAGCGGACGCTCTGTTCGAAGCGGCACAGAAGAATGCTCAGGATCGTCTGGAGACTTACAAGAGATTGGCAAACGGCTGAGCTGAAGTAGAATAAAGCTACACTGAAAAGGAGAGCCCACGGGCTCTCCTTTGTTGTCTTTAGAAAACCTCATAGGCATGGGATTCAGTAAAGCTTTTAGCGATGAGTAAGTAAACTCATCTTAAGTGTGCATTTTTTCAGGTTTTGGCCAAAGAAACGTATTAGAGGATGGATTTTACCTGCCTTTTCTCAGAATAATGGCAAAGAGGATGGGATTATGTTGACTAAATTGGCCCAAAACGAGAATTTTGCACAGTAACTGAAAGTGAAGATTATAGATAAGAATGATTCAAAACCAGGTGGGCAACTATCGATAGATTATGTCCCGTTTACGGGTGCCGGTAACAGGCTAATCGCGTGTGGTAGAGCGTACCGACGCCCTTTAGACGTTGATAGTAGTACAGGGCTGCGCCCGCTAAAAAAACCCCCAGCCGTGGGATAATTATTGAAGTATTGAATAAAGCAGGATCGACAGGTCTTGCTTGTTCAGATCATGTTTTTTAAGCACGAACCTCGGTGGATCAATCGAACCATAAATGTAAATTCAACTTAAGAAGTCCCGTCTCACGGGTTGTTCCAGCCGTTCTAACCGACCGTACGTTTAGGAGCAATGCTACGGAGCAAAAACATGACTTCACGAGCAAGCCCTGCCGATCCTTATAGTAAGCTGCTTCAAAGCCTCCGGGGAAGCTCCTGTGATTCGCTTATATGTGAGGACGACGGCGTTGTTTGCGGATATAGCTTTCGCTATAGCGAAAGGTTACATTAGTGTAGTATTTCTGCAGAGCAGAAATCCATTGTTGTGTTTCCTGCTTCGAAGCCCTTCTGCCAAGGGATAAAGTCGGTATAACGGGATGCAATACCCGTAAGAAATGACTACGAACCCCAATTCATACAATACCCTGAAATAAGCTTTGCAGTCGGTGCTTGGAAACACAACCGGAGCAGACAGCGGCGCCGGTCGTACACGGATAGCGAGCCCTGTCGATCCTGTTTACTAAGTTTCCCAGCCTCGCCGACTTATCCCCCCTGCTGCATCCTTATCACGCTGACTACGAGTGAATAGAGAGCAGACCCCATTATCCCCAGTATTACCAGAAGAATCGATATCGACATTACGCCCCAGAAAACATGACTGTCAAAGACTGATTTCTTCTTTTTGCCAAGCGGTTGTTTCCCATGTCTGCTCTTCAGGAACCACCAGTTATAAACGCTGAAACACAGCAGCAGAAGCAATGTGAACAAAACAAGCAATTTAACTCCCATATCAAGATCCTTTCATATAAACCTGCGCCAGGACATATTTCCAACTACAATATACGATATTCTCGCACCATATGTCCATATTTCCATCACTGAAGCCTTGACATATCTCTCTTCTATTAGAGATTTGTGCGGCATATAATTTATTGTTTCGCATCCATACGAGTCAAAGGATATCAGTGTTCAAGAAACCGGAGGGTGACCATGCAGGGAATGGAAAGAGAAATAGCTGAGAATTACGGACTGGACGTTAAAAATCTGTTTCCATACAAGGATACATATATGATCGTAACTGCACAGGGGCGTAAGGTCATAAAGAAGATACCTTTTTCGGCCGACAGATTGAAGTTTGTTCATGGTGCAAAAGAGCATCTGGCAAATAAAGGGTTTAAAAACACCGACCGTTATATTTGTACCTTGACGGGCGAGCCTGGTTTTTTCTTCAACAACGGCTGTTATACGCTGACGGACTTTTCCGAAGGCCGTGAAAGCAATTTTGATAGTGATAGTGATGTTGAATTGGCCGCATTGGCACTGGCCGACCTTCATAAAGCATCGAGAGGGTACTCGGCACCGGAGGATTGTAAAGTACAGGATGACCTGGGCAAGCTGCCGGGTTTTTTTTCAAAGCGCCTCGATGATATTAAAAAAATGAAGAAGCAGGCTAAAAAGGGGAAAAGCAGGTTCGATCAGCTTTTTCTCCAGTATGTGGATTATTTTTTCGATTTGGGAGAGAAAGCTTCACAGGAGCTTGAAGCGTCCGATTACTCCGAGCTGACGGAAAGGACCAGGGCTGAAAAGCTGTTCTGCCATCATGACTATACCCATCACAATATCCTCATGGAAGGGGATAGGGTAATAGTAACGAACTTCGATTACTGTTGCCATGAATTGAGAGTCTATGATATCGCCAATTTCATTCGCCGGAAGATGCGGAAATGCGATTGGGATATTTCCAAAACGGAACTGATTATAAAAGCATATAGCTCTGTTGATGCGTTGAACAGCGAGGAACTGGCCGTCATGAAAATCATACTCCAGTTCCCCCAGAAGTTCTGGCGCGTTGTCAACCGATATTACAACAGCCGGCGCAGTTGGTCGGAGAAAAGCTTCATAATGCGCCTTCAGGAGGTTATTGATGAAGTTGCGCCGCTGAATACCTTCTTGTCGGAATATCAGAAACTGTATCTTTAAAACAGACCCGTTATTGTACCGCTCTCGTCAATATCGATCTTCTCGGCTGCGGGTACTTTCGGCAAACCCGGCATTGTCACGATCTCACCGGTCATTGCTACTATAAAGCCTGCGCCGGCGGATACCTTTATTTCACGCACGTTGATCTCGAAATTCTCCGGTCTTCCGAGCAAGCTGGGATTATCGGAAAGGGAATACTGGGTCTTTGCCATGCAGATGGGAAGCTCGTCGAGATGCAGTTCTTCAAGCTTTTTAATGGCCTTGTCTGCTGCAGGTGCGTAGGTAACGCCGCGTGCGCCGTATATTTCCCTGGCAATGGTTTCAATCTTGGTTTTGACAGGAGCCTTTACATCATAAAGGACCTTGAAGCCTGATGGTATGTTGTGGATCATATGTACAAGCTTTTCCGCAAGCTCTTTTCCGCCCTCGCCTCCCCTTGCGAAGACCTGTGAGAATGCTACTTCCACATTCATGCCTTTGCATCTGGTTTTAACATATTCGATTTCTTCATGGGTGTCGGAATCGAAATGATTGATGGCGACAACTACCGGAACACCGTATTTTTTAAGGTTCTCAACATGCTTCTCAAGGTTTGCGAAGCCCAGTTTCAGGGCATGCAGGTCTTCCTGCCTGAGGTTTTCCTTTTTTACGCCGCCATTATATTTCAACGCGCGGATGGTTGCGACAAGAACGACAGCATCCGGTTTGAAGCCTGCAAAACGGCATTTTATATCAAAGAATTTTTCAGCGCCCAGATCCGCTCCGAAGCCCGCTTCGGTAATCACATAGTCAGCCAGCTTCAGTGCAAGCTTTGTGGCATTAATGCTGTTGCAGCCGTGGGCGATGTTGGCAAAGGGTCCGCCATGCATCAGAGCAGGAGTATTCTCAAGTGTCTGTACAAGGTTGGGCTTGATTGCGTCTTTCAGGAGCAGCGTCATTGCCCCCTCAACCTTCAGCTGTGCCGCGGTAACCGGTTCGCCGGAG
Source organism: Clostridia bacterium (assembly GCA_036260935.1). Classification (GTDB taxonomy): domain Bacteria; phylum Bacillota; class Clostridia; order Acetivibrionales; family DTU013; genus JAEYOM01. The sequence continues at coordinate 41,961 of DATALQ010000016.1, forward strand.
TAGGAATATCCGAGGATAATCCTCCCGAGCCTTTTTTTGAGGTCCGTCAGGTCGCTCGCAAGGCAAAGTATAGCCATGACCTCCGACGCCACTGTTATGACAAAGCCGTCTTCCCGCGGCGTTCCGTCAGCCTTCCCGCCAAGTCCTACGACAATATTCCTGAGCGCTCTGTCGTTCATATCCATTGCTCTCTTCCAGGAGATTTGCCTGGGGTCGATGCCGAGTTCGTTGCCCTGCTGTATATGGTTGTCTATCGCGGCCGATAAAAGATTGTTTGCGGCAGTTATGGCGTGCATGTCGCCTGTAAAATGCAGGTTAATGTCCTCCATGGGAACAACCTGCGAATACCCCCCGCCGGCTGCTCCTCCCTTGACGCCCATTACAGGCCCTAAAGACGGTTCCCTGAGCGCAATTATAGCTTTTTTGCCGATCTTGGCCATAGCTTGCCCCAGACCGACTGTGGTCGTAGTTTTTCCTTCTCCTGCGGGGGTGGGGTTTATAGCCGTAACCAGTATGAGCTTCCCGTCTTTCCGGTCTTTGACCCTTTCCCACAGTTCGGGTGAAAGCTTGGCCTTATATTTGCCGTAAAGCTCCAGATCATCGGCCTGTATGCCGATAGCGTCGGCAACCTCGGTAACCGGTTTCATTTTGGATTGCTGGGCTATTTCTATGTCGGTAAGCATATTGATCAACCTTTCCTGCTAATTTATCCGTTTTGCCTTATCGGTTTATATTTTTCAGGAGGACCTGCCGCACAACGGAGTACCTGCTCCTTTTTATGGTTTGCCTGCAATCCGGGCGGTCGTATTAGTCAATTTACCTTACATTATACCAACCTGATTTTCTCAAAACAATACTTATGAATCCCATAACTCCGTATTTTCAATTATCCCGTCACAAATACGGCATAAGTAAACATATTATGTATAAGGGATATTTAATAACTTCGGGACCGGATCGGTACAGGATGGTGATGGACTATGAGCGGGCTGAAAATCGGAGACATCGTCGCAAGAAAATCCTATGGGTATGATATCTTTTTCAAGGTGGTAAATATAACAAACAACGGCAGTGACAACATAGTAACCCTGAAGGGGATCAGCTACAGGATCGAGGCGGACGCTCCAGAATCGGACTTGATAGTACAGCCCGAACACAAGGTCAGGGAATACAGGGACAGATGCTGTATGCTTGCGAACACACGGGCTGCCGACAATAAGGAACATTCTGGCGATAAAAGAAGCTTGGCACCGGAATATGCAGTCAACTATTATATGCCGCGACTAAGGGGTTACCCAAAAAAAGCGTATAGCAGAGATACTTCAAAAGATGAAACGGGTAAAATAAAGCGGCCCGGTAAAGTACTCCATCTGGATGGGGACAAGGATTATCTTGACAGTTGTCTCGAGGAGTACAGGAAACTCGGGCTTGAGGTCACAGGCCAGTATGTTCCCGAAAAGGATCAGCCGGGCAAGGTGGCTGCCCTATTAAGGGAATACAGGCCCGATATATTGGTACTGACGGGTCACGACGGTTTTATAAAGGGTGAGGATAGCTATACGAACATCGCATCCTACAGAAATTCACGCTATTTTATAGAAGCGGTCAGGGAAGCAAGGAAGTATAACGGCGATATGGATTCACTCGTGATCTTTGCCGGCGCATGTCAGTCTTTGTACAAGGAGATCATGAAAGCCGGTGCAAATTACGCCAGCGCTCCTTTCAGGGACCTGATCCATGCGCTTGACCCCGTCAGGGTATGTCAGAAAATAGCTTTTACGGGTATAGACAAGGTCTTGGACGCTCAGGATGTAATAGACAGTACGATCACCGGGAAGACCGGCATCGGCGGTATTCAGACGAGGGGCAAATACAGGGAGGGATATCCCGAAGAACCGTATAATTAACACGTAATCAGAAAATATTTTGGGAAATAACCGTTGAAACAGCTTCAAAGAACATAATTATTTTTAACCATAATGATGTAAAAATATGGGATTAATGCTCGAAAGACTATCAATATCAATATTTTTTTTAAAAAAAGCTTGACATAAATAAATTTCCCTTGTTATAATATATAATTTTTTTGACAAGCTGTGCTTTTTGTGATATAATAAACAAAACAGAAGATGAGGTGATTCAATGGCGGAAAAGAGTGACCTGTTTCAAATAAAGAAAAACATTGAAACCTGCATTGGCGAAAAAGTACAGCTAAAGGCTAATAAGGGAAGAAAAAAGGCATTTATCAAAGAGGGAGTTATTGAGAATTCATATCCCAGTATCTTCATCATCAAGTTTGAGAACGAATATGAGACAACACGGCGTGTTTCCTACAGTTATACAGACATTCTTACCAAGGCAGTTGAGTTGGTTATCTGCAAGGACGACAAAAGAATCAGAGTCAGCTGACATGATGATCAAGAATACAATAAAACCTTTTTAAAGCAGCCCGGTCGACGAACGATCGGGCTGCTTTCACTTTGTGTCCGCGTTTTTTATTTATGGAACATAGCGAAAAATTTGCTGCGCAGCACATTAATGGTGCTTATATGCTGGCGCAATAAGCTTGAGTCTTGTTGAAAAAACGTGGACACTCGATGTGTCCGCGTTTTTTATTTTATGTAATATTTTCGACCCCTTGTCAATATACATTAGATAAGCTGCAGTGAAAAATCATACCCGATATTTCATTGCACATAAATGAAACATGTCTGCAGTCATGCGGGGGGAGGATTTTTTCATGTCTCTTGATTTGATAAGGGAGGCCGTAAGGCTGAATCAACCTATAGGCGAGGATACGACCCAGGCCATTGTCGAAAATGATATCATAGTGCCGGATATAAAGCCGGATATTGCCCGTATATTGCTTTTGGACGGCGATGCCTTCGTCAACGGTGTCGAGACAGCATCTGACAAAATCAATATATCCGGAACGGTGAGATATAAGATACTGTATATCTCTGATGATCCGGAGCAGCCCGTAAAAAGTATAAATACCTCGTCCGGTTTCCGTTATACAATGGATATCCCGGATGCGAGGCAGGGAATGCAGAGCCGTGTAAAATGCGATATAGAACACTTGGAGTATGATATCCTCAACAGCAGGAAGGTGAATGTAAAGGCGATCCTCAACCTGCACGGCAGGGTATCCAGTCCGATCGAACAGTATATAACGAGAGATTTTTCAGGAATTGAGGATGTACAGGTTCTGAGAAGCACTATCAGCGTAAACTCCTATATCGGGGAATGCAGCGTGGGATGTCCCGTAAGAGAGACCCTCGAGCTGCCGGCGGGAAAACCGACGGTACTTGAGATATTGAGGAATGACGCCAAGGTCTCTGGCAAGGAATACAAGGTAAGCGACGGAAAGCTCGCCGTCAAAGGAGAATTGAACGTATCGACGCTTTACATCGCGGATGACGAGACTCGCAGCATACAGTTCATGGAGCACGAGGTACCTTTTACGCAGTTGGTCGATTTGCCGGGAGTTGACGAGGATTCATTCTGCAATGTGGATATCGACCTTGGAGAATTGAGCTTTGAAGCTGAAGAAGACGCGGACGGAGAGCTCCGCCTGCTCAAATGTGAAACGCAGCTGGACATATATGCCGAAAGCTTCGGGAAGAAGGATATCGAGCTTGTCGAAGACGCATACAGCCCGAGTTCCAGGATGAGTCTCGAGAAGGAGCAGCTGATGCTTGACGAGCTGGTATCGGATAATAAAGGCCAGGTCACGCTCAAGGATACGATTATGCTCGACGACAGTGCTCCGGACATCTCCGAGCTTTTCAACATACTTGGTAAACTGTCCATATCAGGGAGCGAAATAACCGAAGACCGCATAGTGGTGGAAGGCGTTGTTGCGTCCAACATCCTGTATCTGGCAAACAACCAGGATCAGCCCGTATGCTGTGCGGACCGTGAAATACCGTTCAGACATTCCCTGGACGTTAAAGGTGCCAAAGCGGGCATGGGCCTGGATGTAGAGATGGACATCGAGCATTGCAGCTACAGCATAATATCGTCGAAGGAAATTGAAGTAAGGTATAATATAGCATTGAATACCAGGGTTAGCAGACAGGTAGCGATACCGGTCATATCAAAGGCTTTCGAACAGCCTCTTGACGACAAGCGGCTCTTGCAGCAGCCCAGTGTTACCATATATTTCGCACAGCAGGACGATACATTGTGGAAGGTCGCCAAAAAATACTATACTACTGTGGATGAACTCAGAAAAAACAACGGATTCGAGGATAGTGTCCAGCTGGCCGCCGGAGAACAGATCCTTATACCAAGAAAACTCTGATGTATTTTTTAAGACGAATGAATTATACCTAAGTGCCTGAAAATATGTTTTCGGGCACTTTTTATTGTATTCATCATGTTTTTTGTATATAATGTACCTTATGATATTGGGTTAACGAGGTACGTTATGGCTGTTCTTGAAATACCTGCGCACGCTAAAATAAATCTGAGTCTTGACGTACTTGGTAAAAGGCCTGACGGCTATCACGAATTGAGAATGATTATGCAGACTGTCGAGCTGCACGATACAGTCAGGCTGGAAACAACTGAAGAGACCGCCATAACACTGAAATGCGGAAGCCGGTTCGTACCGGAGGACAGTACAAATACCGCCTGGAAGGCTGCAGCTTTGTTGATGGACAGATATGGGATAAAAGGCGGGGTCAGGATAAATATTATTAAGCGGATCCCGGTAGCGGCCGGTATGGCAGGCGGAAGCGCTGACGCCGCAGCTGTGCTGAGAGGTATGAACAAGCTGTTTTCTCTGGGACTTGGCGGCGACACTTTAAGAGAACTCGGAAGGCTGGTAGGTGCTGATGTGCCGTATTGCATCGAAGGCGGCACAAGGCTCGCGGAAGGTACAGGCGAACGTCTGACTGCTCTGGAGGATTTCGGAGGAGTCGACATACTGCTGGTCAAACCCGGCATAGGGGTATCCACTGCATGGGTCTATGGGAATCTGAAAGCTGATGAGATCAGGGATGAGGAAAGGCCCGATACCGATACGCTGATACAGGCGCTTACAGAGCGTGACATCGATACTTTGGCACACAATATGAAGAATGTGCTGGAACGCGTGACGATACCAAGGCACGGCATTATCCGGGAAGCAAAGGAACGCCTTATGGAGCTGGGCGCACTCGGGAGCATGATGAGCGGGAGCGGGCCGACGGTATTCGGGATCTTCCGCGATGCAGGGTCGGCATCTGAAGCTTTGCAAAAGCTTTCTGCCGACGACAGGTGGATATGCCGTCAGACGAGGACAGTGGGGCGTACCGCCTGAACCATGGTCAGGAATGGATGAACAATTGGGTGGAACGGCAATCTGGCCATAGTGATATGAACTTAAGCTAAAAACTTGCATTGTATAGAATGAAGGAGATGTACTATAATGGCAGGAAAATTGACAAAGGTAAATCTGAATGACTATAAACCCCTGCGAGAGGTTATTTTCAACACGCTGAGGGAAGCCATCATAGTTGGTGAACTGAAGCCCGGCGAGAGGCTGATGGAAGTACAGCTTGCAGATAAAATGGGCGTAAGCAGGACTCCGGTCCGCGAAGCCATAAGAAAGCTCGAACTCGAAGGACTGGTCGAGATGCTGCCAAGAAAGGGCGCTCACGTTGCGGACCTTTCTGTAAAGGACATAATGGACGTTCTCGAGGTCAGAGCAACGCTCGACGGACTGGCTTCTTCACTGTCTGCCTCGAGGATAACCGACGATGAGATAAAGGAACTGAAGCATCACCTTTCACAGTTTATCAATTACGTTGAAAAGGATAATCTGCAGGGCTCCATAAAAAAAGACGTGGAGTTTCACGATATAATATACTGCTCATCAAGAAACGATAAGCTTTTACAGATATCGAACAACCTCAGGGAACAGATACAGAGGTTCAGGGTGATTTATATAAAGGACTACGGCAGCTCCAGGGAGCTTATCAAGGAGCATACCGAAATATGTGACGCTATTGCCCGGAGGGATCCGGTCGCGGCTATGGAACTGGCGCAGAGGCACATTAAAAATCAGGAAGAGACAATAATCCGTTTCGTCAAAAAGAACCAGCTTGTGAAATAAAGCGGCTGAACGAATTAGCGGCTGAACGAATTAGCGGCCGATCGAATTAATGGCCGGACAATATGGAGCGGCCGACCGGAAACAACGGCCGTTCAAACGGTGATTAACAAAAGAGTTCAGCCCGGACAGGTGGAATGAAAGTCTTCCACCTGACTTAACCGGGCGGAAGTATCATTGCAGCACCTCATAGCCCATTTCGGCTATTTTGCCCTTGATATCCCTTGGCTGCTGCAGCGCCGGGTCATATGAGACCCTTATGGTCTGTGTTTTCAGATCGACGTCGACCTCATCGATGCCACGCATGTTCCCAAGCTCGCTCTTTATGCGGTTGGAACATATGCTGCAGGAGATCGTTGGTACTGTAAAGGTTGTATCCATGTTTACCTCCGGAATGAATTGAATCCGACTTTTTCTTAACTTGTATTACCTTGACCTTATTCTAGAGATTTAATTCTTCCATGGACTTAATTATTTCTGCATTTTATATAAATTCGAGTAAAAATTAAATATTATTAAACAATTACTTTGATTCGACGTATAATTGATTGCATCGCAAATTTCAAATATTCGAAACCTGCGGTTTTACGGCAATCGAAGCAGGTTAAAGCAGATAAACGGAGGGGTTTTTGATGGCAACCGGGGAATTTTGGTACGATAGTTTCCTCAGCAAGTACAAATCGGGCATCTCGCATGAGTTCCTTTTTTATTTCAATGTCCGCGACCTGGTCGACAATTACAGGTACATGGACAGGTACATCTACGAGGAATTCATCAAGCAGAGAGGCTTTGGCATTGTCGCTTTTTACGATATCTCCCGGGGTCTGACCTTCTTCGACGCGGGCATGGAAAAGGAGTTCAACATCATCACCGCCAATGAGGCCGTAAACCTGATGAATGCGATGCCTTCAAAGATTTTCCCCTTCATTGACAAGGCGCTTAAGAATACCAAAATGGTACTCTTTATAGATCATGTCGAAAAGATCATTCCGGCAGGCGATATAGCGAGCATGTCTCTTGAGGAAAGGATCGCTCTCATATGGATATGCGAGTGGTCGGTCAATGCAAAGATCTCGACTGTGGGCAGCGCTATATTGATGCTTTCCGACAACCTTGCCGATGTAAGCCGCGAGCTTCTCAAATCCTCATACAGGATCGAGCCTGTTTTCGTAGGGCTGCCCGACGAAGCTCAGCGCAAGGATTATATCGAATATTTACTGAAGGATAACGATATAAAAGCCAACATAACCTCCGATGAATTTGCCAAACTGTCCTCGGGACTTAGCAAGAAATCCATAAAGGATATAAAATTAAAGTCGGAAGCCGAGGGTGATCCGATAAGCTTCGACTTCATCAAGGACAAGAAGCATTCAGTCCTCCAGAAGGAGTACGGCGATGTGCTGGAATTCATATATCCTGAGATAGGCTTCGATAACATCGGCGGTATGGAGAAGGCAAAGGACTACCTGCTGAAGAATGTCGTCAAGCCCATAATGAAAGGGGACCTGAGGAGGGTGCCGATGGGGATCCTGCTGTGTGGTCCTTCCGGAACAGGTAAAACGCTCCTGGTAAATGCTCTTGCGAAGGCAAGCGGCTTCAACTGCGTCAAGATAGATATGTCGCGCATACTCGGACAATACGTGGGAGAAAGCGAAAAGAATTTCAAGAAATGCCTGCTTGGCGCGCAGTCGCAGCATCCGGTAATCATTTTCGTGGATGAGATCGACACTGCCTTCAGAAGGGGTGACAGCGGTGACAGTGGAGTCAGCAGAAATATTTTCAGCGAATTTTTGCAGTTCACGGGTAATACAAATAATAGGGGAAAAGTTATTTTCATTGCCGCCACGAACAGGCCGGATCTTATAGATCCCGCGTTGAAGAGGGCGGGAAGGTTCGACAAGAAGATACCGATACTTCTGCCGGACGCCAATGAGCGTGCTGATATTTTCAGGATAATAATCAAAAAATACGGATTTGAAACAAATGTCGAGGATTTCATGCCTTTCGTCGCCAGTACCGAGAATTATACCGGCGCCGAGATAGAAACTGTAGTGCGAAAAGCATACGAGATAGCGAATGAGGGTGATACGGATGGGGCGGTGCTTACGTCGGACATAATAACCCAGGCGATAGACCGCTGCAGGCCCAGCACACAACAGGTGCAGTTCATGACGATGCTTGCGATCGAGGAATGTGACGATAAGGACCTGCTGCCTGAGAAATATAAAGGTCTGCTGGATACGAAGAGCCTGTCGGTGGAGAGGTAGCAGCAGGTTGCCAGGCAGTTGCCTGCTGCCGTTGAAATAACACGTAAGGTGGCATTAATTAGCTTTACATTGAGCTTTATTTATTATAAATTATTAATATACAAATATTGGCGGGACGAACCAAATTAATAAACAGGGAGGCTTTAATAATGGGTTTTTTCAGTAGATTGGGTGCATTGATCAGGGGCTTTTTCGGAAGTTTGCTCGGCGGTGTTGAAGAAAACAATCCGGAACTGCTGTTTGAAGACATCAAGATGCAGATCGACAGGGCTAGAAGAGAAGCTGAACAGCAGATTCTTGAAATCCAGACCAATGCTGAAATGATAAAGATCGAAATGAAGAATGCGGAAAAGAATCTGGCAGCTGTAAAGGCCAGGGTCGAATCCGCGCAGAAGCAGGGCGACAAGGAATTGCTCATAGAGTTGCTCATGCAGGAAGAGGAATACCAGGCGACTTACGATACGCATAAGGCTACGTATGAAACGGCTATGGCCGAGGTCAGCAAGATCAGGGAGGATTACAAGATATTCGAATCCGAGATGTCGGCCAAGCTTAACGAGCTGAAGACCCTGAAATCTCAGGCAAAGATGGCCCAGCTCAGGGAAAATATCAACTCTGTGAACGCCAGGTATACTTCCAGGAGTAACACGGTAGGCCATGTAAACGAAAGCATGGACAGGGCAAGGGAGCTCGTCAACAAAAAGACGGCACGCGCCAATGCCGTAGAATCTCTGGGCGATACCAATATGGACCTGAAGCTCAAGAGACTTGACATGAACTCGGCAAGGGATAGGGCCAGGGCCAGGGCGGAAGCCATGCTTACCAGCGAACAGGGCTTTGAGGTCAAGGAAAAAGCAGACAATAAGGTATCACAGTAATTTATATAAGAAGCCCCGGCGCAGCCGGTTTGAATATACTGCCCGGGAGCCGTACTTCCGGCGATTGTACGAGGGCCGGCAGAAGTGGGAACAGGTGGTTGACCTATGAGATCAAGGATGTTTTTGAAAGCATTGTTCAAACTAAGGAATATAGGGATATTGGCGGGCGCCTTTATACTGGCGGCCATGCTCAGCGATCAGACGGCGCTGCCGACTTTGCTCGGTTATAACGTCGCACTTCCGGGAGAAATAACAACGGTCGGCGCGCTTGCGGTTTATCTGGCATCCGTGATACACACGCTTTCCAGCAAGAAATTCCATGAGGAATTCAATCAGGGAGAAAAAATCAGGAACATCCGCGAACTGAACCGCCAGGCGAGCCGGTTGGCATCGGAGGCCCGCAGGAATACAAACAGCACTTATCTCCAGAAGCTGAAGAAGGTTATGGAGGATAAGAACGATATCTTCAACTCATATTCTTCCGGCGAACATAGCTTTTTGAAGGAAAAAATAACGGAACAGACGCTGACGCTTGTTATAGCTTATCTCAAGCTTCTCAATAACTTCTGTATCAGAAGCCGGGAATTGAGCGGAGTGGACGTCAGCGCCGTTTCGGCAAGGATCAACAACAATAGCAGAAAGCTGAGCTTTGCAAAGGACGCCCGTATGGCCGAAGACGTCAGGAAGATCATAGAAATGGACGAAAAACTGATAAGCAGGCTGAAGGACGAGAAAAAGGAACTTGAAAGGATAAGCGCGAAGCTTGATTATATGGAAAGCACCGTGAACATGTTCAAGCACCAGATAATGTCCAGCGTGGAAAACGAGGATATGCTCGAGCAGCTTGAAACCGCAGTCAATGAGGCGGAGGCGCTTGATGCGGTCCTTGAAGACAGGCGTAAAAGCAGGGTGCGGCAATAAAGCGGCAGGATGAGCCGGCAGGAACACAAAAAGCCAGATGAAACAACTACGGTGACACAGGCTAAAGCGGGGACAGGGTAACGATACCTTGTCCTTTTTTGGTATGCGCGTAAATCATAGGAATGGTAAATTGTTCCGTTGTTTTGTTTTGCTGACGAAATGTAACAGCGGAACCGCCTCTTTGTTTAGGAAAAGAAGGAATATGCCGATATGTGTCGAATTACTCAACTATATTACCAAGGAGAAAGATAATGAAGGAAAGTATAGTTTACTCATCGGAATATATTAGCATCCTTGAGCGGGATGATGGGTTTTATATCCAGTCCTTCAAAAAAGGCATGTCCTTCGAACAGTTCCAAAACATTCTGCATGAACGCAAAAGTATCAAAATAACCAGTGTGATGACGGTAAGAAACGCTATTATCAACGCTCCCATGCCTCTGGAGAAGTTCGCCGAGGGAATGGAACGCATAAAAATAGAGCTTGCAGATGATGATGTCCGGGCATATCTGACTTTAGATGTCGGGGAGGAATTGACAGGTTCAGGACGTGCCGAGCTGTTCAAGGAAATCATGCTCAAGCTCAAGGAAATGGGAATAACTTACGGTATAAAAAACGAGGTACTCCTGAGCGGCCTGGAAAACAAAAAGAGGCTTCTGGTAGCGGAGGGTATAACCCCTGTAAATGGTACCGACTCTATGGTTTCGATGTTCGAGCTCAAGGAAGTCAAGCCTGAAGCAAAGGAAGACGGCAACGTCGATCATTATGAATTGAACCTGATCAACAGGGTCACTGAGGGTGAATGGCTCGGTGAGCGCACAGATCCCACGGAAGGCAGGCCGGGAAAAACTGTTAAGGGCAGCACTTTACTGCCGGTCAAAGGCAGGCTGCTGCCGCTTATTTATGACAAGAATACTGTAAGAGAGGTGTACGAGGGCGGAGTAACGAGGCTGTATTCGAGGATTCCGGGTGCAGTTCATTATGACGGCGAAAGGATAAGCGTTTCAAACCACCTGGAGATCACGGGAAATATTGATTACAGGACGGGAAACATCAACTTCGACGGCTTCCTGACCGTCAAAGGTACTATAGAGGACAGCTTTTCCGTAACTGCCACTCAGGATATAGAGATACTGGGAGATTACGGAGTCGGCGGCGTCAAGGACATAACGAGCAATGACGGCAGTATCTTCATTAAAGGCGGGATAGCGGGTAATAACAAGGCAATCATATACAGCCGGAAGAATATTTACACCAAATTCGTTTCAGATACGAACATCGTGTGCGAAGGCAGCGTTCATATAGGCTTTTACTGTCTTAACAGCAATATCAAGGCCAGGGAGGTCATACTGGACTCTCCCAAAGGACAGATAATAGGCGGTAATATTGAAGCCGAATTCAGAGTCGTATCGTCCATAATCGGTTCTTCGAGTGAAAAAAGGACCTGCATTACTGTCAAGGGCTTCGACAGGCAGCTTTTGAAGCAAGCCTTCGATAACACCTCGGCAAATATCGAGGCGCTGAAGGCGGAGCTTGCAAAGGCAAAGCTCGAGGTATCGGTCTACGGAGGAGCATCCGGCCTTTCCAGGGAACAGCTTGCCGAGTACGACAGAATAAAGGATAATTATTATGAGTTGAGAGATCGCCTGAGACGGGCTGAGGAGGAAAGAAAAGCTCTTTCGCAGTACCTCAGGACGCGCGGCGAGGGTGAGATATCTGTTTTGAAGAAGGTTTACCCCAATACGTTGTTTAGCATCAAAAAGAAGCTGAAGGAGATATCGGTGCCTACTATGAGCACCAGCTTCTGCATAGTAGATGACCAGATAAAGGAGATTTGAAATTTCTATGTCAGTATTCTGCGGAGTGGATATAATCGAGATAGAACGGGTCAGAAAATCCATAGAGGAATTGAGTAGTTTCAAGGATAGAGTGTTTACCAGCAAAGAGATAGATTACTGCGATAAAAGAAATAAGGCCAGATACGAGAGCTATGCCGCCAGATTTGCCGGAAAGGAAGCGGTTTTAAAAGCGCTTGGGACAGGTTTGGCCGATGGTCTTGAGTGGAAGATGATAGAAATACTGAACGATGAAAAGGGAAAGCCATACGTAACGCTCTCTCAGAAAGCGCTGGAGCTGTACGAGGATATGGGTGCAAAGGATATCGATATAAGCGTTTCCCACTGCGGCAGTTATGCCGTGGCGTATGTTGTGATCCAGGCATAGGGAGGCGTAATATATGCGGATTAAATTCCTTCAATGCGGGGACCTGCATCTGGACTCTCCGTTCACCTCGCTGGCGGATACCGCGGGCATAGCGGATATGAGACGACAGGATCTCAAATCGACATTTTCGGGGATAATCGAACTGGCAGATCATGGGGAAGCCGACGCGGTACTTATCTGCGGAGATCTTTATGAACACGGTTATGTGAAAAAAAGTACTATCCGGTATGTCTGTGACCAGGTTCAACGGATACCTGACATCCCGGTCATAATGATACCCGGCAATCACGATCCTGCTGTGCCAGAAGCCTTCTATTCAAGCTTCGAATGGCCGCAGAACGTGCATATACTGACGGGAAAGAACAAATATCACGAACTTCCTCAAAAGAGAACAAGGATATACGGTGGGGTAATGTCTCCGGACGGGCTCGATCCGGCTTATATCAACATACTTATTTATCATGGTACCTTGGACATGCCCTTCAGCAGCGACGCCTTCCAGCCTGTCAGCAGCTCGCAGCTAGCTGCTGCGGGTTTCGACTATTGTGCGTTCGGGCACTTTCATACAATTATTTCCGGAGCCGGAAGCGGCAGAAATATCTTCAACGCAGGAAGTCCCGAGCCTCTTGGCTTTGACGAAGAAGGGGAGCATGGAGTGATCATAGCGGATGTCCTGAAAAGCTCGGACGCCGGAACAGAAATCCATACGGAGTTCGTAAAAATATGCAGGAGACATTTTATATCGATTGAAACGGATATAGGGGTGTGCCTCAGTGACGAACAGGCTGCAGACAAGATAGTATCGGATATTGTCAGGAATGGCAGCAGCGAAGACCTGTACAGGGTCTTCCTATGCGGTTATGTATCCAGAGAATTCAGGCCGAATACGGAATTGATCAGACAGCTGCTCAAAGAAAAGACATTTTATTTAAAACTCATTGACCGTACGGTACCGGATTACGATTTCACGCGCATTGCAGGCGAGCCGGGCCTCCGGGGCCTTTTTGCAAGAAAGCTGCTGGACAGGGCTGCCGCCGCGTCAGGTGAAGAGGAGAGGCAATTGGTCATGCAGGCGCTGTATTACGGCATGGAAGCAATCGACGAGGGTAAGGTATGCGTATAGAACGTCTTGAGATAAAAGGCTTCGGAAAATTAAAGGATCGCGTAATCGAGCTTAAAGATGGGCTCAATATCTTATATGGCGGAAATGAAGCCGGTAAATCCACGCTTCAGATTTTCATATGCGGCATGCTTTACGGCCTGAAAAATGGCAGGCAGGCGGCAGGCCTGTCATCACCGCTGAAAAGGTACGAACCCTGGGATGGCGTGCAATACGGCGGCGCTATGGTTTTTTCGCTGGACAACGGCAGTATGTTCAGGGTCGAAAGGAATTTTAAAACAGGTGAAGTCAGGCTTTTTGACGGACTATATTCGGATATTACCGGGGAGTTCGGGATTGGCCGCGATAAATCTCCATTGTTCGCTGACCGTCTTCTTGGCATGGACGAGACGACCTTTACAAGGACTGCTTTTGTCCGGCAGATGGAACTCAGGCTGGGTGAGGATGCTTCGGAGGCACTGGCAGCAAGGCTTGCAAATGCAGCTTCGGCCGGTGTAGACGACATATCCTTCAGCAAGGCTGAAAAAGCCATTTCAGATGCTCTGAAGAATGGTATAGGGACGGGGAGGACGAGGACACAGCCCCTGGACAGGCTGGAGGACAGGCTGGCCCAATTGGAGGAGGCGTCCGGAAGGCTCAGCAGCCGGCGGGAACGCACATTTGCCGCAAGGAAGGAATTGCAGGAAGCCAGGGAGCGCTGCCAAAGGCTTGAAGCCGGAGAGAAATACATGGACGGGATCGAAAGGCTGATAGAGCTGAGGCAAACCCTCGACGGCTACATGAAAAAGGAGTCTGTCCTGAAAAACGCAGCCAGACAGCTAAAGGAGTTGGAAGCGGCCGGGACCGGGTATTCCGGGGAATCCGGCGGAAATGAGACGGAAGTTGTTCTACGGCGCAAAAGGCAGGATGGAAGTCTAAAATGGAGAAAATTGCTGCTGCCGATCGTTTGTGCGGCTTTTGCATGCTTACTGGCGCTGTTTGTTTCCGGGCTTGCCGGGGTAAGGTTGATCCCGCTGCCTGTTCCGGTTTCGGGTATTGGGGCCTTGATCTCGGCTGTGGCTGCTGTATTGGTTTACAGGTATAAAGGCCGGTCTGGCTTTTCTAAAGCTGCCAATAAAGCAGCAGCGCCGGGATATACCGAGTATCACGGGATCGAAGGATATGAAATGAAAAAGGAAATGATCCTGAAGGAGGCTGCTTTTTCCTGCGGCAGACAGCTGGCCAGCCCGGCGGCCCTTGAGCAGGAGCTTCACGGGATTTCGCAGGGGCTGGAAAAACTGAGCGCTGACCTTGAGTCGGGTATAGAGGCAGCTGTTGCATCAGGGTACGAATCCGAGGGATATTTCAATCCGGGCGTTCTTGATGCGGTCATTTACGATTCAGACACGACGGTGCTCAATGAAGCCTGGCAGACCGAAAATAGGGAAATCAAGCGGGAGCTGCTTGACGCGGCACTGAAGATCAAGTACTGCGAAGGCCTTCTCGGAGATGACAATGAAGTTTCAGAAGAACTTGAACGCGTTACAGAAGAAACCATTGCGGTCAGGGAGAAAATCACGTATCTTAAAATTAAGGGAAATGCTCTGAAATTAGCTCTTGAAGTGCTGACCGAATCGGGTGCAGAATTGAGGCGAAGTTTCGTGCCGGACGTGAATCGGCGTATGAGCACGATAATTTCGGCGCTTACGGCAGGTAAATACACCGATCTCAAGGGCAATGACCGGCTTTCGCTGAACGCGGCTCTTCCGGACGGCGGCGTAAGGAGCGTAATGTCGCTCAGCGGCGGAACCGAGGATCAGGTATACCTTGCGCTGAGACTTGCTTTAGCCGAACTGCTTACTGCAGGCGGCGAAAGCCTTCCCCTTATCTTTGACGAAGTTTTTTCGCAATTTGATGACAGAAGAACATCACTTGCGCTACAATATTTACATAACACCTATAACCGTAAACAGATTTTGATATTTACCTGCAAACAGCGAGAAATAGAGCTTGTAAGGGATATTTACGGCAACGGTATGAATTTTGTGGGGTTGGAATATGAACAGACTGCCTGTTGAAAGAAGATTTTTTATTTATATTATTATCCTGCCTGTCGTATTTTTACTCACCGCAACAGGATTTACCGGATGCCAGGGTTCAAGCCGGGAGACCTTGGCCGACGGCGCCGGGGACAATTCATCGGGTGACGGATATGTTTACGGGATACCTATGGACAACAGTGCCGGTATTGTGACGGCCGGTGTCGCGGATGTTTTTGCCAGCCCGGATATAAAGTCGGTACGTGTCACTCAGGCTTTGTACAACCAGCCGGTCAGCGTCATCCAAAAGGAAAACGGCTGGGTAAAGGTAAAAACTGTGGACGGCAGCAGCGGCTGGATGAAGTCCAAGTTTCTTGACAGCGATATCTCAAGCATATACGGGAGATCATACACACACAAAATTATTGTTACCAGTAAGGAAAAGGTGATACTTTCGGGACCTTCCGGCGGAACAACCCGGATAAACGCACCGATGGGTGCGGAGTTTTATGCGTTTAACGATTACGACGATGCTTACGAGGTATTTTTGCCGGGAAACAAAACGGGCTGGCTCAAGGGAAGCGGATTGATACACATAAAGCTGGGGGAGATGATTCCCGTAACCAACCCGGATGATTTTGCTGCTACGGCACTCAGACTAAAGGGTACAAGCTATCTTTTAAACGGATTGAGCGCAATGGGTATAGACGCACCGGGTCTTGTTTATATCAGCGCCCGGATAAACGGCATTAACCTGCCCAGAACTATAGAAGGGCAGCTTGCATCCGGAACCGAGATCGGCATAGAGGATACTAGAGCCGGGGATCTCGTTTTTCTTGCGGGTACCGGTGAAAATGAAGGCGGGCATGCGACCTGCGTCGGGATATGTACTGGCGGTGGCAGTTATCTCTATGCCGGCAGAAAGACGGGTTATGTTGCCGTCGGCGATATAAACCGCGAGAATCAGGACGGAAAGGTCATCGCAGCACGCAGGATTTTCAACGAGGCCGACTGATAAACGACAGCCCCCACCTTTAGTGGCAGCTCATTAGCGGGAATTACTCAGCTGACTTATGCAGTAGTCCTCCGTCCGGTTTTGAACAAGTCTTTCCACGAGATCGGAAATTTCCTCGCACGCGTTGGGTTTTGCAAGCCTTCCTGCCGCCTCGGACATCCGTTTCAACACATTCGGCCTTAAAAGAGTATGTTCCAGCAGGTATTCCAGATCGTCCCTGTCAGTCAGGCGAAACGCGGCTCCCGAGTCCCTGAGGAATTTTGCGTTTCGTTCCTCCTGTCCCGGTATCGGGTCTATTATACATATAGGCAGCCTTTTTACAAGAGCCTCGGAAATAGTTATGCCGCCGGGCTTTGTAATAATAAGATTTGCAGCGCTCATCAATTCACTTATATTTTCTGCGTAACCCAGCACGCGAATATTCTCATAATCCGCTGAAATGGCATCGAGCTGCTGACGCAGCTTTTTATTGCTGCCAGTCACGACAACTATCTGTATATCCTGCTTAATATAAAGAAGAGTTCTGAAAACCTGCCCTATATTACCCAGACCGAGGCTTCCGCCCATTACCAGGACTGTCGGCTTGTTCTCGAGCCCGAGCCTTGCCAGGCATATTCGCCGGTCCGTCTGTTCCTTCGCGAAGCGCTCTGCTACCGGAATGCCGCATACATGTATACGGTTTTCACGGAGTCCCATTTTGACCATATCATCTTTTATACATTCGTGCGCTACAATAAAGGCGTCTATTTCGTCCAGCTTCCAGAAATAATGATTTGTATAATCCGTAACGATACCGATGACAGGTATGCCGACCAGCCCCTTTTTCTTGAGCCTGGCCATCATCTGCAGCGGCATGGTGTGGGTACATATGACAGCATCGGGCATTTCATCCTGAAAAAGCTGCAGCAGTCTGTGTGACAGGAGATTGTTCAATCCCCTGACAAGCCTCGTTATTGTTTCGTCCTTTTCAGAAAGGTCATAAAATTTTCCGTACAGGCCCGGCAATGCCTTGACGGTATTCAGATAAGTCCCTGTGATCAACCGGTCGATGGATGGATTTATGTATTTTAGTGCATCAACAAGTCTTGTCTTGCAGCCGGGGAGCTGTTTTTCCATATGCTCCATCAATGCCTGTGCGGCCTTGACGTGACCTCCGCCTGTTGCTGCTGTCAGAAAAAATATGTTCATTGTTTGCCTTTACCTCCGGTACAGCCTACGATAACATTATTCACAGAACGATGCCCGATTATAACGCCTGGATTCAGAGAAAATTTTTCGGCAATAGATTTCGCTAAAGCGAAATGTTTCATTAATGTAGTATTTCTGCAAAGCAGAAATCCATTGTAGAAAAATTTTATTACATCAGCGGCGTTTCAACGAAGCAGCGGCTTCGTTATAACGCAAAATTTTATTACACTGCACATCTATCCAATTCACAGCATTTATCTGGAATATTTTTTTTCATAAAGCAGAAAATATAACTGCTGGCAAACCGGATATCCGGAATCGGTCATGAAAAGGAGAGCACGTTTTGAACAGAGGAAAGAACTCCGCCATGATAATGACGGTAATACTGATATGTGTTTTTGTTTTTTCACTGTCTGACATATTGCTGCACACGGGAGGCGTGTATGCAGCGGGAAGCGGCATCAGCGATGTTCAGCTGCTGGCGAGGGCAATAAACGGAGAAGCCAGAGGGGAGCCCTTTGAAGGCCAGGTGGCTGTCGGCGCGGTCATAATAAACCGTACCAAGGACTCAAACTTCCCAAATACGATCGCGGGTGTGATTTATCAGCCTGGAGCGTTTACTGCCGTCGACGATGGTCAGATAAATGTACCGATAGATCCCAAATCTACGGTAGTCAAAGCCGCGCAGGATGCGCTGAACGGTTGGGATCCCACGAACGGCGCCGTATATTACTGGAATCCCGCCACGGCAACAAGCTCCTGGATCTGGAGCAGAAAAATAGTATACAAGATAGGCAAGCACTATTTCGGAGTATAGGAATATGAAGCCGGAAGAGCATTAATGGACAGGAGGCAGAAACATTGGGTATAAGGGATAAACTGCTGGATTTTAAAAGAAGATTATCACAAGGGAGAATGTATAGTATTGTCATAGTTCTGATAGGAGTGGTAGCCATATGGGGCATCTATCAGTACAAGCATGCTGCCAACCTGCGGCAGGAGCTGGACAATCAGTATAACAGGGCCTTCTACGAGGTTGTGGGATACGTAAACAATGTCGAAACGCTTCTTGCAAAATCAATGGTGAGCACAACAACGAGCAAGACGGCAACCACATTGCAGGAAGCCTGGAGACAGGCGAATCTGGCCCAGACTAACCTGGGGCAGCTGCCGGTCACGCAGCCTGTACTTGCGAGCACCTCCAAATTCCTGACACAGGTAGGCGATCTCAGCTATGCGCTCAATACACAGAATGTAAGGGGCAAACAGCTGAGCGACGGCCAGTATAAAACGGTGGAACGGCTCTATAAATATTCGTCGTCGCTCAATAAAAACCTTAGGGATCTTCAGAGTGATCTGACCTCGGGCAGGCTCAGATGGGGTGAGCTCGCAAACAAGGGAACGCAGCTCTTCAGCAAGACCAAGCCGGGGGATATGATGAAGAAGCTCAAAAACGTCGGCGCGGTTTTTCAGGATTATCCGACCCTCATATATGACGGACCTTTTTCCGACCATATGACCTCTTCGCAGGCGAGAGGCCTTACCGGAAACAATCTGAATACGGTGCAGGCAAAGGACAAGGTTAATAAATTCCTTGGTGCCGATAAGATAGCCAGTATAAAGGATGCCGGGAAAAACGACCAGGGACCGATCAAGACCTATAGCTTCACCGTAACGGAAAAGAATGCTCCGAAGGGCCAGGCTATCAATATCGGCGTCACACAGAAGGGCGGTTCGATCTACTGGATGCTCAACAACAGGCCGGTTAAGGATAAGAAGCTCGACATGAACAAGGCTAAAAAGGTTGGGCTTGATTTCCTGAAGTCAAAGGGCTTCGACAGTATGATCGACACATATTATCTTGTGCAGGACAACATCGCCACCATCAATTATGCCTACAAGCAGCAGAATGTCGTTGTTTATCCCGACCTCATAAAGCTGAAGGTAGCGCTCGATAACGGCGAGATTGTAGGCTGGGAGGCGAAATCCTACCTTTCCAACCATACGGTCAGGAAAATACCGACGCCTAAAATTACCATGGCTGCCGCACGTAAAAAAATCAGTTCAAAAATGAAGGTAAACAGCTCGGGGCTCGCAATAATACCGACCAGCTACAAAAAGGAGCTGTTTTGCTATGAATTCAAGGGCAGGCTCAGCAATTCGGACTTCATAGTCTATATCAATGCTGAAACAGGCAACGAGGAAGACATCCTGATGATCGTAAATACGCCGAATGGGGTTCTGACCATGTAGAAGATTCTGTAATTATCGGAAGTTATTGTTGCGTTTTTCCATAACGGAAGTTAATATTAATTGTATGGACTTCAAAAAATTACACGGAGGTACGCCGTGAGCGACAATAACGCTGAAAATCCGGGTCTTCCGGCCATTCAAGCCGACCGGGGAAGGCCCGGAATATTACAGGTCAGCATATTATATTCGGTAACCATATTGCTGTTTTTGTTTATAGGGTACAGGGTGCAGCACAATGATCTCTATTCGGGTCTCCTGATAACCGAGTTCGGTCTTGTAATGCTGCCTGCCTTTCTGTTTCTTCTATTCTTCCGCTTTAATATTAAAGACGTAGTCCGGCTGAATGGAACAAGGCCGGTGAACTTCATACTGGCCTTCGGGATTATGCTTTTTGCCCTGCCGTTGGCAAGCGTATTCAATCTGCTTAACCTTTTTTTTGTGAATTCCATTTTCGGGAAAATAATTGTTCAACCCCTGCCCATACCCAGTAATGGTCTGGAGCTGCTGCTCAGCATACTTGTGGTTGCAGGCAGTGCAGGCATATGCGAGGAATTCCTATTCAGAGGGGTGATCCAGCGGGGCCTGGAACGGGCAGGCGAGGTTCGCGCGATCCTTATTACTGCGCTTCTGTTCAGCCTGATGCACATGGACTTTCAGAAAATATTCGGGACCTTTTTCCTTGGAGCGTTGATCGGATTTGTTGTCTACAGGGCGAATTCTATTTTCTGCGGGATGTTTGCACATTTTATGAATAATGCACTCGCCGTTCTGGCGAGCTATGCGTCGGCAAAACTTATGGAGCTGCTTGGCAAGGCCGGGAGCTCCGTAACAGGAGAAATGGATCTGAACAGCCTGTTTTCCACCTTTGAGGCTTTGCCGAAAAGCCAGCTGATATTTGTTCTATTCTTTTACGGTTTCATACTGCTTTTCGTCGCGGTCATTTTCGTACTGCTGCTCTTTGCATTGATAAAGGTAAACCCTGTCAGGAGAGACCTGTTTGACGAAAGGGAGCACAGAGTGCGGGACAGGCGTATGGAAGGCCTTTTTGGACTGGTACCGGGGCTTATTGCAATAGCAGTTATTTATTTTGTTGAAGTGCGGGGCTTCATAGGAGCCGGCAACTGGTTCACGAATATAGTGAAGCTGCTGCTCGGCGTATAGGATCCGGGAAATGTATGTAAGACCGTATAATAAACCTGCACTTAAGGTTGGAATAGTCCGTAATCCAAGTTTAGGTGCGGTTTGACTTTACTGCTCAAGAATCCAGGGCTTTCAAACGCCTTATATCTTCTCCTGCAAACTTGAAAATGTCGAAGCCGCCCGTTATTCTGGATACGATCCTCTCATCGTAATATTCGAACAGCTTTTTCAGATCGATATTGGTTGATATTATTGTTTTACATGGCCTTCTGGTATCATTGGCGAGGCGGGTGTCGATTATGTTCAGCAGCTCTGCGTAACGCATCCCGCTGGGCGATTCGGTCCCGAGGTCGTCTATTATAAGTAGGTCTGATTCCAGGATGCTGTTATAAAGGGCAGGTTCGCAATCCACATTATTGGAGGAGTTATACCTGTATTCATAAATTGTGTTGAATAAAGCCGGGGCAGTCTGGTAAAGCACTGTATATCCGCGTTTCATGAGTTCCATGGCAATGCTTCCGGCCATAAAGGTCTTCCCGACCCCGGTCGGACCGCTGAAAAGCAGGTTTTTGGTCTCATTTTTCTCAAAATTCCCGACAAAACCTGTGCAGTTCTCGAGAATGCCCTGTATCTGCCTCCGCGGCGATTTCTTGATGCCGTATCTCTGTTCGTCGGCGGCATCGGGGTAGTAATCGGTACTGAAACTCTGAAAACCTTCGTTCTTTATAATGCTCAGGTTGGACTGGTCGTATAAAATGTCTATCAGCTGCTGCCTGTAGCAGGAGCATAGAGTATCAAGGCCGCTGGCCGCTGATTTTACCATGCCTGTGTCGGAACACTTTTCACATTGCCAGGAAGGGGTAAGGTAACCAGGTTCGTAGCCGTATTTGGCCAATATCCCGGCTTTCTCCGCCTTGAGACCCTCGATCGTTTCAGCCAGCTTCCCGGCGGCGCTGTCAGAAGGCAGCATCCCCATCAGTATTGCCTTGTTGTATTTGAAACCAGCATGGTTTATCTCGTCTTCTATTTCCTCAAGGCGCGGTATGTTGTAGTAAAGCTGTGCTTTTCTGGCCTCCAGGCCGTCCAGCGCGGCTTTGCGTCTTCTCTCATATTCGTTTTTGATTTTAGCGTAAGCGTTGGAATTCATTCCTGAGCCAGTCCCTCCGTATTGCGTCATACATCCTTGTAGAGCTTTTCAAAGTCTTCGTCGTTATACCGGCGCTGTTCAAAATTACCCTTCTGGGGTGCCGGATTGCTGCGGGTCTTTGGTTTGACGCCCTCCGATGCCTTCCTTCCTTCCTCCGCCGCAATTATCTCTTCCTTGGTCCTATAACCTTTTTCATACCAGCTCGTCAGGATCTTGTTTATATATTCGAAGCTCGGGTTGACGGCTGAGGTCGTGCGTTTCAGCGCCAGCTCTATTATGCCGAAGTCATACCCGTATTCGGCCACCCATTTTTCTACATATGCTTCTTCGTATTCGGTAAGATAGCCTTGCTTGCGGAGCTTCTTCATGATCTTTCCGCGAATATCCTTGATCTTCTGCACTTCCAGGGAGTACTTGTCCAGGTCGAAGCTGTTGTGTATATTCCTGCTGTGCCAGTTATCGGCCACTTTCATGATATACTGGCGGGACAGGCTGTAGCCGGAACAATGCTCGAACAGAGCGTACATGACGTCCTCTTCGAACTGGTATTTATCGAACCATGAGTCGATATCCGTATACCAGGACGGAGACATGACTCCCTGGAAAAAGGCATTGTTGATGCTTGAAATGAACCTGCTGCGCCTTTTGCTCCTTTCAGAGCTGAGAGCGGCATCTTCGGGCGAGGAGGTGGTCTTGGTCCTGTAGAGCTTTCGGATCTCCTTCTCCTTCAGATCGTTTATTATTATTGCGTGTTCGTTCTGGCCCCTTGAGATAAGACCGATTTCCTCAAGACGATAAAGAGCCTCCTTGACGCGCGAGTGTTGAAGCTCAAGCTTTTTGGCTATTTCATCGGACATCAGGCTCTTCTTGTATTTGCTGAGAAACTGACAATATATGTATACCTTTACGAAATCACTTTCCAGAGACGGCATGTACTCGGAAATAAAAATATCCGGTATGAGGCAGTCGGAGTACATTATAGATAAGTTCGAATCAAATACCATGTAAAAACAACCTCACAAATTCTAATAGGAGCGGGAATGTACCTTTACATTATACCATACCCGCTCTATCAGAAAAGTGAAATTGTCCAGGCTGAAGCAAATTATTTCAGAACTCCAGTTTCCTCGGAGGGCGGCCTGAGAAATCAGAAATCACCGCAGTTCCGTGCTCGATGAAGAAAACTTTGAAAACAGGGTTGTCAGCAGTTTTGTATACGCTTTTTACAAACGGTGAGGCTTCCAATACCTTTTCCTTTTTTGAAAGTTCTTCTGTGAAATGGATCTCCGCGCTGATCCGCAGCATCGTCATATCCTTTGCGGTTACGGCATACTCCACAAATGGGTGCTCCATGAGCTGCCTGTATACTTCTTTCGTGCTGTTGGTGCAGAAGTAGAACCTACCGTCCTCCTCGAACATAAAGCCGAAAGCCCTTACCCTTGGCTTGCCGTTGTCGACGGTCGCCAGATACCCGCCGCTGCCGTTGTTTTTCAATAGTTCCTTTACCTGTTCCATACCATTTACCCCCTGGGTTAAATTATTATTGTAATATCTTCCAATTACAAATATAATTTTATTAGCTTACGCATATCTTGGCAAGTACGCACATTCATATTACATAGTCATGTAAAACGTACTTATGCGATGAACGGGGTGTTTTAGATGGATATAAAGGAAGCTGTAAAAAGTTGCCCTGTTACGGTGACTCAAAATTTATTGATGGGGAAATGGAAGCTGGCTCTATTGTGGGTCATCGGGCAGCAAACCAGGCGCTTCAACGAGCTGCAGAGGCTGATGCCCAATATATCGCGGGGCGTTCTGACACAGCAGCTGCGGGAGCTTGAGCGTGACGGGCTGGTCAACAGGGAAGTCTACCGGGAGGTCCCTCCGAAGGTGGAGTATTCGCTGACAGAAATCGGGAAAAGCTTTATACCGGTGATGATGCGTATAATGGAATGGGGCGTCGGATATATAAAGCAAACCGCGAACTGCAGCATGGACATATGTCTGTCGAACAATTTCTCCTGTCAAAAGTGTTATGAAATGATGAGGGCAGGCGCGGAATAAATGGCACTGGCTGAATTGGCAGGGGATAAAGTAAGCACTTTGCTGATTTTGCGTTTGTAATTCACGTTTGCGAAAATATATGCGTAGTCCAAATAATTACAGTTGATTTTGGGCCGCAGATGTATTATCATATATATTGCACTTTGATACGGCACGCAAAGCTTTTACGAAGCTTGAACCGTCAAATGCGGAATATGCGCCCATAGCTCAATTGGATAGAGCGTCTGGCTACGGACCAGAAGGTTGTGGATTCGATCTCTGCTGGGCGCGCCAAATAAAAGCCGGTACTTCAAGGATTTGAGGTACCGGCTTTTGCTGTGCCGGCCCACTCTATTAAAAAGTAAAATTTGCACCGGCCATGAAAATTTCCTGTAAAGTGTTAGGTGTTGGGCAAATAATCGCCCAATTGTAATATTTTCTTTTGAGGCGATGCGCTATAATGAGAAGAATGAAGAATCCCCATCTTTCGGAGCTTATCCGGAAGAGGACGGGGACGTGACACTTGCCCGGGCGGCTGTTGCCGGTATTACCGGAGCCTGCTCAGGCTGGATTCGGCCGAGAAAAGCACAGAAAAACAAATAGGAGAGAACCTTATGAAAGCTGTATTTACGAAAGCGCCTTACCGATTTGAAATCAGGGATGTGGAATTGAGGGAACCGGGGCAGGAGGAAGCTCTGATAAAAGTAATCGCCTGTGGTATTTGCGGCGGAGACGTGGGATTTGCCGGAACAGACGCACAGGACTGGCAGCCGTTCGGACATGAGGTTTCCGGTATTGTCATAAAGACCGGTGCGAACTGTGCAAACGTATCGGCGGGGGACAAGGTGGTGCTGGAAAGCGGATCGTTCTGCAGGGAATGTGAATTGTGTCGGAACGGCCGTGTCGATCTGTGCAACAAAGGCCCGAATTTCTGGAATTCCACCAGTATGGGCTTTGCAGAATATATGATCGCCCCAAAGGAATGTCTGGTTCCGTTTTCAGGGATCTCCTTTGAGGAAGCGGCGCTGGTGGAGCCGCTTGGCGTGGCTCTTGACCTCTTTTACACCGCCGGCGTCCAATTTAACGACAGCGTGCTTGTAGCAGGAATCGGGCCGATCGGTCTTATGGCAATCCAGCTTTCGAAAGCCGCCGGAGCGAAAAGGATCTACGCCGCGGCCCATTCCCATTCGAAAGCCAGAATCGGACTGGCGGAAAAATTCGGTGCCGATGAAATCGTGTTTACCGACAAAACGGGGATCGAATCCTACGTATATTCCGGCGGGGGAGTCGACAAGGTCATGCTGACAGCTCCGCCCAGATTGATTCCGGCCTGTATGAAGGCTTCGAACCTGGGTGGGACGATTGCCTACATCGGTTTTGCAGGCGGAAATGACGCCCAGGTTACCTTCGATGCAAACGAATTTCATGTAAAAAAGCTACAGTTGAAAGCATCCTTTGCGGCTCCTGCGTTGTATTTTCCAAGAGCCATCGAACTGATCCAAAGAGGGGCGGTTGATGTAAAGTCCTTGATCAGCAACAGGTTCAGACTTGAGGAAATTGAAAGCGCGATGCGAGCCTTGTGTGAAGACAAGTGTAACAGCGTCAAATCGGTGATGGTAGCAGAATAAGCGGCAGTCATTATCGGATACTGGATATTCGACATAGGACAGGTCAGATGAATCGGAAAACTTTAACGTGGGGATGTCGGCTTTGGTGTCCATAACCTCTGCCGTCCACCGCAACTTGCTGACATAAAAATAGTGGTTCCTCAAATATCTATTAAATGTGGTACTTTTAAGAACCACGAAACAGTTATATAATTGTGATTACAGGTTCGAATTACCAACCATAGAAAGAGGTGGGTCCAAAATGATATATAACAAATTCGGGAAAATCAGTGAGAAGGTATCGAGGTTCGGTATGGGCTGCATGAGGCTGCCCCACAGGACAGACGAACAGGGAAACGACGTTATCGACGACGAAGAATCCATAAAAATGATAAGATATGCCATCGGCGAGGGAGTTAACTATTTTGACACTGCTTACGCCTATCCGGGGAGCGAAGCTCTTCTCGGGAAGGCCTTGAAGGACGGATACAGGGAAAAGGTCATGATTGCGACCAAGACTCCGGTAGGTGATGTAAAAGAATATGATGATTACCGGCGAATATTTGAAGAACAGCTTGAGCGTCTCCAGACGGACTACATAGATGTCTACCTGTTTCACTGCCTGGACAGGAAGAACTGGGAAAAGCTTAAAGCTACAAATGGCATCGCTTATGCGGAAGAACTGAAAAAGAGCGGAAGGATCGGAAACATAGGCTTTTCCTTTCATGCGGAACACGACCTTTTCAGGGAGATACTTGACGCCTATGGATGGGATATATGTCTTATCCAGCTTAACATACTCGACAGAAATCACCAGGCAGGTGTAGAAGGGTTGCGGTATGCAGGGCAAAAAGGCGTACCGGTAGTCATAATGGAGCCTCTGAAAGGCGGGTTGCTCGGCAGCAAACCGCCGGTTGAGGTCGAAGAGCTGCTGAAGGAGCATAATGAAAAAAGATCGCTGGTGGATTGGGCCTTCCGCTGGCTTTACAATCACAGTGAGATCAAGGTTGTCTTAAGCGGCGTCAGTTCAATGGAACAGCTCAAGGATAACATACGTATCGTCAATGAAGCCGGCTGCAATGTTCTGTCGCCTTCGGACGAGGAGCTAATACTGCGGATCAAGGACATATACGCTTCAAAGGTAAAGGTGGGCTGCACGGGCTGCGGATATTGCATGCCCTGTCCCAAGGGAGTGAACATTCCTGAAATATTCAAGATATATAACGATTCGGCCTTGTCTGCCTGGACCGAATTCGGCAAAGTATTCTACAGCCTTGTTGCGACGAGCAATGGAAGGGATGCCTCCAAATGTGTCGCATGCCGCAGCTGCGAGAGGCACTGCCCGCAAAAGCTTCCTATCGCCGATCTTTTGAAGGAAGCTCATGAAGCGATGAAGAGTGAAGGTTGATAGGCGGTGAAGCCATGTTTGTCGAATTGGACAGAAACAGCGCAATACCTGTCAAAAAACAACTTTATGACGCCATAACCTCTAAGATCCTTCGGGGCGAGCTCGCTGAGGGAGAAAAACTGCCTTCGACGAGAGAACTTGCAGACCGGTTGAATATTGCCCGGAACTCCGTAATCGAGATATACGAGCAGCTTGTATCAGAGGCATACCTCGAAACGATCGGAGGCAGGGGGACCTTCGTATGCGGAGGAAGAGGCGGGCTTGCCGGCAACGGCGTCCAACAGGAGCGTAAAAGGCCGGAAAGGGCTATAAAAAAGGGCATTATCGATTTTGGGTGCGGCGTCCCGGATCTGGGCACGTTCCCGAGGAGAGCGTGGCTGCGTGCCTTGAAGGAGAGTCTCGATTCTACGGAAGACAGCGAATTGGGCTATGCTTCCGCTTTAGGATACAGGCCTCTTCGGCGTTCACTGGCGCAATACCTTATGAAGTATAAAGGGATAAGCTGTTCGTACGAACAGGTAGTAATCGTCAATGGTACTTCCGACGCAATTGTTCTTTTAGCTCTGCTGTTCCGGTATACTATCGCCCGGATAATCATTGAATCTGCCGTCGTGAGCTTCGTGCCTGATATTTTTCGGGAATTCGGCTATGGAATCGTTCCCGTAAAGATCGATAGATACGGTGTTTGTACCGGGGACCTACCGGATATGGAGAACGGCTTGATATTTACTTCCCCCTCGCATCAATTTCCTCTCGGAGGTACTTTGTCGGCTGAAAGAAGGCGGAAGCTGGCAGACTATGCGAAAGTGCGCGGCCATTACATAGTAGAGGATGATTACGACAGTGAATTCAGATATGCGGGGGCTCCTGTGAACTCCCTCTTTCAGCTGGCGCCGGAGAATGTCATTCATCTGGGGACCTTCAGCAAGACCCTGGCGCCATTTCTGAGACTTGGATATATAGTATTGCCCAAACAGCTGGTGCCCAGGGTAAAAAAGCTGCAGTCACTCTTGTACCGAAGGGTTGGCACGCATGCCCAAATGGCGTTGAATTGTCTTTTGGAAAATGGGATTTACGCGAAGCACGTCAATACCGTATGCAAGCTGTACAAGAGGAAGATGCTGACCATAACGGACGCATTGCGCCGTGAATTCGGAGATACCGTTGAGGCCCTGGGTGTGAATTCCGGTCTCCATATAGCCGTTGTTTTCCCGAACTCCATATTCGATTCAAAAAGCCGAAAAGTCTTTCTTCATAATGAGGTGGATGTCGAGCTTCTGTCCGATTACACAATAGAAAAGCAGGAGAATTGCGATACCTTGATCCTGGGCTTCGGCCATCTATCCGAAGCTGCCATCAGCGACGGGATTCGCCGATTGAAGGCAGCTGCAGACGAATTGTCACAAGTTCAAAAATAATCTCTTTACTTATTCTTCCTTTCTTGTTGCAGAACATTTGTTCTAATGGTACTATATATATAGTCTGTACAACATTAACAGATCAGTTATAGAAAACTCCATGAAACAAGAAAATAAAGGACGGGTTGAATGTATGAATTACAGAGAAATCGGGAAAACGGGAAGGCAGGGCAGCATCATCGGCCTTGGCTGCGAGCATCTGGACGGCAAGCCTTACGAACAGATCAAGGAAACCATCGACGCGGCGTTTGAGCAGGAAATCAACGTGTTCGACGTGTTCATGCCGGGCAGGGAAGTGCGGGAAAATATTGCAAAGGCGCTGGGCAACCGGCGAAACAGAGTAATGATCCAGGGACATATCGGTTCTACGGATATCCGCCAGCAGTATGACATCAGCCGCGATTTGCCTGTGGTTCAGCAGTATTTTGAGGAACTGCTGCGCATTTTCGGGGGGTTTATCGACTTCGGCATGATGTTTTTCATTGATTCCGAGGAAGATTACAAGGGCGTGTTCGATAAGGGCATCGCCGATTACGTACAGCGGCTGAAAAAGCAAGGCGACATCGGCCATATCGGCTTCAGTTCCCACAATCCTGAAATGGCGATGAGGGTGATAGAGACGGGACTGCCGGAAATGCTTTTGTTCAGCATCAATCTGGCATTTGACCTTTACCCGGCCGAAAAATATGTGTTGGAAGAGCTTGGGCAGGGACTCGATCCGACGGCATTTCGCGGAATAGACCCTAAACGGGCAGCCCTTTACAAGCTTTGTGAGCAAAAGGGAGTGGGTATAACCGTGATGAAGACGCTGGGAGCGGGTAAACTCATCTCGGCGGAGCATACCCCCTTCCGGCAGCCTATGACTGTAGCCCAGTGCATACACTATGCCCTGACCCGTCCGGCCGTTGCCAGTGTTATGCTGGGCTGCAAGACCCGCGGGGAAGTGCTGGATGCCGTACGCTATCTTGATATGAGTGACAGCGAGCGTGACTACACCCATGTGCTGGACACGCTGCGTAACGATTTCCGGGGCAACTGCGTATATTGCAGCCATTGCCAGCCTTGCCCGGCCGAAATCGATATCGCGGCTGTAAACAAATATTTGGATATCGCCCGGTTGGATGAGGGGAATATACCGCCCTCCATCCGTTCACATTACTCGGGGCTCGCCCATGGCGGCGGAGAATGCATAGGCTGTAGAAGCTGCGAGCAGCGTTGCCCTTTCGGTGTGCATATTATGGACAATATGGCGGCCGCAGCGCGTATTTTCGGATAATTTCTTTTGCCGGCAGAGAGACGGCCGCCAGAAACACAGCCGAAACATAGTCGAAACACGGCCAAAACATAGCCGAATCGCAGCCGAAACGATAGTGTAAAGCAGCATATGAAAAATGAGGTGAAACACTATCAAAGCAAAAATGACAGGGGGGAATCCATATGGAATGTAATGTCCGGGACTTAAAAATCTATTACGAGAGTATCGGCGAAGGCACGCCTATTCTGATGATCCACGGTTGGAGCCCGGATCACCGGCTTATGAAAGGGTGCATGGAGCCTGTGTTCAAGACGGGCGATACGGCATGGAAGCGGATATACTTCGATTTGCCCGGGATGGGTAAAACCAAAGGAGCACCGTGGATCGATGGTTCAGACCGCATGCTCGAACTGGTCCTCGATTTTATAGACATAGTCATCCCAAATCAGCATTTTTTACTGGCGGGAGAATCCTACGGCGGTTATATTGCCAGGGGAATAATCAAAAAGCGCCCGTCGGTCGTGGATGGCCTGCTTTTGATATGCCCCTCCGTAGATCAGGAGGTAAAGGAAAAAGGCGCCGAGTTCAGGGTGCTCGAAGAGGACGCCTCGTTTATGGACGGCCTGCCTGAAGGGGATAAAATTTATTTCACGGGAAAAGGTCTGAACACCGTAAGAAACAGAAGGGTGTGGGAGAGATTCAGGGATGAGATTCTTCCGGGTTTGAAGCTCGCCGATTATTCATTTCTTGAAAACTGCCTCGGTCAGAATGTTCCATACAGCTTCAATGTGGATGCACTTGAAAAGCCGTTTGTGAAGCCTTCGCTGTTTCTGGCCGGAAGGCAGGATTCCGCTGTTGGCTACAGGGACTTGTGGAAGATAATCGGGATGTATCCCAGGGCTTCCTTCGTTTTGCTCGATAAAGCGGCTCACAACCTGCAGATAGAGCAGGATGTACTGTTTACGGCTGCAGTAGGAGAGTGGCTGGAAAGGGTCGCAGCGGAATTGGAGCGCGTAGCCGTAGGCAGGTAAACCAGGAGAGATATTCATGAAACGGTTGCTTTATAAAAAATTATAGAGTATAAATAAGAGTATATTTCTTATGTAAATACATTCGTACATTAAACGCAATATCTTGGAATATACTGGAGGAGTCAAAATGCAATACAGAAAATTCGGCAGATTCGATTTTAAAGTATCGGCTCTCGGGTTTGGTACGATGCGTCTTCCTACCGAAGGTGACGTGAATTATGGCAACAGGCTGAGTGCCAAAATAGTTGAAGATGAAGCAGTAAAAATGATCCGCCATGCCATAGATAACGGCGTCAATTACGTGGATTCGGCTTACGGCTATCATGGGGGCCGCAGCGAGATCGTTACCGGGATGGCATTGAAGGATGGCTACAGGGAAAAGGTCATGCTGGCTACCAAATCGCCTGTCTGGCTTATCAAGAAGCCGGAGGATTTTGACAGGCTGCTGGATGAACAGCTTGGCAAGCTCCAGACCGACCATCTTGATTTCTATCTGCTGCATGCCATAAACGGCGAACGCTGGAAGGATACGATCCTCAAGCACAATGTTCTGGAACGTGCCGAGGCTGCAAAGAAGGCAGGCAAGATCAAATATCTCGGGTTCTCGTTCCACGGGGATCAGGAATCCTTTATTGAGATAGTTGACGGCTATGACAAATGGGATTTCTGCCAGATACAGTACAACTACATGGACATTGAAAACCAAGCCGGTACCAGGGGGCTGAAACATGCCGCATCCAAAGGACTTGCGGTTATTATAATGGAACCGCTGCTGGGCGGCAGGCTTGCAAACCCGCCGAAGGATATCAAGGCTGTGCTGGATGAAAGCGGTACGGGGAGATCTCCTGCGTACTGGGCTTTGGAGTGGCTCTGGAACCAGCCGGAGGTAACCGTAGTACTGAGCGGTATGAGCACGATGGAGCAGGTCGGGGAAAACCTGGCATCAGCGGATAATTCGGGCGTAGGATTGTTTGGAGATAAGGATTTTAAAGTAATCGACCGTGTGCGTGGAATATTCGGAAGCAGAGCGGCTATCCCATGCACCGGCTGCAGCTACTGCATGCCCTGCCCGAACAACGTAAATATACCGAGGAATTTCGAGATTTATAACGACAGTGTCATATATGAAGATGTAAGGGGCGCAAAGGTGGCCTACAACGCCTTCTTCGACGCGGCCGGACACGCCGGCAACTGCATAGCCTGCAAGGCCTGCGAGAAAAAGTGCCCGCAGAAGATACACATCAGCGAGTTGTTGCCCAAAGTTGAGGAACTGCTTGGTAATAAATAATTGATCGGATCCTGAAAAAACTGATATGTACTAACGAATGGGTCTGCAGGCTTGTGAGCTTGCAGGCTTTTTTTTTGAGACCAATTGTGCGATTACGCTGTTCGACTTGGATATTTGTAAAGTATAGAGCCGGAGTCAAAGATTAGAGTCTGTATTTTTTTGAAGCTTACCTTCATACGGTGCAGCTTAACCCGTGAAAACTGTAACAAACCGGAAACCGGTTGAATTTATCCCATCTTTTAAAGTATCATGTAAATGTAGCCAGCCAGGAAATTTTTGTGAGAGGGGGCCGCAGGGTATTGAAAATCAATATCGAACAATCGGGCGAATTCAGTGAGGTGGAAATAACGATAAAATGCAGCTATATCGATGAAGACCTTGAAAAGATGATTTCAAGGCTGCGGCTGTACGGTTCGGCTATAAGTGCCAAAAAGGACGATAAATTCTATTTCCTGAAGCCCGAGGACATCATGTACTTCGATACTGTAGACGAAAAGGTTTTTATCTACACGATAGACAGTGTTTATGAGACAAACCTGAAATTATACGAGCTTGAAGAGCGATTCATCGGTACCAGCATCATAAGGGTGAACAAGTCGACCGTACTCAATCTTCTAAAGATAAATTATGTTTCACCGCTGCTGAACGGAAGGATCGAAGCCGTGCTTCAAAACGGGGAAAAGGTAATCATCTCGAGGCAGTATGTCCCCTTGTTCAAGAAAAAGCTTGGCTTTTAGGAGGCTGTTATGAAAAAACAGAGTCTGGAATATTTCGTTTTAGGGATACTGATAGCTTTTACCATTGCAGTTCTGATGCAGTCGGCTATACTTGCTGCTGCTGCCGAAAATGCGGCGATCCCTGTCCGTATGATCCTACAGAGCTTTATACTTGCGGTGTTGTGTTCGCTGATAAATCTTGTGTACCAATCCGAGAAACTGAAGTTCATTTGGAAATCGATCATAGGTTATTTGCTGACGACCGGTACGATAATCACCTGCAGTGTTTATTTCGGCTGGCTAGCCTTCGGAGGGAGCAGCTTTGACACTTTTAACACCGTAATTGTACTTTTTGCGGTATGCACCCTGTTCTACCTTTTTACATGGCTGTTCATCCTTCAGGTAACCAGGGCCAAAGCGAGGATGCTGAATGAGAAGCTCAATGAATATAAAAAGAGACAGTAAGGAGGGATTATTATGAATGTACCGAATGAAGCCGTTATAAGGATAAACGGACTGTTTAAACGCTACGGCAGCGTCAATGCCGTAAACGGTATAAGCCTGAAGATCGGAAAGGGAGAGGTTTTCGGCCTTCTCGGACCGAACGGTGCAGGAAAAACGACTACGCTTGAATGTCTTGAGGGAATCAGGCGTGCCGACGGAGGAATCCTGGAGATAGGAGGCTGCGATCCGCAATCTGATGAAAGGTCGTTAAGACATATTCTTGGAGTTCAGCTACAGTCCTCATCACTTCCCGAGGGATTGCGTCCGGCCGAAGCAATGTCGCTGATCTGTGCGTGGCATGGCCTTCCTGACAGGCTTGACCTTTTGGACAGGTTCGGTCTGACGGACCAAAACAGGAAACAGTATCGCGAACTGTCGGAAGGACAGAAGCGCAGGCTGCACCTGGCGCTGGCACTGGCCTGCAACCCCTCTGCAGTCATACTTGACGAACCGACTGCCGGACTGGATGTGCAGGGAAGAGCACAATTGCATGACGCAATCCGTGAATTGAAGAACTCCGGTGTGACCGTTCTCCTGGCAACGCACGACATGGCGGAAGCAGAAACGCTGTGCGACCGCGTAGCAATAATGATCAAAGGCAGGATAGCCGTCGTCGGAAGCCCCGCGCAGGTTACGGCGTCGGGAAATCCGGATGTAAGGATACTGTTAAGCACTAAAAATGGGTGCCTGCAGCCAGGAATGAATACTGGAAATGCACGCTTTCTGAGGCAAACTGACAATTATGGCGTCTGGCTGAGCGCTGATGCGGCTTCGGCTGTAATGGAGCTGTTGAAATACGTACAGGCTTTCAGTGATACCGTAGAAGACCTGAGGGTTGAACGCCCCTCGCTGGAGGAAAGATTCCTGGAGCTCGTTGAAGGGGGTACAAGACGATGAAAATTTTCTTCAAGGCATTTCCAAGACACCTGTTGCTGCAATTTAAAATGGACATCCGCGAACGCGGAACTTTATTGACATATTACCTCCTGCCGCTTGTTTTCTATTTTATCGTGGGTTCGGTGTTTGTCTCGATAAATCCCGCGTCCAAGCAGACGCTGGCATTTTCCATGGCGATATTTGCCGTGACGATGGGAGCTGTTCTCGGTATGCCCGTACCCATCGTAAAAATGCGGGAGGCGGAAGTATTGCGAGCCTACCGCGTCTGTGGAATACCCGGTTTCGCAACTCTGCTTGTCCATGCAGTCAGCGCTTTCCTGCATCTGCTTATCGTCTCGGTGATAATCCTGACGACCGCTCCCATAGTCTTCGGCGCCGGTATTCCAGA
The DNA here is from genome assembly GCA_036260935.1 of Clostridia bacterium. GTDB lineage: Bacteria > Bacillota > Clostridia > Acetivibrionales > DTU013 > JAEYOM01. Next base: position 76,789 of record DATALQ010000016.1, read on the forward strand.
CAGCTATGCCGCCTGTTTTGCCGTATTGGTGATCGTGCTGTTCTGCAATATTGCCATAGGTCTCCTCATAGGAGTAACTGCGAAGAATCAGTCAACAGCAACACTGCTTGCACAGGCAGTATTCCTGCCCACAGTAATGCTGGGCGGCATCATGTTCCCGGCTACCATGCTTCCGGGGGCGCTTAGGACCGCCGGATACATCATTCCCTCGACACATGCGGTTCGGTCATTTTCCGGGCTTGCTTTCGGAATGAACATGGAATCCGGTGCAGTATTATCGTTGCTGATATTGGCGGGCATAGGAGCGGCTGCAGCGATTGTTGCCGCATTAAGATTCAAGGCGGTAAGCAGGGCCTGAGGGGATATCCGAACTGCAGAGGTTATTACTTCAACTGATGTACGAGTTCATTCGCGTACTGCGTTATAGGTTTGACCTGAAGTATATGTTAAAATTCGGTTATAAACCCGGAGGAGGTCGTTAGCATGACAACAGTCAAACTTAAAATCGCAGAATTGAGGAAGGAAAAAGGTATAGGACAACAGGAGCTGGCAGATGTATTGGGAGTATCGTTTCAATCGGTCAGCAAATGGGAGACCGGCGCAACGATGCCGGATATAACCTTGCTGCCGGGTATAGCTGAGTTTTTCGATGTTTCCGTAGACGAGATATTAGGTCTCAAACCGCTGCACCATCAGGCTTATATACCTCGAAATTCAGACAATCGAGACAATTGGAACGGTAAGACCGACAAGCTTTTTAAAAACAGAAAATATTTTTGGAACGATGATTACTTGAGTTTTCTTGTCAAAGATGTCTGGCATGCAGACAAGCCGGTAAATATTATTGAACTGACATGTGGAGAAGGATACTTCGGAAAGCAGCTGCTTGAGCTTTTGCCGGCGGGAAGCAGTTATACAGGGGTTGATAATGAATTCTTCGTCGACAGGGCCAGGTCAAACTTTGCTAAAACAGAATTCGACGCTGATTTTATCATATCGGATATTTACTCTCTAAAAACGGATAAAAAGTATGATATAGCCGTTTGTCAGGCAGGACTGCGGCATATGAACAGACCGATGGAAGTGTTAAGGATAATGACAGACGCTGTTAAAAAAGGCGGTCTGGTAGCCTGTATAGATGTCAATCGCGAGTTTGAAAACGACGGTCTATACATTGATGATATCGGTTATGACTATCTTTGCACCACCTTCGATTTTCACAAGGTATGGAAGAAGGAGCTGGAATGCGAGGGCAGGGACTATGCCGTCGGAATGCGGCTGCCGTTTTATATGCGGCGGTTGGGGCTGCATGATGTCGACGTTCGTATGAATGACAGGGTAGTGTATGTAAATCCCGATACGCAGGATTATGAGGAGAAATTGCGGGATTTTGTTGAAATACACGGATGGGATAAAGTATTCGACACGTCCGGAAGGGAAGAAACCGTTGAATTCTTTATGAGTAGGGGTATGAGCAGAGCCGAAGTGGAAGCTTATATTAGTATGCAGGCTACAATAGCAGATTACTTTAAAAATACGGAAAGAAAAAAGTCCTTTTTGAAGGTACAGGGGTTACTCATCACATATGGAAGAAAATAAGAATCGGTACAAACTTAGTGTCATCAGGCTATCTCCGTTTCGGTGCCGGGAAACCGAATAGCTCAAGTGTACAGCCGGGCCAGCCAGCCAGATTGACAATCATAATAAAATCGCATGCACATCATGCGCATAAAAAAGCTCCGTCGTAGTTCAAGTTATCCGACGGAGCTTTTTGTTCCAGTGGCCTAAGCCAGGAAAATTTAATATTGGTGATTAGTATGTGATACCCTGTGCGTACATAGCGCTTGCGACCTTTTCAAAGCCTGCGATGTTTGCGCCTGCGACGAGGTTATCGCCGAAGCCGTAATCCTTTGCGGACTTGCTTGCATTCTTGAAGATGTTGATCATGATGTCCTTGAGCTTGGCATCAACTTCTTCGAAGGTCCAGGAATATCTCATGCTGTTCTGGCACATTTCGAGTCCGGAAGTAGCAACGCCGCCTGCGTTTGCAGCCTTGGCAGGTCCGAATACGAGGTTGTTCTTCAGGAATACTTCTACAGCTTCGGGAGTCGAAGGCATGTTAGCGCCTTCACCTACTGCGAAGCAGCCGTTTGCAACAAGCTTCTTGGCGGAAGCTTCGTCGATTTCGTTCTGCGTTGCGCACGGAAGAGCGATGTCGCACTTAATGGACCAGATACCGGAGCAGCCTTCGGTATATGTAGCCTTCGGATGAGACTTGAGGTATTCGCTGATCCTCTTTCTTTCAACTTCCTTGATCTGCTTGACGGTGTCGACCTTGATGCCGTCGGGATCATATATGTAACCGTTGGAATCGCTGAGAGCCACTACCTTTGCACCGAGCTGCTGAGCCTTTTCGGTTGCGTAGATGGCAACGTTTCCTGAACCTGAAATAACAACTGTAGCGCCCTTGAAGGATTTGCTCTTAATAGCCTTCATGGCTTCTTCCATGAAGTAGCACAGTCCGTAACCGGTGGCTTCTGTCCTTGCAAGGCTTCCGCCCCAGGTCAGGCCTTTGCCTGTCAGTACGCCTGTGAACTCGTTCTGCATTTTCTTGTACATTCCGAACATGTAACCGATCTCACGTCCGCCGGTTCCAATATCGCCTGCCGGTACGTCCGTATCGGGTCCGATGTGTCTTGCGAGTTCAAACATGAAGCTCTGGCAGAATCTCATGACTTCGCCGTCGGATTTGCCCTTGGGATCGAAATCGCTGCCGCCCTTTGCACCGCCCATAGGCAGGCCGGTGAGGGAGTTTTTGAGGATCTGCTCAAAACCGAGGAACTTGATGATACCGGAATAAACTGAGGGATGAAGCCTGATGCCGCCCTTGTAAGGCCCGATAGCGCTGTTGAACTGGATTCTGAAGCCTCTGTTTACCTGTACCTTGCCCTTGTCATCAACCCATGGCACCCTGAAGATGATCTGTCTTTCAGGTTCCACGATTCTGTCAAATATTCCTGCAGCTACCCATTCGGGGTGCTTTTCAGCTACAGGTTCCAGCGATTCGAGAACTTCCCTTACAGCCTGGTGGAATTCCGGTTCGTTGGGGTTTCTTTTGATAACCTGGTCCATAACGCTTTGTAAAATTTTCACTATTTTATACCTCCTGATTATTATAATAATGCTTGTATGGAGAGATTTAACCTCGCCCTGCAAGTAGTATTCATAAAAAATTTACAATTTGTTTTTGCTTACAAAATGAAGGCTTCGGATGTCGTACTTTCAAAATGTTTGTCTATTCCGGTTGTGGGCACTTAACTGGATAACGCCCCAAAACAACTGACAATACTGCGACTTCCCTTATAATATATACGCATATTTGTATATTTGTCAAGAACAAAATTGAAGGAAGCATATCGTAAAAATTGCAAGATTTATTGCAAAAAATAAAAAGGCACTATATTTTGAGTCTATTTTATGCAATCAGAAGTGCTGAAGTTTTCGGTAGGATTTTGAGAAATGTTATGGTAATATAACATTATGTAATTACATAATCTGTGGCGGTTGACAGTACAAGGGAAATGTGCTAACCGGCAACATTGCTGGGAAGGGCGAGGGGTGAGGTTACTTGTACAGGGTTATGCTGGTCGACGATATGGATATCGGCCTGAGGCAATTGAAAAGGCTCAAGCTTTGGAACGGGGAAACCGACTTCTGCGTTGCCGCGGAGGCGAGAAACGGGCAGGAAGCTTTGGATATACTGCATAAGGAACATATAGATCTGGTAATAACCGATATAAAGATGCCGAAGGTAGACGGTCTGGAACTGTTGAAAGAGGCGGCTGAGAATTCGCTTTGCCAGTGTATGGTCCTGCTGAGCGACTATGAAGATTTCTCTTATGCAAAACAGGGAATTAAGTACGGAGCTTTTGATTACCTCAGTAAACCTGCCAAGTACGAAGATCTTATCAAATTACTCGACAGAGTCGGGCAATTTTTGAAGAAAAAAAACTATGAGAGTGAACTTGTCAGAGATCTGGAAGTAAAGCTGGAAGAGAAGATAGAAGACTTATTCCCTTCAGCTGAGATGGATCGCCTCGTAGATGCATTCCTGAAAAAGCAGCCGGACACTCCGGATATTGTGGACAAACTTGCCGAGGCTATCCTTGCCATGTACGACAAAGACCGGCTCAAGACCGGGGTATCATTCAAAAGGGCGGTCTCCGAGCTTTTACAGCACATAACCGAACAATTCGGCTGGCTTGATATGTTTATCGACACGGGTATATTAAAAGGAATAGATTTTTCCGGGTTCAGCAGTGCGGCAGAAGCCGCCGATGCATTCAAACAATCCGTAAAAGCTCTTTTCGAAAACATATCCGAACTCGAATACGGCTGCGACCCCGGGCAGATAGAAAACAAAATATGCCGCCATGTACTGGTATCAATTGATCAGTACGTTTCAATCGAAGGTATCTCAAGGTCGCTGTACATGAACCGGAAGTACCTCAGCGAAGCTTTCAGGCAAAAGACAGGGGAGCTTCTTATAGAATACATAACAAGGGTCAAGATGAGGCGGGCAGCCAGACTGCTTGGGCAAGGCGGGAGGAAGACCTATGAGATCGCCCTTATGCTTGGCTTCAGGGATACGGAATATTTCAGCAGGGTTTTCAAAAAGCATATGGGTGTAAGCCCTAGTGAATACAGGGGCTACATGGGAGCTTAGCAAGTAACTGACAAAATTCGGGGTAAAAACAGGAAAAAATTCATTAATTTATTGGAATGGACAGGGTAATATATTAGAGGTTTGGATGGCACCCTGTCTGTTTTACATGACAGGCAGCTAATACCTTATGGAGTGGTGTATGACATGGACGGTAGGGTTACGCTGGCGGTAGTAATTGTTGAGGATTCCATGTTTTTTGCCGATCTGATTCTTAGAATACTGAAAAGAAACGGATTTACGGTAGAAAGCAGGGTTGTTTCAACAAAAGACGAATTGCAGGATGTATTGAACGAGGACTGCTGGGATATCATCCTCAGCGACAATGTAATGCCCGAATTCAACGCCCTTGGCGCGCTAAAGCTAAGGAACGGCATATGCGGCGATACACCATTTATGATTGTTTCAGAGGATATAAGTCAGAAGGAACTGACTGAGGCCTTCGAAAAAGGGTGCAGCTTTTTCCTTCCGAAGGACAGGATATCCGAACTGCCTGGAGTTATAAGGAAAGTAGTTACGGAGCACGGTCTGAAACAAAATTGCCAGTAAGATAAATTTATTGAGAGGAGGTGAATGTATGAAATCCACAGGTATAGTAAGAAAGGTTGATGAACTCGGGAGAGTCGTGCTGCCGATCGAATTGAGAAGGACACTTGACATAGCTGAAAAGGATGCGCTTGAGATATTTATCGAAGGAGCAAACATAATTCTTAAGAAATACGAGCCGGCTTGCATTTTCTGCGGAGATGCCAAGGATGTTATAAATTATAAGGGTAAAAACATCTGCGCCGCCTGCATGAAAGAGCTGAAAGCCTGAATTACAGGTTTTGGGCGGCATGGCAGTCCATGCGGTCCGGTTAATATATAGAAGCAATTTGTGTATTTCTGCACAAATTGCTTCTATAATGTATGAAGTAATTGGATGGTGATTTTCTGAAAACCCCGAAAATAAATCCGGTTCTCGTCAGATCATTACAAATAGCGGCAATTTCATTGGTTGCAGGTTTTGTAATGTACTATGCAGTAACGAGGCTGCTGATATCCGAACTGGAGAATTCACTCGTACGTTTTGCGCAGCAAGGGGCTACTACAGTGGACAACTATGTTTCGGCGCGAAAATTCGAAGTAAAATCTATTGCTGCGAACAGTATAATAAAAGATATGTCTCTGCCTCTCAGTGAAAGGCTGGATGAGCTGAAAAAGCAGCTGTACCTTGACAGGTACAGAAGGCTAAGCCTTGCGGATACGGAAGGTAATGCCGTAACCACCGATAATGAGACACTTTACATAGGAGACAGGAAATATTTCAAGGATGCGATGAACGGGCTGACAACGGTTTCGGATCCCATTGTCAGCCGTGTAGACGGAACAGCCGTGATTTGCTTTGCCGTCCCCATCATGGACGGGGACAAGGTCACAGGAGTCCTTTACGCAACATATTCCGCCGACGTCCTCAGCCTTATGACGGATAAAATTAAGCTCAAGGATAACGGCAGCACATTTATTATAAATAAAGACGGGGACGTCATAGCCAACGACGACAGAAATCTTGTTTACGCCGGTGAGAACAACCTCGATATCCTGGAAAACAACCCGGGTCTCGATAAACTGGTCGCGCTTGAAAAGAAAATGGTGACCGGACAGACAGGAACCGGTGAATATTACTATAACGGTCAGAACAGATACATGGGCTACTGTCCCATAGGGGACACAGGCTGGTCAATTGCAGTGACTGCCCCGACGAATGAGGTATTCAGCGGGCTGAACACTGTCTTTGTACTACTCATAGTATTCATACTGGCGGGATCTCTCATCATAGCCGTTGTTCTTTCACATTCGGGCAACCTTAAAAAGGATCTGATGAAGCAGCAGGTCAATTCGATGCGCATTACAGATCTGACAAACCTTGTAGCGCTGTGCTTCAAACCGGATGGAACAATAATGTCCACAAACAGGCATGCAGAGGACATTTTGCTATATTTCCGGAAGTTCGGCGATGCCGCAATCCGTAATATCAACGATTTGCTTTCGCCTTCCGGCCGGAAAAAGCTTCTTGAGGCAATATCGAATATCGAGCTTCGCAACAGCAGTTCTAACCTCGAACTGGCATTGCGGCGCGGGGAAAGCAAGGTATTGCATCTATACTGCAGCGTAATAAGCGACAATGAAAGTTACGGAGTATTCGAACTCCTGGGTATAGATATCACAGACAGGGTCGAACAGGAGAGCAGGCTGCAGGACAGTTTCGAGGAGCTTACGCTGGTATACGATGAACTGGCAGCCTCGGAGGAAAAGATAAGGCAGCAGGCGTACAAGGATCCCCTTACCGATATGCCCAACCGCATAGCGCTTTATCAAAGCGTTAAGGGGTTGTTCTCCGAAACTGGTGGAAATCGCCGCAGTGCTTTATTATACCTGGATCTTGACGATTTCAAATATATTAACGACTCCCTGGGGCACACCATTGGTGACCTTCTGCTTATCGATATAGGCCGCCGGTTGAAGGACGCTTTCACGGAGGACGAGATCGTAGCCAGGTTCGAAGGAGACGAATTTGTAGTATTTATAAAGGATACGGGGAGCGGAAACGTTCTGAATGATAAGATCGCTAAAGCCATGGGGATCTTTACAGAGCCCTTCAGTATTATGGATAACAATTTCCACGTTTCAGCAAGCTGTGGTATCAGCATATATCCCGATCATGCCGGGAGCATGGAGGAAATGCTCAAGAGCTCGGATGTGGCATTGTTCCGGGCAAAAAAGGACGGAAAAAACAAGACAGTCATGTTCGAGCGTGAAATGAACGATGAGATCTCCGAAAGGATAAGCATGGAGAACGGCTTGAGGCTGGCTATCGAGAACAATGAATTTCTGCTGTACTATCAGCCGCAGGTTGACCTTAATACGGGAAATATAAGCGGCTTCGAGGCGCTGATCAGGTGGAGGGACGCCGAACGCGGCATGATCCCGCCCCTTAAGTTCATCTATGTCGCAGAAGAAACCGGGCTTATCGTAAAAATCGGCAGGTGGGTCATGGATACTGCCTGTGGATTTATAAAGGAACTGAACGAGAGAACGAACAGCCGGTTCAGGGTTTCGGTAAATATTTCGGTCGTTCAGCTAATACAGGCCGATTTCGTGGAGACTGTCAAAGCTGCGCTTCAGGAAACCGGGCTCGAACCTTCGCTGCTGGAGCTCGAGATAACGGAATCGAAACTGGTCGAAGCTCTCGAAATGAATCTTCAGAAGCTCAACGAGCTAAGAGGGCTCGGTGTGAAGCTTTCGATCGACGATTTCGGCAAGGGCTTCTCCTCTCTGAGCTATTTGAAGCAACTGCCTGTCGATACGCTGAAGATCGATAAAAGCTTTGTGGACGATATACCGGAAAATGACGACAGTATGATAGAATCCATCATACAGATAGGGCATCAGAGGAAGCTCCGCATCGTTGCGGAGGGGGTCGAAAAGCGGGAACAGCTGGAATTCCTCGCGCGATATAAATGTGACATGGCGCAGGGCTATTATTATTCAATACCTCTGCCCGGAGACGAGGTAAAAAGCCTATTGTAGTATTTGGATTATATATAACCGCGGCAAAATTAAACTGGAGCAGATATGCTTCAGTTTTTTTATCTTGAATTAAGCTTATTGTTGCGAAATATCTTAAAAACCTGAGTAAATCAATGCGAAATTAATCATAAGGGATGTAAAGACGGATAAAATAAAAATATTGTATAAAACAGTTGCAAACGGACAAAATCAGGAGTAATATGTTTATAAATCAAATAACTTATGTTAGGTGAGGCTCCTATACAGATAAACGCTACTGCCCGGAAATGTCGAAAGACGCCAATGGGTCAACAGGTACTACCGGATTAAGGTTTTACTTAATGTAGCTGAGATGAGGTAAATCTCCACGCTGTATAGTGCCAAAGCTCAACGAAGGTAAGTGCCGGTAGCATATACAGGAACTGTCTTTCGTTGACGGTTCCTTTTTTGATGCGTGCGCCCGGCGATGCTGGGCCACACTTGATGCGCTGCAGGATTTTTTTACTTGATTTATATTGAATTTATATGGTTTAGTGGTCAAAAATATGATATATCTGCCGGAGGTGATTTCCGTGAAAGCATTGTCTACGTTTTATCTGAGCCGCATCCTTGGACGCAGGGTTATTTGTGCCGGTAATAACGATGTTGGCAGGATACGCGATTTTATAGTTGATATGAACAGTATAAGACCCAGGGTGATCGGCGTTGTGGTCAAAGACGGGAATGGACTGAAAAACCTGGACTTTTCAGGTATGTCAATAGAAAAGGTCAACGGGCAGTATGACGTTGCCTGCATTGATGCGGTTGAACTGGGTGAGCTTTCGGAACACATGCAGCCGCTTGCCAGGAACGTCTTGGATAGGCAGCTCGTGGATATAGACGGCAGGAAGGTAGTGCGCGTCAACGACATAAGGCTTGCGGTGCTGTCGAGCGGAGTGTTCGTCGTGGCTGTCGACGTCGGTATGGAAGGGTTTCTTCGCAGGCTCGGCATCGCCAAGCTGTTCAAGAAGCTGTTGAAGCCCTTCGGCTTCGTAATACCGGGGCAGCTCATACTATGGGACGAGGTCGCCGCCGTCGAGTTTTCGCATGTGGGAATCAAACTGTCGAAGGAGCATACCAAGCTGCTTACGATGCACCCCTCCGATCTGGCCGACATAATAGAGGACCTTGACCATAACACTCAGGTCGCCATATTTTCATCGCTCGACGAAGAGAAGGCTGCGGATGTACTTGAAGAACTCGAACCTGACGCCCAGGTCAGTATAATAGAAAGCATCTCAACCGAAAAGGCTGCAAACGTACTGGAGCTCATGCCTGCCGACGAGGCAGCCGACCTTTTGGACGAGGTGGAGGACGACAAGGCGGAAGAGCTTTTGAACGAGATGGAAACCGAGTCCTCCGACGAGATCAGGGAACTGATGGAGTACCCGGACAACGAGGTCGGAAGCATCATGACTACCGATTATATGTCCTTCAACGAGAACCTTACGGTAGGGCAGACGCTCGAGGAACTGCGCAAGCTCAAGCCGGAATCGGACACCATATACTATTTGTACGTGCTCGACGACGAAGACAGGCTTATAGCGACAGTTTCCCTGAGGGATATCGTCATATCCGAGCCGGGAGTATTGCTGAAGGAAATTATGAACACGAAGGTCATTTTCATTTTTGACCATGATAAGATAAATTCACTTGCGGAGATTATTACCAAGTACAGTCTGCTCGCGGTCCCCGTAGTGGATGAAAACTCCGTCATGCAGGGTGTGGTAATAATAGACGACGTTATCGACACTCTGATCAAGTCAAGGAGGAGAAGGTTGTAAGACATTATTAAGGAATTATTGAGTGGGAGGTGGAAAGGATGACTGCAAAAACCAAAAGTAATTTCTGGAGAAATGTTTTATTGTTTCTTTCCATTTTAGGTCCCGGGATCGTCACAGGAAGTGTTGACAACGATGTTGGCGGTATCACGACCTATTCGGTGGCAGGCGCCACCTATGGATATAATCTTATATGGACACTTATACCGGCATTCCTGGTTCTGTTCGTAGTACAGGAAATGAATGCCCGAATGGGTATCGTAACAGGTAAGGGGCTGGCAGACCTGATCCGCGAAAACGCGGGTGTCAAGGTAACTTTTTTCATATTCTCCGCGCTGCTGGTGACTGATATAGGAAATACGACGACCGAATTCGCGGGCGTAGCCGGAAGTATGAATATTTTCGGCGTAAGCAAATACATCTCGGTGCCGCTCGTTGCCTTTGCGGTGTGGATACTCGTAGTCAAGGGCACTTATAAATTCGCGGAGCGTGTTTTTCTTACCTTCAGCCTCGCACTTTTGTCCTATATAATATCGGCGCTGATGGGCCACCCGAATTGGGGCGAGATCGGAACTGCGATAATCAGTCCGAAAATGGAAATGAATTTCGGAACGATCTCCACCATCATAGGACTGATAGGTACGACCATAGCACCCTGGATGCTATTCTACATGCAATCGGCCGTAACGGAAAAAAAGCTGAATCTCGGTGATTACAAGTTCACCCTTCTCGATGTGCTGACAGGCTGCACTGCAACTGTAGTTGTGGCGTTTTTTATCGTTGTCTCCTGCGCGTCCACATTATATGCAAACGGCAAGGGTACGGAAATAACGGATGCCAGCGTAGCAGCGAGGGCTCTTGAACCGTTTGCCGGGGCGTTTGCGTCGCAGGTCTTCGCTTTCGGGCTTCTCGTGGCGTCCATATTTTCGGCTACGATCCTGCCGGTGGCCACATCCTTCTATGTATGCGAGGCATTCGGCTTCGAGGCCGGCATAGACAAGAAATGGGAAGAGGCACCGCAGTTTTACTGGCTGTACACGGTAATAATACTGATCGGAGCAGGGATAATACTTCTGCCGGGTACGCCGCTCATCGGTATTTCGCTCTGGTCCCAGAGGCTAAACGGCATAATGCTGCCGGTCGTATTGATCTGTATGATGCTTATAATAAATAATAAGGAAATCATGGGTAAGCATACCAACAAAAAGGTTATGAACGTGGTCGGCTGGGCAACGATAGGCATACTAGTGGCATTGTCCGTGACGATGGTCGTGACCTCGATACTCGGTTAGAGAGGACATTTGGACTTATGAAAATCGTAATACTGGACGGATATACTACAAACCCCGGGGACCTTGACTGGGGGAGCTTTGCAAGTCTTGGCGAATTGACCGTCTACGACCGTACCGCCCCTGGCGATATATTTGAAAGGGCATCGGACGCGGAAATTATCCTCACCAACAAGACGCTTATAACCGACACTGTTATGGAAGGGCTGCCTAAAGCCCGTTATATTGGCCTTCTTTCGACGGGTACAAATGCTGTCGACCTTGAGGCAGCCCGGAAAAGAGAAATTGCCGTCACCAACATACCCGCCTACAGCACTGATTCCGTAGCTCAGCTTGTATTCGCGCTGCTGCTGGAGCTTTGCATGCGCACAGGTCTGCATGATGCCGCCGTGCATAACGGGGAGTGGGCAGGCAGTGTGGATTTCAGCTTTACTAAAGCGCCGCTGATAGAACTGTCCGGTAAAACGATGGGCATCATAGGCTATGGCAGTATAGGCAGGAGGGTTGCGGCGATCGCTGATGCCATGGGGATGAAGGTAATAGCCTCCTCAAGGACGCCGAAAACTGAAGAACGGTTTGCAGATTTTCGCTTTACCGGACTTGACGAACTGCTGGAGGAGGCCGACGCAGTCAGCCTGCATTGTCCGCTCACTCAGGAAACAAAGGGTCTTATCGGCCCCGAGGCTTTGAAAAGGATGAAAAGGACCGCCTATTTGATAAATACATCCAGGGGACCTGTCCTGGACGAGGCCGCAGTTGCCGAGGCTCTTAACACAGGCAGGATAGCGGGAGCAGGACTCGACGTACTTTCGACGGAACCTCCCGCGCCGGATAACCCGCTGCTTACGGCAAAGAACTGTATAATAACACCGCATCTGGCATGGGCCACTACGGAGGCAAGAGCAAGGCTGATCGGTATAGCTGCCGGAAACATCAGGGCTTTTCTGAACGGAAAGGCGATAAACGTTGTAAATGCATGGTATTCAAAATAGAACAATGTTTTAACAAAAGTTTAATATCCACAGGGTAACATGCCTAAAAACAGTGTTATGCACAGACTTATCAACATTATCCACAGGAACGTATCCACAAAACGGACGTTCTGAGGATAAAAAATAGTTGTCAGACATAAACCTCAGTTCCGAGTATTATCTGATGTAACACACTTGTTACTAAAATATTGGAGGTAGGATATATGAGGAAAAGTAATTCAATGCTCGGAGGGCTGCTGGTTATAATAGGTGCCGTTCTCCTGGCTGCCCGTTTTCTGTTCAACAGATCTTTTTTCACTTTCGGTGCGGATGACTTCTGGCCGATAATAGTACTGCTGCTCGGCGCAGGCTTTGAGCTTGCCTACTACATTTCGATGAAGGGCCCCGGACTCCTGGTGCCAGGCGGTATACTTACGACCTGCGGTGTGCTGTTTTTCTTTGAAGTAGCTACTCATTGGCATTTTGCGGCATATACCTGGCCCGTTTACATCCTGGCGGTTGCAATAGGACTGTTCCAGCTTTATGTGCATATAGGCAAGCCGAGAGGGCTGATGGTTGCAATAGGCATTTTGGGCGGGATAGCTGCATGCAGCTTCATAGTAATGATGTTCAGGTTCTTCCTTGGAGCGTTCGATCTCGGATTGGTGATCCCGGTTGTACTGGTTGTGGGCGGACTTGTTATGGTACTCGGGAAGAACAGGTCGAATTCGGGTACCTGGTAATAAAAGTATTTGATAAAAATCGATAATTTTAATTGAAATGCCGGAACCGTGCTATTTGGTTTCGGCGTTTTATTTTATGCCTGTCCGGCAAAGCTGGAGCGCTATCCTGTTTGAATACCGGGCAATTAATAAAGCTGCATCTGAAAAAGGGCAAAAAAGTTGGTTAGTCTGGCGACTAACCATGTAAAGGGGGTCAAAATGTATTTTGTGAGGTCAGTAATAGTATTGACCCCGCTTGACACTTTTTATTCATTTACCCAGTAAAAATTTTTTATTTTTTGTGAAATCTCGGCTACGATGGTTTCTATATGCTTTTTGGAACAGTCTATTTTCATATCCGCAAACTTCATGTAGAGAGGGAGCCTTTCGCTGTAAAGCATTTCAAGCGTTTGACCGTTTTTCATTGCGATGCCGCGCGTTTTTGAATTTTTCAATCTGCGTTCGAGCTGATACATTTTGGTATCCAGGAATATAACCAAACCATGAGTCTTAAGGTGGCTCATGGCAGCCTCGCTGTAGATAACGCTGCCGCCTGTCGCTATTACGCTGTTTTCGGAATCAAGGCCGAGAATAACGTTCTCCTCTACCTTTATAAAGCCATCTGCACCGCGCAGGTCAAGCAGCTCCTGAAGATAGCAGTTTTCCTGCTTCTGAATCAGCAGATCGGTATCTATGAACGGCATCCTGAGCGCTTTTGCCAGCAGGACTCCTACGGTGCTTTTGCCCGCTCCGGGCATTCCTATAAGGACTATATTCTTGTTTTCCATATTATCCTGCCTAAGATTAATCTTCGATATATTATTTTGCTTTCATGACAATACTATATCATAAACAGAAACATAAAACACAACCCTGGACGGAGGATACTGCCTATGTCATATCATAATAACCATTACCCGGAAAAGAGAAGTACTTTCGATAACAGCAGGGTTGCAGACCCGGCTTATGATGAAGCTGCCGGGGACAGGACCATCAATGCGGAAAACCTGCAGATCGAATCGACACTGAATGAGCTCTCCAATGAGTTGAAGCCGGGAGAGACGCTTGTATTGGATATCGGAAACAACTATTTCCATCAGACGGATGAAATATATGATACTCTGGTGATGCGAGGTTACGAGGTCAGAAAGACCTTCAGGAACGGCAGGAATCAGATAGTCGTGAGTAAAAAGGCATAAGGGAAAGCAGCCGGGTCAGATATTTTTCATAAAACCTTAAAAAGGACAAGTATTGCTTGAATACCACAGCCTGCGGCAATCGCAGGAGAGAAATGGAACTTCGCGCCGTCGTTCTTATTTTCAAAATCAGTATAGGGGTCGAAGGACTGAGTCAAAAAAGCAGTTTTCAGGTATGTGCCTAAAAATGCGAACCTTTTTCCGGCATTGCCTCTGGCTATCATTATTGCGGCGGCTGCAACGCCTCCGGCCAGAAAAGAAAGGACTATGGCATATGCGGCGAATCCGGCTCCCATTACAGCCCCGACGGCGCAAAAAAGCTTGATATCGCCAGCCCCCAGCATCCTGAGAGCAAATAGCACAAATAACAGCGCCACCGGCAATATCGCTCCTAATAGAGATCCTATCAGTCCACCCGGTCCTTCCGTGAAAAAATTCAACAAAAAGCCTGTCGCAAGGCCCACGACCACTACGATATTGCTGATCCTGTATCGCAGAAGGTCGCCCGTTACTGCCGCAGTTAATACGGCTGTAAGTATTATAAGCTTTGGAAGCATATTTTACCCTTTCTGCAGAAATATGTCATACATACACCATTAATGTAAATATATAACATATATTTCGACTTTGCAATATCCTATATTACAAAAACCGTCTGTAACCAAAATATAATGTGCGTTTGGTGCCGGATTATGTTATATCGCCGGAGTATTCTGCCGATATAACCATTGAAGTACACCTTGATGTCCGCTGTCGGCAAAGACCTTGAAACCAATATTTGCGGATGTTCCTATATCCGGCTGGAGGTATGGCGAATGAGTCCATTCAAAAGATTCGTGGCTGCGTTTTTGATCGCAGTGCTTCTATACAGTATTATAAGTGGTTCGACAACCGGAGTTTTGGCGGCGGATTTCACGCCGGTAAGGATAACGGTAATTTCATATGACAACGGTACCCTCAATATCAGCTGGAGTCCTCTGCCGGGTGCAAAATCCGCGCAGATCATGTACCATGATCCGCATGTTCCGTCTTGGGGCTCAGTGACTAGTTTCTTGGTCAACGGCAAAAACAATGCAACGATCACCGGACTTGAATCCGACTATATCTACGATATACATGTGACTGTTTATGACGATCCCGACTGTATGGGCACACAGATTGGCCGCGGCCTGCTTTTTTATCTTCCCTCTATGACCTTCTACTCGAGACCTCTTCAGCAGGACAGGAGGGAGATAACGGGGGGCGGTTATGAGACAGGCGTATACCCGAAATTGAGGATCAGATGGAGAGAACCACGAATCTACTACCCTGGAGACAACACCTGGATACCGTTCGGCAGGGACGAGGTACCCGGTTACATGCAGGGTGCTCTACAATCTGCTTACGACAACTATATCGAATTGGCTTCTCAAAGCTTTGAAATAAATATTTCGGTGGAGGGCAGGGAAAAGAAGGATCTGATTATAAGCAGGATAGACGAAACGACCTACAGTGCATGCGTTTCGGATGCTCCGGGAGTGACCGCCCTTGTTTCATCACCGGATGACCAGGGACTGATAGGTTTCGAATTATGGGGCAGGGAAGATGAAAATTCGGAGGTTCCCGACCCGCCACCGTATTACACTGCGGCCCTGCCGGACGGCGATATTCTGCCGGGTACGATATATAACATGAGTATAAAGCCTGTTTTAAGAGACTCCGACGGCGTAAAAGTTACAACAGGCTACTCGTGCGGAGAACCGGACAACGCGGGAAAACTGAATGTCCGCGACGAAATCCTGATGACCGATTATGCCGGCACTCCAATAAGGTTCGAGATAACTAAGGACACTGCAAATAATCTCTACATAAAAATATACAAGGCAAATCAGGGCAGTACCAACCTTCCCACTTTCTATTATGATATACAGGTGGACGGAGTTTCGAACAGGGAGAAACTTGTGGGCTCGAACTACGAAAGCCCCTATATCATCGAGAGCATAGCGGGCGGAAACTCCCAAAACGAGAGGTCCTACAAGATCGTAGTGACCTCGGACAGCCCGTCGTACAGGATGGAATCGCTGACTATGCAATACAAGCCCTCGGATGATTCCAGCCGTCCTCCGCTGCCGACAGGCGTTTCAATAGCGGATATGGTCCCCGAGACCAGAAATGTCACACTCCCGGCCATTGGAGCCTCTTTGCCGGTTTCAGTCCCTGTTACCTCCTCCGCTGTTACGATATCATGGGATCTGCCGGACAATCTTGATTGGAATACGGTGAGGAATGACCTGTACTACCATTTCCTTTTGTCCACCAGCCAATCCGACCAGGGGAAACAGGCTCTTATTTCTGTAAACGGGACGCCCTGGGGCGATAAGAAATACGATGTGAAATACCGGCTTGTTAAGGACGTCAGCGCATTGTCTCCGAGTATTACCATAAGAGACGGAAAACTTCAATACACATTAGGCGGTTTCGACCTCTTTACAAAGGAAACGAGTACGGGGGCCATTGGCGCTAAATTGCCCAATGCGGACGGCTACCCTGACTTTCTGCTCCCAAATACCGTGTATTATCTTCAGATGTATACCACCAAGGGCGACGTCGATCCGGTGCCATCCTCGGATGACGAATCGGAGCACTCGATTATAACGAGCTTCACTACGCTCGACGGAACGGAGCCCGATGTTCCCGTACCGGCTAACCTGAGTCAGACTGATAATGAAACTGTAAATACTACGAGCCCCGCTGTTACCGTAGAGTTCGATAAAATAACGGATATCGACTGGAAGGACTATTTTACCGGATACAGCGACAGTAAATATGATCATTACGTCTATTACGATATTTATATGAATACTGCGCCGACTACCACAAGATCGGCTTTTACTCTTGTGGGCACAACCCAGTTCCGAAATGAAGACATCGGCTTTACAGGGGATAACGATCCCGACAGCAGCTATATCAGAGCGGCCATATCGCAGTTCAAGGACCCCAATTCGGCTGCTTACAGGCTTTTCGGCTCGGCTCTTTTGCCCAACACGACTTATTATATAAAGGTGAAGACCAGACTGGTCATCAGAGATAAAACAGATGCGGCTGATATAAAAACAAGACAGTCCATTTTTACATCGGTCCTACCTGTTACGACAAAGACGTCAGGTGTGAACCCGCCGGACGAAAACCAGATAAAGCCTCTGGCGCCGACCGACTTTTCCATTGCCCGGACCAGCGATGGCAACCTGATGGTCTCCGGCGAGAGCGTTACTTTTACCTGGACCAGAAAAGCAACTGATAGAAATATTATTTATCAGATAATCAAGACATCTGAAAAGACCGGGCCGACCGATACGGCGGCCGATTATAGCAACGATCCCGAATACCAAGGCTTTCTGGAGGCATACAGCGATGTACCGACCGGCAGAAGCAGAATGATAATTACGAATGGCGCCATTTATCTGGATCTTAGGCCTGTCAGCGAGAATGATGAAGAAGCTGTGTATACGTTTACAGTGGATCGAAGCATGTTCCCCAACAAGCTTTATTATTTCAGCCTGAAAGCGGTCCGTGCGGACGACTTGAACAATCCCATCGATCCTCCTTCCGAAAGCGTCTGGGTATCGATACCTGTCACTACGAAGCTGATTGATCAGCCGAATTCACTTGAGGCTGTGGTTAACGCAGAACTGGGCTTCTTCTGGACCGATGCGACAGTGGGGCTTACCGCGGAGGACTATAAAATTTATCTGAAGGGTCCTTCCGACGCGGATTTCAAGCTGTTGAACCGCTCGCAGGCCACCATTGTCAAGGATGGCGACGGCAGAACCTATTACGGCAGGATCTTTGGCCTCAAAGCGAATACGTATTACGATATCCGGGTCGTTAAGGGCGTCAATACCCCTGTCTACGAAAAAATGGGGATGAAAACGCGGGATGCCAATCATGAACTTGAGGTAATGTGGATCGGCAAGCCATTGGATAGCCATGCGTGGTATGAGCTTGCCATTGTCGAGGAAGGCGGGTCGGAATATACGGTACTCGATGCGTCAGATCTCGAACAGTATGTCGGCAAGGACAACAGAGTACAGCCTTATTATGCAGAAGAGACTATACGTACGATCAATTCGGATGAGATATATTATCATGCCAAAATAAAAAGCGTCAACGTTGTACTTCCGGGAGGCGTCATAACCAAGCAGCCGCTCAAATCCAACACCAAATACTACATTAAGGTAAGGGCTGTAAAGGTGGACTCCGTTAATGAGGATTTCATAGCCTACTCGAAATATGACGGCCCTGTGAATATACGTACAGAGTTCAATCAGGATGATTACGACAACAATGACCGAGAAGAGCAGCAGAAAGCTATCTTCCTCGACAGTATGGACCAGCTTGAAAAAGGCTATTACTGGCGTGTCGATATTACCAGTAACCGATCCACCTGCATCCTTCTGAAAGGCGACAGAGTCTATGATGCGATGAAGAATTCATCTTCGGATTCTTTCACGGTAGACATGACCTCACTTTCTGTAAATATTGGAATTGATGAGATATTTGTGCCGGTGTCTGTTATCAGGGCGATGAACTCTCTTAACAGGAGTCTTGTTATAAAGACCTCGGGTACGGAGCTGGTCTTGCGGCCAAAGACACTCGATGCTTCCCCGGACGGACAGTTCAAGGATGTTGTCTCAAGGCCCGAAGTAAAAGACCTGTACCTGAAACTGACAGTTTCGCGGCCGGAGGTATCGTCATCGGGGCTACCTGCCAATATGCAGAACATTTCGGAACTGAACGAACTCGATATCCAGGCAATCGGGCTGTCGATGATGGACAAGGATGTCGCGCAGCTTATACATGACAGGCTCTATGCTGAAGACGGCGGCCTCGTAAGCGAAATGCTAAGTCTGCTGGAAAATACATATGTTGGTTCAGGCACAGGCTCCAAAATTCTCATCGATCAATATACGCAAAGCTTGATAGACACCATGCAGAAGGAGCTGTCGGTTTATATCGGACAGACCATAACTTCGTCCAGCCTGGCTAATGCGGTAAAGGACATAACGTCCTTCGATACTCCCGCTTCGGTAAACGTTTCATTTACAGCAGGAAGCGGAGCGAAGATACCTTACGCGCTGTATGACGGTTCGGCCGCATGGCAGAAGATATCGGTAAATACCCTGCAGGGTGCCTCAAGCATCAGGTTCAACCTAATCAAGACCGGAAAATTTGTTGTAATGTCCGTAAAAAGCAGTGTTGGCGCCGTACCTGCAGGTCATTGGTCTGAAAGCTACATAAGGGAGCTTTCTTCAAAGTATGACCTCAGCGGCGTCTTCCCTGGCATGCAGACCAACTTCATGCCCGATAACAGAGCGACATGCGGCGAGGTGGTTCTGCTGTACGAGGTCGTTACCGGAAGAACGGCTGAAGACGCAGGCCTCAATATACGGCAGAAAAACACCAGACTGGGGTTGGACAGTATTTTAAATCCGAATCTGCTTCAAAAGAATATTAAGAGGGAAGAAACGGCCGCCGTGCTCCTTCACCTGTTTTCAGCCAAAAAAGGCGTCAACGCCGTCGCCATAAAGCCTGGCGGAAGGATCGCCATAAAGGATGAAAGCGCAATAGGCGAGGCGTATTTCCAGCCGGTTGTAGTAATGGCAGATATGAGGATAATGGAACTCGACGAAAACGGTAGATTCAATCCCAACGCAGCAATGTCACGGGCGGAAATCGTGGCCGCCTTTACTAAGCTGCTGAAGGAAACCGGTGATCTGTAGGCTTGAGGGGGAAACGGGATGAGGAATGTAAAAAAGACGTTCAGTTTTATTTTGATAATACTCTTAATACTGCAGTACGGGGCGCTTTCCCCGGTCTATGCTGCAGTCGTGCAGCCTAGTCCTGAAGGACTTACCGTTGCGAAGGACGCTGCTGGAAATCCGCTTATCGGATTTGATGAAAATCAATACGGCGAAAACGGGGCGCCCATCGGGCAAAAACGCCAATGCTTTGCCGAACTTACGGGCAAAGCGCTTACAGCGCCCTCTACGGCTTATTCGGGCCTGTTTCTCAACTATTACCTGCAGGAGGTAAATAAACCTTACAAACTGGCCAAGGCCGTTGAAGAAAAGGAAAGTGACGTAGAAGCCAAAACTGATGCAAACAATGATATACGTCTGACGGGCCTTTCCTCAGGAACCGTTTATTATGCCTATTCCAGAGCCTATTATACCTACACGAGGGATACATCCATCCTAACCAGTGATTTGTCGAAAATGTCAAATGTGGTACGCTTCATGACGGATATCGATATCAGCGCATCACCATACGGACCCAACCAGATAAAGATCGTATGGGACGATGTTTGGGATGTGGGCAAGAGAATGGAATACAAGCTTTACATTTCAGAAAGCGAGGATTTTACCAATACGGAGCCCATATACATCAACCAGAATTGGATTACCAACGGCTCGGTAAAGGTCAACCAGAATGACGGGACCCTCGAATACATATATACTGTCAATGATCCGGGCAAAGTCTATTATATCAAGATCGCACCGAATACCATGGATTCGAGCCTTTTCAAATCAAAGGAAAGCTATGCCCCGAATCCTGTAAGCAGCTATATTCTTGCAAAGACCACAAAGGTTTCCGCCACGGAAGACGGCGGCGCCATCTGGAAGCTGGAATGGAGTCCTGTAATACCGTGGAGCAGCAATTACAGCGTTTCCTATAAAATCTACCGGAGCAGGACGGGCGATCCTCAATTTTTCAGATCTACTTCGGGTACTTCCTGTTTGATACCGGTTTCGCCCGGAGAAGAGGATTACTACTACATAATCTATGCCATTGTGACTGAAAACGGGGAATTGGTCTATCCCGAAGACTTTATCAGGTCGCAGGAGATTCGTATCAAAGAATCAGAGGTACCTGCGACTCCGGCTTCGCCTGTACTTGTAGAGGGATTCCCGTACGCCGGCAACGGGGGTATCTATTACGATAAGGAATTGACGTCGACCAGCGCGACCCTGCTCTGGGAGCTTCCGCTCAGGGGGGACGGAGAAGAGGACACCAATATCGAATATGATATATGGCTGCTGACTGACCCGAACCAGTTGAGTGATCCCCCGGCAGGCACCAGGATCGCTTCCTCAGTAAAAATGAACGAAAGCAATTACGTAAAGAGCGGTACAAGGCGGATCGGATACAAGTATAAGATCGACGGGCTGCTGCCGAACTCGACATACTACTTTAAGATAGTGGCTAAGAAGAGTTTTGTAGAAATCGTGGATAATGTCGTTACAAACGTTACCCTTCAGTCGGACTATGCAATGAAAATAATCATGACGCCGGCTGCAGGCCCGACAGATCAGCCGGTGGCTCCGAACAAGCCGCCGTTCCTGCTCAAAACCGATGTCCAGGGTAAGGATATGGTGACCAGCACTTCGGCGATAGTGACTTTGAAAAATAAGTGGTACGAAAGGTTCAACATAACTGAAAGCGGAAGATATTCCTGGATATACACGACTCCCGGCGCCATAAATGCCGAGGGCCTCAGGCTCAGTCCGCCTGTCCCGGATCTGGCGTCAGCGATAGAAAACGGTACGGCAGACCCGATGAAATACAGAAAGGTCGAGTATGATAATACTGTAACGATCGATGTCGGCTGTGTAGAGTATACCCCCGACTTCAACTACGACAGTCTTAAGGAGCTTTCGGCCGATAAGCTTATAGATGTCCCCGTAACTCCGAACGATCCCGCCGAGGTAATAAACGCGCCCGGAGCCATAAAGGACGGCAAAAAGCATAATGTCGATATTGCCGTAAATGACCTGGAGCCCAACACTACGTATATAATATGGATCAGGGCTGTCAGAAAAGGCGTCAACCTTATTACAGGAGAGACAGTCGACTTGATTTCCGAACCATCGGATCCGTTGATTGTTACCACAGTTCCCGATTTCCCTATGACAGTCGAAGAGCCGACCGTACCTGTATTCAATTACAGCCAGGCTGGAGACGTCTATGTCGATCTCGGCTGGAACTTCAACAACAAATATGTGTACCATATCAAATATGCGACAGCTGATGATATCAGCAAGGCCGAGGGTACAAAGGACATAACGCCCGATATGCTAAAATACGCGACATATTACAGGATAAGCGGACTCAAGCCGGATACTGTGTATTATTTCTGGATCTGGGCTGAGATGACCGACAGCAGGGGGAATGTTCATGCTTCCGATGTAAGTGACTCCCTGGTTGTAAAGACAAAAAAGGACATTCCTCCCGATACTCCGAATGGCTTCGGAGTCAAGGGTACGCCGGGGTCCATAACGAAAGACAGCATAACATACGAATGGATCCTGCAGGAGGGCATGGATTACATCCTCGAGATATCCGGCAATATCGATTACAAGGACAGCAAGAAGTATACTGTGACGGGCGCCTCCGAGTTTACCGTAACAGGACTGCGGTCCAATTACAGGTATTATGCAAGGCTTTATGCTTACGATCCCGACAAAAAGCTGGAATCCGAGCCTACCCAGAGCGTAACCGTCAGGACGCTGCGCAGCAGCAACGACTACGATTCGAGTGAGGATGTCGAGGACGTTATCAGCGGCGACTATATAGTTATCGATGATGAAGCGGTTAACGGCATATGGTCCATTCAGATCGTCGGAGTCAATGCGGATCGGTTCATCGAGCATGTCCGGACAGACAACGTTCTGGATTATTGTATAAAGCTGACAGACACGCCGGCCGGAACAAAGACGATCTCGGTCGTTGTTTCCCAGAGGGTATTCAAGGCGCTTGGCAATCTGGGTGAAAACCTGATGCTGAAAACGGTTAGAAACACTGTAATAATACGCCCCGGCGTGCTTGCCGACAGCAATGGAGTCTATGGCTCATTAAAAGGTGAAGCCAACTTTGTAATAGATATTACGCTGGACAGTCCTTATGCGGATAGCAATACCAAAAACCTGATACTCAAATCACCGGTGTCGGAACTGGAAGTTGGCATTTCGGACGGTATCACAGCACCGCTTGTTTCATTTTCAATGCCTCTGAAGTTGGTGTACCAATATGATTCGGCGGCCTGGTACAAGCCCGGTGTTACGTCCGGTTACGTACTTCCGTCCGGCTCGTCGGAGTGGGTAAAGTCCGTTTCAACCGGCAGCTTCGACCCGGACGCCAACATAGGGACACTTTCCTTCGATACGCTTTTACCTGGCCGTATAGCCGTTGCAGATCAGGGGACGAACTACTACGACGATATCTCCGGCAGCTATGCAAAAAGCTCAATAATAAGCGTAGCATCCACACACAAATTAAAATCAATTTCAGGCAGGAAATTCGAGCCATCAAAAACGCTGACGGTCGGCGACGCTGCGAAGTTCATGCTGGACGTGCTTGATACCAATTATGGAAGCGATTACATGTCTCTTGCCGTAAAAGCAGGTATCGTTCAGAGCGCAGATGTTGGTAACGCTTCTGCAAATTGTACAAGGGAAAAATTGATCGGTATGGCAATGAGAGTATGCGAACTGAAAACGTCGCAAAAGGCAAAAGGGACTTCGCCCGAAAGCACATCCGTATATAAGGACATCGGACAGGCAAGCTCAGCGCTGCTGCCGAAAATCAGGTTTGCACAGGAAAACGGCATAATAACAAGCAGATTTTCGGATACGCTTGGTCCGAAGGATCCCGTAACACGCGCTGAGGCAATGGTTTTGCTGGAAAAGCTGCTGCGTTATGCGGGCGAAATATAAAACCAAGCCCGGCAAGTCATAAAAAAAGACATCTCATCCAGTAATGAAGCGCGATATAGAAATTTTTCATGTATATGCCCCCTTACCTTCGGCAATAATTTTATCGGGATTATTTTTACGGTAAACAGGTAAGGGGGCTTGATCGTGAAGAAATTTGCATTTGCATTATCGATTTTTATATTAGTCATCTCCATTTTTTTATTATCAATACAAAAAGTTCAACAGGAATATTCAGCCGCTGACGCAATGAGCAGGGCATTCAAGGCGACAGGCGCGTCTGCGGTCAGCTGTGAAATATTCATACAGTGCAGCCTTTCTTCGGCGGAACTGGAAAAGGAAGAATTTCGCAGAGAACTGATCAAAAATATCATCTCCGGGGCCGGCGGCGATCTGTCGGCAAATAAACCGGTATTCAACAACATCGATAACGATATCAGCTCCGGTACCATAACCGATTACATAATTAATGATGACAATGCTGTACACGTAAGTGTGCTAAAGGATAAACATGCGGAAAATGCCGACTTATACAGGATCTCCTCTACCTTTGACAATACATCCGGCCCGGCTGGCATACCGGGGGTTGTTAATGGCCTGAAGAGGGCTTTCGGACATTGCTGCAGCGATCCGGACATCAACATCTCCATTACGGGCAGCCTGGATGGAAAGCTTGGCGATGAGAACCTTGACCAGCTTTATGAAAAGGCATTTGCCGCTGTAGATGCGGATAAGGTCGAAGGGATCGACGAGCCGGGACTGATCAGCGTTTCAGCCTTTTCGCCTTCGATACGCGATTCGGTCAGGGTGAATGGCAGGCGCATCAATATAAATATGGCGGCAAGGTATAATTCATACGAAGGAAAGACCTACATATGGCTCGCGACGCCGGTTATAACGACGGAATATTGACAGCGAGCCCATGAGGAAGAAAAACGAGCGATAAAGGGGAGAGTGGACGTGTCAAAATTGATCATATGCGAAGGCAGACCTCTGAAAGGCAGAGTGCGTGTGAGCGGAGCCAAGAATTCGGTGCTTCCGATAATCGCCGCCTCCATGCTTACCGACGGTAGAAGCGTTATTGACGAATCGCCTTACCTGAATGATGTAAGGATAATGTGTGACCTGGTTAAATCTCTGGGAGCGACAGTAAACATATCCAATAACCAAAGTAAGCTTGAGATAAATTGCTCTTCGCTGATAAACACCACGGCACCTTACGAACTGGTAAATAAAATGAGAGCGTCTTTCCTGGTAGCCGGACCTTTGCTGGCAAGAGCCGGATATGTGAGAATATCACTCCCGGGGGGCTGTGCTATCGGCTCAAGACCGGTGGATCTGCATTTGAAAGGCTTTATGGCACTGGGTGCGAATATTACGCAGGGGCATGGGTATATAGAAGCCAGAAGGAACGGCAGGCTCAAGGGCGGAAAGGTTTATCTGGACTTTCCGAGCGTCGGCGCTACAGAAAATATAATGATGGCGGCGGCACTGGCCGAAGGCTCGACGACTATAGAAAATGCGGCAATCGAACCCGAGATAGTCGATCTTGCAACATTTCTGACATCAATGGGTGCGGACATAAAAGGCGCGGGGACCGATACGATCAAAATTTCCGGCGTCAGGGATCTGAAGGGAGCCAGTCACGCAGTTATACCGGACCGTATAGAAGCGGGGACATACATGGTGGCAGCCGCTATTACCGGCGGGGACGTGGTGGTCGAAAATGTCGTCACAGACCATCTCAAACCGATAGTAGCAAAGCTCAGGGAAGCCGGCGCCGAAGTGTCGGAGGAGCTGACATCCATACGCGTCAGGGGCGGGAATCTAAATGCAATAGACATCAAGACCCATCCCTACCCGGGATTTCCGACGGACATGCAGTCGCAGATGACGTCGCTGCTGAGTGTGGCATGCGGTACCAGTATTGTTATAGAGACAATTTTTGAAAACAGGTTCATGCACGTTTGTGAGCTCAAAAGAATGGGAGCTAACATAAAGCTGGAAGGTCGGAGCGCAATCATAGAGGGCTGTAAAAAGCTTACGGGAACAAAGGTGAGGGCTACGGACCTGAGGGCGGGGGCCGCCCTGATATTGGCAGGACTCTCCGCCGAGGGCAAAACGGAGATACTCGACATCGAACATATCGACAGGGGATATATCAAAATAGATGAAAAACTGAAAGGCCTCGGAGCAAGCATCATGCGGACTGAGGGCGAATAAATCGCGGAGCGTGAAAAAACAGCATGGAAACGATGGCTAAGAACAACATGTACTAGATGTGCATGTTGTTCTTTTTATGTGAATATAGATAGATAAGCCTGCAAATGCCGGATGGCTGATTGATCTGTCGTACCGGTTGCTTTTATTGCAAGTTTCGTTCCAAGAGCATATATAACTCGTTTTGCGGCAAATTTTAACTCGCTGCGCGTTTATTTGAACGCTCTGCTCAAACAGAAAATTTGCCTTATGCAAAACTTCGTTATTATGCTCTATGTCACAAAACTTACGCAATACCAAGCAGCCGGTACGACAGATCTAATTAGCAAAAACATGTAATTGCAATCATCCGATGCACCGGGCAAAGTTGGTGCAATGGTCTGAATTGCCCGGCATTAACTTGAAATGTCCAAGTTACGGAGGGAAGTATGAAAAAGCTTATTTTGTATGCAGGCATCATGATAATAATTATCATACTTCTTCCGATGGTTATTGTAAGGAGCTGCGGACCCGCCCCCGATAAAAAGCCGTCTGAAAAACCCGTTAAACCCGCTGAATATACGATCACCGTATTCAATACATTTACTAAAAAAGCAACAGTAATGAATCTGGAGGAATATATCAAAGGGGTCGTGGCCGCGGAGATGCCCGCCGATTTCAGTATCGAAGCGCTTAAGGCGCAGGCTGTTGCGGCCAGAACCTTCGCATACGGAAGGCTTTCCGGGGCGTATGCTTCAAAGGCGGGTCTGCACGACGGGGTGGATATCTGTACTGATTCGACTCATTGCCAGGCTTGGACAGACAAGGTCGGAGCAATGAAGAAATGGAGCATCCTTTTTGCTGCGAGGAACTGGGGTAAAATATCGAAGGCCGTGGACGATACAAAGGGCCTCATAGTAGTTTACCAGGGAAGCATAGCAAATACGCTTTTCCACGCGAGCAGCTCCGGCAGGACTGAAAATGCCGAGGATGTCTGGTCCGGAAACAGCGTGCCTTATCTTCGCAGCGTTCCAAGCGATGGAGAGGAAACTTCAAAAGGCTATATCACCGCCGTCTACCTAAAAATCTCCGATATGGCCAAAAAACTCAAGAATGCTTACCCTGAAGCGAAAATCTCCGAAGATACCATCAAGGATATGGAGATATTGGAGCATACCGCAGGAGGGAGAGTAAAAACGGTAAAGGTGGGACGCATTACAATAAAAGGAACAGAATTCAGGACGCTCTTTAACCTGCGTTCAGCCGCATTCACATTTGAACCTGCAGACGGAGACAGGATCAGGATCACAACGACAGGCTTCGGACACGGGGTGGGAATGAGCCAGTGGGGTGCAGATTCATTAGCCAAAAGAGGCGGCACCTTCCGTGAGATACTGCTGCATTATTATACAGGCGTAGACATCGTTTCCATCAAGCAATACGAAGAAATCAAATAATTTCACTCCATATGTATATAGTTGCCATATACGGAAACAATACTATACGGAGGTGGAATTTGTGAATATGAAAAAATCGTTTCCAGACGAAAAAGGAACAAAAAAAGGAATAAAGGAGTTTCTGGACAAGAGAGGGTTTTATATTGTCCTGTTATTGTGCATAGCAGTTGTGGCCGGAACGGCAGTGTATGTAACAACGCGTAACGCCGGTAACACCGATTATAACGCCCAGGATATTTCACAGGGAACAGGGGAGGGTATCGCAGCAGATAGTTCGCTGCCGGACCAAGCCGATGAGCTGAATGCGCAGGAACCCGAGGACACCCAGGCTTCGGCCGCGGCAAAGCAGTCCGATATCGGAAATCCGGCATCGACCGACACCAGCGGAAAAAATGCAGTACAGCCTGAAGGCAGTGCCGCAGCTGCACCCAAAGACAGTACGGCACCCGCAAAGACTACGACTCCAGCGCCGTCAAAAACCAAGACACCTGTGCCTGTGAAGAGACAGAGCTTCAGGATGCCGGTAGCCGGTGCAATAACCCTTGAATATGCAAAGGACAAGCTTGTTTATTCGAAGACCCTTGAGGAATGGAGAGCACATTCGGGTGTCGATATAGCCTCCGACAGAGGGACTCCGGTTGAGGCCGTGGCTGACGGAGTCGTTACGGATGTAAGCAGCGACCAGTATTTGGGTATAACCGTAGTGATAGATCACGGCAATGATATCAAATCCGTATACAGGAACCTGGCCTCAGATGAGGCGGTATCCGTAAACCAGAAGGTTAAACAGGGCGAGATTATAGGAAGTATCGGCAATACGGCGATGGATGAATCTTCGGAGCAGCCGCACCTGCATTTTGAAGTGCTGAAGAAGGATGCAAGCGTGGATCCCATGGCTTACCTGCCGAAAGCTGATAAAGAATAACTGAATATACTACAATGGTCCTAAATGAGTCAGGGGATGTTCCTCCTATAGGGGAGGGGCGTCCTCTGACTTTTTTACTGATCAATATTTTTAGTCCGCTCTCAAATGTTTGGCAAATTCCCCATTTAATTCATATAGACGTCGTACAGGGCATATATATACTGTAGGCATGTTAAAGAAGCCGTAAAATGGTCCTTCTGAAAGACAAGAGGCTCCCGATGCCTTCAGATACAAGTGATTTATGCGCATTCTCCACAGTATGACTTGAAGAGGGGGTATACACAGTTGAAGGGATATATCGAAGAGAGGGCAATAGAACTGGCAAATTACATTATTGAAAAAAAGACAACAGTAAGAGCAGCCGCCAAAAAATTCGGCATCAGTAAAAGTACCGTACATACGGTAGTTCCAAAATGGAATGGTTTATTGATTTCATTAGGGGGTGGCCTCCTATGAAAGAGTACATTGCTGAAAGAGTCCTTGAACTTGCCGATTATATAATAACTAATAAGTCTACAGTAAGAGCAGCGGCAAAGAAATTTGGCTGCAGCAAGTCAACAGTGCATAAGGATTTAGTGGATAGATTGCCGGATATTAGTGAATCCTTGGCAGCTGAGGCAAAGATAATATTGGATATCAATAAAGCTGAAAGGCATATCAGGGGTGGAGAAGCAACGAAGCATAAATATGTTAAGGAAAATATCTGAAAAGCGGAATCGGAAGGAGCGAGTGCATCGCCCACTCCTTCATTGCGGTTCCTACTTTAGATGCTTATCTAAAAACTTATATATTTCTTCGTAATATTCGTCCCCCTCAAAATAACCGTGCCCTTGATTGGGCACCATTAAGAAATCCGCCTCATTGCCATTTTCCCTGGCCTTTTTGCAAAATTCAAGGCTTTGCGAGTCTGGTACGCGATTGTCTGTATTACTGCACATTGCGAGAAGGGGGCACAGTTTTTTGTCAACGTAGGTGATCGGGCTGGCCTTGATGACAAGATCACGTTTTTCCTCGGGCGTCCCGCCGTACATGACCAGGAACCTTGGATCCTTCAGTAATGGCGTGAAGCCCAGAATATTAAATCCGCCGTACCATGCAACAGCCGTGGCAATCCTGCTGGACACATCCTTCCAGCCGCCATTCCCTTCGAAGCCTTCGATACCTTCCTGCACCGCCATCAGGCCAGCTACCTGGCCTCCGCAGGATTCTCCCCATACGCCTATTTTGTCGGGGTTGATGCCGAATCGGCTGCAGTTTGCCCGTAAAAACCGGACTGCGCATTTACAATCCTCTATTTGCGCTGGGAATGGTTCGACCTGTGCGAGGCGGTAATCGATACTCGCGATGAAATATCCCCTCTTCGCGAGTGCTACGAAGGATTTTTCCGGTCTGGAAAGCCTCGTGAATTTCTCTTCCGTGAATCCTCCGCCGTGAATCCAGATTATAGCCGGCATGGGCTTCCTAATCTCCGGGGAATAAAAGCAATCCATTAGCAGCGCTTCTTTTCCGCCCTTTCCGTATTCTATTCCTTCCTCCACAGTAATTCCTTCGGCCTTGAAATCCGCTATCTGCGGGCGAAAAATTTCTGGCATTGTAAATTTCCTCCTGTTTTTTTCAGTGATTTTGTGCTGTGGCTATGTCTTTCATCGCAGGCTACCGCCAAAGATGCGTAAGGAACTCTCGTGCGCTGTAGCGCCAGACCTGCCAGTCGTGGTAGCCGGGCGTGCTGAAGAACATGCAGTGGAAACCCTTTCCACGCAGTTCCTGTATAAACGTTCGGTTGATTTCAAATATGTTCTCGTTCTCTCCTGTGCTGACGAAAAACAAATCATAATCGGAGTTGAACTTTTGAGCGTCGGTAAAAGGTTTTTTCATCGATTCTCTGACATTATCAACAGGCGCGCTGAAGATACCGCAACTCGAGAAGAGCTCGGGGTACCTGAACGCGGTTCTCTGCGCCTGCCCTCCGCCCATGGAGAGGCCGGCTACTGCCCGTCTGCGCCGGTCCGTGATCGTACGGTATTTCGCGTCAATGAACGGTACGCTGTCTCTGGCGATTAAGTCATCCGTAAAGTTCATCAGTGGGTGGTCGGCAACTCTGCCATCCTTTGGGTAGGCATTTCCGCAATTCATGACGATGATCATTTCCTCACACATGCCGTCTGCGATGAGGTTATCGGCGATATGGTTGATCTTTCCCTGCCAGATCCAGCCGGTTTCGGATTCGCTGGCGCCGTGCTGCAGGTATAACACAGGATATCGCCTGTCGTACGATGTCTCATATGACGGAGGCGTGTAGACCCAGCAAACGCGGGTTCTACTGACAACTTCGGATTTAAAGTAATCCATGCGGACAGTCCCATGCGGCACGTTCTGCATCAGGTAGAAGTTTGAATATTTGTCCGGCAGTTCAAAGAAATTCATCACGCGGCCGCAGCCGAAGCAATAGGGCGCATAGGGGTTCACCGTACGTGTTCCGTCGACGAAATAATCATGGTAATGGATGCCGGAATCTATACCGGACACTGTGGCGCTCCACCAGCCGCCCGCCCCCTTATCCAATTCAATTTTCGCCGCCGAAAAGTCACTGCCAAGGCCTGCTACCTGCACGGACTTCGCGTCAGGCGCAAAGAACGAGAAGGTCACATCTCCGTTTTCATGCAGCTGGCAGCCCTTTGGGATAGTTTCGTACTTGCTCGCAGGGCAGCCGTCCTTATCTTCGGCAGACAACAGGTTGCCGTGCACATCATCGAAAAGTAGTGCATGCGCGGTGAGCGCCTGGTTTTCAAGCATATCTTTTTTCAACATTCGTGCTTCCTCCTACTTAAAAAGCTTCTGCAGAAATTCGTATGCCGAGAAACGCCATACGTCCCATGTATTGTAGCCGGGGCGGTGGTAATCGGCAATCTTGATGCCCTTGGCCCTAAGCTCATCAAGTATTGGCAGCGTGTGTGTGATGAAGCCCTCGTTCTCGCCGCCGGAGACGAAGATCAGGTCGAAATCGGAATTAACTTTGGCGGCATCGGCGAAATATTTATTGTAATCGTATTCCATCGGGAAACCGAACGAGAAAACGCCTATACTGCCGAAAAGGTCGCGATGCTTCATCGCGGTATAAAATGCCCGGCCAAAGCCCATGGATATGCCGGCCACGGCGCGGTGATGCTTATCGGCCATGGTGCGGTATTTCGCATCGATAAAAGGGATGCAGTCGCCTGTGAGCTCGGCATCGAAACCGCCGGGGAAGAAAACCGGGTCCCCTCCCTCCTGAAACGCTCCGGCATTCATGACGATGATGAGCTTTCCGCATTTGCCTTCAGCAATGAGGTTGTCGGCGATCAGGTTGATCCTTCCCTGCCATACCCAGTTCGTTTCGCTTTCGCCCGCGCCATGCTGGATATAAAGCACCGGGTAACGGTCTGTTTCGCAGTCGTATTCCGGAGGTGTATAAACCCAGGCGCATTTCATCCGGCCGCTGGCGGAAGATTTATAATACTCCATGCGGACATCGCCGTGCGGTACATCCTCGAGCATCCAAAACCCGTCCTCATCTGAAGGGAGGTCAAAGAAATTGATGCCGGAGAAGCAGCCGTATCCGTACTGCGCGTCGGGGTTGACAAGACGGTTGCCATCCACAAAATATTCATGGTAGTGGAATCCGGGTAATATGCCCGATACAGTGGCACTCCACCAACCGTCTTCACCTTTGGCCATCGCATGGCGGTCACGTGGGAAGCCGTCGCCAAGTCCAGCGACCTCTACAGTTTTCGCCTCCGGCGCATAAAAGCGAAACCGTACGTCTCCGTTATCCAGCACTTTGACAGCCGGCTCGATATCCACGTATTCAATCTGAAGCAGCTTCTCGTCAAATGGTGATTTCCTATGACCGGACGAGTTCAGATCCGGGAACGGATTCCTCAATTGAATGAGCTTGTCCGGCGGGTCGAAGAACATCATGTGGGCTTGAAGCGCCTGGTTTTTCAGTATTTCCTTTTCCATTTTAACCACCTTTCGCACAATAATTTATTTACAGATGAATTACCGTTCATCTTGTTGTTCACATCACGGCTTTCACGAGAATTCAGACCTGTACAAATGGAAAGCATGATTTTTCAGGCATCATCCCTTGAGCGATCCGATCATAATGCCCTTGACGAAATACTTTTGCACAAAAGGATATACGCAAAGAATGGGAACTGTGGACACAATGATGGTGCAGTATTTTACCAGCTGCTTGTAAAGGTCTACATTGAAATATTCGTTGACACCCGCTCCCACTGTCGAAGACATATCGTTCTGTATGAGAATCTCACGAAGAATTATCTGTAATGGAAATTTATCACGGCTATTTAGATATAACGCGCTGCTGAACCAGGAGTTCCATATACTTACCGCGGTAAACAGCACAACGACGGCAATGACGGCTTTGGAAACTGGCAATATGATTTTGACAAGGATGACCAGGTCGCCCGCTCCGTCGATACGGGCTGATTCCTCAAGCGAATCGGGTATTTGCATGAAGGAAGTGCGCATTATGATAAGGTTGAACACATTAATGGCGGTTGGTAAAATGATGGCCCAGCGCGAATCAATCAATCCGAGGTTTTTTACCAGCAGGAAATTGGGGATCATACCGCCGTTGAACAGCATAGTGAAAGTAGCCAAAAACATCAGGGCATTACGGAGCATGAATTGCTTGCGAGAGAAGGCATAAGCGCCTAAAACCGTCAGCACTAAGCTTACGAGTGTTCCGATTACCACATAAAACAGGGTGTTGAGGTAGCCCATCCCGATACTCGGGTTCCCAAAGACCAATTTATATCCATGAAAAGAAATCCTTCCCAGAGGGAATAAAATGATATCCTCATTTTTATTCACGAGGGCGGGATCTGATATCGATGCAAAAAGCACATGAATAAAAGGAGCCAAACACAGAAAAGCGATGATGATCATCAGCAGCGTGTTGAAAATTTTGAACGCTCTCCTGCCGGGCGTATTATCCGCTAACATACGATAGCCTCCTGTTTCAAATAAAGAATTGATAAAGCACGCTAATACAAGCTGACGTCAGAATACCGTTTGGCCAAAGCATTTGAACCTGCAACAAGTATAAATGCGATAACCGAATTAAAGAGGCCTACGGCTGTACTGTATCCGTAATCTAAACCCAATATTCCCTTCCGATATACATATGTGGAAATGACATCCGCGGTTTCATAGGTGGCCGGCGAATACAAAAGAAGCACCTTTTCAAAGTTAACCGTAAGCAGCAGTCCAATTCGGAGAATGAGCATAATGACAATCGTTGAAGATATTCCAGGCAAAGTGATATGCCATATCTGACGCAAGCGGCCTGCTCCGTCCATCCTCGCTGCCTCAAAAAGCTCCTGATCCACTGAAGACAATGCGGCAAGATATATGATGCTCCCATAGCCCAAGCCCTGCCAAATATTCGAAACGACGAAAATGCTCCTGAAGTTCGCGGGGTTAGATAGAAGGCTCGCATCCTTGCTTCCGAAAATTAGAGCGGCTCTGGAAATAAAACCATCCCCGCCGGTAAAATCCATGATCAAGCCACAAATGACGACCATGGATACAAAGTAAGGCAAATAGCTTATAGTCTGGATGGTTTTCTTAAACAAGCCATCCTTGATCTCGTTAAGGAGAAGAGCAAAAATAATGGGCGCCCAAAAACCGAAAATCAGGTCATAAAAACTCAGAAGGAATGTATTGCCCAGGACTCGAAGGAAGTAGACGCTTTGAAAAAAATGTTTGAAGTTATCAAAACCTACCCACGGGCTTGAGAAAATGCCACCCTTGGGTGAAAATTTCTCAAATGCCATCACCAGGCCGCCCATTGGTATATAACTGAAGATGATCAAGAACGCAACCACGGGAAAGCTTATCAGGTACAGCATTTTATTCCGTTTGAAGTCATGGCCCAGCTTTTGAAAAAATGTCATGATATTCCCCCAATTATGATCCATCATTATATTTTGCTGGAGAGGAAGGTCGTTCCTCTCCAGCCTGGATTCGATGGATAATCTGATCGGTTACCTCGAGTTGTAGCGATCGAGAGCCGCTTGCTTGACCGCGATAGCCTTGTCGATTCCCATGTTCTTGATCGTCTGGACCATCTTGTCATAGTCCGTAAGAGGTGTCAGGCCCATAAGCATTTTGACCGTGGTCTCCTGGACGTACGTATTGATATCGTTCATCACTTCGGCATACGTCGTAGCTTCGTCCCCCGTTAATGAAGTAGAAGGCATGTTATACGCCGGATCCGCGTTTGAAAGCCATGCTTTGTGGGCGTTCAGCTGGTCGTCGGAAATGCCGACATACTGGCGGGAGTAATCCGAGCGGAATGCAAATTGAAATACGCAATATTTGCATAGAGCGTCAATCAAAGACAGACCGTCGGGGTTCTTAGTAAGAAGCTCGGTCTCCTGCGGCTTCCCGTCGACCATGTTGTAGGTCGAGCCCTCTACGCCGTAGTTGAGCAGGGTAGTCCCCGCATCCGTGTACCACATATTGAGATATTTAGCCGCCAGCTCCGGGTTCTTGCAGGACGTGGAGATAGCTATTCCGTCGCCGGGGAAAGTCCAATTGTTTGCATTGACAACATGAATTTTATCTCCGGGGTTCTTTACAGGATTGGCCAGCGCAACCATGCGGAACTTCGGGTCATTGCTGTTGGCTTTAAGCGCAGCAAACATAGGCTTCGGCAGAACAGCAACGCCTGCCTTGCCGCTGGACATGACGGATATCAGGTCGTTAAAGTTCTTCACGGAGAGGAAATTGGGGTCAACAAGTCCCTCTTTATACCATTGAGCCATCATGGTCAGATAATCTTTATATCCGGGTTCAAGGGGGCCGTACTTGACCTTTCCGTCAACCTGATAAAAATATTCGCTGGTTGAGCAGATGCCGCCGGGCAACGCGACGTAAAAACCAAGGCCGCCGGTAAATGAACTGAAGCCCGGAACGCCGGAAGCGTCGAGACTGAACGGCTTGGTAGCGCCCTTTTTATCTTTGAAAGCCTTCAGCACATCGTGCAGATCATTGTATGTTACGGGTGCCTTCAGGCCCAGGTCATCCAGCCAATCCTGGCGTATGGCGAGGCCCCAGGCCGGGGGTTCCACAGTATCGCCATATACAATCTCTTCAAACTGGTACATGTTTCCTGTGTCCGTGATTGTTTCCTTTTCAATCGTCTTGTTGGCTTTCCTTGCGGCCATGTAATCGGGAGCGTCCTTGGTAATATAATCGTTAAGCTTTAGTATGACGCCGTCGCTGATTGCCTTGTCTCCGCCGCCGCTGTAATATGAGGCGATGCCTTCAATCAGATCCGGATACTCGCCGGAGCTGACCATAATATTGAACTTGTCGGCTTCCTGGCCAAAAACGGGGGTATCGAACTTTAGTGTAATATTGGATATCTTCGCCATCTCCTGGAAAGCGGCACTGTCTTCATAGGATTGGATGACCTTGCCGATCGCAGGCGTCCCGGGCTTCCATATTGTAAAAGTGACGGGAGTATCCGACAGCTTGTGAAGAGGCTGGCCGGCGGTTGCACTGCTGCTCTGGGGCTCAGCGGAAGCAGCGGCCGGGGCTGTGGCGCTTGATTGCGTAGGGGCGGTGCTTTGGGCGGTGCCGGTTCCACAACCCGCCACGAGGCTGATCATCAAAAATAAGCATGTTAACAACGACAGAATTCGTACTGACTTTGACATCTGTAAATTCCTCCTTCTTAATTTAAAAAGAACAAGAGTACAGGTTACCGTAAATTCACCCGACGCGTCTTTCGGTAAATTACATCCTTAGAATAGATGTGCAGCGGATTAATGTAAATCGGCTGTTTTTATCCTGCCTATAAACATTTTTTGTACATCCGCTGCAATTTCTTTTCCATTGAATCATCATTTTTTGACCGCGGATAGTCATTTTTAGTCCATCTTGTATTGTCCGGGAGTAATACCTTCCATTCGCTTGAAGGCGCGGATCAGCGCCTGACTATTGTAATACCCCACCTTCTCGGCAACGTCTTTGATGCTCATCCCACCGGCTAGCAGTACCTTCGCCTTTTCGACGCGAACCCGATGGATATAGTCCAGCAAGCCATCTCCTGTGGCTTTTTTATACATTCGTGATAAATAGGAAACAGACATGCCGAACTTCTCCGACAGCAATTGAACGCATAGGTCGGTTCTATAATATTGGCGGTTGATATAGCCTGTGACCGCTTCCATTTTGTCTTTTATACTGGAATCTTGTTTTTCAAAGAACTGCACGATGCTATCCAGAATGCACAATGTCTCCTCCTGAAGTTCGGCAAGCGTATTCGCGTTCATCAGGCGATTGATGGGGTCCATCTTTTCGAAGAATTTAATATTGCTATCCGTTTTTATTTCACCGAGTACATTGAGCATCATGTTCACAAGGCCGAACATGCGAAATTTGACCATGTGAAGCGAAGTTATGTCCATCCCGGCACAATTACCGATAATGCTTTTTAAGATATTGTAAGCACCTTTATAATTGCCGTTGACCACCAGATCATAAAATTGCCTTTCCGGCACTAGAAATGAGCTGAGTTTCAACTCTGAGTGAGGCGGGAACCCGTTTTCTCCGTACCGCATGACAGGTATGATTTCGCTCTTGAGGTGTTTGTACTCAAATACATCCGAAGCTTCCCGGTATGCTTCCCTAATGCTCTTCAGACCTCTATGGAGGTTACTTAAAGCCGCTGAAAGCGAAACGTCGAAATGTTCCTTAATATGATAAATGACGGCTCCCGTTACCTGTTCCATTTCGTATTGGGTTATTTCGAGAACCTCATCCGCGACATTCTGACTATAATTCACAATCCCTGCGATCTGCCCGTCGCATTCAATGAAATATGCGTTATAATTGTCGCCCGTAACCTTTTGGAAGACATCCCGGATAAGGATTGTCACAATGGGGAAAACGGCCTCCTCATCATTATCCTTAAACAGCTTTTCCCCGCCGTTTTCGATCTCGAATAAAATCACGCTGAAGTTGTCGCTTTTAAAAAACAAGTCATAATCCGGAAAACTGCTCTCTTTTTGATAAACGACGCTTTGCTTGCCCTTCAGCATACTGAACAAAATGTTATTTCGTGTGATTTCCTTATTATCCGTCAGCTTTCTCTGGAGTTGTTCTTTTTTGCTGATCAAGTTGTTTATTTTAAGCTCGAAGAAGCTGAATTCATCCATTGCTGTTCCGTTGTTGGCAATATCCTCCGTCTCCAGTGCGGTCTTCAATTTTTGCAGAGGCAGGTAATTGCGCCGGGAAAAGTAATAGGCCAAAACAAAGCCAAGCGACAGGCATACCGCAAGATATATGACGACAATGGTTTTTATGTATTCCGCTTTCTGCAAATAGTAAACGTACGGCAGCGCCATGATATATTTGCATCCTGAAATACTTGAATCCATATCAACGACTACCAGATGATCCTGAGTCCGGGGATGCCCGTTTTCATAGGAAATCAGATCGCTATATATGGAAGACGATAAATTTGGGTTTATATTCAAAGCGTTATTGTTTTCTCCCAGGAGCATCACAGTTCCATCCGGAGGAAGCGGAATTTCATTCAATAAACCGGTGATCTTAACCGTTTTGGTAACAATTATGATTGTCAGCAAGGGCACCTGGTTTTTATTATTAAACGATAATGACTGAATATAAAACAACTTTTGCCCTTCAGGAGTATCGATGATATGGTAATTATTTGACTGATTGGTTTTCAAGTAATCCTGCCATTTGTCTTTGGCGAAGCCCAGACCAACCATAACCGTAGCAACGTCGTCCTTATCGATTGTTTTAGTGCCGCTCAGCATATATCCGGAATGGTTAAAATAGACATATACGTCTTGTATGAGATTGTTATTGTTGATTAACAGATATTTATTTATATCCTTACTTGCCTGATAAGTCGAATAATACCCCCCAGCGTCCAGCTTTCCCTCGATTTTGCACAGGGCGCTTACTTTATCGTTAAGAAGTATATTAGTGCCGATCGTACGCAGCTGCTGAAGCTGTGCGTCGATTTTAATTCCTATCTGATGAAGCGAGGCTTGGCGTACGCTTATATTCTCATTTGTGATGATGCTGATCGCTTGATTATATACCGCCACAGCCAGAACGATGGGCAACAGCAGGATGATGCTGTAATATATAAGCCATGCCTTAAAAACCTTGCCGCGTCGTTGTTTTCCCCGTTTCATACTCATCAGTATCACTCTTTCCAAGTAGCTGCTCTTATCATATCACAAATTAGTAATCTAATAAATGAAATTTCTCCAGCAAAAAAGTATCAAAAATCGATGAAAATAGGACATGCAGCGGGCGGAGAGGACAAGAATAATGAGATATTGCTACTCATAAATTGGTATGAGGGGGTGGCGATATCATGGTAAAGCTCAAGTCGACTTTCTACCTATATACTGATGGAATAGGTGAGCAGGTCAGAAAAAGTATAACAAACAAATATATAGAACAGATATCCAAGGGCGTTTTAAATGATATCGTTAAAAACTCAGAGCAGGCTGGATTTGATAATTTGACGGACAGTGAAGCAGAGGAAACAAAATGGAACGGGGGTTTAGTTTATGAGTAAATTAGCAGCCTGCTATTGTAGAGTCTCGACCAAAAAAGAAGAACAATTACAGTCAATGGAAATGCAGAAGCAGTATTTTTCTGAATACTGCCAAAATAATAGTGCATATGAGCTTTATAGGATTTATGCAGATGAAGGGATCAGTGGTAAGTCGCTAAAAAACAGGAAAGCATTCGATCAAATGATTAAGGATGCAAAGAGCGGGTTCTTTAATGCCATCCTGGTCAAGGATTTTAGCCGATTTGCACGTAATACTGTTGACTTGTTAACAATTGTACGTATGCTTAAAGACATTGGTGTTGAGGTATTATTTGTTAATTATAATATGACCAACTTTGGTGATTCAGAGCTAATACTTACTATGATGGGGGCGCTGGCGCAAGAGGAATCTCAAGCATTATCAAAAAAGCTTAAGCTTTCAAAAAATATGACTGCCGAAAGGGGGCGGGTACCAAACTTTGTATTCGGATATGACCGTATTGACAAATACAATTTAAAAATCAACGAATATGAAGCTTACTGGGTGAAAAAAATATATGAGAAGTATGTGGATGAGGGAATTGGTACAGCAAAAATCGCTGAATATCTTAACGAAAATAATGTTTTATCGAAAAAGAAGAAAACAAATGCATGGTCACAGCATACGATAGTCGGCCTGATTCGAAATGAACTATATATAGGTAAGGTTCTTAATAAAAAGAGCGAAATAAGCGATTTTAAAACCGGGAAACGCAAGGAATATAGCAGGGATAACTGGATTTGTGCTGATAGGCCGGAATTTAGGATTATTGATGATGAGCTGTTCAACAAGGCTCAGCGAACATTATATTCAAAGAGGGCTAGTTTTCATCTTGATAAAAAAAGACCAAGCAACAAGTATCCTCTCAGCAATCTATTGGTATGTGCCAACGATGGATACTCGTTCAGACGATGTGTCAGGAAGTACAGTGAGAATAGTAAAACGTATAAATGGTGGACATGCTCATACAGAAACGCAAAAGGTTCATCAATATGCAATAACAACATTAGGGTAGATGAGGACCAGCTGCACAATGAGATCATTAACTTCCTCCAAAATATATGCGGAGACATGGAAGATATAGCGAAGCGGGCTGGAGATTACGTGGGGAAAGAGCTAAAGAGGCGCTATGTACACAACGATAGTCGAAAAGAGCTTTTAAGTGAATTAAGAAACCTTGAAGCAAGAAAGACCCGATTAGTTGACATTTATTCTGACGGCGAAATTGATAAGGACTTTCTGAATGCTAAGCTAAGACCTATTAACAGCAAAATAGAGGAAATCAAAACAGCACTAAATATTTATACAAACTATGAGCAAATAGAGATTGATATAGAAAATTCAGTAGCAAACTTTTTAAAGAGAATCGGATTTAGGACAGATGACCTGCTAAGCAATGTTTTCTTGAAGACAATCTTTGAAAGGTTTGTTGTTCATGACGACGGCAAGATTACGGCAGTCTTGAAAATAGACTCTGATGCCGGGCTATCAATGGATATACCGTTCGGTGAAATAGTTGATGATAGCGATGAGCAAATCGTTCCGGAGTGTGACAACCGTACATAAGGATGTCACTGAGAGACTTGCCAGGGTGAACTCCGAACTGGCAGACGATGTGAGGATCGTGCTGGAGGAAAATAAAGCGGAAAGACATATAAGAGGTGGAGAAGCGACAAAAGCAAAATATCAGGGGAAATAGGCACATAAATAGCCGTGTACAGAAAACAGGAATAAGACAAAAAATACGTGAAATATGCAAGCAGGCAAAGGCGAAGCCGGAATGTTCAAAATGTTCCGGCTTTGTTGCGTTCCTGGATAAAATCCGATGTTGCATAATTGTTATATTATGATAATATTAGAATTGAGTTTGCAACTTTTCTTGTAAAAATTCGATAGGATTTTACATCATTATTATATAAAAGACATAATAAGAGGGGTGTTATCATTGGGCTTCGGACAGGATATCGGTATAGACCTCGGAACAGCTTCCGTGCTGGTTTACATCAAGGGGAAGGGCATCGTGCTTAGGGAACCCTCCGTGGTTGCCATCGATAAAAATTCAAACAAGCTGTTGGCGGTCGGTGAAGAAGCTCGCCGTATGTTGGGCAGGACTCCAGGCAATATCGTAGCTATCAGGCCTTTGAGGGACGGCGTTATTTCGGATTATGACATCACTGAAAGGATGTTGAAATATTTCATAAATAAAATATGCGGGAATAAGGTATTCAGGCTGTTCAAGCCAAGGATCATGGTCTGCGTGCCAAGCGGCGTCACCGAAGTCGAAAGGCGTGCGGTAATCGACGCAGCCATGCAGGCCGGCGCACGGAAGACCTACCTGATCGAAGAACCGATCGCTGCGGCAATCGGGGCCGGAATTGACATTACCAAGGCCTGCGGCAGCATGGTCGTCGACATCGGCGGCGGAACCACCGATATAGCCGTTATTTCACTTGGCGGAACCGTTGTTTCATCCTCGATCAAGGTCGCGGGAGATAAATTCGACGAAGCTATTGTCAGATATATGCGCAAAAAGCACAATATCATGATCGGCGAACGTACCGCCGAAGAGCTGAAGATAAACATAGGCACAGTATATCCCAGAGTACAGGACGTGTCGATGGACGTCAGGGGAAGAAACCTGATATCCGGACTGCCCAAGACCATTTCCGTCACTTCTACGGAAATGATGGAGGCATTGGAAGAACCTATCTCAAGTATCATCGAGGCAGTCCACTCAGT
Source organism: Clostridia bacterium (assembly GCA_036260935.1). GTDB lineage: Bacteria > Bacillota > Clostridia > Acetivibrionales > DTU013 > JAEYOM01. The sequence goes on from DATALQ010000016.1 coordinate 118,789, forward strand.
GCTTGAAAAAACCCCGCCGGAGCTTGCCGCCGACATAAGCGACAGGGGAATCGTACTGACAGGCGGCGGAAGCCTGGTTTACGGCCTGGATAAACTGCTGCAGGAGAAGACGGGTATAAACGTCATTATCGCAGACGATGCCATATCATGTGTAGCTCTTGGAACGGGAGAAGCGCTCAACGACATAGAGGTCATAGAAAAGAGTGCGGCACCTGAGGCAAAGTATAAGAAATAATATACTATGAAATATCCGACTTAAGACCGGGGCATCGTCCCCGGTTTTTGTTGTATTTAGAGAACATTGGGTTAGTTAAGTGGCTGGCAGTAAAGCTTTTAGCTGTAAGCCACATAAACTCCTCTTATGTGTGCATTTTTTCAAGTTTTGGCCAAAAAAACGTGTTAATAGGATGAGTTTCACCTGTTTTTCTCAGAATAATGGCAAAGAGGGGAGGATTATGTTGACTAAATTGCCCCAAAATTCAAATTTTGAACAGGCAGCAGGATCATCGTGTGTCGGGTCTCGGTCTGCACAGGCAGCGACCCGGAGGCTTCAGGGCAACCCGATTCTTAAATCGGCACGGCTTGCTCGTGAAGTCATGTTTTATCTCCGCAGCGGTACTTCTGAACGTAAAGTCGGATAGAACAGCTGGAAAGGCCCAGGATGCATGGGCGAGCAGCCAGGTTGCATGGCCGAGCAGTTAGCGAAGCTAACGACCAGGCAAGCCATGCTTGCGACCAGCCCGTGAGACGGACCACTAAGTCGGATTTACATTTATGGTCCGATTGATCCACTGTAGTCGGTGCTTGAAAACATGATCTGAACAAGCAAGCCCTGCCGATCTAACAGTGTATTTTTATTGACCTCCATCCTATTTATTTCTTAGAAAATCGTTAACCTGCAGCGACTATTTTCCGATATTCATTATAGCGCACGGACTGCGCAAATCAGCAGATTTTGGTTGGGTTACGGCCACGGAAGGCACATGACCCGCGTGGAGCAAACATGGTACGTGGCTTATATACATCCGGCTGGAGTATGCTGTCTCTAGAAAAAAAGATGGATGTCATCTCAAATAATATGGCCAACTCCAGTACGAACGGCTACAAAAAAGATACGCTCGTGATGGAGAGCTTTCCCAGCGTATTGACAAAGATTGTTAAGGATCTCGACGAAACTCCCGGCAGGATACGCGATATAGGTACGATGCAGCTTGGCAGCGATGTAGGCCAGGTTTTTACGTACTATTCACAGGGCCAGCTGAACAGAACCGATAACAGTCAGGATATAGCCATCAGCGGCAGTGACAATGCCTTCTTTACGGTAGCGGTTCCAGATGCCGACGGCAATGTAAAGGCATATTACACGAGGGACGGTTCGTTTTCTAAAAGTTCGAACGGCACTTTAGTGACAAGGGAAGGCTATACCGTTTTGGGCCAGAACGGTCCGATTACGCTGCAAAGCGGTGATTTTACCGTCAGCGAGGATGGAACTGTGGAGCAGAACGGACAAATAGTTGATAAACTGCTTATTACCGAGTTCGAGGATACATCGGAACTGAAAAAATACGGTATGAACCTCATCCAGGCCGATGCGGCGGCACAGACCCGGAACTTTTCCGGAACGGTCAGGCAGGGTTACCTGGAGCTTTCAAATGTAAATACAGTTAAAGAAATGGTCGATATGATAACGGTATTGCGTTCATACGAAGCAAATTCAAGAGTATTGCAGGCTATCGACGGAACGCTCGATAAAGCGGTGAATCAGGTCGGGGCAGTAAGATGACGGCCGAACCGGGAGGAATGATGATATTATGATGAGAGCACTTTGGACCTCGGCATCGGGTATGATGGCACAACAGATGAATGTCGATATTATTTCCAACAATCTTGCCAATGTAAATACAACTGCGTATAAAAAGGATCGGGCAGAGTTCAAGGACCTCCTCTATGAAACGCTCGACAGGGCGCGTGTGCTCCCCAACAGCGGAAAACCTGTAAATCTGCAGGTAGGGCACGGTACAACCGCTGTTGCCACGGTCAAGGACTTCACCAAGGGAAGCCCTGAGGAAACCGGAAACCCGTTGGATTTCTACGTAGACGGCGATGCGTTTTTTATGGTACAGGGGCCGACGGGAGAAACGGACTATACAAGAGACGGCAGTTTCAAGATCAGCCTGACTGAGGCAGGGAAGATGCTGACAACTGCAGAAGGGTATGCCGTACTCGACGATACCGGCAATCCG
>DATALQ010000027.1:0-142718 GCA_036260935.1 Clostridia bacterium
AATAATATGAATGTATTGCTAATAAATGTCTCGAAAAAATGGAATGGGCGAGTATACTGTGAATATCCACTTGGGCTCGGTATGCTTGGAACTATTGCCCGAAACAATGGGTATACTGTAAAAATTTATGATATGACTGTTGAGGATGATAACATTGAACAAATAGTTTTTAATTTCAATCCTTTGGCAATAGGACTTTCATTTCCTTCGACTTCAGCCCATACGGCATATTTATTGGTAGAAAGATTAAGAAAGATAACAACCGCGTTCATTTTTGCAGGCGGAATCCATCCCACATTGTTTTACAAAGAGGCTTTAAACAAGGGAATCGAGCTTGTTACGGTAGGCGAGGGTGAGAATACAATATTACCTATTTTAGAAGCTGTACAAAATTCTGATGTAAAAGAATCCGAACTAAAAAAAATACACGGCATAGCGTACAAAAATAAAGCAGGAGAAATTGTTTATAACAGTCATAAGAGTGAAGTCATATTAGATAACCTCCCATTCGTTGATAGAAAATTGTTCAACTTAAATTCTTACTCGACTCATTCCATTATTTCGAGTAGAGGTTGTATTCACAACTGTATTTTCTGCAGTTCTAATGGGTTGGCAGGCTGTTCTCCCAGGATGAGTTCACCGGAAAAAATACTTTCAGAGATAGAATATTTGGTATCCGAGTTTGGAGAAATCAACTTGTATTGGGCGGATGACATGTTTTTTTACAATCATAAAGACAGGATAACTTTCTGTAATATGTTAATAAGAAAAAGTATTCCGGTTAAATATGTAATCCAATTACGAGCAGACAATATTAATAATGAACTTGTCTGTGCTTTGAAAAATTCAGGTTGTGTAAAAATTGCTTTTGGTGCAGAATCCGGTTCAGAAAAAATTCTTAAATCGATAAAAAAAGGTATTACAACAGATACAATTGTCGAAGCTATAAATTGTGCGGTAAAAAACTTATTGAGAATAAAAACTTGGTGGATTATTGGCCTACCGGGTAGCTTCGATGAGCAACTGGAAGCCTTAAAAATAATTGAAAATACCAGACCGAATGAAGTTGCCGTTCATACTTTTGCCCCGCTTCCTGGTAGTGAAATTTGGAATGAAGCGAATAGGTATGGAATCCATTTACCCAGTTCATTGGAACAATTAGAGGAATTAAGTTATTACTGCCAGCCAGAATCAATCAAATTGGATTATTTATCATTGGACGATTTGCATCTATTGATAGAATCATATGAAAATAGACTCAAGGAACTTGGATATATTTCTACAGATAAAGGTAACAGTAATGAATCCTATATATACACAACGCCAAACCAAAAAAATACATTTAAAGTTTAGTAAATTGCTGTTAAAGAGATGCGGAGAATTATCCCTTTAAGATAAAATGGATTATAATCGAATTTCTCCCTGCCTATGACGTGCTTATAAAGCAGTATTAACTATTTTAATAAAATATATAAATGATTCTTAACGTCTGTGAGAACACTTTCAAATGGTCGGTTGGCATCGATTATTGTTGTCCTTTCCAAAAGTCCAAGTTCTTTTAAACACATCTCCATATTCTGATCGACTTTCTCGTAGAATTCACCAGCCCATTCCTTATTGTCCTTGAATGTTTTGCTTCTAGCAATGATCTCACATTTCGGAATCCGGAGCCATATTCCACTGATATTCATTATTATTGGGGATTGCCTGGATAATTCGGCCAGTTCCTTTATCGATTTTGGATTCCTGACAGATGCATATGCAAGATTTCCCGGATGCCAGGTTTCAATCCCAATTACGCCCGGTGTATTATGGAAGTATCGGTCCCTTTCCAACTCAAGCCTAGTAACCTCGAATTCAAAGTCACTGTTTTGGGATTCTGTCTGGAACGAACGTTTATAAAATAGATCCTTCCCAATCTCACTTCCCCTTGCAGAAATATAACCCTCCGATTCTAATATTGACAGAATTGAGGTTTTACCACAGCAATGTGGCCCACAAAGAAAGAAAAACATAGCCTGTCCCTCCCTTAATAAAGCACTGTCATAGATATAAATTTTCTCTGGCACAGTCCCAATTATCATAGATTTTTATAACTTGATAGGTTACTTTTCCGCTTGGTGTAATACACTCCGCTTTAGCTCCCGTCGACAGCCCAATAAGTGTTTGGGCAACAAGACTTTCATAGCTTATTTTGTAATTCATTGGGTCAGCCTCCCCATACCCAACAATTTCATAAACAATATCTTCTATTTCACCAGGGTATTCACAACGGCAGAGGACAATAGAGCCTATTTGTACCTTATCCTTACTGTTCTCATCCCATCGCACTATTTCTGCATTATGTAATTTTTCCTCTAGTTCATATATCTGCTTTTCCGCACTTTTCTCAGCCCTCTCCAGTTCATTGAACCTTGGATTGTCATGCCATGTATCACCGCTGTTGCTATAGGCGGTAGCCTTGTCTTCCCGGATGTCTATAAGTCGTTGCTTCATCGTTTCCAATTCTATTTGGAGCTTGATCAAGCCTGTTTCGGTAACCTTAATCTTCATATTACTTCCTCCCGTTTATTATAGATACTGGTAAGTATTTTGTAGGCTTCATCTTCAATAGAATCCAGTTCGCCGTCTCCACAAATGATATGCCACTTGATACCTGCTATCCGTCTTATTTCGCATGTATTTTTTAAATGAAAATAAGCCTCTTTCATTTGTTCTGACCGTAAATCAGTTTCGTCAATATCCCTTGGACGGCCTCGACTATTTAACCTCTCGATCAGGATATCTTTGGAAACGTCCAGATATATTACATGGTCAGGAGGAAATATTTTTCTCTCCATAATATTCACCATGCAAGTAGTTAAGAAATTTTTCATTTTTGAACGCCCCCAACGTGTAACATAACTAGTTATTAGACTTCGATCTCCTAGAATCAAGGGTTTCGTCCAATCTGTAGAATCGGCTGCCTGATTGGAGCGATGGGCATAGAGAAAAGCGCGAGCTGTTCTGTTCTGATTTAGAAAAGAAATGTTTCTAAAGGCCCTTTCTATGAAATTATTTGCGTCATAAGTCTTTGTAGGAGATACTGTTGAGAACTCTACATGGTCTCTGGTCAGCCGATCGGCCAACCTTTTGAAAAGAGTTGTCTTTCCAGATCCGTCAAGTCCTTCTATACAAACATATCTACCTGATCTTTTTGGTTTCACCATTTTCTATCATATACCCCCTTATTTCCCTGATAGTATTCCGGATATAGGCTGTATCACCTAGTTCTGCTGCCTCCCGTATAGATATCCTATGTTGATTCCCCGCCAAACAGGGTATTAATGTACCATTCGATGAAAGCCGCAAAGGAAAGATGCCTTCCCTGCAGGAGTTTTTTGAAGGGCAGGTTTTGCAGAAGCTATAGGGTTGGTGGGCAGCCAATTCATCTATTCTTAATAGTACATCTGCCCCTGAGTTCAGCTTAATCAAGCGCTTCTCTATACCCTCTACATCAACAAGTTTTTCTTCATACTGTATCCCGAATGATTGAAGTTTCCCATAAAGCACCTCTAAAGTTATTTTCGGGTCCTCTAAATTTTTATTAGTAGAAATCAGAGGCAGGATAACTAGTGTCAATGACCGATCCCCTGCAAAGGTTAACAAATCTATAAGGTCTAAATCACTTTCAGGGCTCAGATATACAAAGTTTATCTTAATATTTTTAAATCCGGCATCTAAAGCACAATCAATTCCATAAAGGGTCTTTTTAAGCATATTCCGAGGAACACCATAAATTACTTCGTATTTTTGAGGGTTTAGGGTATTCAACGTGATATTAAGCCTCTGTAATCCTGCTTTCTTTAATTTGAATGCTTTTTCAGCCAAGTATGTGCCATTTGTAATCATGGATAAGTCCGAAATTCCGCATGAAACCAGCTCTTTAACCAAGTTGTATACATCGGGCCTAATTGTGGGCTCCCCGCCGGTTATTTTAAACTTTTTGAATCCTTCTTCTAATGCAATTCGGGAAATCAATCCGAATTGCTGTAAAGTCATTTCATCATGACTTATTTTCTGACCTTCTTTATGGCAAAACCAGCAGGATAAATTGCATTTTTCAGTAATCGAGATACGAAAATATTGACTTTTGTTTGCCACAAATAAACCTCCTGTTGATTCATATTCGTATGGACGTCTTACGAAATTTAGACATGCATACATATTTGCTTAAAACTCCATAATCTTACATCTCTAATAATAATGATACCACATCTTACCTAAAGTATAAAATTTTTATATCTTTTAATACATTTACATAGGCTAAAATTCTGTCTCAGATCTAAAAAATATGGCAAAAATATTTCGAAAGATCAAGAAAAGGACTATTGAGAAAAGTTAGGCAGCCGGGTTAATGTGATCCTGTATGAGTAACAAATCAGGCATCTTGACTTTTAATCAAGGTGTCCGGAGTTCGAACCTCCGATGGCTCACCAAAGATTATCGGCCGTAAGGCCGTATAATCTACCACATTAAAGCTTCACGCAGTGAGGCTCAAAACCTTACAACTTAACGGTTGTAGGGCTTTTTTGATTTTTATTTTCAGCTGTTTCATTTTTAATCGGGCCTGAGAAAATTGTAAACATTAACTGATTATTATATAATTCGAAATAAACATTAATTTGGAGGTGTCTGTATGGCTTGCGAAAGAAAAGAAAACCTGGGCAGCATAAATAACTGTAAATGTACCTTTACTGATTGTGACAAGTGGGGCAAATGCTGCTCCTGCGTATTGTTCCATCGTACGAAAGGCGGTATTCCGGGCTGCTTCTTCACAGAAGAAGCGGAGAAGACAGGAAACCGGGACGTGGATTATTTTATCAGGAATATAGGTGTTCCGATGAAGGAAAGTCATTAGGCATTTTTTTCAGGTAGCTATTGGTAAACTCGAGTAAGTTATTGCGGGGATGAACATTATGAGCGAGATCAAATTTGTCTTTATAGAGACAGAAAGGCTGATACTGAGGAAATTCAGAGAAGCCGATGCTGAGACCTTCTTCAAGTACAGGACCGATCCAAGGGTAGCCCGGTATCAGGGAGACATATGGGCGAATTACAGATTTGAGCAGGCGTTGGAGTTCGTAAGAGGGCAAATGAACGCCGAACCTGGTATTCCCGACAGTTGGTTCCAGATCGCCGTCGAATCGAAGAGTGAAGCCTGCTTGATAGGAGATTTGGCGATACATACACTGCAACATGAAACGGATCAGGCCGAAATAGGTTTTACGCTGGATCCAGCGTACCGGAATAAAGGATTCGGAACCGAAGCCGTAAAACACTTGCTTGGATATATCTTCCATGTCTTGAAGCTGCGAAGGGTCATAGCTATAACCGATGTCAGAAACGAAGATTCCATCAGGCTGCTTGAAAGGATTGGTATGAGGAGGGAAGGCCACTTTATAAAAAGCGTCTGGAATAAGGGTGAGTATGTTGACGAATATTTGTATGCGCTTTTAAGTGAAGAATGTGTATAAGTCAAATCGAAACTATTGACAAAGAAGTATGGCCATAGCAAAATTTCAACAATTAGTGTAGAATTAATTTACATAAGTGGTACAATATAATACGAAAGTAGTGCAAGCTTGTTGCGGGGGTGCTAATGTGACTCAATATTCGGACTTTACCGATCAGATTCCCGAAACGATACTGCAAAAAACGGAAACACATCTAGGCAGCAACATTGCTTTATTCAGACCTACATCATATATGGGCGGGATAATGCTGGAAGTAAATGATTATCACATGGTCATTCCTTCTGGAAGTGCGCCTGATACGTTTTTCAACAAAAAAAGAATCCGGTTGGATCAAAGAAAAATCATGGCCATTAACCCGGGAGATATTGTCACATGCTCAGCTACGACATCTACAAAGCCATATTATTCTTTTCTATTAAAACAGGACTTTATACACAGAATTGCCAGAGAAATGGGTTTCTGCGGAAATATCCAATTTGTCGACAATCTGAACCCTTTTTCCGGCCAACTGCTTTATGTCCTTAATACGTTTGAGCGTGAATGCAAACGTTCAGATCATTTAATGCTAATGCTGGATAGCCTGGAGATACAGATCGCAGCATTACTTTTGCGCGAATGCAGGACAAATATGAAAAAAGCCTCTATATGCTTCGACGATGTCGATTCATATATCAGTCAGGCGATGGAGTATATACGGACTTATTTCAGCTCAAATATAACCATCGAGGATATTTGCAGCGAAATTCATGTTTCACCCTATCATTTCATAAGGATGTTCAAGCACAAGGTCGGTCTGTCCCCGCACAGGTATCTGATGCAGGTAAGGATTGAAAAAGCAATGGAACTGCTGAACTCCAGGTGCTATACAAGTGCGGAGATCGCCTCTGTATGCGGTTTTGCGAGTATACCTCATTTCTCAGCCACTTTTAAGGAGATAACAGGGATTTCTCCCGAATGCTATAAAAATCAATAAGGATGAAATCCCTGTCCGGCAGTTTCACGGAAGAAGCTTACTTTGGCGTATGTACAAGGCGGACAGTTACATTTGCGGAAACCTCGTTCATGCTTTTTCTTAAGGTTTTCTCGGCTGCCGTAACATTCTCGTTTTGCAGCTGTACGCTGAATTTGTGAAAAGCCGCTCCGCTGCCGCTCTCGATATCATAAACCTTTGGAACCATCTCATCTTTCGTAAATAATGCTACCATTGATTCAACTACGCCCGTCGTCTTCGTCGAATAACCAGCTGCGACCATTGTCTCCATTTTGGCGCCGAATCTGTCTATATATATGTCAAAGGGCTTGTCAAGGCAGGGGTCGAAATTTTCTACGGTAGTCAGGAATTTAAAACTGTTCGGGAGCTTTAAGCTAAGTTGTGGCTCGGGACTGGTAAAACTCTCATATTTTCCCTGACCCTTTGAAAACGGATCTTCCAACAGTACCAATTGAATGATGTAGGGTGCGCTGCCGCTTGTTTTATAAGTTAATTCGCCTTCCGTACCTTCAACAACCACTTCACACTCAAAGCGGACTTCAAAATTGAGAGCATCCTGTACTTCCTGAAGGATGCTGTCATTTCCCGTTCCGAACAGAACAGCCTCTCTTCCCAGCCGCAGAGCAGGTTTGGCAGCCTTGTAATCATGCTTCTCTCTCAAATCGTCCAGAAATTGCCGCGCAACCTTATTGACCCATTCGCCGATCATTTCCATGGTAGTGCGGTCGTCGGGTCCGCCCAGAAGCTGGTAGTCCCTTTCCGCAGATAAAGCAGCAGTGCCGATTGGAAGCAGATACTCCTCCTGTGGGTAATAGGCGCCGTAGAGCTTGTCCGCCTTTTTCAAAAGGCGTTTGGCAAGCCTCTTGCATATATCAATGGCCTCCTCTGAGGTTTCACCGTCATTCAAAAGCGCAACCATTTTCGATGCCGCAAGCAGTTCCTGGGCAATCTCGCCTTCAGGATGATAAAATACCGCAAGAAACTGCCTGAGTTCATCTTCGTACATCGGTTTATGATCTGCCGGGCAGCGAAGGGACATGGGCTTGGGGGGCGGCGTCTGTATCGGCTTTTTCAGGTAGTCAAGCGCAATCTGACGTATTTCCTCGTAGTTGCCCGCGGCTTTTTCCTTTAATTGCGTCATCTTGTGCTCATTGTCAAGGGGATAGTCGTAGATGCTGCTGAAATGCAGAATACTGGCCGAGACTCCGCCGTTTGCCTTTTCGACCAGGGCAAGACCAGTTTTTGAGCCATCGTGATTCCCACTTAGCAATATTGGATTAGTTCCCGCATTTCCGCTCAGCGTCAGCGTAGCCGGTTTATAAAACTGCAGACCGTCCGGCTCCAAAAGTAGGCCGGCCTTTATAGAGCCTATGGACGAACTTTCCACATTTTTAAGCGCTGTCATGGTTATCGTCGTATCCTGAAGCAGAGCATGAGCGGGAATGACCAGGTCCCATACAAGACCGTCCGGCGCTTCCAGCCTGACCTGCTGCTCATTGCTGCTGTCCGTATCGTACTGAAGTGAAACCGTAGACGAACTGTCTTTTTCAAACTTCACACTACCTTCAAACGACGTGTCGGCAGTAATTTTTCCTTCCGCGTAATTTTCAATGAGCTGGGCCTCGCCCTCATAATCTCCTGCGCTTGCTTCCGTTGAGACTGATAATGTTGAATCGGCTTTGTTGCCGGAATTATTTTGAGTCGTGCCTGCAAGATCAGTACTTGTAGTGTTTTCAGAACTGCCTTGCATTTGGTTGGTACCGCATGCCGAAAAGGCAAACGTGAATAATAATACTAACGAGCATAAATAAACAACTTTTCTCTTCATTTCTACTCTCCATCCCCGACACTGTCGCTGTAATCTCGCAAGTGAGGCTATTTTATGCCAAAGCCTGTATTCAGGAGTTGTTTTTGCATCTCCTGTCCCTTCCCATTGAAAGCATACTTATTGCAGTTGTATCCGCAGCCCCAAATGGAACCGTCGGTTTTCAGAATGTAACTCTCGCCGTCGGTGGCTGCGATATCCCTTGCGCCGCCGGTTATTTTCAAAGGCTTGAGGATATACTTGCCCGCCGCTGTTCCGCACTGCCCAAGATTGTTATCTCCCCAGCCGTACACGGTGCCGTCGGCCTTCAGTGCGAGCGTATGTGTTGAAAGCGCAACGCTTTTTACTCCGCTGAGCACCTTTACCGGCTTTTTGACTGAATCGCTGCCATCCGCACCATACTGATAACCTGTGCCAAGCTGGCCGTAGAAGTTATCTCCCCACATCCAGAGGGTTCCGTCCTTTTTAATGGCGGCGTATGTTCCTGTACGGTCCGCATATACTGACTTGACATTGTCCATGACCTTATATGGCGCTTTTTTTCGGTTCACTGCGAATCCGGATTCATCATTGGGTTCCAGTCCCCAGGCCCACAGACTGCCGTCCTTTTTTACGGCCATCAGCTCATATTCCCCGGGAGCCGCATAGACGACATCATCCATGACCTTCTGTGGTGTCGTGCAGAATTCTTCCTCCGACCTTGGAATGAAATAGTTGAAATTGCTTCCCCAGACATAGAGCTCGTTATTTTTGGTGATAGCGACAGTATTGCTTCCAGATGAATTCACAAATTTTACACTGTTTAAGACTACCTTCGGCTCGAAAAACTTTCCGTATATATCCACTATACCTTGTCCGAGCCGCCCGTTTTCATCAGAACCTGCACTGTAGAGATCGCCGTTTGAGGTAATAAAGTAATAGGCGCCGCATGCCATCCCGGTTCCGGGAGCGCATGAAGCGCATATGACGTCATCGGCAAGCTTCACCGGGGACCGGGTTCCTTCTTCCGTACAATAACCGGGATCCGATTCATCCTCCTTCGGCAGGTAATAACCCAATCCCCATAAGCTTTTATCATTTTTTATAGTTAATAGAAAACCTGGTAAACTATTGCCGGTACCAGTTCCTGCAAATATCCTGAAATCAGTAAGGAGCGTCGATTGGCGCTCCTCTGTTTCAGTAACTGCTGTTGTTGGCGGTACACTTTTTTCTATCTGTGAAGTGTTTTGGATTTCCGGCATTTTTTCATACGCTCTGACCGTAAGCGCTATAGCCTGCTCGCGTGTCGCCATTCCGTAGCCGACGGCTTTTTGGGCCGTTGTGACGGCTTTAGGCATGAAGTTGCCCGAATCGCCGGAGATAATTCCTGCTTTGGACATGTACTTAGTAGCTTCTACTGCCCACGACGATATATTTTTCTGATCGAGAAAATCTTTAACGCCTGCAATGCTGAAGTTGCCGTTCGGCTTTATGGCCTTGATCGTTCTGAACAGCATAGCGGCGCATTGTTCCCTGTTTATCAGCACTTTAGGCGAGAAGGTGGTGGCGGACGTTCCATCAGTAATACCCAGCTTGAATGCTTTCAGGATCTGCGGATTTGCAGTGTCCTTGAACGGGTTAGGAGATGCGGCCGCACTTTCTTTTTCCGTCGCCTTTTCATAGAGCAGAACAGCAAGCTCGCAAAATTCCTCGCGCGTGATAGGCTTTGTCATATCTGCGCCGTCCAGGATGTCCGGTATAAGCCCCAGATCGGATGCCTTCTGTAGTTCAGGTTTCGCCCAGTCCGATACTTTTTTGTTAAAACTGCCGGAACCTATGGATAGTTCATTCGAGAATGAAGAACTTACAAAGCTGACAGGCCCGTCTCCGTCCCTGTAGCCATATGAGAGTTTTACCTTTATGGTGTAAACATGATCCTTTATAACGATTTCTTTCTCGTTGCCTTCATCCTCCGGGTAAATAGATGAAGCAATGTATGTGTTTGCCTGGCCCGTAGAGCCAAAGGCCTCGTCAAAAATGCTTTCAGTCAGTCCGCCGCCGAGAGCTTCCCATGAACCGTTATCTATTTTCCAGTAATAGTCGATCCATGTATATCCGTCTGCCGGACGTTCATCGTTTAGATCCATGAAGCTTTGCGGGAATTTTACCTCCAATTGGAAGTAAGGGACACCGTCCGTATCATTCAGAACTTCGACTTTCCTTAGCGTTGCAGTTTCAACAGAATCCGGCACACCTTCCGGAAGTTCTGCAAATGCATTAAGGGGCAACATGCCGGCTATCAGAATGAATGCCAGTAATATGCACACCAATTTCCTTTTCATATACTGCCTCCCATCTCAGTTTTCTGCTTTTTATATTCTATTACTTAAGGATATTTATCCATACGAAAAAATTGCGGATTATCTTATAGAATATTGCTGTTTTTACATACGGAGAAATGACAGAGGCGGAAAATTGATGTGGAATATGGATGCAAAAATTCAAAGGAACTGTTCGAGTATTACAGAATCAATGTAAATGGTATAATAAAGTCTGCTATTAGTCTTTTAGAGAGGTAAGAACTATGTCAGGCTACATTTTAAGTATCGATCAGGGTACTTCGGGTACAAAAGCCCTGCTTTTTGACGATCAGGGCCGGTATGTGCAAAGACATAACGAATCGCACAAGCAGATCTATCCCAATCCGGGATGGGTCGAACACGACGTTATGGAGATCTACGAGAATGCGGTAAGGGCAATTGATACCGTAATTGCCGAAGCCCATGTCAGCCCGGAAGAAATCAAGGCAGTTTGCATTGCAAACCAGAGAGAAACCGTTGCAGTGTGGGATAAAAACACCGGGTTACCCATTGCAAATGCTGTCGTCTGGCAATGCAACCGGGCCTCCCGTATATGCGATGAGCTTAATAACCACGGATTTGCGGACGTTGTGATGGAAAAGACCGGTATGGTCCTTTCACCATATTACTCTGCCGCAAAAATAAAATGGCTTCTCGATAACATTCCGGGCGCACGGGAAAAAGCTGTGCATGGGGATTTAATGTGCGGCACGATCGATAGCTGGCTTATTTACAAATTTACCCGGAACACGGTCCACGCAACGGATTTTTCAAATGCAAGCCGTACTCAGCTTTTAAATATCAGAGAGCTTTGCTGGGACGATGAACTGCTCAAAATGTTTACCATCCCCGGACAAATTCTGCCTGAGGTCTTCTCCTCCGATCATATATTCGGCCATATGGAGGTATCATGCCTGTCAGGTAGGGGAATTCCCATCACGGGTGTGCTGGGTGATTCCCATGCCGCGCTTTTTGGACAGAACTGCTTTGAAAGAGGGATGACAAAGGTAACGTACGGCACCGGCTCGTCCATAATGATGAACATCGGCAAGTCGTCCTACCGTTCTCAAAAAGGGCTGGTAACTTCGATCGGCTGGGGCATAAACAATACCGTGGAATATGTTGCCGAGGGCAATATCAATTGCTCGGGCGCGACAATAAAGTGGCTCGTTGACGATCTGGAGCTGATCCCCGATTCGAAATCCACGGAAGCCTTAGCGTCAAGTATTACCGGCAATGACGGCGTGTATCTGGTACCGGCGTTTGTCGGGCTGGGCACGCCGTATTGGGATAGCGAAGCTACCGCTATGATCACCGGCATGACAAGAGGCACGAAAAAAGCGCATATAGTCCGTGCCGTACTCGAATCCATGGCATATCAGGTAAAGGACATACTTGATATTATGGCGGAAGAAGTCGGTATTGAGCCAACGGAAATCAGGGTAGACGGCGGCCCGACAAGAAATCGTTTCCTGATGCAGTTTCAGTCGGATATTCTGAACAAAAAAATAATCGTCAATGAGATAGAAGAGATCTGCGCAATTGGCTCGGCCTATATGGCAGGTTTGGCTATTGGTTTGTGGAAGAGCAGGGAAGAGCTGAAGAGGTTGAGGACATGCGACACCTGCTTTTGCGCAAGTATGCCCGAAAGTGAACGATCCGTCTGCTATGAGGGATGGAAAAAAGCTGTATCCAGGGTTTTATTCAAACCATAAAACAAATATGAAGCTCTGAATCATTCACCGTAGAATTCTTCATAGGGTTCGGCCGTTAGAATTCCATCCTTGTAAGAAAGATAATAGGTCATGTCAATGGGCTCTGAAAAAATTTTGATGTAGTCATTATTTACTATACATGTCCAAACCTTTTCATTCTGCGGGATCGGTTCATTATCAGTATTCCAATAGTTTATTAGTGCCGCTATCTGGTCAATTGAAGCACGTTTGGCCGGGCAATTATCATTTCCATCAAAATAGGTGCCGATAGACCCATCCTCCGCGTTTACATAGAAAATATTACTGATATATCTTGTTTCCTCTGTCGTACCATCGACATCGAACCTGTAGTACACAGTGCCTTCGTAGATTTCAGTATCTATTAGTCCTGTTTCTGTATATTCATTTGCTGGAAATGTATCTTTTATGCCCATTGCATTTAGTGTTATAAACGGTGGCAGCCAGGATTTCAGTTTTTCGCGCGCTTCTTTTGCCGGGATATATTTCTTATTATTATTATTGATTTTATTCAAATCGATATTATCACCATAAATAAGTATACTGCCATAGTATGAGGAGCCAGCATAAGGATCCTTGCTACCAGACCTCAGCAAGCTTACATAGATGAGAGACGACTCGTCCGTGTAGGCAGATATTATTTTTTGGGCTGCATCAATCTGTGATAAATATTCAGATTCATCCAATGACGAATCATAAGATAAATTACAATCAACGTAAGATTCACCTGTAAGCTCATGTGTCCCAAGTTCAATTGAAACTTCCAAACCGCTGTGGATCGATTCTATTTCCTTATATATCGATTTACCAAGCAAGCTGATGTTTTTAAGGTCCACTTCAGGAAAAGACTGTTCGGTAATGATATATTCCATACCGTCACTGGCCTGATGCAATAAATTAACGTTGTCACTAACCAATTGAGGGTATCCTGTTAAAATACCTTTCAGTCGGCAATCTATCAGGGAAATGTCCTTACAATCATTCAGATTGATAGTCTCATCTACTGCATTCACGAAATCACAGTTTTCAAATATGGCTTTTTCTACTTTATATAGTTCCGAGACATTTCCGGAACAATCACGTATCACACTATTCCTGCATAAAATGTTCGTTGAGCTGTCTGCGTATAAACCAACTTCACCGCATCCAAACATAGTGCAATTATCTATCGTAATATTACTGCAGCTTGTAATATTCAGGACAAAGCCGGAGCATATGAATAATGTAATTGGATTATGACCCATATTTAAATTTTTCAACGTAATATTACTGCAGCCTGCGAAACTCAAAGCATCTGCATTTTCGTTACCGGTGATAAAATCGACCTGTTTTTCTCCAACTCCCTCAAGAACAATATTATTAAGAGAGTTTATATCATAGACAGTTCCAGGACTTTTAGCAACTTTAGTCATATCGTAATCACCACCGGGCATCAGCAGAAAATGTCTGTTTGATCCTAGATTGGCATACAGTTCGTTTGCGTTGTGCACGGTTACTGTCGTAACTTCTTCCGAAACAACAGCCCCGCCAGGAGTCATGTTACTGGTATTCCCGGTTGATACTGCAGCTGTGCCGACGGTATGAGATGATTCGTTACTGTTAATAGTTGTTGTCTGGGTGTCCGGTATAGCCGTTCCGATGGATTTGATTTCTGTGTTTTCTGTAACAGGTTTCTCTGGAGTAGTATTAGAGCATGCAGTAAAGAGAAAAGCGATTATCAATAGCCACAAAAATCTTTTCATTATGAGCCTCCTCGAGTTAATTCTCTGGGTGATCCGGCATGATACGTATTGGTGCTTTTATAATATCAGCAAATAATTCCAATCTTTTCTATTACATTTTATATATAATAATGGAGAGTGTAAAGCGGCATTCTTTGCAACGTACCATTAGCAAATTAAAATACAGGGCATTATTAGTTATCTCGCCAATTTTCAAACATTTATAGTGTAAATCCGTATATCAATAATGTTAAATAAATGGTTGAAAGAGGTTTGATATGTCAGAAGATATTACAGCAGGAGACATACAGGAAAGCAACGGGTCTGCGGGGCTTTTCGCAGATGCCGGGCAGACTATCGGGGGTTCGGCTGAAGTCGCTGTACCTGTAAGGATTGATACATCGGCAGAAGCAACGGCTGAAGTCGCTGTGCCGCCGGCTGAAAAATTATGGACACCAAATTTCATTTTGCTCTGGCAGGGTCAGCTGGTCTCGATATTAGGCGATGTCGTATATGGAATAGCTCTGGGATTCTGGGTATTGGCGGTCACAGGTTCCACTGCGCTGATGGGCACAATGATGGCGGCTTCTACTTTGCCGGCAGTATTGATTTCACCGTTTGCGGGAGTCATAGCCGACAGGACGGACAGAAGAAAGCTGCTTATTTTGATGGACATAATACGCGGCGCAGCGGTAGTTTTACTGGCAATTGCAATATTTAACGGTTCCAAAGGGATATGGATGGTATTTGCGGCAGGGATTGTACTAAGCACATGCGGGGCCTTCTTTTCACCTGCTGTCAGCTCTACCATACCGGACATTGTCCCCAAATCCCAGTTGATCGGTGCAAACTCCATGATGGGAATAATCCAGTCCGGCTCGAACATCATAGGGAATTCCGCCGGGGGTTTCCTGTTCCAGGTGCTTGGCGCACCGGTTCTGTTTCTTTTCAATGGACTGTCGTTTGTTTTTTCCGCCTTTTTAAATATATTTCTTAGAATACCCAAGGTCGAAAGAAAAGAAAAACAACATTTCTTCGCCGATATGAAGGATGGATACAGATTTGTCTGGCGATTCCGGGGGCTGAGAGACATGCTTGCCATCATATCGGTATTGAATTTCGTATCGGTGGTAGCAATTGTTTTATTCCTTCCGCTTTTTCAGCAGACAGAGTCTCTTGGTCCGGGAAGATATGGAATAGCCATGGCATTTTTGACGGGAGGCATGCTGGTGGCCATGATCGCCACGTCGGCCATCAAATTTGCTCCGGAGAGGAGATTTAAGGTATTCATGCTTTCGGCCGGTATTGCGTTTATATGCTTCTCGGCTACCGCACTGGCTGAAAATTTCATTTTGATGTGTGCGTTGATTTTTATCGGCGGCTTTTTCAATGCGATTATCAATGTGTTCATACACTCGACCATACAGCTTACGGTACCTCAGGATATGCGGGGCAAGGTATTCTCGCTGGTCAGCATGCTGGCGCAGTCCCTGACGCCTTTTGGAATGCTGCTCGGAGGCATATTGGGCGAATTCTTCCCAATAAGGGTGATCATTTTTGTGTGTTTCATAGTTACGCTGGTTGCAATTGTACCCTTCGGATTTATGAAGTCCTTCAGGCGTTTTATAAATTTCGATCCTGAAAAGGAGACTCTGGAGGATATTCTGTAAATTAGGCTCCTAAAGTATGGAGGTCTGGTTTGCAAAAAGCTGCAGTAATGAACGAATCAATGAGGTTCTTTATCGGAGGAACAAAATGCTGACAGTGCCAGCTGCCTCTTGATGCATTCTTCAAGCTTCTGTCTGCTCACGGGCTTGGAAATATAGTCGTTCATTCCCGCGGCAAGGCACTTTTCCCTATCGCTTTCAAAGGCGTTTGCGGTCATTGCAACAATGGGTGTTTCAGAGTTCCTGCCGCCGGACGCCCTTATTATTGTCGACGCCTCATAACCGTCCATTTCGGGCATCTGGCAATCCATCAGCAGCAGGTCGTACTTTCCTTTGCTGCAAAGGTCGACAGCCTGCCTGCCGTTTTCTGCTGTGAATATCTCATACCCCATTTTTTGCAGTAATATGGTCGCCAGCTTCCTGTTGGCGGCGATATCTTCGACAAGCAGTATCCTCGCTTTTGCCTCGCTTGCGGGCGCTGCCTCCGCCACTGTTTTTTCTGCTGCTGCGGCTGAAAGGCCTTCTATTTCCTCACTCGTCGCATTCTCCACTTCGGTTTTGACTATAAAGGTGCTGCCTCTGCCGGGTTCGCTGATTACTCCGATCTCGCCGCCCAAAAGATCTATGATCTTTTTGCTTATAGCGAGGCCAAGTCCGGTGCCTCCGTATTTTCTCGTGGTAGATGCGTCCGCCTGTGTGAATACCTGGAACAGCTTGTTCCGGACTTCTTCAGTCATCCCGATGCCAGTATCGGTTACTTCGAATCTGAGCAATGTGCACCCGCTGTCTCCGCCAAGCTCTGCATTTCCCGCTGCTTCCACGCTCACCCTGATCGATATGCTCCCGTTTTCGGTAAATTTGACTGCGTTGCCTATTATATTGTTCAGCACCTGTTTCAATTTGAAGGGATCGCCTTTAACGTAAACAGGCACGCCCTCGGATATTTCCGTTGATAATACCGTACCTCTTCCTGCGGCCGCAGGTATAAAAAGCCTTGCGGAGTCACGGACCAGGTCGTGCAGGTCGAACGGTATTTTCTCAAGTTCCATTTTTCCGGCTTCGATCCTGGAGTAATCAAGTATATCGTTTATCAGAAAAAGCAGTGTTTCGGAAGCGGATTTAACGTATTGCAGGTATTCTGCCTGTTCCGGGCTCAGTTCGGTGGAGTTCAGGAGGTCAAGGAAACCCACTATGCCATTCATAGGAGTCCTGATCTCATGTGACAGGTTGGCAAGGAACTGGCTTTTGGCGATGTTGGCTGCTTCTGCTTCCTCCTTGGCCTTCAGCAGGTCTTCCTGGGCCTGCCTGATATCGGTGATATCCCTTAAAATGACCAGTTGACCGCAGGTATCTTCCTTTTCCGTTATGACCGACATTCTGGCTTCAATAATCCTGCCGTCAAGCTCGAGGCTGGAGGTCCTTATCATATCGGAAGAGGTTACTTTGTTCAGCATTTTTGCGAGCTTGGGGAACAGTGCTTCCAAGGACTTCCCGAACAGCTTCTCCTCACTTGCTTTCAGAAGCTCGGCGGCAGCCGGGTTGATGTCTGCAACCCTGCTTTTACTATCCAATACGAGAACGCCATCGCTGAGTTCGTCGAAGAGAGTATGCCTTGCCACCGGCATTAGGTCTAGCATACGATATTTTGTTATGGCAAACTGAAATATAAAGCCTGTAATCATAAAACCGATCGGCGTCAGATCCATGGAAGGCATCGGAGTTATGCCGAGCATGTACAACGCATTGGATAGCCAGGGCGCTGCGGACGCGAAAAGCAGCAGAAGGACCTGGGGTTTTATCAGTCTCGGGGAGGTGCGCAGAACGTTGATCATCATTATTACGCCTGCAAGTACGTAGAAATAAAAGTATACCACGAGGCTTAGCAGGACTATCCCGTGGCCATATATCAGCTGCAGCTGTCCGTTTTCGTAATAAGGTGTCAGAGTAGGCCAGATCAGGTGGTGATATTCGTTTGTAAATACAAGAGTAAGCAGGAGGGAAGACATAATGAGCATTAAAATTCTAACGCCGCGTTTTATCAGATGATCTTTTTTAAAGTAAGTAAATACGAACATGAGCCACATGGGCATTACTGCGGATACGCCTAAGTAAGAGAGCTTCGAGCATAGAAGCTTTTGATCAACGAAATCCGAGGCCATTTCAATACCGTTTGCTATCGACCACAAGGCCGCGGCAGCCATCATGAACCTGAAATAAATTATGCTTTTATCACCGTTGCTTTTGGCAGTGTATAGAATTATTAACAGAAGTATCGTACCGGAAAACAGCATGGCCACTGAGGGTATATTTAGACTTAAGTCCATAGGAACCTCCTCAAAGCCTTATATTTTGTCGGGATCTGAATTATCCTGATTACTGTCGGCCTCTGCTTCGCCGAAGCTTTCTTCCAGCGTCTTCCTGACTCTTTCGACCAGCAACTGGGAGTTGATCGGCTTTACCATGTAACCGTTGATTCCAAGGTCTTTAGCCTTTAATACATTTTTTCTGTCTGAATGCTGCGTCAGCATAATTATTGGTATGCTTTTAAGACGTTCAACTGTGCGTATCTTGGCGACGAGATCGAAGCCCGTAGTTTCGTTGAGCGTGAGGTCCATTAATATCATATCTACGACCTCGCCGTATTCGTCGATGGTATTGAACAGGCCAAATTCCGTGCCGGCTTCCCGTACCGTGATTCCTTCCTTTTGCAGGATAGCCCTGACTTCCCTTCTGATGGACGGAGAATCGTCTACTATTAACACTACTTTTCCGTATACGTTAAACATTTGCCGGCTCCTTTATTTACCGCAAAAGCTGATTATCTCACCAGCCGCATCAATGATGTAATTTACCAGTATATTCACACGGGCTCCTATTTCTTCGGTTTTTCCGGCCTTCAGCCTGTCGCTGAGTTCCTGAGAATGTCCGAATACATCCATGGCCATGTAACTTCCTGAAATGCCCTTTATGTTGTGAACTGTTTTATAAAGATTGGCATAATCCTTGTCCGCAAGCTGCAGCAAAAGCTTGTCCTTTTCCTCCAGAAGCTCCTGCAGAAAGCCATCATACAGCTCCTTTGCCATATCGTCGTCAATTCCCGTCTCGTTTTGGAATTTTGCGAAGTCAACTGCGTTTGTCATATCAAACGTGCCTCCCTGTTGTCCTATAGATATTTTAACATGGTATGTAAGGTCAATAAAGCTAAAATTCTTAAATTAAGCAAATTGTAACAAAATGAGAGATGAAAAGGGGTATGATATAATTGGCTATGAAGAGAAAAAAGCCCTGATAAAGGGAAAAAGGGGAGTTTGGTGGTATATATTGTTTGAGATAGTATCTTCGCTGCTGAAATATATTTTTATAACCGTCATATATCTGTTTATTTTTACCATTATCCGAATGATCTATCTTGACATTCGTATTACCAGCCCGGGCAGATATCACGGCAAAAGCGGCATGCCTTACCTGAAGCTTGTAAACAGGCGGGATGAACTGGATTTCAAAGTGGAAGAAAGCTACATGCTTACCGAAAGGCTTACGGTCGGACGTGCCCGGGGTAACGGCATCATGGTCGCCGATCCGTTTTTATCAGGGAAACATGTCGCATTTACATACAGAGACGGCATTTGCACGATAGAAGATCTGAACAGTACCAACGGTACTTTCGTAAACGGTGAAAAGCTTTCGGAAACGCCGGTCGGACTGAAGGACGGGGACAGGATACATGTCGGGCAGCTGGACTTCCTGTATGTGCCCGGCAGGAGGGATGAGGGATGAAGGCGGTAGGACGTGTGCGGCCTGTATATCTCATAATACTGGTGGATGCCATCGGCTTCGGTCTTCTGTACTTTTACAAGAAGCCTTACGATAACTATATCCTTCTGGCAGGCCTGGCGGCCATACTTTTGATAACACTCGGCTATCTGGCTATAAAACTGGCGAAACTCGGAGACGGTTACCTTTTTCTGATAGCAGGCATGCTGTCGAGTATTGGAATTATAATGCTTTACAGGCTCGACCGGGAATTGGGCTTTAAACAGATCATATGGTTTGCCGCCGGTATAATCATGTTTTTCATAAGCTGTTTACTGTTCCGTGCCCTGCATATATGGGAAAGGCTTGTATATTGCTATCCACTGGCTTCTTTGCTGCTTTTTGCGGTGACGCTGGTATTCGGAAGGAGTATCAAAGGAGCAAGGAACTGGATACTCATCGGCCAGTTCAGCGTACAGCCGTCTGAATTCATCAAGATACTGTTCGTCTTTTTTGCAGCGGGTTTTTTAAGCCGATATGAAGGAAAATTGGACGAGGCTGGGGAGTTAAGGATCGGAAAGCTCGGTATCAGGCCGGTTTTTGTCCTGATGGGTATTTCCTTCATGCATTTGGGCTTCATGGTGGTACAGCAGGAATGGGGTACGGCTTTAATGATCTTCCTTGTCTATTTTATGCTGTTCTATGTTTTTATCAATAAGAGGATATATTTGATAATCAACGCAGTCCTTGCGGTTATGGGGGGGACGGCGGGAGCCCTGTTCGTAAATCATGTCCGGATAAGAGTCGATACCTGGATTGACCCTTGGAAGGATATAGCGGGAAAGGGCTACCAGATCACGCAGTCCCTGTTTGCAATTGGCGCAGGAGGCTTCTTTGGGACCGGATTGGGTTTGGGCAGGCCGGATTATATTCCGGAGGTAGAAACGGATTTTATTTTTTCAGCTGTTTGTGAAGAAATGGGGATTTTCGGCGGGGTAGCGATAGTCCTGCTCTATTTTATACTGACCTACAGGGGCTTCAAAATTGCTCTTTCTATAAAGGATCAATTCATGAAAATACTGGCGTTTGGAATCACCCTGATTTTCGGGTTCCAAACGTTTATTATCGTAGGCGGCGTCATAAAGCTGATCCCGCTGTCGGGCATAACGCTGCCTTTTATCAGCTATGGCGGAAGTTCTCTTTTGGTAAGCTACATTTCAATGGGTATATTGCAGGCTATTTCGGCCGGCCCTTCGGCACGCAGGGCCGTCGCGGAAACTCCATCGACAGGTAACGCCGGGCCTGCGATCTCTGAAGTCGCATCCTCCGGGTCAGGGGACGCCGGATCAATAGAAGAGGCCGCGGACGCAAAAAGGGCCGGGTCAGTAGCGGAGGCCGGCGAATCAGGCGGCGTATCGCCTTCCGGGGAGGAAGAAAGCTGATGGAGAAGCAAAACAGAAGGATTATACATGTCCTCATATTCATGAGTTTTCTGTTCCTTTCGATAATCGTCTACCTGACCTATTTCGAGACATTCGAGAAAGACAGGATACTTACCAGCTCATATAACCGCAGGCAATGGGAGCAGGAGGACACCACGCAGAGAGGGAGCATACTTGACAGGAACGGAACCATGCTCGCATACAGCAAGGGTACCGGCAGCAAACAGGAGCGGATTTACCCGTACGGCAGGCTTTACAGCCAGGTCATCGGATATAACTCGAGAGCGTACGGGAAATCTCAACTGGAAGCGCAGTACAACAACGAACTCCTCAATATCTGGGAATTCTCGCCTATAGCAGGACTGAAGAATATACTTTCGGGAGAGCCTAAAGCGGGCGACAACCTTTACCTTACTTTGGATCACAAGCTTCAGAAAAAGGCGGAACAACTGCTTGGCAGCAAAAACGGTGCAATTGTCGTTATGAGACCTAAAACGGGAGAAGTGCTAGCAATGGTCAGCAAACCCGATTTTGACCCAAACAGCGCACAGCTTGCCCAGAACTGGCAGGACATGGTCGAATCCGACGTCCATCCCTTCCTGCCGCGTGCCACCCAGGGCGTTTACGCTCCGGGATCGACCTTCAAGGTTCTTGTCTCAGCCGCGGCACTCGGAAATGACGTCGGAGGAGGGACTTATACCGACAGGGGAAGTATTGTAATAAACGGCATGGAAATCGACAATTACAGGAAAGAGGCATACGGTAAAATCGATATGACGCAAGCGCTGGCAGTGTCCAGTAATGTAGTCTTTGCACAGATAGGAGTAGAGCTTGGAGAGAGAAATATCAGGGACATTGCAGCCCGGGCGGGAATGAACCGTGATATCCCGTTCGACCTTAATGTAAGCGTCAGCCGTTTTCCATACGGTGCCATGGACAAAACCGATCTTGCAGCGGTGGGGATAGGACAGGGAAGGCTGCAGGTGACTCCGCTGTTTATGGCGATGGTCGCATCGGGTATAGCAAATGAAGGCGTTATGATGAAGCCCTATTTGGTAGACCGGGTAGTTTCGCCGTCCGACGTTGTGATCAGAACTACCCAGCCTGAAGTTTTCAGCCGGCTGATTTCTCCGGAGATCGCTGCCGATGTCAATGAAATGATGCAAAGTGTCGTTACGGCAGGCACCGGAAAAAGCGCGGCCATCAGGGGGGTTAAGGTGGCGGGGAAAACAGGGACAGCCCAAAATGAACTCAGCGGTGTACAAAAAAATAAGGAGCATTCCTGGTTTATCGGTTTTGCTCCGGCGGACAATCCTCAGGTCGCAGTTGCCGTCCTGTTGGAATACGGCGGATCGACAGGCGGAAAAGCCGCCGCACCCATAGCGCGCGAAATGCTGCGGCTTGGCTTGTCAGAGGGCTGATTCCCCTCGTTCGCCCGTTCTGATGCGGATAGCCTCTTCTATATCATGCACGAAGATCTTTCCGTCACCTACTTCACCTGTTCTGGATACTTCCGTGATAATATTCAGGACATCGTTCAAACGTCGTTCATCCGTAACTATTTCGATTTTTATCTTGGGAAGGAGGTTCATTGTCACCTCAACACCCCTGATGTACTCCTTACGTCCTTTCTGAAGCCCGCAGCCCATTACCTGGCTGACGGTGATACCATTTATGTTGAACTTGTTCAAAGCTTCTTTTACTTCCTCGAGTTTTGCCGGCCTGATGACTGCCTCTATCTTTTTCATAATTTTGCCCCTTTCATACAGATGCACAATGAGCAGGTCTTACTTCGGTTCTATATTATGTTGAAGGTTTCCTGTACAGAAAACTGAGGGTATGCATCTTCGCCGTGCTGTGATATGTCAAGACCGTCTTCCTCTTCCTTTTCAGTAACACGAAGGCTCGTGAAGAGTGAGATCGCTTTAAGTATGAGGAACGACATACCGGCTGCAAATACTATTGTAACTATAACCGTGAATATTTGTATGCCGAGCTGTGTGAATCCCCCGCCGACAAAAAGTCCATTATAACGGGCATATGAGTTTATACTCCTGTCTGCGAACAATCCGGTCGCTATGGCTCCCCAAATACCTCCAATACCGTGACATCCGAAGGCGTCGAGCGCATCGTCGTAACCGAATTTCGACTTTATTACGCTTATTGCAAAATAGCAGATCGGACTGACAGCCAGGCCTATTATGATTGCCGGTACTATACCAACAAAGCCTGCCGCCGGAGTTATGGCTACAAGGCCTACTACCGCGCCTGTTGCAGCGCCGAGTAATGTCGGCTTGCCATGCTGCATCCATTCTATAATGACCCACGAGAGTAA
The DNA here is from genome assembly GCA_036260935.1 of Clostridia bacterium. Taxonomy (GTDB): domain Bacteria; phylum Bacillota; class Clostridia; order Acetivibrionales; family DTU013; genus JAEYOM01. Next base: position 23,323 of record DATALQ010000027.1, read on the forward strand.
TGCCGCCGCAGCCGCAGTATTTGTTGTGACGAACGCACTGATTGCCAAACCGTTCATTGCGAGCGCACTGCCCCCGTTGAAACCGAACCATCCAAACCAGAGCAATGCTGCGCCGATTAGAACGAAAGGAATATTGTGCGGAGCCATCGGGACCTTGCCGTGCCCTTTTCGTTTGCCTATCATTATACAGGCTACAAGTCCTGAAATACCAGAGCTAATGTGTACAACTGTTCCGCCTGCGAAGTCCAGTGCGCCGAGTTTGGAGAGCCAGCCTCCCGAACCCCATACCCAGTGAGCCAGCGGGTCATAGACCAACGTGGACCAGGCAAGAGTGAATATCAGAAATACCGGGAATTTAATCCTCTCGGCAAATGCTCCTGTAATCAGCGCGGGAGTTATGATTGCAAACATCATTTGATACATTGCGAAAAGCTCATGTGGTATCGTACCGGCATATGAGGATGGATCGACGCCTACGCCTGCAAAACCGGCAAAGCTGAAATTTCCCAGCAGACCGCCGAAGGCATCGGGGCCGAATGCTATGGTGTAACCTATAAGTATCCACTGTATCGAGATCAGCCCCATTATTGTAAAGGAGTGCAGCATTGTTCCGAGCACGTTCTTTTTTCTTACCATTCCTCCATAAAAAAGGGCTAGCCCCGGGGTCATAAGGAACACCAATATGGTTGAAACAAACATGAACGATGTATCGCCGGTATTGACAGGCGAAGAGTCGGCGGCATATACAGCTGACGATAAAGACAGTATTGTTAAAAGTGAAACCGACAAGCTTAAAAGTTTCAATTTCATAAAACCCCTTCTTCCTTCCAATATATAGTTATTTACCTGTATGTGCGGCAGAGCTCTGAGCGCTTGTTTCATTATGGCCTTGGAAAGCAATAAAAAAGGCGCATTATCAGGGATCGATCCCCAATAAGCGCCATTACTTATTCTAAAACCATATATAATTAATTTATCATGATTATACTACGACAAACCAAGAATTGCAAGATGTTATTTACAATCTTGCAGGAAATATTTATGGAATATTTGTGATAACTTTGCGATATTTGCGATGATGCGTATGGGGACACTGCCTTTTTCACCTTATGTCCCAGCGTAAGGGATATATTGTGAACAAAAAAATACTGTTATATAATATAGGCGCAGGGCGTATTGATAGTTAACAAAAGGAGCAGATAATGGTAGAACTCATAAAGAATGAGCTGCAGAAACTTGGCAATAAGGCTGAGGTCGTGCCGGTATCTTTCTATGAACATATCAGGAAGGATGCAAATGCCCTCGGAGAATGCGGATTTCTGAACAAATATCAGGAGGGCCTGGTAAACGGTGTATTCAACTATGATTTATCTGCTGCGGGTTTCAGAGCCGGATCGATTATCATAGTCGCATCTCCAAGTCCATCGACGGTTACCGTAGCATTCAACCTGGGGGGAAAAAGGATACCACTTCGAATACCTTCTACATATGTAGATTACAATTCCACACCGGTTGTTTTAGAAGCGGTTCTTAATAAAATTGTAAATCAGGCCGGGTATCACGTGGCGTCTGCACAGAAGCTACCTAAAAAATGGCTTGCCGTAAGGTCGGGATTGGGAATCTACGGCAGGAACAACATATGCTACGTGGAAGGCTTGGGAAGTTTTGCGACGTTGTCCGCTTTTTTCTCAGATATGCCCTGTAATGAACGAAAGCTTTATGAACTTCGGCAGATGGATGTATGCAGATCCTGCAGGGTATGTATCAACAATTGCCCAACCGGGGCGATCAGGCAGGACAGATTTTTGACGGATACTGAGCGCTGTCTTACATATTTCAATGAAGCAGCCGGGGAACATACTTTCCCGGATTGGGTTGCACCGTCGGCACACAATTCCGTTGTGGGATGCACTCGCTGCCAGTTGAGCTGTCCCGTAAACAAAAAATATATAAACGACAGATCCGAAACGTTCGAATTTTCGGAGGAAGATACCGGAATGCTGCTCTCGGGGCTTACTTTTGAACAATTACCTGAAGAGCTCGCGAAAAAAATCGATAAGCTCAACATGAGGGATTATTTCAGCGCTTTGCCGCGGAATTTGAAGGTGCTTATGGACAAGGAAGATATAACGGCTTGAATGCTTGACGTGGTGAGTCGTATATGAACGGTATGGAGAGGATCGTGCCCAAAAATGCGGGCATTTGAGCGGCGGAACTCCGTAATAGGGCGCCAGTTCTATTGAATAAGCTGTTTTATTTTGATAAAATGAATTTATAGAGATAAATAGATGTGCTAATGTATTCTATCATTTCTGGAGGAAACATGAGCTTAACTCAGCAGGAAGAATTACTACTCAGTATCTACAGCGTTGATCATCTTTTGAAATGCAGGGTTATGGAAACTACAGCTTCCACAGTGCAATTGGCGCCCGTCTCAGGTAAAATCGATATGTTTCAAGTCTACGATCCGGTAGTTTTGATATTCTTTGATCAGGAAAAACAGCTTCAGACGATTCCGGCCGACGTCAGCCAGCTTGACAGGTCACTGGCCTCCGTTACGTTTTTGGTGCGTGAAAAGGAAATTGCGGAAGAACGGCGCGTATTCGAAAGATATCCCGTTTCTCTGGAAGTCAGCGCAAGAAGAAAATTTTCAAGCAAGAGGCTGCGTTTCGTCGTTAAAAATTTAAGCCTTTACGGAATGGGAGCGGTGTCACAGTCGGATCTCGAAGTAGATGAGCCGATAGACATGGATCTTATTACGGAACGAAGCATGTTTTATTTCAATGGAAAGGTCATTTGGAAAAAGAATCTCGGCAAATTCTTTGAATACGGTCTCCAATACACACTGTATGATGTAGCCACAAGAAGCCTTTTGGAGGATTACCTTCTGAGGCAGAAAAACGACTATATAAAGATGATGTCAAAAGCCAGATAAAAGGATGCTCGTAAAATGGAACGCAGAAATGTCTCTGCGTTCCGCGTGTGTTCCGGTACTACATATCGCGATAGAACTCCAGATTTTTCTGCAGCGTTGGATCGATTTCTCCGTTTGCCTTTAAATAATATTTGTAGTGGTTTTCAAGTTCTCTGGCTTGCTTTTGCCTCTGAAATTTTACCGCCATAAGCATTTCCGTATAGATGGGCTGCTGTTCAAGCTGACTCCTGATGGCTTTTGCAAACGGGCAATGCTTAAGCAATAAGCTGCGGGCAACCTTGTTGAGACGAGGGTTGCCTTTGGATTCGTTATTGATCCATATTTCGTAATCCGATGTGAATATATCGCGCAGACGATTGTGGTTTTTGGTTATCGAAGCCTTAACCTTTTCCTTCGCATCGTCCGAAAGATCGTGATTTTTTCGGTAAAACTGGATAAAATCCGCATATTCGGAGGTGAGAGAACTCTGGCTTATGTCGTTCCATGCCGCGCCCATCATCGTTCTGCAGAGCTCCCATCTGAAATTGCCGACAAGCTTCAGGAGCATATCGTCGAGGTTTTCATCAGTGAAGACAGGTACAAGGAATCTCCCCGGAGTACTGCGAACCCTTCCTGAGATTTCCTGCCACATCATTGCGCGGGTCCCGTAAACCGGGACCAGAATGATATCGGGCAGGACCTGCATCATTACTATCTCCTTCTCAATACCTTTTTCGGCGTCTCTAAAATGGATTTCCCTGTGGAAGGCAGAAAAATCCACTTCCAATATCTTGTCCAGCCTGTCCTTTATCTTTTCTGGCGTCACAAGCGAACGTACCGGGTTATGCGGCGCCATATCCCTGTGGAGAATGGGAAAATAAACTGAGATTTGGCCCTGGCAAAGTCTGTGGTTCTGACAGAACATGTTCTTATTCTCGAAGTCGAGCCTGCCGTCCCTGTCTTTGTCGTAATTTGGTTTATCCTTGTCGGTGTATTTACCTTGCTTTTTGAGTTCACGGAAAGTATCGAAGTAATCACTTCCGAAACTATTTACGGAAGGGTCTCTTTCCATATCGTATATCCTGGCGAACCATTCGTCCATATGGTGAATGTTCGGGATGCCGGATGTACGTTCTGCTCCGGCCAGCTTGTATAAAGCAATTGTCTGGCTGTTATCGAGCAGCTTCTCGTCCATATAGCCATACATTAGGAACATTTTAATAAGGCGTGAATCGTCTTTATTCAGGTAAGCCTTTTTAAAAACTGCTGGGTAGATCTCAAAAAACAAGTCGGATATAGCAGTTCTTATCGCCCTTGCCGATTCATCAGCCGAAAGTCTGTTTTTGAGGTTTCTGAAGGCAACCAGATTCATCATGAAACAGGTAGCCTTTTCTTCGGATATCTCTGAGTATTCCAGAATTTTTTCAGCGCTGCCCTTCAATTCTTCAGGCAAGGTTTGAACAATGCCGGCTTCTTCGGACAAGGCGCCGGTGGCTGCTTTCTCCGTAAGTCCTGAAAGCGCCTCGACAGCATTCGCGTGATAGTGCTCGAGATATTTGAAATCTATGCCGCAGCTATGCCTGTATTCAAATTCCATGTAGGCTGAAATTTCCCTAAGCTTGTCATATATATAATTCAATGCGTTGGCTGCGGGAGAGCAGTCCAGCCCGGAGCTGTTCATTTCTCTGGCTGCAGCCAGGAAAACCTCATAAACACTGCATTTATCCTCGCCATATAAAAGCCTGATCGTTTCATCGAGCCGGGCAAGCTTGCGACTAAGCCTGGCGACCAGTTGTCCAAGGCAAGCGGAGGCCTTTGTCATATTGATTTCCGCGATATATTGGTCTGCACCGAAAAATGACTTTCTGATTTCCGGCTGCATACCAAATAAATGAATGAAATATTCCGAGTCCAAAGGGTCGGATGAATTGTCGCACGAATCTGTTTCATCGGACGGGCGCAGCGCCTCGATGAACTGCTTGTTGAAATGCACCGGGATCATAATGTTTTCACTTTTCATAACTGACATTAGCCTTGCGCCGTCCTGAGCCACCTTCCCCGGGACGGACCCGAGGCTATATTCCTCTGAAAGGGCGGCATAGTAGACGCAAAGGTTTTGCAGCACGCTATTTATGCGCGTAAGGTAGGCGAGGGCTTTTTGATTTGCCTGCGACATATTGCTGATCAGATTGCACAGTGAATTGATGACATAGGCGCCGTAATCCTTTTGGCTGTTTATAGCATTAAGCGCATCTGCGGTATTGTCACAGGCATATGCGTAAAGACTGCAGTCCGACGATGCGGTCACTGTAAGCGTATTTGTACTGTTTTGGAGCAGATCGTTCACTCCTATGAATATATTCTGGTCAAGCTCGAATAGCCTGTAGCTTTTTGATTTGAGATCTTCGAATGAGGCAGGGCAGCCCTTTTTCAAAGGGGAAATGTAAACGTCGATTTTACCCTGCAGCAGCAGGTCGAACGACAAGACTTTGGTACCCTCGAGTTTTATGAAATCGTCTTTTTTCTGGACGTAACTCCCGCTCTTGTTGACTTTTGTAATCATAAACGGCCGCTCCAAAGTATTTTTTCTATTATTATACCTTATTTTTTCCAGTTAAGAAACGGGTATTTTGTACTAGGCCGTCGGAATATGAAGTTTAAACGATTACATATCAAGTGTGGAATAATATATTTTGTTATTGTCCAGATCAACGATACCAATTATTATGTTTGAATAGGAGTTATCTTCGAAATTGTATCCCTTGAGTGTTTTGCCGTATCTGTTCTTCAGCAGGTAATACCCTTTTTTGGCATCAAACCTTATATTGCTGGAAATTCCGGCGCTTGAAACACCTTTTAACTTATTGGTTATTCCCAAAGACATTTTTTCATCGAAAGGGAGATTCCACCAATATCTTACCTCTTCCTGCTTTATGAATTCAGACATGTCCGCCGTATTCAGCTGATAAATGAATAAACTCGTTCCGTCGCCCAAAGCTCCGTGATCATCTTCGCTAAAAATGACGCGGGTTTCTTCAGGCATTTTTAATCCAAATTCTTTTTCAAATCTACGAATTTCTTTATCCGGCCCGGACAGTAAGAAGAATGATATACAAAAAGTCATTATTACTAAAGCTATTACTGCCCCTGAAATAATAATGGGTTTTCCTGCTTTCATTCGAACTCCTGATTACTATCTAATAAATTCAGCCGCAATTGCAGCTATTATCACGCATCAATTCTTAACGGCTGCTATATCTGCGAGCTCAAGCCCTTTGTTGCGTTCTTCGGCCCAGCGAATCGACCAGTCGTTTTCGAACAGCAGCACGGGCTTCGCGTCGTTATCCTCCACGAGCATCGTCGAGCTGGTCAGATTCAGTTCCTTCAACTTATCCATATCCGTTTCCGAAACGGGCCAACGGGCGAACCTGAACGGCAGCTGGTTTATCCTCAGGTCTACGCCGTATTCGTGCTTCAATCTGTGTTCGAGAACCTCGAACTGCAGTACGCCTACCGCGCCTATTATTACGGTTTCCATGCCCATATCCGGCTGCTTGAATACCTGTATCGCGCCCTCCTCGGAAAGCTGGCTTATGCCCTTGACGAACTGCTTGCGTTTCATCGAGTCCTTGGGTGATATGCGCGCAAAATGCTCCGCAGGGAATACCGGAATGCCCTCGAACCTGAAACGGCCGTTTCCCTCGATAAGAGTATCACCAATTTTGAATATGCCCGGATCGAATACCCCTATTATATCTCCCGGGTACGCTTCCTCAACGATAGCGCGCTCCTGCGCCATGAACTGCTGAGGCTGTGCGAGTCTGATCTCCTTGCCCTCCTGCACGTGATAAACGGACATGCCCCTCGCAAACTGGCCGGAGCATATGCGTATGAACGCTATCCTGTCCCTGTGTGTAGGGTTCATGTTTGCCTGTATCTTGAAAACGAAGCCGGAAAATTCGCCGGATTCAGGATCGATATCGCCTTCGGTCGAATTGCGTATACCGGGGCAGGGTGCAAGCCTGATGAATTCCTCAAGGAAAGGCTGCACACCGAAGTTGGTCATTGCGCTGCCGAAGAACATCGGCGTAAGCTCGCCCTTGTTGATCTTATCCATGGCAAATTCGTCTCCGGCCATATCCAGAAGCTCAATGTCCTCGCAGAGCTTATCATGGTAATGGCTGCCGAGAAGGTCCGCAAATACCTTGTCGTCGACGCTTCCCTTTATCGAGTTTACCTCTGTCTGTCCGTGCCTGCCGCCTTCGAACAGCTCTATCTGTTTTTCCTGCCTGTTGTAAACGCCTTTGAAATCGCCGTCTGTACCTATCGGCCAATTCATGGGGTAGGAGCGTATACCCAGTACGTTCTCGATCTCTTCCATGAGTTCAAAAGGATCCTTGCTGGCCCGGTCCATCTTGTTTACAAAGGTGAATATCGGTATCCCGCGCATCTTGCATACGTGGAAGAGCTTTATCGTCTGAGCCTCGACGCCCTTCGCGCCGTCTATCAGCATTACCGCGCTGTCGGCTGCGACGAGCGTACGGTAGGTGTCTTCACTGAAATCCTGATGGCCGGGGGTATCGAGTATATTTATGAAGTGATCCGCGTATTCGAACTGCATAACGCTCGAGGTGACGGATATACCCCTCTGCTTCTCTATTTCCATCCAGTCGGAAACGGCATAATTGCCTGCCTTCCTTGCTTTTACCGTACCTGCAAGCCTGATGGCGCCTCCATAAAGCAGCAGCTTTTCTGTCAGCGTCGTTTTGCCCGCGTCAGGGTGCGATATGATCGCAAAGGTCTTTCTCCTTCTGGTTTCATTGCTTATAATTTCTTTCTTGTCCGGCATCTTTAAAAACCATTCCTTCAAATCAATTATTTAAAGTATCAATACCGTGCCAGGTGGCACAACAGGTCTGTTTACACGGCCCGCCGAGGTAAATTTACCATCCCATATTAACTTATTTACAAGGTTCCTGTCAAACATGAGATAAATATATTATAATATAAGTAATATTTTCAATAATAAAGGATCTTTATCTCTTTATAAATAGATAATATGTAAACTGCGGGGGTATAGTTATGACAAATTCAAAAGATAAGATAAAAGTAAATGTCGAACCCGGCAATACGGTGTATATCGACAAAGGAACGCCGCTTAAGAGCCTGGTCGCAGACTATGCGGACAGATACAAAACGCCGGTTATCGCGGCGAAGGTCGATAACGATATAAGGGAACTGAGTTACAGGCTCAAAGGGGACTGCAGCGTAAGGTTCATGGACCTCACCGACGAGGACGGGATGAGGATTTATAGAAGAAGCCTTTATTTCATACTGATGAAGGCGGTTTATGACCTTTTCCCCGACAGGCGCGTCATAATAAGCCATGCAATCAGCAAGGGGCTGTTTTGCGAAATAAGGGGAGAGAAGGCGCTGGAGCCTTCGGAAGTCAAGCTGATCGAAGACAGGATGCATGAAATAGTCGCGGAGGCGATACCGTTCAAAAAGCGGGAAATACCGCTGCCTGAGGCGGAGGCATTGTTTGAGTCGACCGGAAGGATGGACAGGTATCACACTGTTGAACACAGGAATAAGAAGCTTGTGACAATATATAACTGCGACGGCCTGGATGATTACTTTTACGGGTATATGGCGCCGGACACCGGGTATATAAAGGTTTTCGGGCTAAGGTACCACGAGGGCGGGCTCATCGTAAGCTTCCCCGACAAGTCCTCACCGTACGAGCTGCCTCCGTATGAAGAGCAGAACAAGCTTTTCAATGTATATCTCGAATTCAAAAAATGGGGAAGGATACTCGAGGTCGAGAATGTCGGAGCGCTCAATGACCTGATAAAAGCCGGAAAATCTACGGAAATCATCAGGATATCGGAAGCGCTTCATGAAAAGAAGCTTGCAAGTATCGCGGACACTATAACCAACAGCGGCAAAAAGCGCATAGTGCTTATATCCGGCCCTTCCTCATCGGGAAAGACGACGTTTGCCCAAAGACTTTCGATACAGCTGCGGGTCAACGGGTTAAAGCCGGTAACCATCTCGCTGGACGACTATTTTGTAAACCGTGAGGACACTCCGAAGGATGAATTCGGAGATTACGATTTTGAAGCGCTCGAGGCGATAGACGTCAAGTTGTTCAACAGACAGCTCAGGGAACTGATAGAAGGCTATGAGGTAGAACTGCCTTTATTCAATTTCACTACCGGATCGAGGGAGCCGGTCGGCAGAAAAATGAAGATCAACGATGATAACATCCTGGTCATCGAAGGTATCCACGGCCTTAATGAGAGGCTTACGTCCGAGATACCCAGGGAGCAGAAATTCAAGATATACGTGAGTGCGTTGACATCTATGAATATCGACGACCACAACAGGATCCCGACGACCGACAACAGGATCATCAGGCGCATCGTGAGGGATCACCAGTTCAGGGGCAGCAGTGCGCTCAATACCATAAAAAGATGGCCGTCGGTCAGGCGCGGTGAGGGAAAGAATATCTTCCCGTTCCAGGAGGGAGCGGACGTGATGTTCAATTCGGCATTGATGTACGAGTTAAGCGTCCTGAAGACCTTCGCCGAACCCCTTCTCAACGAGGTGAACAATACCGAGGAGGAGTATTCCGAGGCAAACAGGCTGTTGGAATTTCTGAGCTACTTCCTGCCTATCGATCCGAAGGATGTGCCGGCAAACTCGATAATCAGGGAATTTTTAGGCGGCAGCTGCTTTTATTAAAAGAAAACCTCCTGAGCATTTTGATTTAATGCTTAGGAGGTTTTGTACACTATATTGTTCAATGAAATTAATACTTGGGGGTTGGATATGGAAATATTTCTTTACATATTTCTGATACTTCTCTTGCTTGTCCCAGTGTTACTGACTCTTACAAATATAATTAATCTCTTTAAAAAAAATAAATTTATTGAGAATCTTGCTGACAGTCTGACGTTCATTCTTGGCATTATATTGACATATTTACTGTATAGAATATGGGAACCTCTTGATTACACCAAGCCTATTATTTTGGATGGAGGAATGAGCTTACAGTTTCATGCCCCTGTTTCCAGTCACCATATTGTAACGATCCTGGTATTGTCAGCAATCTCAATAATTGGGTATATGGTTCTGAGGATTGGGAAAACGGGGCTTACGCCGTTGATATCGGTTTTTTGTTTTTCGTCAATTTTCATAGGAATAATATTAAATGCTGTTTTTATAATTCAACTGTCAAAAAATGCTTTCCCTAACAATGTTAATGAACATATACCGTTCGATGTTTTTTACATGATGTTATATCCTCTTAACTACATTCTTTGTTCCACACGACTAATGCGGCAGTCGATCAGTCTGCACATGGGGAAACAAACTGTTGAAGGCATAGTATATAAAAATAAGATACTAAAGGTATGTCAGCAAATTTTACTAAAAAGTTCAGGATGGTATATCGCTGCTTTTATACTTATGTTTCCGCTATTAATTCTATTGATTATCATTCTGGTTTTATTCGGTCAAATGCCTGATGCTGCGATCAGAGCGTTTACCGAAACAAGTGACTGGGCTTTATCGCAAAAGATTTCGCCGCCGCCGATCCAATATGAAGGTCATTATCTTTGTACCGTAGCATTAAATGGTCACAGAAATATCGTCAAACCGGTAAGGATGGGAATGAGGCACGGCGTTAAAATATTGGTAAACCGTCAGTTATGCATTGCAAATGCATTCGAACAGCTGATTCAAGAAAAAATGCCCAAAATTCATAGGTTTGTCAGATACATTTACGATAAATACGGTTACCCGCTTTCCAAACATATAAATACACCGTTTTCTGCCGATCTGACATATTTTATGATGAAACCACTCGAATGGCTTTTCCTGGTTTTATTATACCTGCTTGACATGAATCCTGAAAACAGGATTGCCATGCAATACACTGGCATGAAAGCATAATATCCCAAAACAACCAAGGTCCGGTATCGCAGCAGACAACAGGGCTCCGAAACGCACCCGAAAGCCGGGATATGTTCCGGAGCCTGTTTAAACTACAATGGTCTGGCTGCTGATATTACTTGCGATCAGCCTGTAAAGCTCGGGTGGAAGGTAGCGCAGTCAGTCTGTTCCGATGAAGTAGAGTTCCTGGGTTCTACCTGGATCTGCTGAGCGGTACAGTGATCGCCCTTCATATAATAATAGCAGGTATTGACGGAACACTTGATGCCGTCGTTCGGCTTATCCATTTTATTAGCCTGCATTTTTTCAGCCTCCTTTTGTCTCTCTTGTTTTCTTTTTAACTGCAGTTATAGTATTGTCTTTTCAGATTTTAATTATTAAAAATAATATTAGCTTATATAGGACAATGTATTTAAGGAAATAGTTTTGCAATATATTGCATAAACTACTAAAAAATATTATACTTTATAATATAATATTAAAAAGTCTATAGCGGAGGTTTACTTATGGCATATTTATTAGGTATCGATATCGGCACCTCAGGCACGAAAACAGTTCTCTTCGACGAGCTGGGAAATACGATAGCCAGCGCGCTTGAAGAATATCCTCTCTACCAGCCCAATATAGGCTGGGCGGAACAGGACCCGGAGGACTGGTGGCAGGCAACTGTTGCCGGAATACGCAGAGTACTTGCAAAAAGCGGAAAAAAAGCCGAAGAAGTCAGCGGCGTCGGCCTTTCAGGACAGATGCACGGTCTGGTAATGCTCGACAAGGACGGTAAGGTACTCAGACGCTCGATAATTTGGTGCGATCAGAGGACTACTGCCGAATGCGCGCAGATCACATCCCTGATCGGAGCGGAAAGACTCATAGAAATAACCGCTAACCCTGCACTGGTAGGATTTACGGCATCAAAGATCATGTGGGTCAAAAACAACGAACCGGCAATATTCGAAAAGACAGCAAAAATACTGCTTCCCAAGGATTATGTCAGATTCAGGCTTACAGGGGAATTTGCCACAGAAGTGTCGGACGCCAGCGGAATGCAGCTGATGGATATACCGAAAAGGACCTGGAGCAGTGAAGTAATGTCCAAGCTCGGTATCGACAGGAATCAGGTAGGCGAGCTGTATGAATCGCAGGAAGTCAGCGGCAAGGTCAATGCACAGGCGGCTTCTTTGACAGGTCTGCGTGAGGGCACTCCCGTGGTCGGCGGCGGCGGAGACCAGGCTGCAGGCGCGGTAGGAAACGGTATTGTAAAGCCGGGTATCGTATCTTCCACTATCGGTACGTCCGGAGTCGTATTTGCATATCTCGACAAGATCAGTATAGACCCGAAGGGCAGAGTTCAGACGTTCTGCCACGCAGTCCCGAACACCTGGCACGTCATGGGCGTTACCCAGGGCGCAGGCTTCTCGTTGAAATGGTTCAGGGACAATTTCTGCAGGACTGAAATGAATACGGCCGAGCAGATGGACGTGGATCCGTATGTGTTGATGGATCAGGAAGCTGAAAAAGTGCGTCCCGGAAGCAACGGCCTTATCTACCTGCCTTATCTCATAGGCGAAAGGACGCCGCATCTGGACGCTGATGCAAAGGGCGTATTCTTTGGACTTTCAACCGTTCACAAGAGGAGAGATCTTATCCGTTCAGTTATGGAAGGCGTTGTATACAGCCTCAGAGACTGTATGGAAATCATTAAGGGTATGGGCGTCGACATCAATGAAGTCAGGGCTTCAGGCGGCGGCGGCAAGAGCAGGCTGTGGAAGCAGATGCAGGCTGATGTGTTCGGCACTCCCATGACCACGATCAACTCCAGTGAAGGACCCGCGCTCGGCGTCGCATTGCTGGCAGGTGTCGGCACCGGAGTTTACAGGAGCGTTGCGGAAGCCTGTGACACGGCTATTCAGGTCAAAAACATACAGCAGCCCGATATGGCGCTGCATGAAAAATATTCGAAGTTCTACAGTCTGTATGGGCAGCTTTACAGATCACTTAAAAAGGATTACAAGGACCTTTCAGATATCATGAAGAGTGTTTACGAGGAAGGTGTATGACAAAAAGCAGGACCGGAAACAGCAAGTTTCTAAAAGCTTATAACGAAACAGGCATACTCGATATGATCCGTGTGAAACAAGCTGTTTCCAGGGCCGACCTTTCCAAGGAAACGGGGCTGTCGCCAACTGCGGCCGGAGCCATCGTTTCCTCTCTCATGGAACAGGGTTATATACACGAAACCGGGACAGGAGAGTCAAGAGGCGGTAGAAAACCTGTGCTTCTCGAGCTGAAAGCCGACTCATACTTTTCAGTAGGTATCGACGTGGATGTGGACAGCATACTCTTCGTGCTTATGGATATCACAGGAAAAGTAGTGCATGAAAGAACGGCGGCTCTTGGCTCAAGCGATCCCGAGGCTGCAGTCGAAGCGGTTGCCGCAGGAATCGGCGAGATCACGCAGAGTTTTTCCATAGACAGGGAAAGGCTGCTTGGTATAGGCATATCGGTTCCCGGTATGGTGGACGCGGTATCGCACAAGATCGTGCTTGCGCCGAACCTTGGCTGGGAGGATGTCGATCTTTGCGGCATGCTGAAGGACAAACTGGGTCTGCCTGCATATATAGAAAACGAAGCGATGGCGTCCGCCATTTGTGAAAACTGGATCGGCGCGTGCCAGGGTGCCAGCAATTTCGTATGCGTGAATATAAGGTCAGGCATAGGAGCCGGCATATTCACAGGCGGAAGGCTTTACAGGGGTACTGGCGGCAGCGCGGGCGAAGTCGGGCATATCGTTGTGGATGAGAACGGACCCAGATGCGGCTGCGGAAATTACGGCTGTCTTGAGACCATAGTTTCTACCGGAAGGATAGTCGAAAAGGCCAGAAGGATGGTCAGGCAGGGCGTAGTATCAACACTGAACGAGGTAGAGGATGCCGATGACATAGCGCTCGGCAATATCGCTGATGCTGCAAGGAATGGCGACGAAGCTGCACGGGGTCTTCTGAACGAAGCTGCAAGGTATCTTGGCATCGCGCTTTCGAATCTGGTTAATACGCTCAACCCTTCAAAAATCGTACTGGGCAAGGATTTTACGATCTATGGCGACCTCGTCATGGACACTCTTCGAAGCGTTATCGATACCAAAGCGCTCAAACGGCCGGCGGCCAACGTGGAGATAATTTCCACGGAAATCGGGGAGCGCGCATCGACGCTCGGAGCGGCGATTATTCCGTTAAAAGTGCTTTTCGGCAGATAAAAACCGTAAAAATCTAAAACGGATGATAGCCGTACCTGAAAACAGGCAAAGCTATAAAGAAGCTATAAGTTTAAACAAAAATGATATATGGAGGTAATAAACAATGGCAGAGATTTTCAACGGTATCCAGAAAATCAAGTACGAAGGGGCAAAATCCGACAATCCGCTGGCATATAAGTACTATAATGCGGATGAAGTCATTGGCGGAAAAAAGATGGAAGACCATCTGAAATTCGCAGTAGCTTACTGGCATACGTTCCAGGCATCGGGAACCGACCCGTTCGGACCCGTAGGCACAGCCATCAGGCCGTGGGACAGTATTTCGGACGCCATGGAACTGGCCAAATACAAGGTCGAAGCCAATTTCGAGTTCTGTGAGAAGCTCGGAGTTCCGTTCTTCTGCTTCCATGACAGGGATATCGCTCCCGAGGCCGATAATCTGAAGGAAACCAACAAGAGGCTCGACGAGATCGTAAGCGTTATCAAGGAGAGAATGAAGAGCAGCAAGGTGAAGCTCCTCTGGGGAACAACCAACGCTTTCGGAAACCCGAGATTCGTCCATGGAGCTTCCACGTCTCCTAACGCCGATGTATTCGCATTTGCGGCTGCACAGGTCAAGAAGGCCATGGAAGTGACCAAGGAACTCGGCGGCCAGAACTATGTATTCTGGGGCGGCAGGGAAGGCTATGAGACTCTGCTCAACACCGATATGAAGCTGGAACTCGACAATATGGCCCGCTTTATGGGCATGGCAGTCGACTATGCGAAGGAAATAGGTTTTGACGGACAGTTCCTTATAGAACCCAAGCCGAAGGAACCGACAAAGCACCAGTATGATTTCGACGCAGGCACCGTGATTGGCTTCCTTAAGACCTACGGACTAGATCCTTACTTCAAGCTGAATATCGAAGCTAACCATGCAACGCTCGCAGCTCACACCTTCCAGCACGAACTGAGAGTTTCGCGCATCAACGGAATGCTGGGAAGCATCGATGCAAATCAGGGCGACATGCTGCTCGGCTGGGATACAGACCAGTTCCCGACAAACCTTTACGATACTACGCTTGCAATGTATGAAGTTCTCAAGATGGGCGGCTTTGCAAAGGGCGGCCTGAACTTTGACTCCAAGGTAAGAAGGGGCTCCTTCGAGGCAATAGACCTGTTCTACGCACATATCGCAGGTATGGATACCTTCGCAAAGGGCCTGAGAGCTGCTGCGAAGATGATAGAGGATGGAAAGATCGACAAATTCATTGCCGACAGGTACCAGAGCTACACCACCGGTATCGGCAAGGACATAGTCGAAAAGAAGGTCGGCTTGAAGGAACTCGAAAAGTATGCAATGGAGCATGGCAAGATAGTCAATACCTCCGGACGCCAGGAAATGCTCGAAACCATACTTAACAGCTATCTGGCAGACTAATTGCAAATAATTGCAGATTTAAATGCAGGGACGGTCCATATATTTTGGAACTGTTCCTGCATTTCACTTTACTATATGTTTAACTAAAAACCAGAAAGGAAGCTTGAATATGGATAAAAACGTAATGGGCACCACCGTTGTTACACAGATAGGGATCCTTGTCAACAATATCGATGAGGCTGCCCAGGCGTATGCTGATCTGCTCGGAGTCGAGAAGCCCGAGATCCAAATGACTGCCACACCAGATATCTCCAAGACCGAATATCTTGGCAAGCCGAGTAATGCGCGCACCAAACAGGCTTTTTTCAAAGTGGGCACCGATGTTGAGATTGAGCTGCTGGAGCCCGACCATGAACCTAGTACGTGGCGAAATGACCTCGATAAATACGGAGAGGGCGTACACCATATAGCATTCAAGATCGACGGTATGGAAAAGGTCGTAAAAGCGCTCGGGCAGAAGGGCTATAAGGAAATTCAGAAGGGCCAGTGGGTCGGCGGACGCTATTCCTACCTGGATGCCAGAGACAAGCTCAAGCTTGTGCTGGAGCTTCTTGAATTCTGATAAAGGAAGCACCTTGCCAATGCAGCGCTTGCCGACCATGTCGCGGAGGCGTTGTTCAGTATAAGTTAATGGTTGGATTTACCGCTTATTACAGAAGTCAACAAAGGGCTGCTTCGGGAATTTAAATCCGGCAGACGGTGTTGAAAGGCCGCAAGTGATATTTCAATATCTTCAGCAGCTTCCTGCGGATTCATACACCCTATTGCAATCATATCCTGATCCCTTAAAACGTTCCAATTGAATGTCAACCCGACATAAGGCGTGATACGGCCTGCAGCGCAAGGTTTTATGGCCATTACCGGTTTTTTGGCGTTGTGAATGATACGTATCACGCTTTCAATTTCCACCTGCATGAGAAAACCGACACAATTAAAGATTTGTATATATGTTTCGACATCATATTCATTTTCATCCGCGTATTGTATCACCTCGGGCATATGAGCGGAGAGGCCGGGTATCATACCTGCGTCCCGTATCATCGAGAGGTAATCCGGCAATCTGTCCATGGTACGTTTGTTTTTATTTATCAGTTCTTCAACGCAGCTATGAAGGGGAAGGCAGAAAGTCGAGCCCCTCTGGGCGCATTTCTTGATTTCAAGCTCGGCCTCGTGCCTTGCATATGGTGAATCGTCCATATTTAGAATCGGCTCGTCAATTAGAATCATCTTCTTGCCGGTTCTTTCCTGAGCAAGCTCTGCAGCCTTATAAAGATTATTATCAATGCTGAACAAACCCATCACCGCATTGATATCATGTTCCAAAAAGGTTTCGAATATCGAAGAAACCGCTTCCGGAGTTGAGTTTTGGGTTTTTATGGCATGGTCGGCGGCTGGGGTACGATGACTGAAACCGGTAATCCAATTAGCACCGATCAGCAATCGCGGTAAGGAAACACCGCCGACAACTGTTCGGGGAAATATGGTTTTCATAAGATACACCCTTTCAGATTGGAACTTGATGTAGTATTTAGTATAAGTATAAAACCATAATAGCGTTATGTAAAGCAAAAACGCATAAATTCTGTTATAATAAAGTAAATTTACGAAAAGCGTTTCTTAAACTACTTCAACTTAGAAAATAATCAGAGTATTTTTATGCAAATTGATTAAAAATGCATAAAAAACAGCTTGTAATTTGTGCAAAATGACGGTTTACGTAACATGGTTACCAACCTAGAATGAAAATATAGAAAGAAAGCGGTTACGTAAAATGAATTTATTTGTTTGGATTTGACCTGTGCATTGACATTTTTTAGCAACAGGGAGGGGTTTTGTGAGCGTAACTATCGATTATGTCGCACGGATGGCAAATGTGTCAAAAGCAACGGTTTCGCGGGTTATCAATAACAAGGTGGAAGGCGTGGGCAAAGAAACCCGCGCACGTGTGCAGAAGGTAATTGACGAATATGGGTATCATCCAAATCTGCTTGCCAGGGGGATAGCGACTTCCAGAACCAAGATAATTGGCTTGGTCATCCCGGATATTATGAACCCGTTTTTCCCGGCAGTTGTCAAGTCCATAGAGGAATATGCCAGCGTAAACGGTTACACAGTTATTCTCTGCAATACGGATTCTTCTCCCGAGAAAGAGAGCAAATGCATATCTACGCTCATAGCAAACCGGGTGGACGGGGTAATACTGGCTTCAGGTCTGGACGAAAAGAATCAGATACAGCAGGAGTTTAAAAAATACTCGATTCCTTATGTTCTTATAGACAGGCGAATGAAAAACAACAGGTGCGCTGGAATTTTTGTGGACAATGAATATGCTTTTTATACTGCTGCCGATTTTCTGGTGAAGCACGGAAACACAAAGATTGCTTTTATTCAGGGCCCGTCAAACTTGTCCACGACTCTGGAACGCCTTGAGGGTTATCGCAGCGTTCTTAAACAGTACGATATACCGTTCGATCCGGATTTGGTTGCTCAAGGTGATTTCTCATATGGCAGCGGCTATAAAGCCGTTACGGACTTGTGTAACAAAGGTACACGTTTCTCCGCAGTTCTGGCTAGTAACGATATGATGGCCATAGGCGCACTAAACGCGCTACATAATCTGGGATACAAAATTCCAGATGAAATCGAGGTTATTGGATTCGATAATATTGAATTCAGTAAAATGGTCAATCCACCTTTGACTACAATGGAACAGCCCATATACGAACTGGGAGCTAAAGCAGCCCAAGCCTTGATAAAAGCCATAGAAGGACAAAACCTGGCTGAAACAAATATACGGTTGGAAGCAAAATTGGTTATAAGAGAAACTACACGAAAAAAATAATCAACAAAGGAAGCGTTAAAATGAAAAAAGACAGAATTCTAAATCCCGAATTGATTTCCGCCATTGCATCCATCGGGCATACCGAATACTTCGTTATTGCAGATGCCGGCCTTCCGATTCCACAGGGCATAAAAGTCATCGATCTGACGTTGACAAGGGGAATACCTGGTTTCATACAGACTTTAAAGGCGATAAGCGAAGAGCTCGTAGTTGAGAGCTATATCATAGCCGGCGAGTTGCCGGATAATAATCCTGGGGTATATGAGGAAACTAGAAATGTTTTAAGTGGTCTTCCGGCAAAGGTTGTTGCACACGAGCAGCTCAAGGAATTGTTGCTTAAAGCCAAAGCCGTCTGCCGAACTGGAGAAACAACTCCGTATTCAAATGTAATATTGGTAGCTGGCGTTAATTTCTAGCGGACAGAAAGGGTGTATATATGTCTGGACTATCTGAGGGAACTGCCTTAGTAATCGTAATATTCGTGACTTTTTTATGGGGCTCATGGTTTCAGGCTGTAAAGCATACGGGACGTTATCCCATATACGCTTTTATAAATTGGTTATATTTGTTTTCGCTTGCAATAGTATGGGGATCCATAGCGTTACTACAAAAACAAATGGTTCCAAACGGCGTATTCAACGAAATCGCCAATGATATCCCCAGAGCTTTACTGGTTTTGTTCTGTGGTGCGATGTACGCTATAGGGATGCAGATGCTTCTTATGGTTGTCGGTCGCATGGGGCTTATTCTTTCCACTTCCGTCAGCGCCACATGCAGTATCCTTATGGGAATGCTCATATCTTCGCTTTTTGGAGGTTTGCCGGAAGGACTTTCTTTCCTAAGAGTTCTTACTGCCGCACTATTCTTGATTTTAGCAACCATCATATGCCAGTATTCAGGCGTCATGCGGGATAAAAATGTTGGTATGAAAGAGAAGCCCGTGGTAAAGACGCGTAAAAAAGATGTCCTTCTTCTGCTCTTTATAAGTGTGTTCTTATCGCCATTTTACTTTTTGGCCACTTCCGTAGGCCTGAGGTCGGAACTGAGGCCAAATGGCTTTTCAGCCCTCACCTGCATGGGGATCCTTAGCATAGGGGCCTTTATCGGGACAGGCATATATTCATCAATCAGGTTAACACGCGAAAAAAAGTGGCATATTTTTCTACACCCCGGAGAAAGCAGGTTGTTGATTTTAGGCATGGCGTTTATCGCAGCGTTCTGCCACTTCGGAGGAAATGTGCTGCATGCAATCGCAGCGCCGGTGGTTAGCGTGGTGGTAGCTACCGTTGCCGGTAACCTTTACTCGATGTGGTCCTACGTGTGGGGGCTTGCCTACGGTGAATACAAAGGCGCGGCAAAAAAAACCTACGTTGTTTTGTTCCTGGGCGTCGTAATGTTTATAATGGGAGTTTTAATAATCTCAATAAAAACCTGAGAGGAGGCTCTATACCAAAACGAAATATTGGCGTGCTGCTCATTCGACAACCATAAAAAAACAGGAGGAATTGTTATGAGAAAACTATTGTCAATCGTACTAGCAATCGTCATGTTGTCAAGCTTGACCGTACTATCTGCCTGCGGAAATACCTCCCCATCAGCCCAGGTCACTACCGCATCACAGACTCCGGAATCTTCAAGTACAGCTACAGCGTCACCGGCTGATGAAAAACATACGCTGAACATTGTTGGCAGCACAAGGACCTATCCTGGACAGGAAGAAGCCTGGAATAAGCTGATAGAGGCATTTAAGGCCAAGTATCCAAACATTGACGTAACAGTCAGATGGCAGGGAACCTGGGACCAGATTCCCGAGAACATGACAGCGTCCAAACTGGCTAAGGAAAAAGTAGACATCTACACTGCCGGCGCTGGCGTCATCAACTCCACTTTGGCATCAAGCGGCGCATTGTTGGATATAACCGAAATAATGAAGCCATACCTTGATCGTTTCAACGAAGGTATGCTAAGCGCCTATTATATTGACGGCAAGCTCTGGGGCTTTCCTTACGGCGATTCATCCGAATCCCTGGTATATTACAACAAGACCATGTTCGACGAATTGGGTTTGACCGCTCCGACCACATACGCGGAACTTCTCAAGGTTTCTCAGGCCATCAAGTCGGCCAAGGGCATTACACCAATGATTCACCAGGGCAAAACAGCGGCTTTCTGGCCAATGTGGTTCTTTGAGACCTATGCCCAGACATCCCAAAACAAGTCGGTCGACAATGTTAAGGCTTTCCTTTCCAAAAAAATGTCATTTGCCAACGACAAGGCAGTTATGGCCGCCTTCGATGACATAAAGAAGTTCTGGGACGACGGTATAATGTCCAAATCCAGCCTGGATACCGATGGTGACGGTGTAAGAGCAGCCTTTGCTTCGGGTAAAGCAGCGATGTTCTATGGCGGAACATGGGAATACAGCGCTCTTCGTGCAGCTGTCGACAGTAAAATCCAGATAGGCGCCTTCCAATTCCCGTCCCTTGACGGAACTACCAAGCCCCAGCATGGCGGCGGACCGTCCGATGCCATCGTAATCCCATCCTGGGTTGACAGGGACAATATCGACACTATTAAGCTGTTTATTGATTTCATGACTAGTGAAGAGAATGTAAATACGGTCATATCCACCTTTGATCCCGTTATATCCGTATACAAGGGAGTCCAGGTTAAAAAGACCGAACTCACCGATGCGCTCAACGGTGACATAAGGAACAACACTATAGCATTCCTCGATTGGATTTGGCCCAGCTCTGTAAATGATGCTTTCTGTCAGGCGATTCCCGCTGTTATCGATGGAGCTATGACTTCGGCAAAAGCATCCGAACTGGTTCAGACCGCTCTGGATAACATGGTACAAGAGCAGGGTTTCACCTACGATTGGTACAGCAGTTGGACTCCGGATCAATGGAAAGAAGTTACTCCTTGACTTAATTAGATTCAGTGTAATAAATGCCGGCCGGTACGGCAAAGAATAATAATCTTTGCCGTACCGGGAAAGCAAGCCTGATTTATGGTTTATATAATGTCTTCCAAGTAAGCAGCGAGAGGTGGAGCAAATGAATAAAAAATACGGGACAATCAGGGAAAACGCTTTCCCATACCTGATGTTAGCTCCCAGCTTTATCTTGTTTTCGTGTTTTGTGCTGGTTCCGTTCCTAATCGGCATTTATGTCTCCTTCTTTAATTGGAACGGTCTCGGGGCAATGAGGTTTATAAACATCAAGAATTATTTGTTTACTTTTCGCGACGCGGTATTTTGGACCGCTCTCAAAAATACTTTCGTATACGCTTTGGTTGTAACCGCTGCCAAAAACATTATCGGTCTGTTCCTTGCAATGTTGGTAGCCAGGAAATTTGTCGGAAGAACGTTGTTCAGAGTTTCAATGTTCATGCCGGTTACCTTTTCCTACGTTGTTATCGGTGTGTTGTGGTCATGGATATATAATCCCGATTTTGGCCTGCTGAACAATTTTTTATCTGCGATAGGCGGCCAATCTCTCATCCATGGGTGGCTCAGCGATTCCAGTATTGCGTTATTCTCGGTTACTGCCGTGGATATATGGAAGTGGAGCGGTTTTCACATGATTTTATATCTTGCCGGCGTACAGGGGATCCCAAAAGATTTTTATGAGGCTGCCAGCATAGATGGTGCCAATAAGATTCAACAGTTCTTTAAGATAACGGTGCCGCAGCTCAATGCAGTCATTGTTATCAATATCCTGCTTTCATTAACAGGCGCATTTACTTCGAATTATGATATCGTAAACGTTATGACGGGCGGTGGACCATACCATTCCACCGAAGTAGCACTCACCTATATAGTAACACAGGGCTTCAAGCTCAATGCCTTCGGCAAAGCGTGCGCAATGAGCATGATATTGTTTGTACTTGTTCTATTGTTCGGAATACTTCAGGTTAAAAAGATGTCGCATGATGAGAACTATGAAAACTAAGGACATGAGGGCATTAAGATGAAGACATTATATAAAATATTAATGAAGATACTTGGATACTTCTTGCTGGCTTGTGCGCTAGTGGTGAGCATCTATCCGGTGCTCTGGATGATACTTGGTTCTCTTAAGGACACCAATGCTTTCTATAACAACATTTGGGGATTACCTGGCGTATTCCATTGGGGAAATTATGTATACTCGTGGAATAAAGCCGCCATAGGGCAAAAATACATTAATACCGTCATGATAACGGCGGGTTTCCTCGCGCTTCTGCTGCCAACTGTTTCAGCTGCCGCATACGCCATTGCACGGTTGAACTTTAAAGGGAAAAAGAAAATATATATGTTCTTTTTATCGGGAATCATGGTTCCCAGCGGTATCCTGGCGATTCCGTCATTTATAGTTGCCAATCAATTGCATTTAACCAATACGCGGATAGGCATGATGCTCTTCTATACCGCTCAGGCTACAGCTTTTGGGATATTCCTGATGAGATCGTTCTTTATCTCACTGCCGAAAAGCCTCGAAGAAGCGGCCATGATCGATGGCTGCTCCCGTTTTGGAAGTTTTCTCAGGATAATATTGCCGCTATCCGTACCTGGGATAATGACGCAGGTGGTTTACAGCGGACTCGTTGTCTGGAATGAATATATGATAGCCAGCCTGTTTGTTCGCTCAACCGAACTGCAAACACTAGCGCTGGGATTGAAGGTATTCATCGGGCAATACAGCACGGATTATCCTTCACTGTTTGCCGCTATGGTTTTAGTTACAATACCAATGCTTATTCTTTACATCTGTGCGCAAAAAACCTTTATCGCCGGCATGACCGCTGGCGCGGTAAAAGGATAAATTTATAAATGAGGTGATAATATGAGAATCGGTTACACTGGCTGGACCTGGGACACCGATGAACGAAGGGACTGGGCTCCCTTTAATGAATTTCACAAGGAAAATTTTGAACAATTCCTGCGCGAAGTATCGAATCTCGGATATGAGACAGTTGAAAACTTCAGCTTTATAGCGGATTATTACGCGGGTGATGTTGAAGGCTTCAAAAAAACGGTTGCTTCCTTTGGCCTGAAATTTGAAAATCTTTATTTCTATTTTTCCAATGACGCCGAAAAAGACTATGAAGATGCCAAAAAATATATCGCTTTTGCCCGGGAAGTCGGCGCGACGCACATGAACATGCAGGGCGTTATGTGGAAGGACAGGCCTTTCGTGAAGCCCACGGACAAGGATGCGATACTCGATTATGCAAAGCGAAGCAATATTATCGGGGAATGGTGCACCCAGGCGGGTATCAAGGCCTGCATGCATCCCCATGCCAACACCAGGATATTCCAGGAAGATCAGATAGAGATGTTCGTCGAAAATACAGATCCCAGGTACGTATATCTGTGCCTTGACACTGCCCATCTTACACTGGCTGGGATGAGCGCGCCGGAAATAGCGAAAAAGTTTGGGAAACGAGTGGGCTATGTGCATCTGAAAGATATCGACCCGAACGAAAACGCTCATCCTGAATGGCCGATGCGCAGGTTCCTGCCTCTCGGGTATGGATGCGTCGATTTCAAAGGCTTCGTAAACTCTCTCAAGGAAGAGGGATATGATGGTATCCTTTGCGTTGAACTTGATTATCAGCCGGTATGTAATTACAAGTCGGCAATGGATAGTAGGAATTACTTAAGAAATGTATTGGGACTTTAAAGGTATTTCTATATTGGAGCGTTGGAAGGTGGTTAAAGGTGAAAATCCTGTGTATTGGCTCGTTCAATCAGGATATGGTTTATAGCGTGGATCATATTGCAGCAGCCGGGGAAACCGTCCTTTCATCTGCCCTGGACAGATACTGGGGCGGCAAGGGCTTGAACCAGGCTGTAGCTACCGCGCGTTCGTTCGATGAAGTTTATATAGCCGGCATGGTGAACAGGCAGGAAATGAATATACGATCTTTTCTTAAATCAAACAACCTGCATGATGAGTTTCTGGCGTTCTCCGATAAACCGACAGGGCATGCAATTATAAGTGTGGACAAAAGGGGTATGAACAGTATTACTGTGTACGGCGGGGCTAACCAGGCGCTCACTGAGGATTATATAAGTGACGTGCTTTCACACTTTGAACCCGGTGATATAGTTTTACTGCAAAATGAAACCAACGCGCTGGAGTATATAATCAATACGGCTCATATGTCAGGACTGCGGATCGCATTGAACCCTTCTCCGTTCTCGAAGGAATTGTTACAACTGCCGCTTATGTATGTAGACTTCTTTTTGCTCAACGAGATCGAGGGGTATCAAATTACCGGCCAAACTGAACCGCAAAAAATTCTCGATGCCATGTATGGCAAATTCCCCAAGGCATCGATAGTGCTGACACTTGGTAAAAAGGGCGCACTTTATTCGGTGAATGGACAGATTTATTCTCACGGCGTTTATGATGTGCAGGTGGTCGACACCACTGCGGCTGGAGATACCTTTACAGGGTATTTTCTGGCCGGATTGGCGAAAGGGCTGTCACCCGAGGCGCTTCTTGAACTGGCTTCAATAGCGTCTTCGATAGCTGTTTCACAGGCCGGCGCCACAACATCCATACCATATCTCAAACAAGTGCTTGAATTTAAGGAACAATTAAGTAAATAGGAGGTAATGAAAATGAAATGTGATGCTGTATGGGTAGTAAAACCAGGCGAGGTTGAAATTCGCCCTGTAGAGGTTCATGATGAACCGTACGCCGACGAAGTTCAAATCGATGTAAAAGCATGCGGAGTCTGTGCATGGGATTCGTATCTTTTCCAAGGTATATCCGGACCCGGAGACCCTCCCTATCCGATAGGGCATGAAGCCGCAGGCATAGTAACAAAGGTAGGTTCACTGGTACACAATTTCAAAGTTGGCGATAAGGTCGCGGTATGTTCGGGAACCGATACCCAGGAGATGGCAAAGATAGTCAATAACAAAGCCGAAGGAGTTTGCAGGCTGCCGGATGATCTTACCGATTTTTCAAAAGCTATTTACGAGCCAACCTGTTGTGTTGTCAACCTCTTATACAAGGCCGATATCCAGCCGGGCGACCGGGTGGTTGTTGTCGGCGCTGGATATATGGGGCTTTTGACGCTCCAAGGATTGTTAAGAGGATCATGCGCCGGTTATGTATCAGTTTTTGAGCTTCGTCCTGAACGCCGTAAAATGGCGAAAGAATTAGGAGCCGATTTTGTATATGATCCTAATTCAGTGGAAGGTAAAAAGCATATAGAAGAAATCGTTGCCAATGGTGGCGCCGATGTTGTAATTGATTTCGCAGCAAGCGAGAGCGGTTATGAAGTCGCTACAGCAGTATTGAAGGATAAACCCGGTAAGTTTATCATAGGAAGCTGGCACCGTCATGAAATGAAATTCGATGGTACACGTTGGCACATGGGTGGAGCAATAGTTTACAACCTTTCGCCGATGAGCAACAGGCACTATTTTGATCTCGTACCACGTGCAGCGATACTTGTGAATAAGGGAGTTTACGACCCCGGATCACTTGTTACGCACGTTGTGAATTATAAAGATCCGAATTTGGCTGACGTTTTCAGAAAATCGATCAGTAAAGACGACGGTTATATGAAAGCCGTTATAACTTTTAACGATTAATCTCTAATGGGAGACCGGCTTTACCGGATTACGGCAAAGCCGGTTTTTTACTTTAGTGTAATATGTGAAGCAGAAGAACTGTCCCTATGTTTCGAAACTAAAGAGGCAGCCGGACTAAAAATTTCGTACCTTTGCCGGGCTCACTTTTTACAGAAATACTTCCGTCGTAAAGGTTTACTATATGCTTTACTATCGAAAGACCGAGTCCCGTGCCGCCCATACTCCTGGATCTTCCCTTGTCTACGCGGTAAAATCGCTCGAAGATCCTCGATAAATGCTGTTCTTCTATGCCGATGCCCGTATCCTCAACGGTCATAACCAGGCTGCCTTCCAACCTTTCGGCCTTTACATGTACGCTTCCGTTTTCCCTGTTGTACTTTATGGCATTTTCGATCAGGTTTATCAGCATCTGCTTTATTCTGTTGCGATTGACGTTGACGATGATCTTCCCGACCGCCTCAGATTTTACAGTAACGCTCTTTTTTTCCGCTTCAGGCGTTAGTATCGAAACCACTTCGCAAATTATTTCACCAAGGTCATTCAGTTCAATATTTGTATCGCTCTTGGCATTCTCGATCTCCGACAGCTGAAGTATGTCATTGATCAACATTGTAAGTCTTTCAGCTTCTATATCGATGATCTCCAAAAAACGCGGCGCCACCGAAGCGTCGTAAATCGCGCCTCCACGCAGCGTTTCAACGAATCCGCGTATCGAGGTAAGAGGGGTTTTCAGCTCATGTGTGACATTCGAAACAAACTCCGTCCGTATCTGCTCGGACTTCTTCATAGCCGTAATATCCTGAATGGTTATAATGCAGCCGGCATTGGTTCCTTCACTGCCTCCCGCTGTAATAGGGCTCGCATGCACGCTGAAGATCCCGTTTTCAAGCGAGCCCAGCGTAAGCTCCTGTGCCTGCGGGACATTGCTGTCGATCGTATTGTAAAGAATTTCATTGAGCTGATGGTTACGGATCACCTCAAGGAATCTTTTGCCTATGATATTCTCCTGCCTGATATCAAAGAGCTTTACTGCGATTGAGTTGATCAGTACTATCCGCAATTTTTGGTCGACCGCTATAAAGCTGTATGTGATACTATTTAGGATAGCGTCGAATTCCATATTCTTGTCGGTCAGATCCGTCACTGTGCCCTCGAGCTTGGCGGCCATATCGTTGAAGGTTGAGGCAAGCTGCCCGATCTCATCACGGCTTCTGACGGCAACTCTTTTCGAATAATTCCCGCCGGAGATCTCCCTCGCAGCCGAAGTCAGCTCGCTCAATGGCTTGCTTATGCCCAGTGCGAACCTGAAGGCAAGAAGGGTAGTCAGTATCAGGCCTGCGACCATACCGGCAATTGAATAAAGCAGTATCTGAAAATCTATTTTCCTGAGCTGGCTCAGAGGGATGGAAACTCTTATAACAAGATCAGGCAGGGAAGAGGGGATGGCAATGTACAGGAAGTTCACGTTAAGTGTTTTGCTCGACCTTATATCCTCGCCGACCATTCCTTTTAAAGCCTGTTGTACTTCCTTCCTGCCCAGGTGGTTTTCCATGCGGCTGTAATCGGTTTCAGATTCGCCGACAACCTTGCCCTTCGTATTTATTATTGTTATCCTGGGCCGGAATGCGTACGGATCGCTCTTGCCGTCGTATTTGGAGGTTGTGGGGGAGTTGGAGGACAGTTGATTTGCGTAATCCTTTGCAAGAGTGTCATAATCCACATTTCCGCCGCTTTTCGATATCTGTACGAGCTCCAGGTCATACAGTTCGGCAATCGTCATTATGCGGTCCCTGACTTCGCCCATATAGAGGTTGCGGGCATGCTGTGTCGTAAATATTCCTGTTACGGACATGCCTGTGATTATCAAAATAATGAAATAGAGTAACAGCTTTTTCCTCATATACTGTCCCGGCGGCTCAAACGTCGGTCCCCTCTTTGTCGCTGAATCTATAGCCTATCCCGCGTATAGTCTCGATATATGCCGGTTTGTTATCATCATCTTCGATCTTCTGCCTGAGATAGCGGATGTGTACATCGACAGTCCTGGTCTCGCCGTAATAATCGTAACCCCAGATCTTGTCCAGCAACAGCTCGCGCGTCAAAACCCTGCCCCTGTTCTGTATCAGCAGCTTGAGCAGTTCGAATTCCTTTAGAGGCATTTCTATAAGCTTGCCACCCTTGAAAACCTCGTGCCTTGCGGTATCTATCTCTATATCTCCATGCCTCAGCTTGTCGGTTTCCTCAGGCGCGGCCGCCGCAGTTCTCCTGAGCAGGGCTTTGACCCTTGCAGTTAGTTCACGTACACTGAAGGGTTTCGTCAGATAATCGTCCGCACCGAGCTCCAGCCCGAGCACTTTATCGAATTCCTCTCCTCTGGCGGTCAGCATGATTATAGGTATGCTTTTGGTCCTGCTGTCGGATCTGAGCATTTTGCAAAGTTCGAGTCCATCTGTGCCCGGCAGCATGATATCGAGCAGAAACATCGCGGGCAGTGTGCTTCCGACAGCCTCCAGCAGTTTCTCCGCACTATCGAACACCGTGACTTTGTAACCGCTTGCCTCGAGATTATATTGTATAAGCTGTTGTATATGGACTTCGTCATCCACTGCAAAAATCAGTTCTTTTGACATTGCATACCCCCATTGATTATATTCCACAATTCACTAAAGCTGAAACAACCTGAACGTTTTACGGGCCGTTGCCGTCGATATCGTTCTTGCCGTCGATACTGTCCCTACCGACGTCGATATCGCTCTTGCCGTCGATACTGTCCTAGCTTTCGATATCACCCTTGCTGTCTCCGCCTTCCAAACTGGTCTCTGCATCCCTTTCGCCTTCAAGATCTTCGATGTCATAGGGCGGTACATGGGCCGACTCCTTGTGGTACAGCCTGGCCAGGTGATCATGCTCTCCCGTCACGTTGAAGACGACCCATTCGCCTATATTG
Organism: Clostridia bacterium; assembly: GCA_036260935.1. Lineage (GTDB taxonomy): Bacteria > Bacillota > Clostridia > Acetivibrionales > DTU013 > JAEYOM01. The sequence goes on from DATALQ010000027.1 coordinate 52,261, forward strand.
GTGGCGTGATCACCCATACGCTCTAGGTATTTGGCGATAAACATGAGATCCACGCCCTGCTCTATCGTATTGGCATCGTTTCTCATAAGATTGATAAGCTCGAGTATAACCTTGTTGAACAGTGCGTCTACATCATCGTCGCTTGCACAGACTTTCTCGGCCAGCTCCATATCCTGCCTCACATATGCGTCTATGGATTTGTTGACCATGATCTTGGCCAGCTCGGCCATTTTTGGTATATCGATAAGCGGCTTGATATATTTTTTCCCGGACATTCGGATTATGATTTCGGCGATGTCGGAGGAGGCGTCGGCGATACGCTCCATATCGGTGATGATCTTCAGTGCGGTGCTGATCGTCCTCAGATCCTTTGCGAGCGGCTGCTGCCTTGCTATAAGGTTCATGCACTTCTTTTCTATTCTCTTTTCGTAATCGTCTATGACGTCGTCATTTAGAAAGATCTTTTTAGCAAGCTCGACGTCCTGCTTTTTTAAAGCCATTATTGTATTATCTATGGACTCCTCCACGAGGCTTCCCATTTTTATAAGATCCAAATGAAGGTCTTCGAGACCCTGATCGAATGAATGCCTTGCAACCATAAAATATTCCTCCTTGTCATGAATGTTTTAAAGGAAATTCGCGCCTCGACGGCGCTAAACATCCTGCTCAACCGAATCTGCCTGTGATATAGTCCTCTGTCCGCTTGTCACGGGGTGTGCTGAATATGGCCTCTGTCTCGCCGGATTCGACTATTTCGCCGTGCAGGAAAAATGCGGTTTTGTCTGAAATCCTGCCCGCCTGCTGCATATTGTGCGTAACAATGATGATCGTATACTTTTCCTTAAGTTCGTCTATAAGATCCTCGATCTTCATTGTGGAAATCGGGTCGAGAGCAGAGGTGGGTTCATCCATCAGCACGACTTCAGGGTTGACGGCCAGGACTCTTGCGATGCAAAGCCTCTGCTGCTGCCCTCCCGACAATCCCAAAGCGCTTTTCTTGAGCCTGTCCTTTACTTCTTCCCACAAAGCTGCGTCGCGCAGGCTCTTCTCGATTATCTCGTCGAGCTGTGAGCGGTTTTTCAGACCGTGTATCCTGGGGCCATAGGCGATATTGTCGTATATGGACATCGGAAAGGGGTTGGGCTTCTGGAAGACCATACCAACGCGTTTCCTAAGTTCAACTATATCATACTGCCCGTATATGTTCAAACCGTCCAGAAAAACGTCTCCTGTAATGCTGACCCCTGATACGAGGTCATTCATCCGGTCGAGCGTTTTGAGGAACGTGGACTTTCCGCAGCCTGAAGGACCGATGAGAGCGGTTACCTGGTTTTCCGCAACATCTATGTTGACGTTCTTCAAGGCGTGTACATCGCCGTAATGAAGGTTCAGATTCCTCGTTGATATTTTTTGCATGTTCATAAATGTGACCTCCTGTTCAACCGCCCGTTGTGGCCCTGGAAAGCCTTCTGGCAAGCCGGGTGGCGATAAAGTTTATAATGGCAACGATAACTACGAGTATTGTTGCGGTAGCATATGCCTGGTCGAAGGATATCCCTTCTTTAGCCAACGTATACAGGTGCACCGACAATGTCCTGCCCGACCGCATTATGCTTGAGGGTACGTTCGGCACGTAGCCTGCGGTAAGGTAGACCGCGGCGGTTTCTCCGACTATTCGTCCGATGCTGAGTATCACGGCTGTCAGTATTCCCGGGATAGCCGACGGCAGTACGACGCGCGATACGGTTTTCAGCTTCGTGGCGCCAAGTGCCAGGCTGCCTTCCCTATAGGAAGCAGGCACGGATTTAAGAGCTTCCTCGGTCGAACGTATGACTGTCGGCAGCACCATGATGCTCAGTGTCAGCGAGCCTGACAGGATGGAGTATTTCAGATGCAGCGCAATAACGAAGAATACCAGTCCGAAGAGGCCGTAGATGATCGAAGGGATCCCGGCCAGCGTCTCCGTAGCGAAGCGGATAGTATTTACCAGCCTGCCGGGCTTCGAATATTCGACCAGATAAATGGCGGAGCATATACCTATCGGCGTTGCGATAACCACAGTTACGGCAATTATCATCAAGGTACTGATTATCATCGGGTAAATGCCGTAAAGATCTCTTACCGGCTTGTATACATTGGTAAGGAAAGCCCAATTGATGTGGCCGGCCCCCTTTATAATCATATATATCAGTATCCATGCCAGCACTGCTACTGTGATGAACGCGCAGAACCATGCCAATCCGGTGAGTATGCGGTCGGAGATCCTGCGTCTTGCTGACGGGTCGGTCATGCTGCTTCACCATCCCTTCTGCGGAGCAATATGTTGAGCGTTATGTTTAACAGCATGATAAATATGAAGAGTATCACTCCCGTTGCAAAAAGTGTTTCCTGGTGCAGTCCGTTTGCGTAACCCATCTCGAGCGCTATATTCGCAGTCATCGTTCGAACCTTGTCTGTGATGGCATGCGGTATAAGCGCGGTATTGCCAGAGACCAGTATGACTGCCATTGTCTCGCCGATCGCCCTTCCCGTGCCCAGTACGATGGAAGCCATTATGCCCGACTTTGCAGCCGGAAGGATGACTTTGAAAATCGTCTGGATGTGGCTGGCTCCCAAAGCAAGCGAGCCTTCCTTGATGGTGGATGGGACTGCCCTGATCGAAGTCTCGGACATACTGATGACGGTGGGCAGTATCATTACCGACAGTATAATTATAACGGCCAGCAGACTGTTGCCTGCGCCCCCGAAATACTCCGAAATGATGGGCACCAGCACCATAAGTCCGAAAAATCCGAAGACTACGGAGGGTATGCCGGCCAATAATTCAACTGCCGGCCGTATTATCCCGGCGAGCTTTTTCGGCGCGAGCTCAGCCAGGAATATCGCTGTGAAAAGGCCTATGAATACACCGATGATGACGGCGCCGATTGTTCCCAGCACACTTGAAATTATCATCGGAAGTATGCCGTATTGATTAGCCTCGGGCTGCCAGACGGTTCCGAACAGAAAGTTGGCCGCGCCGACCTTGAAGATCGCAGGGGAGCCCTTGGCGAAGACATATATGGTTATAACGATGACTGACAGTATGGATAATGCCGCGCATACCAGAAAAATAGTTTCAATTATCCTTTCCATCAGCTTTCGCCCTTTGTTTGATATCATAAACAGTTGCCTCCATTAAAGGAATAAGGATATTTATGTCTGAAATGACTTGAGGGCAGCAGATATTCAATAATCTGCAGCCCGTTGCCATGGTTTTGTGAAGCGTATCTTCTAGTTTGACTTCTATTTGTTATTTTACCGTAATGTAGGATTTGCCTACTATTTCCTGACCCGCATCGCTTTTGACAAAGTCCAGGAAAGCCTGGGTTACCGGACTAACATCGCCCTTGGTCAGCATCAGGAAGGGTCTCGATATGGGATAGCTCTTGCTCTTTACGTTTTCAACACTGCATTCGACACCGCCGATGCTTATCTTTTTAACAGTATTGTCTGCGAAACCGAGGGAGAGGTATCCGATCGCATTTTCCTTGGAGGCTATGTTTGCTTTGACCGGACCGTTGCCATCGGCTACGAGGGCGTCTTTCCTGACGAGAGAGACCGTCTTGCCGTCCTGCTTTTCCTGAAGGCCCATCAGTTCTTCAAAAGCCGTCTTGGTACCGGAACTGGCCTCACGGGCAACTACCAGGATCTGCTCATCCTTGCCGCCGACATCTTTCCAGTTTGTAATTTCACCGTTGAATATCTTCTGAATCTGTTCCTTGGACAGGTCGGCCACCGTATTGACAGGATTAACAACGACTGCTATGCCGTCATATGCGATGACATGTTCGGTAAGTCCGGTTTTTTCTTCCGGAGTGAGGTCACGGGAAGATTCGCCGATGTCGGAGGTGCCGTCGGTAACGTCCTTGATTCCCTGGCTTGAGCCGCCACCCTGAATTTCGACCGATATGTCGGGATAAGTTTCATTGAAAATGTCAGCCAGGTCCTGTGCGAGCGGTTGTACGGAGGTAGACCCCGAAACTGTTACTGTGCCTGACAGTTTACTGCCATTTGCACTGCTGCCAGCTGCTGGGCCGCTGCCTTGAGTATTCTCCTGGCTACTGCCGCAGGCTGTTAGCAAAACGGTTGATAATAGTGCCGATGCGATAAGAGTGAATGATTTTTTTCCGAGTGACAACATTTTCATACTTTATTCCTCCTGGTCTTATTTGACCCCTTAGTTATTTGCTCTTTTATTTAAGTTTACAAATAAATATTATTTCTGTTTCTTTAAGCATGAATTAACCTAGTGTTAACTTCAGGTTAATTTTGAGCAGCGTTAAGCATATATTAATGGGAAAACATTGCGAGGAGATGATCATATCCGTTATGTGAATTACAGCAGGGACATGGCGGTATTGCCATACGACAGGGATAAGGTCCTCCAGTACGCACATAAATGGGCTTATGCCAGAAATCCGGCCTATCTTGACTTTGAGAGACTTGGCGGCGACTGTACGAATTTCGCTTCACAGTGCATTTTTGCAGGCTGCGGTGTTATGAACCATACGCCGGTTTACGGCTGGTTTTATGACAATTCCTACAGCAGGACAGCTTCATGGACCGGGGTGAATTATCTGTATGATTTTTTGACGGGGAACAAGGGAAGAGGCCCGTTTGCTGAGGAGGTTGACGCAGAAGATGCGGAACCCGGTGATCTGGTTCAGATATCCTTCTCAAGCAGCAAAAGCTTCGACCACACTCCTGTAATTGTTAAAATGGAAGAAAAGAAAGGAAAGGACGGCATTTTGATTGCCGCCCATACTTTTGATACCGATTATTACAGACTTATAGAATTCGAACCTGCTTACGTAAGATTTCTGCATTTGCTGGGTGCCCGCGCATGAAAGCTATTTAGCTTTCTTGAGTGATTTTATATCTTCTTCCGTAAGGACCTTTTCAAGATCGAGCATAAGGATAAGGCGATCGCCGACCTTGGCCGTACCGCACAGGAACCTGTCCCTGATACTGCTCAGCGCTTCGGGCACCGGATCCAGATCGCTGTCTTCCACCTTAATTATCTCCCGGACTCCGTCTACTACGATCCCTATTTGGGAAACCGACGTATTTGCAATGATGATCTTGGTATTCTCATCAAATTCCGGACAAGCCAGGTTGAAGCGCTTTCTGAGGTTGAAGATGGTCAGGACCTTGCCCCTCAAATTTGCCAAGCCTTCGATGTAATCCGGCGTATTGGGTATTTTGAAAATATCCAGCATTCTTTCTATGCTGCTGATGTTTTCAATGTTCAAGCCGAATTCCTCACCATTGATCAGAAATACGACAAACTGCCTTGTACCCATTTTAACCCCTCCTTATGTTTTTTAAGCTCTTCTCTTTTCAGGTGCGGTAACTCCCGTTTATTTTCACATAATCGTACGAAAAATCACAGGTCCAAACATGGTCTGTATAAACGCCCTTGTTCAGTTTGACCAGCAGCTTGATCTCAGCTTTCTTCAGCTGTTCCTTCGCGGCCGTTTCGTCAAAGTCGACTGCACATCCGTTTTTACAAACCAAAAGACCTCCGATATATATATCGGTATACGCCGGATCAAATTCAGCACCTGAATAACCGGCTGCAGTAAATATTCTGCCCCAGTTTGCATCCTCACCGAAAATGGCCGTTTTGACGAGAGGGGACTTTGCTATTGCGACGGCGGCTTTATAGGCGTCATCCGGGCTGCCCGCTCCTTCGACCACGACCTCCACCAGCTTCGTAGCGCCTTCGCCATCTTTTGCAATGAGTCTTGAAAGGTGATTGCATACATATTCCAAGGCGTCCCTGAATTGTTCGTAATCTTCGCTTTCATTTATGATGCCGGCATTATCCGCCATGCCGTTGGCCATAATGACCACCATGTCGCAAACGCTCGTGTCCCCGTCTACGGTCACGCGGTTGAAGGTCTTCTTCACCACGTCCTTGAGCGCTTTGTCAAGAAGCTTTCTCGATATGTTTGCGTCGGTGGTTAGAACGCCTATCATTGTTGCCATGTTCGGGTGGATCATCCCCGAGCCCTTCGCCATTGCGCCGATAACGACTCTGGTATCCTGCAGCTGAAGCTCCACTGCTACCTCCTTGAAAATCGTATCGGTAGTCATTATCGCTTCCTGCGCATCGTGCCCTCCATCCGGGTCCATGCCCGAAACAAGCGCCTCGATTCCGGGGCGTATTGCTTCCATGTTCAGAGGCTTCCCTATGACGCCGGTCGAGCCGACCAAAACATCCTGCGGGCTGCATTCCAAAAGTCCCGAGGTGATGGTTGCGATCTCAAGCGCGTCCGCGTAGCCTTGTTCCCCAACGCAGGCATTGGCATTACCGCTGTTTATGACTATTGCGTTTGCGTATCCGCTTTTTATATGCTCCATCGTAAGTTGAAGCGAGTGGCCCTTAACCCTGTTGGTCGTAAAAACGCCAGCAGCAGCGGCGCTGTCTTCGGAACAAACGATTGCCAGATCCTTCTTTCCGTCCTTTTTCAGACCACAGGCGATACCGGTGGCGAAAAAGCCTTCAGGAGCCGTGACTCCTCCGTTGATTATGTTCATAATATCCACTCCAGACACTAGTATGCGATTTTTTTTACCTTTTGCTTTAAATAATTAAATTATACATAAATACACAGCTGTATTCAATAAATCAGGCGCTTAATGGATAAAAAATATCCAATTGACACAACTGTTGGCATTACATTCTGAAAAAGGGCCATATTGTTCTCTCAGCTGTCGTATTTGACCCTTGACACTCTTTTTCATATCATATATTATCATATATAAATCTATAGAAAGCGATGATCGGAAGTAGTAAGCAGATGTCTGACCCATCAGAGAGAAAGGTTCCGTGGCTGAGAAACCTTTCGGGGACACGGCTGCCGAAGTCGTCCGGGAGCTCCGCAGCAAATATCTGCGTTAGGCGCTACGCGCCGGAATGCGATGTAACTGCGGCGGCGGGAACCGTTATACTCCGGTAAGCAGCCCTTTAAAAAGGGAAACTTGGTGGTACCGCGGAGAAATATAACCCTTCGTCCAATAATTATTGGATGAAGGGTTTTTTATAATTCAAGCAGAGCATACAAAGGAAGGAATGGAAAGATGTTTTTTTTGAAGATATTTGCGGGATTGATAATGATAGCGGGCTTCTTCATTGCTTTGGCAGCCAGAGGCCTGGTAACGAAGTTCAGCCTCGATCAAAGGGTAAAGGTTGAAAATGAGAGCGAGTTCGACGAGAAGGATGCACAGGAATACAGATATGCGAAGGCGGTAGCCATAGTCAAGATGTGCGGTATGATTATTGCGCTGCCGGGACTGATACTGACGCTTTTCGCATTTAAGTAGCATAGGAACGCGGAGACGGTTCTTTTGTTTCATTTTTCGGCAGGCTTCAGGAATTATGGCATTAACTTCAGAAATGATCACAACAGTCTTAGGAAATCGACAGAGTTAAAGAATAAGGAGGTTACAACATGGAAGAGACGAACAATCTTGCCAAGACCTATGATCCGGCGCAGGTGGAAGACCGGTTATACGCGGAATGGGTGAAGAAGGGATATTTTCACGCCGTACCCGACAAAAATAAAACGCCCTACACGATAGTGATCCCGCCGCCGAACATTACAGGGCAGCTGCACATGGGTCACGCGCTGGACAATACGCTCCAGGATACGCTGATCCGCTGGAAAAGGATGCAAGGCTACTGTGCGCTTTGGCTGCCCGGCACCGACCATGCCAGCATTGCCACCGAGGCGAAGATAGTCGAAGCTATGGCAAGGGAAGGCATTACAAAGGATATGCTCGGCAGGGAGAAATTCCTTGAAAGAGCGTGGGAATGGAAGAGAGTGTACGGAGGAAGGATAGTCGAGCAGCTCAAAAAGCTCGGCAGCTCCTGCGATTGGGAGCGTGAGAGGTTCACCATGGATGAAGGCCTCTCCAAAGCTGTGCTCGAGGTATTCGTCAAGCTCTATGAAAAAGGGCTGATCTACCGTGGAGACCGTATCATTAACTGGTGTCCAAAATGCTGTACCTCTATTTCCGACGCTGAAGTCGAATACGAGGAGCAGGAGGGCAATTTCTGGCACCTCAAATATCCGGTCAAGGATAGCGACGAGTTTATCATAGTCGCTACAACAAGGCCGGAGACGATGCTCGGCGATACGGCCGTGGCAGTGAACCCCGAAGATGAACGCTATGCGGCCATGATAGGAAAGACTGTGCTGCTGCCGCTTATGAACCGTGAGATACCGATAATTGCCGATTCTTATGTCGATAAGGAATTTGGCACGGGCGCAGTCAAGATCACGCCGGCCCACGACCCCAACGACTTCGAGGTAGGCCTGCGCCACAACCTGCCGCAGATAAGGGTCATGGATGATACTGCCAAAATGAACGAAGCCGCCGGCAAGTACCAGGGCCTCGACAGGTATGAGGCCAGGAAGCAGATCGTAGAAGATCTGAAGGCCTTAGGCCTGCTTGTTAAAATAGAAGGACATAAGCATAACGTGGGCACCTGCTACAGATGCAGAACGGTCATCGAGCCTATCATGTCCAGACAGTGGTTCGTAAAAATGAAACCGCTGGCTGAGCCTGCAATCGAGGCAGTCAGAAATGGAACGATCAAGTTTGTGCCCGAAAGATTCTCGAAGATATATTATAACTGGATGGAAAACATACAGGACTGGTGCATTTCGCGGCAACTCTGGTGGGGCCACAGGATACCAGCCTACTACTGCCAGGAATGCGGCGCCATGACGGTAGGACGCGAGATGCCGGATGTTTGCCCGAAGTGCGGCAGCAAGAGGCTCAAACAGGACCCGGACACGCTCGACACCTGGTTCAGCTCGGCGCTCTGGCCTTTCTCCACGCTCGGCTGGCCGGATAAGACCGAGGATCTGGAGTATTTCTATCCCACGAATGTGCTCGTCACCGGTTACGATATCATATTCTTCTGGGTCGCGAGGATGATATTCTCAGGCCTCGAGCATATGGGCAAAGAACCGTTCAAATACGTGTTCATCCATGGTATAGTAAGGGACGCGCAGGGCAGGAAGATGAGCAAGTCGCTCGGCAACGGCATAGATCCGCTCGAGATCATTTCACAGTATGGCACCGATGCTCTGAGATTTGCACTTACGATAGGCAATTCGCCGGGGAATGACCAGCGTTTCTCCCCGGAGAAGGTGGAATCGAGCAGGAACTTTGCCAACAAGATCTGGAATGCAACCAGGTTCGTTTTGATGAATTTCGATGAAAATATCGATTTCAGCAGAGTAGACAGCTCGAAATTCACCGCGCCGGACAAATGGATACTGAGCAGGGTTAATACGCTTATAGCGGAGGTCACCGAAAACCTTGAGAACTTCGAACTCGGCGTTGCACTGCAGAAGATATATGAATTCATCTGGGAAGAGTTCTGTGACTGGTATATCGAGCTGGTCAAACCCAGACTCTTCGACAGGGAGGACGATACAAGGCTCGAGGCTCAGTATGTTCTCAATTACGTGCTTGGCACGGCAATGAAGCTGCTGCATCCGTATATGCCGTTCATAACGGAGGAGATATACAGGCACCTGATAAACGAGGATGAGAGCATAATGATCTCGGCATGGCCCAAATACGACGGGAAGCTGCACTTCCCGGAGGCTGAAAAGGATATGCAGCTGGTAATGGATGCGATCAAGGCAGTCAGAAACATCAAGGTGGAAATGAACGTGCCGCCGTCCCGTAAAAACAAGCTCATATTTGTTGCGGGAGCATCAGAAGCCGGTGTAATTTCAAGCGGAAGGAAGTTCTTCGAACGTCTGGCCGGAGCGTCTGAGATCATAGTCCAGGCAGACAAAGCGGGCATACCCTCCGACGCCGTGGCAGCAGTTATTCCGGGCGCCGAGATATATATACCGCTTGAAGACCTCGTAGATATAGCCAAGGAAATCGAAAGGCTCGAGAAGGAAAAGGCCGGCCTTGAGAAAGAACTCGAGAGAGTCAACGGCAAGCTCGGCAATGAAGGCTTCGTGGCGAAAGCACCGCCCAAGGTCATCGAGGAGGAACGAGCCAAGAAGGCCAAGTATACCGAGATGTACGACAAGCTCATGGAACGCCTCAACGGTTTGAAACGATAAAAGCAAGATGGTTTAAGCAGCAACACGTAGAAACAGGAAGGGACGGCTCCGTTCTCAATGACGGGACCGCCCCTTTTATACGATATTGGAAAATTCCTTCCAGTTAACGGGCTTTCCGTGCCCCCAGTATTTTATAAGTCGTTATCTGCCTGCGTCTACGAATATGGGATTCGAGTAGAACCAAAGATCGGCGTATGCCTTATCTGCATTGTTCTGGCCGACCAGATCGTCTATCAGGGGATTTCCCTGCGCGTCCGTCTCATTTGGTACGTTATAGCTGAGATTAGTGCCCCTCAAACGGAAGTATATATCATTGCTTATATTTTTTACTTCCCAGGTGATTTCATTCCACCCGCTTACGCTCTTCCAATCCTTGCTGGTAAAGGATTTGATGACCTTGGCGCTCTCGTTGGTATCACTGCTGTAAGCCGCAGTTCCCGGGGAGGCTTTGCCGGTGACATTTCCGGAAATGAGGTCTATATGGTTAACCTGAACCTTGTCCTTATTGTTATTTACCGAAGGGCTCTTGAAGCGGATTGTGAGTTTTACGGAACCGCCCTTGTTCAAATTAAGCGTCTGACCCATGATAGCCGTGTTTTTGCCATTTGCACCCGCCTTGAAATCCAATTCGTTGATCAGGTCGCCCTGTACTGCAAAGGAATTTCCGGAACGCATTCCATTAACAATGGCGTCAGCCTTGTTGTCTGTGACCCAGGTATAGCTCTTTGCATATTCGCCGGGCCAGAAATCTGCGGTGTCCGCACTGTCATGGAAATCTGAATTTACGAATATCCAGAATTTTCTTCCTTCGCCTAATAGAGAATCCCACAGGCCTCCTACCTTTGCGGTCATATAGTCCGCTCCGCCGTATGTACGTGCCTTGTAATAGTCCATATTGTAGTTCTTTATGTCTGAAGGGTCACTGCTGAAGCTGCCATAGCCGCCCCTTGCCGTTTCCTTCTGGTGACCTGGGAAGCCTTCCATACCGAAAAAGACGTCCGGTGCGGCATTGTTCAAATCTCGGATGTCAGAAACAGAATATTTCAACTTCCTTGAGGGATGGTTCAATAAAAAATAGCTGCTGCTTTTGTAATTGGTTTCTAGCCATTTAGCGCCTGCTATGGCGTCCTTGTGAGTAGTGTTGGACTTTGTCAGGTTTTCAAAAGAGCGGCTGGTATCAAGATCGTTCTGATCGAACATGTACTCGAAATCACTTACCGCGTTTGAGCTATCGCTTACTATTGCGACACTGGCATGCTCATGTGTGGGGACATTCCATTCGAACCCCTGTATTAGTACATTTTTCGGGTACTGCTTCTGAAGGCTTGTCACGATGGGATAGGAATAATCACGCAGTGTGATCCATCTCCAGAGCGTATAATCCAGCTTCTTTCCGTTTGCATCGAGAAACTGCCCACCCGAGCCTGCAAATGCATTTCCCGAGGGATCCTTTGCCGAAGTGCCGCCATGCTCCGAGTTGGCCATCCAATCCAGCCCGAATTTTTCAAAAGCGTTTTTTACAACCTCGGCTTCAGTTTTGTTTCCGTCCGTGAGATATGTATGGGTGTGGAAATCTCCCGCCACGTATTTGCCGGAGGTCGGCTGAGCCGCATTGACTGCAAAAGTTGCAGTGCCTGTTGCAAGACTAACCAGGACAACCATAGAAATTGAAAATTTGAGCCACCTTATGAATCGTTCATGCATTACTATCACTCCATTCTTTATTTTTGATTTCATGATACAAACGATATGTTATGCCGGTTTAAAAAACAGGTTAAACTTGCGTTATAAATGACAGACTGAGCTTTTAATAAAATGGCGTGCGTATGTTATCATATGGTATAATAAGTTAACGGCGGCAATGCTGCCGAACCGATGTCATAATTCTGGATACAGGTGAAGATATGGATCATGGATTTGTTAAAGTGGCTGCGGCAGTGCCGGAGCTCAAAATAGCGGATTGCGGCTATAATGCGGCAAATATAGTTAAAATGATAGCAGAGGCCGATAAGGCTGGAGTCCAGATAGTTGTTTTTCCTGAATTGGCAATTACGGCATATACCTGCAGCGACCTCTTCCAGCAGCAACTGCTGATTAAACGGGCGGTTACAGGGCTCGCAAGTATAGTTGAAGAAACGCGGGAGCTGAATATATTATCGATAGTCGGCATGCCGCTAATGTCGGAAAACCAACTTTTCAACTGTGCTGTCGTAATTCATAGCGGAGTCATACTGGGCGTAGTTCCAAAGACTTATATTCCGGGCTACAAGGAGTTCTACGAGGAGCGCTGGTTTGCCTCGGGAGCAAGGGCCTTGAAGCCTTTCATCAATATATTCGGTTTGGACGTGCCTTTCGGGACAGATCTTCTTTTTGAATCGGTCGGGCCGGACCCCGTGTGCTTTGGAGTAGAGATATGCGAGGATCTGTGGGTGCCGATACCTCCAAGCTCCTATCAGGCTATTGCCGGGGCGACAATATTGTTCAACCTTTCAGCGAGCAATGAAATTATCGGAAAGTCCGAATACAGGCATGAACTCGTGAAGCAGCAGTCGGGAAAATGCGTGGCCGGTTACGTCTATGTTTCGTCCGGAGTCGACGAATCCACGACCGATGTCGTGTATGGAGGACATGCTCTTATTGCCGAGAACAGCGGAATATTGAACGAATCCGAGCGTTTCCTTCGAAAAGCCCATATGACCGTAAGCGAAATAGACGTGCAGAGGCTCATGAATGACAGGATCAAGAACACGAGCTTTATGGAAGGATTGCCTGCGAAGGATTTCAGAAAGCTAAACTTCATACTCAAAGACCTCGATTTTGATAAAGCGGTCTTTACCAGGCAGGTAGACCCGCACCCGTTCGTCCCTTCGGACAAATCGGCCAGAGACATCCGCTGCCGCGAGATATTTGCCATTCAGACGACAGGCCTTGCCAGGAGGCTTGTTCATACCGGCTTTAAAAATGTCGTACTCGGAATATCGGGCGGCCTGGATTCCACGCTTGCTCTTATTGTTGCCGCGAAAACATTCGAGATGCTTGAAATTCCTGCGAAAAATATTACGGCGGTCACAATGCCGGGCTTCGGCACGACAGATATCACATATGAGAATGCTGTTCAGCTTATCCGATCCTTCGGTGCGGATTTCAGGGAAATAGATATCAAGCAGGCCTGCCTGCAGCATTTCTCAGACATCGGACACGATCCGTCGGTCCATGACGTCACATATGAAAACGTGCAGGCCCGGGAGCGCACACAGATTCTTATGGATATCGCAAACAAGCAGGGCGGTCTGGTGATCGGAACGGGAGATCTGTCAGAACTCGCACTGGGCTGGTGCACCTACAACGGTGATCACATGTCCATGTATTCGGTGAACTGCAGTATTCCTAAGACACTTGTAAAATATCTGGTGCAATGGGCTGCCGACAATGTGACCGAGAAGGCGTCCGCGGATGTTCTGCAACGAATACTTGCAACGCCTATAACGCCGGAATTGCTGCCGCCCGATGAAAACGGCGGGATAATGCAGAAGACGGAAGACATAGTCGGGCCTTACGAATTGCATGATTTCTTCCTTTACCATATGCTCAGGTACGGCGCGCCGCCGAAGAAGATAGAATTTCTTGCCCGTAAGGCGTTTAATGGGATCTACGACGCCGATACCATAAAACATTGGCTAAGGGCTTTCTACAGAAGGTTCTTCGCGCAGCAGTTCAAGCGCTCGTGCCTGCCGGATGGTCCGAAGGTCGGTTCCATAAGCCTGTCTCCGCGCGGCGACTGGCGCATGCCGAGCGATGCAACATCAGAAATGTGGCTTAATGAACTCGGTCAATAAAATGTTAGAGCTTATATAATTGATCCTTTGAAGACAAGCTATAATTGGAGTAAGGACAAGTATTTATTACGAAGGGAAACCCAGATGAAAAAAATAAACATAGCCGGCGAACTCAGCGTATCCGAGATATCACTCGGATGCATGAGGATTTCCGGGCTTTCTAAAAAAGAAGCGAATAATTTGATTAATACGGCCCTGGAAGAGGGTATCGATTTCTTTGATCATGCCGACATATATGGAGGCGGAAAATCGGAGGAAGTATTTTCTGACGCGGTCGATATGACCTCCTCGCTGAGAGAGAAGCTGATCATTCAGACAAAATGCGGCATAAGGTCGGGTTATTTCGACTTTTCGAAGGAGCATATACTGGAAGCTGTGGATGGCAGCCTGAAGAGGCTGAAAACAGACTATATTGACGTATTGCTGCTTCACAGGCCGGATGCTCTCGTTGAACCGGAGGAGGTTGCGGAAGCCTTCACCAGGCTGCATGAAAGCGGAAAGGTTAGACATTTCGGAGTCAGCAATCAAAACCCGATGCAGATCGAGTTGCTTCAAAAATATGTGAAGCAAAAGCTAATCATAAATCAGCTACAGTTCAGTATTACCGAAACCAGGCTGATCGATCAGGGCCTTCATCTCAATATGAATATCGGCGAATCCATTGACCGTGACGGAAGCGTACTGGATTACTGCCGGCTCAAGGATATTACGATACAAGCCTGGTCGCCGTTCCAGTACGGTTTCTTTGAGGGTGTATTCCTGGACAACGATAAGTTCCCGGAATTGAATAAGAAGATCGATGAGCTGGCCCAAGCCAGGGGAGTGAAAAATACGGCCATAGCAATAGCCTGGATATTGAGGCATCCCGCAAGGATCCAGCCGATAGTCGGTACGACCAATGCCGGCCGTTTGAAGGATATCTGCAAAGCTTCGGATATCAGCCTTACAAGGCCTGAATGGTACGATATCTACAAGGCGGCGGGCAATATCATCCCATAAATACCGGCGACGGAATGACGCAGGAGTATTTTACACTTGACAAAACCTGCTCCGTACCTTAAAATAGCATATGTCTCTGAAAGACAACGTATTTGCGGTGGGTTTAGCTCAGTTGGTTAGAGTGCCAGGTTGTGGCCCTGGAGGTCGTGGGTTCGACTCCCATAACTCACCCCAGTGAAACGGAAGGTTATAATTACCTTCCGTTTTTTGCTTTTCATTTTTTACTTTCATTTTCTGGTAAAAGCACAGGCATGGGCAACGACCTTTATAAGGATGCAGTCTCCAAAGCGGGGCTGCATTTTTCTTGTAGCAATAAACCAATATTCCGCCGGGAGACAAATAGCGTTACCATCAAGCAGATGATTGCTTATGTCGCCGCAAAATGGAAATATGGCAAATAATTGCTAATATTCAGAAAAATATGAAGGGGATTGTTAATAGATTATAGAACATTATTGTAGAAGAAAATGATGGCGATAGAGGAGTAATTTCTTATGAAAAAAATTCGAACAGTATTTTCTCTCTTAATAAGTCTATTGATACTGGTTCAATTCACTTCGTACGCAAATTCGGATTCTCAGGCGGATGCTGCCGACTTTAAGATTCTGGGAAGTGTGGGAGGACCTACAAATGCGGTTGCCGTCAACGGGAATTATGTATATGTGGGAAAGGGTACATCCATCATCGTTCTTGAAAACACAGAAGGACGGTTGCTGCAAAAAGGCTTCCAACTTAAATTGCCTTCCTTTATCACCGATCTGGAAGTAGAGGGTAAAACGCTTTATGCCGCGGCCGGTGATGCCGGGTTGTATATTGTGGATATCAGCGATCCTTTAAAGCCCTTGAAAAAGGGCATCTACACCTCCTCCGGTTATGCAGAGGCACTGGAGGTTAAAGGTTCCATCGCGTATCTGGCAAACGGGAAGGAAGGCTTGCAGATCATAGACGTAAAAAACCCGGCGGCTCCCGTCGCCCTGGGGCAGGTTTATAAAAACAAGTATGCTTTTGATGTCGTCATCAGTGGAAATTATGCATATATCGCAGCGGCGGACGATGGTCTGTTGCTGGCAGATATCTCTAACGGCGGCGTTCCCAGGGAAGTGGCGTCCTGTGATACGCCTGGAATTGCCCGGAACGTGAAAGCATCCGGTGAATACGTCTTTGTTGCGGACGACTGGAAAGGGGTAGCCATCGTAAAAGTTGACAAGCCCGATATGCCCGTTCTTATTAAAAACATTCCTACGGCAGGCCGTGCCCATGGGCTGGCACTGAATGGGAACCATCTGTATGTAGCGGACGCATATATGGGGTTAAGGATGTTCGATGTCACAAGCTTGTCCGCACCCAGGGACGTTTCCAGCTTTGTACCTGCAGATACCCATATGCTGCGGGTAGTATCAGGAAATGGAATGGTTTTTGGAGTAGACCGTGTAAACGGCGTATTCTGTTTTGATGCAAATACTTCTATTTTCAAGTTAAAGGGTTTCTATTCACATACTATCCCGATACCGGCTATAATGCCGACGGAGCTGAGATATTGGGACAATGCCGATGAAATTTCCCGCTTGTGTGTACTCGGCTTTTTAAATGAAAAGGCGATCGAGCCTGATAGGTCCATGACACGTGCGGAGCTTTCGGATCTCCTTTACAAGGTTTTAAAACTGAGTGTCAAGCCGGAGAAAAAAGCAGTTTTCCTTGATGTTCCTACTACATACAAGGCTCGCGCTTCCATAGAAACCATCGCCAAACTTGGCTATATCAGCCCGAAAGATCGCTCACACTTCGATCCGGAGGGAAGCTTGTCCTATGCTGAAGTGGCTTCCTGCCTGCTCAAGCTGGTAGGTAGAGCGCCAATATCCGGCAAATGGCCGGATAATTGTCTGAAAGAAGCTGAAAACATTGGTTTACAGAACTCTACCAGCAGAATGGAAGACTCCAATGGAGTACAGCGGGCAAATGTCCTTGCCATGCTTTCCAGAGTCATTTGCGACATCCCGGATGCCAAAACGGGCCAGACCCTTTTAAAAAGTAAGTTTGGCATCGAGTTGCAGGCATTCCCGATGCAGGTCATCGGAACGGCAGTCAAGGATGGATATGCCTATACGATTTCCGGTAAATCCGGTCTTTCAGTGGTGGACATACACGATCCTGCCAATCCGCGGCAGGTGGCGCACCTCGATTTTTCAGTGGCCGTTACGTTGATCCGTTTAAATGGCAATTATGCTTATTTATTAACCAATAACCGTCTTTATACTGTAGATATCAAGGATCCAAAGCATCCGATTTTGATTCATACTTCTTTGTACAAAAGTGGAGCACCAGCCAGAGGTGTGGACATTGATTCGGGAAAAATGTATGTTGCCGATGAATGGGGCTACAAGGTTTATTCTCTGGCCAATCCGTCCAATCCTGAACCTTTGAAGGAACACAAACTTATGATTGACGGTAGAGTTAGCTGTACATCGGATATTGCCGTACAAAACGGGATTGCCTATATCCCCATGGAGTTTGATGGCGTGAAAATCGTCGATGTTTCCAATCCCCAGTCCTACCGCATTCTAAATACTTATAGTGTTAAAAATGGAGATTACGATCCTTTTTATACTAATGTCCAGTTCTTCGGAAACCGGGCATATGTCAAAGGCTCTGGCCAGAGCCGCCTTGAGATTCTGGACATCTCGGACATCCAAAACCCAAAGCGGGTCGGACTACTCGGAAACACTAACTCTACCCAGTTCAGTTACCAGATGGCGCTGTATGGAACGTATGCATTGCTTCCTAATGGAATTAACGGCGTGCTTGCAGCAGACATATCAAGTGAATCCGGCGTTAAAACTGGTGCAGTCCTGGATACGATTGGTGTTCCGAATAGTATAACAGTGGATGGCGACCGGGCTTATATATCGGACAACATTGGAGGTATGTGCATTGTCGGTCTTACCGACCAAATGATTCAACCGTCCTCTGTACAGGCTGGTTCTATTACATCGGGCGCTGCTTCGTGCAGCTTCAATACATCTCTGTTTCAGGGACTTCCGGTAGAAAGATATGTACTGAACACCGACAAGGCACTGGCAGTTCTCAACAATATCAAAACCACCTTTCCGAAGACCCTTACCGTTGCCAATACAAATGACAGCGGGCCGGGAAGCTTGCGTTGGTGTTTGGAAAACATTCAACAGGGCGGAAGAATTATATTTGACACGACAGCTTTCAAGCCGTCGAAGCCCGCAGTGATTTACTGCCGTAGTACACTGGAATTCAACTCAGGGGGTGTATTGCTGGATGCTTCCAACGCGGGTGTAATTCTTGATGGCTCCAAGGCGCCGGCAGAAGCCGGGGGACTCTTTATAAATACCAACGGCAATATTATCAGGGGTTTGAAAATTCAGAATTTTAAAAACTATGCAATCCAGGTTGATGGCGATAGCAATATCGTAGGCGGAAGCAGGCTGAAAGGTTCGGCCCCCAACGGCGAAGGCAATGTCTTTATTAAAAGCGGCAATGTATGGGTAAATGGTAATGATTGCATCATTGTCGGGAATAATGTAGGGATTGATTCGGATGGGGTCACCCCGGCGGGGAACACCGGCGGACTGGATTTGCGTGGAGCCTTGCGGAATACAGTAGGTATCAGCAGGCCAGGGTATGGGAACCTGGTAGGCGACAACGATGGCCTCGGAATTTCGCTAATGGGGATCACTTACGGGAATCTGATCGAGGGAAACTATGTCGGTACCGACATTACCGGAATAAAAGCGATCGGAAACCACATATCGCACGGGATAAGCTGCGAAATGGGGGCTTATGGCAATATCATCCGCAACAATGTAACGTGTGGCAACGGAAGAGGTGGAATCAATATATGGGACGGAGGGGCCTGCTATAATGTTATTCTTGAGAATTCCATCGGTCTTGGCGCCGATGGAAAAACCATAATTCCCAACGGTGGCATATTTTCTCTTGGCGGTGGAGTCGGAGGAGGCGTATGGTACAACGTTATTGAAGGCAACAAAACAGGGACAGATCATAAGGGATATGAGCAGCACGATGAAGTTATGGGTGAAGCCGAGGGAGTATATGATACGTTTTTCAACGGAGAGGTGTACAAATATTCGAATAAGAGCAGGTATTAAGGAAGAGCTGCTCTCAAGTGGCTCTATAAAACCTGAAATCAAAATACTGAAACTCTGGTCAAAATCATTGGATTTACGGAATATCGCAAATGTTCTAGAATTAATAGCATAACTTGCAAAGGTAACGGCATAAACAGGCTATTCAGCTTATTGGAGTTTTGCATCAATTTGTACCGACCTGCCGAATGCGGCTTCAGAAAAGCTTCAGATAACAGACAAGGAGCGTTTGGATATGGACAGTGTATTCAGAACCGAAGGTAAAAGCCTTATATACGAGCGTGATTACGAGCTTCTTCATATTGAGCCCTGGGGAAGGGACAGTCTCAGGGTACGCGCAACCAAACAGACTGCCTTAATCAATGCGGACTGGGCTCTTCTTCCGGAGGCCAAAGGCGGCAGAGCAAACGAAGCAGGCGACACCAGTATCGTGATCGGCGGTGACGGCACCGAAGCCTCGGTTACCAACGGCAAAATCACAGCTAGGGTATCCTCAGCGGGCAAGATCTCGTATTACAACAAGCAGGGGAGGTTGCTCCTCGAGGAATATGTACGCAGCCGCAGCAACCTGAAGGAATTTGTCAGCGCACTGTGCATAGACGCGCGCGAATATGTACCGATACAGGGAACATATGATTATAGGCTGACGGCAAGATTCGAGCCCGACGAGGGGGAAAAGCTCTTCGGGATGGGGCAGTATCAGCAGCCTTATCTCGACCTCAAGGGCTGCACTCTCGAGCTCGCGCACAGGAATTCTCAGGCCAG
This sequence comes from Clostridia bacterium, assembly GCA_036260935.1. Taxonomy (GTDB): domain Bacteria; phylum Bacillota; class Clostridia; order Acetivibrionales; family DTU013; genus JAEYOM01. The sequence goes on from DATALQ010000027.1 coordinate 72,142, forward strand.
CGTACCTTTCCTGATATCGAGCCTGGGCTACGGCTTTCTATGGAACAACCCTTCGATCGGCAGAGTTATTTTTGGAAAGAACGTTACCGAATGGTATTCTGAATCGTCAAAACAGCTTGACTATTGGATAACAGCAGGCGACACGCCTGCGGAGATAGAAGAGGCGTATGCCAGCGTAACCGGTACCGTTCCCATGATGCCGGATTACGGTATGGGCTTCTGGCAATGCAAGCTCCGCTACCAGACGCAGGAGGAGCTTCTGGAGGTAGCCCGCGAGTATAAGCGCAGGGGGTTGCCTATTTCGGTAATTGTTATAGACTTTTTCCACTGGACCAAACAGGGCGAGTGGAAGTTCGATCCCGCCTACTGGCCGGATCCCGAGGGGATGGTGCGCGAGCTCAGGGAAATGGGCATAGAATTGATGGTCTCCATATGGCCGACCGTGGACAAAACTTCGGAGAATTTTGAGGAAATGGCGCGCAAGGGCTATCTAGTGCGTTTTGACAGGGGTAATTCCATAGTTATGGACTGGATGGGCAATACGATGTTTTACGATGCGACTAACCCGGGAGCACGTGATTACCTCTGGAATATAATCAAGAAAAATTATTATGAAAATGGTATTAAAATATTCTGGCTCGACGAAGCTGAACCGGAGTATGGCCAGTACCAGTTCGACAACTACCGTTACCATGCGGGTCCGGCGCTCCAGGTCGGCAATGTTTATCCCGTTATGTTCGCAAAAACCTTCTTCGACGGAATGCAGGCGGCCGGGCAGGAAAACATAATCAACCTGATACGCTGCGCGTGGGCCGGCAGCCAGAAATACGGCGCCCTTGTATGGTCGGGCGACATTCATTCGAGCTTCAGATCGATGCGCAGCCAGTTAAGGGCAGGGCTTAACATGGGACTTGCGGGTATTCCGTGGTGGACGACCGATATCGGAGGTTTCCACAGCGGCGACATAAATGATCCGCATTTCCGCGAATGTCTGATCCGCTGGTTCCAGTACGGGGCCTTCTGTCCGGTATTCAGGCTGCATGGGGACCGCGAACCGCATTCCGCGCCCCTGGGTACCGAGGGAGGCGGCAAATTTGGCAGCGGCGCGGCCAACGAGGTTTGGAGTTACGGTGAAGAGGCCTATGAAATATTTAAAAAATATATGCTCATGCGTGAACGCTTACGCCCATATATCGCGGAGTTAATGAAGGCTGCCCATGAAAAGGGGACTCCTCCCATGCGGCCGTTATTCTATGATTTTCCGGGGGACTCCAAAGCATGGGAAATAGACGATCAGTACATGTTCGGGCCTGATATCCTGGTGGCTCCCGTATTGTACGAAGGGGCAAGGAGCCGTAAGGTATATCTGCCGGAGGGAGCCGACTGGAATAATACCATCGACGACAGGCTTTACAGCGGCGGACAGTGGATAGAGAGCGAGGCGCCCATCGAAACCATGCCTTTGTTTTTGAGGAACGGAGCGGATTTCGAAGTATGTGCAGTAAGATAATTCTCTCCTCCTGGTCCTCATTTCAGCTTGACAAATTGCAGAATGGCCTTTATAATTGACTTTGCGTTAAATTTATTGGGATGTAGCCAAGCCGGTAAGGCACAGGACTTTGACTCCTGCATCTCGCTGGTTCGAGTCCAGCCATCCCAGCCATTTTTACGGGCCATTAGCTCAGTTGGCAGAGCACTTGACTTTTAATCAAGGTGTCCGGAGTTCGAATCTCCGATGGCTCACCAAAGCCTTGCAGTCACTGGATTGCAAGGCTTTTTGCTGCCCTGGACCAGGCACCTTGATTTCTCGCTCATGAATAATTTATTATTCGGAGGATTGAGTTATGGTAAAAGCAAAAAGTGGTCAGGTCGAGCAATTACATTTCTTCGCATACTTCAATACCAAGTAAATACAGACCAATTTTTAGCGTTTTACAAACAGCTTCCGTCAAGGATAGGCGAGCACATTTTATATTATCATCTGCCCTCAAGACAGGATGCATATTGTAGAATTTGTTGTACGCCCGTGATAGTTCGGCAATATGCCTCGAAATAATGCAGGGCTCATTTTTCTGAGCGGCTTCCCTAACCGCAGCTTTGAACCCCTCCAGAAGCTTTACGAGCGAATATTCTTCATTGCTTCCAAGTAAACTATAATCAATTGTAAAATTCACTTCACCAGCTTTCCGTAATATGCTTTTTCCACGTGCATATGTGTACTGGATATATGGAGCAGTATCGCCGTCGAAATTTAGAATTTCGTCCCAAGAAAAAACAATATCCCGTTCACGGCTATTCTTAAGGAATGCATACACGATTGCGCCGACGCCGACTTTCTTTGCGACTTCCTCTTTCTCAGCCAGATACGGATTGTTTTCCTCGATTTTTGCCATGCTTTTGATTACCGATTCCTTCAGGACATCTTCCAGAAATACAACATCGCCGGTTCTTGTTGCCATTTTCCTATCGGCAAACCGGACATGGCCGAAGCCGACATGAATACAATTCCGATACCATTCAAACCCCGCCATCTGCAATACCCTGAAGACCTGCTGGAAATGCAGCGTTTGAGGTGTTCCCACCACATAAATGCACTTATCAAAATCATAGGTCCTATTGCGGTAAATTGCTGCGGCCAAATCCCTGGTAGAATAGATTGATGCTCCATCCGATTTGAGAATCAAACATGCAGGCATATTATATTCTTCAAGGTCGACTACCTTCGCCTCCTCGCTTTCTTTTAAAAGGCCTTTCCGATCAAGAATAGCCACCACTTCTTCCATCTTGTCACTATAGAAGCTTTCCCCATTGAAAGAGTCAAAAGTTATGCCAAGCATATCATAAATCTTGTTAAACTCAATCATGCTCAACTCTGTGAAACGCTTCCATAATCCGACTGTGAACGGATCATTTTCTTCAAGCCGCTTAAAGTAATTTCGGGCCTCGTTTTCCAAGTCCCGATCTTTTTCCGACTCTTCGTGAAAACGTATATAAATCCGAAGAAGTTCTCTGATTGGTTCTGTTTTCAAGCGGTCTTCGTCACCCCATCTGGTGAACGCGGAAATCAACTTTCCGAATTGAGTTCCCCAATCGCCCAAATGATTGATTTTCACTGTATGATACCCCAGATGACGGTATATTTTTTCCAACGAATTCCCGATAACTGTTGAGCATAAATGTCCTATATGAAATGGTTTGGCAATATTGGGTGAAGAAAATTCTACAAGTATAGTTTTGCCCAACCCCATATCAGATGAACCGTAATTTTCATTACTGTCTATTTCCTTTAAAACGGATTCGGCATAGCATTTTCTGCTCATAAAAAAGTTCAGATAACCTCCCAATGCTTCAACCTTTTCAATGATTGGGCTGCCTTCCATTCTGGAGACCAAGTCAGAAGCAATTGAGTCAGGTGCCTTCCTAAGAGATTTGGCCAATTGAAAGCAGGGAAAGGCATAATCGCCCAATTCCGGATTTGGAGGTATTTCAATCATATTTAAAACTTCTGCCATACCCAGGTGAACTGAATTGGAAATGATTACTGCCAATTCTTCTTTCATGCTCATTTTGCTTCGCTCCTTCCAATAAAAAAACTCCGGTCTCTAAAAAGAGACGGAGTATTCCGCGGTACCACTCTAGTTGCCTGATCGTCGTGTTATTCCGTACGAGGGCCTCTTAAAACCTTTATCGCAGGCATACGTTCTCCATACTGCTATTTCTGGAGAATACTCGCGGGCTCTATTCCCGATGGATTATTCTCAGGCTTACACCAATCCCTGATTCGCTGAAATAATGATAAATCGGTACTTCTCCCAGTCATCGTATTTGCAATGTTAAGTTAAATTTACTACATTCTATTTCTTTCTCAATAATATGTCAATCGAAGTTTCGTTTTATTGTTTCAATCGAGTCATATTCTTATGCCTTGACAAAGGATAAAATGTAAATTATTATAATTCTTATATTTCTAAATACTGTAAATGCAATGAAGAGGAAGAGTACGCAAATCAATGAGTCAAAGAGAGCCTGAGCAGGTGTGAATCAGGTATTCATGATTGCCGAAGGAAGCTTTGGAGCAGTGGGCTGAAAGCTGGAGTAAGCCTGACGGATTCTTCACGTTATTGAAGAGAGCATTCATTTAATTAATTGATGCTTTTAAGCAGGGTAGTTTTACCAAATTAGGTGGTACCGCGGAAGTAGAGCCTTTCGTCCTTATAAGGATGAGAGGCTTTTGTGTTTTTAAGGAAAGGAATGATATTATGACAGAAAACAAATCATTGGCGGACCTACTTCTTCCGGATGTTAACTTAACTCCAAGTGATGTATTTGCCAGGTATCCCCAGAGAGGGTTAAATGAACTTGCCATGGTGACAAGATTTGCGCCAAGTCCTACTGGAATGCTACATGTTGGCGGATTATATGCAGCGTTGGTTTTTGAGAGACTTGCGCATCAGAGTGGAGGTGTCTGCTTTCTACGCATTGAAGATACTGACAAAAAGAGAGAATTGAAGGATAGTATCTTTGACATTATAAGCTCATTAAATTACTTTGGTGTAAATTTTGACGAAGGACCCACAATCTCTGGTGATGAAACTGGAAATTACGGTCCGTATAAGCAAAGCGATAGATCTGACATATATAAGGTATTTGTAAAGGATCTGATTGAAAGAGGACTTGCATACCCTTGTTTTTGCAGTTCTGAGGAACTTGCCGGAATTAGGAATAGTCAGAAAGAGCATGGCGTTACGACAGGATACTATGGAGAATGGGCAAAACATAGAAGCTTAACTTATGAGCAGGTGAAAATTGAAATTGATAATGGAAAGCCATATGTAATCAGGCTGAAATCACCAGGTTCAGCAAAGAATCGAATCAAGTTCACCGACCTGATAAAAGGATATATCGAGATGCCGGAAAACAACCAGGACATTATCATATTGAAATCCGACGGATTGCCAACATACCACTTTGCGCATGCCGTAGATGACCGGCTGATGGGTACAACTCATGTCTTGAGGGCTGATGAATGGCTTTCTTCAGTACCTGTTCATCTTCAATTGCTTGATGTACTTGGTTTTGACAAACTATATTATGGTCACATATCACCTGTCATGAAATTGGATGGAGCTTCAAAACGTAAGTTCAGCAAGCGGAAGGATCTCGATGGAATTGCAGAATATTACAGAAAAAGGGGTTATCCTGGGCTGGCTGTTATTGAGTACTTTATGAGCTTGGTCAACTCCGACTTTGAAGAGTGGAGGACCAAAAATCCTATAGAGCCTTATACAAACTTTCATATCAGAATTGAGAAAATGAGCGTAAGTGGTGCATTACTTGATATGAATAAGCTCAATGACGTAAGTAAGGATACCATAAGCAGACTTGATGCCGTTCAGGCATATGATCAGCTGTGTGGCTGGGCAGCTAAGTATGATGCTGAATTGTCTTTCCTGTTGGAAACGCAGAAAGACTATGTATTGCGTATTCTCAGTATTGGCCGTAGCGGGACCAAGCCCCGTAAGGATATTACAACGTGGTCAGATTTTAAACCAGCTTTCTCATATTTTTTTGATGAGCTATTTAGCGCGACTTCTATTAAAAGTGATCTACCAATGCAAATATCCATAGCCGATGCAAAGACGATTGTAACTGAATACTTAAGCGTATTCGATTATTTTGAAGATAAGGAGACATGGTTTAATAAAATGAAAGAAATGGCTGGGAAACTCGGATTTGCTGAAGATATGAAATCGTATAGGAAGAATCCGGAGAACTATAGAGGCAATGTTGGCGATATAGCAATGGTAATCAGAATTGCATTAACCGGCAAGGCGAATACACCGGATTTATATGAAATAATTCAAGTTATGGGTATGGAAAGAACAATATGTAGACTAAAGGAATTTATTGAGCCATAAAAGCTACGATAATTTCAATACGAAGTGAGGCTCAAAGGGGTCTTTCACAAAACGAAGGGCTCTTTTTTACACACTCTATGGCAGGCAGGGTTGCGAAGCTTGCAGGCGGTAGCCCTTTCCACGTTCCGAAACAATCAAAAACTCACACTCTTTACCAAGTCTGCTCCGGATACGGGATATATGCTCCTTTACGGTACGTGCGTCGCCGACCATGTCCAGACCCCAAACCTTTTTATACAACTCCGCCACATTAAGCGTTCTGCCGGGCTCGTGCGCGAGGACGGCCAACAATGCAAATTCTTTCGGCTTGAGCAGAATGTCCCGGCCGTAAAGCAGCGCCCGGTGAGAGACGAAATCCAATTCCAATCCACCAAGACGCAGAGGAGGTTCCTCTTGCCCGATAAACTTGCCACGGCGCAAAAGCGCCTCTACTCTTAAGAGTAATTCGTCCATGTCATACGGCTTGGATATGTAATCGTCGCCTCCGGCCCGCAACCCGGAGAGTACATCTTCCCTCGTATTCAGAGCGCTGAGAAATAGGATCCGGATGTCACTTTTTCCCCGCAGTTCTTCGCAGTAGCTCAGGCCATTACCGTCGGGAAGGAGGATATCAAGTATAATCAGATCGGGCGAAAGCTCGCCTACGACAGACCTGCCCTTCGACAGCGTGTCCGCCGCAAGAACATGGTAGCCTTCCAGTTCCAGCGCCGCGCGGTTGGCGTTTAATATGTCGTGATCGTCTTCAACAATCAATATGGTTGCTTTTCTCATCTTGCTGTTCTGCTCCTTTACTTAAGGGGAGGGTAAAGCGGACGGCTGTCCCTTTCCCTTTTTCGCTTTCAATCCAAATCCTGCCGCCGTGCTCCTCGACGATCTCTTTACAGATGGGAAGGCCAAGACCGGAGCTGCCATCCCCGCTGATGCCCCGTTGAAACAGTCCTGATAACCGTTCGGGATCGATACCTTCGCCACTGTCGGAAACCGAGACTGTTGCGAATCCGTCGTTTGCAGCCCCAGCATGAACAGTCAGACGAATGTTACCTTCCTTTGTATGGCGGTTGGCGTTTATAATAAGGTTAATAAGTGTTTGGAATATACTCTCTGGATTTACGCAGAGGTAGATCCCTCCGGGATCTGAATTGACAATAAGGTTATTCTTCTTTTTCTGACAGATCGGGCGGCAGAAATTCGCTGCCCGATTCAACAGTGAGACTGCCTCAATATCCGTAAGCGTAAGCCCACGTTCCTTTTCCAGCGAGACTTCTTTCAGCTGCTCCACCAGATCCGCCAGTCTGACAGCCTCACGCTTGATGACTGCCAGGTTGTCAAGTGTTTTCTCGTTGACCGCATCATGCCGGATCTCCAGAGAAGTCAGACCTGCATAGCTTGACATAATTGTCAGCGGGGTGCGCATTTCATGAGAGATATTTGCCATAAATTCTGATTTTAACCGGCTCATCCTATCCAGAAGTAAATTAGTCTGCTGTGCTTCCTGCTCATTGCGTCGCGCCTTGTCAAGTTCGGTTTCGGTACGTGAAAATTGAAGGATGAGGGCTATCATATTTATAAAAATCATAATCATCATGCCAGTCTCGGATAGTCCGAGTGGAATGCTGTAACCTCCGGAACGATGTATCTGAATATCCAGGATCGACATTACGATAAAAATAAGCGAGCCTGAAAGTATCAGGAGGTGCTCCATATGCCGGTTGTCATTTTTTCGGACGACATTATATACGAGTGCGGTCAACACATATATACCGACTAAAGCTGAACAAAGCTGAAACCAGAGTACGAACCGAGTATATATAATCGGTGGAGTCAGCAGCACAATGACCGTATACAGCACGCACAATATTTCGTAACCTCGTAATACATTTGGGTGCAGAGCGTTTGAAAAAACGCTGTTGATATAAAACAGAAACGATAGTATCAGAGCGATCAGTACCAGATATTCAAGGCCAATAGAGAACCTCCAGGGAAGGCTGGGGAATAAAAGCATAATGGCCTTCTCTTCAACAATCAGCATACGGATGCCGATGGAAAGGCTGGCCAGTGCAAACCACAGGAAAGCATACCGTCTGTGAAAGAACAGGAACATGCCGATAAAAAACAGGAAAGCTGTCAAGGTACAGCCGGCCAGGATGTGGACACGCTGCTGCGCTGCCGCATCCCGCCCGCTAATCATCTGCTGCGTACCCAAATACAGCGGGACAATCCCGCCGTAATCGTAATGATTGAAATTGGCAAACTGAATGATTATTTCAACCCCCGTCGCTTTGGGCGTAAAATAGACGGTATAATGCTTTGTCATGGGTTCGGACGTCTCCTCCGTTTCGCCTGGAATACCCACGGACGGATATTCTTTCCCGTCAATGAACAGACGCTGCGAATACATGGCGCTGTATGAACTGAGGCCGTAAGTCTCTCCATTGGCAGGCAGTTCGGCTATTATACGATATGTGCCGTAGCGTCCAGGATCAACCCTGCCTTCGTTTAGGATAACCGGTTTGGTTTTGACGTCACCGAGCACAAAATCTTCAGGCGTATAAAATGCTTCCCTGTAATAAAGGAAACCGGTATTAGGTATGCTGGCGAGCTTTGTACTGAAATCAAAATCCAATAATTCAGCGTATCCGGGAGAGGTATCGGGCACTTCCTGCTCGACGCGGCTAGTGAGCATCGCCAACGATGTGAGAACAAAAATAATTAGTATTAAGAAAATAGATGCGCTGATAATAGCATGTTTTATTGGCATAGAAATACCTGCCTGAATTTTTTGTCATGAGAATTTATGTTTTCAGTTTATCATAACAAGCTCTTGGTTTCAATTTTTCAATCTATAAGTTTCCAATAAATAAGTCCTAAATAAGTACTGAGTCCTAAATAAGCCGAAAACAGTTCTGGCGATTGCTTGTTATATTGATATGCTTCTTCGGTGGCCTGGGTTTAATGGCTTCGTCATGGCTGAATATGTCCAGAGATTATGTCATATTATGTAAAATGTTGTCAAAATTTGACCTTCCGTTTGGTAATTTATGCCCTATTATCTGGTATAATTTTCTTTGATTATAATTACTATGGCAACCGGTTCATATTATTTCAAATACGGTTCCGGCCTTTATTTCCATTTTGGTGTAAATAGCGGCGGATCTCTATGGGGGAAGATGAATGAATAACAAGAGGTTGTTACCGGTAATCCTGATATTGACACTCCTGATATGCGTCTTTCCGGTCACGGCGTCTGCGACGGAATATACACCCGCGGACGGCGAGACGATGGATATATCCGCCTGTGTCAGCGGTGATGTGATCACCGTCGGTGCAGGAAGGTCGGTAATTTTGAACGGTAACTCCGTTAACCTGACGAGTGTCCGGATCACCTGCGAGGCAGGGGTAATTCTGACACTGCAGAACGTCGTTATTAATAATAGCGCTTCTTCCGGAGTCTGCCCGTTGACGTTCACAGGCGCGGGCAGCAGACTTATACTGGAAAGCGGGGCTACGTCCACACTTACGGGTGGTACCTCAGCTCCAGGCATTTCGCTGGAAGCACCGGCGGAGCTGAGCCTTGAAAACAACGGCGTGCTGACCGCCACGGGCGGTACCGGCTGCGCCGGTCTGCAATGCCCGATCGGTGCGACTCTGACGGTGTCGGGGGACGGCACGCTTAATGCTACGGGCAAGAATGGCGGGGCGGGCATCGGAGGCGCTTATAAAGCCGCCTGCGGGTCTATCACGATCAATAGCGGTACGGTTATCGCAACAGGCGGCGGTGTCAGAATGACCAATAGGTTTTATCATGCAATTGACGGCGGGGTAATCACGATATCGGGAGGAACGGTCAACTCCGCGAATATTACCTATGGGGGAATCGGCGGCAACAGCAACGAAGGCAGCTCCATTTCAATCGCGGGAGGAACCGTCACAGCCACGGGAGCTCCGGAAGCTATAGGTATTGGTGGTGTCGGTACGCTGGGATGCGATGTCACGATTACAGGCGGAACGGTGACAGCCATAAGCAACAAAGTTGCGCCGATAGGCAGAAACAATACCTCGCTCAGCGGCACTGTCAAGATAACTGGAGGGACGGTAACAGCACAAAGCAACGGTTACAACTATGCGGGTATCGACTGCAGTTATGGTGCGTCCGGCATTGTCACGATTACAGGAGGAACGGTAAAGGCTACAGGCGGTAACATTGGCGCCGGTATCTGCGGAAGCGGCTTCGATTATAGCGGAAGCGCTGCCGGAACAGGCACGGTTACTATTTCAGGAGGAACTGTAACGGCCATAGGCGGTACCGCGGGTGTCGGCATATGCGGAAGTGCTGCAGGAACAGGATCTGTTTCGATAGCTGGCGGTACGGTATATGCTGGCGGAGTAACGTGCGATTTGGGCTCCGGTCTTGCAGATACAGAAGAGACTCTTTCCATCACCGGGTCGGCTATGGTATTCATGAAAAACAACATATGCACGACACCGACGACCACGACGCACACTAATTTTACATATCCTATAGGTACCGCGGAGGTATACGGCGTCGGAATTTCCGTACCGGATACGTGGACGACTGACTTCGGCGCGTACCTGCAGCCCTGTACGCTTTCTTATGATGTCAACGGCGGCATCGGTGCTGTCCCCGGGTCAGTGACCCGGCTTTATAACACTGAGATCACTCTGCCTGACGGCAGCGGTTTATCGCTCGCAGGTCATTACTTTGACGGCTGGAACACTGCTTCGGACGGTACGGGAACGAATTACGCAGCGGGCGCGAACTACACGATGCCCGCAGGTGGTGGCACACTTTATGCGCAGTGGACGGCGGACGCCCTTACCGGCACGGCGACAATCGACGATATCACTCCCGAATTCGGTCAGACTCTGACGGCGTCGCTGGCGGATGGGAACAATACGGGTACACTTTCGTATCAGTGGAAGCGGGGCGCTGCGAATGTCGGTACGAATTCTGCGACGTATACGCTTGCCGCGGACGATATCGGACAGACTATTACGGTTACCATATCCAGCAGCGTAGAGACAGGCACGCAGACCTCTGTCGCAACCGCAGCGGTTACAAAGGCGGCGAGCAGCCCCGCAACGGGAATTACTCCTGTGCTGTCGTCTAAAACGACGATGAGTATCACAGTGACGAGTGTCACAGGGTATGAGTACGTCATAACGGGAGACGGCGTTGCAATAAATGACGCTGATTGGCAGGACAGCAACGAATTCACCGGCCTTTCCGCTAACACAGCATATGATATTTTCCAGCGGGTGAAGGAAACGGATACAAATTTTGCTTCCGCTGCAAGCTCAGTACTCGACGTTATGACGAGTACTAACGCCCTCACCGGCACGGCAGGCATAACAGGCGACGCGGTATTCGGTCAGACTCTGACGGCATCGCTGGCGGACGGGAATAACACAGGTACACTTTCATATCAGTGGACGCGCGACGGTGTGGATATTGGAAGCCCGACGACAAGTAATACTTATACTATCGTTCAGGCGGATATAGACACTGTAATCGCGGTAAAAATCACGAGCAGCGTCGAGACTGGCACACAAACCTCTGTCGCAACCGCAGCGGTTACAAAGGCGGCGAGCAGCCCCGCAACGGGAATTACTCCTGTGCTGTCGTCTAAAACGACGACGAGCATCACAGTGACGAGCGTCACAGGCTATGAGTACGTTATAACTGAGGATGGCGCGGCTGTCGGAACGGGCACGTGGCAGGACAGCAACGAATTTTCCGGGCTTTCCGCTAACACAGCTTATGATATTTACCAGCGTGTAAAAGAGACAGCGACTCATAAGGCTTCGGGAATCAGTGCGAAGCTGGATGTTACGACAAATGCCGCTCCGACCTACATGGCAAGTGTCAGCCCGACGAGCAGGGTATTCATGGCGGTGGGCGCAGGTTATGGCGTACAGACGGCTCAAGTGTTCACAATCACAAACGACGGCTCCGGAACGATAACGGGTCTTTCCGCGACACTCGGAGGCTCCTACTTTGAAATAAGCTCGGAACTTTCAGCTACAGCCATCAACGCGGCAGGAACAGCAACGGTGAGCGTCCGGCCGATTACAGGATTGGCTACGAACACCTATACCGATATCCTGACCATTACGGCCGATAACGGTATTTCGCTGAAGGTTCCACTGTCGTTTACCGTCCTGGCGCCAACCATCGACCCCGCATCCCGCGATTATGACCTGAATAAACCCGTTGATGTAACCGCGACCATCACATGGAACGGCGCAACATCGATCACCGATGCGGTTTACAGTATAAGACCCGACGCAGTAATGCATACGCTCGATATCGACGATTACACGATAGCCGGCAATGTCTTGACAATAGATAACAGCTTCTTTGAAGGCATTCCACTCACAACAGGAGCCGCTGTCGACTTTGTATTCACTTTCGACACGGGAGATGAGGCAGCCATGACGGTAAATGTCGTGTGCGGCTTTGTACCGGTAACAGGTATCAGCGATGTACCGGACACGGCCACCGTGGGTACGCCGCTCACGCTGACCGGCACTGTCTCACCTGCTAATGCGACAAATCGGGCAATCATATGGAGCGTGTACAATGCGGGAGACACAGGCGCGTCGATTGCGGGAAACATACTATCCACTACGGCGGCGGGCGCTGTCGTTGTCCAGGCGAAGATAATAAACGGCACAGCCGAAAGCACGGATTATACACAGCACTTTAATATAACTGTAAGCGCCGCGCCGGTCACAACTTATACTGTGACCTTCAACTCGAATGGTTCGACTTACGCAACTAAAACAGTCAATGCAGGCGAGAGCATCGGAACCGCAGCATGGCCGGCAAATCCGACACGAAGCAGCTATACCTTCGACGGCTGGTTCACAGGTGAAAACGGCACGGGTACGGAGTTTACATCAACGACATCGGTAAATGCCACGATGACAGTCTATGCAAAATGGTCATACAGCGAAGGCGGCTCAGAAACGACGCCGACGCCGACGGAAAAGACGATCACCGTAACCGAGACAAGCAGCGAATTATTCAAAAACGCCCCAGGCGCAATAACTGCTGAAGCGAACATGGACAATGCCTTTTCAAACTCAATTGAAGTCAAGGTTATGGATACACCGGAGGATAAGGCAAGCTTCGGTATGAGAATGACTGACGAGGTCTACCCGTTTGACATCTCTCTGTACATCAAGGGTACAAATCAAAAAACGGAACCTATGCCCGGCTATGCCGTGACCATCTCCTTGCCGATACCGGAAAACCTGCTCGACAAAAAGGAGATACTCACCATCGTACATAAATCCGACAGTGGCGTCGTGACAGAAATAAAATCACGTTATGTTCAGAAGAACGGCGTGTGGTATCTTGTTTTCGAGGCGACGGAGTTTTCGCCCTACGCCCTGGTTGTCAGGACCGGCGAAAACTACTATGAATCGGCGGGTGTGCCGTATTACCTTGGCACCAACGGCAACAGGGTGTTCATCGGCTTTGCGGCAAACAGCAAGTATATTGCACCTAAAGGTGTGACTGTTTCGGTTATGCAAAACGACAAGAACCTCACGGACATCACCGGACATTGGGCGGCAGGATATATCGGCTTTGTGACCGAGCGGGAGATCTTCGTCGGCACAGGTGGCAATACCTTCTCACCCGATGCAGGAATGACCCGCGCCATGTTCGCGACGGTTATCGGGAGACTTTACGAGCGCAGCTATGGTGAGATTAAAGCGTCAAGCACTAATGCCTTCAACGACTGCGACTACAGTGCTTATTACGGTAAATACATAGCCTGGGTATCGAAGAACAGCATCATCGAAGGTGTCGGCGACGGCAAGTTCGCCCCCGATACGCTAATCACCCGCGAACAGATGGCAGCGGCACTGTACCGCTTCGCGGACTTTCTCAATGTACTGCCGGACGACATGGATACCGCGCTCAATTATCCTGACGCCAATAGCATTTCGGGCTATGCAAAAACAGCCGCTCTCTACTGCCAGACTACCGGCGTCATTGACGGGCGCACCGGCGGAGTGTTCGCTCCGCGGGAAGCCGCCACCCGCGCCGAAGTTGCCACGATTATACAGCGGTTTGTGGAAGTGGTAATGAAGTAGGGCGTTGAAAAAAATTACCTCGCTTTTTATCGTTTAATATCTCCTTAAAAGTGCATGTTATATAGAGTCAAATTTTAAGGAGGTGTTATGATGGCAGATATATGGAAACAACAGGTAGGGCAGCAGCTTCAGGTGGCAAACCAGCAGATTACGCTTTGCCAGCAGAGGATACAGAAGGACAAGGATTGTGCTGAAGAACAGCTGTTGCTGCAGAATGCATTAGGTGCTGTAGCAAAGGCTTGGGAAATTATAGAATCCGATACTCATGCCCATTGATACGCTAGTGTTCGAAGAGCTTTTGGCAATCCGCCAAAAGCTCTTTACTTTATGCCCAATATCGGTAGCAAGCGGAATTTGCAAATAATTACATATGAATATATAATTTACTTATATTTTAGAGTGGTGAGGTGGAACGAATGATAAAATCGGAAATGATAAGAATGCTGTGCAATTATCATCCCATTGACGATAACGAAATAGCTTTCAAAAAACAGATAATCGATTTCGTCGAAAATAACGAACTCTTTCTAGGAGATCGCAATTCGGCCGGACACATTACAGGATCGGCCTGGGTCGTCAATTATAACAGGAACAAGGTATTGCTCACACATCATAAAGTTTTGAATAAATGGCTTCAGACAGGAGGTCATACCGAAGAGGGTGAAAACGTAAAAGCTGCGGCAATAAGGGAAGCGATGGAGGAATCGGGGTTGACCTCGCTAAAATTTATGAGTGATAATATTTTCGATATCGACGTTCACAGGATACCCGCAAAGGGCGAAAAGCCCGAGCATTACCATTACGATATAAGATTCCTGCTTGAGGCTGATGAAAGGGAAGAAATTACGGTCAGTCAGGAATCTAAGGATGTAAAATGGGTAGAACTGGATAAAATCGAGCAGTTCAATGACAGTGAATCAATAGTGCGCATGAAGAAAAAGATTAATAAAGCATAGGAGAAAAAAACGGATGACTGAAAAAATACTGCTTGGATGGAGCGGCGGCAAGGATAGCTCAATGGCTCTGTACGAACTCAAGAGGCTGGGTAAATATGATATCACTTTGCTGACAACTGTGACGGAGCAATACAACAGAATAAGCATGCATGGAGTAAGAACGGCCTTACTTGAGAGGCAGGCAGAGTCCCTGGGCTGCGGGCTTGAAAAGGTGTACATATCTCCGGAATGCTCGAATGAGGAATATGAAAATAAAATGGAAGCCATGATGAACAGGTACAAGGGGATCGGAGTCAGGAAAGTGGCTTTCGGCGATCTCTTTTTGGAAGACATAAGAGAATATAGGGAGACAAACTTGAAGAAGTCTGGCATGGAGGCCATTTTCCCACTGTGGGGGAGAGATACCGGAAAACTTGCCAATACTTTCATAGATCTCGGTTTCAAGGCAATTATCACCTGTGTGGATACAAAAGTCCTGAATGGGGATTTCGCGGGAAGATATTATGATAGGGGATTGCTGACCGATTTGCCTGCAAATGTAGACCCCTGCGGTGAAAACGGAGAGTTCCATTCATTTGTGTTTGATGGGCCGATCTTTAATAAAAAAATCGATTTTACCGTGGGTGAGAGGACGCTAAGGGATGAAAGGTTCAGCTTTTGCGACCTGATCCAGCCAATTGATTATTAAGTATCATTAAGGGGGAGGCATATGGAAGAGTTCATTCTAAAGGATGGCATGGAGAACATGGACTTTGACCGGGTTACCGAAATGCTGTCAAAATCGTACTGGAGTCCGGGTATCAGTTGGGCCGAGGTGGTAAAAAGCGCCGAAAACTCGGCTCTTGTAATAGGAGCCTTTTTGAATGATGGCACTCAGATCGCCTACGCGAGGGCTATTTCCGACAAGACCAGATTTGCCTATATATGTGATGTCTATGTAGACGAAAATTACAGGAAGCTGGGCATCGGACAGAATATGGTGAGGCGTATGATGGCTCACGAGGATATGAAGGACGTTTACCAATGGCTGCTGAAAACCAAAGACGCGCACGGTGTATACGGTAAAGTAGGATTCAAACCTGTTTCGCGCCCTTTGGACTGGTTGGAGATAAGGGAAAACAGGCCGAGGTGACGTACATGGTTGCCTGTGCGGAAGCACAGCAGCAATGTGTCAGGATGCCTGGGTAAATTAACTGTTGAAAAAGGAGATGCCTTTATGCAAAGAATGCCTTTCAATCGCCCGACCGAGCACTATGATGAGCGGGCCTATCCCATTGATGAGCAGATATGCAGCCTTATCAGGCGACGCAAGGACATCTCGGACAACGATCCGGGGTATCCTCCCATGGAGTCTATTGCGGGTTGGGCTGAAAAATTCAGCTTTAGCGAGGAATTTTTGAGGTCGATTTTCGGGACATTATTCAATGAAGAGCATTTCAAACCGCCTGTCGAGCCGGATCGCTACATAAAGTTCATACCGGTAAGCAAGTTTGTTGAAAGAGATGACCGTATATTTTCCGTGGCCTATATAAGGCAATACAATAATGCAAGTGTTGTCAATTTCAGTATTGATTCCATAACGTTGTACAATCCGGAGGACCCACCGAAACACAATTTCTACAAGCTTTCAGCAGGCCCGGATTACGATTGCCGTATGGCAGGCGGAGGAGGCTCTTCGGAACACTATTCCTATAATTTTGTCGTATCTCCGCCGCTGCCTGACGATATTTCAGGAGTCGAACTGGTTTTAACGGAGTATACGTACGGCAACAAGCCGACGGGCTGTGAGATAGTCATAAAAGCCGATTGAACTTTCATTTCCTTGACTGAATACCGGTAAGCGGGAGTATGGAGCAATAGTATGGATATAGTAATCCGCAAAGCTGAAAAATCTGATCTGGCAGGTATCTTATCACTCTACGGACAGCTTGAGACAGATAACTGCGAGGTGCTTGACATAAATGCGGCCGAATCGATATACGACAAAATGGGGAAATACCCTGATTACAGCATCTATGTAGCTGAACTCGATGGTAAGCTCGCCGGAACGTTTGCGTTGGCGGTCATGGACAATATCGGACATATGGGCGCTCCCTCCGGTTTGGTCGAGGATGTTGCAGTTGCCTCGGATTTGCAGCGTAACGGTATTGGTAAAAGGATGATGGAGGAAGCCATCAGAATATGTAAGGCCAAGGGCTGTTACAAGGTTATGCTCTCCAGTAATATGAAAAGGGAGGGTGCTCACAGGTTTTACGAGTCGATAGGCTTTAAAAAGCATGGATATAGTTTCTATACCGAGGTATCGGATTGTTAAAAAATAACTTATAATATTTCTCTGACTTGAATCGACATAAGCCCATATGTTACTGTTTTCATATAACATAAAATACTGTTTTCAGCAGTTGGAAAGGGTAATTGTATGGACTCACCGAAGTCGTACAACCGAATACTCTGCTCCGCGCAAAGACCACAGGGACTAAAGTTGGCGATGCTTTGCTCGGAGCCTGTTTCATGAAGTAGCCGTTGACTGGATCGGCATGACCTGGGGCTTAATGGTAGCTTACGCGGCTTCCCGCAGGTTTGTTTTACTGTTAAGCCTTTTTCATGACTCTTTTCAGCATGCGCTATTTGTGTAACAGCTTCTTAAACTGTCTTGACATATAAGACTGCAGCAGGCTTTGCCTGCACTGCAGTTTTTTTATGTGGTCTTTGCTTCATCCGTTCAAAACGAGGGAGGAGCAGAGATATGAAATATGTTAAGGCACAAAATGTGCTGCCGGTAGAAGTAATCAGAATAATTCAGCAATATGTGGATGGAGAATTTATTTATGTTCCGCGGAAGGAAGGCGGGCAGAAGGCGTGGGGTGAAAAAAGCGGCGCCAGGGACAGCCTGAAGGAGAGAAATTATAACATTTATGAGGAATATAAAGGCGGTATCAAGGTCTCTGAACTCTCGCGGATTTATTATCTTTCCGAACAGAGCATCAGAAGAATCCTCAGCCAGGAGAAGCTGCAGCGCTCAAATTCCTTACATAACGGTTTATGATATGGAAATGCCTAACGTCCCCGTGCTATAGTCTATTTATGGCAGTTATAACCAATTAGAGAAAGGGATGCATTGAATGGCTTCAAAACCGCACAGGGGCAAAACGTTATTGAAACTGGAGTCTCATGGGAGAGGAACCTGTCCCGTTTGTAAAGCGACAAGAATAAAGGTGCTGTACGAGCTTATCCTTGGCGATGGAAATAAGATCAAAGTTTGCAAGAGGTGTCAGAATAAAAGTGTAGAATCCCTGGCAAAGCTCTGATCCGTGGAAATATTGGTCGGCACCAAAGCCCTGTGATCGAAAGATTACAGGGCTTTTAGCATAATTGGGGGTTACTTGACGATGCATTAGATGTATAATATTACATGTAAACATGAACTAATGAATCGGAGAGGAGCCATGAGCAAATCCATTAATAAAATGTACCCGCCTTCGGAGCCATGCGGCTGCAGTATTTGTCTGGGTTATTGCCGCCGTCCGGGCTGGTGGACCGTGGAAGAGGCTGCACGGGCGGTGAAAGCCGGTTACGCCGGACGAATGATGCTGGAAATATCCCCGGAATTGACATTTGGAGTGCTTTCACCTGCTTTCAGGGGGTGTGAGGGAGGTTTCGCGCTGAACATCCATGCGGACAAAGGCTGCAATTTCCTTTCCAACAAGCTTTGCGAGCTGCACGGCACAGGATTGATGCCGCTTGAATGCCGCTTCTGTCACCACGACCGCCTGGGCCTGGGTCAGAAATGTCATCGCGCTGTTGAAAAGGATTGGAATACTGAAGCCGGACAGGCACAGGTAGCAAAATGGGCAAAGGAATTCGGCCTATGGCTCGTTTACGGATATTATGTCAAGGGAAAAAAACCGCAGAAATAAAACCACAAAAAAAAAACAGCCCTTCCGGGGTTGCGGAAGGGCTGGTAGTATCAGCGCTCTAATTAATACCTGCAGCTATTTTGATATTTGCCTGGTGTCCCGGATCGATCTGCCCGTCAACATGTCTGGTGCTGTTCAGAAAATGTATGTCGAATACTCCGTCAATACCGTTGTTTTTCACCCAGTCAAGGTTATCCCCAGGGCCATAACCGCCGCTTCTCCAGGTCGTATAACTGCCGCCGGGAGCTGCGTCGTTTCCCGCGTGCGGCATGCTTGCAACACTGGCGGCGATTTTCCTGCCGTTTATTTTTATTACGACAGGCCTTCTGTCCCAGCTTAGAGTGCCACCCCAGATATCCTTCATCTTCTGGGTGTCTTCCTGCGTCAATGTTTCACAGTCTGCATGGTTGCTGCCTGTTGTACGCTTGGCAAAAAACGACTTGCCCGTATAGAAATCCACTACTTCAAAAACGCTGTTAACGGGAACTACATACTGGGCTTCTGTCCACCAGTCCAGGTATTCCCCATATCGGTCGCCCGGCGTGGGTTTAACCGGAATATTGTGTACGGGTATCTTTATGACCTGGCCGATTGTCAGCCATGTGGTGCTGGTAAAATTATTTGCAGACATTAGTTCGTTCATTGGGATGTTGTGGCTGTTGGCGATGCTCCAGACGGTATCGCCAGCTTTTACCGTATAGCTGTCATAAGTGAGGTAGGGTGTTGTCTGACCGGCAGCCGAACCGGTACCGGATGTTTGTCCGGAAGAGGGTGTCTGCGTAGGATCCGGTGACGGAGCAGGTGTCGTTGAAGCGCTTGAGGCAGGAATTATTACTTTATCGCCTATATTCAGCCATGATTTGTCCGTAGCATTGTTTACCTGAAGCAGTTTGGTAAAGCTTACGCCGAATTTCTGGCTGATGGTCCAGTACGTATCCCCGGACACCACTGTATAGGTGGTCTGGTCCGGAAGCGGGACAGTAAGGATATTGCCTGGGTAGAGTATCGTTGACGATGTCGCATTGTTGGCTTTCATCAGGTTAGAAGTGGAAATTCCGTACTTCTGACCGATGCTCCAGAAGGTATCTCCAGGTTGTACCGTGTAACTCACATTCTGTGCAGCCGCATAACCTACGCTCCCCATAAAGACCCCAAGCGTAAGGATACCGGATAAGACAAGTTTCTTATATTCCATAATAAACTTTCCTCCTTTATTGTGCGGGACAATGTACCGGATTCAGTACACGATATTGAGTTGTCCTTTAAGTTTACATAATATATTCGAAATTGTATAGAGTGTTTCCTGGGGAATCACTAATGTAAATTGTGGTAAGGAATTTTCAGACAATCGATGGTATATGCAGTATAAAATTATGGAATGACGGAAGGAGAATGAACTGAAATGAAAAAGAAATACATTGTGATTCTGGCAATCCTGGTGTTTTTGGCAGCTGCCGCAATATTCGCCGCGGTACAGTACAATTCGGTAAAGACGAATTTGGACAAATTGAATGAAATGGTAATCTCGGACGTGGATCTTTCAAATGCCGAAAACGGCATATACGAGGGGAGCTACGACACTTTTCCGGTCGGGGCCAAGGTAAAGGTAACGATAAGAGACCACAGGATAACGGCAATCGATCTCGTGGAGCACAAGACCGGACAGGGACAGGGAGCCGAGGTCCTGCCTGCAATGGTGGTCGAAAAGCAGACTCTGCAGCTCGATACGATAAGCGGTGCAACTTACAGCAGCAGGGTTATTCTGAAAGCGATCGAGAATGCGCTGGAGAGTGCGGTAAAGTAACGGTAGATCACTCGGGCCAAGCGGCGCTGAAGGGCATATCCGGTATCATAGCAATTAATGACTTAATTACGGCAATTTACGAGTTGCTCGTAACTAGCATGAGATGCTACAATTTTTAAATGAAAACTAATAATACTTCAGCGAACAGTATTTTCAAATCATTGGGAATTCTAAAGGGGAACACCCGTATTTCAGTGCTTTGCGAGCCGTTATGGGGGCTCCCTTTCGTACTGCTCAATTTTTATCTGAGCCTTTACATGAAAGGACTTGGAGTGACGGACAGGCAGATCGGCTACATAATTTCGATAGGTTATGTAGCGGGTACTTTTTTTTCGCTCATCAGCGGGATGATTACCGATAGGCTGGGAAGGAAAAAGACCACCTTCATATTCGATTTTCTAAGCTGGCCGCTGACAGTCTTTATTTACCTGATATCCAACAGCTTTATAATGTTTGCCATAGCCACGGTGTTGAACAACATGGGTAAAATCGTCGGTATTTCGTGGAACCTGATGATTGTCGAGGATGCCGATAACGAACAGAGGATTGCCGCCTTTAACCTGCTGAACATAATCAACATTGCTACGGGAGTGATAATACCGCTCGCGGGCATACTGGTCGGGGCTTGCGGAGTAGTGACTGCCGAGAGGGTATTCCTTGCCTATGGCATTGTAAGTATGTCAACGATGATCATTATCAGGAACCGTTTATATAAGGAAACCAGAATCGGCCAGCAGATACTTGATGAACAGAAGAAAAATCCTGTGCCCATAAATCTTAAAAGCCTGATACCCATTAAGGCGGCAGGAATATTTAAGGGGAATCCCAAAGCTATTATCGCCGCACTTGTGTATATACTGTTTTTCGTATATGTTCCCCTTGGCACGTTCAACAGCCTGTATTTCGCCCCATTCATGACCGAAGCTCTCAAGCTCGGCAAGTCTTCGATATCGGTGCTGGGAGGCGTTTATTCCGGCGTAATGTTTTTCGTATTCGTATTCGTAATACCGGCTATTTCAAAGCTCAGCAATACGAGAAACATGCAGTCAGGCCTGCTGATACAGGCTTTATCGCTGCTCCTTCTTATACTCGTCCCGACTGGAAGCCTTTTATCGGTGATATTGTGTATCGGCATATACGCGGTGGGTTTCGGTATCTTCAGGCCGTTCCTTGATACGATGCTTGCCGAGGTAACCGAGGGAAACGAAAGGGCAGGCATATACTCGCTTATAAACACCGTGACCTGCGTAGCAACCGCCTTGCTCGGGTTTGTTTCGGGAAGTATTTATATATTCAATCCGAGATATCTTTACATCATTTCTATCGTTATACTTCTCATAAGCGTCTGTTTGCTCGGGATATACGGTAGACTGACCGTCAGCGATACCCGGGCGAGGGCTGACGGCGAGACCGATAGCAAGAGCGATGGCAGGCCCGATGGTAAAACCGCTGGCAAGCCCGATAGCAAGATCGATAGCGAGACCGCTGGCTAGGCCGATGAATCTGGCGGTAAAGCCTGTAAAAAGATTGACAAAAAGCTCGACAAAAAGCTAGACGAAATGATCGACGAAAAGCTTGACGAAAAGCTTGACGAAAAGAGCGTCCAATTATGAGAAGAAGAATATTACCGGAAAACAATATTTTCAGTTCCTTTGGCCGGCTAACCGGCAATGCCCGTATATGCATCATGTTTCAGCCTATGTGGGGCATTCCGTTTATGCTTTCGAATTTTTATCTGAGCCTTTACATGAAGGAACTCGGCGTAACCGACAAACAGCTTGGCTACCTTATATCGCTGAGTTTCATATGCGGAACTTTCTTTGCTCTGATTGGCGGCCACCTGACAGACCATTTGGGTAGAAAAAAAGCCACTTTGATTTTCGACACCATCAGTTGGCCATTCTCCCTGCTAATATACTTTTTGTCAAACAGCTTCATTATGTTTGCTATCGCCACAATTGCCGGAAGTGCGGTCAAGGTTGTCGCAGTATGCTGGAATATGATGATAGTTGAGGATTCGGACAACGAACAAAGAGTCGCAGCATATAACCTTGTAAATGTAATCAACATATCCGCAGGCATAATCATACCGGTAACAGGCATTTTTGTGGACGCCTATGGAATTGTGACTTCGGAAAGGCTGTTTCTGGCTATTTCAGTTATCAGTATGACTACCATGGTATTTACCAGGAACCCACTGTTTAAGGAAACCAGTACAGGGCAGCAGATCCTGGAGGAAATAAGGAAGAACCCGAAACCTTTCAAACTTAAGGACGTCATCCCTTTTAAATCAGCCGCCGTGTTTAGGGGAAATCCAAAGGCGGTCGTAGCGGTGCTGATTTACGTGCTTTTCTTTATCTATATGCCGCTCGGCTCTTTCAACAGTCTTTACTTTGCACCGTTCATGACCGAAGTTCTCGGACTCGGAAAATCATCGGTTTCACTGCTCGGCGGGGCTTACTCCGTAATGATGCTTATCGTATTTGTTTTTGTAGTCCCTGTTATCAGCCGTTACAACAATTCCGTCAACATGCAGCTTGGATTTGCCATACAGGCTGTTTCACTTCTGGCGGTGACGGTTATACCGGGTAAAAGCCTTATTGCCGTAGTGCTGAGCATATGTATCTACGCGGTCGGCTTCGGCATGGCGAGACCGTTCATCGACGCGATGCTGGCGGAAGCTTCGGAGGGCGCGAACCGGGCCGGCGTATATTCCTTGATAAATACGATTACCTGTGTCCTCACTGCGGCCATCGGGCTCGTTTCGGGCTCGGTCTACATTTTTAATCCCAGACTCATCTACGTAATATCGGTGATAATACTTGCCGTATGCATAGCTTTACTCGGATTTTACCGAAAGATGAAACACTCGACATAAATTAATGTTTTTTCTACTTGACTTTTTCTCCTTGCGCCTTTAGAATATACTTTGTCGGCTTTAGCCTCATTGATGTGGCCCATTGGTCAAGTGGTTAAGACACCGCCCTTTCACGGCGATAACAGGGGTTCGAGTCCCCTATGGGTCACCAGTTTTTCATAAGGATACAGCCGCAATAAATTTGTACGGCCCGGTAGTTCAGTTGGTTAGAACGCTAGCCTGTCACGCTAGAGGTCAGGGGTTCGAGCCCCCTTCGGGTCGCCATAAAAAGGCGGATATCGAGAGATATCCGCCTTTTATCTGTTATTCTGTTAAGCAAGGGCTCGAACACGGGCTTCATGGGAGAGTAAGCATTCGAACAGAATGACAGGCCCGTGAGGGTAAGAGACTGGCGACAAAGCCTCAATTGATAGGAAAATAAATATCCATATAAGTTACTCCCTCGATTTCCAATACCTCTTCCAACCAATAACGTTCCTTGTCACAGGATGCTTTGTATCCTTTATCGTTGACCCAGTTCACAAGAGTTTTCCAGCCCCTCGGAATGGTATCGAAAGGGTTCGAAAATGGTTCCGTTATGCGCAGAACAGCATATTTGCACCATTCGACCTTTTTTATGACCGCGCCTTTACCGGCCGGCGTGTTTTCATCAACTTTTATCCAAAACTCATAACCTCTTAGTCCTTTGCTTCTTTCTTCTTCGCTTACCGGTATATCGAAACCGAATTTTCTCGATTTCGGATCGACACCGTTTTCCTTGATCCATTTGTTGAGAAACGCTACTACTTCTTCCTCCGGATTTGCGCTTATGACTTTTGCACTGGCTACAAACATGGTATCAAGGTTTTCAAACCTTACATCGCTGAATATACTATCCATTTGCTTACCTCCATACACATTATTAATAAATTCCTTAAGAGTAGGTTTTTTAGGGATTGAATAATTTACGCCCCTGAATTTACTTGGATTATCTCCGAACTCCTGCAGAAATGCCCTGCTGAAAGAGCGTTCCGAGCTGTAGTTGTAATCCAGAGCCACATCGAGTATACGCTTACCCTGACATATGTCATACATCGCATATGCCAGTTTTCTTTTTCTCACATAGTCCATTGCGGATATTCCCACATACAATCCAAAGAGGCGATAGTAATGATACTTTGAGAAGCCTGCGGCATTTGCGCATTCCTCGATCGTGACCTCCTGTTTTACATTTTCATCGATAAAGTCGATGGACTTTTGTAAATATTCATTATATCCCACCTTATTCACTCCTCGCTGCAGCGATGATTAGATTATACCTTCATATGAAAACGTTTACAGGACATTTTGTGCTATTTATTACATAATTCTATGTTTTTTATTGACCAAAAACACATAGATAGCTGGACTATGCTCAATATGAAGAGTTAGCAGCTTCTACCAGAATATAGCTTATTTGCCTGACGAAATCATACATATGCCTGGTGAAACCAATAGGTTAAGACTGATTGAGTGACTGATGGGTTACAAAAGAGTTTGCCTTAAAATGTTGACATATGTGATCTACCCTGCTATACTACATCAAGCAGGGAGAGTTAATCAGAAGCTGTTTATGATACTAAATCAGATTAACAAGTCTTCAAACGCAGCAAAATAGTGCTGGTGTAGCTCAGCAGGTAGAGCAGCTGACTTGTAATCAGCAGGTCGGGGGTTCGATTCCGTCCACCAGCTCCATAAAAATAAGGACACGATTATTCGTGTCCTTATTTTTATGAAGAAAGCTAAGGGGCGGAATCGAACCCGGGAGGGCATGAGCGTTAAGAAAAATGCATGTATTTTTTAGCGAATGCGCGAGGATCTCCGGGGAGCCGGGTGATCCGAGCGGATAGCGCAGCGAAGCGGCGCGGTCGACCGTCCACCAGCTCCAAATCAAAAGATCTTTGCTCTGTGCGGTGTTGCCTTAGAAATCAAAGCCTTTCCATACCGGTTCACCGGTATAAGGGTGCGCATCTTCCTCTCCGCGCAGAACTCGCAGCACGGTTCCTGCCAGTTCCTCCTGTTCCATTTCTCCGGGGTAGACGGTGATTGGGGCAATCCAGCCACAGCGGCTGCGGATGCCCTCCACAATGTCCTCAAAACGGGCAAGCCCGCCGGTCAATACTATGCCATCCACTTTGCCGCAGAGTACGGTGCTCATTGCCCCGATTTCTTTGCAGATCTGATAAATCATTGAGTTCCACACCAAAACCACTTTCCGGTCTCCAGCTTCCACCATGTGGTGAACCTTATCCGCATCGCTGGTGCCAAAATGGCTGACAAAGCCTCCGGCACGGGAGCACATGAGTCGTACCTCCTCAAGAGAATGCTGCTCAATATAGTCTAGCAGGCAGAGTACCGGTACACTGCCGATGCGGGTGGGGGTGTATGGACCGTCTCCACCGGAGCCTACGTTTCCGTCTACCATTTTTCCGCAGTCATGGGCATTTATCGTCACACCGCCGTCGATATGGGCAACCACAAAGCGGCAGTCCTCATATCGCCTACCCATGGATTTTGCATGGTAATAGGCTACTGCCTTTTGATTTAAGGCATGTGTCTGGGCATTCCTGTACAATCCGGCGATGCCGGTCATGCGGGCATAGTCGCAAAGTTCATCAATATTGGTAGGGTTGAGAGTGAACATTTTCCCACCGTACTCCGTACATAGCTCATAGGCCAACAGCACACCCAGCTTTGCTGCGTGCTCGCTGCCGCCCACTGCATTCAATGTATCGCGGTAGAGCCGGTCATCGATTGGCATTACACCTGCACGCTGAGGGTAGGCGCTTCCGCCGCGACCCACAAATATGTCTACATCCTCAGGAGCATAACCATTCCGTCGCAGTATGTTTAAAACCACCTGTTTACGGAAGGGAACCTGGTCATTCACTGAAGGGTACTGCAGCAGGACAGGGGCGTCATGAAACTCGCTTTCTTCAAAAAGTGAAGTATCATTTTCAAACAGACTGAGTTTTGTGGAGGTGGAGCCGGGGTTAATTACCAGAATTTTTATCATCTTTACTTCCCTCTAAATATCTCAGATTTTATGGCGGTATACTTAATACAGAATAAAATAAATTATAGCAAATCTAACTTTTTTTTCAACTGAGGCAGTAACTACGTTTGATTTTACTCCTTTTCTTGTTTTCAAGCTGGTAAGAATGTGCCCACATGACAAAAAAGGACGACCCAGAAATGAGACGTCACTATTGGTTACATATAAGGCTTATATTGTGATTATAGTTTAATAATATCAGAAGGTGATGCGAACGGACCCGGGATCACATGAACACCGCGATGATTTCCGAAGTAGTCCGCGTCAAAGCGTATCGGTGTTCCATCCGCGTTTTCAAAGTATGCTTCCGGTTCGAAGGCTTTACCAAGAATTTCGGTGTGGATCATCCGGTCGCTGAAATCCTTGAGGTAATCATATACATTTGTGCTCAGATAATAATCACCGTCTTTTTCCACCAGTTCTACCTTAACCTGATCATTATTTTCAAGGAACAGACCTTTCACTTCATTTTTCCATGGTTTGGCACCCTTCAGATATACATTCCCTTCGCTCCAGACTGGCAGATGACCTGTATGAGCAGGCTCTAAAACTCTCATGTTTGGACGCTGGGAAAAATCGAACTGCGCAATCCATTCATCATAGGTTGGGTAATCATCGAAAACGTGCGTGCCGACTTGTCTGTTTTCCCGCCTGGCAACTACACTTTGATCATCGTAGGTCACATAGTCTTCAGAAGGCCATTTCTGGACAAAGATATTGTTGTAGAAACGGTCGTCACCATGAAGAAAGGTCATAAAGCCCATCACTTCCGTACGGTGTGGCATGTGATATGGTGTATAGCGCCAGGTTGTTCCTCCACCGACGTCGGTTAACGCACCACAGATGAGGTTGTGAACCATAGCCACGCCCTGTGTCGCAAAACGAAGGCAGGCGTCTGAGAGCAGAATATTGTTATCGATCAGTGTTGGACCATGGCTGACTTCTACAAATATATCCTGAGACATCATGCTTCCTGGAAGATTTTTGGCATACGATGGCCGCTGGTTATCATGCAGCAGGTTCTGGGTAATACGTGTGCCCTGTGCTTCCCAGTCACACCAGATTCCCATCGTACAATGGTGGATATGGTTGCGGCGCATGACCACATCAATGGCCGCATGCATTTTAATCCCGGAAATTTCTGCCCCGCCAAGTTCCATCATATTATTAATATGGTGAATATGGTTGTCCTCAATGGTACTGAACACACCGCCCATACGGCCAATAATGCCGCCCTGTTCACAGTGGTGAATGTTACAGCGGCGAACGATGTGACTGCCGATTTTTTCTTTCAGCCATCCGTGATACTGGCCACGGCAAACCGCATCTCGTTCCATCTGGGTAGGACTCTTTACCTGTTTATATGTAAAGTAATGATCGTTGTCAGGATCGAGATATTTGCCCAGAGAAATGCCGGCGCACTTGCTGTTTGAAATTTCACAATCCTCAATGATCCAGCCCTTGCTCCAGTGAGGACCGATCATGCCATCCTGAAAAGCTGCAGGAGGTGCCCAGGTGGTGGCGGCTTTATCAATTTTAAATCCTCTGACCGTATGATAACCGATGCCGGTTATAGAAGGCATAAAACACCTGCGACGGACATTAATCTCTACGTTTTCCTTATTTGGATCCTGACCCTGGAAATTGGCATAAAGGATCGTTTCATCAGCAGCTGTATCCTGCTCGGTATACCACTTATAAACAGATTCTTCCGGTACCCAGCTACATGCATAAACATCGCCTTTGATACACTCTTCTAAAGTTGTGGCTTCATACAGCGCCTTGTCATTTAAATAAACACAGCCGGTATGTTTATTCGGTGTCGCGAAATACCAGTCTCCATATACTAAAGTTGTATATGGATTGTATCCACCGAAAACACTGTTTGCGATCCGGCATACCCAGACATTTTCTTTGTAATGCTGCCAGGTTTTTATCTGTTCCGCGCCGGTGATCACAGCACCAAGAGGTGTAGTACTGGAATAAGTGATACGGGCATCTTCAGTACCGGCATGAACCGGATCTACATATTCCCGGTAGACCCCCGGTGCTACCAGCACTTCATCACCGGGAAGCGCCAGCTTCGCGGCTTCGTTGATCCGTCGGAATGGTCTCTCAATGGAACCGTTTCCGTCTTTTACAGCATAAGCATCTACATAGTATTTCATGATAACCTCCCATTGTTGAGATAATACAACTTCTGACATGATTCATTATATAACATAGTTTTCTATAGTTCATTATTATCTATTATATTTGTTTATAGTCCATCATTTTAATTAAATGTGCTAGGATCCGATATTTCATATTTTAAAATAAATAGTCTTAAAACATGTCAAAAATCCTTCATACAATAATTAACAAACTTTTAATTACTCTGTTCATGTAGCGTGGTATGATTATATAAATAGGTTGACTGTAGGGAGGCATAAACGATATTAATGATTTTTACGAGAAAAAGGTTTATTATACCAATACTTGTTTTAATTCTGGCTGTAATATTTTGGGGAACAGGGGTTATTCCCTCGGGTATATGCATTTTGGTGTCATCATCGTATGTCAATGAAAAATATCCTGATAGGCACTTCAATTATAGCAGTATAGAATATTCACCTATACACAAAAAATACTTTGTTCATTTTAAGGATAAAGATGGAAGAGACCTAAATCTTATGACCTCAATGCTCGGAGTTGATTATGACCCGCTTAATCCGCCGGGATGAAATACCGGTATTAGTTATTTATAAATGTGTAGCGGTTGGAAGCGGGTCAGGTCTAAGATTTTGCATTTTTAAGTTTGAATATATGGTAAATAATTGATATCATTATTGCATACTTGTTGTAAATTGCGTAGTAAAGGTTATTGATGTGAAAATAATTGTAATCGGATATTTAAAGGAGAATTACTTTATGAAACGGGAGAATTTTTTTAAATAATAAATGCCATTGGTGTTTTATTTCTTATGTTATTCATTGTTATAATGATAATAGAAATAGTCAATTTTAGTCCATATAACACAAGAATGCCATTTTTTGCGGATAGAATGCTGGAATTTTTATTACCTGGTATTTTGTGTTTTATTTTGGCGTGTATTGTTAAAAAGAAATTTAACTAAATCTTAATTTATCTATATGATAAGAGATTGGTACGCATTCTTTATATATTGCGAAGTAAAATTACTTGCAGGGGGTAAACGCTTTGGGTGATAGGATATATACAAGAATTGATGTATTGAGAAAATATGTAGATGAGATGTTATTGCAAAACAATAATGATAATGAGCGTAGGTGTGGATACGTCCATTTATACGGCGTTGGCATGGCGGCAGCCTTTTTGGCGTTAAAAAGAGGCTTCGACCCGGAACTTGCCGAAATGGCTGGAATACTACATGATTACATCAGTTATCAGGGATTTGACGGTTCAGATCATGCACATCGATGCGAACCAGTTGTTCGAGATCTGCTTAATAAAATTGCTGTAACAACGGCGGAAGAAACAGATATGATTTGCTCAGCTGTATATAATCATAGTGATAAAGACAAAATCGATTCTGACTTCGATGAGATAATAAAAGATGCGGATGCAATGCAACATTGGTTAAGGAATCCCAAAGAACCGTTGTTTCGAGAATTCAACAGAGTTCGAAAACTGTGTGATGATTTTAATCTGGATTACAGTTTGTGTGTAAACAATCGTAAATAAAACAATGTATCATGACGGAGGCTGGGATGGATTTATCCAAATCAATTTGTTTCCTTCTGGATAACGCAGGACCGGTAATTCAATACCGGCTTCGAAAAGGAATCCTAAAAAACCTTTCGCTGTCCGACGAAGAAAATCTGCTTGAAAAGATTTATCAAACGCCAAACTTCAGGCTGTTGCAAAGCTATATTAAACCAGACGGTTATATAGGGAGCGGTATGCACAGCTGGACCAACTGGCGCGGAGTGAGACTTCAAGAAACGCCGTTGCAGGACGGTGAAGCATCGGCACGCTTGCTGTCATACTACGCCATTCCAAAAACGCATCCGATTGTAGTGAATTTTGTTTCGGCAATGAGGGATGAAAATGTTTTACGAAATGAGTTTTCATATATCCCGCCTGAAATACCACGCTTTGAGCACAGATTTAACGGACTGAACAACGGCAATAGCCTTATGGCTTTGATATATGCGATGCAAGCCATGCTCGGCTACGGAGATGATTTCGAGGATGTACGGGAGTTTCAGCAAATTTCATTGAGAGGGTTCCGTCGTATTCTTGAGATATCTTCGCTTGAGGAGATAACCAAGGTCAATGCAAATGCCAAACGCAGCCACAATTATCCTTACATTGAGGCAGATGAGTATTTTCCTGACGTTTATACCCTTACAATGCTGGCATATACACAAAGCTGGCGCACTGATGAAAACGTAAGTATGCTTGCAGACTCGATTAATCATATCAACATGATTATGAAGCCGGATACTAATATGCAAATCCGTATAAACGGCAAATATTACGGTTCATGCTTTGCTTTCGTCAGACCCTTCAGGCCCTTCAGCCCGGATAGAATAGATTCTATTTTATACCGCCGTCCGCTGACCGAAATCGCAATGCTTGGTGTTAGTGATAATGTCGATGTTTTACGTGAGTCAATTGTGAATGTAAAGCAAGCGCTAGCCGGTGACGGTATTTTGAAGATGAATTTCGGCTTGCCCCATAACAAGCGTTATTCGCCAAAAAACATAGAATACCCGACAGCATATGAAGATGTCAGGCTGGAACCCGATTACAAAACAAAAACCTCATTATTGTGCGACCTGACATTTTGGGCAGTGGAGTTTTTGCATTTGTGTGATAATACAGGCTTTACATTATAAGCAGAATCAGAAGTTGTCGCTCCGGAATGGTTACAAAGTGCGAATTAAATGGAGGATATTATGGTAGGAAAGTATAAAGTAATAACTTTGTGCGGGAGTACGAGGTTTAAAGATGAGTTCTTGAAAGTACAAAAACAATTAACTCTAGAAGGGAATATAGTTATTTCAGTAGGATTGTTTGGACATGCTGATGATGAGTTTAAAAATGTCATCACTCCTGAAATTAAAGTAATGCTTGACGATATGCATAAAAGAAAAATTGATATGTCTGATGAAATTTATGTGATTAACAAAAACGGATATATAGGCGAAAGTACAAAAGGTGAAATAGAATACGCTATAAAGACTAGAAAAAGGGTTAATTATTTAGAGTGCCATAATGCTTAGTCTGCTTCGGAATGTTAATAGAATCCGAACTAACAGGATAACGTAACTGCGAGTAATTTATATACTTGTTTGAAAGTGTAGATTGGAGATAATTCAATTTTTGGAGGTTACGGATGGAAGAAAAGAGGACACGTTTGGAAATATTAAAAGAGTATATCGATAGTGAACTCCATAACGTTCAAGATTCATTTGAGAAAAGATGCTCATTCATTCACCTTTATGGCGTTTCTATGTGTTGTACGATGATAGCCGCAAAAAGGGGAGAAAATATAGAACTAGCGTCAATGGCTGGGATGCTGCATGACTTTTATCTGTATTACAATGCTAACGATACAAACCGTGTATTTACCGATCATGGAAGACGCGGTGCTCCATTTGTACGTGAGGTATTGAAGAAACTGCAACTGACAACAGACGAAGAGACAGATATTATTTGTAGTGGAGTTGCCAATCATTGCGACAAGTTGAAGGCTGACAACAGTTTCGATGAAGTGATAAAAGACGCTGATGTTCTTCAGCATTGCCTATATGATATAGACTTTACCCCTAATGATGCTTATAAAGAGCGATATGCCAGGTTAATTGAGGAATTTGGTTTATTTCATCTCGTAAAATAGTATAATCTGAATTTGTTAGCTCGCCATTTTTTAAAAGCGAAACTGAAGAAAGTTTATAATACACGAAAGACTTTACTATGTGCTAAATAATTGATACTATGTTGCTTAATAGCTGCAATTGTTATATATGTATTAAATTAGGTAAAGTTAAATATGCCATACCCTATAGTCCATTTATGTATTGCTTACAACATATTAATCAGAACGCCGCAAATTATTAATGCAGGCGATTTTATCATGGGTTCGCTGGCACCTGATGCTGTACATTTTCGAGAAAATTATTTAAGCGATATGAAAAAGAGAAGTCACTTGTGTATTGGAAGTGAAGCATGGGGTAGTGTAACCAACAATTCCGAGTGGCAGGAGAATGTACTTTCCTTCTTTAATACAAGTAGAAATGAACACAATTTTGACTTTATCTGCGGTTATTGCTCTCACATTTTAGCCGACATTCAAAACAATATCAATATCTGGATACCGTTTAAAATCGCAAATAATGATTTTCTTGAAAGCGGAGCGGGAGAAGAGTATAAGCAGGAATTATTGAATTTGGATTATAAGTTATACCTGACGAACCCATATAGGAAAGTAATATGGGATCTACTGGTAAATGCCGCGGGGTATAACATCAAAGACATCATATTTGCGGATGAGATTGATAGAATGAAAGATTCCCTTATAAACAGCCAATTCAAAAATAGAGATAATGTTGATACATCCAATAACAAGTTTGTATCGCTTCAACGAATACAGAAATTTATTGCCTCAGCGGCTGATAGCATTCAAAACCTCTTGTTTAGTAACGTACAACCACAAATTTTTTAATAGGAGATATTATTTCAAAAGAATAATAAAACAAATAGTGATCAAAAACACTTCCTGTTTGACTATATGGTAAATCCTTGATAGTATATATTGGTTTGTTAATGCTTAGCAACGGTAAATTAAAATCCTTTGAAATGAGGCTATGAAATGAGTGATTATTCCAAACAGGATTTATTGAAATATGTTGCACCCTGTTCATTACTTTGTTACACATGTCCGGCACTGAAAGATGGAGCAATATCTGAATGCGCAGCGAAGTTATGCAGATATTTTGAAGGCTATTACGACTTTAATGATGCAAATATACCCGAGCAATATAGATGGTGGCTGGGTGAATTTGAAACATTCAATAAAAAGCTTGAAAAATATACAGAGTCTAAGTGTCCTGGTTGCAGGAACAATCCGTTATCCGGTTCAGGCTGTATTGAAGGCTGTATTGTGCCAAACTGTGTAAAGGAGCATGGTGTAAACTATTGTGCTGAATGTTTAGAATTTCCGTGTGGAAAAGCAAAGGATTTTTATGCGACTATAAACAAGATAATAGGTCAGGATTGGGAAAACGGAAACAAACGAATTAAAGAAGTCGGTATCGAAAAGTATTTTATTGAAAAAAAGAACACATCGCATTACATAAGCTATAAAAAATAAATCTCTTCTGATGTTTAAGAATGCACCTCAAAAAGATTAAGGAAGAGGTGCCTATAATAGTGTTTGACCGCATGAGAGATCATTGGTATTATTATTGCTGTATAAGAAAGTATGAGTAGGGTGTATAGAACTAAAATAAATTAATTCAGAGAGAATATTATGCATCTATTTAACGCCAGTTCTTTGTTTAATGAGGTAGCCGAAAAAGAAGTATTAAGCATTGTAAATAATCCTGAAAAATTAAGAAATAGGTTGATTGAAGTAAAGAAGACTCTTTTAAAGGTATATAATTTTAAAGCTTATAATGTGCCGGAAGATTTTACGGCTAATTCTTATATAGTAGCAACCAATCATTTAACTGATTCGGACGCTCCGCTGATAATGAGTTATTATTATGAGCTTATGCATCGGGTTAAAGCTACTTATCCGCAGCTATTTGTATTCGCTAAAGAAAATTGCTTTAATGGTGTTTCCATACCCAAAGAATTAATGCCGATACTAGATATGGAAAAGGTTATTTCGGTTGACCGCAAAAGCTTGGGCGGATCAATGGCGGCGATGAAAGCTGCAGTAAAGTGGTTTAATGAAGGTGAAAAGCCAAAGCATTTTCTGATATTCTCGCAGGGAACAATTTATGACATAAATAAAGATAAGGCGGAAGATATAGAACAAGGAGCATTCTGGCTGGCCAGGTTACTTGGCATTCCTGTTTTGCCGGCTTTTATCGAACAGGCTGTTGAAGGGTCTGAGAATCGTTTGGTGTTTGGAAAACCGATTTTTATACCGAAAGACTGCCGTAATTTCGATGATCATAAGCAATTATGGTTGGATAGAGTAATTGAAGCACAAAACGAATTGGGGACCCTTACGGGAATTCCGGCAAGAGAAGCCGTGCTTGATGAAGAACACCGAACGAGAAAGAGATTTCAACCAGTTTAGAGGTTAAGTAATGAAGGATGTGGGGAAAAACGCAGAAATCAGCGTTTGCGGGTTAATTTGTTCTGATTGCAAATACTTCAAAAACAAGTGCAATGGCTGCAGGATGGAAAAAGGAAAAATCTTCTGGACAGGGATGTTCAAACTAGATGTATGCACCATTTATAGCTGCACCGAACAAAAGGGCTATGACACATGTGGACAGTGCGGCGATTTGCCCTGTTGCCTGTTTGATGATTTGAAAGACCCCAGGATGTCTGATGAAGAACACCAAAGAGAACTTGACGTTCGTGTCGGCAGATTGAAATCTGGAGGTAAGCCGATATGACCGGTGCCCATTGCTATGCGGTTTTTAAGTAATTACCCGTCTCATAAAAAAGGACACGATAAATTCGTGCCCTTTTCTAATGCTAATACAATGTCGGAACCGGATTACAGCTCGGGTAAGGCGTTATATTTTGTATCTCGCCATATAAATAGTGTTTTAAAGCAAATTGGGTTTGATACAGATATTCAAGTAAGTATATGCTTGTGCCGTCATAACTGCACAGTTTGCCTGCAACCCCCTGACCATTGGCGAGAGATACGCCCACATTCTGGTTTATCAAGTATGGCAGCATATATTGCCATGGCATGGAAATTCACCTCCTGACAATATATATTATTCAGGAGTCAGTGTTTGTTAACATAACGGTGCAATAGTTTAAGAAACACCTCATTCCTGACTGTCTGGGAATGGGGTGTTTCTATTAATGTTAAAGGTTCATCACATTACGGCCGCGTGTTATGTATTTCCCTTGTGAACTATCAGCAGAGGGAATCGGGCGTGGATCAAAAGCAGAATAATTCGTTTGAGGGTTGATTGATATATTATCAAATTCTATCGGCAGCCCTGCCGAACTGTAGAAACTCACCCCGCTCTGCAGTTGAAAGTGAAGATGAGGCTCTGAGCTGTTGCCGGAATTTCCGCAGAGGGCAAGACATTGTCCGCGTTTCACAGCATCGCCCTTTTTTACGCGGATACTGCCGGGCTGAAGGTGAGCCAGGAGGCTGTATTCGCCTTCAGCGTGGCGAATAAGGATATGGTTTCCGCGAATATCGTGTGCTGAACAGTCAACCTGGCCGTTTCCTAAAATGAGACTGTCGGAATAGCAAGAAGCGACCTTGATCACTACGCCGTCCGCAGGTGCAAGGATCTCTTTCCCATAACAATAATAATCAGCCGGTTTTGTGATATCTCCATCAAAGCTTTTACCGGTATTGTCAAGCATTAAGAAATCATAGGCATAACGCTGTGTTGGCATCGCCCATGAATGAGAGGAAGCTTTATCTACACCGCCGTTAACTATTATCCAGGCATCTTTGAAGGGCAGAGAATATTTTACCTTGCAGCGGTAGTTATCTACGTTTGGTATGCCTGAACCATAGCGAAGCGGAACAACCGCCATTCCCCACAATTGTTTGAGTGACTGGAGGAAGACGGGGAAGTTGTAAAAAATCTCAATTAAGCCAAACAACCAGAACAGCCATAAAAAAGTAAAGAGCTTGTAATCAAGAAACAGGCTTGGAAGGCCTAAAAGCCCCAAGTACTTGATTTTTCCGCAGAAGCTTATGAAACGTCTCATCTTTATACCTCCTCTATAAATGAAAACAAATCCTCCACAGTGCACGAGAAAACCTTGGCAATATCCATGGCAAGCTTCAGCGACGGGTTATAGCGGCCCTTCTCCAGGTTGATTATGGTTTCTCGGCGCACACCGACAAGCAAGGCAAGTTCATCCTGTGTCATATTGTTTTTTGCTCTAAACTCACGCATTTTTGTGATTAAGGCCATATTTTTAGCACCCCCGCTGCTCTTTTATCTCAAACGAAACTAAGGCAATGGTGAAGCTGAACATGGAAACGATATAGCATGATGCTAAAGCTACATTGCGCGGTATAACGGTCGGTAATAGAAAATATGCAGCAATGGCAAGGCCGGTAGCAGCTACTCCGGAAAAAAACCCAATACTTGCCGCCTTTCTGACATTCTGCTGAAACATCTCGTCAGGCTTTACAAAGAAGTATCGAATATAATAGGCAAAGCCAAAGAACCCTGATAGGGGGCGATACACTATAATCCCCAAAATACCTAGAAGTGAAAGTAATGATAAAAAACCCAGCTTATTTATTTTCATAATGATCTCCCGCATAGTGGTATATTTCTAACATATTGTTAAAAATATACCACTATGCAGAAATACTGTCAACAATAATCGGAAAATTGATAAGCAGTATTATCTCTGAAAAATCACCTTCAGGGTAGACAAATCGGCTTCAAAATTGAAGCAGTACGGCTTTGATTGTCCGTCCAGGATCAGAAGATATGGCCTTCCATGTGAAGAAAATATTACGTAAATCTTGTCCACGAAATTAATGCCGGCGGCTTTCAGATATTTTGATGATGCTTTAACCGGCGGCTCCAAGGGTAGTTTTACTATATATCCAAGTTTGGGGAAGACCTTTACGTTTCCATTCATTCCTGTTATGGAACCCAGGTATTTACAGGCTTCCTTGCGGAAAACGGCATTGTTGTTATAACTGCCTGTAACCGAACCCTTTTCGATATCAAATATTTCGACCTGTTCGGTTTCTCGCCTGTCAATATCCGAAGAGTAAACCAAAAAGGCGCCGACGCTCATTTTACTGCAGGAATAAAAGTGCAGGAGAATAAAAGCCGCACAGAGACAAGTTACGATACCGGCGAACAAATATACCTTATCTCTTTTAATAATGTAAATCTGCATGGTTTTCCGCCCGATTAACATATAGAAAGATATGACTACGCCCCAAAAATAATGACTAGCATTGAAAAATGTAATATAATGATAGTTGTCATAAGTACTGCCAAGTAATTCCAACCGAGGTGATTAGTCATGT
Source organism: Clostridia bacterium (assembly GCA_036260935.1). GTDB lineage: Bacteria > Bacillota > Clostridia > Acetivibrionales > DTU013 > JAEYOM01. The sequence goes on from DATALQ010000027.1 coordinate 110,010, forward strand.
CCGGTCAGCCCCCTAACAAAAAGGAAAATAGCATATGCCCGGGATTTGCCAGGGCATGGGGGGATACAAGGTTCTACTTTCGTACCTTACCTACTATATTTATCACGGAAGGGTCATGCCGCTGAACCGTGATTTCAAAATGCATGGAAAAGAAGGAGCGATCGTTCATCATGGCTAATAAAAATTATCCGTTATATGAAACGACTGTCTTTGAAGATTTCAGGATCATGACAGAGAATGTAGCAAAAAAGTACCCCGGGAGAGTCGCAATATCATATAAAAAGAATCCGCACGACAAGGAAACCGTAGATGTGACCTACACACAGGCGAGGGATCATATCCGCGATATGGGAACGGAATTGGTTTCGATGGGGTGCCGGGACCGGCATGTGGCCCTGATAGGCGAAAGCTCTTATGAATGGGTTTGTTCATATTTTTGTCTGATGTCGATTGGCTCGGTAGTGGTACCGGTTGATAAGGAATTGCCTGCGGATGAGATTGCAGGCATATTGAATACTGCGGAATGTGAACTTATATTATACAGTGCGGCTACAGAATCCAAAATCGAAGCTGCGAGGGACAGGGTATCCAGCCTCAAAACCTGCATCTGCATGGGAGAGCCGAAAATGGAGGGAGCCTTGAAGTTATCCGACATTGCGGCTCGGGGCGGGGAGCGGTATGCAAAAGGGGACAACTCCTATTACGACTATAAAATCGACCCTGATCGCCTTGCCACCATCGTATTTACCTCGGGTACTACGGGAAAAGGCAAAGGCGTCATGCTTTCCCAGACTAATATCGTATCGGACATGACCCAGGGCATGTACAACTTCGCAATCACTCCAAGGACCATGAACGTGCTGCCGCCGCACCACACCTTCGGCTCTACGGTAAATTTCGTAGGGCATTATTCACAGGGCTCCTCCATATATATTTCAAGCGGCCTCAAATATATTGCCGACGAGATAAGAGAACAGAAGCCGACACACCTGGTGCTGGTCCCTCTGTTCGTTGAAACGCTGTACAAGAAAATATGGTCCGCTGCGGAGAAAAGCGGAAAGGCAGAAATGCTGCGCCGCATGATCAAGATCAGCAATGCCCTTCGCAAATGCGGTATCGACCTGCGCAGGGTTCTGTTCAAAAGCGTGCTGGCGTCCTTTGGTGGCAAGCTTGGAATGATAATATGCGGAGGCGCAAACCTGAACCAGGATATAATCGACACCTTCGACGCCGTAGGAATAACCATCCTTAACGGCTACGGCATCACCGAGTGCTCGCCACTGATCTCCTGCAACAGGAACAGGTATCAGAAAAAGGGAAGCGTAGGTACTCCGATAATAGGCGAACTGGTGAAGATAAAAGATCCCGATGAAAACGGAGAGGGCGAGATCTGTGTCAAAGGACCGAATGTAATGCTGGGTTATTATAAGGATCCGGAGGCCACCAAAGCGGTGTTTGACGAGGAGGGTTACTTCAGGACTGGCGATTACGGGAAGCTTGACGAAGAAGGCTGGATCTATATAACCGGGAGACTGAAAAACCTGATCATTCTAAGCAATGGCAAGAATGTATACCCAGAGGAGATAGAAACTGAAATATCGAGGATCAACGGAGTCAACGAGTGTGTGGTCTACGCGGGGGAAAGCAAGGCGCAAAAGAACAAGGAAGTTATCGTTGCCGAGATATTCCCGGATTTTGAAGCCCTGAAAGAAAAAGGAGTGGAAGACGTCAAAGGATATTTTGAGGACGGTATAAGGGATATAAACGGTAGAATGGTTTCATACAAGGCAGTAAAAATGGTGAAAATACGCAATGAGGAATTCAAAAAGAATACTTCGAAGAAAATATTGCGGTTTGCCATAGATAAAAGTATAGAGTAAAAATTTTCGGTACATCCAGCGCCCAAAATCGAGCGCCCGGATCTCAGGTTATACTGCTGCTCCAGATATCCTTGAAGCTTTCGGTGGAATTGTTGAAGGCATCGACTATGGAGGGCTCGAAGTGAGTATCTTTGCCCGCGTTTATTATCCTGCAGCTTTCTTCATGCGAAATCGACTGTTTGTAACAGCGCTTGGAACGCAGCGCGTCGTATACGTCGACGATAGCCATGATGCGGGCTGCAAGCGGTATGCCGGTACCTTTAAGACCGTTGGGGTAACCTGTCCCATCCCATTTTTCATGATGGTATCTCGCGATGTCTATGCCCATTTTTACAAAGGGGTTTCCCGGATAGAGCGAGAGTACGTCCTCCAATGTTTTTGCACCAAGCTCCGAATGGGTCTTCATGACCTCGAATTCGACCGGAGTGAGTCTTGCAGGTTTGAGCATGATAGAATCCGGAATGCTTACCTTCCCTATGTCATGGAGAGGACTTGCATGGTAAATATTGGTCAGGAACTCATCGTTGATTTCAGACAGGTATAACCCATCCTGCAGCAATTGCAGCGACAGACGCTTACAGAACGACTGAACCCTTTCCAGATGCTTTCCGGTCTCTATGTCGCGCGATTCTGCAAGGCGAGCCAGAGCAAATATCATAGCCATCTGGGAATCCCACAATTCCTTGACCTGTTCCATTACCAACGACTGCAGGTTCTTGTTCTGCTCCTCCAGCTGCAGTTGGAGCCGGCTCAGCTTCAGATGTGTTGAAACTCTTGCCTGGACTTCCTCAAGATTGAAGGGCTTGGTTACATAATCGACTCCGCCTGCATTGAAGGCTTCCACCTTCTCGTCCGCCTGTGTAAGAGCGCTTATGAATATTACAGGTATTTCGCAGTACTCGGGATTGTTTTTAAGCTTCCTGCACACTTCAAAACCATTGATATCCGGCATCATTATATCAAGCAGAATGAGATCCGGTTTCTGTGTCTCAACAGCCTTTAAAGCGAGCTTGCCGCTGGGGACCGGACGGACTTTGTAGCCCTGTGCCCGCAGTATGCTTGACAATATCTGAAGATTGGCTGCGGTATCGTCGACTATCAATATGTTGAAAGACTTTGAAGCGGAGTGTTCCGGCGTCATGAAAGGCTCCTTTCACGAAAAACAGCAATCAGCTCATCGTATTTGTAATTTTCAGCCATCTCTCTTAGCTTTGAAGCCAACTGAGGCCATTTACCGGACAACTGGACAATGTATTCGAGCAATTGATCCAAGTCAGCCGACAACGTTGCCTGGAGCATTTTCTCTACCAGCGGTGCGGGGACATCGAGGATAGTCTTTAATGCAAGTTCGTCTGAAATCTCAATTTTTCCGTTGCTTTTTGAATCCTCATATATATATCGTACATTAAGACATTTTTTTATAGTCTCAAATATCTCGTTCTCGTTAAAAGGTTTTCGTATGTATTCGGTGGCGCCGACCCTGTAAATATCCTCCTTGAGCTCTTCGAAAGCGCTCGCGGTGATTGATATTATGGGGATATTTGTGTCGTTATGCTTTTCACGTATGGTATGGATAACCTCAAAGCCGTCTATTACAGGCATTCGCATATCAAGTGCGATGAGACTCGGATTGTATCGTACATATTCCGCAAGTGCCTCTTCACCGTTCGATACTGCCTTGGTGGTAAACCCGACGCCTCTTAAAAGATTTTCAAGGAGCTCGCGGTTTGCTGCGTTATCATCGGCTATAAGTATGCTTATATTCTCCTGGCCTGGCTGCAGTCCAATGACATGCCTGACTTCAATCTCTTTTCGGGGGCCTGACGCCTTTGCTTCCGTTATCGGGATTTCAAGCCTGAATTTGCTGCCGTTTCCCAACTTGCTTTCAACAGTTATATCCCCGCCCATCATCAGCGCATACTCCTTGCTTATGGCAAGTCCGAGCCCGGTTCCTTCCTTTTTATTGAGAACATTCGACGCCTGTTCGAAAGCCTCGAATAAAATGGGTATATCTTCGTCTGAAATCCCCGCGCCGGTGTCCGATACTTCGGCTATGAGCAGTGCGGTATCACAGCATATCCTTTTGAGGTCAAATTCAAGAGCTATTCCTCCATTTTCGGTAAACTTGATTGCATTGCCCAGCAGATTTATTATTATCTGTTTCAGCTTGTTTTTATCTGCAGAAATGAAATGCGGCAAATCATCCGGCACTTTAACGGTAAACCTGAGGCCCTTGCTTTTTGCACGAAGCTGGAACATGTCCTTTATATCGAATATCAACGTATACAGGTCGAAATTGATCGTATTCAATTCTATCCTGCCGGCTTCAATTTTCGACATTTCGAGAACTTCATTGATGAGGTTTAGCAGGTGGTCTCCGCTCCTTTTTATTATACCGAGGTTACGCCGCTGAGAAGCTGTAAGCTTCTGATCCCGCAGCATCAGTTCCGAAAAACCCAGGATAGCATTCATCGGAGTACGGATTTCATGTGTAACATTTGCCAGAAAAGAACTTTTGGCGGAGTTTGCTGCTTCAGCGGCTTCTTTTGCCCTGCGCAGCTCATCGGCCGAATCTATCAGAGCCTGCTGGGCCTGGAGGCGCTCGGCTATTTCAAATGTTAGCCTGTTATTTGCCTTGATAAGCTCAGAGGTTCTTTCCTTGACTCTTTGCTCCAGTTCGAGGTGTGACAGCCTCAATTCCTCTTCAGCCTGCCTAAGCTCGGTATTTGAATCGATCAATTCCTGCGAGCTGAGCTCGAGGGAGCGTTCGATGATCATACGATCCATGTCGAAACCGTAATATGCTTCGTTAACCGCATCGAGAAATTGTTGTAGCTCCTCCGAGGCCGGAATATCATTGACGGAATATTTTTTCAACTGCCGCTTTAGCAAACTGTGCAGTGCCCTCATCCCTAGACCTCCGAGATCGTGGTAATGGTCATTGTCTCATTGTGCAGAGCGCATTTGTATCCGACATCGTAGGGTGAGAACTCTCCGTATGAGAAAAAACCTGTCAATACAGTATTTTCACCAAAGACTTCACTCACGCACTCCACCTCTTCTTCGGTTCTCTGGCGGAGCACCAGCATACGCCCGTAGCAGGTGATAAGGAATGCCAGTTGAGGCGGATTTCCATTGACATATTCCAGACATTTTTGGGCTGCTTCGGACGAAGCAGTTATCAATCTTTCGATATTCGCTTTCATAAGACGTGCCTTCGCCCCTTCAGGTATATCGCCTGCGTAGGAAACGCTCTGGTCGTTTTCGTTTATAGCATGCAGCGACCGCACTATTATCGGATCATTGTCTCCGGTGTGTATGCCCACCGGAAACTGTAAGCCTGAGGTCGGAAGATCCGCTGCAAGGTCGCCGAGGTATTTCTTGTACAGCGCAAGGGCGGGCTGACCGTCAAATTCATACAGCACGTTGCCCTTGGAACGTGTGATTTTTCTTTCGGGACCGAACTGATCCCAGCCCCCGCGGGAGCTGTAGGATATCTCAAGCTGACTGCCGTACAATCCAACTGCCGCAATTGTGTTCCTCGCCGGTTTACTGTCCAGAAACACCAAAGTCTCTTGATAATTTGAACTGTCGCTGGACATTCCACCTGTGATACCGACGGAATCGGGAAGATGGCTCGAAAGCCCTCTGAGAAGTTCACTGCCGTTTACATTCATACCCTCCGATAAAACCAACACATGTACAAGCTTGTCTTCAGTTCCGGCGATACTGCCAGAGAGAGCGGCCGGGAGGGCATTCGCAAGCAACTCGCCTGCTCGCAGACTGTCGCCGGCTTCCGAAAGATTAATCAAAGCGCCTTTTATTTTGCTCTTTTCAAAATATATTGCCGTCAGGCACAAGGAGTCTTCCAATACCTGACTTCCCTTTATGCTGCCGGCAGTAGAACAACCAAGAAGATTAGCACCTGGATACATCGACTTTACCTGCCTGAGAAGGTCGGAATCCTTTATAAGGGATAGCCCCCCGAAAACAAGAACAAGCTGTGCATTATCGCCAAGAGCGGGTATCTTATTGTCCCAGCCGTTTGTTCGGGTGAATACCTTTTGCTCTAGCTTCATGATTATTCTCCTTTTTTCGATTATTTTACATATTATTATCGTAACACCCATAATTATCTTTTTCAACACTAATAATTCAACGATTACCCCAGAAAAATGGGATATTTGTTCGAATTATTTTGTTTGGTTATGTACACTAATAATGTAAATATATATGGAAAATTGTATTTATTTCATATACAATACAATTGTCGGGCTAATGGCCAGGGAGGGATCGTACATGAATACCGGTAATATTGACGGATTTCATGGAGAAATGTGCGCCGGAGCAACAGATAAATTCAATTGCATAGAAAAAATTTTTGGGGATAACAAGGCTGGCATGGCAATTATCAGTATGCCTGACCTTATATTGCTTAAAACTAATCAAATGCATATTGCCTACCTCGAAGAGCCTTATAATAAAATCGATCAAATAACCGGGAAATGCCTTAAGGATATTGCCGGGCCATGGAGCAGACACCTTAACAAAAAGGATATGGATGATCTTATACGGGAACACAAGGTGAAATATCTGCTGGAAGTCAAAATGAAAATGAAAGATGGTCAGGAGAAATATTTCAATAATATTCTCTCACCGGTGGAAGAGGATGGGGAGACAAGATATATACTCTCGATACTAATGGATGTAACCGAGAAGGTACAATGCAGGCAACAAATACAAATGGCCGCACAGACGATACAACTGGAGAAGGAAGAGCTTGAAGCGGTCATAGATAATTTGAATGACGCCATATTTATTTTCAGGAATGAGAAACTATATCTGCAAAATAGTGTAAGTAAAAAATATTTCGGCGGTCACAAAATCGAAATTCCTAAAGATATATACGATGCCGCCAGATTTTACAACAGCCAGGGAGAACGGCTTACTTACGAAAGAATGCCGCTGAACAGGATGCTTGACGGTGAAGGCAGTTTGAAAGAGGATGTGCTGATGGAGTGTGATGGTGATATAAAATACCTTACCATTACAGGTACTTCACTACCCGATAAAGAAGGCAGACCGTCTCTGCATATTGTGAACTGCAGGGATGCCACGGACAGGGCACTCAGCTTTCTGACGATCATGGAACAAAAGAAACAGCTCGATCAGGAATTGGAGGCGGAAAGATACAGGGCGGAATTGCTGAAAACAAAGATGCAGGAAAACGAGTCCTTCTTTTCTTATATATCGCATGAATTCAGAACACCACTGACAGTTATAAATTCAGCGCTGCAGGCGCTCGATTTCACATGCCGGAACGAATTGCCCCCGAAGGCTGAAAAATATCTTAACAGTATTAGACAGAACTCATATAGGCTTTTGAGGCTGATGAACAATATTTTGGATCTGAACAGGGCGGAAGCGGGGTTTTTGAAGGCTTACAGCGTGAAAACGGATGCCGTTGCCCTGACTAAGAATATAGTCGATTCGGTCACTATTTACGCCAAGCAAAAAGATATCGACTTGAATTTCATATCGCGCTTCAAATCAATGGACGCAGTTCTCGATCAGACCAAATACGAGCGCATATTGTTGAACTTGCTGTCAAATGCGGTTAAGTTCACACCACCCGGAAAATCTATCTTTGTCAATATTTCTTTCAGAGATGGGAATATGATTCTGAAAGTGCGCGATGAAGGCGTTGGAATACCTGCAGACAAGCAAAAGGAGCTTTTCAATCGTTACAGTCAGGTCAGCAATGACCTTACACGTCCGTCGGAAGGCGCGGGGATAGGCCTTTCTCTTGTGAAGCAGCTTGTGATGTCCATGAACGGCGACATCAGGCTGGAAAGCTGTGAGGGTAAGGGAAGTACCTTTACCGTCTCATTACCTGTTGAAAAACCGAAGGAAATAAATGAAACGGCCATCACTGCAATAAATCTGGGGAGCTATGCGGAATCTGCCAGAATAGAGTTCTCATAAAATCTGATCCGGATTTTATCAATTTGCATGACATGCACCGACTGTGGGTATAAAATAAATTGAAAGATATTAAGCCTATTTGGAGGTATCAGCATGTCATACGTACCGGATGATGGAAGATACGACACAATGAAATACAACCGTTGCGGAAAAAGCGGTCTTAAGCTGCCTGCAATTTCTCTCGGCTTCTGGCATAACTTCGGTGGGGCTGACCCGATCGAAAATGGAAGATCCATAGTCAGACGCACTTTCGATCTGGGGATTACCCACTTCGACCTCGCAAACAATTACGGCCCGCCGGCGGGCAGTGCGGAAGAAAGCTTCGGCAGGATACTCGAAGCTGACTTCCGGTCTCACCGGGATGAGATGATCATATCGACAAAAGCCGGGTATTATATGTGGCCCGGGCCCTATGGCGATTGGGGTTCAAGGAAATACCTGATTTCGAGCCTCGATCAAAGTCTTAAGAGGATGGGGCTCGATTATGTAGACATATTTTATCATCACAGGCCCGACCCCGAAACTCCGCTCGAAGAGACCATGGGTGCTCTGGATGCTATAGTCCGCCAGGGAAAAGCTTTGTATATAGGCCTGTCGAATTACAGACCGCCCGAGATGGAAAGGGCCGCAGGGATATTGAAGCAGCTTGGAACACCATGTATCATACACCAGCCAAATTACAACATGTTCACGCGCTGGATTGAAGACGGGCTGCTTGATCTGCTCGAAAAGGAAGGCATAGGTTCTATCGTCTTCTCTCCATTGGCTCAGGGGCTTCTTACAAACAAATACCTCGAGGGCATACCAGCCGATTCCAGAGCTGCAGGACACAGCATTTTCCTGAAGGCCGACAACATAACCGAAGAGGTCGTTGCCAAAGCAGCGAAATTGAACAAAATCGCTCGTGAAAGGAATCAAACGCTGGCTCAGATGGCACTCGCCTGGGTACTGCGGGGAGGACGAGTGACTTCCGCCCTGATTGGAGCAAGCAAGCCGAGCCAGGTGGAGGATTGCGTCAACGCGCTGAAAAATCTAGAGTTCAGAGGGGATGAACTGGACAGTATAGACGCCGTTCTGAGGGGTGAATGAGCTGCAGCATCCGCCTCTGTTTAGTGGACTGATTTTAAGGGCAGGTGTATTATGATTGAAAACAATGAGAAAATAGACAAGGTTAAAAAAGCGCTTTTATGCATGCAGCGGCATTCGTGGGAACAGGGGACTGCGGCGCAGGCTTTCCTGGAAATGGGGGAATACGACACCGCGATCCTCATGGCAAAGGAAGCGGTGGTCAGACAGTTGGATGACGGAAGGCTTGGCGTAATGAATAACACCTCTGCCGTAACGGATCCGGCTTCAGTCGGGGAGGCGCTGCTGTTTGCGGCAAGGTCGACGGGGGAGACGGAACTTGCGGATGCGGCAGGCAAGATGCTCGATTATCTGCTCCATAAGGCGCCGAGAGCGGAGAATGGTGCCATAATGCATCTGAATGACAAACCAGAGGTATGGGTCGACTCATTTTACATGTCTCCGCCGTTCCTGGCGGCAACCGGCCATTCCCGGGAAGCGTTCAGCCAGATCAAGCTGTACAGGGAGCTGCTGCTCGACAGTGGAAAAAGGGTCTTCTCGCATATTTGGAATGATAGAACCAAAAGCTTTACCAGAAAGGATTTCTGGGGAGTGGGAAACGGATGGGCGCTTGCTGGAATGACAAGGGTGATGAGGAAACTCCCGGAAACGATGCAGTATGAGAAAAACTTGCTGGCAGGCTATATCCATGAGGCGCTTGACGGATGTATCGCATATATGCGTGAAGATGGGCTTTTTCATGACGTCATCGACGATCACTCGGCCTTCGTTGAGACAAATACTTCACAGATGATGGCCTATACGATCTATAGAGGCATTTCGGGAGGCTGGCTCGACGGCTCATACAGGGCTTATGCCGATAAGATGCGCGATGCGGCAAACGATAAAGTCGATAGTTACGGACTGGTTCAAGGCGTGTGCGGTTCTCCGGCTTTCAACAGCCCGGGGACAGCTCCGGAAGGTCAGTCGTTCTATCTGCTGATGGAGACGGCGGCTTATGATTTCTATCGCGGCAGGCAGCAGCAGTTATAAAAAACTCACTTATAAAAACCGGGAATATACTTGACAAAGCTATATGGTGTAATGTAATATATAACATGCGCCGGTCAAAGAAGGCCGGCTGCATTATATGGAGGGGTTCCCGAGCGGCCAAAGGGGGCAGACTGTAAATCTGTTATCTGACGATTTCGATGGTTCGAATCCATCCCCCTCCACCACAATTTGTCTGAAAAGCCTTGCGTAGCAAGGCTTTTCAGCGTTTTAAGGGTTATTTGTATATTATCTTCTTATATATAATGAAGTTCCAGCTGACCACCGCGCCGATCGCGAATACCTTGGCGAACATATACTGCATTGAGAGAAAGCCGGTCAGTAGGTACATTATGAGGTCCGAAGCGCCAAGGTTGACCAGGTACAGTACAAGATACATGGGGAGCTGCCTGCTGAGCTTCATTTTTGACCTGAACGACCAAAGCCTGTTCATGAGAAAATTGAACCAGAAGACTATGGATAAAGCGAAAGTGTTTGATACGACAATCGACAGGCGGGCAATATCCTTGAAAAGGTACAGCAGCGTAAACTCGATTGCCGCGCTGCTGAACCCTGTCACAAGATAACGCCCCGCCTGACCGATAGTATCGGGTGTCAGATACTTTCCGAGGTACTTCGTTTTTTTCAGTTTTTCCATTACAAAGCTGTCACTTAAGTGATTACTCATATTTCACGATTATAGCATATTCCCGTTGTACAGCTCAAACAGCCGGCTGTTTCTCAAGCAGCGGAACAATATGCTCATCTATATCCTTCTCGTTCTTCGGTTTCTCCACATTGTCGTAAAGCGACCAGTTCTCCGTATGTATCACTGTCTCGCCCGGATCGAGCAGAGTAATCGGGCTCAGGGATTCCATCTCCATAAACCTGGCGTTCGTATATGTTTCGTAGGAGCAGTTGTTGTCGGGGTACTCCATATCGATATCATGGTTGAATTTTAAAACAAAAAGGTGGCCATGATTTGCATAAGCGGCCCAACCCGATTCATTCGGCAGTCCGATCTTGAATGCAGAGTCGGCCTTTTCGCTCTGGGACAGCAAAATGTATTTATCACCCCAATGAACACGCTTATCGTTCATTTTTGTATAGGGCCAAAGCGAGATACTGCCGTTTGACAGCAGTCCGGTCTCACGCGCATTGAGCGGAATTACACCGACTCCTCCTGCGGCCATCATGGAAATTGCCCAGGCTGAGAGTTCGACATCCCACATCCCGGTGTTCGTAAGCTTGTGCTGAAGCATGACCTGAGTGCCCTCCGGATCCAGCAGTACTTCCATTTCCTTTCTGATAAGAGTTGCCGGCTCTGCATCCTGCGTGAGAACTACTCCGTATTTTTTCTTGCGCCAGCCAACCTTGGTATTATCGGGCTGGTATGTACGTACAGGGTGCTCGGGGCTGTGCCAGAGCCTGTGGCCTCCGTATATCCTGTAATCTTCTCCGCCGGTTAGTCCAAGGTGTTCCTCGAACTCAACAAATTCATTCTCTTTTCCTTTAAAACCGTACCGTATTACTCTGGGCCCTACATCCGTCGTAACTATCAAATCCACTATACCGTTCGATATCTCGATGCAGTTCTTCCAGCCTTTATACTCTGTCTTTGTTATGATTACCTCGCCCAAAGCCATCCCTCCGTTCAAAAAGTAGTATTTTCCATAATATTATATATAATACGCGCTATGTTCACAACAAATAAAGTAAAAGGGAAGTGAGCAAAATGACAATTTGAAAATAAAATGTTGTTAAGAGATAAATATATGTTATAATATTTGCAAGATTTAAAGCTGGAGGTTGCAAAAATGAGGACCCTGAGATTCACTAAAATGCAGGGGCTAGGTAATGATTATATATATGTAAATTGTATGAAAGATTGCCCGGAAAATCCTTCGGAGCTTGCTAGACGCCTGAGCGACAGGCATTTCGGAATCGGCTCCGACGGCTTGATACTTATAATGCCCTCCAGGGTTGCGGACTTCAGAATGAGAATGTTCAATTCGGATGGTTCAGAGGCGGAAATGTGCGGCAACGGCAGCAGATGTGTGGGTAAATACGTCTTCGATTTCGGCCTTACAGATAAGAAACAGATTACTCTCGAGACGCTTGCGGGCATAAAGGTGCTGGAGTTTACAGTGAAGGATGGAAAGGTGGCGCTTGTAAGGATAGACATGGGCGAACCTGTTCTCACGCCCGCAGATATACCGGTCAAAAGCACAAAGGCCAGGTTCGTTTCCGAGCCCGTTACGATAAAGGACAGGATGTTCAGCGTTACCTGTGTTTCCATGGGTAATCCGCATGCCGTGTCGTATGTCGACCAAGTCGACAGCTTCCCGCTCGAGATTTACGGGCCGCTGATGGAAGTAAACGAGCTTTATCCGAGAAAGGTCAACAGTGAGTTTGTCGAGATCCTTGACAGAAAGACACTGAAAATGAGAGTATGGGAAAGAGGCGCGGGGGAAACGCTTGCCTGCGGTACAGGAGCCTGCGCGGTTGCAGTTGCTTCAATCCTGAACGGCCTTAGCGAAAGAAATGTCACGGTGAAGCTTCTCGGAGGCGATCTTATGATCGAATGGAGCGAGAAGGACAATCATGTTTACATGACCGGACCGGCTGTCACGGTATTCGATGGCATAGTCGAAATATAAAAAATGCATTAAATCCTGCAAAAAGCGGGACAGATGGATAATGTTCTAACCCTTTCAAGAAAGTAATTGTGTCGAAGGAGAAATAACTATGGCGTACGCGAACGAAAATTATTTGAAATTGCCCGGGAATTATCTTTTTGCAGAGATTGCAAAAAGAAGGGACAGCTACATAAAGGCACACCCCGAGGCCGATATCATAAGACTCGGCATTGGAGACGTGACTCAGCCTCTGCAGCCGGAGGTTATAAAGGGCCTGCATAAGGCAGTTGACGAAATGGGAACCGAAAGGACCTTCAGGGGATACGGACCTGACGGTTACGGCTATGAATTCCTTATCAAGGCGATAATTGAAAACGACTATAAACCCAGAGGCGTAGATCTGGATATTGACGAAGTGTTCATAAGCGACGGGGCAAAGAGCGATACGGGCAACATACAAGAAATCTTCGGCACCGGCAACGTCATAGCCCTGACCGATCCCGTATATCCCGTATATCTCGACAGCAACATCATGGCCGGAAGGGCCGGGGAATACGACAGCGCCAGCGGGCGTTTCAGCAAAGTCGTATACATGCCCTGCACAGCGGAAAACAATTTTTCACCGGACTTACCCAAACAGAAGGTCGACATGATATACCTCTGCTTTCCGAACAATCCTACCGGGACAACGCTTTCCAAGGCGCAGCTGAAGAAGTGGGTGGATTATGCCAAGGCCAACGAAAGCATCATACTATATGACGCCGCGTACGAAGCCTATATAAGCGAGCCGGATATCCCGCACAGCATCTTTGAAATTGAAGGGGCAAAGGAAGTAGCCATAGAGTTCAGAAGCTTTTCCAAAACCGCCGGCTTTACGGGAACGCGCTGTGCCTTTACAGTCATACCGAAGGCATTGATGGCTCAGAACTCGAAGGGCGAGCAGGTATCTCTGAACAAGCTCTGGTACAGAAGGCAAACCACAAAGTTCAACGGCGTGGCATATATTATCCAAAGAGCGGCCGAAGCCATTTACAGCGACGAAGGAAAGAAGCAGACAAAGGCAGTCATCGACTATTATATGAATAATGCGTCAATAATCCGCAAAGGTCTCCAGGAGCTAGGCTTACAGGTGTTCGGAGGCGTAAACGCACCGTATATCTGGCTGAAAACTCCAAACGGGATGGATTCGTGGGCATTCTTCGACAAGCTCCTGAATGAGGCAAATATCGTGGGTACTCCCGGTTCCGGCTTCGGACCCAGCGGCCAGGGTTATTTCAGGCTTACTGCCTTCGGCAGCAGGGAAAACACCGAGAGGGCGATCGAACGTTTCAAGACAAGGCTGAAGCTGTAATAGAATAAAGTAATTGGACAGTTTTGAAGCTGAGGAGATCCGAAATGGATCTCCTTTTTATGTTAATGAAATATCGGCTCCGAATTAAAAAAATGCCCGGACATATACTAACCAGGTTGTTATGTTTGATGCTGCCTGGAGGTAAGGCATGAAAAGAACCGGGTTGCTTTTTTCAATTTGTGCTGCGCTGCTTATCGCCTTGTTTGCCAACGGCCTGTATTTTCTGCTGCTCAGCCGGACTGTCAGACAGAGGCCGGCGCCTGTGCCGATCAGTGATATTTCGGAGCCTTTCCCGCTGGATCCGGATATACCGGGGTTGTGGCCATATGAGCTGGAAATCACGGGACAGTACATGCAAGAGGAACATACGAATTATATTGAAAGCGGAGCTTCAGGCGAAGGCAGGTATGAAGGCAACGAACCCGTGAATCTGATGGTGCTTGGGCTGGACGGGGATAAAACCAGGTGCGATGTCATACTGCTGGTCCAATATGACCCCTCGGCTTCAAAGATAAATCTCCTGTCTGTGGCGCGCGATACCAGGGTGGCAGTGAGCGGCAGCTACTGCAAGATAAACGCCGTCTATTCGAAGGGCGGCGAGAGGCTGGTTGCCAGAAAGCTGTCACAACTTACGGGACTCCCTGTCCATTATTATATTACTATGGATTTTGAGGGCTTCAGGGAAATAATCGACGCGTTCGGGGGCGTAGAGTTCTATGTCCCGTTTAGGATGAATTACGACGACCCCGCCCAGAAGCTGCATATTCATCTTGATAAAGGCCTGCAGCTGTTAACCGGTAGGAAGGCCGAGCAGCTCGTACGATACAGGAAGGGCAATCTTAAGGGGCAGGGCTATACTGAAGGAGATATCGGAAGAATCAGGATGCAGCAGGATTTCCTGAACGCTTTTATCGATCAGAAGCTGAAACTCAGATATATTTCCAGGTTTGACGAACTTTTTTACATACTCGGCAGACATATGAAAACCAATATAACTGCCGGGGACATTTCCTATTACATTGCCGACATCTCAAAAATACGGGCCGGTGAAGCGGAGGCCAGTGTACTTCCGGGCGATAGCAGGATAATAGACGGAGTCTGGTATTATATCTGCGACCGTAAAAAAACCAGGGACCTCATAAGAGAACGCTTTGTTTTCTGATCTCCAATTTTTGTTTACAGAAAATTAACATTTCAATGCCTCTTAATTGCCATTTGGCTTCCAATATTTAAGGAACGTTTAAGCTTTTAATGTAAAAATTTAAGAAAAAGCTTTTGGGAGGTAGCTGAATGGACACAGTAATACCCGGTGTAAACCGGAAAAGTTTTTTCAGGGGAAGAGCATTTAAGGTAATTGCAATAAGCCTTGCGGTCATAATTGCCGTCGGAGGTGTAGCTATATTCCTGCGGAACAGAAAAAATAAAACAGGGAATTCCGTTGAACAAAGGACGGCTGTAGTTACGCGGGGGCAGCTGGTAGACAGCATTGCAGGTTCTGCGCCGGTAGAATCCGCAAACAGGAGCGAACTGTCACCCAAGGTGACCGCAACGCTTCAGCAGATCAACTGCAAGGAGGGCGACCAGGTCAAAAAGGGCGATGTGCTGTTTGTACTGGACAATACGGACGCGCTTCTCAATATAGAAAATACCAGCAATCAAATAGCGCAGATGCAGCTGAACCTGGACAGCACAGCCAAAAGCGTTGGCGGGTTGACCGTACAGGCCCCGTTCAGCGGACAGGTAACAGGTATAAGCGTAAAGGAAGACGACAATGTAAATAAGGGCGGTGCGCTGTTGACTGTCACGGATGTCGGAACGCTCGAAGTAACACTTCCGTTCAGCGGTACAGCGGCAAAAAACATTTCAGTGGGACAGAATGCAACGGTATATATTCCCGACCTCATGCTTTCCGTAAACGGTACGGTCGCATACAAAAGCAGTAAGCCTTATACTACGGCTTCAGGCGGAGAATTGTACAATGTGGAAATCACTATAAACAACCCGGGTTCGCTTAAGGAAGGCATGAAAGCTACTGCCGAAATTCAGGCAGTCGGAGCTGCACTCGACAGTGTGGACAGCGGGACTCTTACATATAAAAACAAAAAGACACTCAGAAGCGACGCCGGAGGTACGGTAACGGGCATAAACGTCAGGGATAACGAGTTTGTAAATTCCGGCGACGTACTCGTAAGGCTAGAAAATGATGATCTAGTTCTGACTTCGTCGACAAATGATATAAAAATGGAGAACCTCCAATCCCAGCTCGGGATACAGCAGAAACAGCTCGATTACTACACGATCACAGCTCCGTTCGACGGTACGATAACAAGCATGGGTACGGCAAATGAAGGCGACACGGTCAAGCAGGGCGAGGTACTTGCAGTCGTCTCCGACATGAATCACCTCCAGTTCTCAATTTCGATCGATGAATTGGACATATCACAGGTCGCAGTAGGTCAGGATGTAACCATAACGGCGGAAGCTCTTACGGAGACACAGACGACACCTCTCGCCGGGAAGGTCGGCAAAATAGCCATGGAAGGGACCAGCAACAACGGAGTCACGACCTACCCCGTTACAGTAGCAGTAGATGATACTGCCGCCGGCAAATTGAAGACGGGAATGAATATAGATGCGGAAATACTTGTCAGCAACAGGCAGGATGTGTTGATGGTTCCTTTGGAGGCGGTCGTGGAACGCGGCGGCAGGAGCTTTGTATATGTTAAGGGAACCGGCAATGGTCAGAGCGGTCAGAGCGGTCAGGACGGCCAGAGCGGTCAGTTCGGCCAGGGAAATCCGTCCATACAGGGTAATCAGAGCGTTCAGAACGGTCAGGACGGCCAGACGGGTCAGAACGGGCAAAACCGCTGGAATGGCCAGGGCAGCCAGCAGAGCGCCAATGGCCAGAACTGGAAGAACGGTACAGGGACAACAAGCGGTTCAGGCTTTACACGCTCATCCAGGAGCAGGAATACCAGCGGAGCGGCAATAGGGGCCAATACTTCGGGTGCTGCCTTCGGACCTGACCCTTCAGGCGCCGGTTTCGGACCGAATACTTC
Source organism: Clostridia bacterium (assembly GCA_036260935.1). Lineage (GTDB taxonomy): Bacteria > Bacillota > Clostridia > Acetivibrionales > DTU013 > JAEYOM01. The sequence goes on from DATALQ010000027.1 coordinate 127,039, forward strand.
GGGCTCGGCCATAGGCGCACCTTCCCAGTTGCGCAGGCAAAATAAGGATTCATATTATGCCAACGCCGTATTGACGGAGGTACAGACGGGTGTAAGCAACGACACATACATGGAAATAGTAGGCGGCTTGTCCGAGGGACAGGTAGTAGTTCTGCCCAGGACAAGTACGGCTTCTTCTTCGGCGACGAATACGAACAAAGGTTTCAGCATAGGAGGTCTGGGCCAGAACATCAAGAGAAGCGGAGCAACAGGCTTCCAGGGAGGCGGAATGCCTGACGGCGGCCCCGGCGGCTTCTAGAGGGTTGGAGGATTATATGATCACACTTAAAAACATAAATAAAATCTATGAGATGGGTGAGACCAGCGTGGGTGCACTGTCGGACGTATCGCTGCACGTCGCGGAACATGAATTCGTAGCCGTCGTAGGTCCCTCCGGTTCAGGCAAATCGACGCTCATGAACATACTCGGCTGTCTGGACGTACCCACATCCGGCAGTTACCAGCTTGACGGCAGGGAAATAAGCAATATGAGGGATAACGAACTGGCAGACATAAGGAACACAAAGATCGGATTTATATTTCAAGGCTTCAATCTCCTGAAAAAGCTGAATGCGGTCGAAAATGTCGAGCTTCCTCTTGTATATCGCGGGATCAGCCAAAGGGAAAGATACCGCAGGTCCGTGGAAGCGCTTGAAGCCGTAGGATTGGGAGACCGAATAAAACATACGCCCAACGAACTTTCGGGCGGACAGCAGCAAAGGGTTGCCATAGCCAGGGCGCTCGTGAGCAATCCGCCGATACTGCTGGCTGACGAACCGACAGGAAACCTCGACACCAAATCGGGTTCCGAAATAATGAAAATAATACACGACCTTCATGCCAAGGGGAACACGATAATACTGATCACGCATGACAATCATATTGCCGAACAGGCGGGCAGGGTAATCCGGATGATTGACGGACGCCTTTCGGAAGACAGGGAGGTGAGTTGATTGGGCTTGATGGAAGCATTCAAGATGGCGATAAAAAGCATACTGTCCAATAAAGGCCGTTCAATGCTAACCATGCTCGGCGTAATCATAGGTGTTGGTGCGGTTATCGCCGCGGTGGGGTTCGCACAGGGCACCACTAAAAATATAACGGATTCCATATCGAGCATGGGCACCAACCTTGTCCAGGTAAATATAACCGGGAGGGGCAGCAACAGAAAAGTGACCTATGATCAGATGAAAGCCTTCGCTGATGAAAATAGCGCTCTGATAAGCAGAGTTTCGCCTCAGATGGGTATTTCGGGTGTAACCGTAAAAGCAGGCTCAAAAAGCATGAGTACGACGACCGTAATGGGTACGTCGCCGGATTATGAAGAGGTAAACAACAGGCCGATTTCAACTGGTAGATTTTTAATCGACAGCGATCTAAGCGGCAGATCCAAGGTAGCTGTGATCGGTACGGCAGTTGTTAATACGCTTTTCGCGGATCAGGACCCGCTCGGGCAAAAAATCAAACTCAACGGCAATATATTTACAGTTGTCGGCATACTTACCGAAATGGAATCGGGTCAGACAGACACCAAGGATGATTTTATCATCATACCCGTCACGGTGGCGCAAAGGCTTGGCAGAAATACCACTATCAGAAATTTCTCCGTCATGGCGCAGGAATCTGCGGACATGGACACTGTAGTGGAAAAAATCGACGCGTTCCTGTTGGACATTTACAAAGATGAAAACTCCTACAGGGTAACGAACTCTGAACAAATGCTCGAAACACTTGACCAGGTGACAGGTATGATGATGGCAATGCTCGGGGGTATTGCAGCGATCTCGCTGGTTGTAGGAGGTATCGGCATCATGAATATTATGCTTGTCTCTGTCACGGAAAGAACCCGCGAAATCGGTATCAGAAAGGCCATAGGCGCCAAGAAGAGGAACATATTGATACAATTCCTGATAGAAGCCGTTATGATAACGGGGCTTGGAGGGCTGATCGGCGTGATGCTGGGAGTCTGCATAATCAAATTTATCTTCGGCGGCCTTAATATAGTCCCGGAAGCCTACTCATCCTTCTGGATGGCGACTTCCTTCGGGATCTCGTTACTGACCGGTATTATGTTCGGCATGTTCCCCGCTGTAAAGGCGTCCAACCTCAACCCTATCGATGCGCTGAGGTTCGAATGACTGCGCGTACTTAAAACATTCTTAGGAGGTTTTACAATGAGAAAATTCCTGGCTTTACTGGTAGTCCTATCGATAATAACTCTTTCAGGTACTGCCTTTGCGGCAAGCAGCGATGTACCTGCTTCATCGGAATATTACAGCGCTGTCGGGCGCGTGACGTCGCTCGGCCTGATGGACAATGCCGCGAACAATGCTTTCAAACCGAACGATGCCACTACCCGCGAGCAGTTCGCAAAACTCATAGTAATAGCAGCAGGACTAAGCGATACTGCCGATTCGATGAAGGGTCCCACGATATTTTCGGATGTGCCCGCGAATGGCGAAAATAACGGTTACATAAACCTCAGCATTAGCAAAGGCTTTATGGCAGGTCTTGCCGACGGTAGATTCCATCCCTCCGAGGCAGTGACCTACGCCCAGGCCGTGACTGCGATGATCAGGGTGCTCGGTTATACTGACGCCGATATACCTGGCACATGGCCGAAAAATTACATGGAAAAGGCCAAATCGCTGGGTTTGGCTGTCAATGCTTCGCTTTCAGCCACCTCGAAGGTGCCGAGAGGCGTCATGGCACAGATGCTGGATGTACTGCTGGATACGAAAATCAAGTCTGCTAATTCGCAGGAAGCGTCAAAGACTCTTGCGGAAACGGCAGGGCTGACAACCGCCGGTATGTACACGGTTTACAGCAAGCCTCTCATATATTACAAGGCAGACGTAGCCAACTTCGGGATTGGAGGCCTGGACCTCAGCGGAAGGCTGAACATAGTCAGAAATTCAGTGGACAACAGTACGAGCCCTGCAACAGTTACTAACGGAGAGGCCATTAAGCCTTCCGATATACAGGATTTCAACGTGCTGTACCAGGTATCTGACAAATCGGGTAAAAACAAATATATTCTAGTCATAGACAATAAGGTAACAGGAACTCTGACAGGGATACTGCCCGACAAAAACGCCCCGCAGAAGATCGAGGTCGACGGCAGGGCATACGAGCTCGACAAGAGCTTCGATACCTCCAAGCTTTCAGGAACCAATTCATTTAGTCTTGACGACGGTATAACGCTGCTTCTGGGCTATGACGGCAAGGTTGTGGATATGCAGGAGGCACTATATTCGGATAATTCAAGCTTTGCATTCGTTATGAACTATAACAGCTACAAGGCCTCTGTGAGCGGTTTGACAAAATACACGGTGAAGCTGTTGATGCCCAATGGCTCAGTCAGTACCTTCGATGCAGCTTCGAACCCGTCGACGCTTAAGGGCAAGCTCGTTATCTACACCAAAAACTCGGACAATTCGGTTAACCTGACGGACATCAACTATTCAACCACTGGGGAACTATACATCGACAAGGAAAACAGGAGGATATTCTCCAATTACAACAATTACTGCAATGAGATCGCAGGAAATGTGAAGATATTCAACTATATTTCGAATAATGCCGAGGTAGACGCGCAGGCTCAGGTACTTAGCTGGTCGGATCTCCCGTCGGGCACGCTGCGCTCCGGAAAGGTTCTGTTCCTGAACAAGACGGGCGATTTTGAGGATGTGAACCTTCTACTGCTCAACAATGTCGATTCGAAAAGTTATGTGAACGGTATTGTAAAATCTGCAAAGAGCCAGATTTTGAACGGCAGGACCGCATATACGTATACGATCTCGGTCGCCGGCAAAGACTTCACCTACGCTGCGGAATCCAATGCGTATGATATCGGCCCGGGTTCGGTAGTGAGGCTCAGTATGTCCGGGAATGCTATCGGCAATATCCTTGAAGTAAGGTATCCCGATAGCCAGGCTTACATGCTGGAGGCTGTCGACAAGGACAGAATAAGGCTCAACAGCAGGACATATACGTTCACCGATGACAAGTTGATATATCTTCTCGACAGCGCAGGCAGCGTAAAAACTATAGAAACCTCGCAGCTCAGGACTGATGCCGCATATGACCTTGTATCCGTATATACCGACGTATCCTATACTTCGGGCGGTAAAGCCGAGATAGTGATAATAAAGAGCTATTGAGAACTCCGCAGAGAGGGTGCATTCCGGCGGGCTTTCGCCGGAGGCATCCTTTTGTTAATGGAACATAGCGAAGTCTTGTTCAAAAAACGTGGACACTCGATGTGTCCGCGTTTTTTTATATGCAGTAAATAATAAATTTTTTATATAAAAAGTGATTTATTACAATAGATAAATTCCCAGTTAATATAAGATCATAATATTTATTAAATACAAAATCGTTAAATTTTAGTATACATAGCAGCTGAAATTTGATAATCTTTTTCTTGGAGGTTCATATCCGGGACAGAAAGCGTGAGTAAAGCTGATGCAGTCAAACGATTACGGGTTTGATTTTGAACGCGCTAAGCACAGCGCTCAGGTCTACAGCCGTTCAACAGGCGTTGGATGTTTTGTCATAGACGATACGGGCAATACTGTTGGGGATGCCGGAAGGTGTTCTTTTTGCGAGACTGTCCGGCAGAAAGGCCAGGGGTGCCTGAACGCCCACTTGTATGGCAGTTACCAGGCTGAAAGGTTTGGGGGAAAATATATTTTCTTCTGCCATATGGGACTGGTTCACTGGGTATCGCCGTTGACTGAAAACGGGATCATGAAAGGCGCCATGCTCGGCGGCCCCGTAATGATGATGAAACCGGAGGAATTTCTGCTGGATGACCTGATTGATAATAACAAGCTTGATGAAGCGACTGTAAAGGCATTGCACGATCATATCGATGAAGTGCCGATTACCAGCCCGGAAATCGTCGGCGACCTTTCCGAGTTATTATTTATGGTGGCTTCGCATATTTCAGGAGAAAGTGCTTCGGCATACCAGGACGGCAGGGATTACCAGGAACAGCAGTCCGAGATATCGGAGTATATCCGGTATATTAAGACAATGGGTGGGGATGATACGGAAAATTACCCGGTGGATAAGGAGCGGGAGCTGCTTTCGCTCATATCGCTGGGAGACAAGGCCGGGTCTCGCAAAGTCCTGAATGAAATTCTGGGACATATATTCTTCTCGACCGGCGGAAATTTTGAGGTCATCAAGGCGAGGATACTGGAGCTTGTCGTGCTGCTGTCAAGGGCAGCCCTGGAAGGCGGGGCTGATATTGAGCAGATTTTTGGCCTCAACTACAAGTACTTGACGCAGATACACGATTTCAAATCCGTAGATGAGTTGTCCTACTGGTTGTCGGGTATCATGGCGAGGTTCACGGACTGTGTATTCAACCTGACCAATGTCAAGCATATAGATGTGATTTACAAGGCTGTTGACTATATAAAGCGGAACTATATGAAAAAGATCACGCTCGAAGAGGTAGCCTCGAACGTGAATTTGAGTGCTGCGTATTTCAGCGCGGTATTCAAGGAAGAAATGAAATGCAATTTCAACAATTATGTAAATAAGATCAGGATCGAGATGAGCAAAAAGCTGGTGGCCGACAATACAATACCGCTTGTAGACGTTGCCAACCTTGTAGGCTATGAGGACCAGAGCTATTTCACCAAGGTTTTCAGGAACCAGGTTGGTATAAGCCCGGGAAGGTTCAGGGAAAGAAGAGGACAACAATAAAATTTATAAAATATAGCATCTCAGGAGGTTGGATATGGGAATACTCGAAGATATTTCGATGAATTTGCAGCAGGGAAAGGCAAAGGTAGTAAAGGAGCTGGTGCAGAAGGCGATAGACGACGGCATGGCTGCAGAGACCATTCTCGATGGTGGTCTTTTGGCAGGTATGTCGATCATTGGAGCTAAATTCAAGAATAACGAAGTATACGTTCCAGAAGTATTGATAGCTGCACGAGCGATGAACGCAGGCTCCGCTCTTCTTAAACCGCTGCTCATTTCAAGCGGCGTAAAAGCCAGGGGGAAGGTCGTTATAGGTACTGTAAAGGGCGATCTGCACGATATCGGTAAGAACCTGGTAAGAATGATGATGGAAGGTAAGGGACTTGAGGTCTATGATATGGGAGTAGACGTGCCTGCCGATAAATTTGTGGAAAAGGCTAGCGAAGTAGGGGCACAGATAATAGCCTGCTCGGCTCTGCTCACCACTACGATGCCTGAAATTAAGACAGTAATCGACGCAATAGAGAAAGCGGGCATGAGGGACAAAATTACCGTAATGATTGGCGGAGCGCCAGTTACAGATGCATTCTGCAAACAGGTCGGAGCCGACATATATACTCCGGACGCCGCCACAGCCGCCGATGAAGCTGCAAGGGTCTGCGCGATAGCGTGACAGTCCGCACCGCAGGAATGCGGGCAGGACTTTACAGATCGGGTACAAAGCCATGAAGGGGCCATGTTTGACCGGCTTTTCCATGGCTTTATTTTTTTACTGATTTCAGCCTCATTGAATTTTACATACCGGTCTGGTATAGTTCTTATATACAATGGATAGGCTGAAAAAACGGCAAAGGAGTGTTGGTATGAAAGCTGTAGTAACAGTGCTGGGCAAGGACAGGGTGGGTATTATAGCAGCTATCAGCAGGATACTGGCTGAAAGCAATGTTAACATACTTGATATAGCACAGACAACGATGCAGGATGTTTTTACGATGACTATGCTTACGGAAATAGGCAAGGCAAGCGTCGATTTCGATGTTTTGTCGGACAGGCTTGAAGCAGAGGGTAAAAACCTGGGGCTTTATGTGAAGATACAGCATGAGGATATATTCAATTCGATGCACAGGATTTGAGAAGGGGGCCCAGGGATAAAATGCTTTCAAAATATGAGATACTGGAAACACATAAAATGATAAATGAAGAGAACCTTGATATCAGGACGATAACAATGGGGATATCTCTTCTGGACTGCTGCGACCCGGACGGGGAGGCTTGCAGGCGAAAAATCTACGATAAAGTCACAGGTTATGCGAAGGATCTCGTAAAGGTAGGCCGTGACATTGAAAAGGAATTTGGCATACCGATAATAAATAAGAGGATAGCGGTTACTCCGATAGCATTGGTGGCCGGGAGCTGCGGCGATGAGGATTATGTCAGGTTTGCATATACGCTCGACAAGATAGCCGATGAGCTTGGAATCGACTTTATAGGCGGTTTTTCCGCATTGGTCCACAAGGGTTATACGTCTGGAGACAGAAAACTGATAGAGTCGATACCGGAAGCGCTTGCAGGCACAAAAAAGGTATGCTCGTCAGTTAATGTAGCCACGACTAAAAGCGGTATAAACATGGATGCAGTACGGCAAATGGGCAGAGTCATAAAGCGTGCGGCCGAACTCACCGCAAACGAGGGTGGGATGGCTTGTGCAAAGCTTGTAGTATTCGCGAATGCACCCGAAGATAACCCGTTTATGGCCGGAGCCTTCCATGGGGTGGGCGAGCCCGACTGCGAGATCAATGTCGGTGTCAGCGGCCCCGGTGTTGTCAAATGTGCACTGGAGAAGGTAAAAGGAGCCGATTTCAGTACTGTTGCCGAAGTAATCAAAAAAACGGCTTTTAAAATAACCAGGATGGGTCAGCTTGTGGCTCAGGAGGCGTCACGCCGTCTGAAGGTGCCCTTCGGCATTGTCGACCTGTCGCTGGCCCCTACGCCCGCAGTCGGGGACAGTGTAGCGCAGATACTCGAGGAGATGGGCCTTGAAAGGTGTGGCACGCATGGTACAATTGCAGCGCTTGCACTACTGAATGATGCAGTCAAAAAGGGCGGCATCATGGCATCTTCAAGTGTCGGTGGCTTAAGCGGGGCGTTCATACCCGTCAGCGAAGATGCAGGTATGATAGAGGCGGTACAGATGGGTGCGCTGTCCATAGAGAAGCTTGAAGCCATGACATGCGTATGCTCCGTAGGACTCGATATGATAGCCGTCCCGGGCGACACTACAGCTGAGACTATTTCGGCGATAATAGCCGACGAGACTGCCATTGGAGTCGTCAACAACAAAACGACTGCTGTCAGGATCATACCGGCGCCTGGAAAGGTTGCGGGGGATGTGGTGGAATTCGGCGGACTTCTTGGAAGAGGTCCCGTGATGACGCTCAACAAGTTTTCGAGCAATGAGTTCGTAAACAGGGGAGGACGCATTCCGGCCCCGATTATCAGCCTGAGGAACTAATGTTGAGCCGGTTGATATTATTGCGGAGAACATGCTCCGAACCAAAGAGCCTGTAAATGAAAGCTCGGAGCAAAATCAAACGTGCCTCGCCCATGGGCCGCGGTTACTCGGGCAGGACGTGATTTTGCCTTGTATTTGCTTTATTAACAGGCTCTATTGTTTCTGCGCATATGTTCTCGCAATAAACCAATCGGCTCAACTTACATATTCTTTAAAATGAATTCACTTTCAGTTTCTGGTATAATATAAGATGATATCGGATCATAGAAAGGGGTTGAGCCGCATCGTAAAGCCTATCATAATCGCGCACAGGGGAGCATCGAAACTGGCTCCCGAAAATACGATGGCATCGTTCAAAAAAGCGCTTCAGCTTGGAACCGGAGGGATTGAGCTGGATGTGCATCTCAGTTCTGATGGACATCTCATGGTTACGCATGACGAACAGCTTGAACGAACCAGCAACGGCCACGGCCTTCTGAAGACGAAAACCTTTGCAGAGCTCAGGGAGCTGGACTTCGGTTCATGGTTTTCTCCGGAGTTCAGGGATGAAAAGATACCCGAATTGAAAGAGGTGCTGGAACTCATTTCAGGCTGGGATGGCTTACTTAATATTGAAATCAAGAACGGCCCGGTTTTTTATCCTGGGATAGAACAGGCCATCTCAGATATTCTGAAGAATTACGACCGCGTAAAATATACTATCATATCCTCGTTCAACCACTACAGCCTGGTGGAGATCAAGAGGATAAACCCGGCCATAAGGACGGCGCCTTTGTACATGGCGGGGCTGTACGAACCGTGGGAATATGCAAAAAGGCTTGGCGCCTGTGCTATTCACCCGCTGTTTTACAATATCGTGCCGGAAGTAATGAAGGGCTGCAAGCTGAACGGCATAATGGTGAATCCGTATACGGTCGATCAGCCGGATTATATAAAGGCGATGGCGGCTGCCGGTGTCGATGGAATCATAACAAACGTACCAGATGTCGCTTTGAAGATAATAAGGGAAATGGGAGGCGTGTCATGAAACTCAACTATAAACAGACAATGTTGATCGGGCTGGGCTTCTTTACCGTGAGTATCGTATGGGGAATTTACAACATCGCCATGCCCCTGTATCTGAAGGATCTTGGGTTGTCCGGCGTAGCAGTGGGCTCTGTAATGACCATAGACAACATCTTTGCAGTGATTTTCCTCCCGATCTTCGGAGCCTTGAGCGACAGGACAAAGACCAGATACGGCAGGAGGATGCCGTACCTGCTTGTAGGTATCCCGCTTTCTGCGCTGGCATTCATTCTGATACCGGTTGCGCGTGCAGGCCTGATTACACTGATGATCACGGTTATTGCCATGAACTTCTTCATGAGCATATACAGGGCGCCTACGGTTGCTCTAATGCCGGACTTTACTCCAAGGCCTCTTCGCAGCAAGGCTAACGGTATCATAAACTTCATGGGTGGCATCGGTGCCGTAATAGCGTTCCTCATCGGAGGTCTCCTGTTTAATGTGAATGAATTCCTGCCGTTCTCGGTAGGTTCTATAATAATGATATTTACGATTATCATGATGTACCTGCTCATCCATGAACCTGAGGAGTTGCAGGACGACAAGCCCGCCACCGATGAAGGAAAGCCCGTTGATAAAGACCTTTCGCAGACGGGAGAAAGACTGAGCCTGATATTCCTGCTGCTGGCCATATTCTTCTGGTTCACCGGCTACAATGCCGTAGAAACCTTTTTCTCTACATACGGCGACGTTGTACTGCATATCGATAAGAGCCAGTCATCCTACATGCTGGCTGTTTTCTCGGGCTTTCTCGTTCTGTTTTCAATACCGTCGGGCTTCCTTGCTACGAAGATCGGCAGGAAAAAAACTATTCTAACAGGAATAACAGTACTGTTCCTTGTGTTTCTGACTATCAATTTTATACCGGGTACCAACCGGATAATGATGTATGTGCTCCTGGCGGTAGGCGGCATAAGCTGGGCGCTTATCAACATCAATTCCTATCCAATGGTGGTTGAGATGACTTCGAACAAGGGTATCGGCAAATATACAGGTTACTATTACTTCTTCTCGATGATGGCAGCGATCATAAGTCCGATTCTGTTCGGTTACATAAAAGATATCATAGGAGACAGCTTCCTGTTCATGTACTCGAGTATATCGATGGTAATAGCCTTCTTCTTCATGATGCTGGTAAAGCATGGAGAAGCGAAACCGGTTGCCAGATCGGCTTTTGAAGGAATAGAGCATATGGAGACCAAATAATGAGAGAGAATATCACAGGAAGGCAGACACTGAATAAAAGCGAACTTGAGGCTATACGGGAGCTTGCGGATTTCTGTGACAAGCACGATGGCATAAGGCTTAAATTGAACTGGGATATGCTGATAAGCAGACAGCCCGGAAATACCGACGATTTTTTGTGCTTCGATGAAACGGGAAGACTGGACGGGTATCTGGCAATTTATTGCTTCGGAATGCCGGAGGCCGAGATCAGCGGGATGGTCCGCCCATCCTGCAGAAGAAACGGAATATTTTCAAAGCTGCTTGCTCAAGCCGTAGATGAATGTCGTAGAAGGTCCGTCAAAAGCATCCTTTTTATTAATAGCAGAAACTCCGATTCAGCTATCGCATTTGCAAAGGCAAAAGGTACGACTTACGATCATTCCGAACATAGAATGGAGCTTCCCGGCAGCATGAATCCAATAACCGTCAAATATCCCATCAGGCTCAGAAAAGCCGATGCCTCCGATATTGACATGCTGACAAGGTTGAATGCCTTATGCTTCGATGTTTCCGAGGACGAGTCGAGGTCGCACATGTTGGAAATCATAAGCGAAATGGGTAAGGGAACCGATCCTGCAGAGGTTTATATTTCGGTATTTGACGATAGTGATATCGGGATGTTGAGGCTTAACTGGGAAAACGACGAACTTATGATATACGGCTTCGGATTACTGCCAGAATATCGGGGGAAGGGCCTCGGTAGGGCGACTCTTGGTACGGCCGTCAATCTTTCACTGACGCGCAAACCTTCTCATGTCGGGCTGGAGGTTGACTGCTTCAACGACACGGCGCTATCACTATACAAGTCGTGCGGCTTCAGTACGATCGCTACCTATGATTATTACAGGCTGGCAATATAGTAAAGAAAAACAGTATTTGACGGAATCGGCTCAGGTATCGCTTGAATGCCACAGCGCACTTAAATTTTGCAGTTACAAATTCGGGGGGCTTAATCTTGTATGCTTGGTTGGTCGGAGTTTGAAGAAAAATGCAGTATGTGTATGCAATGCGATCTTGGAAAAACCAGGACCAATATCGTAATTGAGCGAGGCTCCAGAACCGCACCGCTTATGTTTGTCGGAGAGGGCCCCGGCGAACAGGAGGACAGGCAGGGAAAGCCGTTCGTAGGCGCTGCCGGGCAATTGCTGGACCTTTTGCTATCGGCTTTGGCGTTCAAAGAAGATGAATACTACATCTGTAACATCGTAAAATGCCGTCCTCCGGGAAACAGAGTTCCGACAGACGACGAAGCGGAGAACTGCCTTCCATGGCTTAGGAACCAGGTAACGCTTGTAAAGCCGGAAATAATTGTCTGCCTTGGTTCAACCGCAATGAAATATATCGTCGACAAGAACGCCCGCATAACTCAAACCAGGGGCCAGTGGATCGACCGGAAGGGCTTCTGGATCATGCCCACATTCCACCCTGCCGCATTGCTTAGGGATACGACAAAGAAGGCTCTGCTCTTCGAAGATATGAAAAGTGTCAGACAAAAGCTGAATGAACTGCAGGGGGAGTGAACCATCGAAAGCTGGATGCATTTACCTTGTGAAACTTTAAAACTGGGGAGATCAAATGACAGATTGGAATGATGTAAAAAAGCCGGATCAGTCCGAATCAATGATAAAGGCCATGATTGAGGCCATTTACAGCGAATATGAAGAAAGGTTTTCAGACTGTGAATTTGTTTTCGGATGCGGCCCGGTGAGACCGAGGCTGCTTTTAATAGGCGAAGCCCCCGGACGTGAAGAGGTGAAGCTGGCGAGGCCTTTTTCCGGCCCTGCCGGTAAAAATCTCGACGAATTCCTGGAACTGGCGGGCATTAGCAGAGACGATATCTACATTACGAATGCGATCAAATACAGACTTTCGAAGGTGAATCCCAAAACAGGCAAGCTTTCCAACAGGCCTGCAGCCAGGGAAGAGATCCTTTCAAGCCGGTCATACCTGCTTAGGGAAATCGAGATGCTCTGCCCATACTGCATAGCGACGCTTGGAAATGTCCCTCTGAGGGCAGTATTGGGTGATTTTTCAGCCAATATAGGGGAAAGCCACGGAAAGCCTGTAGAAATAAAAGCCGGGGAGCAGGAATGCCTGCTTTTCCCCCTGTATCACCCGGCCAGTGTTATCTATAACCGCAGTCTGAAGGAAATCTGCCGTGAAGACATATTGAAGCTGCGTGAGATTGTGAATCAGGAGTGAAGGCTTTATTGTATTTCCTGAGTGAATCGAAAAATGCGTCGATGTTCCCCACAGGTGTCCCGGGAGGGATGTCGCAGCCCGAAGATATCACAAAATTCCCGTATTGCGAGGTCTTTTCAAGCAACCTCATGGTTTCGTGCCGAACATCTTCGACAGTACCGTGCCTGAAGACTGCCGCGGGGCTGATGTTACCAAAAGCGATCCTGTCTTTCGGTATTTGAGGGAGTATGTCCGACATATCGACCGCATTTCCAAAATGCAGTCCCCAGGCTCCTGCCGAAAGCAGCGACGGCACCAGCTTTGCTGTGTTTCCGCAATTATGGAGTATGACAATAAAGTGTCTGTCCTGGACAGCGTCTACTATTCTTTTTACATACGTCGATGAAAATTCCGTGCAGTGTTCGGGCGAAAGCAGGCCTGCGGCGGGTTCCGCAATAATGATGCCGTTAGCCCCAGCATTTTTGAATGCTTTTGCATATTCGACGAGGAATGAAGCGGCTTTTTCGAGTACGGTATGGACTGTTTCAGGCTCATCGTAAAGAAGCACCATAAGCTCCGTCATATCAAACAGCCTGCAGGCCAGTGAAAACGGTCCGATCTCTCCTCCAAAAACCGGTCTGTCCGAAATATTCCTTGCTGCCAGTTCGGCAGCCTTGATATAGATATAAGTTCTTCCTTCTCCTATTTCCGGAACACTGAGCTTCCTTGCGGAATCAGCACCATCGACGATATTACCTGTGACAGTAGGAACTTCAGTAGTAGAAAACCGTATGGAACTTCCGAAGACTTCCGCCTCCACTGAAAGATCCATGACTGTGGCAGCCGCTATGGACGGGTACTTGTTTGCAAGCGCCTGCATGCAAAGAAATTGGTCGTCCCCGTTACCGATAATATCCGATACCGTTTTATTGATAAGCTCCAAGCCCGGATAGGTCATTATCGGCATTGCAAGCCTTTCGGCCGATTCCGCTATCTCATTGATCCACTTTCTCATATCCGATTTCATGACAATACCTCTTACTCTGTTCATGTTTTACGTATTGTCATAGTACAGCATGCAGAAAATGAATTATATAAATAGATTTTAAAGATTGGTATTATTTTATGATAATCACATATTGTTCTTTATACTGAAGCTGCTGATAGTGCTGGCTTTTACCTTTGCTCCCTTGTTGTAATCCGGAATGCCCTCGATGCGCCTGAACAGGCTGCCTATGATATTCCAGTCTATAAACAGCAGAGAAGTCCCGACTATAACAGACCTGTAGCGATAGATAGTATCTGATACATTTTCGACAACCGGTACATTTATAGCTATGTATATAACCATAAACGCCAGCAAGCCCAGCATGTAGCTTTCCTTCCGCTTGATTGCCGAATAGACGCCTGAGAGCATAAGTATGAGGCAGGCGTACCAGCCCATCATATCCATGCTCACCACTGATTCCAGTATGTTGCTGCCCCTGATATCAGCGATATCGACATTACCGGGGTAGGGAAGGAGTATGTAGTTTGCTGCCGCCTGCAGTATGTTTTTATTTGAAGCTATAAGTTTTACGGTCTCGACCTTGTTGCTGATATCAACGCTCACATTCGAAGACTGCTCGGGGAACAATACCGCATGGTAGCTGCCAAGAAGCGGGTATACGGTACTTAGGAATGTAAGGACAACTACTGTCAGAACAGCCGCCATAAAAAACAGGCATTCCCTGCGCCTGTTTCTGAGGTAGGAAAGGAACTGGCTGACCAAAACAGCAGCGGCCAGCGGAATGAACATATATATCCGAATAAGCGTGGCGAACCATAACAGAAAGCAAACCAGTACGATGCGGGCAGCCTGTTTTACCATTGCTCCACGGGCTTGCGCCTTCTGCATCATAAAACTCTGCACCGTATACAGACATGCCAGGCAGATCAGAATAAGCAACGCTTCCTTACGCGAATCGGAAGTCCATAGAAACAGATTCGGGAAATAGAGGAATGCCAGGCTTATAAATGCGGCATTTTTGAAAGTATAGCTGCGGTTGATTGCGATCTTTAAGAGCAGAATAGCCGAAATGAATGCAAAAGCTATATTAATATAGGAAACGATATATCTGTCCGTTCCAAAAATATGGTAGACCAGGCCTACAAAGACCGTATACCAGGTATAGGAGTACTTGACGGATAAAAGCGGTACACCGTCGGAAAGTTGTTTGGCAACGTCCATACCGACCCGGTGATAAAGCAAACCGTCCGTTCCAACTGAATCCGTACCATTACGGTAGAGGTAAATGACCATTGCGAACCTTAAAGTTATCGCTACCATTACAAGTATGATAAATGCGGTTTTATATTTGTCTGCCGGTACGAATATATAAGCTGCTGCTGTCAGCAGTAAACAAATCAACACTAGTACAACGATATCCAAAGTTGTTATGCTTCCTTTTAATTTTGTCTCAAGTGAATAGTATAGCAGTAGGAAAATAAAAAGCAATATGCAATTTCAATAAATAACCAGAAAAAACTATTAATGCTGTTAACATATTGCTGATAAGCAGGACATTTTGCAGTAATTGACGGGATAGCTGCTATATATAATGAAGGCACAGACATAAACGTTTGCGTAGGTTTACATATAATGGTGTCATTTCACTGTCCAGCGCCGCAAAATAAAGCGTTTGAACGTCTTGACACATTAGAATGCACGGTGTTATAATACAAAAGCCGTTTCACTTGAGACGTGCGAACGTTGTTAACCTGGCCTGAAGCTGTGGCTGGTAAAAACAGTAACAAAAAAGGTGGTTGACAAAAGCAAGTGAGCGTGGTACTATAATAAAGCCGCTCGCGAGGGCGGCGCCGAAACGAAGCCCTTTGAGGGAAGAGTTAAGGTATATGGACCTTGAAAAGTAAACAGTGAGAGACAATACACTTG
>DATALQ010000029.1:0-88746 GCA_036260935.1 Clostridia bacterium
ATCTCAAACCGGATTGCTCCTTTGATCGCTAATAGATGTCTATCTACGATCTTATGCGGTATTAGCACAAGTTTCCCTGTGTTATCCCCCTGTTTGAGGCAGGTTGCCCACGCGTTACTCACCCGTCCGCCGCTAAGCTAATATTGCTATTAGCTCCGCTCGACTTGCATGTGTTAGGCACGCCGCCAGCGTTCGTCCTGAGCCAGGATCAAACTCTCTAAAAAAGTTCAAACTTTATTCAGAGAGCCATTTGGCTCTTTGTTTACGTTATCACTGACTTTGTTTGTAATCATACTGCAATGCGTTACGTCGCAATATGACTTTTAAAGTACGCAAAGTACTTTACTCAATAGAATTTTCGAGTTCCTTTACACACCTGCAGATTTTACTCTGCAAGTAACATGATCGATTTTGCTCGATCAAGTGTATTGTCTCTCACTGTTTACTTTTCAAGGTCCATATACCTTAACTCTTCCCTTCAAAGGGCTTCGTTTCGGCGCCGTCCTCGCGAGCGGCTTTATTATAGTACCACGCTCACTTGCTTTTGTCAACCACCTTTTTTAATTTCTTTCAGATGGCCGGGATTTCCATTTCCGCCGGCTGCACTTCTGCATCCGTCTCAATTTCATCCGCTTTATCGCATTTTCATGGTACATTTGCTTTACTGCCCTGCCGCGCAGCGTTCATTTCGTTTCGTTCGCCGCGGGACAGCTTCTATACTATATCACCGGTCAAGGCCTTGTTCAACCCATACATATTAGCTTTAACCTTTATCGCGCTGATTTATTCCTGTTTCTCTTTTTTATACTCGGTTTTATTGTCGTATATTCGTATTTGCTCCGTACTCTGATAAAAAAATCAGTTTTTCTCCCCGAATCGCCGGAAAAACTACCGGTTTGACTAAGTTCCGTCAATTGAAAGGCCGGAACTACTTTTAGCAGCCCCGGCCAATTGTATGTCTATTGATCATCTTATAAAGGATTTAATCGATGTGCTTCATTATAACTATCTTATTGCCTTTCGAATTTACCTTCACCTTATCGCACAGAGATTTGACTATCCTGAGGCCTCTCCCACATTCGCACATATTATCGGGTCCGGTATCGCAGGGCTGCGAGGCTTGCTCGTCGCATAGCTTTACATAATCATATCCGCAGCCTTCATCTTCTATCATAATGTACAATTCAGTTTTTTCTGCAATTCCCGCACTGATCCTGACCGATTTGTTCTCGTTCCCCCTGTTCCCATGCATGATAGCGTTTACAAGGAGTTCGTTAATTATGACTCTAATATCGAAGAGAGTGGTGTCGTTAAGCTGGCCGCAGGTATCCTGCAGACTGTTCAGCAGACCATCTGTTACGATACTTATGCTGCTTATATTGCTAGACACAAGATTACTGTAAACGTTCAGACTCTTCAAGCCGTTCCACGTCCTTGAATCAAATAATTAAGCCGCTTTACTATAAAACGGACTCATATGTATATGTTACCCGTACAGGGCCTCTGTAAACAGGCACAGCAGTGTATATTTACAGTCTCTGGCTGTTTCCAAAGGCCGGGCTATCGTCGAAGGTCGTTCTACTTTGACAGCATGTTTCTGAAACGCTCAAGGATTTTGCGCTCAAGTCTGGAAACATACATTTGGGAAACGCCTATCTTGTCGGCTATTTCCTTCTGAGTTTTTCTACCGAAATAGCGCAGACGAATGAACTCCTTTTCGGCTTCATTAAACTTTTCAAGACTTTTCTCAAGGAAATCCCTATTTTCTATCTTTTCAAAGGTCGCATCTTCGTCGCCTACTGTTTCGTGTAGTTCAAGATCGTCGTCATTAAAAACATTCTGATCAAAGGACTGTATATTATAGGCATTCCATGATTCGATTATTTCAAGAACGGTCTCTTCCTTAATATTCAGATAAGCTGCGATCTCGTCGGCCTTGGGTGATCTGTGTAGTTCCTGCGTCAGCTGATCCCTTGCAATATTGACTTTCTGGTAGACTTCATATATTCGGCGGGGTACTCTGATCGCAGAGCTTTTATCCCGGAAATACCTTTTAATCTCACCGATAACGGTAGGCGTTGCAAAACTGACGAACTTGAAACCCTTATCAGGGCTGAAACGCTCCACTGCCTTGATCAGTGCCACACAGGCGACCTGATATATGTCGTCGTAATCCACTCCGCGGTTCTGAAACTTTCGGGATATTATTTCAGCAAGATATAAATGTCTGTTGACAAGCTCGTTCCTGTCGGCAACATTCTTATACCTTACATATCTTTCAAATAGCGAATCGGTGTCCTCCGGTTCCTGTAAAACGGATGTTTTGTGATTGCGATCCATTATAGGATATCACCTCAAAATTTTTTTGTCATGGAAAGCATATAGCTTTTATTTTCGGGGCAATATTCAACGCTATCCATAAATGCGTTTATTATAGACATGCCTAATCCGTCTTCATCGTTTTGGAATATACAGTCCACTTTTTTGATATCGGAAGAAAAGTTTACAACCAACTTGTCTGTGAATAATCCAAATTCAATTACATACAGTTTACTGCTATTCTCAGCAACGCCTATAATCCTGCTGCAGACCTCCGAGACTGATACTTTGATATCTTCAACAGTGTCGATGTCAAACCCGGCCCTGTTGGCCACCCCCGAAGCGGTCAGCCTTGCAACGCTTACATATTCTGCCTTGCACGGCAGCGTTATTGTGATCCTGTCGTGTGACTCCATCCTCTATCGCTCCTTTTAAAGACGCTCAGTGCAGTATGAAAAGCTTATCGAGCCCAGTTATGACAAATAGTTTTCGAATGTTATCCCTGACATTTTCGATAAATATGTTTTTGCCCTTTTGCTTGATTTTTTTCAGGGCACCGACAAATATGCCAAGGCCCGTGCTGTCGATATAATTAAGATTACTGCAATCTATAACGAGATCCGTGTCGCTTTTGTCAACGGTATGGTAAAGCTTTTCCTTGAACAGCTGTGCGGTGTAAATATCAACTTCGCCGCTGACCATAACCTTTGCGGCATTTTCTGAAAATTCCTCCCTGAAAACCAATTCGCTTGACATCTGCTCATCCTCCTGTCCGATTATTTCATTAGGAATTTTATAAACTTCTCTGCCTTTTCTTTATTCTTTGAACTGACATATATGCCTGCTATCTTGTCGGGTCCGAGTACGCCCGCTTCATTGAGCGCCGTACTACCGGACACGTCTATGCCGTACAGATGGGCCTGGTTATTGTTTGTTCCGCCCTGTGCAGAAGGGTCTGAGTCTTCATCTATTTTTGCTACCAATTCCTTATTTTTCTCAAGGTCAGCGCCAAGCTTCGGCGCAATCTCATCGAGGTTCATGAATACGCCCTGTTTTGCATAGAGGAAATACCTGTCCTTGTCAACTATCAGAACATCGAGATCTCCGGCTGCAACCAGTACCATGGCTTTCATCTGCATGGCATACTGCTGGTCGCCGTTGGCCTGGCCCATAATGGGTTGCTGCTGAGTGCCCGTAGACTGTTGCTGATTGTCTGAGGATGTCTGCTGGTTTTCCGTCGTTTGCTGCTGATTGCCGGAAGCCTGCTGGTTATCCGGAACATCGGCTGGGGTAAGGTATGCGCCATCGATGCCCGGTTCCTTTATTTCGGGTATATCTTTTTTGATACTGTCGCTGAGCTTATCAACAGCATCAAGATAGCTGAATTCGCCCAAAAAGGCTATGTTGAAGTCAGGCTCCACCCGGTTTACAAAGCTGCGGATACCGAAAAACAAAGCAATAGCCAAAACCAGTGCGCCCAATATATGAAACTTGTAATAATAGAAAAAATTCCGTGCCTTCTTTTCGTCTATGCCCGCCTTCTGTAAAAGAGGGGCTGCCTTGCTCGGCGGCTGTTCCTTGACCACGACCTCGTAGCCCATGAGAATATTATATGCCTCCGTAACCTGATCAAAAGTGTACTCCTCGGCCACGGTCTCTTTTGGTACACTATTTGCGGCTGTCTGAGGGCTTCCGTTTTCAGCCGTGCCGGCTCCGTCGGCATCGTCATACACAGGCTCGGGAGGCAGGCTTGCGGCCCTGTGCTTCTTAAGCAATATGGAATATTTTCTTTCTATATCGTTACGGCTTGTTTCCTTTGTAACCCCAAGTATTTTGCGAGCTTCCTTCTTGTCCATAAACGACCGACCTCTCTTGTTTTACTATTCCCTGGGCTTCATAGTTGGAAACAGTAAAATGTCTCTGATGGAATAAGAATCCGTAAGCAGCATTATCAGCCTGTCTATACCGATCCCCAATCCACCGGTCGGAGGCATGCCGTATTCGAGCGCATTGACATAATCGTCGTCCATCATACTCGCTTCATCATCTCCGGACTCTCTCTTCATGACCTGTTTCATAAACCTATCCTTCTGGTCAACCGGATCGTTCAGCTCGGAGTATGCATTTGCCATTTCCCTGCCTGTAATGAACAGTTCGAACCTCTCTGTAAGCTCAGGCCTGTCCGGCTTTCTCTTGGTTAGCGGTGAAATCTCTACAGGGTAATCCATAATGAATGTCGGCTGGAGCAGGTGCTCCTCGACCAGTTCTTCAAACATGAGGTTCATGACCTCGCCCTTCGATAACTTGTTATCTACGTGCAGCTTCAGATTACGCGCAGCGGTGCGGGCGTCCTCATCGCTCCCGATATTGTCGAAATCCACTCCGCTGTACTGGAGCACAGCTTCGCGCATAGTCATTCTGTTCCACGGCGGCGTAAGATCTATTTCCTGTCCCTGATAAATCACCTTCGAAGTGCCGAGCACCTCCTGAGCAACTGTAGAAATCAGCGATTCGGTCAGTTCCATCATGCCCTTGTAGTCGTTGTATGCCTCATAAACCTCCATCATCGTGAATTCAGGATTGTGCTTGATGGACATTCCTTCGTTTCTGAACATCCTGCCCATTTCGTAGACCTTTTCGAGACCTCCGACTATAAGCCGCTTCAAGTACAGTTCAGGCGCAATCCTGAGAAAAAGGTCTATGTCCAGCGTGTTGTGATGCGTGATAAACGGTTTGGCTGTTGCTCCGCCCTGTATCGTATTGAGCATCGGGGTGTCGACTTCGAGGAATCCCCGGTCGTCAAGGTATCTTCTGATCCCTTTCATTATCCTGCTTCTTGTTATGAAGGTGCTTTTTACTTCAGGATTTATGATAAGGTCAACATATCTCTGCCTGTAACGCAGATCTACATCCTTTAGGCCATGCCATTTCTCCGGAAGCGGCTGCAATGATTTTGCTAGCAGAAGTACGCTTTCCGCCTTGATCGAGATCTCTCCCTTATGTGTTTTAAAGACAGTGCCCTTAACACCGACCATATCCCCGATGTCGAATTTTTTAAAGTCTTCATAGGCTTCCTCACCGATCCCGTCTATCCTTACATAGATCTGGATCTTGCCGTCCCTGTCCTGAACGTCGCAGAAGCTAGCCTTACCCATGCCCCTCTTGGACATCAGCCTTCCCGCTATCGAAACTTGCACTCCGTCGAAAGCCTCGAAATTATCGGTTATCTGTTTCGAATTTTGAGTTACATCATATTTAACAATTTTAAAAGGATCCTTACCGTTCTGCTGAAGCTCTTGAAGTTTCAGCCTTCTTACCTTTAGGACCTCGCTAAGATCCTCCATCTCCTGGTTGTTAATTTCATTATTATCCGCCATTAAAAGAACCTCCCACAGTATTGTGTATTTCCAGGACGGCTTGTTACAGCCTTTCCAAAATCTCATCCATGCAAGAATAACAGTTTATACAAATAAACTGTTATTCCGATTATCTTATTATATATTAAATTGTTCTAAAGGTACAAATTAATTCCTATTTATCGATCTTAAGTATTTTAAATTTCAATGTTCCGTCGGGCACTGCCACTTCCACTACGTTTCCCTTCTTTTTATGCATCAGCGCGCTTCCCACGGGGGACTCGTTCGATATCTTGAACTGCGCAGGGTTAGCTTCGGTGGAGCCCACAATCGTATAAACTATTTCTTCATTATATTCCATATCAAGGAGATGTACTTTTGAACCGATTGTTACCTTGTCGGTGCTGACATCCTCCTCGTCAATAACACGGGCATGTTTGAGCATGGTTTCAAGCTGGGCGATTCTGCCTTCTACATAAGCCTGCTCATTTTTAGCTTCATCATATTCGGAATTTTCTGAAATATCCCCAAATGAAAGAGCGACTTTGATTCTTTCCTTTATCTCCATCCTCTTGGGTCCTCTCAGCTGTTCGAGCTCTTCTTCCAGCTTCTTTAATCCCTCATAAGTCAGAATGACTTCTTTGCCTGCCATTTAGAGCCTCTCCTTTACCTTAAATTTGTGTAATAATATATGCATTTAACTTGTATTTATTCTGTAATACAGCCTGCAAATAATGTAGCAGAACTGTAGTATACATATAAATAGCACTGGTTATTTACAGTGCTTGGAAATTTCGCAAATCATTTTCATATCGCATATGATTTTTTTAATTATAAAATACTGTACAACCGTTGTCAATAAACTTCTTACCTTATAGCCTCCTAATAGCGCCTGCCATATAAAAACCTTACTCCCGGCAATAATTTGAAACTATCGGAAGTAAGGTTCGACTACATTTATGGCACTATTTTCATACGGATGTTTCGTTGTCCTTTAGAATGACGTCGTGAGCTCCGCCCTCGATTATACTGGTGGAAGAAACAAGCGTAAGCCTGGCTTTACTGTGTAGTTCTTCAAGGTTCAGCGCTCCGCAGGTGCACATGGTCGATTTAAGTTTGCTCAAAGTTGTCTCAAGGTTGTCTTTGAGATTGCCGGCATACGGAACATACGAATCGACGCCCTCTTCAAAGTCCATCTTCTGCTTGCCGCCCATGTCGTAGCGCTGCCAGTTGCGGGCCCTGTTCGAGCCCTCGCCCCAGTATTCCTTAACATAGTTGTTGCCGATCTTCAGCTTTCTCGTGGGGCTTTCATCGAACCTCGCAAAATACCTGCCAAGCATGATGAAGTTGGCGCCCATGGCCAGAGCCAGCGACATATGGTAATCATGTACGATACCGCCGTCGGAGCAGATCGGAACATAAATCCCGGTCTTTTCAAAATACTCGTCTCTGGCCCTCGCCACTTCAATAACTGCGGTGGCCTGTCCCCGGCCTATCCCCTTCGTCTCCCTCGTAATACATATGGAACCGCCGCCTATGCCAACCTTGACGAAATCGGCACCGGCTTCGACCAGATAAAGGAAACCCTCCTTATCGACGATATTTCCTCCGCCGACCTTTACCTCGCCTTTGTACTTATTTTTAATCCATTGGATGGTGTCCTTCTGATACTCGGTATAACCATCGGAGGAATCGATGCAGAGTATGTCGACGCCCGCGTCTACAAGTGCAGGAACCCTCTCCATATAATCCCTGGTGTTAATGCCGGCTCCGGTCATAAGACGCTTATTGGAATCGAGCAGTTCGTTGGGATTCTCCTTGTGGCTGTCATAGTCCTTTCTGAATACCATATAAACAAGGTTCTGATTCTTGTCAATGATCGGCAGCGCATTCAGTTTATGATCCCAGATCATATCATTGGCCTCTTTGAGAGTAATGCCTTCATTTCCGTATATGAGGGAACTGAAGGGCGTCATAAACTGCGTAATCCTGGTGTCCGGCGGGGTCCTGCTTACTCTGTAATCCCTGCTCGTAACTATTCCAAGGAGCTTACCCGTAGGTGATCCGTCTTCTGTTATTGCTATTGTCGAATGGCCGGTTCTGGACTTAAGCGCCATCACGTCCGAGAGACAATCGTCGGGTTTCAAATTCGAATCACTGACTACAAAACCTGCTTTATATTTCTTTACCTTCCTTACCATCTCTGCCTGCTCGTCAATGGGCTGCGACACGAAAATAAAAGAAAGGCCTCCGCACCTCGCCAGCTCTATTGCCATTCCTGAATCCGAAACAGCCTGCATTACTGCAGATACGAGCGGTATATTTATGTGCATGGAAGCCTTTTCGCCCTTACGGAATTTTACTATCGGTGTCTTCATACTTATATTCTGCGGTGTACATTCTTTAGTCGTTAGGTTGGGCAACAGCAGGTACTCGTTAAAAGTATGGGATGGTTCATTGTAGAAAAGCGCCATGAAATCATACCTCCTATTCACTGGCCTTATTCATGTACAGTCTCTAAAAAATATTAGATAACATTATACATAAGAAGCCTATCCGCGTCAAGGAGATAAATTTAATGCGGTTCTTTCGCTTCCGGCTATCCCTGCGTTTTAAAAAGCTTGTCGATCGCGCCGGCGAGTTTGACCTTGGAATCCTGGAACATCTCAACTATCTTAAATTTGATCTTGATCGGTATTTCACCCTCGTTATCGGAGGAGGTAACTACATCATACTCCTCATCAGTCAGCACTTTTTTAAGATCTTCCTTTACGGAATCCGGCACAGTACCATGCGTTACGTCAACAAAGCACAGAGGCGGGAAAAGCACACACCACCAGTTGGCCCCCCGGCCTTCACCTATTACGACTCTCAACGCCTGATACTCCCCCGCCGGAAGCACAATATCTCCATATACCTTCGTCGGGAAGGGGTACTCGCCCAGGATCGTACGAACGCCATAATTCCTGCCTTTATCAGCAATCACTTTCTTTGCTGTGTTTGTTATTTCGGTAAGTCTTTCCTTTATAATACTTCTTGACTTTTCTATATTGTCGGAAGCCTTCAACTCGTTCTGTACATATGCCAGGATTGCGTCCCTTACATCCCTTTTCAGGCTCTGATCTTCAGGCGAGTCACTGTTTGCTATAACGTGCAGCCTAATAAGGTTTTCTGCCAGGCCTTTATTCACACTTTCAGAATAAGAGTTGAGCTGTAAAATCCCAGAAATCATTACTGTTATCAGCAGTGCTGCCGCGATCTTTAAATAGCCTTTTTTCCCTTTCAGGTTTCCGGCTTTGTTTATGAATGATTTGACTTTTATCATTTGCGATATCCCCCTGACAATACCTGGGTGTATAAACCGTTATACATGCCCTGTTGATATTAAGTATTGTCAAAAAGGATAAAATTTATACTTTTAGTCAACTATAACTAATGTGCATAAATTTTAGTCTCGTTTACTTAATTCGCTTGTGTTTCCTAATAATATATCTGCTCATTTCAGGCGCTGATTTTCTTTCTCTTTACCCTGATCGCACCAAGCAATATAAAAGCACAGCATATTACCAATCCAGTGATTGCAGGTATGAATATCGATTTTCCGGATTCAGCCCGAAAAGTGAAAAAGCCGGAGACATGATGACTCCGGCTTCTAAGATATCAAACTATCTTTTCGAATTTTCCAATGATGCTCTGATAAAATCGCGGAACAGCGGATGAGGCTTGTTCGGCCTGGATTTAAATTCCGGATGGAACTGAACCCCGATGAACCACGGATGATTTTTGAGTTCTATGATCTCCACAAGCCTCTGGCTCGGTGACAGGCCCGAGAGAACCAAGCCCTGCGCCAGCATCTCATCCCTGTATTCATTGTTGAATTCATACCTGTGCCTATGGCGCTCATACACCAGTTCGTCACTATATATCTGCTGGACACGGCTGCCGTCCGTAAGCTTGCACGGGTATAACCCGAGCCTCATTGTACCGCCCATCTCGTCTATATCCTTCTGTTCGGGCATGAGATCTATTACGGGATACTCCGTCTTTTCGCTGAATTCCGAGCTATGTGCCGACTTCATATTACATACGTTTCGTGCAAATTCCACTACGGCCATTTGCATTCCAAGACATATTCCGAAAAATGGCACCTTGTTTTCTCTTGCATATTGAACTGCAAGGATCTTCCCTTCGATGCCCCTGTCGCCGAACCCTCCCGGTACCAATATACCGTCGGCCTCCGACAGTATGCTTTTTACATTTTCCCTGTCCACCATCTCGGAATTTACCCATTCGACCTTAACTTCGGCATCATTGGCGATTCCGCCGTGTTTCAAGGATTCCACAACGCTCAGGTATGCGTCATGAAGCTCTACATATTTCCCAACAAGAGCTATCTTGACCGATTTCGTGAAATGCTTCTGCTTTTCGACCATCCTTGTCCATTCCCCGAGATCCGGTTCGCTGCAGGTCAGCCCCAGCCTCTTGCAAACAATGTTGGCAAGTCCTTCGCGTTCCAGCAGCAGCGGTACCTCATAAAGCACCTCTGCATCGAGGTTCTGTATGACCGAGTCTCCAGGCAAATTGCAGAACAAGCCTATCTTGTCCTTGAGATCCTGGGATAATGGCCTTTCCGTCCGGCAAACTATAACGTCCGGCTGTATGCCGATGCTTCTCAGTTCTTTTACACTGTGCTGGGTAGGCTTCGTTTTCAGTTCGCCGTTCAGGCCAAGATACGGGACAAGGGTGACATGGATATACATGACATGCTCCCTGCCCAGATCGGTCGCAACCTGTCTGATGGACTCAAGAAAGGGTAGGCTCTCTATATCTCCGACAGTTCCCCCGATTTCGGTTATAACCACATCGGTGTGGTCGGATTTGCCTACCCTGCTAATTCTTTCTTTTATTTCGTTGGTTATGTGTGGTATTACCTGAACAGTGCCTCCCAGGAAGTCTCCCTTACGCTCCTTGCTTATTACCGACCAGTAAATTTTGCCGGTGGTGACATTGCTGTTTTTGTTGAGGCTTTCATCGATGAATCTTTCATAGTGCCCCAGATCAAGATCCGTTTCCGCGCCGTCGTCCGTTACATAAACCTCGCCGTGCTGATAAGGGCTCATTGTACCGGGATCGACGTTAATATAGGGGTCAAATTTCTGAATGGTGACGTTGAGACCTCTGGCTTTCAGAAGCCTTCCAAGCGATGCAGCAGTAATTCCCTTTCCCAATCCCGAGACTACACCGCCTGTAACAAATATGTATTTTACAGGCATAGTTTTATCCTCCATTGTTTTATTTTAATAAAAAAATAGCTACTATATTAATTATTTCAAATATCAACTAATATATCATCTTAAAGGAATGTTCGTTTTATACTCGGTCTGGAACTTATGAATGAACGAAATGTAAACGAAACATAAAATAAACACCTTAACATTTTAGTATTTCAAAATGCAAGGTGTCAATATCAAATCTACGGTATTTAGTGAAGTTCTGCCAATTTATCAAAGCAATACGGCGGCTTGCGCCTTATTGATTCAGCAGGTTAACTGCTGCGCTGTATTGTGCATCATATTTTGCATTAAGCTTCAAAAGATTATTATTCAAAGAAGCCTGCGTTTTTTTATCCAATACCCCGCTCACCTTGAGACCAGCCTTTTTCTGGTACTCCTTAAGTACGGAAACTGTCCCCGAGTCAAGGAAGTTGTCGGGTGCGGCTATCTTATAACCCATCATTTTCAGAAGCTTTTCTGCATTAAAAATGTCATCGCCCTGTGCGTTCTGCCTTGGTTCAGTAGTGCAGGTCAGCTTCTGGACGCTGTTGAGGCTGATTCCCGCAACAGGCTTGGGATCATCGACCTTGACATCAGGCGTCAATCCTGCGCCGTCAATCATTCTGCCTTTTGGGGTATAATAGCAGCCCAGCGTCATTTTCACATAACCGGCGATCTCGTCGTCGGAGGGGTAAATACCCTGTACCATGAGGTCATATTCATTGACTGCCGTAATTCCCCGGTCCTTGTACTTTTTAAATGCGTCAACGGTAAGCATCGGAATGATACTCTGGAATTTAGCCTTTCCGAAGGTTTTCGTACCGACGAGCTTACCTGCGCCCGTATCCTGAATGGCGCCTGAGACGATTTCAGACGCGCTGGCACTGTTCTCATTTACTAGAACCGCAAGCTTATATTTCGGCTTTTCAAGGTTGGAAAAATACTCCTGGTCATCATATCTTTCTGATTTGTAGTCAAGCTTCGTAATAAGCCCCCTCGGTACGAAATTACGGGCTACGGCAACGGCCTGGTTAACTTCTCCCCCCGGGTTGTCCCGAAGGTCAAGAATTATCTTTGTGACCTTTTTGGCGTCTATTTCAGTCAATGCCTTTTTAAAATATTCTTCTGTGTTTTCATTGAACATGTCGAGCCTTATATAACCGATACCATTTCTGATTTCAAAGGTTACGGGATTGACTTTCACTACCGCGCGCACGACATTTTTATATATGGTTTTGCTGTATCTGTCACGCAATATGCCTAGCCTCACCGTCGTACCGACTTCGCCCTTTATAACGGACGCGGCTTTGTCGGTCGTAGCCTTTAAAAGGTTTACCCCGTTTGCCTCGACTATTTTATCGCCCTGAAGTACTCCCGCCTTCTCGGCAGGTGAGGATACGAACACATTTGTAACGAGGATATAATCTCCGCTTGCCTGGAGCGTCACGCCGATCCCGCCAAAAGCCCCCGACATGGTATCCATAAAGGAGGTCTTTTCATCGTCCGTCATATATACCGTATAATCGTCAAGCGAGTTAAACATCCCTCCAACGGTATTGTTGACCAGGTCCTTGTCCGAAACCTTGCCCCAGTACTGATCATCGATCATGTCAAGCACACCGTCTAAATACTGTGCAGTGGTATCGTCCTGCAGCGCCGCCGATGATGGCTGTGCCGCCTCGGTCGTTACAGGTTGTGCGGTTCCGCCTGTATCAATCGGTATAGAAACGCCCAGGACCGGCTGTCCCAGCATTATCATCACTGCTATTGCCAGGCAAACTATATTGCGTAATTTTGCGGAAAACTTTTTCACGATAAGACCCCTTTGAGTTTAATAATCTCATTTTAACATATCTATTCCGTCAGTGCCATTTATTGCCACATCCTAGCCGCAACTTAATAATTTACGAACCGCTCGGCGTAATCCTTTCTGATACCGTCCTGGAGATATTTTATCAGGTTGTTCAAAAGCACGGCGCCGTCCGCTTTAGTAAGTTTCTTGGTCGGATTCATGTTACCTTTGCTGTCGCTTGGCAGCAGTCCTATCTTCTGGGCAACATACGAGGAATTCCTTGCATAAACCGGAATCAGATCATTATCCCTGAAGCCGGTCACGGCAATGGGTGCGGGCGCCAGATCTTCAAACCCGAGGGCCCTTATAAAGGTAGTGATAGCGTCGGCTTGTGTTATTGTGCCGTTGGGCTCGTACCGGTTATTTCCCCTGCCGTCGATAAGCTTTCGATCGAAGGCGCTTTTAA
Source organism: Clostridia bacterium (assembly GCA_036260935.1). GTDB lineage: Bacteria > Bacillota > Clostridia > Acetivibrionales > DTU013 > JAEYOM01. The sequence continues at coordinate 13,207 of DATALQ010000029.1, forward strand.
TCTGGTTGAAATAGATACTGTCAATGGATACGTCATCAAAAGGAGAGACAACAGGGGCATTAGTCCTGCTTCTGCCGTAGGTGGCTGCCGTCTTTACGGCCAAAGCCGGATCCTTGGGTACATCCTTCACTATCTGGACCATCGCAGCGGCAAACTCAGCTCTGGTCATGTAATGATCAGGGTTGAAATTCTTTGCATCACCTTTGAATACTTCCAGTCCAAACATGATCCGTATCTCATTTTCCGCCCAGTGTCCCCTGATATTGGTCGGGCTTGCCGTAGGAAGCCTTTTTTGCCCGGGGAAGGTTTCGATATCGAGGCTGTCCTTGTATGTCATGGTGTGTTTGGTAGCAAGGCCCTTTGAGTCAAACTCGGGCATTATGGCCGTATATTCGAGAATATTGCTGTTCTTGCGGCTCTGCACATAACTTCCGTCAAAGCTTATCTGATCGGGCAAGTTTTTCTGGTACTCCAGCTGCTCGGTCGAAGAAGACGAAATAGAAACCGCAGCGGTACCCCCCCACGAATCCATACCGTCCTTCCCTTTTATCTCGCTCGTAATATCATAATCGAGAGCAAGGCTTTCCGCATTGCCCCAATACTGATCATATCCGTAAAAGCTCCCGGTACATTCGACAGTAACGGTATTTCCGTCCGCTGCGGCGCCGACCGTGTAGACCTTGCGGCTCCATATGCTGCCCTGATGATAGCTTACGGCCGGTTTCGGATCCACGAGATTCGAACGGGCATACTGGTAATTATTTGTATTTGTAAGATTATAAGTAGTCGATCCTATTTTTATGGTTTCACGGGCAGAGGTCAGAGTAGTCGATTCCGATATCTGGCCGTTCGATTGGGTCGTCGATACCGTGTCGAAGACCAGGGTTCGCGAAAGCGTAGCACTCTTCTCCGTATTCTTAAGCGTGTATGTATAGGTTGCGGTTGTTTTGCCCTGTTTCTGGCTTTTCTTGATTATCATCGTTCCCTTGAATACTACCGGTTCTCCGCTAATGAACGAGACCTCCTGGTAGTCCAGCGTCAGAGCTTTTCCCGGAGTTCCGGCGGCTTCTCCCGAGGACACCCCGCCCTCGTAACCGCAGATACCTTCACGGGCATAAACTGAGCCCGGGAAAAGGAGAAGTACCAACAGTAACATTATTGTCGATATGACTATTTTTTTCATCTCCAGGAAACCCCCAGTATAAAGTTCATTCCACAAATATGATATAACCGTCCCCGCCTGCCGTAGTATCCTTTTTTATAACCCTGACAGTATCGCCGTTTGAAATTTCCGAAGCGTTTATTACCCTGCCGCCTCTTAAAACGACGGTATTTTTCAGTATATTGATCTCTGCGTCGCTGCACTTTTCCCACATATATGTCTTGGCATTGTAAACACTGGCGTTCCGCAGCGAAACACCTGTGTCGGATATCGAATATACAGTACCCTTGAGGTTCTCTATTCCGTATGGCGCCGTACTTATGAGCAGGGCGTTGATACCGTCGGCTATCACATAGACTGTCCTCTGCAGATAACTGTCGCTGCCGTAGCCCTTGAAATCGCTTATATTCAGTACGCCTTCATCGTTGAGCACCCTCGTGTCGAGCGTTATGTTTAATGTCTTCGGGGTGTTGCTATACTTCCAGTCCGTACCCGTAAGCTCGGAGAAGGATTCCAGCGTCAGGTCCTTTTCGGTGTTGATTGCGCTTATCCTGCCGCGATAAACAGCAGGACCGCTTAGTGTCTGAGGTTCGTCGACCTTTACTACGGAGGCGTAATAGTCTCCGCTTGAATAATCCCTGTTCAACGCGAAATATGCCGCATCATTGTCGCTTAAGCTGTTACCGGTCACAAGCCTGCCGTATTTCACGATTATGCTGCCGTCCGAATAGCCGACCTTCCTGTTTTCCTGTGAAAGCACGAAGCTGCCGGACCCGGACACCGCACTTGCAATAGTATCGCTGACTGTGGGAGCCAGTGTGTCCTGACTGTTCCTGTAAGAGAGCACTACTGCTTTTTCCTCCCCGCCATATGTCTTTTCCACGGCTATATACGCCTCGTTGGAGTACAAAAGCTTATTCGCCTCTTCAATATCGAGCACCGTATCGCCAGAATATATCTTGAAATCCTCTGCAAACGGGACTACTGTAGCGCCATTTATCGGAGTATAGTCCCATCTGCCCTTGTTGAAAACCTGCATTCCTATAACTCTGATCTTGTCGGACATGTCGTCGATTCTAAGGATCGTTCCTTTATATATATTCGTGATGTAATGCTCATCGCCCTCTATAGTGATCTCCTTCAGATCGGTCGATTTGCCGTTTTCATTAAGCAGCAGCCTCACCCGGTCTCCGTCTTTCAATGCCTTAAGCCCGACCAGGAGCTTATCCCTGATGACAACAACATTATTTCCGGCCGGTAGTATTTGCTGCGAACCGTCTTCATACTCAACTGCGATCTGCGTAGGAAGTTTTGAAACCACTTTTCCGTATTTGGTAGTATAATTGTCCACAGCGCTGACCGAAGCAATGTCCCCATCCTCGTCGAGCCTTATGTATGCGGTATCTCCGGCTTGAAGCCTGTCGGCCTTGACAGGTTTATGGTTCCGCAATATTTCCGTCTTGTTCTGATCAGTATAGTTATAACTTCTGAGCAGCGGACCGCTTCCGGTACCGGAACCGTCCTCGTTGTAAAGCGTCAGATATCCGAGATCGGGATTGTTGTCCTCCACAATACCCCTTACTATTCTTCTGGCCTCGGTATTTATACCGAAGTCGACACACTGTATCGCCTTGATCAGGTTGTTGCTGTCGACCGTCAATATCGCCGTAACACCGTCGGTAACGTTCGTCAGGTCGGATTTCACACCGTTTATTGTCACTGAAGCGTTCGGAGCTATCCTGTATGTAGTCATTTCATTGTTGGACCATTCGAACTGATCGCCTGATATGCTGTTAAGGTCGGGATAGTTCATTTCGAACAGCTCGACGGCATTCAAAAGCCTGTTTGTCCGGTCTATTCCGTTGACCTGGACCGCGGGATACCTCACATCGTTCACATTCGAAATAACATTGACATATTTGACAGTATTTGAACTATTCGCAATGTACTGTACCCTGTCCCCTTTCGATAAAAGACTGCTGTCGCCGGTTACACCGTTCTTATAAACAACCAGTTCCTTCTTCTGACCGGCCACTGCGGTGCCCACATTCTCATTTTTTGCCCCCGCGGCAGTGCCTGTCCCCGCGGATGTCACTATTGAAACGAGATTTCCATCAGATGCGGTGACAAAAATATTTTTACCAGTGACCGAAACATTTCCCGAGTAATCTTTTGTGAGGACGATATCTTTGACAACGCCGGAACTCTTTGTATACTTGAGCGCTCCCAAAATAAAGCCTTCAGCATTTTTTACGAGCTGGGCACCCTGTTCCCTCGTAACCGACTGCTTCGGGTTTATACGCCCTCCGCTTCCGGTCATGATATCATTTCGCAGCATTGCCTCGATATATCCGAGTTTATCAGGATCGACGCTCCGCCAGTCGGAATAATTCAGCAATTCCTGATTCGGGCCTGCCTGCTGTATATTCAGCGTTTTAGCGAGCCAGTACAGCATTTCCTGCCTTTGGGCGGGACTATTCCTCTTGAAGTTGTCGGTTGTAAGCGTTGTCTGATCTGTATTGAAAGCGTCCGCCAGGTTCTGGGCCGTAATAAGCCCTTCATTCGCGGCCAGCTGTAGAAAACCGTCATACAGTACTTCCAGGGGATCTTTCTTCTTGTTGGCCGCTGTGCGGGCATTGTTTATAGTGATGCCCAGCTGCTGCGCTTCCGCTTCCCGGCCCGCGGCCCTGTATGCCGTGGCAATGGCCTCTTCCTTCGTCATCGCGTTAGTTCTGCCGAACCGGCTGCCGGAACCGTTGTATCCATGCACTACCCCAAGCGCACCGGCTTCGTAAATAGCTTCCGCCGACCAGATGTTTTTTCCCACGTCGGAATATTTCATACTTCCTAAAGCTGCCGAAGCCTGAGTATCGCCGTTGTAAACCACCGCAGGAATCTCGGCAGCCAGCGCCGCATTCCCGGGGTTAAATATCTCTGTGCAGAGCACTACAGCCGAAAGCACTATATTTATAAATCCAAACCTGGAAAATGATTTACGAAATGTTTTCAATTCAAACTCCCTTTCCGTCAGGGTATTGAAACTCTGTGACTGCGGTTTTCCGGCGCTTTGAAAGGCCGGGCTGTTATATATATCGGCTTTTAACGGGCGGCAGTTAATAACGGTATCCAATATGACATTACAATGTAATATAATAAAAGTCTCGGGGGCATCGAGCCCCCTCGCCTTTTGTCGGATTTCGCTAAAAGCGAAATGACACGATAAAAAATTATTGGGGAAGCCCAAAGGCTTCCCCAACTTTTACTTTACTATTATACCAATCCGTTTTGCGCGATTACCTTCTGATACCATCGTGCGCTGTCTTTCCAGGTCCGCTCCAGCGTCCTGTAATCTACGTCGATTATCCCGAAACGCTTCGAATATCCGAAGCCCCATTCGAAATTGTCGAGAAGCGACCAGGCATAATACCCCTCCAACCGCACTCCGTCCGAAATGGCGTGCGCTGCCTCGAGAAAATGCCCCTTCAAAAAGTCGATACGCTTCTGATCGCGCAGTCTGGCCTCTTTATCCATATTTTCGCCATAGGCAATACCATTTTCCGTAATCAGCATGCGAGGATTCCCGTAATCATCCTTAAGCTGCTTCAGCAATTGATACAGCCCGTAAGGATATATCTCCCAGCCCATGTCCGTGTATTGCCCCGCAGGTTTTATCTCCTCATATTTGAACGGGCTGCCGGTTTCATTTTTACTGACGACTCTTCTGAAATAATAGTTTATCCCGAGAAAGTCAATGCTCGATCTGCCGATTATCTCCATATCCCGGGCTGGTGCCTCAAAACCGGTTTCCTTTTTGAAGAAATCATATATGTCCTTCGGGTACTGCCCTTTAAAAACAGGATCGAGGAACCATCGATTGTGGTATCCGTCCGCAAACCTGGCTGCGTCCAGGTCTTCCGGGGAATCCGTTGCCGCGTCGATGGGATAAAGGTTCAGGGTTATACCTATTTCACCGTCATTCCCGAACATTTCCCGGAAAAGCAAAACAGTCCTTGCATGTGACAATATCAGATTGTGCGACACTCTTACGGCTTCGGACAGATTCTTGTGTCCCGGCGCATGCCTGCCTATATAGTGACCGACGAATGCAACCACCCAGGGTTCGTTATGTGTGATCCATTTTTTGACCCTGCTGCCCAGGGCTTCGAAGACAGTCCTTGCATAGGTTACAAAGTGACCGACAACGGTCGGTCCCGCCCAACCGCCCTCCTCCTGTATCCATTGGGGCAGATCCCAATGGTAGAGCGTTATGGCAGGTTCAATCCCATTTGCATACAGCTCGTCCACAAGGTCCTCATAAAATTTCAGACCCTTTCTATTAACTGCGCCGGAAGCGTCGGGAAATATTCTGGACCATGCTATGGAAAAACGATAGCTTCTGATCCCAAGTTCCTTCATTAGCCGGATATCGTTTTTGAACAGGTGATAGTGATCACAGGCAATATCTCCGGTATCCCCGTTGACGGTGTTTCCCTTCATATGGCTGTAAACATCCCATATGGACGGGCCTCTGCCATCTTCAAGGGCAGCGCCCTCCACTTGGTACGAGGCTGTCGCACACCCCCAGATAAAGTCCTCTGGAAACTTTGTAAACATGTTCTCCCTCGCTTTGTTCATCAAAATAGTATCCCATAATCGGACAAAAAAACAAAGAAGCATGTCACTAAACAAGTGCATGCTCCATATTGGTTTACATTCTTTCCGGGGCACTGATACTGATAAGGTCCAGTACGTTTTTGATAACGGTCCGGGCCGAGGAAACAAGCACGAGCCTAGCTTTCATCAGGCTTTCCTCCTCGCCCTTAACCCTGCACGCGTTATAAAAGCTGTGGAACAGAGAGGCAACATCCTCGACATATCTTGTGAGCCTGCTCGGTTCGAGCGTTTGCGCCGATATCCTGATTTCGTCGGGGTACTCTGCCAGTTTCCTTATCAGTTCAAGCTCCTCGGGAGCCGTTAGCTTCATCAAATCGACTTCGTCCGCTGAAGGCACCTTGGTACCTTCGCTTTCTATGAGTCTGAGCATGCTGCATATCCTGGCATGCGCGTATTGAACGTAATATACGGGATTTTCATTGGACTGCTTTACTGCCAGGTCGAGGTCAAAATCGAGGTGGCTGCCCGACGCCTTCGTATTGAAAATAAAACGCGCCGCATCCCTGCCTACATCCTCGAGCAGGTCGTCAAGCGATATCGCCCGGCCCGTCCTTTTGGACATCCTTGCAACTTCGCCGTTCTTGTAAAGCCTGACGAGTTGGAACAATACTATATCGAGCTTGTCAGGGTCCGTACCGATCGCCTGCACTGCCGCCTTCATCCTGGCAACATGTCCGTGGTGATCGGCACCCCATAGATTTATAACGCGGTCGAAGCCACGTTTCTGGAACTTATTTTTATGATAGGCAATATCTGATGCAAAATATGTGGTCAGCCCGTTGTTCCTGACGAGCACCTCGTCCTTGTCTATGCCGAATTCCGTAGCTTTGAACCATTCCGCACCTTCCTTCTCAACGACAAGTCCATGCTCCCTCAGGTATTTCAAAACATCGGCAAGCTCTCCGCTTTCATAAAGAGATTTCTCGGAAAACCACACATCATAATGAATACCATAAGTTTCAAGGCCTTTCCTTATCCTCTCGATATTTTTGGGCAGCGCATAATTTATAAGTTCGCGGCGCCTGTCCTCAGGGGTTGCTTCAAGGAGCTTGTCCCCGAATTCGGCAACATAGTTTTTCATATGGTCGATGATATCCTCGCCCTGATAGCCATCCTCCGGAAAAGCTACAGCGTCCATACCCTTCAGAAGCTGAATATAGCGGGCTTCAAGCGATATACCAAACTTTTCTATCTGGTTTCCGGCATCATTTACGTAGAATTCGCGCGTAACATCGTAGCCTGCAGCCTGAAGAACGCTTGCGATGCAATCGCCCAGAGCTCCGCCCCTTGCGTTTCCCATATGGAGCGGTCCCGTAGGATTTGCGCTGACGAATTCGACCATGACTTTTTTACCTTGGCCTATGTTGATCCGGCCATAGTCCTCACGTTCGCGGTCTATTACCTTCAATGCATCATAAAGCCAGGATTGCTTAAGATAAAAATTAATAAAACCGGGGCCGGCGCATTCCGCCTTCTCGATATATGTACCTGTGATATCCATATTGCCTATAAGGACTGACGCAGTCTGCACCGGAGCCTTTTTTACCTGTCTGGCCAGCTGCATGGCGATATTTGTGGAAAATTCCCCATGTTCCTTCTCTTTTGGAGTTTCAACCGTGATCTCTCCGATCGCGGCCTGCGGCAGCTCGCCTTTTTCGATTGCCGCCTCCAATGCCTTTTTAACTGTATTCCTGACCTGCTCCCTTAGATCCTCTATAATGTTTGTCACCTGTTCGTCCTGCCTCTCTTATCGACAAATAAAAATCGTTTTCTCCCGTATTATTATTGTCTATTTCCAGTTGATAACCGACACGGATCTCTCCGCCGTCGTCATCGATCCTGACATCCACCTCGTTTGCAAGCACCCCTATCGTAAAAGCGCCGTACTCCGTATCATAATAGGATATATGCTTCTGCCCCTGCTGAAATACGAACTGGGAGTTTACCGAACCTACACGTATCAGCGTAACGATCCCATCCATGACCTTAAGCGTCGTTTTTGTGCCGTTCATGCCCGTTACATCGCTTTCATCATAGGTAACGTAGTAAGCTTCGTCTTCCTTGTAATACTTACCCTCCGTGACTAGTTCCAATACGTTCGAATCCTGGTCCTCTGAAGTCTGCGTGCCCTTTACCGAGATTATCACATTCTTATCCATCTACAACACGCACCTTTCTGCGGCTTGATGCCGCGATCCATAAATTCTCCTGTCTTTCCGGGGAACCTGCACAGCTCAATACTTCTCAATATCCACCTTCTCCGCTGAGTGTACTGCCTTTCCTAAAATAGCGCTGCAAAGCGGTTCGAATTTTTCCACGCTGTCGCTTGTATAGTAACGGTATACCGGTTTGTAACGTGCATCCCTTTGCATATTGTTTTCCAAAATAGTATTTTTTACAACCCTGGCGACCTCAAGTGCGGAATTGACAAGCTTTACACCCTCGCCCATGACCTTCGATATCGTTTTATGCAGCAGCGGGTAATGCGTACATCCCAGCACAAGCGTATCAACACCGGTCTTCTTCATCGGGTTCAGGTACTCCTCGGCTATCCTCATTGCTATATCATTTTCCCACCAGTCCTGTCCTTCTTCTACAAGTGGGACAAACATAGGACAGGCCTTTTGATATATTTCGATATCATTATCAAGTTTGTTAATAGCTTTCTCATACGCTCCGCTGTTTACTGTTGCTGGAGTACCTATTACTCCGACCCTGCGGTTCTTTGTTTCCGACACCGCGGTCACGGCTCCCGGCCCTATTACTTCAATTACGGGTATATCGAAGCTTTTTTTGACTGTCTCGTAATAGGCGCTCATGGTATTGCAGGCTATAACTATCATTTTTATATCATGATTCAACAAGAAACGAATATCCTGAAGAGTATATTTTATAACGGTGTCCCTGGACTTGGTGCCATACGGCGCACGGCCGTTGTCACCGAAATAGATGACGCTTTCTCCCGGCAGATGTTCCGTGATCTCCTTGAAAACGGTAAGACCTCCGAGCCCGGAATCAAAAACTCCTATTGCTCTGTTATCCATATAGATATTTCCCCCAAATAAAAGTGTCGGATTTCGCTAAAAGCGAAATGACACGATAATCAGCGCGATGAAACGGTAATTAAGTATCAAGCTCTCTCTGATTGTCCTGGTAGCGCTCAAGTGCGAGGTTTATCAGCTTCTCAATCAGTTTGCCGTACGGAACGCCCGTAGCCGCCCACAGCTTCGAATACATGCTTATTTGCGTGAAGCCCGGCATAGTATTTATTTCATTAATAAATATTTCATTATTATCCTTGCGTACAAAGAAATCCACTCTTGCAAGTCCCGAGCAATCAAGAGCCCTGAATGCCCTCACGGCATAGCCTCTGATCCTTTGAACAACGTCGTCCGGAAGCCTTGCTGGAATTACTACTTCAGAATCATCACCGCTCATGTATTTTGCTTCATAATCATAAAACTCATTACACGGTATAACCTGGCCGACAGTGGAAGCTTCGGGATCATCGTTGCCCAATATCGCACATTCCGCCTCCCAGCCGTCGATGAATTCTTCAACAAGCACGCGCCTGTCATACTTTGCCGCAAATTGCAGTGCGGCTTCAAGCTCACCGCGGTCATGCGCCTTGCTGACGCCTACCGAAGAACCTGCGTTCGATGGCTTGACAAAGCATGGGTATGTCAGAGTATTTTCAACTTCCAAAACTATTCCCGCCATATCACGGGATATCTGCTTTCTGCTATAGGCCAGGTACTTGCCCTGCGGCAAGCCTTCCTTTTCAAATATGACCTTTGCATAAGCCTTGTCCATCCCCAGCGCCGAGCCCAGCACGCCACAACCGACGTAAGGTATGCCTGCCAGTTCGAAAAGGCCCTGTATGGTACCGTCTTCACCGTTAGCACCATGCAGCACCGGAAAAACGACATCTATTTTCTGATTGTCCTTTTCAGCCTCCGCGATAGCAGCGCCCGCAGTGAGCAGCATCTGTTCAGAATCCTGACGGGATTCGGCCAGCGCCTGCCACTCCCCTGTCCCGATCAGCCCGATGGGACCGTCGTAGGAAAGCCACCTGCCGTCCTTGGTTATACCGATCATTGCAACATCGAACTTTTCCGTATCGATGTTCCTCAGGACTGCTTCTGCTGAAAATCTTGAAACTTCATGTTCGGTGGATTGACCCCCAAATATTATAGCAATTCTTTTTTTGTCTTCCATATTATACCTACCACCCATTAAAATATCAAGCGTTGCCTTCTAATATATATTGTTTATTTTACTATTTAAGTACCGCAACTTCAACCCTTGTATTTTGAGGACGTTCGAGGAAGTGCTTTGACAAACGGGAAGGAGGGGGGAATTACATCCGTACTGTAATAGGGATGCAGTGGACCGGAGGGTATTAGTATAATGAGAAGGTCAGGTTGTTTTGAAAATTGGTCCCTGCAGGATCAGTACGCAATACCGTGATTTGATAGTCTATCTGGACAGTGGCATTTGTAGGCCATGCTTTGCTTTGATTCGTCAGGAGGTTAATCGGAGTGCTTGATAAGGTTATATATTCGCTGCTTGTCGAGACCTTACATTTGATTCTGCTGACAGGAATGGTGTAAGTCCCGTTATTGAAATCCGTACCAGAAACCTGCAGATTCCAGGCGCTTTTAGTTGATATGCTCAGAACGACTGCACCTGTATACGTATATGTGCTGCCGGAATTCAACTCTCCCATATTATAAGACTCCGGTGTAACAGTCATTACCATATAACCGCCTGATCCCGCCGCAGCGGCAGGCGCTGCCAATAAGTCATCCGAGGAGGGGTATATAGATATGATATCTGCAGGATCGGATTCTTTTCCTGAACCACCTGGCATGCCCTCATCCGGTATGAAAATATCACCGGCCTCTGTGGTAGCATCAACATTAATAATTGTTACATCGGCAGACGGCATTTCCTCACAGTATGCCAATGAAGATACACACAATATGAAAGATATCAAATATATGAATACAAATCTTTTCATATTATTTCCTTTCGCGGCTTCTCAAATAAAAGTATTGCACCCCGGCGCAAGCCGGGGTGCATTCGGTAATATCAGTTATTTGAAATAGTGTAAACCATGTCTGCTTCGTAAGGCAGTTCGCTGCCGGCCAATCCTGTAGGCACTGTAAGCTCGAATCCCATTGTATAGGCTCCGGATCCCATTGCATGAGGCGTTCCGCCATTTATCGGGTAAGCGGTTCCTGCCTGCATCGGGTTGTAGCTGCCCTCTGTTCCTATCCTGTAGTTGAGATTACCCGTCAATGCAAGGGTGTTTGTTCCATCAGAGAAGTCGGTACCTGAAAATGATAAATTCCACGGACCGTTGGAATTACCGGTTACTGTTCCGCCGTCAACAGCTGTGGCGGCTCCACGCGTAAAGGATGAAATAGTTACGGTCGGCGCCGACAGAGTTACCTCACAGAACAGTGCATTCGAGAAGCCCAGCGTCTGAGTACCCGAATTTGTGGCTGCGTATACGGACATTCCGCCCGCAAGCACCATAATGAGGCCTGCTACTATAAGTAGCTTGGAAATTAACTTTGATCCTTTCATATAGTACCCTCCAAAAATTAATTTATCTTTAGCATTTTCTGCTTAAGACCCGCTTAACTGGTATCGTGATTTACTTCTGAGGTTTGTCCCCAGCCGTATCATCAGTTTCCTGGGGTTCTGTGCCGATTACGGAAGTCGATGCTGCAGCTGCTTCGGCAAGCGCCTTGTTTTGCTCCAGCAATTGTTTCAGAAGCTTGTTTCTCTTCCTGAAAAGCCTGGTCTGCCATATGATACCTGCAATCAGCAGCAACAGACCTATTACCAGCTGATAGGACAAAACCAGGTAGGTAAAGCTGCATTTATCGTTAAAGCTCTTACCCGCGTAGTCATATTTATATTCGATATTGATGGTACGGACATCGAAAACACTGGATGAAGAGACAGGCACCGAATAGGTACGGGTCTGCTCGGGCATTATGTAGCCCCTTATATCCGAGATTTCTTCAACCTGTCCGGAGAATACACTATTGACATCAGCTTCAATTTTAGGCTCAACTGTAAGCAGTCCTATATTTTTCAGGGCAAACTTGATTTCTTTTTTTCCTCCATAACCCATAAGCCTGCTCCCAGTAATATCTACAAATTGCAAAGGCGGTTTGGAGGTATCTATTTCACCTTTCAACAGACTTCCGGAAAGGACGCGAGTGATTATTGCGACCTGTGTATAGGTCTTGATATTTGAGTCGCCATCCAATTCGCTCTTGGGAATATATCTGACAAGTATAGTCGCCGTGTACTCGGGAAGTATGTACTTCATGCCCTGTTTGAGGGTAACGTCGAACGTCAGGTCATCCCCGGGCTTAACAATCATTTTCGATTCCCTGCACTCAATAAAATTGCATGCAGAGCTGGGAGTCGATCCAGCTTCGACGATCTGGAAACCACCAAAATCATTGATATAAAAATCTGCTTTTTCGATTTTAAGGTCATATTCCTGTTCGCTGGTATTCCTTACCTCAAACTGGACAGTTTTGCCCTCATCCCTGTCAGCTGCAAAGATGATTTTCGTTTGAGTAACTTCTATACCGCCGCTGTTTTCCGCAGACGAAAAGGAAGAAAGTGTTACAAATAGAGCCAAAACCAGACATGACGATAGAAAGGTACGTAGCTTGAACATTAGCGATTCTCCTTTTGTGTTTTATATATATATATATTAAGTTATAGGTTCTGGTGTCTTCTTCGACATTTGGTACGATGCAGTAGAACAAATAATTTGTCGAATAGTGTTACAGCTATGTATATTATCGTAGGGTGTAGAATAAAACTTTAGCATATTTTTGAAATTATTCTATTTATCTAGATAATTTCCTGAAATAAAAAGATATCGGTATATTTGTAATTTCATTCTTCATCTTACCAGCTGGATGTATCCAAAAATTTATAAACCAAAAAGGCAGGTCCCCATCTGAGGAACTGCCTTACGTATTACTATTTTATTATTAAATTCTCATTCCAACAATTCAAGACCATCCATCGTCTCGCCGTTAGGCCCCGAAGTTTCTTTCGAATCCCCGTTTACAGGGTTTCCTGCCGCGGGTGCCTGCGCTTCTCCGGTCTGAGTATTCCCTTCGGTAACATCGGCTCCTGAATCTGCCGAATCCTTGCTGATCAATTGAGTACTTCTCGGGAATAACGCGTCGAACTTGAAATTACCCATATATTCCTTTTGAGTCTTACCTTCAATCGTAAATTTAACCTTTTCTATCCCGTCGATTTCAGTAAGAGAATTGACTATTGAATAAATCGTCATCCTTTCCGCTTCCTTGCCTCCGGGATGCTTGGTTTTAAATTCCTTTGAAAGGTTAACGGTAGCAACCTTTTTTTCGATCTTTACGGGAGAAACCAGTTTGGTCTCCACTGGAATGGTACCCTTGAACGCCGCATTGTCCGAAGGCCCCTTGATGAGTTCGTTAATGACTGCAGAAGCAAGCGTGATGTCGCTCTTCTTTACTTCAGCAGTATCCACATAGCGTATTTCAAGCTTCAGTTTGGTATTGTCCGCATTTGCAAAGTAGAGACGGATCGGGGTTTTATCCGTAAGTTTACCGGCTTCTGTCTCACCGATCACTATGCTGCTTACAGGCCGGAGTTCATCCTCCTGGCTGTCCTGCAGCCCCAGTTTCTGTAATACGCTGCATCCGGGCAGCATTACCAACATGAATATAAACAGCGTTACAAATAAAATGGTTCTTTTCATTATTCGGCCACCTCACATCTATTTAGGACAGTACCGGTAAGCATTTCCCGAAATGCTGCCAGGTAATTACCTCTAAAATATTTCTATGCTTGGGCGGCCTTCAGTATTCTAAAGTTAGTACAAAAATTATTTTATATCGCTTTTTGTAAGTATCCGGATTATCTCCTTAACCTCGTCATCTATAACGCTGTAACAGATCTCCAGCCCTTTTCTGGATCCCGCGACGATACCAGCGGCCTTCAGCTTTGAAAGATGCTGGGAAACCGTAGATTGCGGCAACTTCATACATTCCTGTATTTTTGTAACATTGCAGCTGTTTTCCATCAAACCTTTTATTATACATAATCTCTGAGGATGCGAGATTGCTTTTAGTTTTTCAGCCTGCGCCTCAAATTTTTTGACGTCCGCTTCCATTATAAACCCTCCAAAATTGAAATGTCAGATAAAAGAAACAACAGGAAATCTTTGTTTCCTCTAACATTATCAGTTTTGTAAAGCATATTCAAGATAAATGTGAATACTTTACATTGCTTTTGTGAATTTATCGGCGAATGAGCTGGCGCAATAACTGTCAGGCTTTATTTTAGGTATGAAGTTCAATCCCTTGACCATTCCAACCATTTCACCAATGAGGCTTTTAGTAGGGCCCTTGGTTCCGACGTCTATGTGGAATTCAAAAGTTATTCCTTCATTCCTTCCATTCTTACCAACTGCCTGCCTTATACGCTTCATTCTCTCCTCGTCGAAAAGATAGGCTAGCTGTATGCTTGCACAGGTTTCAAGATAGATTTTTTCCCTCAGGTTGGTAACGGGTCTCTGGATATCGTACCTGTGAAGAAAGCCAATAGCTCCTTTGCCGATTCGGTGGACATGGATGCATGATACGAAAACCGTTTTGGATCCGACCTGCGAATCGGTCCCTACCGATATCCTGTATGAGCTGTCGGTATCCGCCTGTATGAAATCAATTATTTCGCGGAAAACCTGCTCGAAATTGAGCCCATCCTTTTTCATGCTTCTGAACACCGTTGTTTCGTCGATTATCAGCGAATTTCCAAGTAACATAGGTGTACCCTCCTGTTCCATCCAATATTACCGTTGGTAGCCATATCGTGGTAAAAAACAAGCCCTGCGACAGGATACCAGTCACAGGGCTTTCTTTATCGACGATTTAAGGACAGCGTGAGTACGGCTGACGTGTTTTCGAGATATTTTCCGTAAACGGCGCATACTACTCATACGACTATCCCTTTCAAATAATTAAGACAATATTAACATACTGAAAAAGTAAAATCAATTGTAAAGTCGAGCCAACAATAACGACAGATGATTTTAGTAGTTTATACCGCCGTGCCGTCTGTTTTCTATTGCGGAGTTTTGTTCAAAGAGCATATAGATTCGGCTTGGCGGCAAATCAAACTCGCTCGTGGTAAACCACTTCGCTCAAACAATGATTTGCCCTTACCAATGCCTCATCAATATGCTCTATTTCGCAAAACTCATGCAATATAAAACAGACGGCGCTGCTCCCCTATAGGCTCTTGACATAATCCGATATCGCTTTACCGGCTGCCGCACCCTGCCCGACAGCAATCGATATCTGCCTGAAACTGCTTGCGCAATCACCGGCAGCGAATAACCCCTCGAGATTCGTCTGCTGGTTTCCGTCCGTAACTATCATATTTCCTTCGGTTATGATCCCCATTTTACGAGCGAAATCTGAGCTTGAGGCGCTTTCATATGCTACGAACAAGCCATCCAGTTCCTCGCTCGTGCCATCGGTAAAATGAATCCTCTGCAGGAAGTCCGAGCCTTCAAGCTTCGATATCTGACGTGTTTCGAGCCTGAACCTCCCGGCATCCTCCTCATACCTGCTAAGCTCCAGATTTTTACCGTTTGTATATATGGTGATATTCTTTGTATAGGTAAGCAGCTCAACAGCCTCATGCACCGCATAATCCTTGTTGCCCAGGACGCCCACCCTGAGGTTGTTGTAAAAGAAGCCGTCGCAGGTGGAGCAGTAGCTGACACCCTTACCCTCGAATTTTACCAGGTTCTCGATGCGGATCACTTTGCTTGCCTGGCCTGTTGCCAGCAATACGGCTTTTGACGTAAATCTGCCGGAAGAAGTCACAACTTCGAAGTAATCTGCCTTCTCTACGGATAATACTTCGTCCTCGATAACCTCCGCACCAAGCCTTTTTACCTGTCTTTCGCCCGCATCCAGCAGCTGCTTTCCGCTTATCGTGTCTGCAAATCCAAAGTAGTTGTCTATCTTATCGGTCTTCAGCAGCCTGCTATCGTTCCTTCCTATAATCAAGGTGGTCAGATTGGATCTGACAGTATATAGCGCCGCAGACATGCCTGCCGGCCCTTTTCCAATTATTATCACATCATACATGATTAAAACCCTTCCTTATTAATTAACAATAGTATACGTTTTTTGCATGCCATAATTCAGTCCATTTTTATTTATACCAACAAGGAAACAAATTTAAAACAATCAGTAACACTATACCTTTCACCGGCATATTATGTCAATGAAGATTCCTGTACTGATTCTCGGAGGTGAATTGACATGTCGGAAAGAGAGTTCCTGGCGGGATCGAACGATTGCACGCTTCTCTTTTTCATACTGGTGTTCCTGTTGCTTTTTTGGGATAACAGCGCGATCGGTATATTAAGAACCGGGATGCGCGGGATCAACACATGCGGAAATGATTGTACACTGTTGTTCTTTATACTTGTGTTCCTGGAGCTGTTTTATTAACCCTACCCCAGGTACGGAACCAGGCGCGCGAGTTTACAAAGGGGGCATACGATGTCCCCTTTTCAACATGCCTTTTGAAAATAAAACCCTAAGCTTTGTAACATTTTAAAATGAACACTCATAGAATATATTGTTATTCATATCATCGGGGGCGGCTGTATGGCTATTTTTGATCATTTTCCGGATATATTGAGAGGCATGTACAACGAAGGTCTCGATGAGGTCCTGATATTCGCCGTCATCTTTATCATCATAATAGTAACAGGTAAAGATTCAGAATCCGCTGGAAATCTGGGTTTACTGCCGCTTATTGTAATATCGGCATTTCTACTGTTTTTTGTAGGTTTATCGAGAAACGAGGATGCCGCAGCATAACCCCGGTCACGATTTATATTCATCAAACTTTAATATGATTCCGGAGGTAATTGAAAAATGTCAAACAGTTTTAAAAAGCTTGCCGAAATGCTCGGCAAAATGGACGACAAGGTATTGCAGGCCAAGATAAATGCAGCCGTCGATATGCTGAAAAACACCGATAAGGAAGAACTCGCAAAGAAACTTGGCAAGGTCGACAAAAACGAGCTGCTGTCAAAGCTGAATGAGATCGACGATGAAAAGCTCAAGGATTTGAATCTTAACAAAACTGATCTGAAACAGAAAATGAGCAGCATCGATATGGAGACCGTCCAGAAAATGCTCGGGGATAAGGGTCCGGACATAATGAACAAAATTAAAGACATTATTAAATAAAACATGAATATATTTATTAATGCCCGGGTTCGGAGGTATTATCGATGAGTGACGATCTTGGCAAAAAAATTCAACAGATAGCCCAGTTGCTGGGTCAGGACGAGGTGCCGGATAACGTTAAGGAACTGGTCTCGATACTGGCCAATTCTCTGGGTAAAAAAGAAGAAGGAATTTCAGATACAGCCCAGGCTGAAGCAGACAGTGATATAAAACAGCCGGATGAGGACAGACAAACTGCCGAAGCGCCTGTCATCAACCCTGAAATCCTCAGTACTGCAAGGAATGCTCTCGACCGTTTCAGTACTTCAGGTGACCCCAGAATCAACCTGCTTATGGCTATTAAACCGTTTATGAACACGAGAAGGCAGAAGAAAATAGGAAGTTGCATACAACTGCTTCAAGTAGCAGGGCTTAGCCGTATGCTCAATGAGCACGGAAAATAGGAGAGGTGAAGCTGATGCCTTATAAAAGGCCTGTGCAGAATTCAAAAAAATATCTGTCCCCCTTCTATATGCCGAATCCCTTCTATCACATGAGTAATCCAGGCCCGTCCCATCAAAGCGAAAAGGATTTATTCGGCATACCGCTGCCCAATGAAAAAGAGGTCGGCCCTCTGTTTGAGAGTGAAAGAAAAAGGCCTTCGCCCTTTTACGATGTGATCCGCTATATCCAAAAGCACGTAAAGATAGAGGATATCATATTGATCGGCCTGATCGTCCTTATACTCGACGAAGCCATCGAAGATGACCTTCTGCTCATCGTACTCTTCTACATATTGCTTTTCTGAATAAATTTGAACTAAATACAAAAAATAGACAGGGTTGTTATTACAAAAGAAGAGAGGATATACGATGCAAAGAAAAACTGCATTATTACTTCTTGTTACTATTTTAGCAGAATCAGCCCTGTTTTTTAATTGCCGGATTTCGGACATGCATCAAAAAGCTGAAGCAACACTATCCCAATATGGTTCAACCGGTAATGAGGTAACAAAGATACAGACGCGCCTTTCCAACTGGGGTTACTATACGGGCAGTATTGACGGTGATTACGGATACCTGACATATAGCGCAGTAAAAAGCTTTCAGGCGAAAAACGGACTTGCGGTAGACGGTATCGCAGGCCCTGATACACTTTCGGCGTTAGGGCTGCCGTCAGGCCAGGGCTATACGGCAACGACCACAGGTACCAGTGCAGGCTCCGGTGACCAAAACCTTCTGGCGCACATCATATACGGCGAAGCACGCGGCGAGCCGTATGAAGGCCAGGTAGCGGTCGGAGCAGTCATATTGAACCGAACCAGGGATTCCCGGTTCCCGGGGACAATCGCAGGCGTTATTTATCAACCCGGCGCATTCGATGCCGTCGACGACGGCCAGATAAACCTCGATCCCGACAGGAACGCAATCAACGCCGCAAGAGACGCACTGAACGGGTGGGATCCTACATACGGTTGCGTTTACTACTACAATCCGAATACTGCGACCAGTTCATGGATATGGTCAAGACCTATCATCGTAGTCATCGGCCATCACAATTTCGCAAAATGAATTAGCTTAAAGGTCATCATCAGAATCTTCCGGTTCTTTTTCGATAAAACTATATCTGTAGGAGCGCATTATAAACACCGCAAGTACGGCAAAGAACAGGCTCGCAAAGATCCAACCGGCTCCGTACCTGAATATCTGGCTGCTGCTCTGATATATCAGGAAAATAACTGCAGAAAACACAACGTCAAAGCCCAGGAAACCCATCGCCGTGCTCCAGAAGCGGCGGTCACCGGCGGCTTTTCCTGTCTTGAAGGGCTTTTCTTCATTGAATGCGGCTGCCGCATACCACATCGAAACATAAATCCTGAAGAAGGACAGGCACAGGAAGAAAATACACACGGTCACGATATCGATAAAAACAGCAGGAAGCATAAGGTCGGGTTTCGTGCTGAATGCCGCCTTTGATACTATGATTGCGGGAACTGCCGATATTAACAGAAAAACAGCAAACACAGCAGTAACTAAAGTGGTTTTTAGAGTTATAATAAAAAATTTAAGAAAGCTGTTCTTTATCCCTGCTGAAAAAAGGCCTTCCATTTTCCTGCCTTTATTTAATCCATCGTTTACGATCAGTATGTAACCCGGTAGCAACAGCCCGGCTGCGGCAGACAGCAGCAAAGCCAGCACCGCCAGCGATATCAGTAATGTTACGAGGCTCGACGGATCTATGAGAACCTGAATGATTGACAATATACTGTCAAAAAACCCTCCTCCGGTCATTTTGATGATGCCAACCACCATAGCCATGACAGGAATAAAAACATTAAAAACGGCTGCGGCGAGCATCACTGCACTTACGAGTACCAGTATGAACGGCCTTTTTACAACAGCCTGGATAGCGTCCCTTATCATATCCATTTCGCTCCCTCTTTCCTAAGCCCCTTGAGTTCAGATACCCTTCATGCTGAGGCTGATTCTCTTTTTAGCGGCGTCCACCGACAATATCCTTACCTTGACGATATCGCCGACAGATACTACATCCATCGGGTTCTTGACAAATTTGTCGGCTAACTCCGATATGTGTACAAGTCCGTCCTGATGCACCCCAATATCGACAAACGCACCGAAATCGGCTACATTTCTTACCGTGCCTGTCAGGACCATACCGGGTTTCAGATCCGCCATATCCAGAACATCCGTCAGTAAAACGGGCTTCGGCAGCTCATCCCTCGGGTCCCGCCCGGGCTTCATCAATTCGCTTATTATATCCTTGAGTGTAGGTACGCCAACACCAATAGACTTCGCAATGTTTTCGGAGCCCTTCCTTTCGACTTCCTTTTCCAGGTCCCCCAGCCGTCTGTTCCGGATATCACCAAGATCGAAGCCAAGCACATCGAGCAGTTTTCCGGCTGCGCCATAAGCTTCCGGATGGACTGAAGTATTGTCGAGTATGTTCCTGCCGTCAGGTATCCTGAGAAATCCCGCGCATTGTTCGAACGCCTTGTCTCCAAGCTTTTTGACCTTTTTCAATTCCTGCCTGCTTCCGAAACGTCCGTTGCTCTCCCTGTACTCTACTATATTTTTGGCGACCGTGGCGTTTATGCCGGAAACATATGAAAGTAACGAAGGTGAAGCCGTATTAAGGTCAACTCCGACACTGTTCACACAGTCTTCGACTACTCCCCCGAGAGTTTCCCCGAGCCGCTTCTGGTTCATGTCATGCTGGTACTGACCCACGCCTATTGCCTTCGGGTCTATCTTTACCAACTCCGCAAGCGGATCCTGCAGCCTTCTCGCTATTGAAACAGCGCTCCTTAACGAAACGTCGAACTGGGGAAATTCCTCTGCCCCCAGCTTGGATGCAGAATAAACGGATGCCCCGGCCTCGCTCACCACCATGTAGTAAACCTTCCGGGATGCTTTTTTCAAAACCTCGGCCACAAATATTTCCGACTCTTTGGACGCGGTACCGTTCCCGATTGAAATTATATCGACTTTAAGCCTGTCGATCAGGTTCAATATCACCTTTTCAGCTTCTTCAACCTTGCTCTGCGGAGGGGTGGGGTAGATCACCGTCGTTGCAAGCACCCTTCCCGTATCGTCCACGACTGCGATCTTGCAGCCCGTCCGGTATGCCGGATCAAGTCCGAGCACCACCCTTCCCTTTACAGGCGGCTGCAGCAGAAGGTTCCTCAGATTCTCCGCGAAAACCTTCATGGCCTGTTCACCGGCCATTTCAGTTAGTTCGTTCCTGACCTCGTTCTCTATGGACGGCGCTATAAGCCGTTTGTATGAATCCTCCGCAGCCATTTCTACATACCCTGAGGTGATCGAACGCCTTTTTGCAGAATATTTTGCCTTGAGGAACGAAATCACAAGTTCGTCAGGCATCTCGATGCCCGCCTGAAGATAACCTTCCTTCTCTCCCCTGTTTATCGCAAGTATCCGGTGCTTTGCTACCCTTACCACCGGCTCCCTGAAATCGTAATACAGCCTGTATACCGAATCTTCCTCCTTCAGAGCCTTTGATACAAGCGTGCCGTGTTTGAAGAAAAGCTCTCTTGCGACCTTCCTGGTACCGGCGTTGTCGGATATGTCCTCCGCAATTATATCCATGGCGCCCTGCAGGGCTTCTTCCGGGTTATTAACGCCCTTTTCCGCATTTACAAATCGTAGTGCGATCTCTTCGATGCTGCCGCTCGTAATCTCCTGGTCCAGTATTAGCTTCGCGAGAGGCTCGAGTCCTTTTTCCCTGGCTATCGATGCTCTGGTCCTTCTCTTCGGCTTGTAAGGCCTGTATATGTCCTCTATCTCCTGCATGCTCTTACAGTTTTCGAGAGCTTTCAGAATCTCAGGAGCAAGCTTGCCCTGTTCATCTATCAGCCTTATAACATCCTGTCTGCGTTCCTCGAGATTTCTCAGGTAGACAAGCCTTTCATGCATCTCCCTCAGGACCTGGTCGTCCAATTCACCGGTCAGTTCTTTTCTGTAGCGTGCAATAAAAGGAATCGTGCAGCCCTCATCCACGAGCCGTATCGTATTCTCCACCTGAAACGGCTTGAGTTTGAATTCCTGTATCAATTGTGACGTAATATCCGCCATATAGGTTCTCCCCTTACGATAACCGACTTGCCAACCGAAATGCGATCGGCCTTTATTATTGAAGGATTATCTTTACAGCGCCCTCCCGAGCGCTGCGAGATTTTCAAATATGAAATCCGGTTTGACATCTGACCTTTCCACATCCTCGAGCGTTGATTCTCCGGTCAGTACCAGTATCCCGGCCATACCGTTTTTAACTCCGGTAGCGATATCAGTATAAAGCCTGTCGCCGACAAAAGCTATTTCGTTGTCCTTCCTGCCGGTTACCAGCCTTATCATATCCGCGGTTTCACGGTACGGCTTGCCTAGATATCTGGGCTTTACACCGGTCGAGGCCTCTATCATCGCACACATCGAGCCGCAGTCCGGAAGAAATCCATTCTCGGTCGGGCAGTTCAGATCAGGGTGTGTCGCTATGAACACGGCCCCGTTCCTGATAAAGGTACATGCCTTGAAAATCTTTTCATACGTGAGTGTCGTGTCGAAACTGAATACCACGATATCGGGGTCTTCTTCCGTCAAGCATATTCCGCCGTTTATGAAGCTTTCCCTTAGATACTCGGTGCCGACAAGGTAAATCCGGGCTCCGGGGTGGTTTTCATTCAGGTATGCTATGGTTACGTTACCGGCGGTTATTATGTTTTTTTCTTCGACCCGGCAGCCCATATTTGCAAGCTTTTTAACGTAAAATGAACTGTTGCGCGACGCATTGTTTGTAAAAAACAAAAACTCCCTGTCTGTCGCGGCAAGCCTCTCAAGAAACCCCAGCGAGCCTTCTATCAGCCTGTCCCCGAGGTAAAAAGTGCCATCCATGTCCAGTACGAAAAGCCTGATGTCGTCAAGTGTCTTCGAATTCTCAGTCATAGAACCTCCGGACCAGTATGTCCTTATATTCTGAAAGCTTTTCCTTATCATGGCAGAACCGCAGCAGAGAATATCTATCGCGAAGATACATGGCGTTCATAAGACTGTCCTCAAACAATTCACGGCCTATTCCCAGATCCTTGGGGCTGGTTTGTGCACCGATCCTTTCCAGGAGTTCCTTCACATATTTCGAAGAGGGGTACTCCAACTCTTTTGGAAGTATGTCCGCCGCAAGTTCGTACAGCATTGCAGTCACAACGGTCGCGGCGCCTACGGCATTGCCGTGCAAAGCATGCTCCCGGCCGGCTTCGATATCCTTTACCTCCCAGTAATGCGCCAGCTGATGCTCCGTGCCCGAGGCCGGTCTCGAAATACCGGCAAGCCCCATCGATATGCCTGTAAGAATAAGAGCTTCTATCAGATGCCGTATAGCCTTCTCTTCCCTTGAGGCAAGCCCGTCCGTGCTTTCAATGCAGCGGTCTACGCCTTTTCTCACCAGTTTGGCTATCGTTTCACAGTAGTATTCATTATTTATGATATTTGAAAGCTTCCATTCGGCAAGCGACGTGAGTTTTCCCAATACATCCCCGTAACCGGCCCGGATCATGACCATCGGGGCATTGCGCATTATCGAGGTGTCTGCAAAAATGGCGCTCGGGTATTTCCCGGGATATGTATTCTTTTTGCCGTTTATTATCAGCGGAGAAACGACCGAGGCATATCCGTCCATTGAAGGCGCCGTCCCTGCAATCGCAAAGGCCTTGCCCGTCCTGTAGGCGACTATTCTTGCCAAATCGTTCAAAACACCCGAACCGACAGCCAGGATCAAGGAAGTATCCTGCCCAAGCTCGATCAAAAGTCTTCCTATAGCGCGCTCATCGGGTATGAGAGCATGGTCTTTAGACTCGAAGATGAAGGTTTTGAGAATAAATCCTTCCTTCAGCAGGCTTTCTGCGACTGCTTTGCCAAAAATGCCATATGTGTTCGTATCCGAGATAACAAGCAACTTTCCGCCTTTGAAAGGCTCGAGGGTTGCAGCAATTTCGTAAAGTATCCCGTTCCCTGCAATGATTTTTTCGATATCGACGGAATGACGCCGGCCGCAGGCACATTCGAACGATAACCCCGGCATTTCTCCTATGTTAGTATTAAGAATATCCTTTGCATTGTTGTTTTTCATTTTGACTGATCCCTCCAATAAACTTTACCATACATAGCCGATTCAGTCCATAGCCGTCAAGGTTTTTCTGACATTCCTAAAAACCCCTGCATTAATCAAAAACTCGGGGGCATCGCTATGCTTCATAATCAAAAACTCGGGGGCTTCGCTATGCTTCATAAATAAACAGGGAACATTTCATTTGTCAGAAACGTTCCCTGTCCGCAAATTCTTTCTCCACATTATTTTAATGTCAGTGGCTTTTACCGCCTTTAGGAGAAACATGCTTTTCAAAGCGGCCTTCTCCCGCATTTTCGCCCAATTGGTCATTGCTTGCCGAGGGTTTGCCTTTTTTATCAGTGTCACAAGCAGCCTTATTCTTCTTGTTGTCCATATATTTGCCTCCTTCCTTTTATTGATGCAGATTGCTTACTATTTTGGGATTATCTTCTGTTATTTTATGAAAATTATGCCTCTCAAATTAAAGTAGATATTCGCCGCGGGATAAACGCTCGATGCCGTCAGTGGCCAAAAGCTCGTCTGAAAGCTTAAGCAGCGCCATGTCCTTGCTTTTGGCCTCCAGCATTATATCCATATCACGGTTAACCTTAGCCGCTATACTTATAAAATTCATGAATTCGGTGTAATCGATGAAGTCGGCGTGGCTTCTGTAATCCTTGACGCTTTTAGGACTTGAAAAATGTACTTTTGGAGGAAAGCTTCCGCCCTCCCAGGTATCAAAAATCTCGTTCAGTACAGGCCCGAGCTCCTTTTCTCCGCACAGGCAGCGATGGTGGTGGACATCAAGCACCATGGGGGCCTTCAGCCGCTGGCATATTTCCAGGACCTCGTATGTATTGTAGGATCTATCGTCGTTCTCTATTATCAGTCTCTTTCTTATCCTGTCCGGCAGGTTCATGAAGTTTTCACAAAACCGTTCAGCCGAGTCTTTCTTGTTGCCGTACACGCCGCCGACGTGAAGTACCAGCTTGTAACTGTAGTCCTCGAGCCCCATTGCCTCGAACAGTCTGACATGATAGTCGAGATCCCGCAGGGAATCCTCAAATACCTTATCGATAGGCGAATTTATAACTGTAAAATGATCCGGATGAGCGCTTACCCGAAAATTGTTCTCCTTTACAATCGTTCCGATCTCTCCGAGCAGATCGCGAAAATCGCCCGTATAGTCCCAATCTGCCAGCTCTGGGTGCGTCGCGAGCGGTACGAGTTTTGAGGTAAATCTGTAAACCGGGAGCTCCAAAGCCTTGTTGTAAAGCAGTATTCTTCGCGTATTCTGCAGATTCTTTTCGGTTACCTTACGCAGTCTGCGAAGCCTTGCTTCCTCCGTGGGCAGCTCTTTATAAGTTTTATATGTAACGGTACCTGAAGGCGACGAATCCTCCAGGTTAAGGGTCATTGCTACATAGCCAAGCCGGAATTTCACGTCGTATACCACCCCTGGCAAACCGCCGTCAGCGATTTGCAAACTGAACCAGATTTACATCTCTTATAGATACCCAATAAAAAAGGAACCTATCCGGTTCCTTGAAAATCCTCGATATCAATTCATTTAAACCTATACGGAACTTACTCTTTACCCTCTCAATAATGCTTTACCGCCCAGGCTGCCGCTTCCTTTACAAGCGCCTGATGTTTGGGATCTATCCTGTTGTTGTAATGATTCCGGCTTCCAAGGAAATGTATGTCGAAAACCCCGCTCATATTGTTGCCTTTTACCGCGTCAAGATTTGTGCCCCTGCCGTATCCGCCGCTTCTCGAGCTCAGCGTCCGGTTAGCGGCATATCTGTCACTTCCCGCATGGGGATAGCCGGTCATGCATGCGGCTATCTTCAGCCCGTCGACTTCAACTATGATAGCCCTTCTATCCCAGCTCCAGGTTCCATCGTATATCTTTTTCATTATAGCGGTATCATTTTTGGTAAGAGTCTCACAGTCGGCGTGATTAGATCCGTAAGTCCTCTTTATCCTGAAGCTCTTTCCGGTTTCTATATCATATACCGTTGCAGTCTCTCCCCTGGCAAATATGTCTTCAACCTTGCCGAACCACTTCAGGGCATAATCGCTCGATGTCTTGTCAGACTTTGGTTTGGCTGCGGTATCCTTATCGCCGGTAACGCTGGCCGATACTGCAATAGACGCCTGAGTAACCGAAGTTGACTCCGCGGCCGGTTTTACAGACTCGTCTGCCGCCGCCGAAGCCAAAACTTCGGCAGGAGCTTTCATCTCTGCGGCTTTAACCGCCTTATTCTTTGCAGCGACAAGCTTATCTATCAATGCCAGAGTTGAACTGCCTGCAATACCATCTGCCTTATAGCCGTTCTTCTTCTGTAATTTCATCAGAGCTTCCTTTGTGGCGGGTCCGAAATATCCCGTGGCTTCAGCATCGAAAAAGCCAAGCGCTATAAGGTCGCTCTGCATCGCCTTTACATAGCCGTTTTCATCGCCCTCCTTCAAAAGTCCGGAGGAACCTGCCGATGATTTTTCCTTTCCCAAAATCCTGTCGATCAGCGAAAGCGTTGTTTCACCTGCAACGCCGTCCGCCTTGTATCCGTATTCCTTCTGCACCTTTTTAACGGCCTGTTCGGTAAGATCCCCATAATACCCTGTCGGGTCGGAAGAAAGATAGCCCAATTTTATCAGATCCTTCTGGAGCGTTGTTACGCTGCTTCCTTCCGATCCGATCTTAAGGCTTTCCGATGACGCCGAAGCGTAGGCTGAGCCAAATATCACAGTGACCAATATCGTCAAGGCCATGGCAATGGTTGTCCTGAATCTGCGCATATGTACTCCTCTCCTAATCACTTACGAGGTTAGTTGACGGGTTAGGTAGAAGAGTCTCCCTTCGTCGCCCGGGGTTCCGGCATCAAGGCCGTGCACCGGGTTCGGATTCACCCCATTGAAAAATCCCCCGCTCCTCCATTTAAACGATTTATGGAGGATTCAGTGACCAGCGTTTCAAACCGGAAAATGATGGCTCCACGCTGTAATGATATTGTAACAGAAAATTAAATAAAAAGAAATATAAAATATTATGTTTTATCCAAAACTGAAGTATTACTGCTGATTTTGGAAAAAATAAAGAAAAAGAAGGGCCGGACTGCCAGGCTTTCGTCGGAGAATAACGGTTGATAGCCCTGATTATGGTATAATTATAGGAAATAACGAATTTGTAGGATGGAGTGGATATGCAGTCTGTTGAAATCCCGCGGAAATTTGAGAACATGAAAGTTGAGAACGTGCTTCAGAGTCTGTATCCCCGGCTATCGTACAATACGCTGCAGAAGGCGTTCAGGAAGAAGGATATAAAAGTCAACGGGATCAGGGTAGGCAGAGACCACATTGTCATGCCCGGCGACAGGCTGGAGGTTTATATAGTAGACGACCTCCTATATGGCTTGTCGAACGGCCCGGGAGCAGATATTTCAGGCAGAATTTCGCAGAACGCCGGTACATCATTGTCTGAGAACGCCGGACCTGCATTGTCTGAAGACAAAACTCCGGAGGCTGCCGGGTTCGGTATCGTATATGAAGATATGAACATACTTATTGTCAACAAGGCCCAGGGGATTGCCGTGCATCCGGATAAGGACCAGCCTCACGGAACGCTCATCGATCTGGTACGGGCATATCTCAGGCAAAAAGCGGAAGCCTCCGGCAGCGGCAGTTTCCAGCCATCCCTTTGCCACAGGCTGGACCGCAATACGGGCGGGCTGGTCATAATTGCAAAGGACCAGGAAAGCCATGATATTATACTTGAGAAAATCGAAGCACGCGAAATAAAAAAATATTATCAATGCCTGGTTAAAGGCAAAATGGAAAGAAATGAAGCAAAATTGCGGGCTTATCTATGGAAGGATGCCGGCAAGAGCCGTGTATTCATAAATGACCGGAAAACACCCGGTGCAGCGGAAATAATTACAGGTTACAAAGTCCTTGGCTACAACAGCGCCCGGGACGTCAGCAAGCTCGAAGTGGAGCTGGTCACGGGCCGCACGCATCAGATACGCGCTCACCTCGCATACATCGGTCATCCTATAATAGGCGACGGTAAATACGGTAAAAATGAGATCAACCGTGCCTTTGGTCTAAAACAGCAAGCTCTTTGGGCCTGCCGTATCAAATTCGATTTTGCAGGAAACGCCGGCAAACTGGATTATCTCAAGGGAAAGGACTTCCTGGTCGAGCCAGGCTTCCCCCTTGCATGATATAAGATTATCCATCCTGTTATTAAAAAAATTTTCCAAATGTAGTTGACACAGATATATATAGTGTGCATAATGTATATATACACTATATTCGTGATGTGCGGATAATACTACTGAGGTGATTACATGTACAATGTGTTAGAGGTGACCGGGCTGGTAAAAAATTATAATAATTTCAGGCTGGAAGGGATCACCTTCAATATTCAACGCGGCTACATTATGGGGTATATCGGTCCTAACGGCGCGGGGAAAACTACTACGATCAACCTGATATTGGGCATTCTGAACCCTGACGGCGGCCAGATCAGGCTCTTCGGTGAGGATGTGGAAACAAGTCCGGCCTCGTTGAAGGAAAGAGTGGGCTTTGTAATAGGAGAAACAGCATTTTATGAATTTCTGAGCGCAAAGGAAATGGCCGGTATCATAGCGCGATTCTACAAGCGCTGGGACTGGAAGGCTTTCGACCGCTACATGAAAATATTCGAACTCGATAAGAACCAAAAGATAGAATCATATTCGAAGGGCATGAAGATTAAATACATGCTTGCCTGTGCACTAAGCCACAACGCAGAGCTTTTATTGCTCGACGAACCCACCTCGGGCCTGGATCCTGTCTTCAGGAGCGAGTTGATGGACATTTTCCAGGAGATTATTTCAGACGGAGAAAAATCAATATTATTTTCTACCCATATTACCTCGGACCTCGATAATATTGCGGATTATGTCACCTTCATCAATAACGGCTCGATTGTTTTCTCGGACGATAAAGACTCTGTCCTATCCAGATTTTCAATTGTAAAGGGTGGGAGAGATCAGCGTGAAAACGTAATGCGCACCGACAAGATCGTAGGAATTTTGAATTCGGAGGTCGGGTTCTCCGCGCTCACAAATGATAGGGAATGGTTTTTGAGAAATCCCGAAAAAGGCGTCGTTCTCGAGAAAGCATCTCTGGAAGATATAATGGTTCATTATGTAAGGGGGAATAAGAATGCTGGCCTTGCTGTATAAGGACTGGAGTATAATTAAGAAGACAAGGGCTTTATATTTCAGCTTGTTCTATTTTTTCATCATCATACCTGCGATGCAAAATGGGTCTTTCTTACCCAGAAACTACTCTACTGATTTTTTCTTTATCTTCGTAGTTTATCTGCTGTTTTCCTATCTGGCAGCCTATGATTACAAGTATAACGGGCATGTGTTCATTCCGGCATTTCCGGTAACGAAGAAGAAGATAGTTGAAGCGCGTTATATTTTTGCGTCGATCACATTCCTGTCATGCCTGGTTATTCTTCAGATTATCAAAGCTGCTATTCTCTTGATAGGAAAACAGCAGCTGACATTGCATGGAATGATAAATTATGAGCAAACCGGCGTTCTTTTCCTCATCTTCGGCCTGTTTTTCGGAGTCATACTGCCGGTGTATTACAAGCTCGGCTATCAGAAAACCAGGTGGTTCATGTTTATTGCCATGATAATTGCAATTGTGATTCCCAGCATCATAACCAGCGCCGGTTCCAGTCTGGACAGCCCGATATTCCTGCTATTGTCGGTGCTGGCAGTCTTGCTGTTTTTCTCGGTTTCGATAAAAATATCAGTCAAATTCGTAAACAGCGTGAATATGTAAAGGGGTAATGCTTTGAACATTATTATAAGCAATTCTTCGGACAAACCGATATACATGCAGATAACCCAACAGATCATAGACCAGGTCGTCAATGAGGAGCTGAAGGTTGGCGAAATGCTTCCTTCAATAAGAACGCTGGCCAGGGAACTCAAAATAAGCGTCATTACGACCAAAAGGGCCTATGAAGAACTTGAAAGGGAAGGTTACATAGAAACGGTAGTCGGCAAAGGCACCTTCGTTTCAGGTATCAACAAGGGACTGATCAGGGAACGGCAGATGGATCTCCTCGAGAACGATATAACGGCTGTGATTGAAAGCTCCAGGCGTATGAAAATGACAAAAGAGGAGCTTCACAACCTTGTCGACCTGTTGTGGGAGTAGAACAAAATCAGGCGTAAAAAAGGCTGTCCGAAATTCGAACAACCTTTTTGCTGCTTATATTAACCTGTCACTTGACTGCTATTTCCCGATGAACTGCTGCACTATGACCTTTCCATAGGTCGCGCTTTCCTCTACTCCGATTCCGGTAATGTTGAAACCTGTATTCAATATGTTCTTTTTATGACTGTCGGATGACATCCAGGCCTTGAATGCTCCTTCCACCGTCTTGTTGCCGGCTATGTTCTCTCCTGCCGATTTGAAAGTATTGTCATACTGCCTCATCATATCGAACGGAGACCCATAGGTAGGCGACTGGTGAGAAAAATAGTTGTTTTCGATCATGTCCTTAGCTTTTATCCTCGCCACCTTCATAAGGTTCTCGTCAATTACGAGAGGAGTAAGCTTCTTTTCGGCGCGAGCCTTGTTGACCAGGTCCAGGAGCTTCTGTTCATCTTCCGACAGGTTGAGCTCTATGGATGCGGGCGTCGTCCCTTTGCCGGGCGCTGTCTCTTTGCCAGGCGTCTTCTTTAACATGGTGCTGGTGTTTTTTGAAGCCGTTACTGCATTTTCGTTTCCGAAGGTGATGTACCTACCGTCAACTGCCCCGACTGTCCCGGTATCCGAATCATATACTGCATACCAGTCGCCGAGCTTGCCCATTATCGTTAGAGCCTGTCCTTTTTCGAGCTTGCATATGGATGGGAAATTCGTTGACGGGCCTTCCCTGAGGTTTAGCTTGCTGACCGCTACCGTGGCGGTATCATCTCCAACCTTCTCCAATGCCAGCTCTGTTGTGACTCCGCCGACAGCCGAAGCAGCATAACAGGTCGATGACATTATCAGCACCGCCATAGCTGCTAAAATGGCAATCTTTCTTTTCATACTATTACCTCCAATTGTCTAATAATACAAAATCATTTGTTTTATACTGATAATAGTATTAACAAATATTTTTGATTTATTTGCATTAATGTGACAACTGGTAATAATTTTTCATTTTTTTTCAAATCTTTTATTTCTATAATAAAGTGCGATATCCACCGATACCATGAGCGCGTTCAGCGCATAGAGCAGAACGACCCAATCCCTGCTGTACAGCAGTTTATGGATGATACCGGAGATATAGCCGATAACTACGATTATGAGGAACAGTACGCTTTTGCCCTGGGTCTGCCTCGATATTATCGATTTGTAGATTGAAAACGGCCATGCCAGTCCGAAGCATAACAGCATGATTATTTCGAATACACTCATCTCGTTACTCCTTTGGTAATAAAGCAAGACGTATTCCACACCCGATCAGGCCGAATACGTCTGCTTTACAGAGGTTATTATTCTCTCGTGCGGTCCATTTCAATACACTGATTAGTACGCCTTGCCCCAATATACGAGGGCTTTTGCTTCCTTGCCGCAGCAGATGCACTTGTCCGAGACCGGCCCTTCGTCGAAAGGCATGCAGCGAGAGGTGGCTCCCGTTTTCTCCTTGATCTGCTCTTCGCAGGCACGGTCGCCGCACCACATTGCTTTGACAAAGCCCGGAGTCTCTCTGATGATCCTCTCGAATTCTGCAAAATCAATTGCCGTGTAAGTCTTGTTGTTTCTGAGAGTTGTAGCCTTCTCGAGCATACTGTCGTGTATCGAATCGAGCAGTTCGCAAACCCTGGCCTCAAGTTCGTCGATGGCGACAAATACTTTCTCTCTCGTATCCCTTCTTACAAGAACTACCTGGCCTTTTTCTATATCCTTGGGGCCTACTTCGAGACGTATCGGCACGCCCCTCATCTCATGCTCGCTGAATTTCCAGCCCGGCGACTTGTCACTGTCGTCCATCTTAACCCTTGCGACCCTGGAGAGTCTGGTGCATATTTCTCCGGCTTTTTCCAGAACGCCTTCCTTGTGCTGCTGAACAGGTATGACAACTACCTGGACAGGCGCGACTCTCGGAGGCAGTACGAGCCCGCTGTCGTCTCCGTGTACCATGATGATGGCACCTATCATTCTAGTGGTCATGCCCCAGGATGTCTGATGGACGTATTGGAGCTGGTTCGAGCTGTCAGTATACTGGATGTTGAACGCTTTGGCGAAGCCGTCTCCGAAATTGTGCGAGGTACCGGACTGCAGAGCGACTCCGTTATGCATCAGGCTTTCTATAGTATAAGTAGCTTTTGCTCCTGCAAATTTCTCCTTTTCGGTCTTCTGACCCTTTACAACCGGGATTGCAAGAACGTTCTGACAGAATTCAGCATAAACGTTCAGCATCCTTATCGTCTCTTCCTGAGCTTCCTCCGCTGTGGCGTGCGCTGTATGCCCTTCCTGCCACAGGAACTCCATGGTCCTCAGGAACGGCCTTGTCGTTTTTTCCCACCTAACGACCGAACACCACTGGTTGTAAAGCTTCGGCAGGTCTCTGTATGAGTGTATTATGTTTGCGTAATGATCGCAGAACAGAGTCTCCGAGGTAGGCCTTACGCAAAGCTTCTCTGTCAGTTCCTCCGCTCCGCCGTGAGTGACCCAGGCCACTTCAGGCGCAAAGCCCTCGACATGATCCTTCTCCTTTTGGAGCAGGCTTTCCGGGATGAACATCGGCATGTAGACGTTTTCATGTCCCGTCTTCCTGAACCTCTCGTTCAGCTCCTTCTGGATGTTCTCCCAGATCGCATAGCCGTACGGCCTGATTATCATACAGCCCCTAACGCTCGAATAGTCCACCAGGTCGGCCTTTTTGATGACATCCGTGTACCATTGTGTAAAGTCCTCGTTCATTGGAGTGATTTCTTCAACAAACTTCTTATCCTGTGCCATAACACCAACTCCTCTATAAATTAATGTTCCCAAGTATAGAAATCAAACGCAAAACCTTGTTTGAATGCGTCAGAAGCAATTTCGCCGATTATCACGCATTCAAAAAAAATAAAAACGCCCCTGTAAATACATACAGGGACGAATCAACTCCGCGGTACCACCCAACTTGGATAACCCAACTCTAAAAGCCTTTATCGCTGCTTTATGCGGCAGCCTCGTCGGCTGCGTCTCGGGGGTGGGAAGAAAGCGTTCGGCTTTCGCATTCCCGTCATCGACAACAATTGTTAAATTAAAAGTAGTATATTACAACCTGGAAAGTCTGTCAATAGCCGTATATCGTTTGGGCTTCCTGCTCTTTGCCTGCGCTTTGCTGGGCTTTGCCGGTTGCATTTACTTTGACCGCTCAGCCTGCACTTTGCCGTTTGGGCCGGCACAGTATAAAAGACCTCATTTGAAAAGTTAAATTCCGCACTCCCGCTAAATCGTTGAAATCATTGCCTTTTGTAATTTATTTATTTAGCTTTTTGTCACCTTGACTGAGCTGGCAAAAAACAGTAATATTAAGTAAAAATATAGAAATAGTGGTTTTGTGAGGGCTTGTTGGATAGGTTTGTCGCGGTAATAAAAACTTCATTCAAGCAGCAGTTCCAGTACAGGTGGACATTTGCCGTATCGATTTTTACGCAGCCGATCCTTCTGTTACTGAACCTCATTCTGTTCAAAAGCATCTACTCCTTCAACGGTACGGATGTCATCAAGGGTTACAGCCTTGAACAAATGGTCTGGTATTTCACCTCCTTCATGGTAGTCAACAGCTTCGTCTGGAATGCTATAGCCCGGGAGATTTCCTACAATATCATCTCCGGCGACATGGCTATAGACCTGCTGAGGCCCATGCCGTATTTCCGCGTCATTATCGCCGAATCGGTAGCTTCGAGGATCATCGCGCAGGTAATGGACCTGCTTCCGGGCATGGTTATTTACAGCCTGATAATTTTCCCCTATTTCCTCACGCCCGTCTCCATCCTCAGGTTCTTACCCGTCGTACTTCTGGCGGCAGCGATCAATCACCTGTATTCGTTCATGCTCGGCATGACGGCTATGTCGCTGAAGAACAACAATTCGATAATATGGCTCAACGACCTGTTCATTTACGTAGCCGGCGGAGCGCTGATACCCATGGAATTCTATCCCGGCTGGCTCAATGCAATACTCGATTTTCTGCCGTTCAAATATATAATTTACTGGCCGATCCAGTTCTTTCTCAATAAGGAGAGCACCTGGCAGGCGGGCGCTTACCTCCGAATCCTCGGCCTGCAGCTATTCTGGGTGATTATTCTGTACATCGGCAGCAAAATCATGTGGCGGACGCTCGTCAAAAAGTTCTGTTCTGCCGGAGGTTGATATATGAGAAAAATCTTCAGGCTTTTTGAATTATTCATATGGAACAGCAGGCTGGCGATCGCCAGAAGTATGGAATACAAGTTCAATTTTATTCTGGGTTCATTCATATCCATCGTTTTTTCCAGCATAGGACCGGTTCTGCAATACCTTATTTTTACTCAGACAAAGGGCTTCCCCGGCTGGAACCTGGATCAGATCATATTGTTTCAGGGCGTTCTGCTGATAGTGCTGGGCTTAAGGACCATGTTCTTCGGAGAGCTTCAGGGCTTCGTCTACCAGTTGGTGAGAAGGGGCGATTTTGACAGACTTCTGCTGAAACCCTACCCGCCGATGGGCATAATACTTGCCAGCGGTTTCAGCATGAGCAGCCTGGGCTCGATCCTTGGCGGACTCGTTATAACGGTCTATTCGATTATAAAGTTGGAACTGCACGTCGGAATAATACAATGCGGGCTGTTCGTGCTCTTCATAGCGGCAGGACTGGCGCTTTTCATGGCGCTGGACGTACTTTTTGCATGTATTGTCATAATACTTGTCCAAATGGGACGGTTGAATGAGTTTTTCAATTTCATCGCAAGGTTCGGAGAGTATCCTCTGAGCATATACCCGAACGCCCTCAGGCTGGCCTTTATCACTGTAGTTCCTTTCGCTGTCTGGGTGAATATACCCGCGCAGCTGCTGCTTGGCAGTTTTGATGCTTACATGCTTTACAGCCTGGTATTCTGCTTTGCATTTTTGTTCGTCTGTCTCAAGGTCTGGGGATTGTGCCTCAGGAAATACACAAGCGCAGGGGGTTGATAACATGAGCTATAATATAATAACAGCTGAGAACCTCAGCAAAACCTTCAAGGTCGCCCATAGAGACAAGTCGGGATTGCTTTCATCCTTCAAGTCTCTTTTCAAACCACAGATAAAGTATGTCGAAGCGCTGAAAAATGTCTGCCTCAATGTCGAGGCGGGAGAAATACGGGGGCTTATCGGCCCCAATGGTGCAGGCAAATCCACAATGATTAAGATCCTGTCAGGCATACTCTACCCTACCGAAGGAAACGTGCAGGTGCAGGGCTATACACCCTGGACGCAGCGGGAAGAGCTCGTAAAAAGGATAGGCGTCGTACTCGGACAGAAGTCACAGCTCTGGTGGGATCTTCCTCCCATAGACGCTTTCGAGCTGAACAGAAAAATGTACGAAATTCCAGAAAAACTTTTCAGGGAAAATCTGGACTTTTTCGTTACGTCTCTAAAAATAGAGGATGTTATAAAGAAGCAGGTAAGGCAGCTTTCCCTGGGAGAAAGGATGAAGTGCGAGTTCGTTGCCGCACTGCTGCATCACCCGCCGCTCGTATTTCTTGACGAGCCTACGATAGGTCTGGACATTGTTTCAAAGGAAGTAATCCGCACCTTCATAAAGGAGGTCAACAGGCAAAAGGGCATCACGTTCATACTGACGACGCACGATATGGGAGATATCGAGGATCTTTGCAGAAACGTAAGTATTATTAACGGAGGAACGATAGTTTACAATGACAATATCGAAAAGCTGCACAGCTTCTTCTCCGACAAAAAGGTGATCGAGCTCAGGTTTTCAAGGGAAGTCAGGGAGAATGACCTGAAAGGCATGAATGTCAGAGCATTTACCCCATATACCGCCGAAATCGAAATCGATGTTTCGGCTCATGATATAAGATCGGAGATTTCGAACATATTCAGCCTTCTCCCCGTGCAGGATATCAATATCAACAGCATAAGCATCGAAGAAGTGATAAAGCAGATATATGAAAACAAATATGACGGCGCAGCGCTGGCGCATGGCGAGGTTCTGGCCTTTGACAAATAAGCCTTCCGGGCATATAATGCAGATAGGCGTTATGCCTTCGGAAGCCGTGTTTGTATACGGCAAATAAAAGGGCGGAATGTGAGATAATTTATGAAGGTTGGCATAGGTCAGGACAGCCACGCATTCGATTTCGACGACAAGGATAAAAAGCTCGTGCTCGGCGGGATCGTATTTGACGGCGAACCGCCGCTCCGGGGAAACAGTGATGCGGACGTTATATTGCATTCGATTACGAATGCCATTTCCGGAGTTACCTGCGTGAACATACTCGGTGCTGTCAGCGACGAAATGTGCCTGAACCAGGGGATAAAAGACAGCAGCGCATACGTTCTGGAAGCGCTGAAATATATGAACGACTACAGAATAGTACATCTCTCCATATCCATAGAGTGCGCCAGGCCTAAAATATCGCCCAGGATACCGGATATCAGGCGCAATCTGTCTGCTCTTCTCAATATCCCGGAAAATTGCATCGGAATAACCGCAACAACGGGAGAGGGCCTCACCGCATTCGGGCAGGGCCTCGGTATCCAGGTTTTCAGCATTGTTACAGTGATTTAGACAGATTGCTTGTTAGGCCGCCTTCCTGCTTTCAAAACGTTCTTCACCCTTCTAATCAGTTCGTACAGGATTATTATGAAAATATAAGAAAATACTACAGCCATGCCGAATTTAAGATATACGTTCAAATTTGTGCCAATAAGCAAATAAGTAAATAAACTTACCGGTAAATAGTGGAAAAGGTAGTACGCAAAAGAGGCATTATTCAAGTAACCGAGCAAGGGACTTTTTCTGTCCAAAAATCTCCTGCCTATGCCCAAAAGCGCGATAACAGCCGCGCATTCATAGACACCTTTGGCAAATACCCATAAGTATGTTAGGTACATTTCTCCGGATCCCTTAACAGCCCATGACCAAAAAGTATGGAAAAGCGCTGCAAGACAGAATGGTATAAGTAAAATCGATATATTAAAGTATTTTTCAATTTTCTTCCGGATATCACTATTGGCGGCAAATACATATCCAAAAACGAAAAAACTCAAATAGACGATGTCGTTTGCCCAATCGCCGACTATTGTATACTGGCCATTACAGACCGGTCTTAATATCACTTCAACTATTACTATGAACGCCACCGGGTATAGTATTCTGTGTCCTCTGCACAAGAATCCCGATATACTGGACAATATTTGTGGGTTGCCTTTCCACCTTTTGAACAGAGGAATGCAAACCATGGAAAATACATAGAGATATAATAAAAACCACAAATGGGCATATCCCATGTAGTAGGCCATCTTGTTGAAAAACTCGGGGAAAAACTCGAAAAAATTTCCCGAAAAACCATCATACAGTGCTTTGAAGTATGCCTGCAGCGGGCACAGCAAAAGGGTTCCAATGCCCAGAGGAATAAGCAGCTTATCACGTCTTTCGGAGGCATAACGCTGTATGCCTCTGGACTGAATGGAATAAAAAGAAGCAATTCCCGAAACAAAAAACAATAATACCATAAAAAAGTTGCCCAAAGGTGATACGATGAGCATAAATGGAATGATTCTTACATCATGCAGCGGGCTGGCAATGTAAGTGTCCCCCAAACCCGAATAGGTCAGAGCCGCATGAAAAGGAATCAATGTGAGAACAACGAGGACTCTCAGCCAATCCAAGTAATATAAACGTTTATTGGGATTTGTGCCATCCTCCGACATCTTTCACACCTCCCGGCACATCTGCCGGCAAACTTGATACCTGTCCGGCATAGGTGCCGACAGGCTTTATTGATAGAACGATGCTCCAAGCCAAAGAGCCTGTATATTCGAGTCTGGTGCAAAATCAAACGTGCCTCGCCTGTGGGCCGCAGTTGCTCAAACAGGACGTGATTTTGCCTGATTATTCTCGAATTAACAGGCTCTATTGTCTCTGCGCATATGTTCTCTCAATAAAGCCTGCCGGCACTCTAGTAAGAAGCCGGTGTACTGGTTGCGGAAATTGCATGAGTTTTGGCGACCAGTACACCGGCCCATTTCAGCTTCTGAACAAATACTTCTCCTTCTTGAACATCGATGCCGCAATCCACAGCGTCAGCGCGACAAACAGTACCGATGTGCCCAGCGCCAGGATCAGGCTGCCGTAGTTGATCACGCCGCCGAGTATCATTTTGAAGGCAGCTATCGTATTCAAAATCGGGAAAACAAAGAATATGGTTGTCAGATCACCTGGCTGGAGGAACATGGTCGCATAGCCGGGAACCATTGCCACTATCATGAGGAAGGACAAATAAGTTTGCGCTTCCTTATATGACTTTGCAAACGTACTGATCGCAATCTGTATCCCCGAAAATGTCATCCCGAGCATTGCAGTTATCAAAAATGCCAGCAGCAACGCCAGAGGCTGTATGCTCAAACCACCGTAGGATGAAGCATCTATTCCCATCGTAAGAGTATTCGGGTTTACAACATAGCCTATCACAAGGCCCGTCAGTATTGCCGCAACACTCACGAAAGAGAACAGCGTGACTGCCAGGTATTTACCGAATAGCAGCGAGCCCCTGTCCGGCATGGTTGTCAACAAAGGTTCAAAGGTATAGCGTTCCTTCTCGCCTGCGACAAGGTCCGTTGCAGCCGGGATACCCCCTATTGCTATTAGCATACCGATCATGAAAGGCAGGAACATTTGGAGCATCATATTGCTTCCCTGGTTATTTTCAGCCATGTTCTGCCGCTCGATCTCAACAGGTTTCAAAATATCTTCGCTTATTCCGAGGGCCGCAAGCCTTTCCTTCACTATGGAATTCTCAAACTCCCCTATTGCTCCCGAAACTATGTCCACGCTCGTCCGCGATTTGGTTTTGGATTCGTCGTACTGGAGCGTTATCTTGAAGGGCATACCCTGCTTTATCTTTTCAGCGTAACCGCTCTCAAACCCTATAACGCATCTTACCTCTTCGTTTTTGAGCGCCTGTACCGGGTCGCCGGTATCAACCAGCTTAAGGTTGGGATTGACGGACAATATCCTGTCCTGGATGAGTTTTCTGATTTCAGGAGTGTTGGAATCCTGGGAAAGCGCAATACTCA
The DNA here is from genome assembly GCA_036260935.1 of Clostridia bacterium. Lineage (GTDB taxonomy): Bacteria > Bacillota > Clostridia > Acetivibrionales > DTU013 > JAEYOM01. The sequence goes on from DATALQ010000029.1 coordinate 52,315, forward strand.
CGTTTTCGTTCATGGATTTTTCAAAGCTCTGCACGCCGCCGCTCATAACGATATTAAGCAGCGGGATCAGCACCATTGGCAGAAAAATACTCGATATGATCGTTCTTTTATCCCTTATAAGGTCCTTTACTTCTTTTTTAAATACTATCAATGCATGTCTTAATTTCATTTTACACCTGCCAGTCTGACAAAGATCTCCTCCAGATCGTCGTCGCCGTATTTTTCCTTGATGCCTTCAACGGTGCCGGTCTCAACGAGCCTGCCCTTGTGGATGATGCCAATACGGTCGCACAGCTTGTCGACCTCGCTCATCGTATGGCTCGAAAATATTATTGTCTTTCCTTCGGCCTTGCAATCGAGTATAAAACCCTGTACTTCCCTGGCCGCACTGACATCAAGTCCGGAAGTCGGTTCGTCGAACAGCATTATATCCGGGCTGTGTATGATGGATCTGGCGAAGGCAACCTTCTGTTTCATTCCCTTCGACAGTTTGGACGCCCTTCTGCCCAGGAACTCCTGCATACCGAAAACCTCGGCCAGTTGCCTGGTCCGCTCCTTAATAGCCGCTTTGTCCATTCCGTTCAGTTCGCCGAAATAAGCTATATTTTCGGCGGCAGTCAGCCGGTCGTACAGGCCGGTTTCACCCCCGAACAATATTCCGATGTGGGATCGTACCTTTTCCGGCTCGTTTACCGTATCGTAGCCGTCAAGGATCGCATGCCCCGAAGTAGGCCTCAGCATCGTTGCAAGCATCCTCAGCGTCGTAGTTTTGCCTGCCCCGTTTTCTCCAAGCAGGCCGAATATTTCACCCTTGCTTACCTGAAAACTGACGCCGTCTACCGCTGTAAAATCACCGAATTTTTTTACAAGCTCCTTTACCTCAACCATTATGGCTTTACCCCCATGTCCGAATTACTCTTACTGTGCCTGAAATTTGCCTATTGCCTCGGCAATAACCAGATCTTCCCTTGTTGTTATCTTTATATTGTAATAATTGCACATAACAAGTCTTACTTTATGACCTGCCCTCTCTGCCAATACGGCATCGTCGGTCCCTTCGAAGCCTTCCGCCTCAGCCCTCCGGTGGGCTTCCAGGATCAGGTCGTACCGAAAGGCCTGCGGAGTCTGGATATACCACAGTTTGTTCCTGTCTATCGTATCTACTACCATGTCCTCGCTGTCCGAACGTTTGACGGTATCCTTTGCAGGCACTGCAGCCACTGCCGCGCCGTATTTTTCAGCCGCTGCGGCGCAGTCCCTTATGACCGGATCGTCTATGAACGGCCTTGCGCCGTCGTGTATAAGTACTATGCCGCAATCCGGAGATACGTTTTTCAGCCCATTATGGACCGATTGCTGCCTGGTAGTACCGCCGGGCACAATTACCTTTACCTTTTTAAAGCCAAATCTATCGATAATATTTTTTCTGCAATACTCTATCTCATCACTGTGAGAAACGATGATTATTTCGCTGACCAGCGCACTGTCTTCAAATTTCTTCAACGTCATTGCAAGGACAGGTTTACCGAGGATATCCACAAAAAGCTTGTTGGTATCAAGCCCCATGCGCGTGCCTTTTCCCGCGGCAGCGACGACAACACTCACCTTTCCCCAATCTTTCCCATACATACGGTCGTACTCCTTTAAAAGTCTGAATTATTGTATTATACGGCGGTATAAAAAAACGGGGTGTTGACCCCGTTTGCTATTATGTATTATTTTAACTTGTTTTACAATAGATTTCAACCGCATCGGCTAAATTACCCGTTCGATTGTACATTTGGGCTTTGCAAATATCATACGGCCTGCCGCCGTCTGAAGGATACTCGTTACTGTGACATTCAGGCTCTCGCCTATATGCCTTCTGCCTCCGTCTATAACGATCATGGTACCGTCATCGAGGTAGCCTATCCCCTGCCCGTTTTCCTTACCGTCCTTTATTACCTGTACAGTCATTTCCTCACCGGGGAGAGCGATAGGTTTCAACGCGTTTACGAGTTCATTGATGTTCAAAACAGGTACGCCTTGAAAATTCGCAACCTTGCTGAGGTTGAAATCTATCGTCAGCACCTTGCCGCCGATTTTCTGGGCAAGTTTAAGCAGAGCTCCGTCAACCTCGGCGTCAGAACCGACATCCATGTTTTCTGTTCTAACGGGATAATTCAGATCCTTCTGAATCATATTAAGTACGTCAAGCCCTCGCCTGCCGCGATTACGCTTTATGGCATCCTGTGAATCCGCGATATGTCTTAGTTCATCAAGAACAAAATTGGGTATGACTAGTTCGCCTTCGATGAAACCGCTTCTTATGATATCGACAATCCTGCCGTCGATAATGACGCTCGTATCAAGGACCTTCGGCTCCGGACGGCCGTCGGACTGCTTCGAAGATGACGTTTTTCCCTTCATGGAATCAAAGAAATTTTCGTTCTTTTTTCCTGCGGCAACCGCAACACCAAGGCAGCTGAATAGTATGTTGGCCACAATTGAAATGGGAGTGCCGATTATATCGATATCCTTTATCGGGATGGTTACCAGATTCGCAATAACAAGCCCGATTATAAGGCCAATCGAGCTAAGTACCAATTCATAAAGGGTAAGCTTCTGGACGAAGGATTCCAATTCATCGAGCGCCTCGAGAACGATTTCGATCAGTTTGTTGCCGGTCGAATAGAAAATGAACATCAACGCAAAAGTAACCACAACGTACGCCAGTATTTTCAATTCAGGCGACAAGCCCGTCAGTTGATATATGAAAAATGTCCTTGTCAGAGTAATGCCTGTAATACCGCCAACTGCCGCAAACGAGAATTTGATAATGTTGTTGAGCATTCTGCAACTCCCCGATAAATTATTCTGTATCCAGGTCGGTCAAATGCTAAATCCTGAGAAAATCATTAATTACAGTCTCCACTTCGGTCTGATCACTGTCTTTTGCCAGCACGAGCTCGCTTACCAGTATCTGCCTTGCGCTGTTGAGCATCTTCCGCTCTCCGGTCGAAAGCCCCTTTTCATTTTCCCTTTTCATCAGAATCCTGACAACATCGGCTACTTCATATATATTCCCGCTTTTTATTTTTGTCATATTTTCACGGTAACGTTTGTTCCAATTGTTTGTAACATTTATAGTATGGTCCTGAAGGATCTCATATACCTTGTCCACATCGTGGCTGCCTATTACCTCACGTATACCGATACCGTCCACATTATGCGTAGGTATCATTACCTTCATATCGCCTACAGGCATTTTCATCACGTAATAGTCCTGCTTGTGACCAAGTATCTCTCTTTCCTCTATAGATTCGATAACGCCCGCGCCATGCATAGGGTAAACGATCTTGTCACCAACATTAAACATAACATATCCTCCAAACGAACCGAAAAAAGTATACATTTCACGAAATGTGATTTTTCTTTTGTCAGATATCGTTCGGCGAATGGTTCAGCCTGTCTTTCGTCAGGAACGATCATAGGAAAATGAACTGAAGTTAAAAATAACAAATAATAAAAATTAAGGAATTTTCTGATAATCTATCACCACTTGCATTTTAAGTATACTACAATTTGGTTTTCATGTCAAATTGCATGGGGTTTGGAGGTATGCTGAATGCGGTTTCTCAGGTGATTTCTGAAACTCCCTGATATCCCCGGTTCTTTATGAATAAACGGTCCCGAGCTGCGGCCCAAGGATAGCGTGTGCCCCGAAAATGGCTGTTTTATACGTCAAAGAGGCTTTTTGCCGCGCTAATAATTATAAATAACAGCATTGACAAGAAGTTGTCCAAACATCTATAATTAAAACATGCTAATACATTTTCGACTGTTCGGTTCCAAAATATAGTGTACAATCGTTCGCTAAATTTGGTTTTAACTGTATGCCCGAATACCATAATGATGGAGTGATGATATGCATCAGGGGAGTGAAACGATGAAAGAAATGCTGATCGACGAATTTCAGTATACAGTGCAGGAGTTACTGTTCAGAAACAAGAGTATCATTGATTCCATAACCAAATACCAGGATTCCAACGCAAGAGTGAACCGCGCCATCGTCAAGGCAGTAACGCAGTGCGGCTGTATAAAGATAAACGCCAAAAAGCAGGAGCTGCCGGAGGACGGAGATTACGACGAGGTACGCAAGGCAATGAGTACCCATATAAACGGGGAACTCTGCGAAAGCTGCAGAGATCAGATAGAAAAGGAACTCGGAAAGAACCTGTATTATATAGCATCGATCTGCAATACACTCGGCCTCAACCTTTACGATATAATTATCAAGGAGCAGGAACGCGTAAAGATGCTGGGCCAGTTCAACCTGGAATAAAAGGGCTGCAAGGCTATATTAATTAGAATATTGACAGACAAGGACCATTCAAACGAATGGTCCTTATTTTATAGCGCCTGAATAAATTTAAAAGTCCACGCCGGAGTTGAAAATAATCTCGAGAGCTTCCTGAATGTTGGATACCGGTACTATGGAAACGCCGTCGGTGTTTTTGACCTGTTCCGCCAGCTTTTTGTTGCCTTCCGGAATTATTACATTTTTGAAGCCAAGGCGTACCGCTTCCGAGATCCTCTTATCGATCTGTCCTACAGCGCGCACCTCACCCGTCAGTCCGATTTCTCCAATCAAAACGGTACCTGCATCCAAAGGGATATTCCTGAAGCTAGAAGCGACAGCGGCCGCGATCCCCAGATCACAGGCAGGCTCGTCGAGACGTATGCCGCCTACAACGTTTACATATGCGTCGAAATTATACAGTTGAAGTCCGACACGTTTTTCAAGTACTGCCATCAGCATCGTGAGCCTGTTGTAATCAAGGCCGGTGGCCATCCGCCTGGGCACGCCGAAGTTGGTCGCGCATACGAGGGACTGTATCTCTATCAGCATCGGCCTGGTGCCTTCGAGGCTCGATACCACTACGGAACCCGGGACATTGCCGGGCCGGCCCGAAAGCATCATCTCCGAGGGATTCGAAACCTCGGCAAGCCCCGAATCACGCATTTCGAAAACGCCTATCTCATTCGTCGACCCGAAACGGTTCTTTACCGCGCGAAGTATCCTGAAGCTGAGATGTCTGTCTCCTTCGAAGTATAGAACGGTATCGACCATATGCTCCAGTACCCTCGGACCCGCTATGGCGCCTTCCTTTGTGACATGCCCGACGATCATGACCGTTATGCCGCTGCCCTTTGCAAGCTTCATGAGCGCTGCTGTAACCTCCCTTACCTGGCTCACGCTGCCTGGCGCCGAGGTTATGGTATCGGTGTACATGGTCTGGATCGAGTCTATAATGACGAGTCCCGGCTTTTCTTCCGCCACAAGCGCAGAAACGGATTCGTAATTGGAGGCTGAAACGATGAATAGTTCGGGCCGTTTCACATTGAGCCTGTCCGCTCTGAGCTTTATCTGTCCGATCGACTCTTCTCCTGAAACGTACAGTATTTTAGAGCCGGTCCGGATCGTATTGCATAGCTGCAAAAGCAGAGTAGACTTTCCTATGCCGGGGTCTCCGCCTACCAGTATCAGCGAACCCCTCACGACCCCCCCGCCAAGTACCCTGTCCAGCTCTTTCATGCCCGTCAGGCTGCGCTCCTCATTGCCTGCGCTTATATCTCCGAGGCTTACAGGCTTAAGTGCGGTTTCCTGGCCGGAAGGAGCCTTTGAAGTATTCTCCTGCCGTTCCTCGACGAAGGTGTTCCACTGCATGCAGGCCGGGCATTTACCGAGCCATCCCGATGATTCATACCCGCATTCCTGGCATATAAAAATAGTCTTGCTCTTAGGCATAATTCCTCCTATAGCTGTCCTGCCTCGACCAATCCGGCAAGTACAAGCACAAACATGGCATGCGACCAGGTAAGCGGTATGACCCAGGCGGGTCTTCCGGTCTCCCTGTCGATCTGCTCCGGAAGGAGCCCCTGTTCGGTCGTTCCCTTAACCGCCCACTCCAGATATTCCCTGGCTTTATCGTAGGACTTTGTTTCCATGTGATATAAAGCTGCCCATAGTGTTGTCAGTATCCATGGGTTGCCGCCTATATAGCTGTCATATTCATAACGCATCAGCCCGCCGGTTTTCCCGACAGTGAGCTGATTTTCAACTGCTTCGGCTGTCTGGGTCATGTGCGGATCGCCGGGCTCGTATATTCCGAACGGCACGGAAAGCCCCAAAAGACTGATATCTATTATACCGTCCAAAAGCGAGTAATCTCTCGTGATACCAAGCTCGTTCGATTTTAGCCAGACTCTTGCATCCGTATGCTCTTCGCCCCAGCCGTTGAGCTTTACTCGCACGCTTCTTACGAATCTGTTCCATTCAGGCTTCCAGAAGTTGTTGAATATGGCGTCGCGCAGCTTTGAAGCCGATTCGCGCCATTTTCCCGAAATCTGTACGGATTCGCCAAGCATATCGGCTATTTCAATGCCCGCCTCTATCCCCGCGCATACCGCCGCGCTGGAGTAGGCATGCTCTCCGAGGCGCTCCTCCCAGAGATCGAAACTCAGCCAGGGCAAGCCTGTCTCAGCATCCATATAGCTCAGCAGAAATTCCACACCTTTTTTGACTGCAGGCCACATATCTCTGAGAAATTCTTTATTGCCGGAAGCCTTGTAATGCTGGAGGATGCCCCAGATCACCGAGCCTCCCTCGTCTATCTGAAGTCCCCATGAGGGCGCAAGGTTCCCGTTCGTATAATATCGCTGCTGCCAGCTTCCGTTATCGTCCTGTATCGCCGCAGCCCAGCGGTAGAAAGCTTCAGCCTGTTCAGAAAGCCCGCATTTGTCCAGCGCTTCCGTTATAAAGGCCGCATCTCTTCCCCAGCAGTACGCATAACGGCCGCAGCGCGTGAAGCCTTCGTCGACCTCGGGCGCAGCCAGAAGCGCGCCTGTGCTTTTATTGGTCATCAGAGCAAAAACGAGCAGCGAACGTTTGTATAATTCATCTATTGCGATTTGTCCGGTCTTGATTTGTCTTGCCTTTTCGAGATACGACAGCCAGTAGGCCTCCGTATCCCTCAGGTCCGCTTGCACATCGCGTTTCAGGGCCTGCCGAAGCAGACTTTTCAACCCCCTCATATTGCCCGCTAAGCATATATGCGCAGCAAAATGCATCATTTCGCCTGCTTCAAGCTTTTGAGGCTGCCAGGCCACAGCGCCGTCCTTCATCATACCTATGGTGTCAACACCCTTGAGGCTTCCCTGCCTGGCATTACCGAGCGAATCACCGCCGAGCTGGTATTGTGAAATTTGTGTATCGGAGATCAGGCCATAATAGTAGCCGTGCCTGTAGTGTATGAGTGCCTGAGGCTCCTGCACGAACATGATCCCGGCCGTATCAGGCACGGTGGTTATGGAAGCAGAATATGCCGTAAAGCCTATGGTGAGAGGTGTAGGAGTCAGGTTCTCAACCTCATAGTATCTCGTAAAAACATCCGCTTCCGGCAATGCGAAATCTTTCTGAGTTATTTTCAGACCAGCAGCCTCATTAACGAATTCAGTTACGGCAATATTGGTATTCCGGACGTAATATTGCCCGATGCGCCATTCAGCGGCATTAGGTGCGGGAACCTGCCCCTGCCCTTCCGCCCCGGAAGTGGGACAAGGTCCCTGTCCCTCCGTCCCATTTGTCCCGCAAAGCCAGGAAATGCCTTGCCAGAGTTCCGGACAGGCGATCCCGACAAGGAGCCGTTCTATATGCTGCGGGAAATCGATATCAGGCCAGTATAACCTGACCAGTTCGCCGTTCTGGCCAATACACGCAAGCATGCCTGAGTTCCCGGTAATCATTCTGTTTATGTAAGGTTTTTCCATATATTCCCTCCGGGTATAACCGCCCTTCCTATTTTAACATAATGCATGAAATGGCATCAATGGTACAAAATAATATGGAATGCGATAGGGAGGTTCTTCATGGATAGTATTCTTCAAAGCCTGATACTGCATATCACGCAGCTGATCCAGGTTGTTGTTTTTGTGTTCGGATGCTACTTTTTCGGCGTTTCCATTTTCGGCTGGATAAAGAGGAAGGATAACAGGGCGGACGTTGAGCCGGAAAAAAGGTTTGCGGTCGTTATAGCTGCGCACAACGAAGAGCTGGTAATAGGCCATGTGATAGACAGCCTTTGCACGCAGAATTACCCAAGAAACCTTTATGATATCTTTGTGGTAGCCGACAACTGCACCGACAGAACCGCGATCGTCGCCAGAAAACATGGCGCCATAGTCTGCAAACGGTTCGATACCGTCAAAACGGGCAAGGGTCACGCGCTTGAATGGATGTTCGCCAAGATATACGAAATGAGTGATAAGTACGATGTCATCAGCGTTTTCGATGCGGACAATCTCGTTTCGTCGAATTATCTGTATGAGATGAACAGACAGCTATGCAAGGGACATACGGTCGTCCAGGGCTATATAGACAGCAAGAACCCCTTCGATTCCTGGATAACCTGCTCCTACTCAATCGCTTTCTGGCTGTCGAACCGGACCTTCCAGCTACCGCGCTATAATCTCGGTCTGAGCTGCGGGCTTTGCGGCACAGGCTTCTGCGTTGATATATCCGTGCTTAAAAAGATCGGCTGGGGCGCGACCTGCCTGACCGAAGACCTCGAATTCACGATGAAGCTTGCACTGAACGGAATGAAGGTGGCCTGGGCACATGAAGCAGTCGTATACGATGAAAAGCCTCTGACGCTCAAACAGTCATGGCGGCAGCGCAAGAGATGGATGCAGGGCCATGCCGACTGCGCCTCCAGGTATCTTGGGCCGCTTCTCAAGAAAGCCCTGAACGAAGGCGACCTTGCCGCATTCGACTGTGCCGTCTACCTGTTCCAACCCATAAGATTCATATTTGTCGGGCTGATTTCAGTCATGCTCTGGGTTCAGTCCTTCTATCCGCAGGCTCCGTTTTATACTCTGCAGTATGTCTTCCCGACTGCAGTTTGGTATGTTTTCGTTATTCTGCAGTTCCTTTACGGCCCGCTTGTAATACTGTCGGAGAACAAGTTCGACCTCAAGGTGCTGCTTGCATTCATAATATACCCGTTCTACTGTCTCACCTGGGTCCCGATCACCATTCAGGGCTTCCTGAGCAGGGACAATAAAGTTTGGAACCATACTGAGCATACGCGCGAGATAACGATACAGGAGCTGGAAAAGGTCCAGAACCCGCTAAAGACTTCCGAGGCATCGAGGTACCAGTGAAGCCCGGCGGTACCAGCAAAGCCTGGTGGTATCAGTAAGGCCCTGCAATACCAGTAAAGCCCGGCGGTATCATTGTCAGCCGGAAGGCCAGGTTATTATAAGCCGCCAGGTTTTTATCAGTCGGATAGTCCTTGCCGATCAGCTTCGAATATATTTGTCAGAGCCTCTTTCCTGATATTCCGGTATATATGGAAATCCGAGTCTATCGTTATTATCTCATTAACTTTTTCTATCTCCGATATTACGATCAATGTAGCATCAGCAAAGTCCTCTTAATAAGAAGCATTTTTCTTAATGATATAATAACGATCAGCGCAAATCCGGCAAAATCAATCCAAAGGAATATCTCGCCCGTAAATCCGTACAGCGTCCATACGCCCCGGACAGGCACATCGGAGATCATTATACGGTCCGGCGTATAGAAATAATTCTGGTAAGTCAAGGTATTGCCGAGATAGTCGGCGGAAATCGATGCTGATTCGTTAGCCTGCCTTACGACGGAGAAACCGTTTTCGATACCCCTGAGGAAAGACACCCTGGTATGGAAATCCGAGATCTTCTTTGTATCGTAGCCGGGCACCAGCATGATATCTGCATCACTTGCCTGCGATATAAGGCGTGGGTAATCCATATCAAAGCATATCGCGGCAGACAGCTTGCCATATGGCGTCTGTATCACCGGAAGCTTTCCGTCGGAATCAGTTGGATACCAGGAGATCGTTTTTTCATAGCGGTATTCCATTTTCCCTTCGGGTTCGAAGATAATAGCCAGATTGTCGTTCTTATTCCTGTCATAACGCAGCATTACACATGCCGGTACGAACCAAACCCTGTTTTCCCTCGCAAAATCCGATGCTCTTTTGATAAAAGCGTCATAGTCATCCTCATACATCGGGCTGTCGCCTTCCGACCAGAATATGATCTCTGCCCCGTAATCCACAGCCTTTTGGCTTTGCTTAAAAAGCTTATCCTCGATAGCCTTCATTTCAGGTTTGATTGATGGCGAATCACCCCTTGGCGTATTCCTGTCGGTGATAGTCCAGTAATCCTGTCTGTGCTCCTCGGTCACAGAGGCGATGCGTACTGTCTCACTATGGGGACGTGCCAGCGCAAGCCTGAAACACCCGAAAAGCAGGATGACCGAAAGAATAGTAAAGTAGACAATCAAAGGCCTGCGAATGGTTTTCAGCTTACCTGTGTTCTGTACCAGCAAAACCGCGACAGGTGCGAACCACGCAGTCACAAAGCCCGCAAACCAGCTTCCGAATACGGAAACAACCTGTATGAATTCCAGAAATGTCGCCTGACTGTATACCAGCGAGAACGTCATCCCAAGATTCATGAATGTAAGTAAATAATCAAAAACGATGTAAGTGCACGGAAATACCAAGCTAGCCAGGATAGGGCTCAAGTGCCCGACAAATGCTCTGTCCAGGTATAATCCGGCAAGCAGCGGCGCCAGAACCAGGACTGAAAAAATAATTGTAAGCCATAATTCCATATCCCAGCCGCCATAGATCGAAACAAACCTTACAACCGCCATCAAAACTACTAATGGCAGCGTCAGGTACCACTTTTTAAAGGACCTGAAGCTGTAAACGAGCAGCGGGTAGGAGACCCAGGCTATAGCCGGAATATTGTATTCCCACCCTATAAAAAGCAAAAGCAATGCTCCAATGATCCCTGCTGTATAAGGAATCACTCTCTTATTTTTCATATTTCACTACCTCTTTTTATTGATTTTCAATCGGGCAAAAGTCTGTTTACGAGACTTTCCACATAAGTTTTTCTTGAAGCTAAATCTGAGAAGTCGATTTCAGGGTATACTGCGAAAAAATTCGGGAACATCCCCGGAAACAGGAATGTTGCGCTGCAGGCCTGAACCAGTATTCTGCGGATATCGTCAGCCTTTTTCTCCGGGTAGGCTTCCTCCAGTTCATTTTCAAGTATCCCTATAAACTCGTTGAACCTTTTTACAATGGGAGCTTCAGGATCGTCCTTCGTCAACAGGTCCGAAAAGAATGCTTTGGTTATATTCGGGAAGTTCAGCGCTCCGGCTGTCATCCCGTCTAAAACACACACGAGTCTTTCCCTTGCCGGAAGCTTTTCGGAATCCTTAAAATTTTCAATGTCGAATGCGTTGTGCATGATGACCTCCATGACGCGCTGCATCAATACATCCTTACTCCGGAAATAATAGTTGATCGATGCGCTGTTCATGCCGGCCTCGCTGCCAATCTGCCTTATGGTCGTTTTATCTATTCCGTACTTCTCTATGCAGCCGATCGTCGCCGCAATGATTTTTTCTTCCGGTGAATCCATTCCATCATCTCCCATAATGGGATTATAACACAGGTCATCAATTTAATCAAGTGATTAAATTGTATGATTTAAACTATTGTTTTATTTCAAAATATTAATGCAGGATCAAAGATACAGGCATACGGCTTTATAAAGCACAGGCTGTAAGAAGTAATGCGCGCCGGAATGCGGGCGCAGATCATTCGCCGTCCGTGGCTCATGATGCAGCGCCTGCGGCCTCCATGCCACAGGTTGTGGTACCTGATGCCGCATCCCGGCTTTGCAATACTTAACAGCCTGTAGCTTTACTTCGCATGATGCCCAGTATCTTTGATCCTGAATTCAGATATAAAACGGCAGACAATCGATCGATCATCTGCCGTTTACAACATGTTACCCATTAATTAATTGCTATTCTATTACTTCGCTGCGCTTCCTGCCTTTGCCGGAGTCTTTCCCGGTTTTTTCACGCTGAACTCAAGTTTGTCTTCAACAAGTTCGACTTTTACGGAATCGCCAGCTTTTACCGAGCCATCAAGCATCTTCTCTGCAAGCTGATCCTCCACCATACTCTGGATGGACCGTCTCAGCGGCCTTGCGCCGAATACCGGATCGTAGCCCTTCTTCGCAAGAAAACTCATGGCCTCGTCGCTCACCTCAAGCTTGATGTCATTCTGGGCAAGCCGTTTTATCAGCACCTGCAGCATAATACCTACGATGCTCCTTATATTCTCTTCATCAAGAGGATGGAATACTATCGTATCGTCGACCCTGTTCAGGAACTCGGGCCGGAACGATTTTTTCAGTTCGCCCATTACATTGTTCTTCATTTCCTCATAATTCTTCGACGCGTCCTCGTTTACTACGAACCCGAGCCGCTTCGGTTCCGTTATCATCCTTCCGCCTATATTGGAGGTCATGATGATGACTGTGTTCCTGAAATCGACCACGCGCCCCTGTGAATCCGTCAGACGCCCGTCGTCGAGTATCTGCAGCAGTATGTTGAACACGTCGGGATGTGCCTTCTCTATTTCATCGAACAATAGAACGGAATACGGTTTCCTTCTGACCTTCTCAGTAAGCTGCCCGCCCTCTTCATAACCGACATAGCCCGGAGGCGAACCTACCAGCCTTGATACGGCGAATTTCTCCATATACTCGGACATATCGATCCTGATCATGGAGTTTTCATTGCCGAAGAGCGCTTCCGCCAACGCTTTGCTGAGCTCTGTCTTACCTACTCCCGTAGGTCCGAGGAATATGAATGAACCTATAGGACGTTTCGGATCCTTCAAACCGACGCGGCCCCGTCTGATTGCCCTGGATACAGCCTTTACAGCCTCATCCTGCCCTATTACCCTTTCATGCAGGACCTTTTCCATATTCATAAGTCTTTCAGACTCTTCCTCGGCAAGGCGTTTGACGGGGATTCCAGTCCAGCTCGATACAACGTCCGCAATCTCGTCCTCGGTAACGGTATCGGTCCTGGTCTGGTTTTTCTGGAACCAGTCGCCCTTAATTTTATCGTATTCTGCTTTGAGCTTTTGCTCCTGATCTCTGATACCGGCCGCTTTTTCAAACTCCTGGGACCTGATGGCGTCTTCCTTTTCCTTTGCCAGCTTTTCGATTTTTTCCTCCAGCTTCTTGATGTCCGGAGGAGCGGTGAAAGCTTTCAGCCTGACTTTTGAGGCCGCCTCATCGATAAGGTCTATGGCCTTGTCAGGAAGGAACCTGTCGGAAATATATCTTGATGACAGTTTTGCAGCCGCCTCCAGCGCATCGTCCGTGATTTTTACGCCGTGGTGTGCTTCATATTTGTCCCGGATACCTTTCAATATCTCGACGGTCTCCTCCTGCGACGGCTCTCCTACAGTGATCGGCTGGAACCTGCGCTCAAGCGCCGCATCCTTCTCTACGTATTTTCTGTATTCATTTATAGTCGTAGCGCCTATCACCTGGATCTCTCCCCTGGAGAGAGCGGGTTTCAATATGTTGGACGCGTCTATCGCGCCCTCGGCCGCTCCCGCGCCAATGATCGTATGCATTTCATCTATGAAAAGAATTACATTGCCGGCCTTGCGAACTTCATCCATGGCCTTTTTCAGTCTTTCCTCGAATTCGCCGCGGTATTTGGCTCCGGCCACCATCGAAGACAAGTCGAGTGAAAATACCCTTTTATCCTTCAGCATTTCAGGGATGTTGCCCTCGACGATCTTCTGCGCCAGACCTTCGGCGATGGCGGTCTTTCCGACTCCCGGTTCTCCTATCAGGCACGGATTGTTCTTGGTCCTCCTGCTCAATATCTGTATTACCCTTTCGATTTCCTTGTCACGCCCGACTATCGGATCGAACTTTGCTTCCCTTGCCATCTCGGTAAGATCTCTTCCGAACTGGTTCAGGGTCGGCGTATTGGTCTGCGTCGAGGTGCTCTTCGGTTCACCGGTTGCAGCCGGCGCCTCTTCATTCAGCATCCTCACTATATCGTTGAACAGCTTCTGCGGATCCACGCCCAGATCCATCAGAATCCGCACCGCAACACTCTCGCCCTCCCGCATGACTCCGAGCAGGAGGTGCTCAGTGCCGATATAGTTGTGACCAAGCCTTCTTGCCTCTACCAATCCAAGCTCGAGGACCCTCTTTGTCCTGGGAGTGAAATCGAGCGGCTGGTTCCCATTATGATCGCCGCGGCCGATCAATTCGTCTATTTCCTTAAGTATCTTTTCCTCGGTTATACCCTGTCCCTGCAGCACCCTGGCGGCTACACCGGTACCTTCCTTTACGAGCCCGAGCAGCAGATGCTCGGTTCCAACATAACTGTGTCCAAGCAGCATTGCGCTTTCCTGGGACAGATTGATCGCTTTTTCAGCCTTTTCAGTAAATCTTCCGTACATTATCCATCACTCCATTCCCTGCTGTACGCCGTCCTTTAGTTTCATGCGGATGAGTTCGGCCCTTCTCTGGTCCCTTTCATCCGGCTTCAGCTGCCCGCCTGAAAGCTTCTGGAGGTAGGCAGGCTGTATCATAAGCATTATTTCGTTAAGGTCCTCCAGTTCCAATCCCCTGATCAATCCCATTACCACTCCGAGCCTTACATCTGAAAGCAGCTTCAAGCTTTCTTCCGAGGAAATTATCCTGGCGCCCGTGAGTATGCCGTATGATCTGAATATCCTGTCCTCGAGCCTCAGCGGGTTTTGATTGTAAAGCTCCGACCTCAATATTCTTTCCTGCTCCGTGATCTGAGAGGTTATATTCCCGATACCGGAGATAATATCTTCTTCCGTTTGGCCAAGCGTTACCTGGTTCGATATCTGGAACATATTGCCCGATGCCTCGCTGTTCTCACCGTATGCCCCTCTTACCGCAACCCCGATCTTGCTGCAGTTTTCGAGGATGCCCTTGATATATCCCGTCATTGAAAGCGCAGGCAGGTGGAGCATTACGGAAGCCCTTATGCCGGTTCCGACATTGGTCGGGCAGCAGGTGAGGTAACCGAAGTTTTTATCGAAAGCATATTCCAGCTTGCCATCAAGCTTGGTATCGATATCGGTGCAAAGCTTCCAGGCCTCCTCGGTCTGCATGCCGGGAAAAATACACTGCAGTCTCAGGTGATCCTCTTCATTGACCATTATGCTGATCCTGCCGTCCTTACTGATGATGGCCGCCCTGCTGATATCTCCTTCCGCAAATTCCGGGCTGATAAGGTGTTTTTCGACCAGGAACTGGCGATCCAGAGTATTCATAGATTGGAGTTCCAGGAAGGAGAACCCCGACAGCTGTGAATCCTCGCCATCCAGCACCGCATTTCTGACCTTGCTGAGGATCTCGGCGCTCTGCGCCCTTGTCATCCTTGTAGTGAAAGGGTACGCCTCAAGGTTACGGGCCAGTCTGATTCTGCTGCTTATTGCCACATCGCCCTCGGGCGCGGGGCGAACCGGTTTTTTACTCATATCAGACACCTCCGCACTTGTTTCCGGAGCTTTCAAGGTTCCGGATCCTGTCCCTTAGCTCGGCAGCCCTCTCGTATTCTTCCCTTCCGATTGCTGCAGTAAGCTCTTCCTTAAGCTTTTCTATCTCATTGCCGGTTTTTATACATTCTGTCAACTTGCCCGGCACCTTTCCCTTATGTTCTATATTTCCATGCAATCTGCGCAATATTGGACTCAGGTTGTCCCTAAAAGTCCTGTAGCAATTGGCGCAGCCTAACTTTCCTGTTTTCCTGAAATCGTCAAAGCTCATACCGCAGATGTCGCAGCGTACCTCTCCGGGCTGTTCAGCCTCAGGTAACCCCCCGCCTTCACCGAAACCCGGAAAGCCCCACAGGAAATCTCCGAGGTTCAGCTGCGGGCTAAATGAAAGCTTACCCTTTTCATTCGCGCATTGACTGCAAAGGTACGATTCTATTTTAGTTCCATTTAATATCTGCGTAAAATGTACATTGGCTTCCTTTTTCTGACACTGCTGACACAACATATGCCTCACTCCCTGCCATCAATATCTTTAATAACGCCTCGTTATTATTGTTACCCCGCAATGTTTTCTATAAACGCACCCGGTCCGGCTGCCGATAATATCCGAATTTTCTCCACTATCAGCATATGCTTGCCATAGCGTTTCAGCCGCACTTTGTTTTAAGTGGATGTATAATTTTAAACAGCGAGGCTCATCATCATATTTTTGAGTATCGCCGCTCTCAGAGAATCCCTGCCGGGTGCCTGCACACCGCCAAGCACCTTGTCGCTGGTGGCGGCCTTGAGCAGCAATCCCTCTCTCTGATTAATCACGTCATAATCCACAAAGTTATTTATGAAAACCTCGGCGGACTGCTGCGATATACTGTCGCCCATGGAGCTTATTATATGCATCAGGTAATTTCCGGGCATGCTTATATTGACTCTCCTGATGCTTATATGCCCGCCCCCGCCGCGTCTGCTTTCGACATAATAGCCCCTCTCGGTAGTGAACCTGGTATCGATGACGTAATTTATCTGTGAGGGCACGCAATTAAAATAGTTTGCCAGTTCATTTCTCTGGATCTCAATGGAACCATCGGTCTCATTGATCAACTGCTTTAAAAAAGCTTCGATAATATCGCTCATTCTGGCCATATGCGTTCTCTCCTCCCCGTTCTATTATTTCAAGCAAGCGTTTCTATATGCTTTCTGCTATTTGTTGTTTGCCAATCTGATTTTGACTTTCCTTGACCTATATTATAAAGCAACTGGTAATGATATTCAAGTATTTTTATCTCCGACAGGTTAATATATTCCTACCTATTTTTGCACAAAACTTGGCAATAAGCTAAAATAAGAATACGTAAAGCTGGAGATGTATTGAATGAAAATTTAAGCAAAATTCATAAATGTATTTGAGGTAAAAATGGCAAAAATTATTCTATTATGCGGAAAGATATGCAGCGGAAAGAGTACTTACGCAAATCAAATAAAGCAGAAATATAATGCTGTTGTCTTGTCCTGCGATGAATTGATGCTGGCGTTATTTGAGGAACAATTAGGCGACAGGCATAACATTATTTTGAACAAGGTCAAGGATTATATTTATCAGTTGGCCGAACAGATCGCAGCAACGAATACTGATGTGATACTCGATTTTGGGTTTTGGACCCGCACGGAACGTGAGAAAGTCAGATCATATTTCAACAGTAAAGGAATCAAAACGGAACTCCACTATATCAGGGTATCGCCGGAGGTATGGCTGAGCAATATGGAAAGGCGTAACGAAAGTTTACATAACGGCGGAATGAAAAGCTATTATATTGATGAAACCATGAAACAGCTTTTATCCGAGCAGTTCCAGGAGCCGGACAGCGATGAGATAGACATATTATTTGATAGTAAATGAAGGCTATTTTCGTAATATTTGTGGTAAAACAGTATAGGTAGGCACATTAAGATTTTATGTGCCTGTTGAGTTTTGTAAGCATAAATATTTCAATGCATTTATATTATTTAATTGGTTTACCGATTTTCATATCAATTCTCCATTGTGGTGGTTTTCCGTCGTCTCCCCAATATTCATTCAACTGTTTTATCTTACCATTATTAAATTCAAAAAATGATGTAGCATGAAAGGATGCATCCTGCTCTTGTAGCCTAACTTTCACAACAGAAATAACTAAATTGTCAACATACTCCAGACGCTCAACTCTAATACTCCAATTCCCAGGGTATTCACTATTAACTCTAACAAATTCCTGGACATTAAACCTTTCATTTGAGTTGTTCCAAAGAATAATTGCATCATCCTCAAAATATGTACTAATTTTGGCCCAATTCTGTTTATCCATATCTCTCCACAGTGCAATTACTTTTTCTTTATTGTCCATAATCTTTCCCTTTCTTAACATACTTTAACGTTATCATGCGCCTTTTCACGCTAGTCCTCGAGAACCTGGATTCTCTTGTGATATTTAAATAGTCACTTACCATATTGGTCGACTTGTTCGCAATAGGGTAAAACAGTTCATATAATACGGACTGCCCTCGTGGAGTCAGTTACAGTATTTCAGACAGGATAGTTTTATGTCAATAAGAACCTCCGCAAAGAACATTTGTTCTTATTATAACATCCCTACTGAAAAACCACAATATTTACCAAAACCGCCTAAAAGAAAATCCGGCAGTGATTAATAACACCGGGATCCACCGGAAATTTATATTCACATGCTTCGGTAAACAGATGTGCTTTCGGGTTTATTTGACTATATGCTTACATTTTTGTAAGATACATAGTGACATCTCGCTGTCTGTTATCGCTTTTATTGAGGGAGTCTAAAATGATTAATGCAATTTGTCCTGTTTGCAAAACCAAAATGCCCGATACAATTACTGGACCGCTTGCCAAAGTATATGAATGTCCGTATTGTAAAGCAGCTCTTAAGGTATCGGTATCATATACGGTTAGTTGTTTCCTTACTTTCTTTTTGGGCTCTTACCTAGGACAAACCCTGATTGATTTCATAAAACTAAAGAATATGGGTATACAAAAGTGGGTTGCAAATCCATTGATAATTGGTCTATCAATGGGTCTGGCAATTTTTCTGCTGAATCTTCTTTATCCCAGAAAACTAGCGTTGGCGGAAGTGAAAAAATAGAAACAAAAACCCGGCAGTTATCTGCTGCCGGGAGCCACAATGTTTCTCTATCCAATAATCAACGTTTTATATGTTTGATTGTCTAACCCGATTACTTATCGTCTTCGTTGCGGGCTTTCTGCTCATCGGAGGCAGGAGGAATCAGCTGCGTATTATGCACCTGTTCCGGATTTGTTCCCTTCGGCTTTTTAGGTATGCGGCGGTAGATGAATATGCCGAGCAGCACGAACAGTCCGATCACGGCAAGCACCGGCAGTGCCGCTACTATGAAGATCAGGAAATCGCCAAGAAATTCCACTACGCTCTTAAGGCTGTCTTTAAGGCTGTTCAGCAGTTCTTCACCGAATGTAATTGGCTTCTTTTCGGATCCGGGATACTTTTCGCTCATTGTAATGTTTATGGTAGCCAATTCTACCAGACTGCTCAGTTTGTTCAAATTTCCCGTAAGGCTTTCTATCTCGTATCGAATGTCGGTGATCCTGGTCTCGAGTTTGAAAATCGTATTGAGGTCCTCCGTTTTCGCGAGATATGCCTCCAGCTTCTCCTGCTCAAGCTTCAGCAGTCTCAGCCTGGATTCTATATCAACAAATTTATCCGTTACGTCTTCTCCGTTTGTAGTCTCGTTGGAAACATCGCCGATACCGTATAACTTATTAATGATTGAGCTGAATTTATCCTTGTCTACCCTTAATACAAGGTTTCCGTTTTTGATTGTTTTCAGTTTTCCGTCTACATAGACGTTGCTGGTATTGATATTGGTATTGGAGATAAACCCTATACCTGTGAGAATGGATTCGATATCATTTCTGGCTTTGTCAAAATTCTCGACCTCCAGACTTAGGCTTGCCGTCCAAATCATTTTTCTTTCGGCAAGTACTGCATCGGACATGTTTAGCGTCGAGGCTGAACCCCCTGCCAGAGAATCAGCTGCTCTTGGCGCTTCAGAGGACGTCGCCGAAGGAGCCGCCGAAGCCGCCGCCGTATCTACCGCCATGTCCTCTGAGAACTCTGCGTTCACTGCGCCTACAGCTCCGCCGTAATTTGCCGAGCTTTTGGACGCGTAGGTTGCTGCCGCCTGGGTGGCCATGTCCGAGGTGGAGGCTGAGTTTCCGCATGCCGTGAGCATTGAGGCAACAAGCAGTAATGCTGTCAGAACACCAATAACCTTTCTATACATTTTCATTTCCTCCCTTGGATGTTTTAGATGAAATTCGCGCCGTTGGCGCTAAACATCCTCCCTTACCCCTTCTTTATATGTACCGGGGTTTTGTATATATAGACGTACAATATCTGTAAAAGTTCCTTTTGCGGTGCTGCCAAATTTCTTCAAACCGTCTTGGATAATTATCGTTCATAAGAACCATAAAGGTTGGTATGAGTTGATGAATTTCCCCTTATTACCGCCGCCTTTGTGCTATAATATTCCATAACGGCCCCACTAGCCAGACTACGACAATATGGAGGAAAGCGTATGGAGATCAGGCCTATAAAGCCGGAAGAGAAGATAATGACGGAGAAAATAGAATCCATAGCGTTTCTGTTTAAAAAGGATTTCAATGCTGTTCAGAATAACGGTAAAGAGTCCGATGATCTCAGCAAGGGATCCGAAGAAAAAGCCGACGCCTATAAGACCGGAAGGGCGGCCTTCGACGAGAACGGAAAAATGTGTTCGTGCCTTCAGCTGATGCCCTTCGAGGTACAATTCGATGGCAGCATCGTACCGATGGGCGGAATAGGCGGAGTTGCGTCGCTTCCGGAAGAACGGGAGAAGAGCAGCATCAGAAGTATTTTCGAACATTCCATGCAAGAGATGTATGAAAAAGGGTACGTATTTTCATTCCTTTATCCGTTCTCACATCCCTTCTATAGAAAATTCGGTTATGAGCTTAATATGACGCCTGTGAGCTATAACATACCTCTGGCCGATTTCAAGCATTTCACGCAGTCAGGCAGGCTGAAGATGTATACTAAGGACATGGATTCCTCCGATATCAAGTCGGTCTACAATGAATACATAAAGGATAAGAACCTGGCAGTCATACGCACGGGTAAGCTTTGGGACATGTTTCTGGAAAAAGACCCCTACAAGGATAATGTTTACTTATATATCTGGTACGATAAAATCGGTAAGGCAAGAGGATATATCCAGTTCAGTGCCAACCCGGCATACGAAAGCAAGTGCAATATGCTCGTCAGCGAACTGATATGGCTGGATCGTGAAGCTTTATCAGGGATATTCGCTTTTATAGGAAAACTGACCGCACAGATGGATAGGATGATCTGGAGGGCGCCTTCCTTTTTGAACCTGCTTCCACTGTTCCCTGAGCCGTATGATATCAAGCAGGAGAAGCTAACGCGCGGCATGAACCGTATTGTCAACGTCGAGAAAGCCCTGGGCCTGATGTCCGTCCCTGAAGGCGCCGGCGAGGTTGTAATAGGCGTCGAAGACAGCTTTTTCCCTGTCAATTCAGACAGTTACAGAGTCGAATGGGACAATGGCCGCCTTTCGGCTGATCGTACAAATGCGGAACCCGACATGTTGTGCGACGTGCAGGCGCTTTCCCAGTTGGTAACAGGCTTTCTTTCGGTTGAGGAACTGAAGCTTGCCGGAAGACTGGATATAAAGAGAAATGAAAAACTGCTTGTAAAGGTCTTCCCAAAAAAGAAGCTCTTTATCAGTAATTACTTCTAAAGTGGATCGACAGGGCTCGCTTGTTCAGATCATGTTTTAAGCACCGACTTCAGCAGATCAATCAAACATAAAAGTAAAATCCAACTGAGGAAGTCCTGTCTCCCGGGCTGGTCGCAAGCATGGCTTGCTGCTCGCCCATGCATCCTGGGTCTTTCCAACCCTTCTATCCGGGTGTACGTTCAGAAGCAACGCTACGTAGATAAAACATGACTTCACAAACAAGCCCTGCCGATCTCTCTAACCGGATTGTATGAGAAGAACCAAAAGGAGCTGCCATTCGGCAGCTCCTAATTTATTACTATTATATACTCTGTTGCATCCGGCTTCGGAGCAGTTATTCCTCTTCTTCCTCTTCGGCCATATCCTTCTTGGCTTCCTCTATGACCTTCTGAGCGACGTTGCCCGGAGCTTCCTCATACCTGTCAAAGTGCTGGTGGAAGGAGCCTCTGCCCTGAGTCATGGACCTTAAGTCGTTGGCATACTTGAACATCTCAGCCGAAGGCACATCTGCAACCACCTGCTGCAGGCCGCCCTCCTGCGGATTCATGCCGAGGATCCTGCCTCTTCTCTTGTTCAAATCGCCTATGATATCACCCATGTAGTTATCGGGTATATATACTTCGACATGGCTTATGGGTTCTAGCAATACCGGGTTTGCCAGCGGCAGGCCCTTCTTGTATGCAAGACGCGCTGCTATTTTGAATGCCATTTCGGAAGAATCGACGTCGTGGTACGAACCGTCGACAAGCGTTGCCTTCAGGTTGACAACGGGGTAACCAGCGAGTATACCATGCGGTATTGCTTCGCGCAGGCCCTTTTCAACTGCAGGATGGTACTGCTTCGGAACAGAGCCGCCGAATATCTTTTCTTCGAATTGCAGATCTTCGGTATCGCCGTGTTCGAATTCCACCCAGACGTGTCCGTACTGGCCGTGGC
This sequence comes from Clostridia bacterium, assembly GCA_036260935.1. Taxonomy (GTDB): domain Bacteria; phylum Bacillota; class Clostridia; order Acetivibrionales; family DTU013; genus JAEYOM01. Next base: position 74,559 of record DATALQ010000029.1, read on the forward strand.
CACCGGACTGTTTCTTGTGTTTGCCTTCGACCTTGACCTTCTTCTTGATGGTTTCCCTGTAGGGAACCTTCGGGTCTATAAGATTTACTGAAACGCCGAACTTAGCTTTCAGCTTGCTGACGATGACGTCGAGATGCTGCTCGCCGACACCTGAGATGATAGTCTGATGCGTCTCGGTGTTAAGCGACACCTTAAAGGTAGGATCTTCGTCCTGAAGCCTGTTGAGGCCTGTTCCGATCTTTTCCTCGTCTCCCTTCGACTTCGGCTCAACAGCCAGTGAAAGTGCAGGTTCCGGGAACTCTATCTTGTCAAGCATAACCGGCTTTGCCTGGTCGCACAGCGTGTCGTTGGTATTGGTATACTGCAGCTTTGCAACTGCTCCAATGTCGCCTGCGATCAGCTTGTCTACGGGGATCTGCTTTTTACCTCTCAGCAAGAATACCTGAGCGGTCTTCTCAGTTTTTTCCGCAGTTGTATTAAGAACAACGGAATCGGATTTCAAAGTGCCTGAGTATACTCTGAATATCGAAATTTTGCCTACGAACGGGTCTGCGATGGTTTTGAAAACGAGCGCCGACATGCTCTCTTGAGGAGTGGTCTTAAGTTCGACTGCCGTATCGGTACCGGGCTTGACAGCCTTGGTCACCGGTTTGTAAGCAGGGGAAGGCATATATTCAAGTATCGTATCCATCAGAGTCTGTATACCAAGGTTCAGGTATGCTGAGCCGCAGAGCACCGGCACTATTGAACCGTCGGTTATACCGAGGCAAAGGCCCTTCTTGATATCCTCGGGAGTGAATTCCTCTCCTCCAAAGAATTTTTCCATAAGGTCTTCGCTTGTTTCAGCGATAGCCTCGTTCATAGCATCCTTTATTGCAGATATCTTATCGTTTAAACCGGCAGGGATCGCTGTATCTACCAGTTTATCCTTGTCGAATTTTTTCGCCGTCATACCAAGAACATCAACAAAACCCGTAAATTTCTCTCCCTCTACTATAGGAAGCTGAAAAGCTATGACATTTTTGCCGAATGTATTGGTCAACTGTCCGAGAACTTCGAAGAAATTGGCGTTTTCTTCGTCCATTTTATTCACAAAAAACATTTTAGGGATTCCCTGTTCTTTTGCATAAGCCCAGGATTTTTCTGTTCCGACTGCTACGCCGCCCTTTGCCGGAACCAGGATGACCGCCGCATCCGATACCCTTATGCCCTGTCTCACTTCGCCTACGAAGTCGAAGTAACCGGGAGTATCGATAACATTGATCTTGTGGTCTTTCCACTCACATGGAGCAATAGACGTACTGATTGAGATTTTTCTTTTGATTTCTTCCGGGTCGTAATCCGAGGTTGTGTTTCCGTCGTTCACCTTGCCGAGCCTGTCAAGAACTCCAGTGTTGAAAAGCATGGCCTCTGCAAGTGTTGTCTTACCCGCCCCGCCGTGCGACATCAGACACACGTTGCGGAGCTTATCCACAGTATAGTCTTTCATGTGAATTCCCCCTTGTTTTTACGAACTTATATTAATTTTCCAAATTAATAGCAAATTCATTCAAGAAATACGGGTATTATGACACAATGTATATTATAACACACATTAAGACCAGTTCAAGGATTTTCTGAAATGGCCTGGGTATGGCGGCCGCTCCGTTTTTCTTGACAATTCAGTGATATCATTGTAAATTTATATCAAACCTGAGCCTTGCATATATTGTAAGAAACGCATGATACAAGGGCTCGGAACGGAACGTAATTAAGACTGTGGTGACACTGTTTTGATATCGTAGTTTGGCAAAATGATAGTACGAAACCGCAGCGGCTGAGGCAGATTAGACTGCTGTGTCGGTGTTTTGACACTGCATGAGTTTTGCGAGTTAGAACATATTAACGAGGCATTGACAAGGGCAAATTCATGTTTGAGCGAAGCGATATGAAATGCTTCGCATTTCGTTTCAGCTGTAAGTATTTGCGCAGCAAATACTATTGTTTGAATTTGCCACCAAGGCTAAGTTTATATGTTCTTCGAACAAAACTCCGCAGTGGGAAAACACCACACAGCAGTTTCGGTACGAAACCGTCGGTACGGCAGTATAGGCACAAAGCCGCCGTAGCAGCACGTAGAATGGTAGAATGGCAGAATGGAAAAACTAATGGATTAAGTAGTATAACGGCAGAAAGGAAGGTATCCGCATGATTATTGTAATGAAGCCCGGGACACAGGAACCTGAAGTCCTGGAAGTAGCAAGAGTCCTTGAAAAGGTAGGACTCGGCGTACACATTTCAAAAGGAACCGAAAGAACTATTATTGGCGTTATCGGCGACAAAAGGCTATTGAGCGATATTCCGCTCGAACTGATGCCCGGAGTCGACAAGCTGGTGCCGATAATGGAAAGCTACAAGCTGGCAGGCAGGACATTCAGACCCGAGCCCAGCGTAATAGACGTCGGCGGAGTTAAAATAGGCGGCCGCGAACTCGTCATGATCGCAGGACCATGCGCGGTAGAAAGCCGCGAGCAGATAATGGAGGCTGCCGCCGCAGTCAGGAAGTCCGGCGCAAAAATACTGAGAGGCGGCGCATTCAAGCCAAGGACCTCTCCATACTCCTTCCAGGGGCTTGAAGAAGACGGGCTGAAGATGCTGAAGGAGGCCAGCGAGGCGACAGGTCTCGTAACGGTTACCGAGGTTATAAGCGAGCGTTCCGTTGAAATAGCGGCAAATTATGTCGACATGTTCCAGATCGGCGCACGCAATTCACAGAATTTCCATCTTTTAAGAGAAGTAGGCCGCTCGGGAAAGCCCGTGCTTTTCAAGAGGGGTTCTGCAACCACAATAGACGAATGGCTCAATGCCGCAGAATATATAATGAGCGAAGGCAATTACAACGTAGTCCTGTGCGAACGCGGTATCAGGACCTTTGAGACCGCCACCAGAAACACTCTGGACGTAAGTGCGATACCGGTTGTAAAGGCCAACAGCCATCTTCCGATAATTGTCGACCCAAGCCATGCCGCCGGCAGGGCACAGTACATCCTGCCCCTCTCCCGTGCAGCAATTGCCGCGGGTGCTGACGGACTCATAATAGAAGTCCATCCAAATCCACGATTGGCGCTGTCCGATGCAGCTCAGCAGCTTTCACCCGAAGCGTTCGATAATTTGTGTAAAGATATCGGAAGGATTGCCGAAATAGTAGGCAGAGAATTCAAATATGAAGCTTGATAGAATCTCTATAATCGGCCTTGGGCTGATCGGCGGTTCACTTGCAAAGGCACTACACGGTAAGCTCAATGTCCGTTCCATAACCGCTGTGGACAGCGATACCGATGCGCTTGGGTTGGCCTTGCAGCAGGGGATCATTGAAAAGGGAATCACCGTACCCGACGAAAGCGTTTTTACCTCCGATATCATTTTTATCTGTACACCTGTAAAACAAGCCGTAAAATATATCATAGAAATCGCGCCCCTTGTAAATGACACCTGTATCGTAACAGATACATGCAGCACCAAGGAAGAAATCGCAAAGGCTGTCGCAGGACTCCCACACAAGTTATGCTTTATCGGCGGTCATCCTATGGCCGGTACCGAGAGGTCAGGTTATGTGAACAGCTATGCGCATATGTTTGAAAACGCATATTATGCTTTAGCCCCGGAGGCTTCCGCTAGACCGGAAGCCGTAGATGCACTGGCGGAACTGGTGAAAGGCATCGGCGCCATCCCTATCATAATGACGGCTGAAGAACACGACCGGGCAGCGGCCGGCATCAGCCATATTCCGCATGTAATAGCGGCATCTTTGGTAAATATGGTGAGTGAGCTGGACAAGGAGGACGGCAGGATGAAAACGCTTGCCGCAGGGGGGTTCCGCGATATTACAAGGATCGCTTCCTCCAATCCTTTGATGTGGGAAAATATTGTTATGAGCAACAAGGCCCAGGTCCTGGCCCTTACAGAGCTGTTCAGGGAACAGCTGAACCATTTTACAAAGGCTCTCGTAAGCGAAGATTCATCAACGATTCGTGATTTTTTTGCAGACGCGGGCCGATACAGGGATTCGATATCGGATAATCAGGCAGGCCTTATACAGCCTCTGTACAAGCTTATCGTGGATGTGCAGGACAGACCCGGAATTATTGGTGAAATAGCAACAATTCTGGGCATGAATAATATAAATATAAAAAACATAAATGTTGCAAACAGCAGGGAATTCGAGCAGGGTTGCCTTATAGTCTCCCTTTCCGATCCCGACAGTGTAAATTTTGCCTTTGACTTACTTTTAAATACAGGATATAAAGTATATAAAAATAAGTAAGCCGAACATACCCGGACTATGGGTATAAAATACAGAAGCTTTGAAATTACTTTATCAGGGGGGAAGCCAAGTGTTAATTGAAAACAGAAACACTCTGAGAGGAGAAATCTCAGTTCCGGGAGACAAATCCATTTCCCACAGGGCTATCGTTACCGGAGCTCTTGCGAGAGGCACCACTGAAATCGACAATTTTCTGCTTGGCGAAGATTGCATCAGCACAATAGAGTGTTTCAGGAAAATGCAGGTCGGCATCGAAATCCTTCAGGATAACAGGGTCAGGATCCAGGGACGCGGCCTGTACGGGCTGAAAGCTCCCACCTCCGTACTCAATACGGGACGTTCCGGTACTGCAATAAGGCTCCTTCTGGGTGTCCTAAGCGGTCAGCCCTTCACCTCGGGCGTGATACGTAACGAAGCTGCAATGAAGAAACCCGTAGGCAAGGTAGTAAGCTATCTGAAGCAGATGGGCGCAAACATATCCGGCCGGGAGGATGGAAACCTTTGCCCCCTGACCGTATCGGCCTCTTCTTTGAAAGGAACGATATTCGAGCTTTCCGCCCTCGAAACACATATAAAATCCCCTCTGCTGTTTGCGGGACTTTATGCCCATGGCGACACAGTCGTTAGAGAAGCCATCAAATCAAGGGATCATACCGAACTGATGCTCAACTATTTCGGCGCCGATGTCAAATCGGAAGGTCTTGAAGCGATCAGCCATCCCGTAGAAAACCTGTACGCACAGCATGTTTCGATTCCGGGTGACATCTCGATGGCGTCATACTTCATAACGGCAGCGCTTCTTGTTCCGAAATCCGACATAGTTATCAGAAATGTCGGAATAAACCCGACCAGAACAGGTATCATCGATATTTACAGGTCTATGGGCGCAAAAATAGAATTTCTGAATGAACATACAAACAGCAACGAACTTGTCGCCGATATCCATGTAGTTACCTCGCCTCTTATCGGCATTAAGATAGAACCCCAGCTGATACCAAACCTTATCGACGAACTGCCGATTATTATAACGGCGGCTGCGCTTGCAAAGGGAACTACCGAGATATCAGGCCTGTCCGGATTTAAAGTCCAGGAGTCGGGCAAATTAAAGGCTATCTCACTTGAGCTGTCCAAAATGGGAGCAAAAATATCAGAAACCGAGGACGGTATCGTAATCGAAGGAAGAGAAATGCTCAGAGGCACGGTTGTCGAAAGCAACAACAACCATTCGCTTGCCATGGCATTATCCATAGCGGGACTCGCAGCAGAAGGAGAAACAATGATAAGAAAAACCCAGGCTGTCGATATCGTATACCCCGGGTTCTTTGAGACGCTTAATAAGCTTTAGGTTTAAAATATGGAGATCATTTTGGAACGCAGGGACGGAAAACCGCCCCTGCGTTCCAATTATTTTTCGAAGAATTTCTCAGTGATCTTAAAGCCTAGTACCATAAGGCTGTCGCTTAAGTGAACGTTTTCAATCACCATCTCGTAGGGCAGCTTCAGATCCATGGGTGAAAAGTTCCACAAGCCCCTTATACCGAGGCGGGCCACTCTTTCAGCCACTTCCCTGGCCTGTTCGTAGGGTACGGTCAGTATAGCTATATCCACATTGTTTTTCTTTGCGAATTCTTCAAGTTTATCCATATGGAAGATCTCTATATTTTTGATCCTGGTTCCTATTACCTTGGGATTTACATCAAAGATACCTATTATTTCGAAGCCTCTTCTTTCAAAATTGCCATAATGGGCCAGTGCCTGTCCCATGTTGCCCGCGCCTATGATTATAGTTTTAAACTTGTTGTTAACTCCAAGTATGTTGCCTATTTCATTGAAAAGCAATTCCACGTTGTAGCCATAGCCCTGCTGGCCGAAACCTCCGAAGCAGTTCAGGTCCTGTCTGATCTGGGAAGCAGTGATGCCCATCCTTGTGCTCAGTTCCTTCGATGAGATCCTGGTTATATCCATCGACAGCAAGTCGGACAGATATCTGTAGTACCTGGGCAGTCTTCTGATAACGGCGATTGAAACTTTCTTCTTTGAAGCCATGGACTACCTCCTCCAGAATTTGCATGATACAGGAATTATACAACTTTGATATTTTTTTGTCAATATTGCCCGATACCTGCTTTTTTGCTAGAATGTCTTTATGATAATTCTCGCGTGCAATGAAATAAGCCTGTCCTACGGGACGGATGTCATATTGAATAAAGTCAGCTGCAACGTTCAGCAGGGGGAAAAGGCCGGTCTGGTCGGCGTCAATGGCGCTGGCAAATCAACTCTTTTCAAAATAATTACCGGAAGACTCCAACAGGACTCGGGCGACTTATTTGTTTCGAAAGGGCTTCGGTTGGGCTGCCTTGACCAGAATTCCGGTCTCGATACGGACCGTACCATCCGGGCGGAGATGCTTACTACTTATTCCGCGCTCATATCTATGGAAGAGAAGCTCAAGCTGCTGGAGAAAAACATAAGCCTGGAGAAGGATGAGGAACGCCTGCATTCGATGATGCATGAATACGATACGCTGCTTGAGCGTTTTTCCCGCGAAGGCGGCTACGAATATAACAGCAGGGTCAGGGGAGTCCTTCGGGGCCTTGGCTTTCCGGACGAGCAGTTCGAACTGCCCGTAAAAGCCCTCAGCGGCGGACAGAAAACCCGCCTTGCCCTGGCAAAGCTGCTGCTCGAGGAACCCGATCTGCTGCTTCTCGATGAGCCTACGAACCACCTCGACATATCTGCAATCGAGTGGCTGGAGGATTATCTCAAAGGCTACAGGAAAGCCGTGCTTGTGATATCCCATGACCGCTATTTCCTGGATGCGGTGACCACAAAAACCATAGAGCTCGAAAACTGCGAATGTACTACCTATGATGGAAGTTATTCCGTATACGCGCAAAAGAAAGCGGTCGACAGGGAGATCCAACGCAGGCATTACGAACAGCAGCAGAAGGAAATCGCGCGGATGGAGGCGTTCATAGAGCAGCAAAGACGCTGGAACCGCGAGAAGAATATCGTTGCGGCGGAAAGCCGGCAGAAGGCTATCGACAGGCTGGAGAAACTCGATGCGCCCCAAAAGCTGCCCGAGGGCATTAAAATAAAGTTCAGCAGCAGCATCATCAGCGGAAACGATGTGCTGTCCGTCGAAAACCTTTCAAAGAGCTTTCCGGGGAAACCACTGTTCAATGATATCAATTTCGATATGAAGCGCAACGAAAGGGTTTTCCTGCTGGGACCGAACGGATGCGGCAAGTCGACGCTGCTGAAGATACTTGCGGGCAGGCTCGTACAGACCGACGGCAGCTACGAATACGGGCACAAGATCGTGCTGGGCTACTACGATCAGGAACTGGAAGGCTTGAATGAAAACAATACGGTACTTGAAGAAGTATGGAACGATAACGAGAAGCTTACACATACACAGATACGCAACGCTTTGGCGCAATTTCTTTTTACAGGCGAAGAGGTGTACAAGACCGTCGGTGTACTAAGCGGAGGCGAAAAAAGCAGGGTCGCTCTCACAAAGCTGATGTTGTCGGGCGCGAATCTGCTCTTGCTCGACGAGCCCACAAACCATCTCGACGTCAACTCAAGGGAAGCCCTCGAGGAAGCGCTGCTGGCATTTGACGGGACATTGCTGGCCGTATCTCACGACCGTTATTTTATAAGCAAGCTGGCATCAAGAATAATTGAAATGACAGGGAAAAACCTCGAAGACTATCGGGGAAACTATTCCTTCTATCTCGATCACCGCAGGCAGCCCAAGCAGGATCAGGCCGGCGGAAACGGACAGAATCTCTCATCCTCCAAGCAAGAGCGGCAGGAGAACAAGGAGGAAAAAGCCCGCAGAAGGAAACTTGAAAAACAACTTGCCGCCTGTGAGGACGATATCGGCAGGACTGAAGCGAGACTTTCGGAAATAGCAGAAGAGATGACCCGTGATACGGCGCTCAGCAATCATGTACTTCTCTCGGCTTTGCATGGCGAGCAGCTCGAACTCGAAAGCAAGCTTGAAAAACTGTACGGCGATTGGGGTATTTTTACCGAACAAATGGAAGAACTGACGGCATCACAGGCAGCGACCTGAAAACCGTCAGTCCCACAAATAAAGCGGATAACCTATTTAAAGTAATTGTCTATACCCTTCTTTATGGCTGCGGCTACCTGAGCTTGGTAATCCTCGTTGCCGAGCCTGCGCTCCTCTTCCGGATTGGATAAAAAGCCGCATTCCACTATAGCGGTTGGCGTCTTGAGATCCGTAAGTATCACTATCTGATCCTTTTTTTCCTGTGGAGCCCTCTTGTTGCTTTTATCGATGTTTTCCTTAAGAGAATCCTGAATGGAGTTCGCCAACTTGAGGCTGTCGGGCGAATAGGGCGGGTAGAATGTCTGCGCTCCATAGTACTGGGACTGCGGGAAACTGTTCATGTGGATGCTGACTACTATCTGCGCGCCGCTACTATCCATTATATCCTTTCTTCTCGTCAGGTCCTGCTTTCTCTTGTTATAAATATTTGTTGTCCCTTCGCTGTAAACAAGCTTATCTTCCTCACGCGTCATGATAACCTTGTAATTGTCGCTCTCAAGCAGCTCCTTCACTTTAAAAGCAATCTTAAGGTTGAGATCCTTTTCCTTTATGTCGCTATAGCTGCTGATCTTGCCGGGATCCTCCCCGCCATGGCCGGCGTCGATTACTACAGTTTTCTGCTGGCCGCGGTCGGTGGCTGCGGGCTTCGTCTCAGTACTCATATTAAGGCTGTATATCGCCAGAAGAAGCGCGAAAATGAGTCCTATCAGGATAACATTGGACTTTCTCATTACAATAATCATAAAACCCCGTCCCCCATCACTAATTCATTATAAGGATATTCGCAGAGGGGTTGGCCATATTACAATGACTTCCTGATAAGACAGGGAAATGTCGGACAGATATGTAGCAGAGCTCAGATCCCGAACTTGAGATCGTCGGTATTGCCTCCGAGATGCCTGACGGCGGAAACAAGATCATAAAAGGTGTCCTTGTCCAACTTCCCGGAATTCTTTTTGATGAATCCCCGTATCGCCGGCACGGCTCTGCCGTCTCCGTATTTTGCGAGGGAATCTGCAGCGACGGTTTTTTTAGGCATATTAAGGAAGGAGTTCTTCAAGCAGTTGTAAACTTTCTCGGACTTGTTGCTCCTGCCTGTTTCAGACAGAGCCATCAGAAGGTATTCGTCCGGAGCGCTGAAAATGTGCTCCCGTTCCAGCGTATCAATGATTTTATCCAATGCCGGAGCGCCTATATTAATCAATGTGTCCCTGACGGTCTCGAGCATAAGCTCGTCGGGCTCTCCGCGTGAATACAGGATATCCGTCAGCGGGCCGGCAGAATCTTTGACCTTCCACTGACCCAGCACCCTTACGGCCATAACGGATGCCAAAAGGCTTTCGCCGTTGTTATCCGACGCATACCCGCGTGCGATTTCCACCAGCAGCTTTCCGGCATCGTCGCCAAAGCTTTTCAGCCTGTCGAGAAACACCTCGGGTAGTTCATCGTCACAGACGACAGAGCCATAAATAAACATCTGTCTTAGGTCTTCAAGGCTTCCGACAGTATTCACAAACTCGGCGGGAGTTTTTCCGTCAAGTTTTTCCAAAGGCGTTTCGGACCATTTTCTATATTCGTTTGAAAGACATGCTTCAAGCGCTTCATCCCCGACGTCAAAACCTCTCGACATGTCGCGCCCGCTACTTTTAAGACATGAGTCGTATGCCTCTCCCATGGCCTGGGTATAGCTGTCAAAAAATATTTTATACATTCTTTTTCTTCTTTTTCCCTGAGCTTTTTTTGGCATTGTTGGTAGGATTCCAGGGGCTCTTGGTGAATGTCCTTTCCTGCTCCGCTTCCTTTTTCCTGAAAACCTTTCCGATTATATTAATTCCATAGAAACCGGCAAGATATCCGAGCATTGCGATCAAAGGCAGCGTCAGCAGAGCTATTATATAACCTGCAATTGATTCTTTGAGTGTGCCGAATAGAAAATATAGCGGTCCGAGCAAGGCATTGACGAACAGATGACGCATCCTGTCCGCCGTAAAATTGCTGAAATGCATCAACGAACCTGCGAGTACGAGCACTGAAACAGGAATAATCCCGATAAGACCGTATACCGCTCCTTTAAAAGGATAAGGGTTCAGTTGATACTGGGGCTTTTTCTCTTTTTTAGCGAGCTCCCTCATATCCGAATAAATGGCCAGGTACGCAATGATAAAAAATATAGCGCTGTACAATGGCAGCCATCTATAAAGGTTCCCCTTCGTCAGTCCGATGAACGGATATAAAAATATCAGAAAAACCATAAGCGACATTGTATAGTCGGCCAATACCTTCATACCGTTTTTAATATATATTTTCATAAATACATCTCCTACTGCTTCTGTCTTCTCATATCCTTCAGGTATACGCTGCCTGTCAGCGATTTTGCCTTTTTCTTGAGTTCGGCGGCGATTTCACCGACCTGCAGGTGATTTGTCAATATCCTGTACTCATTCGAAACCACGGCGATCGAAATTGTCATGATCGGGTATTGAATTATATATCCCTTCCGGTTTGTCGTGGTTATGAACCCCGCCTTTTTATCGGTTTCGGAGTACAGCTCGGGTACTCTTTCATCAAAAGCCTTGATTATATTTTCGCAAAGCGCATCTGACAGATCCGAGTTAGTTATCACGACAAAGTCGTCCCCGCCGATATGCCCTATGAAATCGCTCTGCGAACCGAAAGATCTGACGACGTCGGCGAGTAGATCTGCTATAAGCTTAATCGCAGTATCTCCGCGTGCAAACCCGTATACGTCGTTATATGCCTTGAAATTATCCACATCGAGATATAATACGGAAAACTGCATTTCCTTGGCTATCCTGTAATTTATCTCCGACTGTATCTCCGTATTCCCCGGCAGGCCTGTAAGCGGATTAGCCCACCTGTTCCTGTCTATCCGGAGAAGTGTATTTTTGACTCTGCTGATCAGTTCGCGGGGATTGAACGGCTTGGTTATATAATCGTCCGCTCCCAGCTCCAGTCCGGTAAGCTTGTCTTCTTCATTCCCCTGTGCAGTGAGCATTATTATGGGCATCAGGTTATTGCTTTCATCCTGTCTCAGCAGCTTACAGACTTCAAAACCGTCAATTCCGGGCATTACTACGTCCAGCAATACGAGATCCGGTTTTTCCGCCATGACCATTTTTATGCCGTCAAGTCCATTATTTGCAGATACCACCTCGTAGCCCTTTTCAGTCAGGATATCTGTAGTCAGTTTGACCATCAGTTCCGTATCGTCGATAATCAGTATCTTCTTTCTAAACATAAGCGCCTCTCCGGCAAAAAATTATAGTGCTGCTATTATTTTAATTTAATGAAAATTATATAATACTTTTATCTTTTTGAACAGATTGTTATTTTTATAGCAGCAACATTATTTTAGCATAACTGTGATATAATATGTTACGGGACACATCTCGGTCTGAAATGATCGAAGTTCGGGATATGTCCTCTTTTTAAATAATGAAATGGGAGTGATTAATTTTTGGCTGAATTTTGCGAATGCGGCTCGCTTGTTATCGACGGCCGCTGTACAAATAAGAGCTGTTCGCTGAGAGCCGGCGCAAGCCCGACCACGGCAAAAAAGCCCTCGGCGAAAACCAGGGCTTCGTTGAAGGGCACAGTTGCGGCAAAGCCCGCCGCAAAGGCTGCAAACCCGAGAAGGGCATCGAAGTGCATCACATACAACCTTTATGATAAAAAGGATACCGAACCCGAGACCTGATATTGTCAGGTCTTTTTAATATATATGGTTAAACTTCAAAGGTAATATTTATGAGACCATGATAGTAATTGCCCCACTCTGCCGTAAAGCGGAATACGGAGTAGTCCGGATCGTCCACGCCCAGCGGATAATAGATCTCGCAGCCGTCCTGCCACAGACGGGCTTTTGATTCGTGGTCCGAAAGTATCTCCATTTTTCCGACGAGCATGAGACCTTTATATTGGTCCTGGTCGACAAAGTAGATGCATGCCTTGTCATTCTGCCTGAATTGCGCTACGCGCCTTGAAGATGTGTTGGTACTGAACCAGAATGTCTTCAGGCCTTCGGCCTCGCACTTGATCATCGCCTTGATGTTGGGGTATCCTTCAGATCCTATGGAGCCGACCATCGCATTGCTGCAGCTTTCCACCAGTTTTAGCGACTCGGCTGTAGCTTCTTTTACTGCATCTTCGGCTGTTTTTTCGGCAACTCCCTTCTCCATTTGGTCCTTGGCCTTTTTCAGTGCATTGTCCATACCATTTTCGTTCGACATTTAAAAACTCCTTTCATACCTCACTGCTTCCGTTTATGAATAACTGCAATTGTGAATATCAGCCATATTGGGCCTTTCAGCCGGATAGGTTCGAATAAATGCGCTTGAGATAATTCTCGAATTCATCTATTTCATTTTCCTTGAAGCCTTTGTAAAACAGTCCGATCATGTCGGCCGAGACCTCTTCATACGCAACCTTCATCCTTTTGTTCTCGTCCGTCAGCCGGATCAGCACCTTACGACGGTCATCCTCCGGAAAGATCCTTTCTATATGGCCCGTTTCCTGAAGCCTGTCAAGCATCCTTGTGAGTGTTGATTTGCTAAGGGCGGTCCTATTGGCAAGCTGCTGTATCGGTATGTTGTCCTCCTGCCACAGGGCAAACATTATCCTGCCCTGTGCCGGATTTATATCCTTAATTCTGCAAGCTTTAAGCTTCCTTGCAAAAATCCGTTGAGAAAGCTGATGTATCTTTGAAATAAGGTATCCTCCAGATCGCAGCTGAGACATACAGTTACCTCCGCTAAACAGTCATCGGCAAGCACTCGCGCTATTATTTACCATTGTATATAGTATAATTGTATATACAACTATTGTCAATACTTTCAACTTTGCAATACTGTTTTAAATATTCGAATAATATCATTTAACTGACCCAAAAATTATCTAAGCCATTTATAAAGTAATTTATTCAAATATTGATATATAGTAATATACATGTTAGTATATACCCGTAGGGGGTATATTAAGGATGGTGATATTATTTGTTAAATGAAATACAAACCAGATATACTGATGAAAGCAAAAATAGCTGCAACAATCTGAGCTGCGGAAGTAATCTGGATTTCCTCAGCGTAGCTGCCGGAGAAAAGATCCTCGATCTCGGCTGCGGACGGGGCAAGGAAACTATCCAGGCTGCAATCGAATCAGGTCCGGATGGCAGTGCGACCGGGCTTGATATTACGCCGGCCATGATAAAGGCGGCCCGCATAAACACGGAAAGTGCAGGGGTTTCGAATGCTTCCTACGTATACGGGGATATAGAAAATCTTCCATTCAAAGATGCGTCCTTCGACGCCGTCATGAGCAATTGTGTCATCAATCATGCCAGAAACAAGGAAAACGTCTACCATGAGATATTCAGGGTGCTGAAATACGGCGGCAGGTTCATAATATCCGACGCAGTAACGAGACTGCCCCTGCCCGACAGCGTGAAAAATGATCCCGAGGCCTGGGCACAGTGTTTCGGCGGTGCGGTCACGGAGGAAGAATACCTCTCCGGAATACATGCTGCAGGATTTTACCATATAGATATACTTAACCGCAGAGAATACTTAAAAAACGGATACGACTTTATCAGCCTGACGCTAAGGGCTGTAAAGGAGGTGACAAAATGAAAAAGGTAACCAAAAAGACAGAGGTTAAAAGCTGCTGCAGCAAAAATTTTACTACTGCTCAGTGCTGTTCCAAATCTTCCAAGGTCGTGGCCGGCTGTCACGATTAAGGCTGCTGCCGCGATTAACAGCGAAGGGGGCGGCGGTTCGGACCGCCGC
>DATALQ010000003.1:0-26049 GCA_036260935.1 Clostridia bacterium
ATACCGATCTCAAGCTTGAAGATGTAAAATATATAATACCCCATCAGGCTAACATGCGTATAATCGAAAGCGCACCGAAGCTTCCCACAGTACCGGGCTGCTTACCTGTCTTATAAGTGTTTCCTTAATATCAGCCGATGACTTGACTATTTTTCCGGAAACATTAGCCACAAGCGGCGTTTTAAATTCTGAGAAAACAACCTTCTGCAGTTCGATTGCCAGCAACTCTCCTGCAGGCCTCAGCATGCTGCAGTGGAAAGGCGCGCTGACTGCGAGCTGAATCGCCCTCTTTGCACCCTTTTCAAGACACAGCTCCATAGCTTTTTCAACAGCTTTTACCTCGCCGGCGATTGCTATTTGGCCAGGACAGTTATAATTTGCAGGTTCAACTATTCCTGCGATGGATGCCCTTTCACAGCAATCTTCGACGTCTTCCGAAGAAAGTCCGATTATTGCCGCCATAGTGCCGTCTCCTATCGGAACGGCTTCCTGCATGTACTTGCCTCTTTTCCTGACAAGCGCTACGGCAGTTTTGAAATCCATCGTTCCGGATGTGACATGGGCCGAATACTCTCCAAGGCTCAAGCCCGCAGTAAAATCCGGTTTAATTCCCGCTGCCAGCAACGGCTGGAGACACGCTATACTTGTCGTCACTATGGCAGGCTGCGTGTTTTCCGTTATTTTCAGCGTCTCGTCGTCACTTTCAAAGACCATCTTTCTCATATCTATCCCGAGTGCTTCGGCAGCCTGGTCGAATATATCCGAAGCCTCACGGTATCCGGCAGCGATCTGTTTGCCCATACCTATATATTGAGCTCCCTGTCCAGGGAAAATGAATGCTGTTTTACCCATACTATTCCTCCCGTAATAGATTAGTCCTTACGACGGTTTACTTGCTCCATCTGATTATAGCAGACCCCCAGGTGAGTCCTCCGCCAAATCCCACCAACACCAGGTTGTCGCCTTTTTTAAGGCATTTGTTCCTGTATGCGTCCGCCATTGCAAAGGGGATCGATGCAGAAGAAATATTTCCGATCTTCTTTATAGTC
The DNA here is from genome assembly GCA_036260935.1 of Clostridia bacterium. Lineage (GTDB taxonomy): Bacteria > Bacillota > Clostridia > Acetivibrionales > DTU013 > JAEYOM01. The sequence continues at coordinate 1,050 of DATALQ010000003.1, forward strand.
GTATAAATTTTCTCTATTGTCACACCAAGTCTTTTAGCCGCGCTTTCGATTATACGCATGTTAGCCTGATGGGGTATTATATATTTTACATCTTCAAGCTTGAGATCGGTTTTCTCAAATAGTTTTTCCGTGGCATAAGGCATTATTTTGACAGCAAACTTGAATACTTCCTGCCCATCCTGCCACAGTGCGTTTTTATTCTTGTATTTCTCACGTTTTATATTATCGATTTCATTTCTATAAAGATTGGGTATTGTAATTGATTCGCCTGATTTTCCGTCGGCACCTATATAGGTGCTCAGTATACCATATCCGTCTTCAACCTTGCCAAGTACCACAGCCCCCGCACCGTCTCCGAAAAGTACGCAGTTGTTCCTGTCGGTCCAGTCAATTGCCCTGGACATACCTTCACTGCTGACGAGCAATATATTGTTGTAATAACCTGTTTCAATAAACTGCTTTGCCACAGTCATTCCGTATATAAAGCCCGAGCAGGCAGCCGCAATATCAAATGCGGCTGCATTTACAGCTCCTACTTCTTTTTGTATTACACAGGATGTGGTCGGGGTGAGATAATCAGGTGTAGAAGTGGAGACGAGAACCAGATCAATATCTTCCGCGCTTATGCCTGAATCTTCGATTGCCTGCTTTGCGGCTTTTACCGCCATTGAGTAAATTGGTTCGTTATCGTCCAAAAGCCTTCTTTCAAATATTCCAGTTCTTTTGGTTATCCATTCATCCGAGGTTTCGACCATTTTTTCAAGGTCGAAGTTTGTCAAAATCTTTTCTGGGGCGTAACTTCCTATTCCTAAAATTCCAACGCTTACGCTCTTTTTTATCGCCATCGGTTACCTCCATGTTTTCAACGCTGACCTTGATCTGCTCGAAAACGGAGCTGTTGGCCAGACTATAAGCTTTTAGTATTACGTTTTTTATTGTTTTTTCATTCGAATTTCCGTGGCTTTTTACAACCAAGCCATTAATGCCCAATATCGGGGCGCCTCCGTCCTCTGAAGGATCCATCATCTTCTTGAAGGCTTTCATATCCTGCATTACAAAAAGAGTGGATATTTTTGAAAAGATAGTCCTTTTGAACATACCTTTTAAAAAGCTTCCAAAGAACGATCCTGTGCCCTCAAGGAATTTCAGAAGAACGTTTCCGACATACCCGTCGCATACTGCTACATCTACATTACCGAGCGGTATATCCTTGCCTTCTATATTTCCTATAAAATTCAAATTGGTGTTTTTCAACAATGTATATGCCTGTTTTATTACCTCAGTACCCTTCTTTGCCTCAGTTCCCATATTTACAAGTCCGACCCTTGGGTTCTCCTTGTTGAACAATCCCTTCATATATAAAGATCCAAAGATGCCGAACTGCGCAAAGTTAATCGGTTTGCAGGTCGAGTTCAAGCCTGCGTCGATAAGCAGGCATTTTCCCGCCTTTGTTGGGATTACTGCCCCTAGCGCCGGTCTGTCCACGCCTTTAAGCCTGCCTAATATAAGTATTGCTCCTGTAAGTAAAGCGCCTGTATTACCGGCCGATAGAAAAACGTCTCCCCTTTTTTCCTTCAGCATATTAAAACCGACTACCATGGAAGAATTCTTTTTACTTTTTATTGCTCGAGTCGGTGTATCGTCGTTCGTTATGACTTCCTTTGCATGAATTACTTCAAGCCTCGGACTGTCGAAGTTACGGCTCTTCAATATCCGGTTGATCTGGTCGCAGTCTCCTATCAGAGATATGTCGAAACCTTCCTGTGCCTTCAAGGCATCGATACTTCCCTTTACAATAGCCTCAGGCGCATTGTCTCCGCCCATTGCATCAACTAAAATCTTCAATCGAATCCACTCCTGAATCGTTACTTTATTAATTGCATAAGCTCTTTTAATAATAAAATACTATTTTCCCTGTTTCTTTTCAAGGGAAACCAATATGAATTTACCCCTGAACATCTCAACCTGCTTTTCGTAGATCTTGACCCAGACAATGTAATTCGTTCCCCTGACCTGCTTGACTTCGGCCTTGGCTACGAGTTTGCAGCCGGAATAAACCGGGTTCTTGTACTTTATGTTAGCTACCCCGACCAGTGCGACCTGGGCATCTATTACTGCAATTGCCAACGATTCGGCGAGTGAATAGATAAAGTGGCCTCTGACTATCTTGGTTTTTTCGAATGCCATGGATTCATCGGTTTCAAGTATGGATACTGCATTCCTCCCCAAAGTGATATCGATAAGTTCTCCGACAATTTCCTTGCTCTGCAGTGATTTAACTTTGCTGTAATTGTTTTCAGCTACGCTTTTGATCCTCTCACGCAGCTCCGGAATACCCATCTCAAGTCTGTCCAGCCTGATGGTCGGCACGCTTACGGCAAAAAGCTCCGATAACTCCTCGTCAGTCAAAAACGGATCCTGTTTTATCCTGTCGGAGAGTATCTGCTGTCTTTCCTTTTTTAGAAGCGATGACCGACTCATACTGCTCACACCACCTGCTTGCAAAATAATTATTACCTGATAATATATCCTAATACTAAAAGTATATTATATATTTCTAAAGTATGCAACATTTTATAAAAAATATTTAAAAACATGATGGCAGCGATTAAATAAAGCCGCTCTCGTTCTGAGAACGGCTTTAGCTGAAATGCGTAATTGTTTATCTATTACTCATTGGTTTGGTTCAACGGCAATAGCAGCTATCTTTTTACGATAAAAGACAAGCAGCAGGATTGCCAGCGCCGAGGAGATTGCGACTGTGAGATAAATAGATTTATAGCCAGTGTTTAAGGTCTTCTGATAGACATCCTGAAGGAGGTTTGAGCGTGCGTCGATTTCATTCAGATAATTCTTCTCAGAAGTTTTGAAGGCGCCAGGGATGGCGTTGTTTAAGGTGTTCATTTCATTGAGCAGTGTTTGCATGTCATTTTTGGCTTTGGTCATTTGATCAATGCCTGTTTTCATACCAGCCTGGCTCTGTTTGTTCTTCTCTATCTGTGTGTTGAGTTTATCGATGGCTCCCTGGAGCTCCACGGTTTTCGCCCGAAGCTCACTCATGGATTTTATTGCAGTAATTTCCTCCAGCACGTTCTTCGGAATGCTGCTTTTAGCAGGCAACGGAAGCAGGTCGGCTAAGCTCATCCCATTGGGGAAGCTTGATGATGACGATAGGGCAGGCGGTATCATTACCGCGATGCTTTGGAGCTGTTTAAAAGCTGTCTCCTGCTGTTTTACAGCTATCTGCATGCCCTCGATGCCCTTTCCTATGCCATCATACCCGGATTGTAGGCCGGAAAGATTTTTGTCCAGCTCACTCATTCCTGATGCAATACCGTCTATGCCGCTATTAAGACCGGACTGTATGTCAGAAATCACCTTCGGTGTCTTCTGGTCAAACATTGTTGAAGCAAAATCCTTGGTCACTGTCGTTATCGTTGTTACATCAGAGGTCTGCAACTCTTTGAGGATGTTGTCCGGGACTGTAAAATCACTGTCATTTCCGCTGAAATCAAGCTTGAATGTCTGCATGGAGTTTAAGTCGGGGATATCGACACTGCCTAGTTTTTGAGACATATTGGGGTCGCTTTTTAGTTCGTTCACCTTATTTGTTATATCCTGTACATATGGCAGTTCAGGTACAGTTATCTCATTTGGAAGCACACTTTTTATGTCAGTTTGCAAAGACAATCCCGCGTGTGCGATAAATCCCACCATAAGAGCAGGGGCAATAGATGTTCCAATGGAACGGACGAGAGACAGTGTCGCAAGCCCTGAGTTTGCTTCGTTTTCAGAAATGTTATCAAGCATCATGTAATTGACCGGAGCCCCCATGGTAAATCCCAGCCCAAAGCCCAGAAGCATGAGGCTCGCTACGACCGACGGAAGCCCTGGGTTCACAGCGGTAACCATAATAAGGAATAGTGCCCCAATGATAGTGATTGTAAAACCCAAAAACAGGACGAGCTTTGCACCGAATTTATCGATCATCTTTCCGGAAAGCATGGCTGAAACGCCGGAAAGAAGCCCGAGTATTACTGTGAAATAGCCGCCGTTTCCTGAAGTGATCTTAAGTGCGTTTTCAGAGAATTGAGGGATGAAGACAATACCCATGAGTACGAAGCCCGCGGCAAAGGATACTGCCAGTGTGATAAGTATCTTCCCGCTTGAGAAGTATTTGAGGTTTATTATAGGATCCTGCGCCTTTTTCTCTGCAAGCAGGAAAAGTGGCAGCAGCACTATGAAAGCAATTAGAAATGGATAGACATCAGTGCTTGTAATTGTGTTTTTAAAATCAAAGAAATCGATGTTCTTTAGTCCGTATAGCAGTGAAAGAACCATGGATACAATGATTACTATGCCGAAGCCGTCAATACGCTTCAGATTTATTTCCTTGTTGTTCGGGAGGACAATGATTCCGGCGATGATGATAAACAGAGATATCGGTAGATTGACGAAGAATATATACTGCCAGTTATTCGAGCCGAAAATATCTAGAATCGCGCTTCCGGCAAGTGAACCGAAGATATTTGCGATGCCGTATACACCGCCGACGAGTCCGAGCGCCATGCCTCTCTTTTCCTGTGGAAAAGATGTACCGAATTCCGCAGTGGCTACCGGCATGATACCTCCGCCGCCTATTGCCTGTACCGCTCTGGCCGCGATTAACATCCCAAAGCTACCTGTATAGTGTGAGAGGCCGCATAAAAGTGAGCCGAAACCAAAAAGAAAAATGCTCGTTATATATATGAGCTTTCTCCCGTACCTGTCGGCTAGTTTTCCCATTACCGGTATGCTTGCAGCATAGGCAAGCGTATAAATCGTAATCATCCAGATGCCGGTTTTTTCATCGACTGAAAGATTATTTTGAATTATAGTCCTTGCCGGTGTGACAATTCCGGTGTCTATTGCGCCCATAAATATGCCTGCCAAATAGACAATGATAACCAGCGCTATACTGTTTTTTTTCTTATTATTTCCCATAGACAAGCTCCTGTTTCAATTTTTTTGTGATGTTTTCTGCCATACAGCCAGCCATTCTTTCAAAATTTGCAGCATCTTCCCTTGAAATACCTGTGTAGAGAATATCGTCCCATGCTTTGAGCAGCCCGGTACAAACATCTTTTACACTGTTGGCCTTTTCCGTCGTTGTTATGATTTTTTCACGCTGGTTTGCATTATTTACTCGCCGATTGATGAAGCCTTTTTCTTCAAGTCTGGCAAGAGTTCTTGCCACAGTGCCTTTGTCGAGCATAAAAAATTCTGCTATTGCGTCCTGGTTCGTCTCCGGATTTCCGAATATATACATCAGGACGATCTCTTCGGCCGAGTTCAGTTCAAATTCCGCCAGACTCCTTGTTAAGAATATCTGGCCCCCTCTGACAATCTTCGATAAATCTCTGAGAAGCATTGTATCATCTCCTTTGTTGTTAGGACAACTGTTGCCCTGACAACTATTATTATAAAACTATCCCTTGCTTCTGTCAAGCGAAAAAGACGGAGAAATACGATAAATACAAGCTTACAGACTTTGTCACCGTAGAGAAAAGAGGCTTGAATCCTCTCCACAATTTCATGAAATGCGTTGGATTGAGCTATACTGCCTGCAGCTTGTTAAAGACGGAACTAGCTGCAGACATCTGCTTACTCCAACGGGGATGATTGTATAAAACAAAACCAGCGAGTATCTTATGATTCCCACTGGTCTAAAAAATTTAACACTTTTTATTAACTTGACCCCGCCCCAACTATTTACGAAGAGTAGAAAATCATGAGTTCACGTTTATTACGTGGAGATTCTTCTTTATATAATCATACAGTGAATATATCGTGATTATAACAGCTATTGCCATTGCGTATTGATCGAAGGGGAAATTCGGAAGTACAAGGCTCAGAGGGAAATTGCTCAGCAATGTTGCCACGATCGCGATATCCTGGAACACAGTCTTCAGCTTGCCAAGCTTGCTTGCCGCTATGACGATCCCTTCGCCCGCAGCTACAAGTCTCAGGCCTGTTACAATAAATTCGCGCGCAATTATGAGCATTGCAGCCCAACCGTTCACATCCCCGCTCTGTACAAGCGCCAGCAACGCTGCTGTGACAAGGAGCTTGTCTGCTATCGGATCGAGGAATTTTCCAAATCTCGTAACAAGCTGCCTTTTTCTGGCGATATACCCATCGACTGCGTCCGTACTTGAAGCTATAATAAATATTCCGGCGGCTATATAGCCTCCATAAGAAGAAATCAGTGCGTTGACCGAAAGCATAAACGGTCGCATAAATCCCAGCAGACCGGCGTTTATGATGGATTCAGGTATAGGTATCATGAAGATCATTAAAATAGGAACGACGATAATTCTGGATAATGTAATTTTATTTGGCAGATTCATGTTTTACTTCTCCTGTTAAATCGTATTCTCCGGCTTCGAGTATTTCAACATTTACGAACTCGTTTATTTCAAGCGGTTCGCTGCTTGTAAAGTATATAAGCCCGTCTATATCCGGCGCTTCGGCACAGCTTCTTCCGTAATAAAAAATACCGTCTTCGGCGACTCCCTCGACCAGTACTTTGTAAGTCTTTCCGAGTCTTTCCGAATTAAGCTCCTTCGATATAAGATTTTGAAGCTGCATAAGCTTTTTGTAACGGTCTTTTTTTACCGTTGCAGGTATCTGCTGCTTCATTTTCGAAGCAGGTGTACCTTCCTCTTTAGAATACATAAATATGCCAAGTCTGTCAAACGTATATTTTTGAATAAAATCTGCTAATTCGTCGAAGTCTTCTTCGGTCTCGCCGGGAAATCCCACGATCAAAGAAGTCCTTAATGTAATCCCCTGTATCCTCTTCCTGAGTTTTTCCAGAAGCGCCTTTATATCTGCGCTGTTGCCCCTGCGGCCCATCCTTTTCAAAACGTTGTCGCTTATGTGTTGTATGGGTATATCAAGGTATTTACAGACCTTTTCGTTATCAGCTATCTCATTTACAAGTTCATCGTCGATTTCCTCAGGGTAGCAGTAAAGCAGGCGAATCCTTTCAATATCGCCGATTTTGCCCAGAGACCGTAAAAGTTCGGCCAGTGATCTCCTTCCGTAGATATCCGTTCCATATCTGGTAGTGTCCTGGGCTACGACTATCAATTCCTTGATACCCGATTCAGCCAGTATTTCCGCTTCTTTTAATATTGCTTCCCTGCTTCGGCTCCTGAAAGGCCCTCTGAGTGACGGAATTACACAATAGGTGCAGCGGTTGTCGCAGCCTTCCGCTATTTTCAAATACGCATATCCCTTGCCGGTGGATACAATTCTTTCACCATCGAGATATGAAGTTCCGTTCAATTCGCCATAAAAAGATTCCTTGCTCCCTTTGTAGGCATCCCTTATGACAGTTGCGATTTCTGCATAGCTCCCTGTCCCCAGAACTGCATCTACTTCGGGTATTTGATCGAGTATCATCTGCCTGTATCTTTGTGCAAGACATCCGGTAACTATCAGAAGTTCGCAATTTCGATTTTTAAGAGATGCCATCTCAAGGATGCTGTTTATTGATTCCTGCTTTGCGCTTTCAATAAAACCGCAGGTATTTACTATTATTACGTTAGCCTGTTCACTGTCGTTTATTATTTCAAAGCCTTCATTTTTCAAAATGCCAAGCATCAGTTCGCTGTCCACAAGATTTTTTGGACAACCGAGTGATACCATGCCGATCTTTTTCGCCAATTGATACAACTCCCTGTTTTATAAGTAATTTTTAAATGACTTTAGGAGCGCAAAAAACAAGGCTCAAGTCACACAATAAAATATACACTATTATAGGGCTAAGCTCAAGTTAAAGCTCAATATGTAAAATCATTGTCGGAAGCATCGGCAGTATAGTCACGAAGGGCTTCTCTTATGGTATCGCTGGAGAAACCCCTGTGTGTGAGAAACATCATGGCTTTTTTGAGAATCTTCTTATCGTTAAGATCATATTTTCCGAATTTGCGTTTCAGAAGGCTTTCTGCTACGGAGGAGTCTTCCACCTTCCAGTCCTGAAGTACTTCATCCGCGGTTTCTTCAGAGATACCGCGAAAAACCAGTTCTTTTTTCATGAGTCTTTTAGAAATTGGCTTCAGCTTGCTTCTGTCAAATATATATTTCTGGGCATATAGCTGATTGTTTATATACCCGATTGCCTTCAGTTCGTTGACTACTTTGTCGGCGCAATCATCATCATAGCCCTCATCGCTGAGTTTATCACGGACCTCTTTCTCCGTACGCAGCTTCATTGATAGGTAACGCACGGCTCTGGACTTGGCTTCATGATAATTGAGCGTATTCTTGATGTAGTCGATAGTCTCCTGGGTAAGTTCCTGCTCTTCGTAAAGGTTCAATGATATATAGTCTTCTTCGGAGATGGTGAAAGAAAATTTTCCATCGACATATATGGATAGCTTGTCTTTGTATTTTTTATTTTTTTCCGCCGATGTGATCTTCACCCCATCACCACCCCCTCAGCAAATCATTGCATATCGAGATCCAACTCTTCTTCGTCCTCTTCTTCACTCGATGCATGAACATTCATACTGTTCACAAAAGCCTGATTATAATTGTCACGGATCTTCTTTTCGACCTCACGTGAAATTTCCGGGTTCTCCTTCATGAACTGCTTGACATTTTCCCTGCCCTGACCAATTCTCTGGCCATTGTAGGAGAACCATGCGCCGCTCTTGTTTATGATATCGAGATTGACTGCGACATCAAGAATGCTTCCCTCTTTTGATATACCCTGCCCGTAAATGATATCGAATTCGGCTTCCTTGAACGGCGGTGCGACCTTGTTCTTTACGACCTTAACCCTTGTCCTGTTTCCTATTACGTCGGTACCCTGCTTGATCGACTCTATCCTTCTGACGTCGAGTCTCACAGAAGCATAGAATTTCAAAGCGCGCCCGCCTGGTGTGGTCTCGGGATTTCCGAACATGACGCCGACTTTTTCTCTTAACTGGTTGATAAATATTGCAGTTGTTTTTGACTTGTTTATTACGCCCGCCAGCTTTCTGAGAGCCTGGGACATTAGCCTTGCCTGCAGGCCGACGTGTGAATCGCCCATTTCTCCGTCTATCTCCGCCTTTGGAACAAGCGCTGCAACCGAGTCGATTACTATTACGTCGATAGCGCCGCTGCGCACAAGGGCTTCTGCTATTTCCAAAGCCTGCTCGCCAGTATCCGGCTGTGAAACGATAAGATTGTCAATGTCTACTCCGAGCTTCTTGGCGTAAACCGGATCGAGAGCGTGCTCCGCATCGATAAATGCGGCATCTCCGCCTGCCTTTTGAGCTTCTGCCACGATATGCAGGGCAACCGTCGTCTTACCTGAAGCTTCGGGTCCGAAAACCTCCACTATCCTGCCTCTCGGCACTCCGCCGACCCCAAGCGCTATATCGAGTCCAATTGCACCCGTAGGAATCGTTTCGATGTTCATATGCGTATTTTCGCCCAGTTTCATAACGGCGCCCTTGCCAAATTGTTTTTCAATCTGTCCCAGAGCCATTTCAAGCGCTTTCTTCTTTTCCAGCATATCAGGCAGACCTCCTCTTATAATAAAAAAATCATTATCAAAATCGTACAGTTACCGCAGGGACCCTTCCGGAAGGATCATCAAGCGAACATCTGTTCTGAAATCATTATATATCATTTCAATAAAAGAGTCAATAATCAAATTACATATTTTTACATTTTGAAACGTTGTTTGAACAATTTTACCAAATATAATGCGTCTTCCGCCTTCAGCATAATCATTGTTACTACATAAAACACCGCGCCTGCGAAAATTTCGCCGGCAAGAAACACCAACTGCAATGCCTTGGCAGCCGGTTTGAACGGCAACCCTTCAAACAGCAGCAATACTGCAATCATAACGAACGTAGCCGGAACTGCCCTTGCTATGAAAGCAAAAAACTTTTCCATATTTATGCCATTCATCTTCCTGTTCAACAAAAGTAAAAGCATTATGGCATTTACCGTACTTATGATCGAATATGAAAGGGCCATCCCGGATGCGCCAAGGTCGGTGAAGGCATAAAAAACACTTCCGAATAAAACATTCAGCAAAATAGATACTATGCCGGTTACCAGCGGCGTTCTGGTATCCTGTCCCGCGTAAAACGACCTGTTCATGATGCCGACAATCGATTGCGTAATCATGGATATCGAGAATATCGCCATTATTGACGCCACTCCAGGTACGTCCTTTTCCGTAAACTTCCCACCCCACTCGAAAACAGCCCGCACAAGAGGTTCCCTCAGAACGATAAAAGCCGCGGAAGACGGGACTGCCAGGAACAAAACCGAAGTCAGCGATTTCATCAGCAGTGACTTGTATTCCTTCTGCTCTCCCGCTGCGAATTTACCTGAAAGCGTTGGCAGCATGGCTGTTCCGATCCCCATGGCAAAAATGCCATAAGGCAGCTGCCACAGCGTATTTGCATTCCTGAAAGCGGCAAGCGTTCCCTCTGCGGCGCCAAGGCTCACGAAGGCAATAGAAATTATAACATTCACCTGGGTAACGGAGGACGAAAGCAATGAAGGCACAGCCTGTCCGAAAAGATTTCTGAAGCCCGTGTCGAAAAAATTGATGACAGGCTTGTAATATTTCAATTTGGTAAAAACGAACGAGAACTGTATCAGAAAGTAAAGCATTGCGCTTCCCGCAACTCCAACAGCTACCTTTATCATGCTCTGCGGGTTTGTATCTGCAAACAGCATGATAGACAGAGCACACCCGAAATTATAGATCGAAGGCCCATATGCCGCCGCTGCGAATTTCTTGTATGAGTTCAGTACGCCATTGCATATCCCGGCCAGCATGATGAAAGAAACCGAAGGGAAAAGAATTCTCGCCAGAGTTATTGCAAGCTCCTTCGTTTGATTGCCTTGCCCGGAATAGCCCGGCATTATTAAACTTATTATCTGAGGAGCGAAAATCACGCCAAAAGTGCAAAGGATAGCCAAGCCAATGAAAATCAAATTGATGAACGAGCTGGCTGCCTTCCAGCCTTCCTTTTCTTCGCCTTTTTCAAGCTTTCCCGAAATGAAAGGCACCAGCGCCGCCGAGATAGTACCTCCAACAAGCAGTACATACATAAGGTCCGGAACCGTAAAAGCCGCAACATAAGCGTCCTGTACCCAGCTTAGGCCAACCTTCCATGAAAGCATGGTTTCCCTTATGAATCCGGTCAGCCTGCTCAAAACCATGGATGACATAACAATCATTGCCGCAGTTGAAACCCGCCCGTCCGACGGGTTGTTTGAGGAATTCCTGTCCCTGGCCGTCAAGCTTTTTTCTCCCTGTTCATAAGATATCTTCTAAGCATGTCGAATACGTGCAGGCAGGTTACATTCCTGATCCTGCTCCTGCTGCCCCAAAGATCGAGTTTTTTGACAACGACTCCATCTTTATCCGCCAGTGCAACGAATACAAGTCCGACAGGCTTCGTTTCGGATCCGCCGCCCGGCCCGGCTATACCCGTTACGGATACTCCAAGCTCAGTATTTGCCGCTCTCCGGACTCCAGCGGCCATTTCAGCGGCAGTCTCTTCGCTGACGGCTCCGTACTTATCCAGTGTTTCCTGCCTGACTCCCAACTCTTCTACCTTTGAACGGTTGCTGTATGTTACTATTGTTCTGTCGAACACTTCAGATATTCCGGGTATTTCAGTAAGCCTTGATGAAAGCAGCCCGCCCGTGCACGATTCTGCGAATGCAACAGTGGTGCCGCCTTCAAGCAGCAGCCTTGCCGCAACTTCATCAAGCGTGCTGTTGTCATTGCTGTAAACCGCGTCTCCCAGCCTGTTCCTGATTTCGTTTTCCACAGGCGTTATTAGATCCTCGTGAGCGCCTTGTTTGGGGTAGCTTGCCGTTATCCTGAGCGTAACTTCGCCATCCTTGGCATATGGGGCTATCGTCGGGTTGGTCTGCCTATCGACCAGATCTATCAGCCTGTCTTCCACAGCTGATTCCCCTATGCCGAATATTCTCAGGAAGCGTGATTCAAGCCTGTATTCCGATCTGGCTTCAAAGTATGGCATAACTGTCTCGTCAAACATCGGTTTCATTTCAGACGGCGGGCCGGGCAGCATCACGATCACCTTTCCGCCTTCTTCTATTATGCACCCCGGGGCAGTGCCGTTTTTGTTCCTTATTATAATGCTGCCTTCCGGGAGGTATGCCTGCTTGATATTATTGTCGGTCATTTTCCTGGCATGCCTTTCAAAGAAGGCTTTCATCTTGTCAAGGCTCTCCTGGTCCAGTACCAGCTTCCTGTTTACCGCAGCGGCAACAGTCTCCTTGGTAAGATCGTCCTGTGTCGGGCCGAGTCCTCCAGTCATTATGACTACATCTGAACGCGACATTGCAAGCGAAAGGCATTGTTTCAGCCTTTCAGGATTGTCCCCCACCACGTCGTGATAGTATACGCCTATGCCTGCATCCGGCAGGCGTGAAGATATATATTGAGCGTTTGTATTCGCTATCTGACCCATTAGAAGCTCTGTTCCGACCGCTAGTATTTCAGCTCTCATGAAGCGCCATCTCCCACCCGAAAATGTTTTTCAATTAATAAGCACAAATTCTTCTCCTATTATACCAATTGCCTGATTTTATTGTAAATACGCGCTATATAGAATGAATTAATTTTCTTAAGAAATTTTACTCATTCCGTATTGGAATAAAAAAAGACGACAATTGACCAAAAAAAATCTACTTCATTCCAATTTTGCTATAGCGTAATATGACATTGTAACAAGGCGATTAATTTGATTTTTCATAGCCGCGTTATAAAACAAAGATAAGAGGGATGAATATTTATGAATGATTCCGTCAGAACTTTAAAAAACGTCATAGACAATGTTGAAAATGTAATCGTCGGAAAGCGCTATGCCATCGAGCTTGCCGTTATCTCACTAATCTGCGGCGGACATGTCCTGATCGAGGATGTACCCGGCGTTGGAAAAACGAGCCTCGTTTCCGCTCTGGCAAAATCTCTTAATGCTTCTTTCAGAAGGATACAGTTCACCCCCGATGTATTACCTTCCGATATTACCGGTTTTTCTATCTATAACCAGAAAACAGGCGACTTTGAGTACAGACCCGGAGCAATAATGAGCCAGATAATCCTTGCTGACGAAATCAACCGTACATCTCCGAAAACTCAGGCCAGCCTCCTTGAAGTAATGGAAGAAGGCCAGGTCACTGTCGACGGCATCACATACAAAATGCCGAAGCCGTTCATGGTCCTTGCTACGCAGAACCCTGTAGAGTATCTCGGCACCTATCCTCTTCCGGAGGCCCAGATTGACCGTTTCTTTATGAAAATATCCATTGGTTACCCGACAAACACCGAAGAAAGCTACATCCTTTCCAAATTCCAGCTTTCAAATCCCCTGGAAAAGCTGATGCCCGTTGCTGAAAGCAGCGACATAATAGCACTCCAGGAAGAGATAAAAAATGTCCACATGGACAAGACTCTCAGTAATTATATCGTGGATATTGTAAGCCAGACCAGGAAACATCCGGATGTAACGCTCGGGTCCAGTCCCAGAGGTTCGCTTTCACTGTTCAGGGCTTCGCAGGCCTGGGCTTATTATAACGGCAGAAATTATGTGCTGCCCGACGACATTAAGAAGATGGTCATTCCCGTACTTTCCCACAGACTTATTCTGAAACAGGAAGCAAAACTGAAGAAGATCAACCCCGAAGAAATATTGAATTCTATAGTTGCCAGAATTAATGTTCCGGTGGTGAGCCAGCATGAAACAAAGTAGGGTACTCTACCTCATCCTTTTTATGTCCGCGTTGATCTTTGCATATTTCAATGGCGGAAAAGTGCCGTATATGTTCCTATATACGCTTATCATACTGCCTATCGTATCGGTTATATATACTCTTGTTATCTACCTGCGTTTCAAATACGGCCAGGAGCTCGACAAGAAATTTGTAACCAAGGGCGACAAGGTAAATTTCATATTCAGCATTAATAATGAAGATTTCTTTATATACCCATATATAAAGGTATCCTTCTACGGTGCCAAAACAATTTTTGAAAACCAATTCCAGGTGAAAAATTTCTCATTACAGCCCTTTTCGGGAAAAAATTATGCCTTCGAGCTTCAATGCAATTACAGGGGCAATTATGAGATAGGCATCAATTCCATAGAACTTGAGGACTTCTTCGGACTTGTCAGGTTCAGGTATAATGTATTCGAGCCAAAGTATGTGACTGTCTATCCCCGTATCGTATACCTTGAAAAATTTCCTTTGAAAACCGACTATATGTCCGAGTCGCACTCAATGCTGAATACCAGGGACGAAGACATGTCGACGGTCAGCGATGTCAGGAAGTACGCCTATGGCGACAGTATGAAAAGAATCCACTGGAAGCTTACCGCAAAGGCTCAGGAGATCCTTGTGAAGAAATATCAAAGCACCTCCGAGACCAACACGCTGATGTTAATCGACCTGCATAAAAATCCCTACTCCTCCGGCGAGAATATAATACTCGAAGACAAGCTGATAGAATCCGTGGTTGCAGTCCTGCATTACTGCCTGTACAAATGGATACCGGTAAACCTGGTATGCTACAGCGGCAGGCTTATAGACATACATGCAAAGAACCATTTGATGTTCAACGAAATATTCGAACAGCTGGCCAAGGTAAAATTCAGCGAAAGTGTTCCAGTTAAGGATCTTCTGGAGATCTATACGAATAACGTGCTGAAAAAGACCAATATCCTGGTATTCACATCAAATCTCGACTACGGCCTGTACAACCAGATCTACAAAACAAGCAATACGGGCTATGATGTGAGCCTGATTTATACGTCCCCCGAAGACCTGACAGGTATTTCGGATCCGGACGCGGACAACATCCTTTCTTCCCTGCCGGAGATCGGAGTTAACAGCTACAAGATCAATATCAACGACGAAATAAAAGAAATCCTGGAATGTTAGAGACAGGAGGTTCATATGACAATAAACAAATTGACCGATAAGATCTCGGATATTCTGCTTGCCATGCTTGTAACATTCAGCATCGTATACGCACTAATATCCTCACTATGCCTGCCGTACCCGGTTTTAAACGTACTGCTGCTCGTTGTATTGTCAACTGTTTTGTTTGCTGCAATGTTTTATAACAAAACGGCATCGATAATTTCGTTTTCGGGGATAGGACTGGTTTTACTGATATCGATGATATATACCCTCTTTGGAGCAGGTATCGATAAAGTGTCCGAATTTTTCGAAGACTATTATTTCTGGCTGAGCGATTTCATACTATATCCCGACCCGGTCAACGTAAATGCAGCTTTCCAATTACTGACCGTTATTCCGCTGTGTATTATAGTTTCGCTTTTTTCATATTGCTTCATCCTTAGGAAATTCAGATTTTTCGTAGTTCTGATTGCGGGTATAGCCATCTTTGGTGTTCAATGGTCTTACGGTATAGTATCCAGTCTGTTGCCATTCTATCTTTTTCTGATAGCAACGCTGATGATATACCTTAAACATATTTACCAGGGAAAACTGTCAAAAAGTCCGAATGACTATGCATCGCCTTCGCAGATAGCTTTATGGAGCCTGCCGGTATGTATCCTGATAATTGCTCTGGCATATACCATTCATGCAAGCGACAAGCCGATAGAATGGAAATGGATGGACAAGAAGATAGTATCGGTCTATAACTATTTTAAGAAAAATTTCGATTATGAAACCTTCGATTATTTTTCTCTTTCCGCAACCTCGGGCTTCGGTGACAGAAACAACATACTGGGAGGCAGGGTCAGACTAGACAGGACCAATGTGCTTCAGGTATCCTCAGGTAAAAGGGTCTACCTTAAAGGCATAGCTCTCGACACTTATACGGGAAACAAATGGATAAATGGCGACACTTCCATCTCTTCCCAGGGTACCGATTACTATGGAATGTACGGCGACACGGATGAGATGCTCGAAGGAATGAAACTGCTTACCGGCAAGGATGATTTTCTAAATACGTATTTCGAAGAAAATCCCGTTTCAGTAATATTCCTGAATATAAAGACCAAATCGCTGTTCTTACCCTCTAAAATCAAGGAATTCAGAACTTCAACCAAGGATTTCTCGGCATATATGGACAGTACCGGCGGTTATTCGTCAAAGCAGCGCTATACCAAGGGGTTCAAATACAATACAAAAATGTACGTCCCCAAAGTAGGGTCTGAAGAATTTTCCGAGATCATGAGGAAAAGTAAAAAGGGCCTTTACAGCAACGCAATATTGCAGATGAAATTCCCGAGCTATTACGAGGAAATACTGAGATATTATTCTCAAAATTCTACAAACGGTGCTATTTCTCCGGATGAAAACGGTGAAATTTCCGTCGAATCCTTCTTCCAGAAATATGATTCTCAAACCTTGTCCGGCACCGCAATAGCGCTGCCTGTTATCAATAGGAACAGCAAGCTGAAAACTCTTGAAACCCTCTCGAAATTGAAAGACAGCAGCAATGAAATATATAAGAGATACCTCCAGCTTCCGAAGAATCTCCCTCAAAGGGTAAAAGACCTTTCGGCATCACTGGTTGCTACGGAAAAAAATGATTACGACAAGGCAAAGGCAATCGAGCAATACATGGCATCGAAATACCCTTATAACCTTGATGTACGCTCTACTCCGAGGAATCGGGATTTCGTCGACTATTTCCTGTTCGATCTCAAAGAAGGCTACTGCTCATATTATGCTTCTGCAATGACCGTACTTGCAAGATGCGCAGGCTTACCGGCAAGATATGTGGAAGGTTATATGCTTCCCGCAGAGCCGGTAAAGAATGATAATACTACTTATGTGGTTAGCAACATGCAGGCCCATGCGTGGGTGGAGATCTATTTCGAGGGTTACGGCTGGCTGCCTTTTGAACCGACAGCGCCTTTCCGGTCTGAATTTTATGCTAATACCGAATATAGCGATGTCACGTACAGCAGCGATTACGATCCATCTTATAATGCCTATATGGAAGAGCTTATGAAGAGATACGCTCAGCAAGGAGGCGGATACGTCGACTTCGGACCTGACGGTGGAAAAACCGGGCCTTCGGCTGAAATTATCGCAATATTTACTTTAGCAGGCTTGCTTATTCTTTCTATAGCTCTGCTGATGACAAATATCATCAGGAATCGCCTGCGACTTTATAAAATAATCAATCTCCCGGCAACTGATTGCGTACTGAGCTTTTACGATTACTATATTAACGTGCTTGGAATTCAGGGATTGGGACTGCTGCCTTCTGAAACTCCGTTCCAGTATTGTTCAAGGATAGATTCGAATATGTTTTTCAGCCCGGTACGCTTTAAAACGATAACCGATATATTCGTAAAATCGAGGTACGGAACGGAACAGGCCACCGAGAACGAAAAGCAGCTATTTTGCGATTTCCACGCAGGCTTCCTGAGTGAAATAAAGATCAACATGGGCAAGCTCAAGTATTTTACGATGAAGTACCTACTTGGTAAGTTCTGAAGCAAGAAACAAGGCCCGATGCAATAATTACTTGAGAGTAATTATTGCATCGGGCCTTTTATTGGGCCTTTTTCGTGTCATTACTGAGCGTTTACCGGGCTGTTTTATTCTGAACCTGTAATGTACTTCCTTACAGCTTGTATACCTGGCTTGAGCTCAGTACGCTGATGCCGTTGGCCTGCAAGGTATCGACTGCCTTTTCCGGCTCGGCTACTTTCAGTATTACAAGAGCTTCATCCTCTGATTTGCTTACGAATGCATACATGTATTCGATACCGATCTGCTCTTTGTCTAATACATCCAGAGCCTTTGCCAATCCACCCGGCTTATCCTGCACGCCAATCGCAATAACGCTTGTAGCGCTAACTGTAAAGCCTTCAGCCTTCAGTATCTGTTCGGCCTTTTCGGGATTGTTAACAATCAGCCTGAGTATCCCAAAATCAGTTGTATCCGCGATTGACAGCGCGCTGATATCGATGTTGTTTTCTCCGAGTGTTTTTGTTACTTCCGAGAGCCTTCCCGATTTATTCTCCAGAAATATGGAAATCTGCTTTACGAACATGATACATGCCTCCTTATTGGATGTTTTAACGGAAATTCGCGCCTTCAGCGCTAAACCTCCGCGCCATAGGCGCTAAACATCCTACTCGATATTCATTTTATTCTATTTCCGATCCTGATATCCGATCAATATGATCAGATCTTACGCTTGTCAATGACTCTCTTTGCCTTGCCTTCGCTTCTTTCGATCGTTTTAGGCTCAACGAGCTTGACCTTTGCGCTTATGCTCAAGGTATTCTCGATTTCTTTCCTTATCTTCCTTTCGAGATCCTCGATATGCTTTACCTCATCGGAGAAGAATGCCTGTGTCATCTCTACCCAGATTTCCATAACATCAAGGTTGTCGACCCTGTCAACAATGATTTGATAGTGTGGAGCGGTTTCTCCCAATTCGAGCAGTACACTTTCTATCTGGGACGGGAATACGTTTATACCTCTTATTATCAGCATGTCGTCAGTACGGCCTGTCACCTTGCTCATCCTTACAAGAGTTCTGCCACATTCACATTTTTCATAATTCAGAGAAGAAATATCCCTGGTCCTGTAACGCAGCAGTGGCAAGCCTTCCTTGGTTATAGTCGTGAATACGAGTTCGCCTTTTGATCCGGCCGGGAGCACTTCTTCGGTCACGGGATCTATTATCTCGGGTATGAAATGGTCTTCCTGCACATGCATGCCGCATTTGCACGGGCATTCGCAGGAAACACCGGGGCCTATAACCTCGCTGAGCCCATATATATCTATCGCCATTATACCAAGTCTTTTTTCTATTTCATCCCTCATGCTGGCAGACCAGGGTTCAGCTCCGAATATACCGGACTTCAGCTTCAGTTCGCTCTTTTTGATTCCCGCTTCTTCCATTTCCTCAGCCATATAAAGCGCATATGACGGAGTGCATGCGATATTGGTCGTGCCGAAATCACGTAATATCTGAAGCTGCCTTTTTGTATTACCGGTAGAAGCAGGTATTACCGAAGCTCCGATGCGTTCCGCGCCGTAATGTGCTCCAAGTCCACCTGTAAAGAGGCCGTAACCGTAGGCTATCTGCATAATTGAATTTCTTTCGACGCCTGCACCAGTAAATGATCTCGCCATTACCTCAGCCCAGGTGTCGAGATCCTTCCTGGTATAACCGACAACAGTCTGTTTTCCTGTCGTGCCGGAGGAAGCGTGGATACGTACGATCTCACTCAAAGGCGATGCAAACATGCCATAAGGATAGGTATCCCTCAGGTCCTGCTTGATAGTGAAGGGCAGTTTTGATAGATCCTCTACCCCTTTGATATCCCCCGGTTCCAAGCCCTTTTCCTGCATTTTTGCCCTGTAGTGCGGGACATTGTGATAAACCCTTTTTACCGTTTCAACAAGATGTGCGCTCTGTAGCTTTTGCATTTCCTCTCTGGGCATGCATTCACGCGACTGGTTCCAATATAACATTTCCAGAACCCTCCTTGATTTATTCTTATGCCCATCTGTCCTCCCGTGAGAACAGCTTTCAGGGTTTACGGAACTTTTCCGCCCCACGCAAAAGCCAACAGGCTGAAAGTCAATAATTATTATATATTATAATATACCGCTGATCTCATTTCAGTGAACTATTATATCCTGTATCAAAAGCTCTGAGATTCACGTCGAGTAATTTATCAGGTATGACTTCTTCTATTGCTTTAAGCCATATATCTTTGGAAATGCCTGTGGACTTCGCAAGCAGGCCGATAAGCACCACATTCATGGCTTTGATATTTCCGCATTCCTCAGCGAGCTTCAATGCATCGATCGACTGCAGTGCAATCCCTCCACTTTTCAGGCGTCCTGTTATGTCATCCGGATATTTGGCCTTTCCGGTAATGACCGGCATCGGATTGATCTCCTGGTCATTCATGACCAGAGTCCCTCCCTTTTTCAAATAATCTATCCATCTAAGTGCCTCGAGCTTTTCAAACGCAAGCAAAATGTCGGCCTCATTCTTATCAATGATCGGAGAATAAACCTTGCCGCCCATTTTTACATAGGTGACTACGCTGCCGCCCCTCTGCGACATTCCATGGACTTCGGAGACCTTTACGTCGTAGCCCTGCATCACCGCTACATTACCCAGTATCCTGCTTGCGAGCAGAGTACCCTGCCCGCCTACGCCTACTATCATAATATTCAAATCATTCATTGTGTTCACCGGCCTTTTCTATCGCATTGAAGCTGCATACTCTCGAGCATAATTTGCATCCTACGCAAAGTGCGCTGTCTATTTCTATCCTGTCGCCCTTGTCCACGATTGCCGGACAGCCTATTTTCATGCAGCTTCTGCATTTCCTGCAGTTTTCATTTATTCGCTGCGTCCCTTCGTAACGTACCTTCTTCAAAAGTGCGCAGGGCCTTTGAGATATTATAACAGATGGCTCGTCAGCCTGTACTTCCTCTGCAACAACCTTTTCGAATTCCTTCAGATCGAACGGATCGGCTATCCTTACCCTGTCTACTCCAACAGCTTTTGCGAGCAGTTCGAGATTGACCTGCCTTGTAGGCTCGCCCTTTATAGTAAAGCCTGTGGTCGGGTTTTGCTGGTGCCCCGTCATTCCTGTTATGGAATTATCCAGTATGATAACTGTCGAGCAGCCTTTATTATATACTATGTCGATAAGTCCCGTGATACCCGAATGTATGAAAGTCGAGTCTCCGAGGATCGCAACTGTTTTCCTTCCGAATTCTCTGCCGCGGGCTTTCTCCATGCCATGAGCCATGCCTATGCTTGCACCCATGCAAATGCAGGTATCCATAGATTCTGTCGGAGACAACGCGCCAAGCGTGTAACAGCCTATATCACCGGTAACGTTAAGCTTGAGCTTTTTAAGAACATGGAACATCCCCCTGTGCGGACAACCCGGACACATTACGGGCGGCCTCATGGGAGATCCGTTGTCGATATTGTAAGTTTTTTCAGTCGTGATGCCAAATATTTTCTCTTTTAAAAGCGATGCGGAATATTCTCCTGTGACAGGGAGCAACTCCTTACCGATAACCTTGATCCCGAGCTTTTTGATCTGATTCTCAAAAAACGGCTCCAATTCTTCTATGACATAAAGCTTTTTAACTTTTCCCGCGAATTCTGAAATCAAACTGTCAGGCAGCGGATATACCATTCCAAGCTTCAGGTAGGATACGTCGCCGAAAGCTTCTCTTGCGTATTGATAGGAAATACCGGATGTTATGACGCCTATCTCCGTGCTGCCCCATTCTATCCTGTTCAGGTCTGTCTCTTCGGCAAAATCCTTTAGCTGAGCCATACTTTTTTCTACTTCGATATGCCTCAGTTTGGCCATGCCTGGCATCATAACATATTTTGCCGCATTTTTAACGTATGGTTTCAACCCTGTGTCTACCCGTTCCCCGGTTTCTACGAGACTCTGAGAATGCGCAACACGGGTTGTTAGCCTCACTATAACGGGGCAGTCGAATTTTTCACTTATCTCGTAGGCCTGAATGACGAAATCCTTGCATTCCTGGCTGTTTGAGGGCTCAAGCATCGGAACCTTCGAGGATCTTGCATAGAAGCGTGAATCCTGTTCGTTCTGGGAGCTGTGCATCCCCGGATCATCGGCTACCATTATGACAAGCCCTCCGGTGACGCCTGTATATGAAACTGTGAACAACGGATCAGCAGCTACATTCAAGCCCACGTGCTTCATCGAGCATATGGAACGCGCACCTGCTACAGATGCGCCTATTGCGACCTCCAAAGCGACCTTCTCATTGGGAGACCATTCACTGTACACTTCATCAAATTTTGCAATATTCTCGGTAATCTCAGTACTCGGCGTACCCGGATATGCTGTTGCCACTCTTACGCCGGCTTCATAAGCACCCCTGGCTACCGCCTCGTTTCCCAACATCAGTTTTTTCATATTGATCCCCTCTAATTTCAACTGTTTATATAAATTGTATTGTATTTTTATTCAAATTCTCAATTTATTTTATTTTAAACTGTTTGCACCGATTTGTAAACAAATGACCAAATGTAAAATTGATCATTTTCCTGATAAAATTTGGGGACACGCTTTATAGGCTATGTCCCCTTCATATTCTATAATATTTGTTATCTCATGCTACATTCCTTATTTCAAACTATATTGCTTTAAGCCTCGATTTCCGCATTTCCGCCCACACTCTTGCTTTCCCCGAAAACCTTCTCTATATGAGCAGCAGGCATCTTCTTTGTAAGCAGGCTTACTACCGGAACAATTATCAGCGATACCACCATGGCAACTGCTCCGATATTCGGTGCCACGCTGCCATCCATCTTGTAGATAATCGCACCTGCTACTGATACTGTAAAGCCTGAAATAAACCCGGACCATGCGCCGATCCTGGTAGTACCCTTCCAGTAAAGGCCGTAAATGAACGGTGCCAGAAATGCTCCGGCAACCGTGCCCCATGAGAATGACATCAGGCTCAGGATGGAATTCGGAGTTACCGCGACCGCAAACGAGAATATTACAAACAAACCGCAAAGGATTCTCATAAGAAGAACTTCGCTTTCCTTCTTTATGTTCGGGAAAAGCGTACCCTTTACAAGGTCCATTGTTATTGCCGAGCTTGAGACCAATACAAGTGAGGACAATGTCGACATCGATGCTGAAAGCACCAGCAGCACTATTATCCCTATAAGAGCATCAGGCAGTGCTTTTTCAAGCACCAACGGCATTACCATATCGGGGTTCGGTTTTCCGTTTGCGCCAAGAGGCATCGCATTATCCAGGAACAACCTGCCGAAACCGCCTACGAAATAAGCTCCTCCGGCTATTATAAGCGCGAATACCGTTGATATTACAGTACCCCTTTTAACCGCGTTGTCATCCTTTATTGTATAGAACTTGTGTACCATTTGAGGAAGTCCCCATGTACCAAGGCTTGTCAAAACGATAAGTCCAAGCAGATTAAGAGGTTTGGCGCTCAAGGCATTAACTAGGCCAGCGCCTGCATCGGGTATTTCAGAAAGCTTTTTAAGCCCGCCGCCGAGTCCGCCGACCGCCGGATTCGAAAGTATGAAGAATATCATGAACGCTACACCGGCAAGCATTATTATTCCCTGAACCAAATCATTCAAAGCAGTTGCGACGTATCCTCCAAGGAGGAGATAAATGGCTGTCAACAGCGCCATTGCTGCCATACAATAAACGAATGGTACGCCGAAGGTCCTCTCAAAAAGATATCCAAGGCCTACGTAAACAGATGCGGAGTATGGTACCAGGAATATGAATATTATCAGAGCCGTTACAATCTTCATGGGCTTGCTGTCATAACGCTTTTCGAAGAATTCAGGCATCGTAGAAGCGTTCAGGTCGTGAGTCATCTTGCGTGTTTTTCTCGCGAGGACGAGCCAGGCAAGCATACTCCCGATCAAAGCATTTCCAATACCTATCCAAGTGGAGGAAATACCGAAGTTCCAGCCGATTTTACCAGCATAACCGATAAAAATAACTGCTGAAAAATATGTCGTGCCATAGGCAAACGCCGAAAGCCACGGCCCCATTTTTCTGCCGCCGAGGAAGAAATCCTGAACATTTTTGACTTTTTTTCTGCTGATGATACCGATAGCGATCATTATCGCTATAAAGACACCCAAAAATACATACTTTAACATGACCTACCGTCCTTCCGTACCGGATAATTTTTTCCCATCTCTGCCGTAATACCGTTCTACCCATGCTTCACGAAGTGTTACAAAAGCAATAATATTATACAACAATATTCGCATAAAAAAAAGAAGTTTTTCAACTTCTTTTTTTATGCCTGTTATATGCCTGTTGCATGGTTATTTTATGATATCTACGATATAGTTTTCGAATTTCTGCAGTCTGGCTTTCAATTCCTCGAGTTCGATATCATTTTTCTCTGCATTGAGGTCGTTCCTGACGATTGATGAAGCCTCCTCGAGTTCATCCTTGAGCTTGTCGAGCATATATACAATCTCAAGCCGCTTGTAATCGTATTTCTCTTCCTTCCTCTCCACCGGGGCTGCAGCCTTTTTCTCCGTTTCGAAAACTCCCTTTGCAGTTACCGTGAAAGCTTCCCCGCGGTCGGGAATAATGGTGCCTATCCCGGTCTCGGCGGTTAAAAGGCCGGAAAACTCGTTCATTACCTCTTCTTCACCGTGAATTATAAATATGTTTTTAGGTTTCTTTGTAAAATGCTTCACCCAGGCGAGAAGGCCATTTTTGTCTGCGTGACCTGAAAAACCTTCGATCATTTCGATCCTGGCATTGACCGTTATCTCTTCTCCGAATATCCTGACTTTTTTTGCTCCGTCTACGAGTCGCCTTCCAAGGGTCCCCACAGCCTGATATCCTACAAATATAACGGAGCATTCCTTGCGCCACAGGTTGTGCTTCAGATGATGCTTGATACGCCCGGCTTCACACATGCCGCTGGCTGAAATTATCATCATGCTTTCTTTTCTCTCATTGAGCGCCTTCGATTCCTCGGAGCTCTGTGTAAACTGAAGACCCGGAAAGTCAAGCGGATTATCGCCGTTCTTTATATATTCCCTTGCTTCTTCATCGAAACAATCCAGATTATTCCTGAATACCTGCGTGGCTGATACTGCAAGCGGGCTATCCACATACACGGGTATTTTCAGTAGTGCGTTTATTTTATCACCGTATTTCTCATGCTGCTTGAACAGGTCGTAAATTATCTCCTGTGTTCTGCCTACGGCAAATGACGGAATCACAACATTTCCGCCCTTGGCTACGGTAGATGTGATTATTTCCACGAAGCGGTCCACCTTGTTTTCTACATCGGCGTGTACCCTATTGCCGTATGTGGACTCAATCAACAGGTAATCTGCGTCCTCAACGATGCTCGGATCCCTGAGTATGGGCATGTTATTGTTGCCCCATTCGTTTTCAAATTCCTT
>DATALQ010000011.1:0-60168 GCA_036260935.1 Clostridia bacterium
TGATGCAGGAATGCATTGATTTATACCAGGATGTATTCTCGAAAGAGCCTTGGCTGGAAAATAGCAGTAGAAAAGAAGTAGAGGATTTATTGTTTAATTTCTATCATAACAATAAGTTTGTTGGATATGTTTTGAGGGACAATGAAAAAATCATTGCTGTTTCAATCGGCTTTTTAAAGCCGTGGATTAAGGGTGAGGAATATTACATCGACCAGTTTTATGTCGATTATAAAGCTCAGGGTAAGGGAATTGGTTCATTTTTTCTTGATGAGATTAAAAAAGACTTATTAGATAAAGGTATACACGCAATTATATTACTTACGGAAAAGGAATACCCGGCTTTTAATTTTTATAAGAAAAACGGTTTCAGTAGCTATGAGGACATGCGCTTCCTGGGTATCGGTTTTTAACCATCGACCTGTATCGCCAGCATGCCGCAACGTCGTGCAGAGGTTTGACGTAAGGAATGATGAAAAGGAGGTAAGTATGTACGAGGTACATGGTTGGGCAGCATTGAGATACCACACTCATGACACTGATCAAGTCTTACGGGATGAGGCTTTTAGTCGATTCGTTAAATATATGGAAGGTATTGTCATCGATGAAGATTGTTATATGATAAGCAGAAAAAATGGACTGGATTCATTTTCTGTCACTAGATTACATAACCATAAATATAACGTTTATGTTGACATATTCAAGTGGATTGCAGAAAATTTGCCTGGGTCATATGGGTTACTATACATTTGGGATGATGTAGATGTTCATGAAGAACACGATAATTCAAATAAGTTTGTGGTATGGAAATTATCCAGGGGAAAACTTGAATTTGAAGAAGATCCGTTTTTATCACCCTGCATCCCAACGATTGAAGATGATTATGACCCAACCAGAGATGATTAAAGTGAAAGTGAGAGAAGTTTATATGGCTGTATATACGAGGCGTGAAGCTGCAGAAAAAACGGGAATAAGTTTCGATACTTTAAGGTATTATGAAAGTTTCGGAGTTATTAACCAACCCAAGCGTTCGCAAAATAATTACCGGCAATATGATGAAGATGATATTGAAAGATTATTATTTATCAAACAGGCTAAGAAATGCGGATTTTCATTAAAAGAAATCGCGGAAACCTTTATACTTCTGGAAAATACGGAAACTTGCAATAAAAGTAGTGATAAAATCATAGATGCGAAGATAAACCAAATCGATCAAAAAATCAATGAATTGATAAGAATGAAGGAAATGCTCGCCAAGAATAAAGAGATTCTACGAAATGCAAGCTGCCATCAATTTATTAAAGATTCGCTTAACATCTTACGCTAAAATGCGCTAAACGGCTTAAACCGCCAAAGTAGCCAAAGACCGCCAAGGAAGCCAAAGAAGCCAAAAAACTTGACATTGTATTATACTCCAAGCTTTATAATAAATCCAAAATTGTGATTATTATAGTTGGAGGAGATACGATGAATACTCAGATATTTTATTTCACCGGCACCGGAAATTCTTTATATGTTGGCAGAAAAATTGCTGAAAAGCTTGGAAATGCTTCTCTAATACCAATGGTATCGCTACTGCACGAAAAGGAAACCTTTGCGGTGAATGCAAATGTAGTTGGTTTTGTATTCCCGGTGTATTTTCTTCGTATGCCCGATATTATTAAGGAAGCACTTGATAAATGCAGCTTTAGAGAGGATGCTTACTTTTTTGCTGCTGTAACCAGCGGAGGAGATTCGGGAAATACCCTGTTCGGACTGAATGAAATACTAAAAACCAAAGGCAGCCGGTTAAACTATGGCATTGAGATTCCACTGGGAGATAATAGCATTGCTTTAAGTACACCTGATCAAAAATTTCATCAGCGCTTAAAAAAGGTGGACGAAATTCTGGATAGACTGACCAAAGCTGTGAAACTGAAAGAAATTAATAATGAAAATCACATTTTTACGAAGAGATACAGTTCCTCATTTACGGGGAATGTTACTTATTTCGCAATGGCTCATTATTACAATTTTAAGAAGCAGAAGGTTGATATATCCAGGTGTATTAACTGTGGGTTGTGCCAAACAATCTGTCCGGTGGACAATATTACTTGCAAAGAAGGAGAAGTTTGTATGGGTAAACAGTGCAAATGGTGTTTTGCCTGTATAAATTACTGCCCGAATCAAGCAATATCGTTTGGTAGAATTCATCCTCTGAAAGAAACTCAGTATCATTTTCCCGGTATTAGTGCAATTGATATTGCAAGTCAGAAAACTTTTTGGGGGCGGCACGAAATTATATAAATATGCCCAAACTCTTACTTAATTATTAAGAAATAGTGAACTTTCCAAAATACTCTTTAATTTGTTGCGAAAATATAATATTATTCTATGTATAAAGAAATTGACCGAATGAAAATGAAATTTCTTAACTAAGGATTGCATATGAAAAGGAATAATACTTTTTACGCTATTTTTTTTCTTGCTCCTAGTATGCTGGGCTTTTTACTGTTCTTCTTCCTTCCTTTTGCCGCCAGCATTTATTATTCATTGATGGACAGCCCCGTGAACGGCAATTTCGTCGGTCTTAGAAATTATATGGACTTACTGAAAAACTCTTCGTTTTTACTTGCCGGATCAAATACGCTGCTGTTCACGCTGATAAGCGTCCCGCTGATTATGGCGATATCGCTCGTTTTTGCGATAGTGCTCAATAGTGCTATATATTTTAAAAATACGATGCGGACATTGTTTGTTTCTCCGCTTGTCATACCTGTGGCGTCGGTCGTACTTGTATGGCAGATAGTATTCAGCAATACGGGAGTTGTAAACGGTTTCCTTGATTTCTGCGGGTTTGACACGGTCGATTGGATGAATACCGGGTGGGCAAGGGCGGTAGTGATCATCGTTTATCTATGGAAAAACCTGGGATATGATATCATACTTTTCCTTGCCGGGCTGCAGAATATACCAAAGGAGTATTATGAATCCTCCCAGATCGATGGAGCGTCGGCTTTCAGGAGATTTACCGCAATCACGCTGGTTTACCTGACTCCTACATCATTTTTCATCTTTGTAATTTCCATTATCAATTCCTTTAAAGTTTTCAGGGAAACCTACCTGATTGCCGGAAGTTACCCTCACGAAAGCATTTACATGCTTCAGCATTATATGAACAATATGTTTTCATCGCTGGACTACCAAAAACTAACCACGGCCGCATTCATTATGGCATTACTAATTACTCTGCTGGTAGTGCTGCTGTTTAAAATCGAAAGGGGAATTTCCAGGGCATTGGAGTAAGTGAGGAATGAATTGGGGGGGATTTATTGGCTGCAGTAACCCGTATACATAAACTTAGAACAGTAAGGAAGGCCGTGGCGACGTTTTTAATCGGCATCATGGCAATAGCGTTCGTGTTCCCGATCGTACTTACGGTAACCAATTCCTTCATGAGTGAGAGTGAAATATCCAGGAATTATGCTGTGATAAGCGGGGATGCAATGCGGTCCGGCGTTTCGGGCAGCGGGTCGGACTTCCTGAAGCTGAAGTTCATCCCTGATGAAGTGGTGATCAAGCAGTATCTTACCGTGCTTTTGAGATACACAAAGTTTCTTTCGATGTTCTGGAATTCGGTTATCATTGTGATTCCCATTATATTTGGGCAGATCGCGGTTGCGAGCATGGCTGCGTATGCCTTCGGCAAGATAGAATTCAAGTGGAGGGATAAGCTGTTCCTGGTTTACATTGTTACGATGCTGATGCCGTTTCAGGTGACACTGGTGCCAAATTACATAATAGCAGACAAGCTTGGTCTGATCGGTAATTTTTTGTCTATAATATTCCCCGGAATCTTCAGTACGTTTGGGGTTTTTCTCCTCAGGCAGTTTATGATATATATTCCAAAGGAATATAACGAAGCTGTCACGGTTGACGGAGGCAGTCACATTGACGCCTTCCTCAAAGTGATCCTCCCCATGTCCAAAACAGGACTGGCTGCCCTGGCGATACTCGTTTTTATAGATAATTGGAACATGGTGGAGCAACCGATCATTTTTCTTCAGGATTTTAACAGACAGCCTCTTTCGATCTATCTTTCGGTAATAAACGCCAACGATCGCGGCATTTCCTTCGCAGCCTCGACAATATACATGCTTCCCATGCTCCTAGTGTTTATGTACGGAGAGAATTATTTCGTCGAGGGCATACAGCTATCCGGGATTAAAGGCTGAGCTTATTTCAATTGGAGGTTCAAACATGGGTGTTATGCAATCTGAAACCGACCAGGTAAAAAAGAAGAGGATTTTGAGGATTTCCTATATTTTTGTCGGGATAATGCTATTCCTTACGTTTTTCTCAAATACGATCAATAACTTTTCCCTGCCAAGGGTATCGACTGGGCAGCCGGTCGGCGGCTCACTGATAAAGGAGGTCACAGGCAGCAGCTCTGTGCAGGCAAGGGAGACGTTGAAGGTTTACTCAAAACAGGGGAGACTTGTGACTGAAGTAAGAGTGAAGCTGGGAGACAAGGTAAAAAAAGGGCAGGCCGTAGTTGTACTTGATAAGGCAGAAATAGAGCGGCAATTGGAGGAGGAAATGCTGCGTTATGATCAGATGAAGCTGAACCTTGAAAAATTGAACGATATTGAATCAGGTATTGGACCTGCTGAAAAAGCGCTTGAGGCTGCAAAAGAAAATCTCAAAGATGTAGGTGCCTTGTACGATTCGGGCGCAATAAGCAAAGGTGAATTTAGCAGGGCAGAGGATGCTGTCTTTCAGGCAGAAAAAGACCTTGAGGATGTAAAAAGAAAGCAGAGAGATAACGAGAGAGATATAAAAATCCAACAGGATAATATAAAACTGGAAGAATTAACAATCAACAAACTTAAAAAGGCGCTGGGTGAAGAAAGCACCCTGGTTTCACCTGTCGATGGGATCGTCGGGGAACTGAACGCAACACCCGGTTCACTCGTTAGTGGAGAGTCGCCGGTGTTTTCCATAGCCGATACCTCGAAGGGTTTTGAGGTCAGAATTGACGTTAACCTGGAAAAGGCTCAATACCTGGCTGTCGGGGATGCGGTCGAAATTACTGTCAAATCTCTCGGCGCCAATTCCTTGGCGGGCACGATCAGCGGGATTGCGGAAAGCGCAAAAAGCAGGGGAGAGCTGAAAGAAGTGACGATCGATATACCTTCCGACGAAATCTCAGGCGGTGAACTTTGCGATATATACATCAATAAAAAGAGCAATGCTTATAACATACTTGTTCCGAATGCGGCAGTGGGTACCGATGCAACAGGAAGGTTTGTCTGGGTTTTGAAGGAAAGGAAGGGCTCGCTCGGCAGTGAGTTTTATGTTCGGAAGGCAGCTGTTACCATAGAAGATTCGGACAGCTCTAAAACTGCCGTAATAAACGGTATTTCTCCTGAAGAGCAAATTGTCGTCAGCCATAGTAAGAATTTATCGGACGGAGACCGGGTATTACCCGATAAATAGGAGAGCATTATGCGTGGCATAAAGGGGTTTTTTGTTTTAATTTTTACAGGCTGTCTGCTTCTGTTTTCAGCTATTTTCCTCAGCGGCAGTGTTTATGAAAAAATAAAAGAGTTGAACGGCCAGGTTTCAATGAACAAGGTCAGTATAAGTCTGACGGAAACCAGCAGAAGCAACGGCGATTATTTCAGTGGTGAGGATATAAAGGACTTGAAAAAACTCCTGGGTACCGATATCATATCCTATTCAGCCCAGGAAAAGACCTTTGTATCCTATAATGCCAATACCGTGGATGCAGGAATAGTTGGAACGGATGAATTGGCGCCTATGTTTGAAAATATCGCAATAATCAAGGGCGCCTTCTTTTCGGAGGTGGATTGCAGGGAAAAGAGCCGTGTTATTGTAATCGATTCGGATACTGCCTGGAAATTATTCAATAACGATGATGTCCTTGGCTGCAGCGTAGATGTTTTTGGAAGCCGGTTAAAAATAATCGGAGTTGTGAAAAGTGACGGCTCAATAATCGGGAGGCTTACAAATGATCAAAGTGTGAAAGCTTATATACCCATACAAACATATATGGACATATGCAGCAATTCAGGCATAACCTATGTACAGTTTAAAGCCGACTCCGGAAACATGGCCGGAAAGAGTACGGATGACGCAGCATCGGCAATGTTGTCGATCGGTAAATACCCGGCAAATTACAATTTGAAGGATTATAGCATCAAAGGGGTTGCAATGGAACAGAAGCCCGCTATAATGCTTTTCCTCATGGGACTGTTTGTGATATCGGTTCTTAGTATTTATGCGATACGATTTTTGATGAAGCTCATACAGGATATAAAAATAGAATGCAAAACCGATTATTTGATAAATGTTGTAAAGGCACATCGTTTTAAAATCGTTAAAGCCCTCATATTGCTCGCTTTGACCGGTTCTGTCTCGGTACTCGTATGGAATTTGATCAGGTTTGGAATATATGTTTCACCCGATTTGATTTCTGATGATTTTACCGATATTTCCTACTACCTTGACTTAATCTTTGAAAAAGTGAGCGGGTACTTTTCTACCGACGTTCGTGCCGTACCGTTCCAGGAGATAAGATCAAACGCTGCGGAAGCGGTTTTCAACCTAGTGTTTTACTTTGGCTTTATAGTGGGAGTTCTGCTTTTTTACGCCGGCCTTATGTTGCTTAAAAGGTTGAAAATATCGCTTGAAAATGCATTGCTGATCTGCGGAGCCGCTTTAGCTGCCGCTCTGGGGATTTGTGCATTAATGGCGCTTCCTGCCGGTTTTCCCGTCGTGATCGACCTAAAAGGTATTATCATTTACTGGTCATTCGTGTTTGCCAATCTGGTACTGTTTTCAACTGAAGGAAAGGGGATGGTTAAAGAACCAGAAGAAGTACGATTTTGCCCGGAAACCGGATTAAATATGAAAGGTAGGCCCTGATGATGAAAAGGAAACTTTTTGCTTGTATAATCGCTCTGGTGCTATTGGTAAGCCAGTCGGCATGTTCAGATGTTAAAAATACGGTTGCAAATAACGCAGCCCCGAATTATATCGTCAAGGATATTACAGAAAGTCTTGGCTTGAAAGCCCCTGTCAGTATGAAAATGAACAGTCAAAATCAGTTGGTCATTTACGACAATAGCGACGGATCCAACCGTTATGTCACCGTTGATGCCGCCGGCAAGATCATAAATGAGATAAAATGCGATTTTAAAGGCTACGGTCAGGCATATGCCCTGGATAAAGACAATAACCTGTACATACTTGCTCAAGACTGTGTTATGGAAGAGAACGGATATAAAATAATTGAAAATACCAGAGAGCTTCTAGTCTTCAATTCCAAAGGCGAAAAGCTGAAAAGCGTCGAACTGGGAAAGGTTGCGCTGAAGAACGATGAAGAAATATATATCAGGAGCATATCGATCGATCCCAATGGTAACATATATCTTGTCAAGTACAATGAAACTCCGGAACTTATCGACAGGGATGGAAAGCCGCTGAAGAATTCTATTTCCGGGGTTTGTGGTTTCATGGATTTCGATGAAAATGGTAATATACTTTTGGGAGCGACCGGCGCCAAAGGTACAAAGCCGTACATCGCATGCATGGATCCGAAAAATGGGAAAGAGTTATGGAAAAAGGAATTGGACGTCGGCATTTACATAAGCTCAATATGTTATAATCCGGCTGATAAAGCCCTCTATGCCGTTACAAATAAAGGCGTTGACAAGTATGATTCAAAAGGTGATTTATCCGGTACCGTGCTGGATTTAATGAAATACAATCTTTTGCAGGACGAGGCTTCGGTTAGCGGTATGTGCGTCGATTCTTCCGGAAGCCTTTACATCATAATAAATGGGATGGAATCAGTTCAAATAAAAAAATTTGAGATCGGAGACGCCACGCAAGCAGATAACAATTCGTCAAACACAAATGCTTCGAACGCAAATGCCTCAAACCCGAATAAGTCTAAAGAAAAAAAGGTGATAACCTTGGCAGCCCACTTTTCAGACAGATGGCTAGAATCCGCAGTGTCGACTTTCCAGAACGAACATCCGAATATCGAGATTAGTGTGAAGGATTATAAGGGGGCTTATTACGGAGGAAGCGACACGCCTGAAGAGGCCGATAAAAGGCAGGAAGAGTTTGTAAAGACGATCAATACCGAAATGATGGCCGGTAAAGGGCCGGATATAGTATATTTCTGTGGTTTGCCATATAGAAAGTATATCGATAAGAATATGTTTGCAAATCTCAGTGAACTGATGGAGAAGGACAGTGAATTCAATACCGCCGAACTGAACATGAATATTCTTGACGCCATGAAATATAAAGGCGGACTATATGTTATGCCGGTCAATTATCAATTTGAGCTGATGCTTGCCAATAAGTCTGTTTTGGATAAGGAAATTATAAAAATCGACGACAGGAACTGGACCTGGAATGACTTTATGCAAATCGCGGAAAAGGTTACTAAGGATACCAACAATGATGGCGCAATCGATCAGTATGCAACTTATTCTAGAGGTAAAACGGGTATATTTTATGATCTGTTCGAAGACAGCTATGGAAAGTTTATCGACGTAAGTAATAAAAAAGCAGATTTTACCGGCAGCGCTTTCATCAGTTTGCTTGAAGCCAGCAAGGCTTTTAAAGATAATAAGCTGCTGTATGAAGCAAGCGACTATGGAAAAGTCAAGGATATGGCGTCCAGAGGGGGAATAGCCTTCATGGATGCGGGTATTACTGGTTATGACATGGTAAATTATTATAAATCAAATGTCTTTGGCACCGATGTATACATGCTGCGCAAGCCTGCCGACAACACGGCGGGTAACAGGAAAATAATATTTGATGTTGTGAATATGTTTGCGATCAATAATAATACCAAATACCGTGATGAGGCCTGGCAATTCTTGAAACTCCTGCTTTCAAAAAAGCAGCAGGCGTCGCCTTCAATGCAGAACGGCTTTCCTGTAAACAACGAGGCCCTTAAGGAGTTGGCCGCCTTCAATGTTAAATATCTATATATGAATCAGAAGCTTATTGATGCCATTGATGAGTTCATACCGGATGTAGGAGATTATAAGTATGAGGAAGAGCAGATTAATAGTATCATAGGGGCGGAGGTCAGCGATTTCCTTGCGGGCAAAAGGTCTGCGGAAGAGACCGCGAA
Organism: Clostridia bacterium; assembly: GCA_036260935.1. Taxonomy (GTDB): domain Bacteria; phylum Bacillota; class Clostridia; order Acetivibrionales; family DTU013; genus JAEYOM01. Next base: position 9,164 of record DATALQ010000011.1, read on the forward strand.
GATCATCCAGAATAAAGTGGCCATAATCCTGAACGAGCAGGGCTGAGCCTTTGAACAGTTATGAAAGTATGCTCCTGACGGTACGGCTTTTGCAGAAAGCCTGGAAAAGAAATGCTTTGATCCCTATAGGGACCAAAGCATTTCCTTCTTTCCATTAGCATTTCTCTCTATTTTCCTCTATTTGCCCGAGTATTTTTCATATACCCTGGTTGCGATGATTACTGCCATTTCCCTGGTGCAGGTGCCTTTCGGGCTGAACTTGCCGTTGGCGCCCTGCAGGATGCTATTTTTACTCATATACTTGACTCCGTCGAGCGCCCAGTTCGATATGAGCTTCTGGTCGGAAAACGCCGGTGCGCCGGCTGCCGAGAAATCATTGCCGGGCTTTAACAGCCTGGCTACGCGGAACAGCATCGTTGCTACCTGTTCGCGGTTGGTTAGCTGAGAGGGGGCGAACTTTCCGGCTCCCATACCATCGACGATCTTCAGTTCGTAGGCCTTGAGAGTTTCCGGGTCTTTGGTATCATTAAAAGGATTGACTGAAGCAGGAATAGCTTTTTTGCCGGTATATACCTCATACAGCCTTACTGCGAGCTCGGCGAATTCCTGCCTCGTGATAGGGGCATTCATTTTGTCCTTGATACTGTCGGTTATAAGTCCGTATTGAGCAGCCTTGTCAAGCTCGGGTACAGCCCAGGAACTCGATTCACGATAGCTTTCCACCGCGGTGGAGGCAATGTTCGAGAACGCTGAACGCACGGTTTTATCTGCAGCAGGCTGCGTTTCAAGCAGGATACGGAAATAATAGGTGTTGGCTTCAATTACGACCTCACTCAGATAAGATTCCTCAACAGGATTGAAGTTATCGGTGGTCGTAAGCAGACTGTCCGGCGCGACAGGAAGCTCGCCGATATCATGTGTCTCGGAATACCATTTGCCATTTCCGACCTTGAAGTCGATCCTGTGGTAAACCGGAGCAGCCTTGTTAGCCTCGATGGCGTCAGCCGGGTTCGTCCAGTTCAATGAAAAGTAGGGTTTGCCGTTGCTGTCCTTTTGTACCGCAACCTTGAGGCCCTGCGGCGGGTTCAGCTTTGTAACCGACGTTCCCGAGGCGTTTTTGCCGATCGCGGCCTCGCCCGTATAGGGAGACATTACGTATTTGGTCTGGCCTGCTTCATCCATGTATTGATACAGATAGCGGATACGGAAGTAGTAGGTGTTGTTTTTCAAATCAAACGTTATCGAGGGATCCAGCTTCGGATCGAGATGTCCCGGCACGAGGAACGTATCGTTCGTGTTCTGGTCGTCGGTGACCAGGTTGGCTATGTTCAGAAAGAATATATCATGGACGCCGTCTACGTATTTCGGGCTGGTAGGTGTCATGTCGGCCAGATTCCAGCTTCCGCTGTTCTTTCTCCAGTCGATTGCGCAGAATATCTCGCTTCCTGAGCCTTCACTGTCGCTCATCAGCTTCTTTATGCTGTCCGGGTTGCTCCAACGCAGGCGGAGCGTGCTGCTGTCCTCGTTTCGTACGGTAAAGTTCTGAGGCTTTTCCATCGAAGCCGGAATGGCAGCTTCCGCCATGGCAGGCAGGTTGATGCTCAGTATCAGAGCTATTGCCAAAAGCATTGTGAGTAATCTCTTGTTCATATGAATTCTCCTTATCTTTAAATTGTTTAATATTGTTAATTCGTAATTGCCTCAAAACTTAAGTCGCCATAACCCTCGGTTATGCCGGACGAGAATTTGTTGCCGTGCATGACTGAGGACTCGTAATTCACGCCGGCCTCAAGCTTGCCGCCTGCCCCTTCCACGGAAACCGAAGCTCCGGCATTTGCCTTCCAGTCGATATCCAATACCTTCCCGGTTTTCGTATTGTACGTGTATGTAAGCATTGTGACAGCTTCGCCCTTTGCGCCGAACATCCCGACGCCGATCTCTCCCTTTGCTCCAAGCCCGATACCGCCTGAAAATGTGCTCTCTTTCCAGTTGACTCCCATTTTACCGGCCACCAGCATGGTGAAAGAGATTTCGATACTGTACGGTGTGACCTTCAGTTCGATAGGCCCGCTGCTGAAGCTCCTTGAAAACTTGTCGAGGAGGGCGTCGGGAGAGAAGGATGAGGGCGCATTGGCGTCCCTGTATTCCTGCTCCGCCTTTTGTCTGTATGCTTCTCTTAATTCCTCACCTGCATCAACATAATCCTGGCCGCTTACATCCTCGTAATCTCCGTCCACTTCGGCGCTTTCAAATACCATTTGGATGATTTGCTTTGCCAATCCCTCGGATGTCTGCGCAATGGCATAATACCCGGAGTCCCTTATAGCCCCTTCCGGCAGGAGCCTGACGTTTGGCATGCAGTCTGCCCAGTATTTTTCTATCATTGGCCTGATTTGTGTGTAAAGCTCGATCGCCATACCGTAATTATCCTGGAAACAGCTTTGGCGTTTTTCGTTCCTTTGGAGCGCATATTCGGCATGGATCTTTTCTTTCTGAGCAGCTTTTATATCATAGGTAGCATCGGAGTTTTCTATCTGCTCGAGCCTTTCGCCTTCCTGTTCGTTCAGACTTCCTATCGCCTCGAGTGCGGCTGCTCGTCTGTATAAGATGAGGTCACTCTTCTTGTCTAATTTCTTTGTAAAATAATGTAGATATGTCGCCGTTTTTTTATTGAGCACCGTCGTGTTGTACCAGAACATATACTCCATCAGGCGGTTATCCTGGTTGTCGCGCGTATCGTAAATGCTGTCGACCGATTCGATGCCCGTATTAGCTCCTTCACTCATGAATTTCGGTGGAAGCTTGTCAAGCTCGCTTTGCCATTTTTCAAAGAAATCGCTCGTTTCGAGCTGTAATTCGTTAAAGGACTCCGTATCGTTCACGTAAACCTTGTACTGGCTTATCTGAGCAATGGATGTCAGCTTTGGCAATATCAGCTTGTCATTCTGAGGCAGGTTGTTGACCTTCATCCGGATCTGCTGCGCGTCGGCCGGATCAATTTCATCGATGAAATCAGCCATGGAAACGAGGGGCAGCTTTGAAAGCGCTGCGATTTTGGCTTCGCTTGCTTCCGCAGAATCCGTCTCCTTGTTGTCCGGCGCTTTTATGACGTCTGTCTGCTTTTTTCTGTCATCGCTGCTCTTACTGGACAAAAACATCGTTATATTATTGGACAGCTCTTTTTCTGCGCTCTTCCAGTCGCCTCTTGCGAGATGATATGCGGCCATGCCTTCGTGTGCCGGCTTATAATCCTTCTGCAGCTTAAGCGCCGCCTGATAAAGGAGCTTTGCGTCCTCCTGCCGGTCCATGTCCATAAAGACATTGCCCAATCCCACGAGCGTTTCTACGTTTTTAGGCTCCAGTGAGACTGCATACTGGTAAACGTTCAGTATATCGGACATATAACCTGCTGAGCTTTTGGATGCCGCGTTGAATTTGGCGTCTCTTGCCTTACACAGTTCATAAATTGCCGACGCCATGTTTTTAGCCGTAAGGTTCAGCTTCGGGCCTTTTGAGAATGCGGCGCATGCCAGAGCTGTCGCATAGTTGACGGCGTCCGTTCTCAATGCTGCAGACGCGGAAATGCTCGACATGGCCAATGCCTTTTTCTTATCTTCGAGTTTTCCGTCAAAACGGGGTTCTCCGATGGAGTTCTTTGCGAAATCCACCACCAGGCCCGGCTCTATCTTCGGCTTGGACAATTTATAATAATTCTGCGCTATTTTCAGTGCGTTGGAGGTAGTCCTGCCGGATTTGTCATACTTTATAATGTCATTGTAATTGATCGTCGCCTTTTTCTGCAGCGTGGCCTTTGGCAGAACCGTGCTGTGGCTGCTTTGTGAGGCTGCGTCAACATTCGGGCATAAAGCGGGGGATGCCAGCAGCAACAGGGAAAGAATGCATGCAGAGAACTTTTTAACGACATTCTTCATTAATTTATCCCTCCTGATTTACAACAGTCTTCCGGGTACAAATGTCCTATTAAATCACTTCATGGACATTATACAATGAGTAAATCAGGATTTTAGTTGAATAATTGCTGTGCTATCATTTGAAAATTGCTAAAAACGGCTTCGGTTATGTATTATGATTTTTCCTGTATATAGTTGGGGGCACTCCATAGATCTGTTTGAAACAGGCTGTGAAGTGGGACGGATTGACGAAGCCGCATTCCATCGCAGCCTCATTGATAGAATACAGATTGGACTTCAGCAGTTTTTGGGCATGCTCAAGCCTTATTCTGAGTAGAAATTCATGAGGGGTTTGACCTGTTGATTCTTTAAAAATGCGGATAAGGTAATACGGGCTGAGATTTGTATAGCTGCTTATGTCCTCGATCTTTATATCCGAATTGAAATTTGCATTGATATATTCAATAGCATCCTTTACATAATGCGCCGGCAGCTTCGGTTCGGACCGGTCCATACCGTCGCACGCACCGGTTTGCCGCAGTAACTCTATTGCTATCTGCGTCGTCATGCTTTGCTGCATCAGATTGCATTTATGCCCCTCGCTGACCGACATTTCCTCATCGAGGGAGTGTATCGCCGTACATAACCTGGGTGTAGTTGAATATTCGTTATACCTGAAGGATAATTGTTTTTTGCAGTCCATTTGAGAAAGAATATCTTTCAAATATTCCTGCTTGAAAAAGAGGGTGATGTATTCCGGCGTAGGAACCGATTCCTTGATCGAAACTTTCGTGTCGGGCGGGAACATTATTATGCGTCCCCTATGAAAGTTGTATTCCTTGTTCCCTATAATGGTAGACGGCGGGTCCGATACCGGGAATGAGAAGCTGTAATCAATGTTGTATAACTCAACGCCGGAGATGTAGGTATGTGATTTTACCAGCATCATGTTTTCTGTCATGGAAAGGCTGATTTTACTGTGTACGGCTTCAGGTATCTGCTTCGTGAGGCTGGTAAATTGTCCTTCCATAGTATGTCTCTCACTTTTGTTATGGCTTTTTTTCATTATAACATATGGACAAATTTAACACAAACCTGCACAAGATCGTTATATCTGCAGATTTGGCTAAACAAACAATTTCATAAGGAACGTGATAGCCGCGCCGAGCAGGGCTGTTACGGGTATGGTCAGTATCCATGCCCAGACAATATTGCGGGCGAGTGCCCATCTCACGGCAGTCAGGCGTTTTGCGGAGCCTACGCCCATGATTGAGGAAGAAATAACATGAGTCGTGCTAACGGGAGCGCCTATCGAGGATGCGGTTTCAATGACGATGGCCGCTGCTGTCTCTGCTGCAAAGCCCCCGATGGGTTGAAGCCTTATCATGTTTACGCCTATCGTTTTTATAATCTTCCATCCGCCCAGCGATGTTCCCAGCGCCATCGCAAAGGCACAGGCGATCATTACCTCCCATGGCACGTCGGAGCCTTTCGGCAGCATCCCGGCGCTGATCATTGCGAATGTTATTATTCCCATGGATTTCTGGGCGTCATTGCCTCCGTGGGAATAGGACATCAGCATTGCAGATATTATTTGCAGCTTTGAAAACCACCGGTTTACAAAGCGTTGTGAAAAAGGCTGCAATAATCCGAACAGGAGCTTCATGACGGCGTAGCCTAATACGAAGCCTATGACCGGCGAAGTGATCAAAGGGAGCACGACCTTGTCCCAGATGCCCTTCCAGATGATCGCGTCCACACTGGCGGTATATGCGATCGCTGCGCCGACGAGCGCCCCGATCAGTGCATGCGATGAGCTGCTCGGGATCCCGAAGTACCAGGTGATCAAGTCCCAGATTATTGCCGCCAAAACAGCCGAAATTATTACATGCTCCGGCAGCGAACCGTTGACTACACCGCTGGATATGGTTTTAGCCACCTTGTGGCTGACCATGGCCCCTACGAAATTCAACACCGCCGCCATTAAAACGGCCTGCATTGGTGACAGCACCCTGGTGGATACCGAAGTGGCGATCGAGTTTGCAGAATCGTGGAAGCCGTTTATGCCGTCGAAAACCAAAGCGAGGATAATTACCGCAATCAGGCTGAAACTAAGCATCTTTCATGACAACCCCTTCTACAGTATTGGCTACATCTTCACAAGCGTCCAGAGTGTTTTCAAGGAACTCGTATATCTCTTTCCACTTGATTACTTCAACTGCATTGGTCTCATTCACGAACAGCTTTTTTATAGCAACCCGGAAAATCTTGTCGCCCTCGTCCTCGAGCCGGTTGACTTCGATTATTTTGTCCCGGAGAGTCTTGCTGGTCTTCATGTTCTTCATTTCAGCCATAACGCCCTTGAGCTCCCGCGTGCAGTCAACGATAGCCTTTCCCAGCTTTATCGCATCCTCGGTAATGCTCCTTACGTTGAACATGTTGAACCTGTGGGCGGTGCCTTCGATTGCGTCGATTATGTTGTCCAGCATTTTGGCTATTTCATAAATGTCTTCCCTGTCGATAGGAGTAATGAAGGATTTGCTGAGCTTTTCCATTATCTTGTGGATGTGCTGGTCGCCTTGATGCTCGCTTGCTTCGATGCGATCGATTTTTTCATCGATATTAACGTAATTTGTCATCAGCTCGTACAGCAATCCCGCAGACTTGCAAGCGTTCTCGGCCGTTTCCACAAACATGTCGAAAAATATTTCTTCTTTTCTTGTTACTCTAAACATCGATTTTCTCCTCTTCTGCAGCATGGTTATTCCAATGGTGCCGCCGACAATTTAAGGACCGGTTGTTAAGTTAGTTTTTGAGTATTGATGCAATGTTATGCTAAAACCTCTTCAGCATTAATTCATTGCTGATGTCGAAATTCGGTTTACATAATAGTAATACTAAAGTAATTTTTACATAGACTCAACAAAGTTAACGTAAAATTAACACAGAGATAACTTTTGATGCTATTAAATTTGACATACTCTAGGTGAAAAGACAGATTGGTCCAAAAACCTTGCTAAGAGCCGGACTGTGAAGTAGAATTATTGAATTATTACCTTCAGCTATGTTTAGTAATATAGGCAAAATGGTTGACTTGGGGGAGATTCACAATGGACATAATTAAATATGCAATAGATATTTTGCTTCATCTCGATAAATATTTAGGTGTGATTGTTCAAAATTATGGACTGGGAACCTATGCAATATTGTTTTGTATAATATTTTTTGAAACAGGACTTGTTATTACTCCGTTTCTCCCGGGGGACTCTCTTTTATTTGCAGCCGGGGCATTTGCTGCCGTGGGTTCTCTTGACCTGAAGATACTGCTTCTTGTTGTGGGTTTGGCTGCCGTACTTGGGGATACTGTCAACTATACGATTGGTAAGTCAATAGGCCGCAGGATATACGATGCGGATAAGCTGAGATTCATTAAAAAGGAGCACCTGCTGAAAGCCCGTACCTTCTATGAGAAATATGGTGCTGCCGCGATAATCATTGCCAGATTCATTCCCATTATCCGTACCTTCGCTCCTTTCGTGGCAGGTGTAGGAGAAATGAGATACAGAAAATTCATTTTTTATAATGTAATCGGCGGATTTTCGTGGGCAGCTTTGGTCACGCTGGTAGGCTATAATTTTGGTAACCTGCCCATTGTTAAGCATAATTTTTCTTTAGTTGTGTTTGCTATAATTTTTATTTCAATAATGCCGGCAGTCCTGGGTTTTTTGAAACAAAAGCTGAAAAGTGGAAAAGACGAAGTTTGACAATATATGCAAAAGCAGATAGAATATTCTTCGCACACTTGAAGGAGAAAATTTATGTTTAACGATAGAAGAGTCAGAATTGCATTATTATCCATAATATCGAACACAACTCTTATTGTATTCAAGGTTGTTGCCGGCATACTGAGCGGCTCGGTAAGTATAGTATCGGAAGCCATTCATTCAGGAATGGATCTTTTGGCTTCCATAGTCGCGTTCTTTTCAGTCAGGCAGTCGTCAAAGCCTGCCGACAAGGAGCATCCCTTTGGGCATGGTAAGATAGAGAATATTTCGGGCATTGTTGAGGGACTATTGATTTTTGTTGCCGCGGCAATGATAATAAACAGTGCGGTTAGAAAGCTATTTGAACAGACGGAGATAGAACAGGCGAATATTGCAATTGCTGTCATGCTTATAGCGGCTCTCGTCAATTTCATAGTGTCGAAAAAGCTGTACAAGGTTGCCAAGGAAGAGGATTCAATGGCCCTTGAGGCAGATGCCCTCCACTTGAAAACCGACGTATATACCTCTATCGGCGTGGGAGTGGGAATCGTCCTGATCAAGCTCACAGGCTTCGTATTACTGGATTCCATAGTAGCAATACTTGTCGCATTGCTTATTATCAAAGAGGCGTGGGAGCTTTCCAGAAATGCTTTGGGGTTTCTTATCGATGTAAGGCTGACTGATGCGGAAGAAGCAGAAATTGAAGAGGTTATAAAAAGGCATAGCCACGAATTTATAGAATACCACAAGCTTAAAACCAGAAAGTCGGGCAATTTGAAACACATCGATTTTCATATTGTTGTAAAACCCGGCCTTACTGTAAAGGAAGCGCACGATATCGTTGGCAGTATGAAAAAGGATCTGAGCGACAGCTTTAAAAATACCAGAGTGAGTATTCACGTCGACCCTGAAGGCAGCCGCTGATAAGCTTATTTAACAATTTGTTGCCAAAAATTCTTCTATGTCCGCCGCCAACTTCTCTGTATACTCATATGGAAGCAGGTGCCTGCATTTTTCGTATCTGATCAGTTTAGAATCCGGTATCAGGCTGTGCAAATGGTAGGAGTTGGCCTTCGGCACTGTCCTGTCGTCAGCTGCGCATATTATAAGAACAGGTATTTTCACCTCTGTAAGATTATTGCAGAAGCGGTCCCTGATCTCTCTTTTCAGCCCGAAGAAACCGATGTTCGAGTTTATAACAGAAAACATGACCCTGTAACTTTCTTTTGTATTACAAAATTTATCTACCTCATCAAGCCATTCTTCAGTCAAAAGATTACCGTCATATACTGCATTACGGTTGAATGCTTTAAGCATGGAGCGGGGTACTTTCAGGTTTATTCTCTGTAAAATGCTCAAAGACCCTGCACGAATTCCAAACGGGATTATAGTTCCGGCGCTGTTGACAAGGATGAGAGTTTTTACCTTATCAGGGTATTTGATTGAAAGGTCAAGGCAGATGGCACCTCCAAGGGAGTGGCCTACAAGTGCGGCTTTCTCTATATTGAGTGCTTCCATGAATTTTATGATGAAGTCCGTAAACATATCTATTGAGTAGTTGATGGACGGTTTGTCACTTAGACCATGCCCTACCATGTCTGGGACAACTACCTTGAAGTGCTTTGAAATAATTGCGGGAACATCAGCCCATCCTTCGATGTATCCTCCGATGCCATGGATCATCATGACAGTGGTGCTGCCTTCTCCGAGGGCCCTGTATCTTACCCTGTAATTATCGATCTGAATGTATTTATCATTTATTTCATCGTTATTCATAGTAAGTGGCTCCTTTTGATAAGTCACTCTAATTATAACAAATAATGCCGGTGCAAGAGAATATATATGGTTCATATTACTGAATTCATGAAGTAGTCTGCTGCGTACCCTCAGCCAGCCTGAACCTGACCGGTTATTGCGGGTTTCTGTCTCCTGCTGACAAATATTATACATATTAAATGGACAAGAGCTGTAATAGCCCAGGATATGGCGTAGGATATGTAAAGCGACTCAAGCGAGTGGTTGGCCGCAAACACGGTATATATCCATGTTATACGGATTCCGCACACACCGATTACAGAGGACAGCATTGGCAGCATGGAATATCCCCTGCCCCTCAAGTTTCCAACCATAACGTCCATGACCCCGCAAAGGAAGTAAGGCAGGCAGATATATGCGAGGCGTATTGTGCCGATTGATATGACTTCAGGATCTGAACTGTATATTCCAATAAGTTGTCCCGCAAGCAAATAACTCAACCCGCCCAATGTAATGCCTACGATCGTGACCAATACCAGGCATTCGCCCAGTATGCGCCTCACACGGTCATATTTCTGCGCTCCGACATTTTGACCTGTAAAGTTCAGGGCGGTCTGATAGATCGAATTCATCGACACATATACGAAGCCTTCTATATTCATAGCTGCTGTATTTCCGGCCATAACGACGGAACCGAAGCTGTTGACCGAGGACTGGATAAGTACGTTTGAGAAGTTGAATATAATGCCCTGCATTCCCGCCGGAAGACCGATTCTGACAATATCCCTGAGCTTATCCCTGTGGAAGCGGACCTCCCGAAGCCGCAGCCGGATGCACCCTTCGGAGCGGATAAGGCAAAGCAGTACCAGCACTGCCGATATGTATTGGGATACTACCGTAGCCGATGCTACGCCGACAATTGCCATACGAAAGGGAATTACAAGTATAAGGTTCAGAGCTACGTTTACTATGCCGGAGATGGACAAATAATAGAGGGGACGGCGCGTATCGCCTACAGCGCGCAGGATGGCGGCGGCAAAATTGAATACCATGGAAGCGGGCATGCCCAGAAAATATATTCTCATATAAAGCACTGCCTGTTCAATAACGTCGTTTGGAGTGCCCATCGCCTGCAGCAAAGGCTTCGCCGTCAATACACCGAATACAGCAAGTATAACGCCGCTGACAGCACTGACAGCTACAGAGGTATGGACCGTTTCATTGGCGTCTTTGAACTGACCGGACCCGTAATACCTGGCCATTAAGACACTTGAGCCTATGGAAAGCCCGATGAACAGGTTGATTATCAGGTTTATCAAGGCCGTAGTGGAACCGACCGCAGCAAGCGCTCCGCTGCCTACGAACCGTCCTACTACCACGATGTTTACGGCATTATAAAGAAGCTGTAAAATTCCCGTCAGTATCAATGGAATCGAAAACAGCACGATTTTTGGAAACAGCTGGCCGCTGCACATATCCAATTCATAGTTTCTGGTTGCATGCATAATATTGTCGAGTTTTGGCCTTTCATGTCAGATTGCCTTTCATTATACCACAGAATTATGTAGATACTCCATGTGGAATAGTATGGAATTGTATGATAAAATCTATAGTGGATTTTGTTGGAAGAAACTTTGCAGGAGTATGCAAAAATGCCGACCTTAATAGATTATATTTGCTTTGGAACCGGGATCATCGCTCTTCTTCTGGGCTTCAACAGCCTTGTTTTTCTGACACTTGGCGCTTTAAAGTACAAGAACATATATTTGAAACGTTTCTGGATTACATACCTGGCAACAACGGTCATGTTGATCTCATATGTGGTGCAGTTTTTTATTAATGACTTTACACCGTACACTATTGGCATCAATTCTGTGATTACGCCTATTTGCATGTCTTTTATAATACTAAATCTTTCGCTGCTTGTCACAGGACTCCTTTATGAGGAGTGTCCCGGGTGGGTAAAGGCTTCTATTTGGTTATTTTCAGCTTTCCCTGTGTTCATTATTCCGCTGTTTTACCTTCTGCCGAACCAGTATATGTCTTTGCTTTCCTCAATAACTTCTCTGGAATTTTATATAATGCTCGGGCTTAACTGTGTTACCTTTCTTATCGGTTTCAACAGACTCGACAATTCATATAAAAAGCTAACGAAAACGTTCACCTTAGTACTGGTTTCCTTTGTTTTGGTATTCATGGTCCAGCTGCTTTTCGATCTTGATATCAATCCCTTTCCGCTCTTTTACCTATTGTGGAGCATACTGCTAATAACATATTTCTGGAAGAATATCTTTGTCGTTTCAATAAACAAGCTTTCCTCCGCGTCTTTTATCGAGCAGTACCATATCACCGAGCGGGAAAAGGATATAATGGACCTGATAGTCCTTGGGAAGACAAACAAGGCGATAGGAGAGCAGCTGTACATATCTGAAAAGACCGTAAAAAACCATATCTACAATCTTTATAAAAAGCTCGGCATCAATTCGCGCTTCGAACTTATGGGCTTGTACAATAAAAACAGCTCATCCGTGTAAACCCCATTTTCCAGGCCTTCTGAGATGATGGGACCAATTTCCCAATACCCTTTTATGCAAATTGAGAAGAGATTCTCATTTACTTGTGGGCCCTGTCAGCCTTATGTTGGAAACAACAAGGGGGGGTTCAATGAACAATCTTATTTTGGGGTTATCCAGCGGGATCGCCTGTCTTTCATACTGCGTGCCGGTGATCCTTCCATTCTATCTGGCCCGGGGCAACAGAGTCGGTAAAAATTTCTCGGATCTGCTATTATTCATGTCGGGCCGTCTGGCCGGTTACCTGTTATTCGGTATCGCTGCCTTTTTCACAGGCAGATTTCTTCTGGAGAATAATCCTTACCGAGGGTATCTGCTGGGAGGCACCTACATCATTTTTTCTATTTTCCTGATCCTGGAGTTCTTCAGGAAAAGAACCTGCACTGCTCGAAAGCTCGAAGCAGTGCGCGGAAAATTGAAGGTTCGAGGGCTTTTATTCCCGCTGCTGCTTGGCTTTTTGACAGGCATAAATCTATGCCCGACCTTCATGCTTGCATTCACGGAAGCTTCAAGCATGAATAACCTGTTGGAATGCCTGTGGTTCTTTTTCCTGTTCTTCGTCGGTACGACCGTCTATTTTGTTCCTATTCCGCTGCTGGGCTTGTTGAGAAACAGGGAAGGGGTCAGGATCGTCGGCAGGTTTCTTCTTGTATTGGTCGGTATTTGGTTCATTTACAAAGGCATAATGCTGATTCTGGCTTCGGGAGGTATAATATGAACAAAACGTTGAAAAAAATCATTGTAACGGCGCTTTTAACAGCGCCCTTCGCATTCGGGTCGTACTTTGTCACAGGCCTGTTTTCATGGAGAAGCGATGGGCTGCTGCAACCCATATCAGTTTTGGCAGTCTGGCTTTTTATCAATACTATGTTGTTTATTACGCTTTTTACGGGTAAAACCGATAAGGTGAGAGCGATACTGTTTATTACGATGGCAATAGCATTTCCCATTGGGTTTATTCTGCAGCTGTTTGAACTGAGAGGTCACTTTATGACTGCAGTAATGTCCGATGTAATATCCGGTAATGTCCCTTTCTGCCACATTGTGATTCCACAGACGATAATACCTGCAGTTTTCACTAAACAGATAGTTTTCCCGGGCACAATGGATCTCGGCTTTCAACATTCGGCAAGTTTTATGATTATCTTCTGGCTTGGAGTTTCTCTTTTTATAGGAAAGGGCTGGTGCAGCTGGACTTGTTTTTACGGGGGCTGGGAAGACGGCTGCTCGAGGCTTTCGCGGAAAGCCCGTATCAAGCTTAATCCCAAGCTCGTATGGGGAGCGGTAGCCGTTCTGTTACTGGTCATTCTTACTACCATTGAAACGGCTTCGCCAACCTATTGCCTATGGCTTTGCCCTTTCAAAGCCTGCTCCGAGTTTTTCGAGGTCGCATCGCCCTTGTTGGCAGTACAGACAGTGATATTCATTGTACTTTTCATAGGACTCGTGATCATACTGCCGTTTCTCAGTAAAAAGAGGGTTCAGTGCATGGTGCTTTGCCCATTCGGGGCATTCCAATCCGCAGTGGACAAGATCAATCCTTTCGATATCAGAATCGATAAGACAAAGTGCCTGAAGTGTAAAAAGTGTATAAAGGAGTGTCCTGTCATGGCTATCAGCGAGGCATCGCTGGAGAAGGGCAAAATGGGCTTTAGCTGTATGAAATGCGGAAAATGCGTTGATATATGCCCCGGAAAGGCGGCCCATTTTCATATAAAGGGAACTCCGGTGGGAGGAGCGTTTGCGAGGGTGGCGCGTACTATATTCCTTTACCTCGCATTCACAATTTTTGCGGGTATAGGGGCTGGCATAATATCTTCGGCTTTATACAGGATATTGCTTTTGATCACGACAGGGAGCATGCTGACCCAATAAGACAGATTAGTTTGGAGGTGTTAAATAATGAATAGAAAGCTATCAATTACAATAAAAGCATTACTCGGTATCCTTTGGACTACAGTATTCGCAGTTGGCGGAATGATGCTGTTCATGGGTAACAGGGTCTTGGCGCAGAGCCTGCTTATAGATAATAACGTACAAATCATCTCTAAATACACAGGAGGTGAAACCAGTTATGAAAAGGATAAGGGCGGCTATCTGATGGTGGTTCGTGAACCGGTGCGGGACGGGGTATTCAATAAAACGAAGAAAAGCTTTGTCCAGGTGGATTGGTTCGCAAAAGAGAGTCTGCCTGGAGAACTCGGAGGGAGCATAGATATCGACAGTGATGGACGCGATGACCTGCTGGTCGATATAGACATAAAAAACAATAAGGTTACTTATGAAGTATACGGCTCGAACATAGAAGGCCTTGCCTCCAGAAGCGCCGTAACGGATTACATTTTCAAACGGGATGAGGACGGTAAGGACGCCCTGTATCACTATAGGAACAGAAGTTATGGCGGTATTGTATATAAGGAAGGAATTTCTGTTAGGATTATTATCCAATAATCCAATGTACCTCAGGCCTGTTGTGTATCTAGGAAGCCCTGAAAAATCAATATTTGCAGGGCTTCTTTACTTTTTTTCGGCAAATTTCGACATTTTATTGAATATTGTCAATAACGTGTTTATAATATATGATGGTGCAGGATTTTTGATATATTTCACAAGTTATCATTATGCGAGGGTATGCCGTATCCCGGACCTGTTACGGCCGTACAGGGATCCCCCCCAGGGAGGCGCCGGAACGGTATGCGTTTTGCATAATGACAACCTCTCAATTATCCAAATTAACCGAGGAAAGGATCGTGGCAAAAAATATGGCAGGTCTCGAAAATGCAAGTGTATTTGAAGTGTTTTCACTCTGGGTCATCCTTTTGATCGCTATCCTGGGTTTGGGCTACGCGCTGTTGCTTAGAAGCCAGGTTATGCGTGCGGACAAGGGTACACCAAAAATGCAGGAGGTTTGGAACGCGATCAGGGTGGGGGCGAATGCCTACCTGAACCGTCAGTTGAAAACCATTCTTCCTTTGATAGTTGTATTTACAGTAGTTCTTTTCCTTTCTGTCTATATAGTTCCCCCAAGTGCTGAAGCTATGGAGCGCTTCAAGGGAATGACCGCGGATCAGGTCAAGATCATTATCGGCCTGGGCCGTGCGGTAGCTTTTATCATGGGCGCATGTTTCTCTCTGGTAGTTGGCCAGTTTGGTATGAGAATGGCTGTGCAGGGTAATGTCCGTGTTTCTTCGGCAGCTCGCAGAAGCTTCGGAGAGGCTCTTAAAATTGCTTACCGTTCGGGAACTATCACCGGTATGCTTACCGATGGTTTGGGTCTTCTCGGCGGTACCGTTATTTTCATGATATTCGGTATCGCATCACCTGACGCGCTGCTCGGCTTTGGTTTCGGCGGTACGCTGCTTGCTCTGTTCATGAGGGTAGGCGGCGGTATATATACGAAGGCGGCAGACGTAGGAGCCGACCTCGTCGGTAAGGTTGAAAAGGGAGTTCCGGAGGATGACCCAAGAAACGCGGCGGTCGTAGCCGACCTCGTAGGTGATAATGTAGGCGACTGCGCAGGTATGGCAGCCGATATATTCGAATCTTATGAAGTTACCATCGTATCCGCGCTGATACTTGGCGTTTCTCTTGTCTCACTGACAGGTCAGCTGAAGTGGATCATATTCCCGCTTCTCGTCCGCGGTATCGGGGTTCTTTCTTCCATTATAGGAACCTATCTTGTCAGGGGTTCCACTAAAGAAAAGACCGGAAATGCTATGGAATCCATTAATAAAGGATTCTATACTTCCGCAGCAATTTGTATAGTTTCTTTCGCTCTTATCGCTCATTTCTACATGAATGAATGGAAAGCGTTCTTATCCGTAGGTGCAGGTATCATACTGGCTGTCGTACTCGATGAGATCACCAAGCATTTCACGGATACCAGATACAAGTCGGTCAAGGGCATAGCTTCAGCTGCCAATACGGGTGGTTCCGCCACATTGATCCTCAGAGGAATGTCAGTAGGGTTTGAAGTTGCAGTATGGCAGGTACTTGTTATTGCAGCTACAATACTGGCTTCAGTTTTCATCTACTGGGGAGAACCCGTCGTTTACGTGCTTTACGGTGTCGCAATGACCGGTATCGGTATGCTGACGCTCACAGGCAATAACGTTGCAATGGATTCCTTCGGACCTATCGCCGACAACGCCAATGGTATCGGCGAAATGGCAGGACTCGAAGGCGACGCCAGGAGTGTCATGGCAGACCTTGACGCTGTAGGCAATACTACAAAGGCTATAACCAAGGGTGTTGCAATAGGTTCGGCCGTTATCGCCGCAGTTTCACTCTTCGGTTCGTTTATAACGGACGTTTCAAGGGTGCAGGGACAGATGGGTATTGCTGAAAACCTGAGGCTCATGGCTTCCGGTATAAGAATCTCGGAACCCAAGGTATTCATAGGCGCTCTGATAGGCGCCGCAGTACCGTGGCTGTTCTCCTCGCTGATCATAAGCGCTGTTGCACGCGCGGCGTCGCTTATAGTTGAAGAAGTCCGCAGACAGTTCCATATCCCTGGCCTCATGGAAGGCAAAGTGAAGCCGGAATACGACAAGGCAGTCGGAATCTCGACCAAAGCAGCTCAGAAGGAGCTGGTACCACTCGCTCTCTTATCTATTTCGACTCCTATCATAGTCGGTATTTTCCTGGGTGTCGAAGCTCTCGGCGGAGCTCTTGCCGGGGTTATTCTCTCAGGCCAGCTGCTGTCGGTGTTCATGGCAACCTCAGGCGGTGCATGGGATAACGCCAAAAAGACAATCGAAGACGGTCTGTACGGCGGAAAAGGCTCCGAGGCTCACAAAGCGAGCGTTGTCGGCGATACAGTCGGCGATCCGCTCAAGGATACCGCAGGCCCCGCTCTCAACCCTATGATCAAGGTTATAAACATGGTCGCTCTTCTGGCTGCGCCTGTAATCATACAGTATAATTCGACAAGTGCCGGAATGATCGCTACTCTTGCAATCATGACGCTGGTCTGCATCGGTTCCATTTACTTCTCCAGGAACGGCGGCTTCAGGAAGTCACAGCAGAATAAGAATATGTTCTAGGGTATAAGGATTGAAGGGTGCATGACTTAAGGATCAAGGTTCAAGGATAAAAGCTCAAGGATGTAAGCATGACGGGGGCTGTCCAAACTGGAAGAATGGTTTGAACAGCTCCTTTTTTTACCCCTCCAACGCTTTCAGCAGGCGCTTCGTATAAGCTTTTTCATAGGCGAGATTGAAACATGTCTGAAGCAATATAACTACCAGAGCCGTAACTGCTGAATACTCAAGGGAAACTATTTTCTCTGAAGTCCTGGTAAATATGGAACAGCCGTAAAACGCCGAGATCAAAATCGATATTGCAAACGGAGCATAAAACAACAATTTCAGTTTTTTTGAGATCATCCTGCGTACTTCGTCCGATGTAATACCGATCTTGTATAATTTGCCATACTTTACCTTTTCGCTTTCGAACTCGGTCATAAGGTGAAAATGCAATATTACGGCTGAAGTAATCATGAAAAGTATACTCACGAAAAATATGAGGAAAAGAAAATAGGAATAACCGTGTTTGGAATCCAGATAACTGCCTATCCTGGAATCCGGCCTTGACATCATATTGATGGCATTTCCGCTATAACCCTCCGCATTCTCCAGGTTGTATGCCATCAGCCTTTCCTCAAGCAGTGCCGATACTTTTTCAGTCCGTCGCCAATCCTTGTAATTCATCAATTTGATACTGCCCTTGAAATATTCATCTGCTTTTGCATATATATCCCTGAAGTCATTATCGTTGAGAATGTAGTAATTTCCTGTAGCAAAGATGATCTTTATCATATAGTCCTGCAGTTGAAGCTTCAGTTGGTCGTTGCCGGCCGG
This sequence comes from Clostridia bacterium, assembly GCA_036260935.1. Classification (GTDB taxonomy): domain Bacteria; phylum Bacillota; class Clostridia; order Acetivibrionales; family DTU013; genus JAEYOM01. The sequence continues at coordinate 27,028 of DATALQ010000011.1, forward strand.
CACCGTAATATTGCCGGTTTTATTGGGCGCATGTGGGTATCCGTCATCCGGTACATACTGATTCAGAGTAATAAACTTACCCTTCTGAACCGTAATATCGGTCCCGAGCTGTTCATTCATGTTTTTATCGGATAAAAACATCATGGAATTGTTCAAGACAACCATGTCGAGCGATTTTACGCATAGCAGGGGTGTTTCCGATTCGGGGGCAATACCGGCAAGCTCCGCGTCGCTAATTCTGTTGAAGCCGTACATCTCCTTAAAGGATATATCGTACGGGTTGTGTTCCAGAGCGAAGGTCAGTGAGCCACTGAGTAAAACGCCTCCCAGGTTGCAGAAAAACATAAAGACGGTAGTGAGTATCACTATCAGGAATATCACTTTTTTTGACCGGCCAAAGCCGTATTTCAGGTCAGCTATGTATAAAATGCTGTCATCGAGCCTGCAATTATTTGGATCTATTAGTTTTGAGAGTAGTCGGACAAGATTCGAAACTATGAGGTACAAACCGATAAAACAAACAATCATGCTTCTCAATAATACAGTTGAATGCTGCGAACCGAAGTTCTTCAACATGTCTGCAAAGGAAAGCACGGCCAGTATCACGCCTGCAATGATCCATAATGGGTGATCCAGATAATTTCTATCGTCTCTGCGGTTGCTTTTGATAAGTTTGACGATCTCATACCTGACAGACGCTATAAGGCCGCCCGTGATGATCAGAAGGTAAATGACTGCGAAGAATGCGGTCGTATACACATAACTCACTACGGATATGGAAAAGGGGATATCCCTGATATCGGATATCTGTGTCACGGCGTTATAAAACAGCCACGAAAACAGTGTGCCGGCGGTCATTCCTGCTGCCACTGAAGAAAGGCCGATAAATCCGTTTTCAAGCAGTATAATCCGGCGTATGTCCCCGGTAGTCATACCGAGTACCATGAATGTCCCGAATTCCTTTTTCCTGAACTTTATAAACGAGCCCTGCGCGTACATTGTGAAGAATATGGAGAAAATACCCGTCACTATGCTTGGAGCTATGATATTGCTGTAGCCGCTGTTCCTGTATGGATCCATGAAAGCTTTGTTTGTAATCAGGGTCATAAATGTGAAAAAGACCATTGCAGAAAAACTGCTGCATAGAAAGAACAGCAGATACCTGCGAAAATTAGCCTTAAAGATTTTTAGAGTTATTTGATAAAAGTCCATTCTGCCTGTCATCTCCCCACCTAATAAGCAGCGATAATATTCATAAAAATATACTATTTGGTTTCAGGAGGAAAGTCAATATTTTGAAAACCTTGTATTATCTTGTCAGTATGTTCCTGACATATTGAAATATTGCTATGAATGTAATAAAATACTAGCTGTCGGAGAGGGTCGTTCATATATAGCCGTATTAGAGGTAGTACATGTTTGCAGGATTATTCACATCTATAAAAAGAGCTTTTTCAGTTTGCGTTCCGGAAAAATACAAGGAAGAATTTGAAATAGCTGTACATAAAATAAATATATCGAGAGCGAAACTAACTGCATTGACGTTTGTCATAATCGAAGTTTTTGTTCTTTCTGTCTCACTAGCCGTCAAGGGCAGAGATCTGTTCAAAAAGCCCGAACTATATTATGGCTTGATGTATATCGCCTTTCTGGCCATTATGCTGGTATTCCTTATGATATTCATCAAACTCGGTAAAAATATTACCGCGCATGGTAAAGCAAACACAGCAGCCGGCGTTGCGTTCACTTGCGCAGCTCTGTTCTGGTGCGCCGGTATTTCTTTGCTGGACCAGTTGTCAAGCGGCCAGGTGATAGTATACTCCGTAGCTGTTTTGGCGATCTCGGTTGCGCCGTATTTCAAGCCTGCCGTTTTTCTTGCCATGTATGCAGGCGTACACACAATATTTCTGTTTCTGATGCCTTATTTTCAAAAATCGGAAGGACTCCTGTACGGAAATTATATAAACAGTACAACCTTTATCTTAATTTCGTGGGCGGTTTCGTACATGAGATATAATAAGCTGGTTGAGGATTTCAACCTCAAAAAGCTGATCCTTGAGAAAAACCTTGAACTGGAGCATATCAACAAGGAGCTGGCGGAGGCTAATCAAAAGCTTGAAAAGCTATCGCAGATAGACAGCCTGACCGGCGTCTTCAACCGTTATATGTTCGACAAGACCATAAAAATGGAATGGAACAGGTGCAGACGGAATTTTGTTCCGCTGTCGCTTATAATGATAGATATAGACTTTTTCAAAACATATAATGACAATCACGGGCACATGGTCGGAGATGACTGCATCAAGCAGGTTGCTAATATGCTGACGACTTTTTCAAAGCGATCTTCGGACATCGTAGCCAGATACGGCGGAGATGAGTTTGCGCTGATACTTCCGTACATGGAAAAGGAAGGCGCGCTTCTGCTTGCCGAGCAGATCAGAAAGTCTGTCGAGGAACTTGGCATTTGTTCGGCAAATACTGCTTCAAAGGAATTTTTAACAATCAGCGCAGGCGTTAATTCTGTCGTCCCGACTGAAAGAATTTCTTTGGAAGAATTTATCGAAGCTGCGGACCTGGCTTTATACAAGGCGAAGGAATCACGGAACAGCGTTTTCTTAACCTGACACATCAGTGGAACATTTCTTAAAAGTTTCCGGTCGACAATTGTATAATGCGTCTGATCTGCATAGGCAGCTGGTAGGGACGCGCGGTATACAGGCTTGTATGGATCGTATGGAAAAAGATCGCACGGAACAATATTTGCGAAATCATTTGACTATTTCGTACGAAATTAAATGATAGTATCATACGAAATATCGCACGAAATTATTGACTTGCATCGCACGCTTTGATATCCTCTTATCAGAGGTGATCGATGTGGGTTTTATCAATTATAAAGAGGGAGTTGTAATAACAGCTACCGAATTCAAAAAAAATCTGGGCAAATATATCGACTTCGTTGAGACGCAAAACGACGTGGTGATTACTAAAAATGGCAAAAAAATCGTCAGGCTTACACCCTATGTCACCGATATAGAGCAATATTTCACAGTCAGGGAAAATGCCCTCGACTACCAATACGGCGGCAAGAAGGTATCGTATGAGGAATTCATGGAGATATCCGAAAAAAGTACTCTGAGGATGGAACTCATCAACGGAGAGATATACCTTCTGGGATCACCAAACCTTGGCCATCAGGAACTTCTGGCCAGATTGTATCTAATTTTTAATGATTACTTGAAGGATAAGAAATGCAGACCGATTTTTGCGCCTTTTGATGTACATTTCTGGAAGAAGGATATCAAGGAGCCCGATGTGATGCAGCCAGATCTATTAGTGGCTTGCGATCTGGAAGGCAACGTCAATGAAAATGGTCGGTATATGGGTACTCCGACTCTTACTGTCGAAATACTGTCAAAAAGTACAAGAAGCAAGGACATGGTAGACAAGCTGAACACGTACATGATGTCGGGCGTTAGGGAATACTGGATCATTGACACAAAGCAGAAAACTGTCATGATATATGATTTTGTCGACTATACGGTGGACTTGCTAAAGATCTTTAAGAAAGGTGATATAGCCGAGTCCATCGTTTTTGAAGGGCTGACTGCGGATGTCGGGGAGTTGTTCGAGAATTTGATTTAGAAAGAAGGTGAATCGTGCGTCTATTTACTTATAAGGCCGGATTGATTAAGATATTTGTTGTAATTGCATTTGTACTTTACCTGTCTTTTTTGTTCTACCTGACCTTCTTCAGCCACCTTTACGGACGCAGCTACTTTCACAGAAGCATGAACCTGGTTCCCTTCGCGACCGTTCGACTGTTTCTTGCTTCCGGCCATATCAGAGCGATTATTATCAATATATTCGGGAACATTGCCGCATTCATACCGATGGGGCTGCTCCTGCCGTTGGTTTTTAGGAAGCTTGCCCGGTTTTATAAAACGCTGGGGATTGCCTTCGGAATTTCCTTGATGGTTGAAACGGTGCAGTATGCTTTTGGCGTGGGCGCTGCGGACGTAGACGATCTGATGCTGAATCTGGCAGGAAGCCTGTTGGGTTATTTGCTTTTTTCGCTGGGCAGGCTGCTGTACCGGCGCATGGTAAAATCCCGTCAAAGCCTGGTCGGGTAAAGTTTTGACCAGTAAAGCCCGACCGGGTAGAACTTTGACCAGTAAAACCTTATCGGGTAAAGCTTTGGTGGAGATCCATGCAGGCATGATGCTGCAGCAGCCCGTTACTGCAAAAAAGCCTTTCAGCCAAGTCCCCATTGGCGCATAAGCTCGTCGAATATGCCGGCACAGGCTATGGTGTCCTTTAACGGTATTATCTCGCTCTCTGTCTTTTTATCCCTGTATAGTCCGGCAAAATGCAATATTTCAAATATGAAACCATCGTCGAAGCTTGTTTCAAAGCTTTCGACCACATTATTATTCTTGTCCAGCAGTTCGCATTTTCTCGAGCCAAGGAAGCTGTGAACTATAATATGCCCCTCGGTTCCGTAAACATAGGCGTCCTGACTCGTTGCAGCAGTAAAGCCGCAGCTTAGCGAGGCCAGAGCTCCGTTTCTGAAACTCATACTGAAAGCGGCGTAATCGTCGACGCCGGTTTTACAAATCGATGCGACGCCGGTTACTTTAAGCGGGCTTTCTCCCATTATTCCCGTAGCAAATTCGATAGGGTAGACTCCCGCGTCGTACAGGCTGCCGCCGGCTAATTCGGGGTTATACAGGCGGTGCTTCGGATCGAATGGGACATTGAAACAGAATGAAGCATTTATTAGCCTTACCTGTCCTATCCTGTTGCCTTTCACCCATTCTCTGGCTTTGATAAAAGCAGGGGTGAACCTGGACCACATGGCTTCCATCAGAAGTACATTTCTTTCTCCGGCCAGCGAGGCGAGCTCTTCAGCTTCCTTTTGGTGCAGAACCATGGGCTTTTCGCAGATTACGCTCTTACCGTGCTCCAGACAAAGCTTTATCATATCGTAATGAAAATTGTGCGTAAGACTTATGTATATAACGTCGACATCCTTATCGCCTATCAATTCGAGGTAGCTTTTGCTTGCCTTGACTGCGCCGTGCTTTTCAGCAAATTCTACCGCTCTTTTCTCGTCGGAAGCTGCCACAGCATGCAGTTCGACGCCTTCAGCAGTGTTCAATACGGACGCGAAGCGATTTGCTATTCCGCCCAGACCGATGATTCCAAAGCGAACCTTCATAATATCAGCTTCTCCTTCTCTTAATTGCATGTTTAAATTAATTCATATTCTACATTTTTTTTGCCAGGCATTCAACTGGCGAATCAATAAACTATGATATAATGGATTGGATTGTAAAAGTGGCAGGCAGAAGCCGCCATCACGGCACGAAGACTGGAGAATGCCCATGGCTGACAAATGGGAAAAGGTCTTTATAAAAACCAAAGTTGGCATTGTAGACGGAGTCGCACCGGTAATCATTTCAGCGAGCCGCTCGACCGATATTCCGGCTTTTTACTCCGATTGGTTTATGAACAGGCTAAGCGAAGGCTATGTCAAATGGGTAAACCCGTTCAATTCGAGACCACAGTATATATCCTTCGAAAAGGCAAGGGTGATAGTGTTCTGGACGAAGGATGCGGAGCCGATTGTACCGTATCTTGAAGAATTGGATAAAAGGGGTATCAATTACTATTTTTCATATACGGTCAACGACTACGGTCATGAGGGCTTCGAGCCGGGTGTCAGGAGCCTCGAGAACCGGGCGGATACATTCAGGCGGCTGTCCGAGGCTATTGGAAGGGACAGGGTCATATGGAGGTTCGACCCGCTGGTTTTGACCGATATGATCGATGTGGATAGACTGCTGGATAAGGTTTACAATGTGGGCAGGCTGATAGCGGGCTATACGAAAAAGCTTGTATTAAGTTTTGCGGATATTTCCTCGTATGCGAAGGTAAGCCGCAATCTGCTCAACATGGGCATCAACGTCAGAGAATTCACGCCTGAAACGATGGATGCTGCGGCACGCGGCCTGAATGAAATGAATAAAAGCTGGGGCCTCGAGCTGGCGACTTGCTGCGAGGAGATCGACCTGAGTCGATATAACATCAAAAAAAATAAATGTATCGATGATGACCTGATGATCGGATTGTTCTCGCAAGACAAGGAATTGATGGGTTTTTTAGGGTTTGATTCAAAGACAGGGAAAAGCTCGAAGCACCTGAAGGACAGGGGGCAGCGGCAGAACTGCGGGTGCGTCGCGAGCAAGGACATTGGAAGGTACGATACCTGCGATCACAGGTGTGTATACTGCTATGCCAATAGTTCGCCTGGTACTGCACACGGCAATTATTTGAGGTATTTGGCTTCTGACAGATATGGGGAAACTATCGTATGAAAGAGGGAGAAACATTATGATTTGGGGCTTTGGTGTATTTGTTGTTCTTATCGCCGGCATACTGACATGGTTCAGAATATCCTATTCTCCTATGAAGGCTGAGTTCAACGGGTTATTGGGCGTTCAGCTGTCAAAAATAAAATCCGGGAGCGAAGTTTTTACAGCTGAGGACATTTCAGGACTTCCTTTGCCGGTGCAGAAATATTTTATATACTGCGGGTTTATCGGCAAACCTAAAATGTCCGATGTGAGGATCTATTACAATGACGTCGATTTTATATTGTCACCTGATAAGCCTAAACTGAAGATCAAATATACACAGTGTAACTTTGTTGATAAGCCTGAGAGGCTTGCATATATAGACACGAGTATGTACGGCATACCTTTTGAAGGCATCGATGCATATCAAAACGGCGGCGGTTCTATGAAGGGCATGTTTGCGAAGGTAATAACGCTGTTTGACCAGAGTGGTCCCGAGTTCAACATGTCGAGTCTGGTAAACTGTCTGGCAGAGAGCCTGCTGGTGCCAAACGCAGCCCTGCAGGACTACATAAAATGGGTAAGTATCGATGACACTCACGCAAAGGGCATTATCTCGTATTACGGCTTAACCGCTGAGGGAATTTTCACTTTTGATACTGAAGGCCGAATGCTCAATTTCACAACCGATGACAGGATTAATGTCTCTGCAGACGGGAAGTTCCAAAATGTCAAATGGTCTGTTGGATGTGAGGATTATAAAGACATCGGCGGTATTATGTTTCCCAGTCACTTGAAAGCTATCTGGAATTATGACTCAGGCGACCTTCTATATTTTGACGGACGGGACATCTCTGTCGAATACGATATTAAGACTGTAGACCGTGGGTAATTACAGGAAATATTAATTTTTTCAGGGGGAAGAATATGGATCGCAGCGATAGTTTAAACAAGCTCGATATAAGGTTTGCGGATAAAAAAGACGTGCCCCTAATACTGGCATTCATTAAAAGCCTTGCCGGCTATGAAAGAATGCTCGGCGAGGTTGTGGCAACAGAAGAAATACTGATGGATTCCCTTTTCGTAAGGAAAGCCGCAGAAGTGGCCATAGCTGAATATGCGGGCGAGCCGGCCGGCTTTGCCTTGTTCTTTCACAATTTTTCAACGTTCCTGGGGAGGCCGGGGATATATTTGGAAGATCTGTTCGTAAAACCCGAATTCCGGGGAAAGGGAATCGGCAAGGCTCTTCTCTCGTTTCTTGCAAAGCTCGTTATCGAACGCAAATGCGGCAGACTCGAATGGGCCTGCCTGGACTGGAACGAGCCCTCGATTAGGTTTTACAGGCAGCTTGGAGCAGTTCCGATGGAGGACTGGACCGTGTATAGAGTAACCGGTGCTGCATTGCAGGAGCTGGCCGGCAAATGATTCGGTGACGGCAACAAACATACAAGGCGTATGGCGGCAGGAACAGCAGGGTGATCACTGACATAGACGGGTAATTGACGGAAAATAGATGAACAAATAAACGGATAATAGATAGGCCAAAGATGGACAATAGACAGTAATTGATGCGGAATAGTCCGATATCGAAAGGGTGATACTTATGAGTGAATGTGGGCAGAATTGTTCAGGGTGTGAAAAAGCGGACGGGTGTGATAGCAAATTGCCGGATTTCAGAGCCGACACAAACGAAATGAACGATATAAGGAAAGTCATAGCAGTCGTGAGCGGGAAGGGCGGCGTGGGAAAATCGCTTGTCACCTCGCTGCTTGCTGTCATGACGAGGCGAAAGGGATATGAAGTCGGTATACTCGACGCAGACATCACGGGTCCTTCCATCCCCAAAATATTCGGGGTGAACGGGATGGCGAAGGGCAACGAGTTTGGCATCATCCCAGCAAAAACGCATAACGGGATCGGTATGATGTCGATCAATCTTCTGATCGAAAAGGAGGAAGATCCGGTGATCTGGCGCGGCCCCATCATAGCAGGCACGGTGAAGCAGTTCTGGACCGATGTGATTTGGGGAGGCCTCGATGTTTTGTATATAGATATGCCACCCGGAACTGGAGATGTTCCGCTTACGGTGTTTCAATCGATACCGCTCGACGGCATAATTATTGTAACATCACCTCAGGATCTTGTCTCGATGATCGTACGAAAAGCTTACAATATGGCTGAGAGGATGAATATCCCGGTGCTGGGTCTGATAGAAAACATGAGCTATACAATATGCCCGGACTGCGGTAAAAAGATAGAGCTTTTCGGTGAAAGCAAGGCAAGGGCTACGGCGGAGGAGCTCGGCATCACATTTTTAGGCAGGCTGCCAATAGATACTACCGTCGCAAAGCTCTGTGACAGCGGAGATATAGAGAAATTCGACAATGATTATGTAAATGAAGCTGTAGCTGTTGTTGAAAAGCTTTTATAGCATGCAGGCCGGGAAAGCGGGGGATCAATGTATTCGGGGCAACTAATAAAAGGAGCTGAACCGAATGAAAAAGATAATACCCAGTATCGTAATAAACAATTGCCGGGAGGCGCTTGAATTCTACAAGGGAATCTTCGGCGGGGAAGTTAAAAATCTGAAGACAGGTGAAGCCAATGAGATGTTCAAGGGCTTCGAAGGTAAAATAGTGCATTCGGAGCTTTGGATCAACAGCGACTGTATTATTCACATGAACGACGTAATGCGCGGAAACAATGAATTCACGAGCAATATCAACCTTATGCTGCAGATGGACAGTATGGACGAGATCAAGCGCGTATTTGACGGACTCAGCAAAGGCGGAAAGGTACAGTTCGAGCTTCAGAAGGCCTTCTGGGGATCGTATCACGCAGTCGTCATCGATCAGTTCGGAGTTATCTGGTCTTTGGACTTTGCCGGATAACACCAGACCGGCTTTATACCGCGACGGTTGCGAAAAAAACACCCGTAATCTCCATAAAAAGTCTACTTATTTATAAAAACGTTTGCTGATATATTTTAATGCAGGAGGTGTAGTATGCCTGCATTATTTTTCAGCATTGCCGGAAGCGCAGCGGCAAACGTCTTACAGCTCGTTGCAGGATGTCTTTTGGCAATTGTCGCGTATATTGTTTTCAAAGGCCGTTTAGACGACGCTTTTAACACTTCCGGCCTGAAGAGGCTTTCTTTTAAAAGGGTACTCATCATTGTATTTCTTTCGATCACCGGGGTCGTCCTGCCTCTCGGCATTTACGGGATAATTCCGCTGATCGCAGCTCTTCTGGCGGCTGGTTTCAATAGTTATGCCGCCGGGGCGCTTCTTGTTTCCAATGTTATGTTCAATATGCTTGTACCGGGCAATGATCCTGGCTTTATCTGGAAGAACGGTTACAGACAGCTTGTTTTTGCTTTTGTCGCGGGCCTTGCCGCCGGGCTGCTTCTGCTGATTGTATCCGGCCGCGGGAGCAATGCGGTAAGACTGGGTTATATGCCGCAGATAAAGGATGATATGTCCAAACCTAAAATGCTTGCGCTGCTTGTGGATGACAGCTTTCGGAAGCTGGGCCTTTTACTTGTGGCCGGAGTTATTGTCGATACCGTTTTTCAAAGGTATATGCTCGGGGGCATCGTAAATGCCTTCTATTCCAATCCTGTAACCGAGGCAATCCCAACGTTCTTCGGCAGCCAGAATATATCGAATCCGTTATTTCAGCTGACTTTCAAGATAATCTACATGCTCATGAACTTTATCAACCTGTTCGCACTTTCCGCCGTATTGAAACCCGGATGGCTGGTACGCTATTTTGTTTACTGGCTTGTTTGGGCTGTTATTTTGTCTATACCTGCATTTATATAAATTTTGATTCGGGGAGGATGTAAAAATGCTTAAGTTAAAAAGCATAATCATTTATGGCATCATTCTGATCCTGTGCGTGGCAGCTGTGGCCGGTTATTTCATGACAAGATCCGGGGAGTCCGGAGATATTGCAGCTCAGGCAACAGGTATCGCAGGCACGGATGCCGCCGCAGCCGGCGGAACGCCTGCAGATTCGCAGAACGCAGGTGACAGCACCGCAACTGCAACAGACGGCGCCGGAGCGGCAGCTTCGACGGGCGTTGCAGCCGATGACATCAATGGTTCGGGCAGCAACACACCTGACGCACATGTAATGGAAGTAATGCAGAAATCGGTGGCCGAACCCGACCCCAACCCTGTCGTTGGTATCGGAAGGGGAACCGACCATGCCAAGGTAACGGAAGAAGCGGTAAAAAATGCCGGGGGAATTGACGGGATCATAAAGAAGGGCGATACGGTAGTTATAAAGCCTAATTTGTGTACACTTGCCGAAGCAACCGACGGACGGATCACGGATTATCGCGTAGTGCAGAAGGTTGTCGATATGGTAAAGGCCCTCGGAGCTTCAAGGGTTATCATTGCAGAGGGCACAATAGCCGGCGACGCATTCTCCAGTACATACCTGAAGAGGAATAAGTTCGACGTGATAAATGGAGCCGAGCTTGTCAATCTCAACGCCTTGAACGAAGAAGACTGTTATGAGCTTATGCCTGAAAAAAGCATGACAGGCAAAGGGATTTTTATTCCTAAAATTTATATGGACGCAGACGTGGTGATCGGCGTTGCCAAGCTAAAGACGCATTTCCAGCCGGATGCTGTGGTATCGCTGAGCCTGAAGAATTCATACGGAGTCCCGCCCGGAAACATTTATGGACTGGGCTCGAAGAACGGCCTGCATGCCCTTGGCCTGAAGGAATCCATAGTAGATATCAACAAGATAAGAAAGCCTGATTTCTTCATCATCGACGGCATTGTGGGCGGAGAAGGCTACGGACCGCTGAGAAACACCCCTGTGGATTCGCAGATCGTATTTGCAGGCAGGGATCCTGTGGCGCTTGACACGGCAGCAGCGACCTTCATGGGCTTTACTGTCGACGAAATACCGCATCTCAAGCTGGCCAGTGATGAAAAGCTCGGGATTTCCGATCTTGGCAGCATTAAGATAGTCGGCGCCGACCTGGAAAAGATCAAGATGAAGTTCGAACGCGCCTTCTAGAAGACTAAATAGTGACATTACTGCTTGATGGCGTGTGTAAGGCCTAAAAGGCTTATAAGGCTTATAAAGCCTAAAAGTCTTAGAAGGCTTAGAAGGCTTAAAAGGGCTTAAAAGGTTGCAATTACTGATGCTGCAGATTTTAAATACGAGGTTTTGAGGTGGTTCCGCTTCTGATCAATATTCTTAATGAGCTGGCCGAAATAGCATACTGGGTCATATTTCAGTTCAGGGTGATATTCCCGTTTTGGGCGGCCGGTACAATAGCCGGCTCGCTCATATCGGTTTTTTTATCCGGGAAGATAACCGAATTGGCCGGCAGGCCCGGCCTGAGGAAATTCGGAGTGCTGGCCGTCGTGCCTGCCGCATTGCTGGGAGCGGCATCCCCGATCTGCATGTACGGCACGGTGCCGCTGATAGCTTCACTGGGGAGGAAAGGGGTTCCGCAACACCTCCTGGCCTCTTTTATGGTAAGCTCCATACTTATCAATCCAAACCTGTTTCTGTTCTCGTTTTCACTGGGAAGCGGAATAGCCGTGCTCAGGCTTGTTTTATGCATAGCCGCCGGAATAACTGCCGGCGTGCTTGTCAGGTTCTTTTTCAAAGGCAGGCAGTTGTTCAGCTACGACGGTTTTGAAGAAAGGAAAAAGAAAAACTGTGCTCCCGGTGCTGCTGCGAAATTCTTCAGCGACCTGAACAGGGCCGTACTCAAAACAGCGCCTTATTTTCTGGCAGGCATACTGCTGGCGGCGCTATTTGAGTGTTACTTCCCGAAGACTGTCATAACGGGCTTCTTCGGCCGCAACAAGGGCTTCGGGGTACTTATGGCCGCATCTTTGGGCATACCTGTCTACGTCTGCGGCGGAGGCACGATACCGCTGCTGAAGGCATGGCTCGAGGCAGGCATGAGCCCGGGCTCAGCCGTAGCGTTCATGATAACGGGGCCTGCGACCAAGATTACCAACCTTGGTGCGGTCAAGATAATTCTTGGCTTGAGGAATTTTATCCTTTATATTGCCTTTAACATTGTTTTTGCGGTCATGGCGGGTTTACTGACAGACATTATATATTGAGGACGTGATAGGTATGAGTAAGGTAGCGATAGTAAAATGCGAAAATTATGATTATGATAGGGTAAAAGAGTCCGTCAGGTCTTCCCTTGATCTGCTCGGAGGTATTTCATCCTTTGTTTCGCCTGGAGAGAAAGTCCTTCTCAAAGTGAACCTGCTGATCAAAAGAAAACCCGACAAGGTCACAACCACCCACCCTGCTCTGGCCAGAGCGCTTGCCGAACTGGTGCTTGAAGCGGGTGCATACCCGATAATAGGCGACAGCCCCGGAGGTTACCATTTCTATAACCGGAATACCCTCGAGTCCGTCTATGAGACGTGCGGGATGAAGGAAGCAGCGGAACTGAGCGGCGCGGTTCTCAACTACGATACGGACGTCGTCGACGTGCCGTACCCGCAGGGCAAGCTCATGAAGGCTATCAAGACCATCAAGCCGGTACTCGAAGTTGACAAGATCATCAGCATACCGAAAATCAAGACTCATGCCATGACGGTGTACAGCGGAGCCGTTAAGAACCTTTTCGGCGTAATACCGGGCAGCTACAAGGCCGAATACCACCTCAGGTTCGAAGACACCGGGGATTTCGCCGATGTACTTCTCGATATCTGCAGCTTTGTAAAACCTGTACTTACCGTGATGGACGCCATTGTCGGCATGCAGGGCTACGGACCGACCAACGGCACGCCCAAGCAGGTAGGCCTGGTCATTGCAAGCGCCAATCCATATGAACTCGATGTCGTAGCGTCTAAAATAATCGGGTTGAAGCCAAAGCAGGTTCCAACTGTGAGAAAGTCTATGGAAAGGGGCTTGTGCAGCGGTGAACCGGAGGATGTGGACGTGGTCGGGGAGAGGATCGGGGACGTCTCGGTGAGCGACTACAGGATACCGACGCTTAAGCTCTCCTTCAACTTCTACGATCTTATGATGCCTCGTTTCATCTCCAAAAGGCTGAACCGGGTCATGCGCGCCAAGCCATATTTCAAGCATGATTTATGCAAAAGTTGCGGGATGTGTGCTAAAGGCTGCCCGCCAAAGGCTATCGAAATGAAGGATGGCAAACCTGAGGTGGATATCGACAGATGTATCCGATGCTTCTGCTGTCATGAATTATGTGTTTATAATGCAGTCGAGATAAAGCGCCCATGGTGGCTTAAGCTGATATTGAGATAAAAAACGGCTCACTCTCATGCGTATACTTGAAAGGCGCGGGAGAGGCTATTGAATTTTGCTCTGTAACATCGTATAATGTAAAAAAGGCGATGGAGTTCGCCAAAAACGCAGAAATGCTGATGACTCCTACAGATAACTTTAACTGTTATTTGAGGAGTTTTTTATTTACGGGCGGAGAAGATAGAGTAATGAGAAAATACATTTTTATCGGCATTGGCGGCTTTCTAGGCGCGATCCTGAGGTTTTTGACCAAAAGCGTTCCGATATATAACTATCATGAGAATGTGCCGCTCAACACGCTGGTTATAAACGTTTCCGGGTGCTTTGTACTTGCTTTGCTGCTTACAGTTGCTTTCGAGATATGGGAATTTGACGCCGAGATCAGACTGGGTATAGGTACAGGCTTTTTAGGGGCATATACGACCTTTTCGACATTGTGCAGGGAAACAACGGAGCTGCTTTTCAAGGGGTACTATTTTTCCGCTGTTTCGTACATTACTATATCCGTCGTACTAGGCCTGGCAGCAGTATATTTGGGAGTCGTTCTGGCACGCGAGGTCGTTGCAAAGTTGTTGAAAATCGAAAAAAGAGACCGCAAATCGGGGTGATGATGAATGGAGCTTTTATATATAGGCTTCGGAGGAGCATTGGGAAGCATAGCAAGATACAGGCTGGGGAAGCTCCTGACGGAGAAAATGAACAAGACTTTTCCGGCCGGGACTTTTTTGACAAATATATCGGGAGCCTTGCTTTTAGGGCTGGTGGTCAGCCTCAGGCCGCCTGCCGGTATCATGTTGTTTGCTGCCGAAGGCTTCCTGGGCGCATATACCACATTTTCGACATTTATGTACGAGGGTTTCAACCTGTTTCAGGAGAATGAAAAGCTGAATGCGTTTATTTATATTTTGGGATCCCTGTTTTTGGGGATCGTCGGATATGTCTCAGGCTTCGGGATCGGTAAATTGATTTGATTAGTTTCAAAGAAAGGCGGTATCGATATGGAACTTAATTTTGCATCCTGTATTGACAGTGTGGTAAAAATGTGAAATAATACCTCAAAAGTGAGTATGCTTAGCGCTTTATTTACATAGGTCTGCAAGCAGCATAGGGATGCAAAAATCCTACACGCAGTATGATATACCCTGCGGAGTCACTCTTACGAGTGATCCTGCGGGGTTTTTGCATTTTGAGGGGAAATAGCGTTTTTGGCGGTTGTAAATAATACTTGGGAGTTGGTGTGATGGAAAGGATCAATTATAAGGTATGGAAAGAGAAGGCTTTGGCAGACAGGTTCCTCAGCGGGGTAAGGGGCGCCCTTCCGCTTGCAAAGGAACAGTTCGATGTCGTCCTGAAGCTGATCGAAATGAACAGGAAGCCGGTCAGATCGTTCTTAGACCTTGGAAGCGGCGACGGCATCATGTCTTCGGTGATATTGTCGGCATACCCTGAGGCAAAGGGAGTATTGCTAGACATATCGGAATATATGATAGCGGCGGCGCGGGAGAAACTTGACGAATTCAAATATAACCTTTCGTTTACCGTCTTTGATTACAGCGACAGCGCATGGACCGGCATGGTAAGAGCAGGAGCACCTTACGACGTAATAGTTTCGGGGCTTTCGATACATCACCAGCCTGATGAAAGGAAAAAGGAGATATATCGTGAGATATTCGGCCTGCTGGATAAAGGTGGGTTGTTCATAAATCTCGAACACGTCGCTTCGCCTACAAAATGGGTAAGCTCACTGTTCAGCGAGACTTTTACAGATTCGCTGTTCGAAATGAACAAAAAGAAAAATACATCTATAACGAGGGAAGCAATCGCAAAAGAAATGTACAACCGTCCCGACAAAGAGTCAAACATACTTTCGCCGGTCGGTACACAGTGCGATTGGCTTAGAAGCATCGGTTTCGAAGATGTGGACTGCTATTTTAAAATATATGAGATAGCAATCTTCGGGGGCAGAAAACCGAAGTGAGAATCATATTATAAAAGAAACGGAAAACGTCAAAAGTTTGGAAAAGGCAGGGCCGGCTTGGTATCTGAAACGGAAGTAATTCAATTGGGGGTGCTTCAATGGATATCGGAGAGTATATCAAAAAGAAGTTGTTGGAAAAAGGAGCTTCGATAGTAGGATTTGCCGATATGTCGGGTATTTCGGAGCAGGCAAGGAAGGGGCTGCCTTATGGAATCATTATTGGCATTGCATTGGATCCAGCAATAGTGTCCGGCATAACCAACGGCCCGACCATGGAGTATTACGAAGAATATTGCAGGATCAATACACGCCTGAACGAACTGGACAAATATGCAGAGAGGTTACTGAAGAATAATGGGTATGAAGCGTTGGCAAAAACCAGTGAAACTGTGGCAGTTGATGAAAGTAACTGGCGTACCGAGCTGCCGCATAAAACGGTGGCTACGAGGGCGGGACTGGGTTGGATAGGGAAATGCGCCCTGCTCGTAACTGAGGAATTCGGTTCGGCCATTCGTATCAGCAGCGTACTTACGAACGCGGAATTGAAAGCAGGTACGCCGGTCAATTTGCCGAAATGCGGTAATTGCAGCATTTGTAAGGATGTATGTCCAGCGGGCGCCGTATCGGGAGAGTTATGGGAGGCAGCCAGGAACAGGGATGAATTCTACAACGCCTTTAAATGCAGGAGTACTGCCATAGAAAGATCCTCGAAGATCGGGATCGATGAATCGCTATGTGGGCTATGCATTGTCAAATGCCCATGGACGCGGCGGTATATTGCGAAGAGCATACGTTACACGGCAGGCGGACTGGAGCTGCTGCCGCAGGTCGGACCTCTCTGGTATGGCTTGAGAGAGCACCACAGTGTGATTTCCGACTATTTCTCCAAAAGCATAAAAGCACGCAGCTTTGAAGATAGAGCTGAAGATTTTACTAAAAATGCGGATCGCACCGCATACATGATAGAACTGGCCAAAACAGGAGGTGCGGACAGGGCTGTGGGTTATTGTATCAGCTCGGTGGGCAGTGACCTTACCGGTGAAGTGGAATCACTGTTCGTGGATGGAGCTTACAGGGGACTCGGAATCGGTGAACAGCTTATGAAGAGCTCGCTGGCCTGGATGGATGAAAAAGGTGCGAAGCGGAAGAGAGTCAATATGATGGCAGGCAATAACGTACTGGAGTTTTATGAAAGATTCGGTTTCAAAGTCAGGTCAATGATACTGGAACAGGTTGAAAACCGGTGACGCTGTAAAACATTGCTGGGGACACGACATTTTTTAACAATAGCCGTATATTTATATGGCTGAAACAATGACTTGAATTATTTAAGATGCATTTTTCGGTTAAAAAGTATTATAAGGAGTGTTTGTTATGAAAAAGAGGATATTTCTTCTTTGTGTTGCCGTTTTAATGATGTTTGTACTGCTGACAGGCTGTGTTCCGGGTGATGGAACGTATAGCGCCGATAAGCCTGCAGGCTTCTTCTGGGGGATCTGGCACGGCTGGATAGCGCCGATTTCACTTATTATGGGACTGTTCAGAAAGGGCATCCGCGTTTATGAGACAATGAACTCGGGCTGGTGGTATGATTTCGGCTTCTATATAGCTATTATCAGCGGTTTCGGCGGGTTGTCGCTGTTCAGGCACAAGAGCCGTTCCGATAATTGCAGTCAGAAAAAGAACAACCAATAGATAGGGGCAGACTTGCCCGACACTGTCGGCTCAAAATTCGGAGGCGATGAAAACATGATCAGGTTATTGAACAACGAGGATAAACAGGCAGTTTTGGATTATATCTGCAGAAATGATATTGAAACTTCCTTCCTTTATGCCAATGTAACCCGGATCGGGTTGGAAAATGACGGGGTTACGAGGAGGTGTGCGGATTACTTCGGTTTTTTTGACGCAACAGGACTTAGAGGCATACTTCCTTTCTATAACCTGGGAAGCTGCATACCGCATTATGAAGCCGAGCAAGCCATACCATTATTCGCACGTCTGATGCAGGAGAGGAAATTCGAATACCTGCTGGGTATGGCCGGGATAGTGAGGCCAATCTATCAAATCGTCAAGGATTCGAAGAAGATAAAGGTATGTAATGAGAGCTGCTACTTTGTGAACAGGAGCCTCAGGCCTTTCAAGGCCGAAGGTGTGGAATTCAGGGAAGCGTCTGAAGCTGCCCGCGACGAAAGCCTGCTCGAATTTTTGGTGCGGGTCAGGAATATAGGCTTTCATGAAAATGTAAGCCGGGAGGATGCGCTGAAAAATCTTAGCAGCGATCCCGAGGAGGATGCGGTTATTGCGGTTGCCGACGGCAGGCCGGTTGCTTTTGCCAACATACAGACATACACCAGGTCTCTGAGCCAGATAGGATCCGTGTACACCGAAGAGTCGGAGCGGGGAAAGGGTTACGGTAAAACTGTCGTATCGGAGGTGTGCAGGAGAATAACCGAACGGGGTAAAATACCTGCTCTGTTTGCGAGAAAAAACAACGTGCCCGCCGTCAAAGCTTATAAAGCTTTGGGGTTTGAACCGTTTGACGATTACCTGTTCATTGAATTGGAGGCTTGAAATTTTTGGATGTGACCATCAGAAAAGCTGTTCCATCAGACAGTAAAATACTTACCGCACTTACCTTTGCATCCAAAAGGTACTGGAATTATCCAGAGGAGTACATCCGGATATGGGAAGATGAACTGACCATATTGGAGGATTATATTAATAATAACGAAGTTTATGCGGCTGAAGTGTCAGGGTATATTGCAGGGTATGCTTCAATATTGTATAATCCCGAAGATCACTTATCAGGACTTACCTTGGTCAGAAAAGGATATTGGCTCGAACATCTCTTCATTCACCCGGATTTTATCAGGCAGGGGATCGGCGTTATGCTGTTGGATCACGTCAAAAGTAAATGCAGAGATATTGGAGATTGCACAAAGCTGTTCATTTTTGCCGATCCTCACGCAAAAGGCTTCTATATCAAGCAGGGCGCCGTGTTTTTGGAGGATTGCCCTTCGAGTATACCAGGGAGAACTCTTCCCTTGCTTGAACTCGACATTCTGTAGCAGTTCGCGGGATAGGTGAATTGCCGCAGAGAAAGGGTGAGTTGCTGCTGAATAATTTATCGCGTATTAGTTAAAAACAGCGAAGAAAAAATTGGCAGAATAATACCGCTTAACCTGAGCAATATAATAACGTAAGGAACGTAACGGTTGAGCCAAGATCTATATATGCTCTGTGTCGGGGCGTATATGGGTCGGCCAAAGATTGTATACAGGTCATGCGGCTTGTATGCAGTCGGCGGGAAGATTCTGCCGGGTGGGGAAAGGTTTTATTATAGTCACTTTAGTCTTGATTGTAATAGGATCCCAACTTATCCGTCAGGGTCGAGCTAAGATCCTGCAGATTGCTGAAATGGTTATATACAGCCCACCGGTTGTATATAGCTGTGTAGGTAGTCTGCATGGTCGAACGAACCATCAGTACAGGTTGTGAACTGCTTGGTATTGGTCGTGAGATCAATGCCAGGTAATAAGGGATCTGTATTGGTGCAAGTTAGATCGTTATGTTCCTTATTTTTATATAAACTGAAAACCGGCGTCAGTGCTGAACCAAAATAATCATCCTCCGGGATGATTCAGGGGTGATTCAGGGTGGTTACAGGCCTAAGAAGCCGTAAACAATAATACCTGCGACACCTGCGATGAGCATGACGGTTATGGGATTCAGCTTGAACTTCCTGAGCAGGACCAGGCTTGCGAGAAATAATGCCGCTGCAATCCAGTTGATATCTGACGGCTTGATCGGGAATTCCTTCCGATTGAACAATACCGTGACCAGGATGGAGAGACCGGCGGAAGCAATCAACGCCACGACAGCCGGGCGAAGGCCTTTTATTATGCCCTGGACCATGCTGAGACCCTTGTATTTGTAATACAGAGTAGCGAGGATAAGCACTATAATGCATGAAGGAGTAACGCAGCCAACAGTTGCGACTACCGCTCCTGCCAGACCTGCCGTTTTTGTTCCTACGAAAGTCGAAGCGTTGATGGCGATCGGTCCCGGCGTCATCTGCGATATGGTCAAAACATCCATAAATTCCATTGGGGTCAGCCAATTATGTACCTCGAGCACCTGATGCTGTATAAGAGGAAGCGCGGCATACCCGCCTCCGAAGCTGAAGAGGCCGACAACGAAGAAGCTCCAGAATAATTGAAGAAGTATCATTGGCCCTGTCCCCCCATGCTGCCGGAATTGCGGTTCGCGCGGTAAGTCGTCCAGGCCCCCAGCGCTCCGCAGATCAAAAGAATATAAATTATGTTGACTTTCAGAAATGCAGCTGCCGCAAATGCCACTACCATTACGGCTATTGGCAGAATGGCCTTGTTTTTAATAATTTTTGCCGCCATATCGATGACTGCGTCCGCGATAACGGCGGCTACACCGGCTGACATACCTTTCATAAGGGCCTTTACATATAGATTGTCCCGGAAGGCAATGTAGAAAAACGATATGACGGTTATGGTTATCAACGGAGGAAGGACGGTGCCGAGTATTGTCAGGAACGCTCCCGGGACCCCCGCCATACGGTATCCCACAAGGATCGACGTGTTTATCGCTATCGGTCCGGGCGCCGATTGCCCTATGGCGACAAGGTCGAGCATCTCCTCTTCATCTATCCATTTGAGTTCCTTAACGAACCGCTTCTGCATAAGCGGCACGATTACATATCCTCCTCCGATTGTGAATGCGCTCAAGGTAAAGGTGGATAAAAACAGCTTCCAGTAAAATAACTTATCTTTTTTCAATCGATGTCGCCGCTCCCCAAGTAGAATGATATTCTTCAGTATACATCAATTCTCAGGCGAATGGCTATAGTCAATCGACATGTATTACCGAAACAGGGCAGTTTTCTTCACATTCCTTCGCTGTATCTTCCATATCCTTCGGGACCTCGTCCACGTAAACCTCTGCGAGTCCGTCGTCAGCCATTCTGAACACTTCCGGGCACGTATTGGCACATAGTTCACAAGCAATGCAGCCTTCTCTGTCGATTTTTGCCTTCATAATTTCAATCTCCTTTATTATCAATATTTTTGTATTATTACCCGCATCAAGTTTTTTAAATCAGTCGGTTACGCATGATATCCTTTACCCGGGTTGATATTTATGTAATGTAATACTAAAATGAAAATAGGAGGCTTTTTATGAAAAAACCGGTATTGAAATTGCTTGTTTTGTTCGCTGTATGCGCAATTACAATTTATACAGCCGAAGAAGGCCTTTTTAACGGAAACCACAAATCCCCGGCAAATTCGGAGCAATATGGGATTTCTGCGGATGCTGCGGTTCCCGGCGGCATCGATACTGAAGGAACGGCTGCTGACGGTGGATTTGACGGCCTGGTGGCCGGTTCAGCCGATAATAGCGGCAATGCAGCCGGAAGTAATGTCGGCGGGGAAACCGGAAACCAAACTGGAAACGAAGCCGTAAATTCGGCCGATAGTGTAGCCGAAAAGAATACCGGCGGGGAAACTGCCAGCCTTATAAACCCTGAGGGCGGGATCGTACAGGAACGTATAAGGACTCCCGAAGGTTTTTTGAGAGTCGATGCGGGCAAAGGTTCATTCGCGGAATATCTAAGGAACCTTCCGCTGAAGCCCGATGGTTCGAAGGTTGTATATTACAACGGAGAAATAAAGCCAAGGGATGTTCACGCTGCGGTCATAGACCTCGACGTTGGCAGCAGGGACCTCCAGCAATGCGCCGACTCCGTGATCCGCCTCAGGGCGGAATATCTCTATGGAAAAGGTTTGTATGAAAAAATACACTTTAACTTTACCAATGGCTTCAATGCAGAATATTCGAACTGGATAAAGGGCCGCAGAATCAGCGTCAGCGGAAACAAGGCGGGCTGGACCGGAGGGGGAAGCACCGGTACCGGATACGAAAGCTTCAGGAGCTATCTCGACATGGTCTTCGCATATGCGGGAACGCTTTCGCTATCGAAGGAAATGAAAAATATTCCGATAGAGGATATGCAGCCCGGTGATGTATTCGTTAAGGGTGCCTCGCCGGGGCACTGCGTGATTGTGCTCGATATGGCATTCAATGAGGACACGGGGGGAAAATGCTATCTCCTTGCACAGGGGTATATGCCGGCCCAGGATATGCATGTACTGAAAAATCCAGCCAAACAGGATGGCGATCCGTGGTACTCCGCAGGCTCCGATGAAGAGATTGTAACTCCCGAGTGGGTATTTACCAAAGATCAGCTGTACAGGTTCAACGATTGAGACAATCAAGCTTGAGAAGATACCGTCTGAAAGCCGGTATAAAACAGGTATGATACAATAGCCGACAACGTTAAAAGGAGTGGATAGCATGTCAGAAAACAGTCCTGAAGCTTATTTGCTTTCGGTAGGCAGCAGTATGGAGGCCGATATGATTGAGTCGCTGCTCAAGGCGAACGAGATCCCGGTATTGAGGAAATACAGGGAGACCGGCGGCTATCTTATGATTATGATGGGCGGCACCATTTACGGAGTGGACCTGTATGTGCCGGAAGACCTGCTGGAGAAAGCCAGGGAAATAGTTGATGCCAGCAGGGCAGCCTCTCTTGATGAAGCTTTTCCTGATAATATAGAGCCGGATTCTGAAATGGCGGAAGCTGGCGTGGAGCCGGACCAGCCGGAGGGAGAGCCCGAAGCGAACGGGGAAAGTGGCCCGCAGGAGTCCGCATCAGAGGAGGAACCGGACCAGCAGGAGACTATGTCAGAGGAGGCAGAGAATCCGCAGGAAGAGCCGGATATACAGGCAGAAGGGCGGACAATCGACCGCAGAAGGCACAGAAACGCATGGATAATTTTGATTTTCTTCATACCGGGTTTTTTCTGGATGGTATTCGTACTGGTCAAATATCTATATGAGCTGTTTGCTGCAAGGTAGATGGACCTGACCGTTTTTTGGGTGATGCGCCAAACAGTTTTTTGTAGGCTCTTACGAAATTGGAATAGTCATTGAAACCGCTCATCTCACTGGCGTTTGCGGCAGGTGTACCGCTTCGAATGAGGTTATCAGCCTTAAGAAGCCGTTTCTGCATGACAAAGCCGTGTACTGTAAAACCCGTCTGCTGCTTAAATTTATGCATCAGATGGTATCTGTTCAGGTAAAACCTGCCCGCAAGCGTATCTACCGACAGGTCCTTATCGATATTCGAGTTTATATAATTGAGAATTTTTTGTATATTCGCATCTGTTACGATGTCGCTTATTTCTTTTGTGCCACTTTTCCCCAGCAACTCTCTCGTCAATACGACGATAAGCTGAAGAAAGATGGCGTTTTTGAACACGCCGGAGCCGAAACCGTCAGTCTTGAAGGCTTCTTCAAGCCTGTACAGCAGAGATTGCAGATATTTGGTTTCATTCGGCTCAAGTCTCAGAAGGTTTACATTTCGTTCAGCAGTCAGATGAAAGCAGGTCAGCAGGTCGCTTTCCCAGCTGTGATTTTCAAGAAAACCGGGCTTAACCCATATCGCGATTCGGTCATAAGGAACGGTGGGATCGATTATCGGCTTGTGTATCTCGCTGCTGCCTACGAACAGGATATCCCAGGGCTTCAGCCTGTATGCCTTGCCTTCTATCAGATATGTAACGTTCCCTGAAATGAATACTATGATTTTACTGAAATCATGATAATGATACTCAAATTGTATGTTTTTCATATCCTTCAGGTGAAAGTACTCAAAATCGCTGTTTAGGTATCCTCTTTTCTGTTCATTAGGATAAATTCCACTTATCAAGTTCTCGGAGGGATCATTTCCGCCGTTATCTTTATCCTGATCCAAACCAATGCCCCCTTTGATAATGTATTGTTATTAATATGCCTCAGGGCATACCCCGATGCCTTTTTACGACAACCGCACCTTTTGCAGTTTTTCAAGCAACTTTCGCCATAAATATTGCAAAAAGTCAGAATAGTATACATAAGGGGATGAGGATATATGAACATTATCAAGGAAAACAACGCGTCGGTATTCATGCTCCTGAATGCGGTTTTATGGGGCTCCTCCTACATATGGTCCAAGATGCTGCTTGGCAGCCTGCCATACTTTACGATCCTTTTTGCCTATTTTCTCGGAGGGTTGATACTTTTAACGGTACTCTTTTTCAGAAAAATCCGAAAAATAAGATTGAAGACGGTTGCAGCAGGTTTCTGTATAGGCTTGCTTTCGGTCCTCAGCAATATTTTCTGCATGCTTGCACTTAGCGGCACCAGCAGCTCAAATACTGCCTTCATAGTACAGCTGTCGGTTGTGCTCACCCCTCTCATAATGGCTGTCGCCGAGAGGAAGCTGCCTGGATGGCGGGCGACAATAAGCGCGATGACAGCGGTATCCGGTGTATTGCTGCTCACCTGCGATTTCACGAGCTTTGGCTTTAATACCGGCGACCTGTTCGCACTGGGCAACGCGTTCTTCTTCTCGCTGTACCTGGCGTCGCTGAAGCTTTTTACAGGCAGGACCGACCCCGCGCAATTCACATTCATGCAGCATGTTACGGGTACACTGGCGTTTTTCGGGCTGGCAGTTTTTTATGGCGGGAAGCTACCTGACTTTGGCGGAATTGGCATCGTAACTGCAGCTGTTTTGGTACTTGGAATACTGATCTCCGTTACGACGATACTTGTTCAGT
This sequence comes from Clostridia bacterium, assembly GCA_036260935.1. Taxonomy (GTDB): domain Bacteria; phylum Bacillota; class Clostridia; order Acetivibrionales; family DTU013; genus JAEYOM01. Next base: position 51,342 of record DATALQ010000011.1, read on the forward strand.
CGAGCGCCATAAAGTTCATCAGGCCTGAAAAGGCTACTGTGATCTATACTTTGGAACCTGTTGCGGCCGCAATCTTCGCTTATGTGCTGCTGGGCGAGAGGCTGGACGGTGTCGGTGCGCTTGTGGGCTGCCTGCTGATACTTGCCGCTATTCTTTTGTCGGCTTACAAAAAGCATAGTACACAACTGCTCAAAAACAAGGTAGAATATAAGTACTGGCAGATAGCTGCCAATGCGAATCAAAAAGATGCAATGGAACAGGCGAATAATAATTTCAGGTAAACTTGCTTGTTCTGTTGTTACTAATAGAAAAAATAATATGAGGTACTAGAAATGATTAAATTGGTCTCGTGGAATGTGAATGGATTGAGAGCCTGCATAGGTAAGGGCTTTATGGACTTTTTCAACAATATGGACGCCGATATTTTCTGCCTTCAGGAGACAAAGCTCTCGGATCCGAAGTATGAACTGGAACTAAACGGGTATTTTCAATTCTGGAACCATGCAAAGAAGAAGGGCTACGCAGGCACAGCCGTTTTTTCCAAAAAGGAACCGCTCGCTGTCGCGTATGGGATTGGCATTGAGGAACACGACAATGAAGGCAGGGTAATAACGCTGGAATTTGAGGATTACTATCTTGTGACCGTATATACTCCTAATTCCAAAAGAGAGTTGGAGCGCCTGCCTTATCGTATGACGTGGGAGGACGCTTTCCGCTGCTATCTGAAGAAGCTTGACTGCACCAAGCCGGTTATAGTCTGCGGAGATATGAACGTTGCCCATAAGGAGATAGATATCAAAAACCCGTCTTCGAATCACCACAGCGCAGGCTTTTCCGATGAAGAACGCGCTAAATTCACGGAGCTCCTGGAAGCCGGCTTTATCGATACCTTCCGTTACTTTTATCCCGACAGGGAGAATGCTTATACCTGGTGGTCCTACATGTTCAACGCCCGCGAGAAGAATGTAGGCTGGCGTATCGACTATTTCTGTGTCTCGGAGAGACTGAAGTGCCGTTTGCAGGGCGCGGACATACGCCCGGAGGTAATGGGGTCGGATCACTGCCCTGTGGAGCTGACGCTTGAATGAGGGATACCGTGGGCCTTTCAGTGAAATTGTACGCATCTGTTTGAATGCTGAAAAATCCGACTTGATTAAGTCGGATTTTTTATATCGTCTCCTGTTACAATTGATATCGGGAGGTTAAAGTGGTGGATGTGTTAAAACGGCTCAACGATGCAATCGAATATGTTGAAAAGCATTTGTGTGATGATATTTCTGTAAATGAAGTGTCAAGAATTGCACTATGCACACCAGATGGTTTTAATCGCTTTTTTAGTTATATGACCTCTATGACATTGAATGAATATATCAGGCATAGAAGATTAACACTTGCAGCATACGAACTTCGGAATACGAATAGTAAAGTCATAGACATTGCTGTAAAGTACAATTTCGATAGTGCTGATGCTTTCACAAAGGCCTTTGTCAAACAGCATGGCATAACTCCCAGAAGTGCGCGGTTGCCCGAAAATCCGTTAAAAATATACCCCCCAATTTCATTTCACATTTCAATTATAGGAGCAAAGGAAATGGATTTTAGAATTGTTGACACCAAAAGAATAGTTTTAAGAGGTCTAGGTAAAAAATTTACCTGCAAAGCGGCTGAACGGTTCCCTCAGGAGCATATCATGTGGGCTGACCACCATGAGGATGTTCAGAATAAGGTGTGCGCTACGATCCCCGGGATCTGGTACGGCATTTGGGATAACGGTACATATTGGATAGCCAAGCCGCAAGAGGATGTCCCGGATGGACAGCTAGATGAGGTTATGATCGAAAACGGAAAATATGCAGTGTTTAGAACAGGCTTCGGAGGCTTTGCAGGAGATGAATTACCGAAATTGCGTGAACTTATATTCGACTCTTGGCTTAATGACTCGGGATATACTCAGATAAGGGATTGTGAAATAGAGGTATATCATCTTTTACCAAAATCAGAAAAGAACAAAAGGTATTATGAAATATGGATACCTGTTGATAAACAGGAGCGATAGAAGTCTTCAGAAAATAATTAGTTTCGTCTAGCCTAAACATACTTTGAAGGAGTATGACGGGTATGCAGTAAAGGTTGAAATGAAAACTGATATGGATGATTTATAGGGTCCGGCAATTCTTTATTTTAATCCTTTTACCAGGCAGTTTATAGGCGGAGTCTTACGCATGTAGTTTTAGCATGTAGCTTTAGCATAGGTTCAAAATCATGCGTTTCACCATTAACTAAAAAATTCTAAGTACCTGCTTTGGAGTATATCCACCCGATACTTTTCCAATAGCCCTGTTGTCAAACTGTATCCAGGCAGCAATTTCGATTCGTTTTGTTTGGAATTTCAAGTTTGGGGCAACTAAGGGACAAATTGGTTAACAAAATCCTGGACTTTGGACATTTATGACGCCTAAATCACCCCCAAACTCATTTAATAACATGAATATGTCTGAATTTGTGCCCCAAACTTGAAAAACCAAACAATCTATCTGCGTGGAGTCCCACACCCCCACACCCCCACACCCCCACACCCCTGCACATATAGGGTAGATTTGGTTGACGAATCAAATATGCAATAGTAGAATGATATTAAATATGGGAGATAATTACTGAAATGCGGGATTTATCATTATAGGATGTTAAGCGGTGGATGCAGAAATAATTAAGTCTCTGAACGAATTTGTCAAAAGAGCGGATATTCTTTTGAAGGGCAGTTTGCTTTCGGCTTATTGCTACGGCTCGGCAGTCTATGGAGATTTTCATTGCGGGTACAGTGACCTGGATTTCTTTCTATTAGCGAAAGACTCAATAACAGCAGAAACCTTTAGCTCTTTTTCATTACTGAGAGCTGAGCTTAAGGCGTCTGGAAGCCCATACTTATCAGTTCTCGAAGGCGAAATAATATCCCAAAAGGCAATAAAAAACGATACCGTTTCTAATGTAATTTATTGGGGCACCAAAAGTGAAAAGCTGAATAACAGGTATAATCTATCCGGATTTTCGTTAAGGGGACTTATAGATAATGGTTACCTGATATATGGCTATGATTTGAGAAAAGAGCTGCCATACCCTGAGGATAAGGAAATGCTGGCTAAGGTTGACTCTATGATAGAAACGGTTAAAACATATGCACGGACAGTAAATGATAATGTTCATTCTATAGACTGGCTATTTCTGATATGTCAATCAATTTATTGGCTTAAGACAAGAAATATCACTGGGAAAACCAATGCTGCGAAATGGATGTTGGAAAACTATTCTTATGAATGGACGAAAGTACTGAATAAAGCGATTTTTTTGCGGCAAAACCCAATGTTGGCAGAATCCGTTGAAAACCGAACGTGGATTAGGAATCTTGGTGATACAATCCAATATGCCTGCAAGACATTGCAGAACGAAAGGTGGAACTTATCACTATAATTGAATAATATATTGCGCCCTGTCCACGGCTGTCTTAAGATGAATCTATCAGGTAAATGCTTCCAAAAGAGCTTACATAAAAAATAAGCATTACGTATTATATAGCTTCTGATCGAGGAGTAAAGCTTAATATATGCAAGACAAATTTCTAATTAAAAATCTTACGGCAATCGTAATATGCTGGTTGATGTCTTTCGTTGTGAATGCTGTTTGAAATGCTTGTACTACTGTAAATGGTCAACCATATATGTCAAAGACGGGATAGGTTGAGAGCTGCAAATGAATAATATTGTTATAAGACTGGAAGAGCCGGAAGATTACCGCCATGTTGAAGAAGTGACAAAAGCGGCATTTTCATATCCTGAAAGAATTGCCAGCTCAAAAATAGGATGCTGCATGGAGCATTACATGGTTCACATGCTGCGTGAAAAAGGCGGTATCCGGGAACTGGACTTTGTCGCAGAGCTTGATAGGAAAATTATCGGACATGTCATATACAGTCATGCATATATTTTGCAGCCTGATAATAGCAGGATCGATGTTTTAAACTTCGGCCCGCTAAGCGTATTGCCGGAGTTTCAGAAAAAGGGTGTAGGCAGTGCGCTTATGAAATATTCCATTGCGCAGGCAAGAGAATTGGCCTATGGTGCAATACTCTTTTTCGGACACCCGGAATACTACCCGCGATTCGGTTTTAAAGAGGCTAAAGAATTTGGAATTACCACGTGTGACGGAGAAAATTATCCTGCTTTCATGGCAATGGAACTCAAGAAAGATTATCTTTCAAATGTAACCGGCAGGTTTTTTGAGTCACCTATTTATAATGATGATTTGAATCGAGAGCAGGCGAAAATATTTGATCGTGAGTTTAGCCAAAGATGATTTATAGAAGCTGCCTGAGAAAGGGGATTTTATGGATTTTAGAAAGATCTTCGACGACATTCCCGAAGAATTTGACAAATGGAGAACCCGATATTGCGACGAGCTTTTCGCAGACGTTATTGATTACTCAAAGCTCGGGCCCGGCAAGACAGCCCTTGAAATCGGTCCCGGAACCGGTCAGGCCACCGAACCGATCTTGAAAACCGGCTGTTCGTATTTGGCGATAGAACTCGGCGAACATCTTGCAGAGTATACAAGAAATAAATTCAGTACATATGATAATTTTCAAATCGTAAACGCTGACTTTGAAACGTATGACTTTGGACGGAATAAATTCGACCTCGTATATTCGGCTGCGACAATTCAGTGGATACCTGAAGAAATCGGATTCCCTAAAGTTTATGATATTCTCAAAAGCGGCGGGGCATTGGAGATGTTTATGACACATTCGGATGAAAAAAGCGCCAATGAACCTTTGTACCAGAAGATACAGGAAATATACGCCGAATTTTTCCATCCGGAAACAGAATATACATGCAAGTTGGATTATAAAAATGTTGTACATTATGGCTTTGTCGATTTCGAATGCCGGAATTATCACAAAAAAAGAAAACTCAACGCTTACGAGTATGTCTCATATATAAGTACTCATGCTCCTCATCTGACTCTACAGGAGCCATATAAGTCAAAGTTTTTTACAGGCGTCAGAGACGCTGTTTTGAGCTTTGACAATAACATAACTATTTATGACACAATAGTTTTATATTTGGCGAGAAAGCCATAGTAACTTATATTTCCAGAGCTCGGATCGGTAGCTCCTGTGTCACCCCCAGAAGTCCTGCAGTACCTCCGTAAGGCTGCAGCCGTCGGAGGCGCGCGCAATCGGGCTCCATTGTGACGGCAGCAGATCGCGGTAATTCTGGTAGGAAAAGCGCTCATCGAGCAGAATGACCACACCCATGTCGTTTTCAGTCCGTATGACGCGGCCCGCAGCCTGCAGTACGCGGTTGATCCCGGGATAAGTGTATGCGTAGTCGAAGCCTGTCCCGAGTTGTTCGTCGAAGTACCTTTTCAGAATATTTCTTTCGTTGCAGACCTGCGGCAGCCCGACGCCTACTATGATAGCGCCTGATAGCCTGTCGCCTGTCAGGTCAATACCTTCGCCGAAAACGCCTCCCATCACTACAAAACCTACGAGGCTCGTTTCGCCGATACTTTCGAACTCGTTAAGGAATTCCTGCCTTGCGGCTTCCGACATACCCGGGGCCTGGTAAAGCGTGCGGATGCCCGATTTGATCCCCATGAATCTGTAGTAAACCTCGTTCAGGTATTCAAAGGACGGGAAAAAGGCCATGTAATTGCCTGTTTTGGCCGTTGCAGTCTCAAGCACGACTCTGGCGATATCATCGTATGAAGTATGGCGCGTCTTGTATTTTGTCGATATAAAATCGTCTACATACACGCAGAGGTTCTCTTTCGGGAACGGCGAAGGTATGTCGAGAAAACGCGCGTCGCTGCCTCCGCCGAGCATCCATGTGAAGTAATTCATCGGGGACAGCGTAGCTGAAAACAAAACGGAAGAGCGTCCCTTGTTCATGGCTTCGCGCAGCAATTTCGAAGGATCGGCGCAAAAGAGCTTTATCTTGAAATCCCTCGCGGATTTATCAAAGACCGTAACATAGCGTTCGTCATAAAGCTCGGTTATTTTCATAAAGAGAAGGCTGTCGTAGTAAGTATCGAGCAGCAGCTCCATGAAGGAGACAGGGGGATTGCGCGAGAGCCAGTCCTCGAGTATCCCCGTGAAACGCTCCAGAAGCTTGTAAAGGTCTTCCGGGCATATCCGGCGTACCTTGTAAAAAGCCTTGCTTTCTTCATCATCCTCTTTCGCCAGGTTTTTCGCGGTGTCCAGAAAGTATTTGTAGATTCGGTTGCATATGTCGATGATCTTGGGAAGTTCGAGCTTGGAGCTTTGTTTGAGTTCGAAGAATGCTCTCTTGGAGAGCTCGGACGAATACATGTCACGCGCGCGGTCGACCAGGTTGTGCGCCTCGTCGATCAGGAAGCAGTAATCGCCGCGCTGTGTGAAAAAGCGCTTGAGGTAGACCCTCGGATCGAAGAGATAATTGTAGTCACAGATTATCGCATCGCACCACAAAGCCAGGTCGAGCGAGAATTCGAACGGGCAGATCGTGTGCTTTTTCGCCGCAGTTTCTATAGTATATCTGTCAAGCGCTTCTTCCGGCAGAGTCTCGGTCATCGCCTTCTTAAGCTTGCCGTAGTAGTTGGCGGCATATTCGCAGGTGTCCGGGCCGCATGCCTGTCCAGGACTAAGACAGATCTTCTCCTTTGCCGTCAGCGTAACGGACCTGATGGATAAGCCCTTTTTGCGCATATCGTCGAGAGCTTTTTCGGCAAGCGCCCGCGTCGTGGTCTTTGCCGTAAGATAAAAAACCCTTGAGACCAGACCCTCTCCGAGTGCTTTTATGGCCGGGAAAAGGGTTGCTATCGTTTTTCCGGTTCCGGTAGGGGCCTGGGCAAATAATAATTCACGGTTTTCTATAGCATTATGGACAGAATCGGTTAATTCCCGTTGCCCCTGCCTGAATTCCGGGTAAGGGAAGTCAAGGGTTCCGATAGACTTGTCACGTTTATCGGTCCAACCCAGTACCATCTCCTGCCAGTCAAGAAACTCCCTGACCATCGGAAGGAAGAATTCTTCGAGCGCATCGATGCTGTAAAAATCGACAAACGATTTTTCCAGCTTCTCGTCAAGCTGATAATATGTTAGCCTGACCGTAATATAGTCCAGCCCGTATTGCGAAGCGAACATATAGGCGTAGCTTTTGGCCTGTGCCCAGTGCTGCGGGTTATGATCGTGCTCTATGTCGTCCAGTTGCAGGAGCGTTGTCTTAATCTCATGTATCGTTATACCGGAGGCATCCTTCAAAACTCCGTCAATGCGGCCGTTTACCTCGAGGTCCGCAGTATTGCCCTCAAGCCTGAAAGATATCGGTACTTCGGCTTCATATACGTCACTGTCCGACAGCGATTCCTTGAGCGCCTTCCTGACAGCGGCATGACCTCTCGTACCCTCGACCGCTCTCGACGGAAACCGGGCCCCGGTGGTAAGGTCTCCGGCCTGCATGGCGTAATCGAGCAGGTTCTGGATAGAAATTGCGATGGTTTTTCTGCAATCCATCATATACTCCTGATTTTTTTGCTTTATCTTTAGTATAATATTAATATACTTGTCCGTGAATGAAAAGGAGAATACATAGTGGATCTTAACAAAGCGAGATATGAACTGACAGCTGTCAAGCCCTCCCAGTACCCCACAGGCCTGATACCCGAGGTCGCCCTGGCGGGACGTTCGAATGTGGGGAAATCTTCTATCGTGAATACGCTGCTGAACAGGAAGAGCCTGGCGAGAGTGTCGTCCGAGCCCGGTAAAACGAGGGGCATCAATTTCTACAACGTCGATGACCGTCTGTACTTCGTAGACCTGCCCGGTTATGGCTTTGCAAGGGTTTCGAAGGAAGAAAAGGCAGCATGGGGCGCCATGATCGAGACCTATCTCAATTCAAGAAGACAGCTGAAAATGGTATTGCTGCTGGTCGATATACGGCATTCGCCCACGGAGGACGACAGGATGATGTACCGCTGGATAAAGGAACAGGGCGCCTCGTGCCTCATAGTAGCCACAAAAGCCGATAAGATTTCGCGCGGGCAGATCCACGGGCGGCTGCAGGACATAAAGAAGGTTCTTGGGCTTGCGGATGAGCGTCTGTTGGCATATTCGTCCGAAACGAAACAGGGCAGGGACGAGGTATGGAAGGCGGTAAATGAGACTTTGCTGGCAGGGGATACAGCGGAAGCTGAGCTTGATAAGGAAGCGGAAGTAGAAGTAGAAGTAGAAGTAGGGATAAAGCCTGAAGCAGAGACGGGGCTAAGGTCAGAAGCGGAGCAGCCGGAAGCAGGGCTAGAAAAGAAAGCAGATTTGAAACCGGGGTCGGAAGGGAGTACGGCGGATGCCGATATACTCATTTGAACCCATAGTGGATGAAAACTGCAAGCTCCTGATACTCGGGACGATGCCTGGCGTCATATCGCTGAAGCGGCAGCAGTACTACGGAAACATGCAGAATAATTTCTGGAGGATAATATATTCTCTTTTCGGCGAACCAATCGACGAGGATTACGACCGACGGAAAAAGTTCCTGCTGGCCCACCACATAGCCGTTTGGGACGTTCTGATGGCCTGTGAGCGGGAAGGCAGCAGCGACAGCGACATAAGGGATCCCGTGCCTAATGATTTCGCCTGGCTATTCAAGAGTTACCCCAATATTATTAGTGTTTGTTTCAATGGAGGGCCTGCCGGAAGGCTTTACAAGCGTTATGTCGAAAAGCGCGGCGTTGCTGCCGACGGCAAAACCTTCTACAGCCTGCCTTCGACGAGTCCCGCTTATACAATCGGGTTTGA
>DATALQ010000014.1:0-154646 GCA_036260935.1 Clostridia bacterium
GAGTTACAGATTTTTATACACATGATGGTGATAAGAATGTTATTGACATGAATCCAATAATAATCCGCTACCTTTATGATAATGGAAAAGCGGTTGCAGACGGAACAATTGAACACAATTATCCTCATTGCTGGAGATGTAAACGCCCATTGATTTATAAGGCAATGGATGCCTGGTATTTCAATATTGAGAAGATAAAAGACCGTTTAGTTGAACTAAACGAAGATATTAACTGGATACCTGAAACAGTAAAGCATGGTCGTTTTGGGAATTGGCTGGCAAATGCACGTGACTGGAATATATCAAGAAATAGATACTGGAGTACACCGATACCTATTTGGGAATGTGAATCATGCCAGGAACGGGTTGTTTTAGGCAGCATTGATGAAATTTATCAAGCTAGCGGCATTCAATTAACAGACCTGCATAGGCAGTATATGGATAAAGTGACTTTCAAATGTAAATGCTGCGGCGGCATAATGAAGCGTATACCGGAAGTGCTTGACTGCTGGTTCGAAAGCGGATCAGTTCCTTTTGCACAAAAGCATTACCCATTCGAAAATAAAGAGTGGTTCGAATCTCATTTTCCGAGTGACTTTATTGTTGAGTATACCGGGCAAATAAGATGTTGGTTTTATTATTTGCATGTTCTTGCAGTAGCTTTATTTGATAAGCCTGCTTTTAAGAATTGTATTGTCCATGGTACCATATTGGCTAAAGATGGGAAAAAGTTATCAAAGTCATCAAAAAATTATACTGATCCTATGGAACTAATGAAAAAATTCGGGACAGATGCATTTAGATTATATTTATACCAAACCAATGCTATGTTAATTGGGGATTTACTTTTCGATGAGGACGGAATACAGGATTCATATCAGCAGCTTCTTTTACCGTACTGGAATGCATGTAATTTCTATATATCATATGCCAGCATTGATGAATTTTGCCCGAAAGAATTAAAGGAACCCGACTCTGATAATCAACTGGACAAATGGATACTTGCAAAATTGTATGATACCACAAAAACAATTACTAATAGTATGGATGCATATCTGGTAAATCAATATGTAGATAAACTTGTATCATTGGTTGATGGACTTACAAATTGGTATATAAGGCGTTCAAGAAGAAGATTTTGGGGCAGCGGGATATCGAAGGACAAAATGAATGGATATGAGACACTTTATTATGTTCTTGTGAACACGGTAAAATTGTTTGCACCGGTTGCTCCGATTCTCGCTGAAAAGCTTTATAAGACATTAACTGGCGAATATTCAGTTCATCTTACAGATTGGCCGGAAATATCCGAGTCGTTTAAAGATGATGATTTGCTCCAAAAGGTAGATCTTGTTCAGAATGTTATATATCTGGCAAGGTCCATCCGAAATAAGAATCGGATTAAGAATCGTCAGCCACTAGGTGTACTGAAGGTCGCACTTGCAAATAATGAGCTGAATGCAATTGTATCAGAGTTCAAGGGAATTATCTCTGAAGAACTTAATGTTAAAGAGGTTGATGTCCTTAAAGATGTCAGTGACATAACATCAATTAAATATGACCCTAACTTTAATGAAATTCGGGATAAATATCCACAGAGGATTCCTGAGATAATTAAAGCCGTAAAGAGCGGGAAGTTTGAGCTCCATGATAAAGAAGTATTATTAACGGTAGATGGCATAAAAGAAAGCTTTGATTCAAGCATTATACTTGTTACCTACCATGCAAAGGATGGCATGCATGTCGCAAGCAATCAGGGCATAGTAGTATCTCTTGATCTGACAGTGACAGATGAGTTGAAGCATGAAGGACTTGCCCGTGATATAATACGGAATATTCAGGATGCAAGAAAGCAAATCGGATGTGATATCACGGATAATATAGTCATAAGCATAGAAGGTGATTTCCCAAAAGAGTGGATTGCATATATTTGCAAAGAAACATTGAGCCGGATTGATGAGGTGGCGCATCCAATTACTACTGTAGAAATACAGGATGACGATGGTAATGCTATATCAATAGCAATCACTAAATAAGCAGTATTATCGTATGTTGTAACTGGACTTGATGGACATCTCAATCAATTGCGTAAATGAAATACTGAACCCGACTGGCATCGTTTTTTAGACAATGTCAGTTTTGTTTTTGCGCGAATAAGTACCGGAAAGTACAAAAGTCGCTGCTTAACAGAAAAATACCCCGCCGCCAAGTATGATGAAATTATACTATATTATTTCTTATTGCGAAGACTGCAAGCTGTGTACGATCCTTCAATTTAAGCTTTTGAAGCATCGTGGTGATCGAATTTTTAATACTTCCCTCCGAAATGTATAACGTAGCAGCTATTTCGCGATTGCTCTTTCCATCTACAACCAGGTTTATTATTTCTATCTCCCGGTCTGTTAGCGGATTCAATATTTTGAAATCCGCTAAGCCGACAGCATGATTTTTAGTATCAATTTGGTTTATAATTGTTTTCAAAGTATGCGAATGAATGGTACTTATATTGTACATCGAGTTTTTTATTGAAGATATTAGTTCATTAGTTTTAAGGAGCTTTAACAAATAACCGTCTGCTCCATTCATCAAGGCTTTGGTTACATTTTCGTCATCGTTAAAGGTGGTCAGGATAATCACCTTCACATCGGGGAATTCACTTTTTATAAGCCTTGTCCCCTCAACACCGTCACAGACAGGCATCACTATATCCATCAAAACGATATCCGGCTTGCGTAGCCTGCATGATTCAAGAGCTTTGAAGCCGTTTTCCACACAGTCTGTTACTTCAATATCCCTATCCTGTTCAAGTATCAGCTTCAGGCTATCCTGCAGGATTGCTTCGTCATCCGCCAAAAGCAAACGTATCATGTCAACCTCCATGCGCTTCCCATCACAAAGACAGATATATTCAACATATTATCATTTAGGTATTATATTTGGAAGTATATGATTATTAGCATATGGGTGGTTTATTTTATGACTCCCGGGTGACAATCCAAGGAAGGTCGGCTGACGAATATTGAAATATAGTAAAAAGATGATAAAATATTCCTATGAATAATGTGATCCAAGGATTTGTAATATAGAGGTCTATTTTGAAGGATTTTTTGGATTTGTCTACTACTCTGTCTTTAATATCATCTTTACTGTCATTTGCCATATTTTTCTACTTCCTAATAAAAGTAAAGAAGAGTTCCATGCTGTACAGCTTTCTTTTCTATATGTTTACAGTGTTCTTATGGCCTCTTCCAAATGTTATCCATAAAACATTGACCGGCTTCGGCATAAATAATGTAATCCCTCATTTTTTAGGATGCATGGGGGTACAGAATCTGACCATATGTTTTACAGGAACAGCCTGGCTTATATTTTGCCTGCACTATACCAGCAGTAAGATATCCCAGAACAAGCGGCTGGTACCTGTTTTAATTTTGTTATCTGTCATATATTTCATATTCGCCATGTTTAGAAGATGGACTTATTATTCGCATAATGAAACAGTTAAGGATGTTTTCTTATTTACAACAGTAATATTGTTAACTTATATGGTTGCAGGAATTGCAGTACTGCTCAATTATGCCGCAACAAAGAAGGGGAATATAAGAAAGCAGGCTGTGCTTCTCGTTTTCGCCATATTTATTCCATTGATTCTGATAATGATCGAAGCATACACAAATATGGAGTATCAAGGACTATACAAAACGGTTTTTGTCTATCTGATTCATATAAATTCCGCGGCTGCAGGTTTCACTGTTTCATCGCTGATTATAACGTTCGCAACCTTCAAGTACAGGTTTATGGATATAGTGCCGGTAGCATTGCAAAAAGCATTCCAAAGCATGCAGGAGGGTATTCTTGTAATCGACATATCCGGAAGGATGCTGAACTGTAATTCCTCTTTCAACAGGACCTTCGGGAGATATGCAGACACCAGGAAGTATTACGGATTTGGAGAGTTTATTTCAAAACTGAAACCAGATACTGCTGGCGATAAATTAACTTTAGAGCTGCTGGATGCCATTCAAAACAATCCTGAAACGAAGCACACAGGCGAATTATATATTAACAAGCCTGTTCCAAGGTGTTTTTCGGTTAATGCCGATCCGGTCAGCTTGAAAAACGGAGAAATTGTAGGAAGCATATTAACATTTTACGATGTTACCGATTATAAAAACCTTTTGGCCGAATTGGACAGCAAGTGTTCAGAGCTTGGATCAGCAAATAGGCAGTTGATGGAATATACATTGGTAGTTGGGGAACTGGCTGCAGTAAAAGAAAGAAACAGAGTAACCAGAGACATTCATGATTCAATAGGCCATTCAATGACAATGCTTGTTTATTTGCTTGAAGCGTTCAATATAACAGTTGAAGTCGAACCCGGAAGTGTGAGACGGAAAATTGGCCAGATGTTGGATATTGCAAGGAACGGACTGGAACAGGTCGATTATTCCACAAAAGGGCTTTCCGCTATTGAGCAGAGTACCGGAAGCCTGACCGATAAAATAAAACAAATGATTTCCGGCTTTGAGCATCTGGGCATAAGAATTGATTTTTCAGTTTACGGACAGGAATGTGAAAATTTAGGCAAATCTAATGCCGAAGCAATATATAGAGTGTGTCAGGAGGCCTTTACCAATTCCTTCCGCCATGGGAAGGCCAAAAACATAACCGTCATACTTAAATTTTCCGATGAAATGATCAAACTGTATATAGTAGATGACGGTACAGGCTGCAAGGACATTAAAAAGGGCTTCGGGTTGTCTGGCATGGAAGGAAGGGTGAATGATTTAAAAGGCAGTTTGGCATATGGCTCGAGTGATGAATGCGGGTTCAATATACATGTCGAAATACCCATTAATTAACCTAAGGCATAAATAAATAGGGATGGTCAAGTGGACAGACATACGTAATTTTTAGACCAGGGCGCATACTCTGGTTTTTTGTGACTTCCGGCTGCCATTTCAGGAAGAATGGCGGTCAATATTTAATGTAAAATGTGTCATATAAAGGAGTGTGACATATAAGTGAGATCAAAAAAAGCGTGTTTACTGTTTGTTGCGGTTTTCATATTCGCCCTGGCAGGGTGTTCCTTGGGGAATACCGGCACAAACTCCGTACGTTCAACGCAAGAGACAAATAGTACGGTTCAAACAAAAAGCAACGGGACAATAACAGAAGGCGGGCAAGCGAATGGCGTATGGAGACAAATCACCCCGGCTGCTGCATTTCCGGCGAGGATGAATCATCAGGCTGTTGTGTTTAAAGATAAGATCTGGGTATTCGGAGGAGGTAATAGTACTTCAGAGCTGTTGAGGGATGTATGGTACTCCTCCGACGGATTGAACTGGGTGGAAGCGACACGGGATGGAGGCTATCCTGAAAGTAGCGGAGGCACTTCCTTTGTGTTTGATGACAGAATCTGGTTTATAACACAGCAGGATACTGGTAATGGCTATATAAGCGAGATATGGAACTCCGCCGATGGTATCGAATGGTCAAAAGTCAATCCTTCCGGTGATTTCCTAAGCCGCTTTGGTAAGGATGCTTTGGTATTCGATGACACTATCTGGATGTTCGGGGGCTGGAATATAACATTTTTCAATGATGTGGTATGTTCGAAGGATGGCGTCAATTGGACAATGGTATCTACGGATGCCAGTTTTTCCAAAAGAGCCGATTATTGCAGTGTTGCCTTTAACGATAAAATATGGCTAATCTCAGGACAGGGAGGGTCAAACACCAATGATGTCTGGAACTCCTTCGACGGCTCGGACTGGGTTCAGTCAACATCCTATGGTAAATTTGCTAAACGCCATTGTGCACAATCAGTCGTGTTTGACAATAAAATATGGATTATCGGCGGTCTGACTGATGGACAATCTCTGGGTAATGATACCTGGTACTCAGAGGATGGCGCAAACTGGACAGAATTGAATTCACCTGTAAAATTTGAAGGAAGGGACCAGTTCCAGGCGGTAGTATTCAAAAATAAAATCTGGGTTATCGGAGGAAGGACTGGAGATCTCATGGGAGATACGGAAGTAAAAAATGACGTATGGAGCTTGGAATAACCTGCATCAACGTAATCGTAGGCAAACTGGGGCGCATGTAACGCGCCGCCAAGGCCCCACTAGTTATATAGTATTATTTGACATGCTATAGGCATGAAGGAATTTGTATCTTTCATGAGCATAGAAGGTGATTTCCCAAAAGAGTGGACTGCATATATTTGCAAAGAGACATTGAGCCGGATTGATAAAGTGGCTCATCCAATTACTACACGTCCTGCATTCCGAAAGATCTTATGATTTGGCTCTTATTACAAAATTTGATTCGCTTGATGACTTTAAAGCCTATAAGGAAAATCCTATCCATGTAGAAGTATCGAAATACATTCATTCCGTTTGGAAGGAATCAGCGTCAGTTGACTATGAGACATTGGATTGATTCCAAATAAATGGCGGGTACCTGCTTACCCGCCATCATCCGGTTGTTTATTTGTTATTTATCAGGTCATCAATTTCACTCAAATGCAGCCTGAAATGCCGCAGATAATCTATAATCATGGCTTTAAGCGGGATAGCGTTATTTAGTGCACTAATCCATACATTGTCCAATTTTTCTATGGACACGTTATTTATAACATGGACAATATGAATATTGGAATATTTCCATAATTGGACTATATCATGCCATTTTTCATCCTGATAATTCTGTATTGCAATCCATCTGTCATTATTGCCAAGGCTCGCGTAATCAGGAAATATCAAAGGACTGGCTTGATATTGCAAATGGATTATCCTATGTGTATTGTTGGAAGCCGAATCGATCATATGTCCGACAATCTGCTTGATTGTCCTGTTTTGGGTGTTTCTTCTTTTGGTCAGTATATCTTCTTGAAGCCGCATTAGTTTTGGCTCCCATTCATCAATCAATCTGATAAGTTCCTGATTATTTACCGAAAATTCGTTCACGATTAAAATCCCCTTTCAATTCTGATTTAAAATAATATTTCGAAATATTAGGTAGTATGGTATCATATAGTAGGCGTTTAGTAAAATTGATAAATTCCATACAATTAATCGATAGAATCAATAAGTAGGTACGTGCAATGGAATTAAGACAATTGAATTCTTTTATAACAATCACAAAGCTTCAAAGCTTTTCAAAAGCAGCGGTAGAGCTGGGCTATGCCCAGTCTTCAATTACCTCACAAATTCAATTGCTTGAGCAGGAACTGAACGTGAAGCTGTTTGAGCGCCTGGGCCACAATATCACATTAACGCCTGAAGGAAAGCAACTGCTGCCGATGGCTGAACAGATGCTGAAGCTATCGAAAGATGTAAAAAACATTTCCGTTAGCTCGGATATGCCCAGCGGACCCTTAATCATCGGCGCAGTAGAATCTTTATGTGTGACAAGGCTGCCTAAACTTTTAAAAGAATATCGCTCAAGATATCCTAATGTCGAGATCTTTATCAAATTCGGGGCCAGAACTGAATTTTTGCGATCATTAAAGGAGAATACAATTGATATAGCATTTTTTGTTGACCAAAAAATAACTAATAACGATTTCGTTACGGTATTACAAACCCCGGAGCCAATGGCCCTTTTATGCTCTCCCGAGCATGCTTTTGCCTGCAGAGAAAATGTCTATCCTGAAGATTTATCAGGTGAACCCTTGATTTTAACTGAATCCAGCTGTGGCTATAGAGCACTTTTTGATACTATAATGTCGCAATTTAGTATAAAGCCTCGTTCGGTTATAGAGACCGGCAATGTTCAGGCAATAAAACAGCTGGTCTTGAGCGGAATGGGAATCACATTTCTGCCGCAGACCGCTGTCGAAGAGGAGCTTCAACAAAAACGGCTTGTGAAGTTGAATTGGATAGGGCCGGAATTTCTAATATTCACTCAAGTGCTTTGCCACAAAACCAAATGGATGTCTGCAGCACTTAAGGCATTTATCGAATTGATGAATGAAATGAACCTGTAAGATCTGCATACTATTAGTATTAGGAGCAGCTGATGATAAAGTTATTTCCCCGAGGGAAGTTATGTTAACAGCAAAGGCGTACAATACACAAGCAAGGATTATCGAAAACGCAGCCCATGATATGATGCTGGAAAAGGGATGGCAAGCTATTGCCGATACCATCATATCCTGGTTAATGGTAAAAAACCTTTAGGCTTTGATTGGGAAGATCTTCATAGGCACTGTGGATAAGTATATAATAAAAACAAAGGATTTCAAATATTAAGTATTCGGAGGAAGTGCAATGCCCAGCCATCGAGTCTATACAATGAGCTTTGCAAGTGTATATCCACTGCTGGTTTCAAAAGCAGAGAGAAAAGGACGTACTAAATCGGAAGTTGATGAAATCATTCGTTGGCTGACCGGATATACTCAGGAACAGCTGGAGGGACAATTGGAAAAACAAATAGACTATGAGACATTCCTTAAGGATGCTCCCCTCCTAAACCCGTCAAGAACTCTAATAAAGGGAGTTGTTTGCGGAGTCAGAGTAGAAGATATAGAGGAGCCGACCATGCGGGAAATTCGATATTTGGATAAGCTGATCGATGAATTGGCAAAAGGGAAATCCATGGATAAAATACTTCGAAAATAATTACAACTCCGAAACAGAAAACCCATACGTACGATTTGGGTGAATTAGAGCCTTTTGGTGGTATAATTATGAAGATGAAACAAGGATCACATTTAATAATTTAGTAATTCATTCGCATAACGTCAGGAGTGTTTATCGTATGGAATTCATTCTATCGGCCAGAAGCAGGGAACAGGAAAGCATAGATTATCTTCCATTGAGTGAGTATGGATTGTATGCTTCTTTCGAAATTTCGGGAGGAGAGGGAAGCCCCGGAAATCCGTTTAGAGGTAAAGTACGGATCAGCAACGGAGACGGTATCAAATGGTCTGGTGTCATTCACGTTGAGCTGCCATTTAATAAAAGGGATCCCCGCTTTTTTCTTCCGGCGTTTATGTACGGCAGAAACCGCGGAGAGTCTCCCCAGGAGGTCGCAACCGAATTTCCGAGGATCAGGGAGGAGATGAAGCGTCCGTCCTCTCCGTTCTGGATGGTGAGAAGCGACAGGCTCTCCCACCCGGCGGCGCTTGTATTTGACTCCGGAAGGATCTGTGGATTCAGCGCAAGCCCTTACTTTGTTCGGATCAACGGAACAAAGGGTCAGTGGAAGCCTGGCGTGGAAGGCACGTTTTACCAATACGCAGGATTCACATGCTCCATTTCCAAAGGAACTGTCGGTTATACTCTTGGCTATGAAAACGCTCCGTGGCTGTTTGTCCAGTCGCGTGACGTCAGGGATAGGGCTCCGCTTGGCGATAATTGCTTTGAATTGGAATCCGGTGAATCCGTTGAGTTGTCATTCGAGCTATATGACTTCGAGGCGAATACTGAATTAGGCATCAATACCGTCATTCAGGAAGTATATTATCGCTATCACGAAAGTCCCAGAAAAGGGAGCGATCCAAAAACAGCAGTTGACGATCTGGCCAGGGCTGTTTATGAGGATGCATGGCTTCCGGAAGCACTGAACTATTGTGGTCAGGTCTTTGATGAGACGAATAATGGCATCTACAGATATAACAAGATCATATCCATTTCATGGGTGAATGGAACGGCGGTAGCAACTCCGCAGCTCATGGCTGCAATAAGGCTTGGCAGCGAGTCCATGCGCAAACAGGCGTTATCCTGCATATCAAACATTGTGGAACACTCCCTGAATCCCGCTTCAGGCCTTCCATATGAATATTATGAAAACGGCAAATGGACCATAAAGGGTTGGTGGTTCGATGGAATGCGCACGCCGGGACACAGCGCATACATCATCGGGCAGGCCATGTTTTATATTCTCAAGGCATACGATTATGAAAAGAGATTCAAAAACTGCCTTCACGAGGATTGGCTGGAATTCGCGAAAACAGTTCTTTTGAAAATCGAGAAGACAAAGAATACAGATGACGAATATCCATTCATATTATCCGCGAAAACCGGCGCGGGTATTGAATACGACGCACTGAGCGGAGTATGGTGCATGGCGGCCCTGGCTTATTACAGCTGGCTTACCGGTGACAGGACATACCTTGACGGCTTCAGGAAAAGTGAAAAACATTATTATGATACGTTTGTCAAACCAATGGAATGCTACGGAGGGCCGCTGGATACCAACAAAGCAACTGATTCCGAGGGTGTTTTGGCCTATATAAAAGCCGTCAGATTTCTGCATGCCCTCACCGGCGAGGGATACTTCCTGGAACATATGCGGGATGCCATATGCTATGAGTTTTCCTTCAAATTCTGCTACAATTCGCCCGTCAAGGTGCCGCCGCTTAACAGAATCGGCTGGTCCAGCTGCGGGGGTAGTGTCACATCCATTGCAAACCCGCATATCCACCCCATGTCCAGCAATCTTGTTGATGAATTGCTGTATTATGTCGATCAGACCCAGGATGCTTACGTCAGGGACCGCATGACCGATACGATCGCCTGGGGATGCCAGACCTACAACACCTATGACCGCGAGTTCGATTACGGTAAAAAAGGCTGGATGTCCGAAAGGTTTTGCCATAGCCAGGGGTTGGTGGCGCAGAAATACCCGGATGGATCGCTTGCCGGCACATGGTTTTGCCTGATGCCCTGGGCCAGCGGGTCGATTCTGGACGGTTTGGCAGGAGAGATTTGGGACAGGCTTTGAGAATTTGCATTTTAGTAAAATGCCATCCTGTGAAGTAAAGCACATTAATACCATACGGTTTATTCCATGAACAGTACTTATCCTGTAATTACTTTGGTACCGTTAGACGTGTTCACGCATACGGTGCATACAGAAAGTGTGGTACGTATTGGAAAGGCTGAAAGGTGATAAATAAAGAGTTGCAGGGATATAAAATAGATGACATTGGACTCAGCTGGGACAAAGGACAGTCCTGAACCTTTAGTAAACAGCTTTCTTAACCTGTTTCATTATTATACTTTATAAATATTAATGGTAAGATGAGAAGGATTATCAAGTATTTATCACTCCGATACTTTACTATTAAGACAGGAGGCGAAAGGGGGATGTGATATTGGGTTATTATATCAACCTTCAAAGAGCAATCGACTATATTGAGGCCAACTTGGACAGTAATGTGGAGCTGGAGCAGATAGCAAAGGCTGCGGGATATTCAATTCCGCATCTCTACAGGGTGTTTGGGGCAATCGTCGGTTGTTCCGTGAAGGAATATGTGCGAAGAAGAAAGCTAAGCAAAGCAATTTTTGATATAGTAACTACAAGTCGCAGCATCACGGAGATTGCTTTTGAACATGGATTTGATTCACATGAAGCTTTTACGAGAGCTTTCAAACTGGCTTATGGCGCGCCGCCAAGTTATTTTCGTAAAGTCCATGCTGAACCGGGATTGTTTGAAAGAGTCAATTTGCTTTCAAGAAAAAATGAAGAAGGAGTGATAAAATTGAAACCAGAAGTAATTTGTAAGGATGAGAAAAAGCTTGTTGGTATTGTAAGAAAATTGAATCAAGGTGAAAATCTGAAGCACGGGCTTATATCAAAAGTGAAAAGTGAGTTCGTGAAAATAGCAGGGACTATTGCGAATAGAATAGGTGAAGATTTGTATTATGCTGTATATGACTATGCTCCGGCGGACATAGACAAAGAGGATAATGAGATCAATTTTACCTACTATTATTGTGTAGAGGTATCGGAATATGGGAAAATACCTGAAGGCATGGTGAAGAAGGTTATACCGCAAGCAAAGTATGCCGTTTTCAACTACTGTACAGAAAACAACACACTCAATGGTGAGAAACTAGATCAGCCCGTATATGACTATATCGACGGCATCTGGCTCCCGAACTCCGGCTTTGAGCTTGCTGAAACTTCTGATTATGAGGTTGTCAACACAAAAGGAAACTGTATCGATTATTACATTTCTATTAAGTGAGCATAAGCATTTGTATGAATAGAGCGCAAACCCGAATGGGATTGCGCTTTTCTAAACTTGATAATGATAAAAGCAAGTGAAGCCGTTTACGGAAATAACACATGTGACATCAATCAGACACTTGAAAACATAGTTTATATGGAATTACTTCAGTGGGACTACCGTGTCTGTTTTACGATTTTATTTTCAGTGCGGGTGAATCTGCAAAGGCAAATCGTTGAAAAGCAGATTGAATACTTAACGAGACAATTACACTAGGGATGATCGAACAAACCGAGCACTGAGGACTATATGTTTAGCTACTTATCGTAAATAATTGTATTTACTGAATAATTATGATATTATACTTGCACATTGTTATTCATTTTCAAAAAGGAGAAAAAATGAGGAACCTGATTGACAGACACAAAGCACTTACATATTATATATTAGCTTTTTCATTTAGCGGAGTGTTGGTATCTCTGCAGCATTTTATAACCAATGCCAGGGACTATTCATTGTCACTTCCACAATTGTCACCGGCAATAGCAGTATTATTGATTGCCTTTATTACAAAAAACAAGTCGATATTCACGGACATAAAAAATGGTTTTTTCTTCTCTAGAAAGCTGCTGATTTGGGTTTTTACCATTTTACTTACAGTCGTGGCGTCAGTCACCATTGCTTCTTTTTACCTCTCTTCACTGGGAAATTTGTATAAACCCTGGCAAGGCACGCCGGCGTTTTACATTATCAATGTGTTATTTCTTGTTTTAGGTGTAGCGTTTGAAGAAATCGGGTGGAGGGGCTTTTGGCTGCCGGAATTGAGTAAAAGATATTCCTTTTTCTTAAGTTCGATTATTGTAGGCGTATTTTGGGGAATATGGCATATGAATTTTGGACTCGGAATCATAGGATATATCGCATATATAATGTTCACAACATTGAATTCAATATTAATGTCAGTTATTTATAGATTATCGAAAAGCAATTTGGTTCTTATGGTTCTGTGGCATTTTCTGATCAATCTATCCTTCAATATTTTTCTTTATAAAAGGGTTTCAGCAGAGAGTTTTGTTGCAATCGACATATTACTGGGGACAATATGCATTGCGGCAATCATATGGAAAAGAAAAATGCTTTTTAAAATGCATGACCAAGCTGCAGATACGATAAATACATAAAAAAATCACTAAGGAGCGACCCGAACGGCATATAAGGTTTGGCAGGGCGGCAATCCTATTGGAGCTGCCCTTTTTGTCGCCCTGGTGTGTTCTTTCCCCGGCGGGCTATACGGTACCTGGTTTATCTCCGCCAAGGCTCTTCGGTAGTGTCAATAATTTAGTACACATTTTTTCATCGGGGTACCCTTGGGCTAGTCAGACTTTCCTTCCACGAATATAGGTGATATGAACTCGGCAGCCCAGGAACTTGTTAAATCAAATGTGATGTTCAAAGTACTGAAGGACCGGAGCCAGACGCAGGAGCTGGCGCTGAGGGCAGCGGCTGGCGAACTGCGTAGACAACAGAAGAAATAATGAGGATCCATGCTTCTCATTTTGCTTTTTTAGTGTTATAGTACATCTCAGACGAGATATCAGCGGTTTTTTGAGACCATTACTTCTTAACCAGGAGGACAGAAAATTATGAATTATTGCGTTAAAAAGACCGGAAGCGACTTAAATCCCGGAACAGAGTCCCAACCCTTTTTGACTATCAGCAAGGCTGCTTATGTTGCAAAACCGGGAGATATCGTTACCGTACATGAAGGGATTTACCGTGAATGGGTAAGCCCTAAAAGCGGAGGAACTTCTGCACAGCGAATAATCTATCAGGCCGCTGAAGGTGAAAACGTCATTATTACAGGCTCCGAGATTGTCACAGGATGGGAGAAAGACGGGAACATATGGAAAACAGTTGTTGACAACAAGTTTTTCGGCGGTTTCAACCCATATAGCGAAGCTCTATTCGGGGACTGGCTTTTTACAAGAGACAGGGTCTTCCATCTGGGAGACGTTTATCTTGACGGACACTCCATGTACGAGGCTGTCTCCATTGAAGCAGTACGTAATCCGATAAAGTCGGAAAAATCACTGGAGCCGGAGTTTTCTGTCTATGCGTGGTATGCTGAAGTCGATGATTGCAATACCACTATCTATGCTAATTTCCAGGGGGAGGACCCGACAAAGGGAAATGTCGAGATAAATGTGCGCCGTTTCTGCTTCTGGCCAGCCAATCCCGGTCGTAATTACATAACAGTTCGTGGCTTTACAATGAAACAAGCCGCTACTCAGTGGGCGCCGCCAACCGCTTTGCAGGAGGGTCTGATCGGTCCTCACTGGAGCAAGGGCTGGATAATTGAAAACAATACTATAAGCGATTCCCGGTGCAGCGGTATAAGTCTTGGTAAAGAGGAGAGCACCGGCCAGAACGAATGGATGAATATCTTTACTAAAATGGGTCATCAGCGTGAACAGGAAGTTATTTTCAGAGCAATTAACAATGGCTGGAACAAGGACAATATAGGCGGTCACATTGTTCGCAATAACCATATATACAACTGTGGGCAGGCCGGCGTTGTCGGACATCTCGGATGTGTCTTCAGTCTGGTTGAAAACAATCATATTCACCACATAAGGCATAAGAGGGAATTTGAGGGAGCAGAAGTCGGCGGAATCAAGCTCCATGCCGCGATCGACACAATTATCAGAAACAATGTGATCCACGACTCATACAGGGGAGTTTGGCTGGACTGGCAGGCACAGGGAACACGCGTCTGCAACAATGTCATATTTGGAAATGACAGCGAAGACATATTGATTGAAGTGAGCCATGGGCCTACTATGCTGGATCACAATCTTCTGCTTTCCGGGCATTCGTTCAAAACGCTCAGCCACAGCTGTGCGCTTGTTCATAACCTCATTGCCGGAACAATCTCCACCGGAAAAGAATTGAACAGACACACGCCTTACCACGTCCCCCACAGCACCTCAATTGCGGGAATGAACAGATTTACAGGCGGTGACGATCGTTATTACAATAATGTTTTCATCCGTCAAAAAGGCGATACACGCTCGGATGAACCTTATTTGGAAAGCTTTTTCGGCAACGACATTTTAAAGCCTGAAGATATAACACCATTCTCCGGCGCATTTTTATCATATCCTGTCGGAACGGCAGTTTACAATAATTGTCCCGGGCCGGAGGATGAAAAGCCATGGGACAAAATACGGAGAATGTTTGCAGCAGGCGGCCAACCTCCAAAACCTAAACCGGAAAAATCGGGTGACGATGACGATGGCGAAGAGGCAAAACCGTCGTATGCAAGCCTTTCCAATCCTGATCCGCTTGCCGTTTATATTGAAAACAATGTTTACTTCAATAAAGCGCTTGCCTATAAGAAGGAAAAAGGAGCGAAATTATACGAAGGTTCAGGCATTGAATTTACAATTGACAGAGAAAACAAAAAGGTCGCCATCGATATAACAAACCCTGAAATGCTTATCGAAAATGCTGCTGATATAATCACCACCAAGATACTTGGATTTGGGTTTCAAACAGAGCAGCTTTTTGAAAAACCTGATGGGGCACCCTACTGTTTCGATACGGACTTCTTTGGGCAATCACGTGGTAAAAGCGCGGTTCCTGGACCCTTCCAGGTAACAGGCAGACAAAAGTTCGAGTTTTCATTTTAATAAGAGCTTTCGACCGCCGCACAGATGCTTAGCATTTATGCGGCGGTTATCTTTAGGCTCGCGGGCTTCACCGCCCGTAAGGAATTGCTGCAAACGGCGTCAGCCTGCTAAAGTAATTTGAAATCAATCTTCACCTCGACATTGTTCTTGATGGCAAGCCACACCGGCGATACAAGCGACGCCCGATCTATTGCTTTTTGAACATCTTCAGTATTTACGCCATCCTTATTCAATGTGATCACAGCATCAATTTTTTCCAGTGAATACTGGTTCTCTTTTCTGGTCGCAAGCGCTCTCATCTCATAATGCGTGACCGTATTGCCCATTCTGCGCAGCAGAGTTGTAATCGACGTACTTACACATCCCGCGAAGCCGAGCAGCAAGACTTCCAACCCCAGAAATCCCTCGCCGTCTCCGACAGGCGGCTGGAAATCAAATATGATTCCCTGATCTGGCCGTAGAGCGGATACTGCATGAAACTTCACCTTTTCGTTCATCAGACTTAAATCGACGCAAAGCTCCTTACTCATAACAAATGTCCTCCTTTAACTAGTTCCTTATACTTGTTTATCTCTTATCTTTATTATAATGGATTTAACAGATTGTGAAAGCATGAACTTATTTGTAGCATACTTACAAAAAGGAATACAATAAGTATCTTAGCAAATTTGTTTTGTCAACGGTAAATTGAAACTGAAAATCATATGTCTGCCGGAGAATTCTGATTCAAAGATGGGGGAGCGATTTTGACTGTTGACAAAGAATGCAAAGAAATGTATTGTTGCTATAAAAAATGTATAAAGGTACCAACAAGCACATACCTGTCTGAGACACTTGTTTATATAGAGAAAGGAAGCGGATATTGTGATCGATAAGAAGGGTTTAGCCGCAGTAAAAGGGTTTAAATTCAGTGGAACTGCGCTTGCAGGCAATAAAAAAAATATGGGACTGCTGTATTCCACAGTAGAAAATACCATAGGAACAGCCGTTTATACAAGAAATGATGTAACAGCCGCTCCAGTAATTATATCTAAAAAAATGGATAATGAAAGCAGCCATAAGCGTGCCATATTAATTAACAGTGGAACAGCAAATGCGTTTACAGGAAAGCAGGGACTGATCGATGCAGAAAACTGTGTAATCAAGTTATCACAGTGCCTGAATATCTCCCCTTGTGAATGTTATATCGGTTCAACAGGCGTAATTGGCAAAAAGTTGGATATGGATTCCATTATAAGTAATATCGAGCATGCTGTTAAAGGGCTGGAATATGGCTCTGAAAAGGATTTTATCGAAGCGACAATGACTACAGACACCAGAATAAAGCAGGCGTCGGTCACTTTTGAACTTGACGGCGTTCAGGCAAATATTGCAGCTTGTGCAAAGGGTGCCGGCATGATTATGCCCAACATGGCGACGATGCTATGTTCTATGATTACTGACGTATCGATTTCCCATGAAATGATGTCGAAGGCATTGCGTGATGCAGTGGAAGATACATTTAACTGTATTTCTGTAGACGGTGACACAAGCACTAATGATTCGATATTTTTCTTGTCAAATGGATTAGCAGGCAACAAAAGAATAGAAAACGCCGATAGTGAAAATTATAAGCTGTTTTACCTGAACCTGCAGGAACTGATGGAACATATGGCAAAGGAAATAGTGAATGACGGCGAAGGAGTAACAAAGTTTATAACTATAGACATATTAAATACGCCGGACAGGGATAAAGCAAAAGCTGTTGCTATTTCTATTGCCAATTCGCCGCTGGTGAAGACGGCTTTATTCGGAGAGGACCTGAATTGGGGAAGAATAATGATGGCGGTAGGAAAAGCCATGACCAAAATGGATTGCAGTATTATTGACGTCACAATCAATGATTTTGAAATCGTTAAGAGCGGCGAGGCGGTTATTAGCCAGGAGGATTATTTAAAAGCCAGACAATCGCTTAAAAATAGAAACATTGACATAGCGATCGACTTTAAACAAGGGACTGAAAAAATCAGGGTTTGGACATGCGACTTCTCATACGACTATGTAAAGATAAACGCTCACTATACTACATGAGATCAGGAAGCCGGAGGCCTCACCACTCATTCCTCATCAGGCGCATTAGCCCTGAATTTTTGCGGGTGTATGCCTGTATACTTTTTAAATACCGTGCTGAAATAGTGGGCATTTTCAAAACCCAAATATTCAGCTATTTCAAGTATTTTGACATCGCTTGATCTCAACAGCTCCTTGGCCTTTTCCATCCGCACCTTCGTGATGTATTGCGTAATTGTTTCTCCGGTTTCCTCCCTGAATATATGGCTGATATAGTTCGGAGAAAGATAGATTTCGTCCGATATGGACGAAATGCCGATATTTTCTCTATATCTTTGCCGGATGGTATCTTTTATTCTGGCGATAACCTTGTTGTTCTTCTGATTGTATTTTTTGGAGAAATATGCTGCGGCTTTGACAAATACCGACTTTAGAAATTTTTGCAGCTCAAAAATGCTGACCGACTTCTGTATGGAGTTTAGCAAATCAAAACGGCCGGAGACAATGTCGTCAAAGCTTTCATTCAGGTCATAGGCCGCCCTGGAAGCGGCATAGACCATTTCCAGACAGATATTCTGAACATAATCCACCGGTAGGTTCCCAACGGCATTAATCCTCTCGAAAAGCTCATTCATACAGCTTTCCACCGTTTCGACGTTACCCAGCTTCATGGTGTTTATTATCCGGTTTTCCAACTCGTACAGATTTGAATAAAGTATGTCCTTCCTTCCGATACTTTCCTCGCTCAAGTTATTTATATTGTCGATGTCGTTGATGCTCAGAAGGGAATTCTTCCCCGTATAGAAGCTGTACTGGAGAGCAGTCTGTGCTTCCTTGTATGAGATATTCGCATGCAGAAGGTCATACACGATCCTGCCAATGCCTGCAGATACGGAGACGCCCATGAACTTGGCCATATTTTTCGTTATTTCACCGCAAATATCCATATGCCGGTTGTCCCGGACAAAGTCCCTGTTGAAGACAACGATGAACTCGTTGTCGTTGATCAGTGAACAGACGCCTGCATTGTAGGCGTTCAGGACGTCTTCGGCAAGATTTGTCATGGAAAGGAACAAAAGCTGCTTGTCGTTTTCAGACATGTCCCTGACCGTATTGTAGTAATCGTCTATCTGAAGTACGGCGATCACTATGCCTTCACCCGCGTCGAGGCTGATATGGAGGTATTCAAGATTGCTTGCTATTTCAGCCTCGCTTTTATACACACCAAGTATCCAGTTGCGCATAAATTTTTCCCTGATGACAGGCAGGTTCCTTTCGAGCTGGTCCTGGAGGTTTTCCAGTTCAAACTTTTTCTCCCTCTCCAGGTTGATGCCGTTCACCACTTTTGTGATGACTTCCTTCAGCTCGGGTATTTTTACCGGCTTGAGGATATAGCCCTCCGCATTGACGGACAGCGCCGTTTTCGCGTAATTGAAATCCTGCACGCCGCTTATTATGATTATTTTTATGCCGCTGTTCTGTTCCTGCAGCTCCATTGCCACTTCCAGGCCGTCAAGCATGGGCATGCGTATATCGGTAAAGAGGATGTCCGGCTTAAGCTCGCGGCACAGGTCAAGCGCTTCCTGCCCGTCGACGGCCTCGGCAATTACTTCTATACCGTACTGTTCCCAGGGTATAATGGTTTTCAGGCCGTCCCTTACGATATATTCATCGTCAGCTATGATCATTTTCAGCATTTTGTCCCTCCGCCTTCCTCATTGCCGGTATCCTTATGATTACGGTCACTCCGCCAAAATCATTATCTTCAAATGTAAGCCCGTATTTTTCACCGAAAGCGTTCCTTATCCTTTCATGAACATTCCGTATTCCATACGTCTTGCCAATGCCCGCTTTCCCCGCAAGAAGATTGTTTAGTTCCGCCACATTCGTCCCGATTCCATTATCGGATATCCTGATCTCTATAGTATCCTCTGTCATAGAGGCGGCGATGTCGATCATCCCTTTCCCGCGTCTTTTTTCAATGCCGTGCACGATTGCGTTTTCCACAATCGGCTGCAGAATCAACTTGACCGTCTGATACTCCAGGATATCCTCGGGAAAGTCGATGCTGTAGTCCAGTTTATCCTTGAACCGGATCTTCTGGATTTCAAGATAGCATTTCACCTGGTTTTTTTCATCCCTCAGCGGTATGATGTCGCGCCCCTTGTTCAGGCTATACCGGAAGAAATCCGAAAGCGACGTGACCATGGTACTGATGTCCGGCACGTCATGCTTCAAGGCAAGCCAATTCACCGAATCCAGTGTGTTATACAAAAAATGCGGATTGATCTGGGCCTGGAGGGATCGCAGTTCGGCTTCCTTTTTATTGAGTTCGCTCACGTAAAGCTTGTCGATCAATTCCTTTATTTGTTCTACCATTTTGTTGTACGCAGTGATCAGGAAGGCGAATTCGTCGTTTCTTTTATAATTCAGCTTGACGTCGAAGTTGCCGTCCTTTACGACCGACATCGACCGCGCAAGCTTTTGTATGGGGTATGCCACATTATCGGAAAGGAACATGGCGAAGCCGAACGAGAGGAACAGGCAGATCACCAGTACAATGACCATTACCTTGTTGAAGGAGACGAGTTCGCCGTACATCTCGCTTACGGGGGACATCGAGACGATAGTGTAATCGGGAGAGGAAAGACGCCTGCTGGAAATGATAACTTCCCCGACAGTGGAGTTATTCAGTATGAACGGCTCGGGATAGGGAGTGAGTTTGGAGGCCTTTTCCACATTGAATATTTCCGTTGGGAGAAACGATCCCGTATCGATTCCGTTCGAACTGGCAACGATTGTGTTGTCCCGGTCAAGAAGATAGACGCTGCTGCCCCGCGACGGCTTGTAATTGTTCAGGATGCTATTGAAGGAATCAATGCTCACATCCACCGTCAGAACGCCTGCAAACGGCACCTGTATGTTGTTGAGGCCGAACATTTTTTTCGCGAGTCTCAGAGAATAGGTCTGACCGGTGGGAGTGCTGATCTTGTTCAGACCTACGGTATAATACTGGCTTGCCTGCGGGATGTTCAGATACCATTTCTCATCCTGTATTTCGCTTAAATCCGTTACTTTGTCCGTGGAGTTGAAGAAAAGATACTCGGGTCTGTTATTAATGTACAGTTTCGGAAACAGGGTGACCGTTGTGGTATTCAAGCCGCTGTAACTGTCGAGGACCTTGTCCAGCGAAGCCATCTCGTTTATCAGATTGATCCTTTTATAGGAATATTGCGGCGATAGTATGGTCTGAGACTGAGGGACGAAATACGGCGATGAGAAGACGGATTGCAGCTCAGGCGAGAAATAGATCAGGGACATGACGTCGTTCACAACATCGAGTTTTTGCCTGAAGCCCGTTTCAATCATAGCGAGACTGTTCGCAGTCGATGTGGCGACTCTTTCGGTGATGATGTTCCGTGATTTGTAGTAAACGGTAGTGGATATGATGCTGGTAGGGAGAAATACGAGGAACAGAAAATAAAAAAGTAACCTGTATTTTATACTGAACCGGAAAAGCAGTTTGTTGTTGAGGATGCTTTTAACAAAAAACACGGCAATTCTCCCTGAAGTAAAGTTAATGGGCGCCGGTCTGAGCAATCGGGTATTAAAAAAGCGTATTTACTATATCCCAATTATATGATTAAAATATAATATCAGTCAACATGGTATTATGTAAATATCATCCGATATAGTTCCGGAATAACGTGAAAGGATGGACCCTATGAAAGAACAGGCTCCTATTTTTACTAAAAAACTTTTTTCAGTGATTATTTTAATTGTTCTGATCCTGGTCGCATTATCCACGTCCATCTACCTGCTTGCAAAGCCGCAGCAAAGAGACGTTCAGCAGACTTCTGCCGGGCAGGCGGGGCTGGGGACGGATGAAAAAAAGAGCATTACATTTGCCTTTCGCAAGGTCGGGACGGATGAGGACATGGAGAATTCCGTCATAGAATACAATAACTCAGTTGAAAGTCCAGTCGAAGTGAAAATGCTCAAAATACCCGACGATAAATATGACGAAACACTGAACATGTATCTGACCTCGGGCGAAGCGCCGGATGTTTTTGAAATAGGAAGCGAGTGGCTCGACACCTATGTTACCAAGGACTGGGTACGCGACTTGAGCAATTATTGCAGTGAAGAGTTTCTCTCCGCGTTCCCGGGATGGACGGATAGATTCATGCATGAAAAATATTCGGCAGAGGGCCTCTACTCGCTCCCGGCAAGCCAGACTACCATCCGGCTCGTGTATAACAGGAGTTTGTTCGAAATGGCGGGTCTCGACCCGGATTCGCCTCCGGAAACCCTGGATGAGCTGAAGTCTTATGCACTGAAGATCTCGAAAACCGAGATCGGCAACAAGAAATACGGCTTTGCCCTTAGTGCCGGCGATGGCAGGAAATGCTTCGAACAGTTCATGGAAAGTGCGAATACGTGCAACGGCGTTTATTATTATGATTTCAGGAACGGGCAGTATGATCTGGGTGTTTATGAGAAATGGCTTCAAACTATCCGACAGATGAAGGAAAACGAGAGCCTGTTCCCGGGGGAGACGATATTGAAGGGCAGCAACGCCCTGATGCAGTTCCGGGAAGGAAATATCGGCATGATGTACATGACGTCCGCCAGTTTGAAAATGCTTGCCGGTACGGATGGAACAGACTCACAGCCGGATTGGGACACTGCCATGCCACCCGCGTTCGACCGGAGTACCGCCGGTAAAGGCAAGGTCTCGATCATACCTTCCACTTTTTACTGCGTCAGCAATACAAGCGGCAATATCGAAGAATCCGTCGGGTTCTGGAAATATCTCTATTCTTATGAGCATATGGGAGAAATGTTCCGCAACGGCAACGCCATCCCCGTAATGAAGGAAGTATACAGCGACACGGCATATAAGTCGAAAATCAATGGTATGGACAACTTTCTTCCTGGAAACCAGGACTCCGTTTTTCCGGTCGCGCCGGCGATTATAAACGACTGGTCCCGGGTGGAATCATACATGGAGGCCATCGAAGGGACCAACACCGTCGGGCAGGTGCTGAAAAACGAGACTGAGAACCTGAATTACCAGTTTAACCTGATCATCGACGGCGGCCTGGTCAATTCAAACGATTATGCCCACCCTGATTTCGACTGGCTGGACCCTCTGAAAAGACAGTAGAATATTATACCTTTTTATAGAATCCTTTATTTATTCGCAAGTGCATTTCAGTTATTATTACAACGTAGCAGACAATCTGCTGCAAGGATTCTCATAAATACAGAGGTAGACGTTATGAAGAACAATCAGGGATTCCTCTATGAACTGAAAAAGCACAGGGCGCTGTATATACTGATGTTTCCCGGCTTGCTGCTGATGTTCATCAACAATTACATTCCCATGCTCGGTACAGTAATCGCATTCAAAAGGATTACTTACGGAAAGAACTTTTTTGAAACATATATCAAGAGCCCTTTTGTCGGACTCAAGAATTTTGAATTCTTCCTTAAAACCAACTACGCATTGATCATAACCCGGAACACGGTGCTTTTCAATCTGGCGTTCATCGTAATCGGTCTCATCCTTGCCGTCACCGCGGCCATCTGCCTGAATGAGGTGCTCTCGAAGAAGCTCTTCAAGTTTTACCAGAGCTCGATGATATTGCCGAACATGCTGTCCTGGGTCATCATATCTCTTATCGTATACTCTTTTATTGCGGACAAGGGGTTCATCAATTCACTGCTGACATCCTTCGGGGGCAAGGAATCCATACAGTTCTACAATGAAACAAAATACTGGCCTTTCATCATCATAGCCGTCCAGGCATGGTATTTCCTGGGCACCAGCGCAGTCATATACCTTTCCACGATCACCGGTATCAACCCGGAACTATATGAATCGGCCGTCATGGACGGCGCCAACAAATGGCAGCAAGTATGGGCTATTACAATACCGATGCTGAGGTCGACGATGATATTTATGGTCATGGTCTCTCTCGGGAACCTGTTCGTCGGAAATTTCGGACTGTTTTACAATGTTCCCCGCGAATCCGGCCTCCTGTTCGATGTTACAAACGTAATAGATACCTATGTGTACCGATCCCTGATTCAGACGGGAGATATCGAAATGGCCGCCGCGGCAAGCTTTTACCAGTCGGTCGTGGGATTTGTAATCGTACTGGTCTCCAATAGTATCATCAGGCTTGTAAGCAAGGAAGACGCCGTATTTTAACGAAAGGACTGGAAGATTTATGAAGACTCGATTCGCAGCATATAGACGCAGGAGCCCTGGTGTTTTTCAGATAACAATAAATGCGGCGTTCCTTATTTACTCGGCTATTTGTCTGGGGCCACTGCTCCTTGTACTGGGCTGCTCCCTATCCAGGGAATCCGATGTGCTGAGCAGCGGATACCGGCTCATACCGCTGAATTTTACAACAGACGCCTACCGGTTTCTGTTAGGGAATGGAAGGGAATTATTCCAGGCATACTTTTATACGGTTTTTTCAACCATCGCAGGTACGGCACTGGGCGTAATCATAATGGCTGCCCTTGCCTATCCGATGTCGAGAAAGGACTTCAGGCCGAGAAACAAGTTTTCCTTCTATGTATATCTGACAATGCTTTTTAACGGCGGTATGGTTCCTCTGTATCTGGTATATACCCAGCTCATCCCCATCAAAAATTCCATACTTGCGCTTATTTTGCCGAATATGCTCGGCGGCTTCTACACTTTGCTGATGAAGAACTTCTTCGCCCAGAACATCCCCGAGTCCGTGGTTGAGTCCGCGGAAATCGACGGTGCGACTACCTACAGGATCTTCTTCACTATGGTTCTGCCCTTGTCGAAGCCTGTTCTTGTAACGGTCGGACTTTTCTCCGCGATCGCTTACTGGAATGATTTTTTCCGGAACATGCTGTTGGCGAACAACGGAATTATAAACAATCTGCAGTATCTTTTGTACCGAATCACGGTACAGATACAGGTCATAAATCAAAACCCGGATGTCGCGGCAAGCTTTCCCGGCGGCATACCGAACGAGACCGCGCGTATGGCTATGGCCATCCTGGTCGTTATCCCGATCGCCGTACTGTTTCCTCTGATTCAGAAGCATTTTGTCAGAGGGTTGGTGGCCGGCGCTGTCAAAGGCTAAACCCAGAGCTCTGGTTCAGCAATAAATTTTTTTGGGAGGTATTTTAATGAGGAGAACAAGGAGGATTCTATGTATTATCCTGGCGACGGTATTTGTTTTCTCATTCCTTCTTGCCGGCTGCGGCGCAAAGAATGATACGAGCAGTGACGTTACCGCTTCCGCCGATACAGGCACCGTAAGCAGTGAAGCACCGGCGCAAACGCCTGATAAAGCCGCTACGCTGGATCCGTATGAAGTAAAATGGTACATGATAGGCACTAAGGATTATGCTGAAAAAACCCTGGTTCAGGATGAACTCGCAAAGAGGATGAAGGACATCAATACTACGCTCAAGCTGCAGGTTTTCCCGTGGGGGACTTATTCCAACCAGATCTCGATGATCATCAACTCGGGCGAGCAATTCGACATCTGCTTCATGGGCACCAACACCAGCTACTATCCCAACGTAGCCAAGGGCGCATTCGTCGATCTTACCGAACTTATCGATACCGATCTTCCGAAGCTCAAGGCCATGATGTATCCCGAATTCCTTGAGGGTCCGAAAGTGAAGGGCAAAATTTACGGCCTGCCAACCAACAAGGAAATTCCGGAAGCATATGGAGTCGAAGTAAATACAGCTCTTTTATCAAAGTTGAACGGTGTCAGCTTTGACAACATAAAGACTTATGCTGATCTGGAACCGATTTTGAAGGCTGCTAAGGAACAGCTGCCGGCGGACGTCTTCCCGATGTCACTGGTCGCTACGACCATGTTGAGAAACGGTTCTTTCGACAACCTTGGAGATTACACCATCCCCGGCGTTGTCCGGCTTGGCGAGGACAAGGTCATCAACCAGTTTGAAACTCCCGAATTCATGGAGAACTGGAAGCTCATCCGCAAGTTCGTCGACGAAGGTCTTGTGAACAAGAACGGCGCTACCCAGGGAGCTCCTGATTACTGGGCGGAAGGAAAATCGTTGTGCAGAGTTGAAGTCATGGGACCTCTGCCGACCTATACCGGAGGCCAGGGACAGGTCATAGCGCGCCATAACATAGGAACTCCGGTAATTATGACTGGAGCGACTACAGGTGCCATGCAGTGCTTCTCCAAGACGACAAAGGACATTCACAGGGCGCTGCTGTTCTATGATACACTGAACGCCGATCCCGAGCTTTACAATCTCCTGATGTACGGTATCAAAGACAAGCATTACAGGGTCATAGACGAAACAACCAATCCGATCAGGGTGGATTTCCTCGAAGGACAGACGGAAGATACAGTTGGTTATATCCACGCTGGCGGCGCTTGGTCGCTGGGCGGCAACTGGTTCGCCAGCTACCTCGGTAAAAACGATCCCGCCGACAGGAATGCAAACGTCGACAAGTACAACAAATCGGCAACTACATCCAAGCTGCTTGGCTTCGCCTTCGACGTCGAACCTGTGAAGACGGAAGTCGCCGCATGCGCTACAGTTTACCAGGAAATAGGCGTGCCTCTGAACAATGGCGCGATCGATCCTGTAGAGGGCGCTGCAAGGTTCATCGAAAAGCTGAAAGCGGCAGGCATGGACAAGATCATAGCTGAAAAACAGAGACAGATCGATCAGTGGAAAGCTGACAACGGCAAATAAAAGCGGTTTTTCCGGAAAGGAGGCTTACACATCACCTGTGTCAGTCTCCTTTAATTTTTTGAAAATTACATGGTAAATGATGGAAATACCACAGAAAGAAGAGGCGGAGTATGGGCAAGCTTGCAGACAAATACCTCAAAACAGACCCGTGGGAAGTTGCGGAGGAAGGCTTCCGGCCTGAATACGGCCGGGTGTCGGAATCGATATTCAGCCTT
Source organism: Clostridia bacterium (assembly GCA_036260935.1). Lineage (GTDB taxonomy): Bacteria > Bacillota > Clostridia > Acetivibrionales > DTU013 > JAEYOM01. Next base: position 26,676 of record DATALQ010000014.1, read on the forward strand.
GCCAATGAATACATGGGGGTTCGGGGCTACTTTGAAGAAGGTTATGGCGGCGACAGGCTTGTAGGGTGCTACCTGAACGGTGTATTTGAGCGCGGCAGGGCCGAACAGGCCGGAAACTACAAGGGACTGGTCTTCAATACCTGCTACATGGTCAATACGGTCGACTGGCTCTACACCAGAATCATGACGGACGGAGAAACTCTAGATCTCGCGGAATCGAACATATCGGGTTTCGTACGGCGGCTGGATATGAAAAATGGTGTGCTGACACGCGAGCTGATTTGGGATACTGCTTCGGGAAAATCGCTCAAAATTATCTTTACGAGGTTTCTTAGTATGACGCATCCGAAACTGGGGTGCCAGCGCATCGTCTTCGAGCCGCTGAATTTTTCGGGTAAGGTGCACATCCGAAGCGCAATGGACTTTTCACCTGTCCATGAATCCTGCGGTAAAAGCATGTGGCTATGCCAACGGAAAGGAATAAAGAACGGCATCGCCAGTATCCTTTCCAAAACAGCCGGAAGCGGTCAAAAGCTGTTTTCCGCATGCAGCATACAATCCGTGCCAGCCAGGAACCTCCATTTTTTCGAGAAAGGCCCGATGGCAGGATTCGATTTCGATTTGAACCTTGTAAAAGGCCGTCAGACAGGCTTTGAAAAAATGGCGGTGATCCATGCGGAAAAAAATCCGTTCACAAACAACAAGGATGTATGGAAGGAAGGCATGGAGACTGCGGGCAAGTACTGTACTATGCCATACGACAAGGTATATGAGGAACAGGCAGGGTATTGGTCGGAAGCTTGGGAAAGCTCGGACATAACGCTGGAAGGCGATCCCGAAAACCAGCAGGGGATAAGGTACTGTATCTTCCAGCTTCACCAGACTTACCACGGAGAGGATCCGGGACTGAATATCGGAGCCAAGGGACTGACAGGAGAAGCCTATAACGGCAATGCCTTCTGGGATACGGAGACCTATTGTCTGCCCTTCTATTTGTTCAATAACCCCAAAGCGGCCCGGAACCTGCTTGAATACAGATACAGGACTCTTCCGGGAGCGATCGCACGCGCCAGGGAGCTGGACTGCGACGGAGCGTTCTACCCAATAGCAACTCTGGACGGCAGCGAGACATGTGCACTCTGGCAGCACGCGAGCCTCCAGCTGCAGGCAAGTACCGCCGTGGCTTACGGCATATGGCATTATGAAAAGCTTTACGGGGACAAGGAGTTTTTATACGGCAAAGGGATTGAGATGCTTGTCGAAATCTGCCGGATGCTTGCTACCAGGGGGCAATGGGGGCAAAGAACGGGGAAATACGGTTTTTATTCGGTCATGGGGCCGGATGAGTTTGAAATGATGGTCAACAACAACTGCTATACGAACATAATGGGCAAGAAGACCTTCGAGTATGCACTGGAAGTTCTGGAAGAACTGAGTGCCAATGCCCCGGAACGATATACGGATACGGCCCTGAGACTATCGCTGAGCCCCCGGGAAAAGACAGCCTGGAGAAAGATGGCGCAGAAAATGTATATTCCAATCGACCAGGCTACCGGGATATACGAGCAGCATGACGGATTTTTCGACTTGCCGCACATCGATGTGAACGATATCCCCATTACTGACTTTCCTCTCTATCATAACTGGTCCTACGACAGGATATACCGGAATGACATGATAAAGCAGCCGGACGTCCTGATGTTCATGTTCCTGTACAACCTGGAATTCACAAAAGAAGCCAAGAGGGCCAACTATGAGTATTACGAGCCAAGATGCATCCATGAGTCGTCTCTTTCGCCTTCAATCCATTCCATCTTCGCGTCCGAGCTGGGAAAACATGAGGAGGCATTCGAGTTTTTCAAATTCGCCACACGGATGGATCTGGACAACTACAACCGAAATACGCGCGAAGGCCTGCACACTACGTCCATAGCGGCGGCATGGATGAATATCGTCTATGGCTTCGGCGGGATGCGGTCCGATGGAAGTATCCTGCAACTGAATCCCACACTGCCTTCCCGCTGGAAATCGTACAGCTTCCGCATCCTTTACCATGGAGTTGTCATCGAACTGAAAATAGAAAGGGACAGGGTTGCTGTGAGAGCACTAAACAATACAACGGTTACAGTAAGTATTTATGGTGCAGAACGCAATATCGGAACCGACGTGTGCATTGTTGAAATTCCGGAGCAGTGGCGCATACAGGGAAAGGAGTTGCAGGTAAATTGAGCTGGCTGGTGGCCGATGAGGCATTTGACGCGGAAAAGATAGTACGGAACGGAAACAAATTTATCATTGGGAATGGGTACATGGGCTACCGCGGAACCCTTGAGGAGTATGGAAAAGAGCAGCTTGCCGCATGCGTTCTGTCGGGGATATACGACAAGGTCGGGGACAAATGGCGCGAACCGGTGAACGCGCCCAACGGGCTGTTCGCCAGGCTTTACTGCAACGGAAAACCCGTCTCGGCACTCTCGTCCGTTATGGAAAAGCATCGTCAGCTTCTGGATATCAAGTATGCGGTGCACGGTAGAGAAACGGTATTCAGCTTTCCCGAAAACGGTTCCCTTACGATCTCGTCGGAGCGGTTCGCAAGCTTGGACGATGTCCATCTCCTTTGTATGAAATACAGCTTTCGGGCGACATTTGACTGCGATATAGAAATTGAAACCGGCATTGACGGCGATATCTGGGATATTAACGGGCCGCATCTAAAGGATGTCAAATCCGTTATGGACGATGAAGGGGTCATATTGATGAAAGCGCTGACAAACGAGCAGTCCATCAAGGTGTCAGTAGCCGAATGCCTGAATGCGGATTTTAAAACACAACTGGAGATAGCAGACAGCAGAATAATGAGAAGGCTGCGGCTAAAGGCCGAAAGCGGCGTACAATATAGCTTTACAAAATTTGTTTCCGTATATACGGGAGCAGATACCGCCGCAGATCCTGGAAGAGAGGCCGCCCTTTCATGCCTGCGTGCAAGGCGGCGGGGCTATGACCTGCTCCGGTCGGATAGCGAAAAAATATGGGACGAACGATGGGAAAGCTCCGACGTTGTAATAAATGGCGATGATGAGGCACAGTACGCCTTGAGATACAGCCTGTATCAGCTGCTTATTATTGCGCCGGCACACAACGGCAGGCTTTCGATCCCTGCGCGGGGATTGTCGGGTCAGGTTTACAAAGGGGCGATCTTCTGGGATACGGAGATGTTCATCCTCCCGTTTTTCATCCATACCAATCCGGAAGTCGCAAGGAACATCGTCATGTACAGGATACACACCCTGGAAGGAGCGCGCAGGAAGGCTTCGGAATACGGCTTCAGGGGAGCCTTCTATGCGTGGGAGAGCCAGGATACGGGCGACGACGCCTGCACCGAATTCAACGTGACGGATGTGTTCACGGAAAGGCCGATGCGCACCTATTTCCGTGACAAACAGGTCCACATCAGTGCAGATGTGGTCTATGGCATATGGCAGTACTATACCCATACAGGCGATGAAAGCGTACTTCTGGAGGGCGGGGCCGAAGTAATCCTGGAGTGTGCCCGCTTCTATTACTCTTATGCATATTACAAAAAAGAAAAAAGCCGGTTTGAAATACTGGATGTGACCGGTCCGGACGAATACCACGAACGGGTACACAACAACGCTTTCACGAACCGTATGGTGAAAAGCACGCTTGAAACGGCGCTGTCTGTCCTGAAAATACTGAAGGAATCCTGCTTCGCGGCGTATGAAAATCTGATTGCGAAGCTTGATTACGAAAAGGACATCGAAAATATTACCGATCTGTATGAACATCTATATATACCGCAGCCACAGGCAGGCAGTCTGGTGATAGAACAATTCGACGGTTACCGGAAGCTTGAGGATGTCGGCCTGTCGGAGCTCAAAAAGAGGATACTGAATAAAAACGAGTATCTGGGCGGAGGCAGCGGGCTTGCGACGACGACGCGCATTATCAAGCAGGCGGATACGGTGCTTATGCTGAACATTTTCAGGGATGATTATTCCATGGAAATCAAAAAAGCGAACTGGGAGTACTACGAGCCTAGAACAGAGCATGGTTCCAGCCTCAGTCCATGCGTATATGCGCTGGTCGCGGCTGATACGGGCAATGCGGAATGGGGCTACGACTACTTCATGAAAACCGCAACCATCGACCTTACAGGAGAATCGAAGCAGTACGTAGGGTCTCTGTATATCGGTGGAACGCATCCGGCGGCCAACGGAGGCGCATGGATGTCCGCGGTCTTCGGATTTGGGGGACTTGGCGCGGATATGGACACCATACGCATCAATCCGGCCCTTCCATCGAAGTGGATCTCGTTGGAGTTTGTACTGTTTTTCAAAAAACAAAAATTCAAAATAGGAATAACGAAAAAAGCCGTAAGCCTCTCGGCGGATATTTCCAATACCCGGACCTGTACTTTCGACATAAAAGGAAAGCTTGAATCCTGTGAGGCAGGACGGGAGCTTCATATTACATACTGATCGGATATTACATATGGAAGGGCGAAAAGAATATGCTTGACAACATAAAAGGGGCCATATTCGACCTTGACGGCGTCATCGTCGATACGGCCAAATATCATTATCTGGCATGGAAGAGGCTTGCGGGCGAACTGGGCTTCGACTTCACCGAAAAGGACAACGAACGTCTGAAAGGCGTTAGTAGAACACGTTCGCTTGAGATCCTCCTTGAGATAGGCAATATTGCAGCCAGTGAGGAGGAAAAGCTCGCCATGGCTGAAAAGAAAAATGCATGGTATGTAGAATACATTAAGAAGATGGACGAAACGGAACTCTTGAAAGGATCCCGCGAATACCTGCTCAAACTGAGGGGCGAGGGTACAAGGATCGCGCTGGGCTCCGCAAGTAAAAATGCGCCGCTGATACTGGAGAACCTGAAAATTACCAATCTGTTCGATGCTGTCATAGATGGCAACAAGGTCTCAAAGGCAAAACCGGACCCGGAGGTATTCCTCCTGGGCGCGCATGAAATCAGTCTCTCGCCTGCCGATTGCGTTGTGTTCGAGGACGCGGAGGCGGGAGTGGAGGCGGCAAAAAGAGCCGGAATGACCGCGGTAGGGATAGGCAGCGGAAAAGTGCTGAAGGCAGCGGACATGGTAATAAACGGCTTGTATGAGTTACTTTAAGTAAAATTAATTTGTGAGGAGGCCGGCTGATGATACACGATGCAATATCCGGAAAGATGTCGATCAAAGTGGCTGTAGCCGTTTTGTTAATAATGGCTGCAGGCCTGATAGCTTACGATGTGTATGCCGCCATGCATATCAGGAAGGACGCGCAGGTCGTCCTGTACGATCCCGGTCCCCTTGGACAGGCGGCGGCGAACGACAGAGTGATAACCGTCGATGGAAAGCCTGTGTTTACTTACGCCACAGCGGTCAATTTCAACCGCGCGTGGTCGCAAAACCCGAAGACAGAAAAAACTCCGGTTGCGTACTTTGACTTTTCCGGCACCGTTACAGTAAAGGTAAGGACTCCGGGAGTAAAAATCGAGGCGGTTACGATACGGCCGCTTTCACTTGGTATAAAACCCGTTATCAAGGACGATACACTGTCTTTTCGGCTGGATAAGCCGGCTAAACTTACTATAGAGATCAACAACAACCTGCACCGGGCAATCCATCTTTTCGCCAATCCCATTGAAACCGACCCTCCCAAAGAGGGCGATCCCGATGTAGTGTATTTCGGTCCTGGCATTCACGACGTCGGGAAGATCGAAGTACAGAGTAACCAGACTGTCTATATCGCGGGCGGGGCCGTCGTACACGGATTTATTAAAGCTACGGGGCTTGATAATGTAAAAATCATCGGCCGGGGGATAATCGACGGCAGCGTTTACGACAGGTGGAAGGACGGATTCGTCCCAATCGACCTGCAGAAATGTACGAATTGCACGGTTGACGGTATAACCATCCTTGACCCGGCTGCATGGGCGCTCAATGTGTTTACGTGTGAGAATATCACTATTGATAATGTCAATATCATAACGGCAAGGTCGAACGGTGACGGGATAACAACCCAGTCATGCAGGAACCTGACCGCAAGCAACTGCTTCGTCAGAGGCTGGGACGACAATCTCGTCGTGAAAGGCTACGACGGGGACGTCAGCGGCATAACGTTCGATAATATCATACTATGGACCGATTTGGCGCAATCCTGTGAAGTCGGTTATGAGACAAGGGCGAATATCATCGAGGACGTTGCCTTTAAGAACATAACTGTCCTCCACAATTTCCACAAGCCCGTCCTGAGTATACACAACAGCGATCAGGCGCTGGTCCGCAATGTCAGCTACAGCAACATCGTCGTCGAGGATGCACAGATGGGGCAAGGCGACGGAGCCGGCTCGAATTTTCTGATCGACATAATGATAGCGGAATCCCAATGGTCGCAATCAGAGACGAGAGGAAATGTACGGGACATCACCTACGATAATATCAAGGTGCTTGACGGAGAGTTACCGGCCATCCACTTCCAGGGGTTCGACGAAGAGCATACCGTGGAAAATGTTGAGATAACAGGCCTTGAAGTATTGGGCAGGAAAATCGGAGATATCGGATCCGGCAAATTTTATCTGGGTGATTTTATAAAGAATATTGATGTCAGGTGAAAAGCAACCCGCCTCGGCAGGTATTCTCAATGTGTAGTGCGTAAGGAGGATTTTATGAAAGCGAAGCCCGTTGTGATTTTACTTGTCACCATCGTAGTAGCGGCGGCTTGCGGAGCCGGCGTCATATCGTATATCGACGGCAACGCCAAAACTACATTCACGACAGTGACAGGCACCATCCATCAATATGTGAAGCAAAAGCCAAAACTGGAACCATTGGAGGACCTGGGCACTAATCTGGCTTTGAACCTCGAAACGTCGTCCAGCGGTATTACACAGGACAAGGCCGTGGACAGGGCAAATGACGGCGACGTCCTGACTTACTGGGAGGGGACGCCGGATTCCTATCCCAATTCACTGTGGGTCGACCTGAGATCTGTAAAAAGCGTCAAGGCTGTGAGAATAAAGCTTAATCCGGATCCCATATGGGAAAAGAGGTCTCAAACGTTCTCAATAACCGGAAGTACCGACGACAAGAATTATACCGCAATCGTTGATACAGCCGAATATGTCTTTGACCCTGACACAAATGGGAATGTGGTGACTATAAAATTTGATGCGGTCGATGTACAGTATGTGAAACTTACCTTCACGGCCAATACGGCTGCGACAGCAGGCCAGGCCGGAGAATTTGAGGTATATTAAGCAGCCGGAGCATGCCGGAAATCTGATGAATTTTAGATGTGAGAGGAGAAATTTTTATTGTGAGGAAAGTATTGACGTTTATAATAATCGCCGCCTTATTCCTTACGGCAGCAGGATGCGGGGAGAATCAGACAGACAGCACACAAGCCGCTTTATCTGAGAAAAGTGTGTCAGGAATAGAAGAGGCGGTATCGGAGAGCAGTGCAATGTATGAAGCGGAGATTCAGAGCAGTGAAACACGTGAAGTGGGGACTTCAGACCAGAAATCCAATGTTGCGGATCAAATTGGGAGCACCACGGCTCCAAAGGATGAGGGCAACGTAACCATTGCGAATTCTGCAAATACGCAGCTCATCAAGGTGGAGCTCCCTGCCGCCGAGGAAGGAATAAAAGCAAAGCATCAGCGTGATTATTGGCCTACGCAGGAATGGAAGACCACAACCCCGGAAGAACAGGGTATCGATTCCAGTATTCTGAAACAGGTCGATTCCGACATAGCGGCAAAAGGGGTCAACATCAGAAGCTTATTGGTTATTAAGAATGGCTATATTATTTTTGAAAAATATTATAAAGATAATTATGGTATCAATACGCGTGATGAAATTGCATCAGCTACCAAAAGCTTTTCTTCTGCCTTGATTGGTATTGCGTTGAGGGAGGGATATATCGACAACATAGATAGCAGCGTTGTCAGTATTCTGCCGGAAGTCCTGTCGGAGAGCAGCTCGGAAAGTGCATCAAAAGTAACGATCCGAAATATACTGGAGATGACGTCGGGTTTTGATTGGATGGATTCCGTTGACGAGTATCCGGCAATGACAAGCGGGGACCCACTCAAATATCTTTTTGCGAAACATATCACCAATGACCCCGGAATCTTTTGGAACTATAACACCTTGGGATCTCACACATTATCTGCGCTGATTCAAAAAACTACGAATTTGAATACGGCTGTCTTTGCAAATGCATATTTATTTCAGCCGCTGGGCATTAAAAATTGGGATTGGGTACAGGTTTATGGCCTGCCGCTGGGCGGTCACAGCATTTTCTTAACAACAAGGGATTTTGCAAAATTCGGCTATTTGTATCTGAATGAAGGCTTGTGGGAGAACAAGCAGATCATTCCATCCGAATGGGTGAAGGCTTCTTTGACTCCATATAACGATGCATGGGGGTCTTCTTATCAATACGGATACCAATGGTGGATCGATAAAAGAGTACCTTCCGCATATTTTGCAGTAGGGGCGGGAGATCAAATTATTTATATGGTTCCGGAACTTGATCTGGAGGTAGTGACAACAACCGATAATTATATGGGCGCAAATTCGTTTACTATGAACAACTCTGTAATCTATCCGATTGTCGATGCCATCTCTGCTGCTATCAAGCAATAAAATCATGAAAACAAACAAGTGATGCGAAGAATAATATTTGACGAGGGATATAAAATGTGAGATGTTAAAAGCGTGAGGTACTGGTAATGAAACCATATGAGTTGCTGACACTTGTCTTGAATAAGATTGAGTATAATTTGACTGATAAACTTGACATAGATGAATTGGCCACATATGTTTCGTTGTCTTCCGTACATCTGCAGAGGATTTTTAAATTTGCCTTTGGATTGCCGATTGCAGGTTATATCCGTTCGCGAAGATTATCGGCAAGCCTTGAGAGTCTGCTCAAAACCAGTTCTAACGTATTGGATATAGCATATGAATATGGATTTGAATTTGAGCAGTCATATATAAGAGCTTTCAAGCGGGAATATGGCTTGACTCCCGGAGAACTTCGCAAAACAGGGCAGATTGTTCAGGTAACGCCTCCGCTTCAGCTTTTTGATTCAAACAGGTTGTCCGATGGTGTTTTCTTTGGACCGCAAATTGTTATGGTTCCGCAGTTTTATGTCGTTGGCAGACGTCATTTGATACCTTTCCGGGATTCGGTTGAATTACCGCCTAAAGTAGCAAAGGATTTTTGGCAAAATGATCGAGGCTTGATCAATAACACCGTTAACCCCAACGTATACTTCGGGTTGACGAGAATTCCGGCGGGAGATATTGATTACTCATATTACCTTACATCGGTGCGGGTTAAGGAATTGAAAAACATCCCATATGGTCTTGAGGGTGATTCATTTCCTGCTTCTTTGTGTGCGCGGTTTCACTATATCGGTCCCCACCATTACTATGATATCAGTGCGGATATTGCCCGGGGTATGTATAATTCAATAGTAGCGTTTGCAAACGATAAAAATGCGAAGTATGATTCATTTCACAACAGGCTGTTTTTTGAGAAGATAGATACTGCGTCGTATGATGGAACCTACTGTCAAATGGAGTGGTTCACACCTGTTTTTGAAAAAAAGAATAAATAATGATTAAAAATGTTCATTTTTATTTCACAGCAATGGTATGCTTATTTTCAAGAACTGGGCAGGAGGTATGCTGAAAATGACTTTTTCAAGAAACGAGATACTGGATATTATGAGGAATGAACGGTATCCGCTCTCCTCTAAATATGACCCTGACTGGATACTTCAAAATGCGGCTGGTTCCCATTGCCTTTGGCTTCAGGAATCGCTTGCGCAGGAAATGAATGTGATGCCTGGTATGCGTGTCCTGGATTTAGGCTGCGGTAAAGCAATAAGTTCCATATTTCTCTCAAAGGAGTTCGGCGTAAAAGTCTGGGCAACGGACTTGTGGTACGGTCCGACAGATAACTGGAAACGTATCAGTGAAGCGGGCGTAGAGGATATGGTTTTCCCTATCCGCGCTGACGCCAAAGAGTTGCCGTTTCCGGACGGTTATTTTGACATTCTGATGAGCGTTAATTCATTGTTTTTTTATGTAACGGACGGGCAATTCTTGAGAGAAAAGATTCTCAGGCATGTAAAGCCGGGTGGTGAAATAGGTGTCATTGTACCGGGATTTTACAGGGAATACACCGATGGCATTCCCGAAGATTTGAAGCCATATTGGCTGGATGAGCTTAATAAATGGCATACGCTGGATTGGTGGGTGGATTGCTTTACTGCATCTGAAGCGGTTGATATCCTTATTGCTGACACTCTGCCGGATAACGAGGGTAACACGATTTACAAAAAGTCCGCTATGATTGTCAATGCTCACGAGGAACCCTTCAATGCCATAGCAGGAGATAATATCACATTTATACGCATTATTGCGAAACGTAAAGAGGGATAAGCGTGTCGGAAACTATTGAATATAAAAGCGAAATAATTATGGATACGTTGAAAAATGAGATTTGCACCAAAATGGGGAATCAAGCATGGGATATCTTGACGGACGGCATAGGCGTTCCTGATATCGACAGCGAATTCAAATTCGGCTGCAAGACGATGTGCGAGTTTATGCGCCGCTTTGACGGTATGACCGATACTACGACGGCAAAACTTGTTCTAAGCCGTGTGCGGCATGGACTAAGACATTCGCAGTTTAGTCGGGAAAGAGAGAAATTTGCCAGGTGTGGTTACAATATTGATGCGTTTATTGAAACCAATTATAAAGAGGATGTTGAAAACTTTACCCGTTTACGCGATACAGGCGGGAATTTTTATGGTCAGCCTATTACAAGCGAGGTTTATGATTTTATATTTAGTGCGGGTATACTTTCAAATGATATACGAAAGGGATCGGCAATACATATTACAGCTTTTCCATATGATATAGTTAATTACATAAAAGAAACCGATGAGCGAAAAAAACGTTATTATGCCTGCCATTGCCCGTTTGCACGGGAATCTATACTAAATGAAGGCGAAGAAGTATCAAAGACACTGTGTTATTGTAGTCTGGGTCACGCGAAAGTCATGTGGGAAGCGATATTAAATATTGAGCTTGACGGAGAAGTGCTTCAATCTGTGCTTGGCGGAGATTTGATGTGTAAATATGTTATTTTTTTGCCGGACGAAATTGTGAGAAAGTATACTTAAGCAAAATTTAGTGGACCAACCCTAATTAAGCAGGATTGAGCTGATATCCATATCATAATTTTCTAAACAAGACTCATGGCGGTATTTATACTCTTGATCGCTTTGCGAAGCTCGGTGATTATTATATAAATAGCGAAACCTTCCGAAATCATCTCAAAGTAATTAAAAAGAGCTTTCCTCAGTTCATTAAAGAGGCTATCTCAAATTATGTGACAAGATGTTTGTAAGGTACATTTTGATCGCAGGTCTGAGCACTTTATTTTCTCGATATTTGAAGCATTATCGGCGTAAGCTGGCTGAAGGGCACGGGTCCCGCCGGTGATACTGTTATGCGTTGAAATATATCGGGACTTGCGTAAGTTATAAAAAAGTAATGGAATTATTTAGGCAGGTCTGGTACATTAATTAGTATATGAATCGTTTTACAGAAAGCGGCTCTATTTTTTCTGGTTAACGAAAAGCCTGGCTTGTACGTATAGAACCGGGGAGAGTGTACCCTGACTAAAGCATCCGGAGAGGATTCAGGAGAGGATTAATTTTCAAATGAAAAATATATTGTTTAAGCATAAATTACTGCGTACACTTGTCGAACTGCGCGGCAATCCTCGTGCCTGTGTCTATACCGAGCCTATGTGGGGACTTTCCATGAACCTGTGTCTGCCTTATGCAACGGTATATATGCTTTCTTTCGGCATGGGTGATGTACAGGTTGGAATTGTCACTTCGATTTATATGTTTTCCCAGATGATCTTTGCATTTTTATCAGGCGCTATCATTGATAAAATGGGGCGCAGAAAGAGTACTGCGGTATTCGATTTCCTGGCCTGGAGCCTTCCTTGCGTTATATGGGCCTTCAGTCAGGGCTTCTGGTTCTTTGTCGTAGCTGCATTGCTTAACGGTATGATGAAGATAACCACGGTATCCTGGGATTGTCTGCTGGTAGAGGATGCTCCAAAGGATAAAATAACTCATATATATTCCTGGGTCATAATTTCAGGTAATCTCTCCGCACTGTTTGCACCGATATCCTCAATCCTGGTAGCAAAGCTGACGATGGCGCCGGCTATACGAATACTCTATATCAATGCTTTTATTATTATGACAGCAAAGATATTGATCCTGTATAAGTTCTCAACGGAAACCGGTACCGGTAAAATTAGGCGCGAGGCATCCCGCAATATGTCATGGAGTGAAATGCTGTCCGGATATAAGAGCGCGTTGCGCAAGATACTGACTTCTCAAGGTACAATATTTGCAATAATCATCAGTATACTGGTAGAGATTGTTGCTATGCTTGGAATGACCTTCTGGCAGATAATTGCTTCCCGCCGCATCGGTATTCCGGATACATTATTGCCCATTTTTCCGATGGCCCGAAGCATACTTTCCATTGTCCTTTTCTTCACTATCATCTCGCATATAAAGCAAACGAAGCTGAAATGGCCGCTGTATGGAGGATTCTTGAGTTCCATAGCCGGTTGTATAATGCTGATATCAATTACAAACACCGGTGTGTGGGGATATGTAATATTATCGGTTTCTTTGGTTTTTGATGCGCTGGGTGGAGCTATTTTAGGTACGCTCAGAGAATCTCTGGTCGCTATCCATGTTGACCCTGTGGAGCGTTCAGGAATTATGGCCTTGCTTCAGACGACAGTAATGCTTGTGAGCGTACCGTTCGGATACATAGGCGGGTTGCTGAGTGATATTTCAAGGATTTTGCCCTTTGTGCTTAGTATTACGTTGTTGCTGCTGGGTGTCCTGGCAACTGCTTTATTTTATCACCGATCTTCCATAAACTTTGTAAAAGATGATTTGCATGGGAATTTGTAACATGTGATTCAAGGAAAGGGACTGCGATATGGTTCAGGTAACAAGTACAAGAAACGAGAATTTTTGTGAAGTACTGGCGCTGATAAACCATGTGTTCGGCAAGGAAAACAGTACTGTAAAAATGGATGATATCTTTACAGACCTTCTTTGCAGGGACAATATGGAACATATGAGAATTATTAAGGCAGACGGCAAACCTGTATCGGTTATCAACTATGTTATTAATGACGTCGATATAAACGGTTGTGTTATCAAAGCTGCCAATATCGGCGCGGTATGCACGCATGAAGACTACAGGCACAGGGGCTATTCAAGCCTGATACTTAAGGATTGCCTCGATAAAATGAGGAATGAGGGCGTGGATTTTCTTTACGTCTCAGGTGAAATCGGTCTATATACTAAAAACAATATTCATATCACCGGTAAAATGCATAGCTTCAACATTGAGAACAATTATTTGACCGGGCATAAGGAATTGCATAATGGAAAATATGAGGTAAAGGAATGCAGTCATGAAGATATATCCCTTCTCTATACACTCTATGATTCGGAAGCGGTAAAATATATAAGGGACAAGCAGCGGTTTTGCGATTTGGCCGGAAGAGTACCAGGTGCTTCTGTATTCAATCATGCAGCAAGGCTCTTTCAGGTAGAGGAAAAAGGGCAAATACAGGGTTATTTTATATGCGCAATCATTCCAGAAAAGAATGGCGGCTTTAAAATGGAAGTGATTGAATTTGCGGGCAAGCGTGAAGCGGTTGTGGCAGGAATAATGAAAACTATGGTTCAGTTAAGCCCTGCGAGTATCTCGGGATCCGTACCCTGGTTCGACCGCGGTATGCTCAAAGTGCTCAAGGATTATGAAATGAAAACAGAAGCCTGTAACTATCCCGGCACCATGAGAATTATCAATTTCACCCAATTCATGCGAAAGCTGAAGCCTTTGTATGCACAGGAGAAAAGGCTCGAAAGTATTGAGTTTTGTGAATCCGATGGGCATTATATTATCATGTTGGGCAGTATGGAATTGGCGATTGAGGATAGTAAAGCAATGCATGATTTGTTTTTGGATAATAATATGGAGTTGCTTAAGAAAGAACATATTACCGGAGACGATACGCTACTTGATATGCTCAAGCTAATCCTTCCAATACCCGTTCCATACCCATATAACTTAAATTATATTTAGCTCTGTAGGCATAATGAAGAAGCGGCTGGTGCATATATATTGATCATTAAGATTGAGGTGGGAAAAATGATAAACGAAATAAATCCTATGATGTTCAATGATCCGCTCGCCCTGAAAACAGATTGGAAACAGTGCAATATGCTAGGTTCGAACTTTTGCTCGGAAAAACTCGTTCGCACAGAACCAAACAGGGCGGAATTCCGCTCTACCAACGGCGTATTGGCAATGTACATTGGATTTATCGCTGTGGGGTCGGCAATATTAATACTTTCAAAGCTTTCATCCATTGAGGCAATTTTGTTTGGGCTCATGTTTATACTTATAGGCGCGGGACTCATTTTGTTCGCGAACAAGCATACCGTCTTTGACAAAACAACATCATCCTTTTTTAAAGGGAGAAAAAAAGCAGAAAAGGCTTCCGCTATTTTAAGTAATATCCATGCCATTCAATTAATCGCCAAAATCGTCAGGGGAAAAAAGATCTATTATTGTTATGAGTTAAACCTTGTTTTGAATAATGCGGAACGTATCAATATCATATCTCACGGCAATAAAAAAAGAATACGGGCAGATGCGCATACTCTTTCCGAGTTTTTAGCTGTACCTGTCTGGGATGCCATCGAATAACCGCTCCGCGCCAAAGGTGAACACGGCAAATTGAGTGTGGAAATTTAATCGGAATTTGTATTTTGAGAGTTGATCTATGGGTACAGGAAAATATCTCGTAAAAACATATATTAGGGCCATCTCGGAAGTAATCGCTGCTTTTTTCGTACTCCTTTTTCTATTCAAGATTTTTGAGGTGTTACCAACAGGAGAGTGGGAAAACAAGACTGTAAAATTCAGATTGACCGGATACCTGGTAATGCTTTTGCTTCCCGTATTTATGATTTTATTGGATAGAAGCGGTTTTATCAAATATGGCATCACTTTGAAAAACAGCAGCTTGGATGTCGACACAGCGCTATCCTGTTTCATTCCCAGCCTTGCAATAGCTGCAGCACTCCATCTGACCAACTGGCGAAATTGGGGCGGCGCTCTTATAGTAGCGGCAATTGAAGCAGCAGTCATGGTCATTGTGATTTATATAATTAATAAAAACTCAAACATAAATAGAAACTCAAACAGAACAAAAAACCTGGTCCTCTTATCCTGCATTATTATTGTCGGGGGATTACTGCAAGCACTTTTTGGAAGAATGATTTCAGATATTGTTTCATCCTTTGTCAGATTTTTTATTATAGTTGCTCCTGCTGAAGAGTTCTTTTTTCGAGGGTATGTTCAAACAAAGCTTAATGATGTATTTGAAAAGAACTTTCATCTGCCCGGTGTAAATTTTGGATGGGGTTTGATCGTATCATCCCTTTTATTTGGGGTTATGCATGTTTTTAACTCTTACAACCCTTTCCTTTGTTCCTATGACATTTCGCTGCCGTGGGGAATATGGACAATCATACTGGGATTCATACTGGGACTAATCCGTGAGAAAACCAATAGTTTAACAGCACCTGTAATATTACATGCAGTAATTAACTTTTTCTGATAAGAACACAGCCGCAAATACGACAGGGCCTAATAGCGGAACAAATAAAAAGTGGATTTATTCGTTCCGCCAAAGCTCCGCTTTATTATTTCATTTCCTCCACGCGTACTTTCGTTATATATACCGTGGCAGTTGAACCCCTGTGCCCGAGATTGAACTCGAGCCTTCCGTTCGGATCGTCCTTGTCTTTCATTTCAAATTCATATGTGTAGGTTTTCCATTTCTTTGAGACGGATAGTGTCGTATCCGGAAGATAACGTATCCAGTTATTATCCGGAGCCGATACGCAAACTATGATATCTCTTGTTTCATCAGCGCGTGCATCAAAAACGACTTTGTATTTTTTCCCCTTTAGCATGGGGAGATTGGGCTGTACCAGCTGCACGGAATAATCGACGATGCCTTCTTTTTTTGTGGTAATCGTCAGCATTTCGTCCTTGATTTCTGCAGCACCCTCTCCGCTTTGGAATAAAAGGAATTTCCAGTCGATATCGTCCGTCAGGTCTTCTGCTTCGGAAAAGTTACCGTTACGAATATAGTTTCCGTCTTCAAGCGGCTCAGCGAATGTCTTCTTGGGTTTCTGAACATTCATGTCGTATGTAGGCTTCTGATAAACCCTTACATAATCGATCTGATACTCCGCATTGTCGAAGTTGGTTGTTGCATCGGGATTGCCCGGCCAGGTGCCGCCTACTGCTAGATTTAGCTGCACGAAAAACGGCTGATTGAACGGAGCGGGATAAGGCTTTTCATCCCCGCCGCTTACCGCGGTAAACCAATCGTTCACGGTTTTGTACAGGTTACCGTCAATGTAAAATCTCATTTCTCCCGGCTCCCACTCCACCGAGAATTCATGGAAATCACTCGCGAACGTGCCGTTGGCAAGTACATAGGTGCCCTGCTGCTGAGCATGCGGTTCTCCATAATGTATGGTTCCGTAGGCTGTATTCGTCTGGTTTCCGAGCACCTCCATGATGTCGATTTCACCGCATTTCGGCCACTGGCCGTAACGGCTCTCGTCCTGCGGCATCATCCATATGGCCGGCCAAAGACCCTTTCCCTCGGGGACCTTTGCACGGACTACAACCTTGCCGTAGGTGAAATCCTTCCTGTTCTGTGTAGTGACCTTTCCCGACGTGTAATAGTCCTTCCCGCCGGCATCCGCAGCTTTAATGGCTTTAATCACAAGCTGTCCGTCTCTGACAAAGACATTTTTCTCAGAAGTCGTATATTCCTGCAGTTCATTATTTGTCCAGCCGGGCTGGTGCGGTTCGTAATTCCATATGTTCGTATCCAGGCTGTTTCCGTCGAATTCATCATTCCACAGCAATGTATATCCGTCATACTGGGGAATAGCTGCAGGGGAAGCCGGAGTATCCGTGGTAGCCGTAGCAGCGGAAGTAGCAGTAGCAGCAGGAGCAGCCGTAGTTGCAGCAACGGCCTGGGTTGCCGTGTCAGCCGGCATGGTTTCTTCGCTCCTGGTCTGTTCGGTCACATTACCGCAGCCTGCCACACTCCCGAGTAACAAGGCCACCGAAACAAACAGGCGGAGACTTTTCTTAATGCTCATAACAAAAATCCTCTCCCTTCATGAATATATTAGAGTAGTTTTACAAGCTCATCCAGGATTTCGGAGTAATGCTCGTCCGTTATTCCGAAATCCTTGCCCTTGTATGTCCACAACGCCCTTGATATGCCACATTCTTCAAAAACGCTGTTGATATCCGAAAACCAATTCAACGTTGACCGAAGAGGGGCTTTGTCGATTACTCCGTATTCGCCACAATAAATGGCGGTATTGCGTTCCTCAGCTGCTTTCAGAGCATCGGCAAATACGGCCCTGATAAAGCTTTTATCCGCCCTGTCAGTGCGTATGATATCGTATATCTCGCGGTGCATGGGCGGAAGATATTTCTCCGTTTCCTTCACAACTATGTCGTAATCGTTTGGATATTCCGCAGAGTAATCTGCTGGCATTTTATCAACCCAATATGCCGACTGATGAGTAAAAATCAACGGTTCATAAAAATGAAAGGTATATACAACATTTTCGTCGTATGGAGCATCAAGCTTACTTACCCAAAGCACGCTGTTGTTCCTTACTCCGCCCACCAATATCTTTGTTACGGGAGCATGTTTTCTTATTACTGCGATTGTACGCTTTACAATGTCATTCCAGACATCCGCGACATTAATGTCCACCACTTCATTCAAAAGCTCAAACGAAAGCCTGGCGGCATACTTTCCGTAGCGTCTTGCAAATTCCTCCCATAATGAAACAAAGCTGTCCTGAAGCTTCGGACTTCTGAAGAAATCGTCCACTTTTTCATCGAAAGAGTAACCGGCTGTTTTGTGCAGGTCAAGAATCATGTTCAGATTATGGTTTTCGCACCATTCAAGGCATCGGTCAATATATTTGAAACCGTCATTGTTAATGCTTCCATCTGCCGATCTTACTAGCTCGTGGTCAACGGGCAGCCGTACATGGTCAAGCCCCCACCCCGAGATCCGGCTGATGTCGCTTTCGGATATGAACGAATCATAATGCTTGCGGCTATGATCGCACTGTGAAAGCCAGCCGCCGAGATTTATTCCCTTCCTGTACCCTGAAAACTCCTTCATATAAATCGCCCCCTGTTCAGCTCTACAGTATCATTTCCGTACCAGCAAATATACCGTTTTGATTGCTTTTTTATCAAAATAATGACATGATATAAATATGAGGATTTCAGGGGGTGTTACGTCTTGAATGCGGATAGGGAACTAAGCTACAGAGAATTTATACTACGTGAAAACCATGACTTTCATACACCGCTCGGTCAGGAATATGCCTTCTATGTTGCTGTTAAAAATGGCGAAGTCAACAGGGTATCCCAGCTGTGTAAATATGAATTTTCAAATTTGAATGGATTAGGAAAGCTATCCGACAGCCCGCTTCAGAATATGAAATTTCATTTTGTCGTTGCGGCAGCTCTTTTTTCAAGATACTGCATTGAAGGCGGTATGGAGCATGAGGCGGCATACAGCCTGAGCGACGTATATATCCAGAAGGCCGACAAATGCGCTTCCATTGCACAGATATCCCAGCTGCATGCAGCAATGTCGATGGATTATGCCAGAAGGATGAAGAATCTTCTGAAAAACCGTGTTTATTCAAAGCAGATAGTAAAATGCATTGAATACATATACGATAATCTTCATACGAGGATACTGATTTCAGAACTTGCACAACATACCGGGCTTAACCCGAGCTATCTGTCAAGATTGTTCAGAAATGAAACAGGCATTTCCGTCACTGAATATATTCAAATCAAGAAAATAGAAACCGCAAAGAATATGCTCAAATATTCCGACTATCTTCCGTCTCAAATCGCGACAATACTTGCCTTTCCGAATCAGAGCTACTTTATCGAAGTCTTTAAGAAAAGAGTCGGGATGACGCCGAAAAGATATCAGAATATGTGTTTCAGAGAAATCGGCATAAATACCGGTACACCATTGCTGTAACGACTACCTTTTCTGCTGCAAAAGCCAGTCGTACAGTTCGTCATTATATGCCTGAACCCAGATATCGTGGCCCAAATCGTCATATGCGGTATATTTGACATTCCCTCCGGCTTTTTGAATCAGTTCAACAAAGTTCTTTTCTACCTCCGGCGGGACGATTGTATCCTTACCCCCGTGGAAAGCCCAGATCGGAAGATTCCTCAAGCTGTCGGCATTTTCCTGGTTCACATCCTGCTCGAATATGGAACCGCACACCGGTGCTATTGCAGCAAAACGATCAGGGTATTCCAATGCCATATACCAGGTCCCATATCCACCCATACTGAACCCCGTAATATAGACCCTGCCCTCGTCCACCCTTAGAGAACCTGTCAGTTCGTCCAAAAAGTCCGAAATCGTCGCAGTCATCTCTTCCCATTCCGAATTATCCGGACACTGTGGATATACGGCTATAAACTTCAATCCATCCTTTTCGGCAATGTTTGTGATACCGCTTCTTTTGATCAGTTCCAAGTCATCCCCTCTGTCACCCGAACCGTGAAGGAACAGGATCAACGGCCATTTTTCCGCCCCATCGGCATTATATCCTTTTGGTAAGGAAAGGTAATACTTGAGACCTGTTACAGAGGATTCAAATCCGGTTAATCTCTGTTCCGCACCTTTACCGTAATCAGACGTATCATTGCCAGCAGTAGTGGAAGTAACCGCAATTACTTCTTGTTCGGAATCGACGGTTTGCTCCTGAACCTTTTGCTCTGTATCGCTATTCATCACATTATCCGCATTTCGGCTTGTACAGGAACATAATGCCAATATAAAAATCAGAGGCGCAAAAAATAAAATAGAACGCTTCATATCTTTCCCCTTTAGTATGTTTGGATACTCCAGGTAACCAAATAAACAGTACACCAGTAAATACAGTCTGTCAATATATGAAAGCGAACAGGGCGGCTGCAATCTTTTATATTGACATTTTGTGTGTTTGCTATATAATAAAAGTTAAATAATTAAACTATTAAATATATAAACTATAATGATTGGAGTTATACTAATGAACTTTAATGATGTTATGGCACAGCATATCGCAGACTTATTTGGCTTGATTTACAGAAATCTTATACGAGATGAAAATGACAGCATTTCGATGAACCAGGACAGCCAAACCGCGCTTTTATCCGTTCTTTTACGTAACGGCCCGACAAAAATGAGTGAAATCGGCAAATTACTGAATGTAACAAAGCCGAACGTCACTTTTCTTGTCGATAAAATGGAGGAACAGGGGCTTATCAAGCGGGAAAAAGTCGCCGATGACAGGCGGGTGTCAAATATTTGCCTCACGGAGCTAGGCAGAACTGCTGTAGAAGAAAAAAGGAATTCTCTATATCACAAAATTGCCAGCCGATTAACCCGACTGTCGGCGGAAGACACTGAAGATCTGAGGCAAGCTGTGGAGACAACATCTGGAATTCTCAGAAAACTGTATAATGTTAATCTTCAAAATAATGGAGAGGAGAAAGAACAATGACAATGCAGCGAATTGGAAATTCCGAGACAAGTTATCTGAAGGGCCAAGTTATCGGTCCGTCATCCAAGCGGACTGCATGGATGTTCAGAAACATCAGCTATGTAAAAGCTTTCGCAAAATACAGCAAGGCAAAACTGATCCTTGGGAGAGCGGACCTTGAATTGGCAAAGCTCGACTATAACGATCCCCAGTACATGCAAAGGCTCAGTGAATTCAATTCGGTCATGCTGGAATGTTCCCAGGCGCGATGGTACTCATCCGTCAGCATCGTAACCAGAAAAAAAGCAGACTGGAAGAAGGCGCTCAGTACCTTCGGCAGTTGTATCAGCCATGGCGAAGAATTGCTAAGATTACTGGAAAGCCATTCAGAAGAAAAGCTGGAAGTACAGATGCCGGTACTTTCAAAAAAAGGAGCTGAAATTGATTACGCCGATGACGCGCCTGTAGTACCTGAGATCTGTCCCATCGTGATCCTGCAGGGTTCAAGCTATGACATGGGGTACCAGTATGCGCAGCAACTGGTGCAGATTTTTGGACCCTGGATACTTGAAAAGAAATCGCAAAGGAAATTTACCGATGAAGCCGTAAGCGAAATCAAGAAATGGGAAGAACAACTCAACAAACATACGCCGGAAATTTTGGATATGTGCAGGGGTTGGGCTCAGGGTGCCACTGACCTTGGAATTGGGATGTCTTACCTGGATGTCGTGGAAATCTGGACCGGCCACATGCCTCCAAAAACGACATACATGGGCAGAGGTGATAAGATTTCTGATGTGCCGCCTCCGATTGCCTGTTCGGGAGCTGGAGCATGGGGATGCGCGACCACCGACGGCAAGCTTGTCACAGGTTCTTCAGGAGACCATGACCCAAGCTTCCCCTTGGTCATTATGGCGTATCCGGATACAGGCAACCATTTTATGTTTACTACCTTTTCGGCAATAGGGGACATTGTGCTGGTAGGCAGCCAGCAGATGTTCGGGTTCCCCGGTATCAACAACAAGGGACTGGCCTACATAGAACACGGCGGACAGCCTCGGCTCATAGAGCCGAAGAAATACTGGGGGTATGGCTTACGGCGGGCTGCGTCGGTCTTTCATATCCTCCGGTTTGCAAATAACGCGAAGGAAGCACAGCAGATGGAGCTTGAATTTCCCATCGGGGATGCCGGCATGGATAACGGAACAGTCGGCGGTTTTTACGCGGACAGCAGCTACGGATATGTTCTCGAAAGCAGGAAGGAGCCTGTAGCTATCCGTGAAGCGGGATATATGGGCGAGACGGATTTCATGTACGCCAATAACAGCGCTATGCACAAGGATGCGTCTAAAGCGGGGTGGATGCAGGCGGACCAAAAGGAGAACAAGGATTGGAAATGGGATGAGCACGGCGGGTGGTATCCGGAAAAGTTCACGGGACTCAAGCTGTCGGAGCTGTTCAAGGGCGGCGAAGGTCAGGCTGCTGTGGCGCTGAGGGGGATGTACCGCGGCTGCATGAAGCGCAACCTCTATCACTATAAGATCCTGAGCAGGGGAGTGGGGCATATCGATATGGAATACATGAAAATGATATTCCGCAATTCGGGTACGATGCCGTCAAAACCGTGGAAAGTGATCAATAAGGAATTCAACAAGACAGGTTTGTGGGGAGAAGTTTCTGTAGGAAACTCCAGCAATGGTATTATTACTGTTACCAAGCCGGATGACGGCGACAACGGGCTATACTCCGTATGCGTGGGCGAAGCCAAACGGGGTGTTACGCCGTCAAGTCCGTTCCTGGCAAGCTTCTGCCCCATGTATGGCGAGACAAACACCTTCTGGGAGATAAAACTGGCCGATAAACCAGAGAACGCGGCAAGATACGCCTGTTTGAAAGCAAAGCAATACCTGAGGGAAACGGAAGCCCAGCTGGCACAAAACAATTAAATAACCGACCCTCAGACGCGGAGCTATTTGAAAAAGCTTGTGGACGAGGCAGCAGACCAAATGCAGAAAGGCGAGAGAAGCATTCAAGCTGCCGGCAGCCTTAAAGAAAGAGAAGCAATCTATGAGTGGTCCCGGGCAGCGAGGGCATTTACAAGGTCGCAGGTAAAAGCGCTGATGGTGCATGATATGTTGACGCCGCCGGCATCGAGACCCGAGGATTTTAACGTGTAGCCAGGTCTTTGAGAGGATGGCAATCTGCTCGGGACAACGGTGTTTTCCGCTGTTTTCGGCACGAATCTGTCCGCCTCGATGAGCAGCACTTGTCCTTGCTTTATGCTTAAAGCAATTGCTAATGCGGGAAAATACGGAACAATAGAAGTAGGGTCGCACTGTCGTATGTTATAATGAAAAATGCATTTGGGTCACCAATTTATAGTACTTCTGAAATTGCTATAAATAATCGGGATGGAGAAAAATAATATGAAAGAATATTCGCGAGAAGAGCTTTCAGGAGCATTTCAGGTTATATCGTCCACTATTAATAAATGTGAAAAAATACAACCTGGATTTGCAGAAGGAACTTCTCAACACACACTTCTTAAAAATAGGATAAAGGCGATGTATATCTCAAAGGCTCTATTAGCGGGGGATCGTGAGATTGAGAGATATTCAAAGGAAGAACTGATTGATGCCCTCAAGCCGGTAGCGTCCGTCATAAGCAAGTGTAAAACGGGGCAGAGGAAGCATGGGATGGAAGCGCCTATATACAAGCACCTTCAGAAGATTATTGATGCAATGAGCATTTCTGAAACATTGATTACTGATGAAATCAGCAAAAGAGGCTAATCTCTACACACGCTTTCTATACGCCCTCATAGCGAAGATATATGCCACAAGCATAATTCCGACGCACCATGAAAGAGCGACCCATATATCATTGCCAACCGGCTGACTCGATAACAGTGCCCGGATAGCTTCCACGATTGAGGTCACCGGCTGGTTTTCGGCAAAAATGCGAACGCCGGAAGGCATCGACCCGGTCGGAACAAACGCCGAGCTTATAAAAGGCAGGAAGACAATCGGATAGGAAAAGGCGCCTGCACCGTCCACCGATTTCGCAGATAGTCCGGCAATTGCCGCGATCCAGGTCAGGGCCAGTGTGAACAATACCAATATACCTGCTACGGCAAGCCATGACAGGACCCCCGCCGAGGATCGAAAGCCCATAATAAGCGCAGCAAGAATAATGACGATAATTGAAATTCCGTTGGATACAAGCGAGGTCAGCACATGCCCCCACAGCACTGTTGAACGCGCAATAGGCATGGAGTGGAATCTCTCGAATATACCGCTTTGCATATCGACAAACAGTCGGTATGCCGTATAGGCTATGCCGCTTGCTATAGCAATCAGAAATATACCGGGTAAAAGGTAATTCACATAATTATCCGTGCCGGCTTGAATTGCGCCGCCGAACACATAGACAAACAGCAGCATAAACGCGATCGGCATTATAGTGACTGTGATAATGGTGTCCATGCTGCGGATGATATGGCGCATGGAACGCCCAAGCATGACGCCCATATCGCTGAAAAAGTGTCTCTTTACCGCTTCCATCTATTTTTCCTCCTCTTTTCCGATAATCGCAAGGAATATCTCTTCCAGTGTAGGTTGTTTTTCCACATACTCAACCTTTGCGGATGGCAGCAGCTTTTTCAGCTCCGCGAGCGTGCCATTGGCGATAATCCTGCCTTCGTGCAGAATGGCAATCCTGTCGGCAAGCTGCTCGGCCTCCTCCAAATACTGCGTTGTCAGGAAAATCGTAGTGCCGCTTTCGGCAAGCTCTTTGACAGTCTTCCAGACCTCGATACGCGCCTCGGGGTCAAGCCCGGTGGTTGGCTCATCGAGAAAAATAAGCTGAGGTTCTCCTATAAGGCTCATTGCGACGTCGAGTCTGCGGCGCATACCGCCCGAATAGGCGGAAACCCTGCGGTCGGCAGCTTCGATCAGGCCGAAGCGCTTCAGCAGATCATCAGCGATTTGATGAGGATCTTTGAGGTGTCGCAGCTTCGCGATCATGATAAGATTTTCCCGCCCGGTCAATATCTCGTCCACGGCGGCAAACTGCCCGGTCAGGCTGATCGACTGCCGTATACGGTCGGGCTTTGATGCAATATCGTATCCATTTACGGAGGCGGTTCCTCCATCCGGTTTGAGCAGTGTGGTCAGAATTTTTACAACCGTTGTCTTGCCTGCGCCGTTGGAGCCGAGCAGGGCGAAAATACTGCCCCTTTCAACAACTAAATCTACGCCCTTAAGTACATGAAGCTGCTTGAAGGACTTCTGCAATCCCTTTACCTGAATTGCGGTTCCTGTCATTTTGAATCCTTCCCCTTTCCGAGTTTTTTCAATATATCGCGGTTGAGCGCCTCGCGCCAGTTTTCCGTGTATGTGCTGGCGCTGCGCAGAAGCTCGTCGCAGAACGCGGCCACGTCCTCGCCGGTAATCTCCAAAACATGCTTGCCGTCCGCAGCACCGGCTTCGAACAGTTCTATCAGGCCATAGTGGATTTTCATCATGTCATAACCGGCCCCCGCTGCAAACATCCACATGTGTCCCTGTATTTTCTTGAATACGTATCGATAATCTTCCGGCAGAGCTTTCACCCTCGCCATCTGCTGCTTGTATTCGCGTTTGCTCTCAATCATTTTTTTGATATTGAAATAATTATCGAAAAACTCAGTCATTTGATTGCTCCTCCTTTAATTGGTTGATTTTTGATGTAACAAACCCCCACTTTTCCCAGAACCTCCGCAACTCCTCGCGTCCCGCATCGTTGAGAGTGAAAAAGTTCCGCGGCGGCCCCTTGTCGGAGGACTTTTTAGTGATATCTACCAGCTTGCTTTTTTCAAGCCGGAGCAATATGGTGTACACCGTTCCATCTACAACATCGGTGAAGCCGAGGGCGTTCAGACGCCTTGTGATTTCGTAGCCGTAGGTTTCTTTGCGGCTTATAATCTCAAGGACGCAGCCCTCAAGCACGCCTTTGAGCATTTCCGTCAGGTTTTCCAACACAATCACCTCTTTGCTATTCTGTATGACTGATATTCTGTAATACTTACTACCACTATATAGTATCGCGGAATAGTGTGACTGTCAATAGGGTTATTTTTTTATTAAAGAATTCTTTGAGACCGTCGTTGGAGGGTTGTGGGGAATATAGTTATGGAACACGGCCTTGCTGCATCCCGAATAAAGTCTCGCGAAATATATAAACACTGGCGGAATGTTTTTTGTAATTGATTAGTGCTGAGTTTACTCCCTTATTTATACTCATGGAACCTTTTTGAGGTGAATCGGCGGTGTTGCCCCATTTGATATAAGGGGATATGTCATATTTTATATGTGCATTGATACTGCGTATTCCTGCAGCGTAGTTGAATGTTCCCATATTAACGGGATCATTGTTTTCGGTCAGCAAAACGCCTTTTTTATTATAAACAGCCTCGCAAAAACCATTATATGATATGAACTTCATATTGTATTCTCCATCTGTGCCCTGAATGTGATAACATGAAGCACCGATGCTCAATAATATCCATCGTTTGTTTAATGGAAGCGTACTGTTTATGCGAATTAATTCCTGCAGGCTTTTGGGAGCCCTGTTCAGCTTATTTCGAAAGTAGTGTGTCTTCATATCCACATAGCCGATTCTACTTATTATTGAACATATCAATTTACAAAACCTCAAACTATTATCTGAGCTATTTTGGTCGAGATCACTTCCGTATTTGTCTACGTCGGCCATAATAACCGATAAAGCTTTGCGGTTTCCCGATGCAACAGCGATATCCTGTATTTTCTTTACATATTCAATACTGCCCAGAACAAGATGATCGTTACCTATTTGTCCGGAAGTTGATACATAGCGTACAGTATTTGAACACGAACTTGAACTGGATAATAATACTGCTATTAAAATAAATACAATTAATCTTAATTTCATAAGTAGCCTCATTCGACGGATGAACATACTAATGATCAACGGGAGTGTCCGTTCCTATTTCTATTTCTATTTCCTTACCGCAATGCGGACACATAATCCGTTCATTTACCGGAGCCTTTTTACAATCAATAGAATTTCTATTATTTTTGGTTTTGAAGAGAATATAGATACACAACCCGACTACATTCAACAAAATAGTTATCATTATCCAGAGAGGAGCGTTTAAGTGTTGCTTTTGCACATCCTTGAACACCCATAAGGGCAATAAAATCCAGGAAATTGCAAGAAAAATGATTGTAAAAATAATTAACCAATGTCTTAAAGTATTTATGGAATCCGTAAAAAGATAATAATTGTTGTATTCATGCTCCGAATCGTGCAGAGCGTATAAATAGAGCCCTTTAGATGCGATATACTCGTACTTCATAACTATTTTGGTTTCTATAGAAAGAATATATGAAGAGCCATCGCTATTGTTTATTACCTTATTGCCTAAATAATCATCCGTATCTTGTATTCTCGGGAATAAAACTGTTGATAGACTATTTCTGGAACTATCCTCTTTCAACCTGTTTATATTGTGAGAGCTATCTATCTGTGCAAGGTATCTTATTGAATTATTGCTGTCGATCAGGTAGGCGATATCGCTGCCGTACCCGCTAGCCTGCCAGGGGTCGACAAGTACCAGGAACCTGTTCTTTTCAGAAACATATCCGCTGTTTATTTTATAAAGGATATCCCCTTTTTCATTCGTAATGATTAGATTACTGTAACCGTCGTATTCCTTCGAATAGTTTTCCGATATTTTTTTTACCGTGCCGGTTAATCCATCAAATTCAAGCTGTGATTTTATTTCATTGAATTGATCGTCTATAGCCTGCTGAACAGTATCCGGGTGAGAATTGATTACTTCAGCAGTGATCAGTATCGACAAAGCTAAAATAAATATGGATGAATAAATGCATATGAGCATTTTTTTTATCATTTTCCATTTCCTCTCCTAATTTATGAACTCAAAGCACTGTTTATTTTCCACTATAAACCCGGTTTAAACCAAAAAAACTGGCGACGGGGGCGTTGTTTACAAATATGCAATCGTGGTATAGATAAAGCATTTATAGTAATTGTGTTTTGAAGGGTGGGGGATTATGGAGGACACAGAACAAAAATTCTGGACTATGCCGGGTAATGATGTCATGCAGCTTTTAAGAACCAGCAGCAACGGACTCACGAATGAGGAGGCAAAAAAAAGGATAGGAATTTATGGCCTGAATACAATTAAGGCCAGAAAGTCAAATAGCGTTGTAAAGCTTCTGATTTCACAATTCAAAAGCCCGATTATTCTATTATTGTTTTCTGCTATTGGACTATCATTTTACCTTAAAGATACGGCCGATGCATTTATTATTCTGACTATTGTACTGGCAAGCGGCTTACTGGGTTTTTGGCAGGAATACAGTGCCGGCAGCGCCGTTGAAAAACTACTGGCATTAGTACAGATTAAGGCTACGCTCCTTCGAGACGGTAAACAGGAAGAAATTGAAATAGAAGAAATTGTACCCGGTGATGTCATTATACTAAAAGCTGGTGATATCATACCGGGAGACTGCGTCATTTTAGATTCCGATTCCCTGTTTGTAGATGAATCTACATTAACCGGGGAAACCTTTCCGATCGAGAAGGAGGCTGGCGTATTACCGGCTGATACAGCACTCGGGCACCGTAGGAATTCATTGTGGATGGGCACCCATGTTATCAGTGGGACAGGGAATGCAGTCGTGATAAGCACGGGCAAAGATACGGAATTTGGCAAAATATCGGAACGTTTAAAATTGAGACCTTCGGAAACAGAATTTGAACAAGGTGTAAAAAAATTTGGTTATTTTTTAATGGAGATTACATTGATATTGGTAATGTTGATTTTTGCAATCAATGTTTTTCTAAAACGACCGGCAATCGATTCCTTCCTGTTTTCACTTGCATTGGCTGTCGGATTGACGCCCCAGCTGTTACCTGCCATCATAAGTATAAATCTGGCTCACGGTGCTAAAATAATGGCGGAAAGCAAAGTTATAGTAAAGCGTCTTGCTTCTATTGAAAACTTTGGCAGCATGAATATTTTATGTTCGGATAAAACCGGTACGCTGACCGATGGTGTTGTAAAGCTGCAGTCAACCCCTGATATTGAGGGAAATCATAGTGAAAAAGTTCTGTTATATGCTTATCTTAACGCAATTTTTGAGTCGGGATTTGTCAACCCTATAGATGCGGCAATAAGAAGCTTTAAGAAGTTTGACATCTCGGGATATGTCAAGTTGGATGAAGAGCCTTATGATTTTATCAGAAAGAGATTGAGCATACTCCTTACAGAACCTGATAAGGACAGCCCTGATGGTAAAAGACGTATTGTTGTTACAAAAGGGGCTTTGAAGAATATTTTATCCGTGTGCACAAGGGCTGAGATCGGAAGCGGAAAAATTGTAGACCTTTTGACAGTTAAAGATAAGGTACAAAAACAATACGAAGAGTATAGCAGTAAAGGATACCGTACTCTCGGTATAGCATATAAGACGAGAATAGAGTCTTTACATAAAGGCGAGCAGGAATCCGATATGATTTTCCTGGGATTTATTATTCTTTTTGATCCTCTAAAGCCCGGTATAATTGAAACAATTAACGAACTTGAGACCTTGGGTGTCAGCCTGAAGATTATTACCGGAGATAATAAATTGATAGCAGAAAACGTTGTCCGGCAATTGGGGAAAACAGGCGGACAAATCATAACGGGGCCTGAGCTTAATGAAACGAGTGACAGCGCATTGCTGAAACGCGTTTCGGAGGTAACAGTATTTGCAGAAGTAGAACCCAATCAGAAAGAACGGATTGTCAATACGTTCAAAAAGGCCGGCTATGTCACAGGATATATGGGTGATGGTATAAATGACGCCTCAGCCCTTCATGCCGCGGATGTCAGCATATCTGTCGACAGTGGTGCGGACGTCGCGAAAGAAGCTGCTGATATCGTCTTGTTGGAAAAGAACCTGAGTGTGTTGATTGAAGGGGTAAAAGCAGGCAGAATAACATTTGCAAATACATTAAAGTATGTATTTATGGCAACAAGTGCGAATTTCGGAAACATGTTCAGTATGGCTGGAGCATCATTGTTTCTGCCTTTTATACCGCTTTTGCCTAAACAGATTCTGTTAACCAACTTATTGACTGATTTCCCGGAAATGGCTATTGCTTCCGACAATGTCGATCAAGAGCTTGTAATGCAGCCAAGGAGATGGAATATAAAGTTTATTCGTAAGTTTATGATGACATTCGGGTTAATAAGTTCAATATTTGACTACCTTACTTTTGGAATACTTGTGTTTGCTTTAAAAGCAACAGATATACAATTCCGAACTGGCTGGTTTATCGAATCAGTCGTTTCAGCAGCGTTAATAGTACTGGTTATTCGAACCGGAAAGCCATTTTTTAAGAGTGTACCCGGCAGATACCTAATGCTTGCAACATTATTGATATTAGCTTTTACAATAACTTTACCATATACTCCGTTTGCAGGGATATTGGGTCTCAAACCGCTTCCAGCCTGGGTGCTTCTTATTATATTGGCTATTGTAGCACTTTATATTGTGACAGCTGAAGCTGCCAAGAAGCTATTCTATAAAATTGTGAGAAATTAATCAAAAGGCCGGTAAATTGACTGCCTAATTATGTTATATCCCAAGAAGGAGTATGACAAGACTCTGATTGTCTTAGACAGCTGAGTTTAACGATACTATGATTCTCAGTAGAGGCAACAGCGGAGGCTCGGCAGTGCTTATTTTGCATCGCTGGTATTCACTGTTGCTGTAAGGATTACCGATTTTTCATCACCAAGGTATTGATCAAAATACTTCGGTATTTTATATTTGATTTTGGTGTCTTTATCACCGATATGGATATACATTTTGCCGGGATACTGAATATATGTGTTTTCTTTAAATACCCTTGAATAATCCACCTCATATTTATTTATCAGAATCACGGTTCCCTCTGAAAGCCCGAACACATTGTTTCGCACCACCAGCGTGCCGTCGTTGCCGCAGGGTCCGCCCTGAAGCGTGAATGCGGAGGACGTATACTGCCAGCCGATATAGTTGTCCCAGTTGGATTTACCGGAATACAGTGAATAGTTGTTCTCGACGACGATATTCTTGAAAATATGGTTTGGATTTACTTCCATATCCCAATTGCATAAGAGAATCGACTGGACACATTCTTCAACAACGTTTCC
Source organism: Clostridia bacterium (assembly GCA_036260935.1). Classification (GTDB taxonomy): domain Bacteria; phylum Bacillota; class Clostridia; order Acetivibrionales; family DTU013; genus JAEYOM01. Next base: position 57,731 of record DATALQ010000014.1, read on the forward strand.
GCTTACCACATTGTCCGTCATGGAGGATGGATCCTCGGTAAAGGTCTCCAAGGCGATCCCTTCCTGGAAACAGTTATGGACATAGTTATCGCGTATGGTGCTACCGCTGCCGTCGAAGCTGATCCCTCCGCCATTGCGTCCGATGGAGTTCATGTTCAGCTGGAGGCGGGTATCTCCTGTCTCGTTAAAGGTGGCATATCCTGTAACGCCGCCGCCCATCCAGCTTACCTCGCAGTTTTGTACGAGGCAGTTGTCCGTCGAATTGCCATTGGAAAAGCCGCTGGTGAAGGTGAATACCGAGGATGTGATGCTTAGATTGTCAAAAGTCTGATTATCGCTCATGCCGTCGAAGAAGGCGAAAGGCGCGATGAATTCTATGTCGTCGTATAGTTCGCCGGGATTACCGGCATCACATCGGAAGTATAACTTTCCTGTCACCAACTCCGGGCCGTTTTCATCGTATCCTTTGACAAATGCGCGTTCATCGAGACTCAATGGAGGATAAAGCAGCATGGGGAAGCATCGCATATCCATGAGATCTTCCGTGACGACATAGGGTTTTTTCTGAGGCTCGTTCCGCATGTCCATGCAATAGTATTTTGTCCCATCCCAATACGCGGTATCCCGCGGTACGGGAATTTCATGGTTGAGCACTATCGCGCTGCATTCCGAAAATTCTTTATAATATTCCCAAATCTTCACACCGTTATCGCCGTTGTAATAGAGCTTCCATTTTTCACTGCCGCTGCCGTTTTCAGGTGAACCCGAAAAAATGGGCTTGTTACCCGCTCCATAGGCAGAGAAGGTAATGCCCTTCGTGCCCCTGACGTTATTAGGCATTCGCGCGCTGCGCCAGATGCTTCCTCGCTCAAAAAACACCGCGTCTCCGGGTTTCAACTTCACATTTTGCAGACGTCCCAGTGTAGCCCAGGCGGTTTCCGGCGTCAGGCCGTCATTTTTATCTTTGCCGTTATTTGATACATAGTAGGCTGTACCCGTATAGGTCTCACCCTGGATATAAGAATCGCCTTTTTTAATCGATGTTGGCGTGGACAGGATTTCCTGCTTTCTTTTTTGGGCGGCAAGCAGGATCGCATTAACCTGTTCAGAGTCATCGCTCACCGGCTTCGCGTCACCAGCGCCAGTGAGTGCCGTTGACACCGCCGTTGACGCCGCCGCTTGGTCCGATGTCGTGGGCTCGCTGCATGAGACGCATGGAATCAACATAGCAGCAGTAAGTAAAAATGTTATTATACGTTTCATGTAGTTTTCCCCCGACTCAGAATGGTAGCCAGCCCTACAAAATAGCAATTCGTTTCGCTTTTGCAAGTTGGACAATCCATTTTATGTTAAGTAATAAATACCATAAAACTGTTAACATTTCAACAGGATACTTTTTGTTTTTTAGAGAACTTTGACAAAGTTTATGCTATAGTAGAATTATATAGTCGAAGTGGTAGAATTACACAGAAGGTTTGTTCGCAAAGGTTGGTTCCGGTAACCGGTTGAAGAAAAGTCATCGGGTGAATTTACGGGAGGGAGTATTTACTTTGAATTCCATAGGTGACAGAGTCAGTGGCAGTATCAAGGGCGATATTCCAGAAATACCTGAATCAATCAGCTGTTCGGATTTGGTTTTATTCAAGTCGAGACGTTTTGTAGAGGGCGAAAATCAATTTGACTTCTATCATTTTGTCATGCCAAGAGTTGAAGTACCTTCCTTTTTTGCAGACAGCAAGGAAATAGATATACCCCCAAATACAATACTGGCAACTAATCCCGGACAAAGGCTGACAGTATCGCCAATAAATAAAAAATACAGTAATTCCAAGGACATAAAATTTATATCCTTGTTTATTGAACCCAATAAGCTTAGGGAATTGTCCAAATCAGAGTTTAACAAAACCGGAATTTCATTTTTCAACAACACATCCTACTTAAGTAATAACATTTTAACACTGATATCGAAGTTTGAAATGGAATACAGAAGTAAACAGGCGGGGTATCAATTTATATTGGACTGCCTTTCCATAGAGACTTCAATTAACCTGATGAGAGAACTCAGGAACAATATGTCTTGTATGCCCGAACATCGCAAATATTCGGCTAGAAGAGAGATAAACACAGTAATAGATTATCTTTGGGAAAATGTAAACATGGAGTTTTCCCTGGATAAGCTGTGCAGTATAGTTAATCTAAGCCCTTATTACTTTATGAGGCTGTTTAAGGATTACACCGGTAAAACCCCGTATGAGTATTACATTGATATAAAAATCAGCAGGGCTTTGGAATACCTGAAAACAAAGAAATATTCAATTACAGAGATATGCTTTATTCTAGGGTTCTCAAGTCACAGCCACTTTACCTCGGTTTTCAGAAAAAGGGTTGGGAGAACACCCTCCGAGTTCATAAAATCAATTGAGTAATACAAAATTTGGCAATTATTCAAAATGGCTATTGGCGGGAATTAAGTAAAAACCGGTACTCGGAAAATGTCTGCTAAACTGCCGGTTATCATGCATCGTATGATGAAGCATAATGAAGGATCTTTGCCGACGTTGCCTCGGAGGTGTTCAATTCCTTGACAATTGTGCCGTTAAACATTATATAGACCCTGTCGCACATGCCTATCAGTTCTTCAGTATCTGAAGATATCAACAGTATCGACACTCCCTTTTTTGTAAGATGGTTCAATATATTGTAAAGCTCTACCTTGGAGGGGATATCCATGTTTTTCGACGGATCGTCCAGAACAAGTATTCTGCCGCCTATTGAAACTAATTTTGCAAGCGCGAGCTTCTGAAGGATACCTATGCTCAAATTCTTAACAGGATCTTTCAGTATCGGTATTTTCATATAATACTTCGCTATCTGCTCTTTTGTCGCCCTATCAATAGCCTTGTTGCTTAGGTGGAAATTTTTCCTGAATTTGTTCAAAGTAGCTATAGTATAGTTATATGAAGTATTCTGGAGCATAAAAATATTGTCGGTTATTTTTTCACTCATGTAGGAAATACCTTTTTCCCTGGCCCGACGCGGATTATCGATAAGAACCTCCTTTTCATCGATAAATATGGCTCCTGCGCTTTTGCTTTCAAGTCCGTAGATCATTTTTGCAACACTGGATTTTCCCGAGCCTTGAAGCCCGGCCAGGCCGATGATCTCTCCCTGGTCTATTTTCAGACTCAGATCTCTGACGGTCTTTTTCTGATTCCAGAGATTTTCTACTCTAAAGACTGTATCGCCCTTTTTAGCTTTTATTCTTGGGTACCGGTTTATATAATCCCTGCCGGCCATCTTTTCAACGAAATAATCGGGGGATAAGCGTTCAGTCTGCCTTTCCTTTTCGTCGACTATCATCCCGTCCCGCATTATTACAATCCTATCGGCTATTTTTTTTGTCTCGCCGATTTTGTGGGATATATAGATGATCGCAACATTCAAGGCCTTAAGTCTGGCAATTATTCTGAAAAGGTTCTGGACTTCGCTTTCAACTAAAGCGGATGTCGGTTCGTCAAATATTATTACCTTCGCGTTAAAGGCCAAAGCCCTTGCAATCTCGACAAGCTGGAGCTGCGCGCATCCAAGATTGTTAACCCTTTCCCTTACGTCTATATTGCTGCACTGTAATTCACCCAGTATTTTTTTGGAATTCTCGTTCATAAGGCGTTGATTCAAAATAGGTGTGTGGCCAAGCCTGACCTCATTCTTCAGGAAAATGTTTTGTGATACGGTTAATTCGGGTATGAGCTGGGATTCCTGGTAGATCATCCTGATGCCAAGCTGCTGTGCTTTTTGAGGCGAATTACCGGTCAGGGGCTTCCCCTCGAACATAATACTACCGTTGTCCGGAGTATAAATACCCGAGAGGATTTTCATAAGCGTAGATTTTCCGGCACCGTTCTCTCCCAATATGCAGCATACTTCTCCGCTTCGGATATCAAGGCTGATATTGTCAAGAACCGTATGATCCATGAATTTTTTACTAATGCCGTTAAGATTTATAATACTTTGACCCATTTCTGCTGCCTCCCCTAAATCGAGGGTTCCCATATTTTAGTACGATATGAACATGATTGTGGCTGCTGCAAATTGGTTGTCAGACTTAAATGCAGTGACAGTTCAGTCTTTAAATGTAGTCAGAATCTTGATGTCCTTCTCATAGAAATATTGTTTGTAAGCATCGCTCAATCGTTCATTGGAAACAACGCAATCCGGTGAATCGATGGGCCCTATCTGATAGAAGCCGATCCGGTCGAACTTGGTGTGATCGGCGAGATAATAGATCTGCCTTGAAAGCGTAGGAACTTTCTTTAACAAATTGCACAGCGACATGTCATTAACTGTAAATCCTGTCTTGAAATCCACGCCGTTAACACCTAATATGGCTTTGTTAACATAAATCCCCTTAAGATATTCGCTAGCAAAATAGCCTGTAGTATAAAGCATACCGTTATTATTGGCAATCTCTCCCCCGAGCGAAATGATTTCCTTTACGTTGCTGTATAATTCATTAATGGCATTTATATTATTGGTTACAACGGTTATGTTGTTCTTCCCCTTTAATTTCTTCGAAAACAGGTAGCAGGTGGAACCCGGGCCAAGGAAGATGATGTCTCCATCTTCAATAAGAGTATTTGCAAGATCGGCTATCTGTTCCTTTTCCGAATAGTTTTCTATAGAAAGACCACTGTCGTCAGGGATGCTGCCTTCGACAAGTACTGCTCCGCCGTGGTTCTTTATGAGAAAACCTTCTTCTTCAAGCTTTTCGAGATCCTTGCGCACGGTAACATCGCTCACATCCAGCAAGTTGGAGAGCGTAGTGATATCCGCGCTTTTATTTTTGATCAGAAAATCCTGTATGGTTTTCATACGCTGAGCAGCAAACAATCCATACACCTGCCTTATCCGATTAGTACTTATAAAATACGTAAAGAAAGATAATATTTCGGAAGCTGATTTTTAGAAAACCCATGATTACTATTATAATCATATGCTTTTTGCTTTTCAATATAAAAATGATACCTGCGGCTGGTGTAGAAAAATAAAAGAAGCAAATAGCTATTTTATCAGGTGAAATATAATTAACTGAAAGAGAAAACAAAAAAATAAGAAACAAAACAAAGAAATATCAAAACAAATTCTAAAAAATATTGCGATTTTTTAAATTTTACCATTGCATTGTTAGAAATTTTGTTTTATATTGTTTACATAAACCCCAAATGAAACAAAACGCAAAAAAAGAGAAGAAAAAGTAAATCGCAATTCTTTCATGATATTGAGTACTGGAAGTCAACTAAGAAACAAGTTTATTTAAGCAATGTAAAATGACAATAAACGGGGTGAAATAGTGGCTGAAGAAAAGTACGTGCTTGAAGTAATCAATATTTCCAAATCCTTCCCGGGAGTCAAAGCCTTGGACAAAGTGAATCTACGCATCAGGAAAGGGACCGTTCATGCCCTCATGGGTGAAAACGGCGCCGGAAAATCCACACTGATGAAAACTCTTGCGGGCATCAACCAGCCGGATGAAGGCGAAATTGTTCTGAACGGGAAACCGGTTAAATTTGATAATCCGCGTGAATCCATGAAAAGTGGAATTGCAATGATTCATCAGGAATTGAGTCCGGTCCTTGAAATGACTATTGCAGAAAACCTCTTTCTTGGCCGTGAATTCCATTATAACGGAAATATCGTAGTGAACTATCCCAAAATGAATAGTGAAGCCAGAAAGATGCTTGAAAAGGTAGGACTCAACATAAATCCGACCTTAAAAATGAAATCGCTTACGGTTGCTCAGTCGCAGATGGTCGAAATCGCAAAGGCAATCGGGCGCGAGTCCGAAATAATCATTATGGACGAGCCCACATCAGCGATAACAACACGTGAAGTCGACACCCTGTTCAAATTAATCGAAAAACTCAAATCCACAGGCCACAGCATAATCTACATCACACACAAAATGGACGAGGTATTTCGTATTGCTGACGAGATAACGGTTTTCAGAGACGGAAAACATGTCGGCACCTATCCGGCGGCGGAACTGGATACCGATGCTTTGATAAGACTGATGGTCAACAGGGAACTGACCGAAATTTTTCCTGAGAAAAATGGCGAAATCAAGGATGTAAAACTCAGCGTAAAAAACCTTACCCGTAAAAAGGCTTTTGAAAATGTAAGCTTTGACGTACGTGAAGGCGAGATACTCGGATTGGCAGGTCTGATGGGCGCTGGCAGGACCGAGGTTGTCGAAGGCATATTCGGTGTTACGAAGCTTGATTGCGGAGAAATATTCATAGACGGCAAAAAGGCTAAAATAAGGGCCCCCAGCGATGCGATCAAGCTGAAGATCGGTCTGGTAACCGAGGACAGAAAGCTTTCAGGCCTGGTGCTGCCACTTTGTATCAAGGAAAACATGACGCTTCCTTCGCTTAAAAACTTATCCAGGTTCAGTATTGTAGACAGAAAAAAAGAGACGGCCAAGACGCTTGAAATGGCGAATTCTCTTAAAGTTAAAACGCCGAGCATCAAGCAATTGGTCCAGAATCTGAGCGGAGGGAATCAACAGAAGGTCGTACTGGCAAAATGGCTTTTGACGGCTCCGCAAATTCTGATATTTGACGAGCCTACAAGGGGCATAGACGTTGGTGCAAAAGCCGATATATATCACCTTGTGATGAAGCTTGCGGAGGAAGGAAAGACTGTTATCTTCATTTCTTCGGAAATGCAGGAGATACTGGGGATGTGCGACAGGATCATAGTCTTCCATGAGGGCAGAATCAGCGGAGAGTTGACTAAAAAAGAAGCTACGCAGGAAAAAATACTCAAACTTGCTACCGGTATGAATTAGAAGGGGGATTTGAAAGAATGGAAAAGCTCGGAGTTATCGAAGGCAGAAAGGCGAATTTTCAGCAGCTTTCATCGAAGTATGGCATTGTAATAGCGCTGATAGCAATTTGTGCGGCATTAAGCATTGCAACCCCAAATTTTATGACAGTCGACAATGTGGTTAACGTTCTGCGACAGGTATCGATCAACGGAATTCTTGCAATAGGCATGACATTTGTTGTCATTACAGGCGGCATAGACCTCTCAGTCGGTTCGCTTGTGGCATTTTCGGGTGTTATCGTCGCAAGCTTTGTCAGAGGCGGTTTTAACATACTGTTCTGCATGCTGCTGGCTGTTGTTGCATCCACAATACTCGGTTCCATCAACGGATTCTTTGTAGCAAACCAAAGACTCGCGCCGTTCATAGTCACCCTGGCAATGATGACTGTAGGCAGAGGACTCACGTATGTTTACTCGGACGGCAAGCCGATATCGCCCCTTACACAACAGTACATGCAAATAGGTAAAGGCGACGTTGCAGGTATTCCGGTTCCGGTACTGATATTGCTAGTAGTATTCTTAATATCGTTTTTCATTCTGAATTACACATCCATAGGCAGATATATCTATGCAGTTGGTGGAAATGAACATGCTGCGCTGGTGTCAGGTATAAACGTAAATAAAATCAAATTGCTTGTTTATGCGATAAGCGGGTTCCTGTCAGGTATAGCTGCCATTGTGCTTTCCGCACGTGTTTCGGCGGGTCTGCCAACAGCGGGCTCGGGATATGAACTCGATGCGATTGCCGCGGTTGTAATAGGAGGAACAAGCCTTTCAGGCGGTAAAGGCCGTTTATGGGGAACTATCATAGGCATTCTGATCATAGGTATCATCAATAACGGACTTGATCTTTTAAATGTTTCATCTTACTATCAGCAGATTGTAAAAGGCTGTATCATCTTAGGCGCCGTTCTTTTGGACAGATCATCAAATAAGCAGTAAGTCGGAATAATTTAGCTTTACGTGTTTTAATTGATTTATATAAGTTTTCAGGCTTGTAAAACAGCCTGCTTGTTAAAACTTGCCTGAAATCTGTTATAAATATGACCAATTCGGAAAAAGGAGGTGGTTAAAAAGCAGCCTTCTGCAATAAAACAAGTCAGACTTTAGAATGCACATCAGGCAGGACATCTTAGTTGCATCTCAAGCTGTAATAGTTCAACAAAAACTACTAAATTTAAAAGGAGCAAAAAAATGAAAAAAATTCTATCCGCACTCTTATTAGTAGTAATGCTTGCCGCAGCAATGGCCGGTTGTGGACCAGCCCCGAAAGAGAGCTCGGACAATTCGAGCAGCGCAGCCAGCACAATCAAAGCAGTTGACAATGCAATTTCTACAGCAAAAGCAAATGACAAATCCGGTAAAAAATTAAAGATCGGCTGCACTGTTTACTATATGTCCGAGTTTATAACACTGATGAAAAAAGGCGTTGAAGACGAAGCTAAAGCGGAAAACGCCGATCTTGTATTCCTTGATGCGAATAATGACGTTAACAAGCAGATGTCACAGATTGAGAACCTGATCGCACAGAAAGTAGATGTACTGCTCGTTGCAGCCGTTGACTCGGATGCGATCGTACCGGCGCTCGATATGGCCAAGCAGGCAAATATCCCGCTCGTAGGCGTGAATATGCTTATCAATACAAAGGAACCCTACTATTATGCAGGCCCGAATGACGTTCAGGCAGGCGAACTCGAAGCAAAATACCTGTGCGACAAAATCGGCAACAAAGGAAATATCGTTATTCTTGACGGACCTATCGGAGTTTCGGCACAGCTTCAGCGTAAGGAAGGAAACCACAATATAGTTGACAAACTTCCTGGAATCAAAGTTCTTGCAGAACAACCGGCAGACTGGAACAGAGAAAAGGCACTCAGCATGATGGAAAACTGGCTCGAAACCTATAAGGGTCAGATAAACGGCGTAATCGCACACAACGATGAAATGGCACTCGGCGCGATACAGGCACTCCAGGCAAAAGGCCTGAAGGACAAGATTCCGGTTGTAGGCGTAGATGCTATAAAGGACGCATGCAAATCCATCAAGGACGGCGTTCAGGATATGACCGTATTCCAGGATGCAGTTGCAGAAGGAAGCCTCGGAGTTAAGCTGGCGGTTCAGGTCGCAAAGGGTGAAAAACCGGATCCGATGCAGCAGTTTATCGAAATGAAATCTATAACCAAGGACAATGTTGATGAATTGTTAACTACAATCTATAAGTAATATTTCAACAGAGCACTGCAGGTTAGATAAAACCGGTTGATCCGGAATAGTTAACCAGAAGATTTATGGGATCGGGTACTGCGGAAAAACAGAAAACGGGGATCCGATCCCATAAAAACTTAATTTCAGCGGAGGTAACCCGATGAAGAAAATTATTAATAACCCCAAAAACCTGGTAGAAGAGCTGCTGGACGGCTATATTGCAGCGTATGGGGATATATATGAAAGAGTACCCGGCGTAAACGGGTTTGTAGTAAAGAACAAGAAGGATAAGGTCGCACTCCTGATCGGAGGAGGAAGCGGCCATGAACCGTTGTTCCCGGGCTTTGCAGGAGAAGGCCTTGCGGATGCTGTTGCAATGGGCAACATATTTGCCTCGCCGAACCCCGCGACTATATTGGAAGTAACTAAAGCAATAGACTGCGGTAAAGGTGTGCTTTATGTATACGGAAATTATGCAGGAGATAATTTGAATTTCGACATGGCAGAAGAAATGGCCAATGCAAGCGGTATACAAACAAGCTCTGTGCGTGTCTGGGACGACGTTGCATCCGCTCCTCTCGAAAGGATCGATGACAGAAGAGGCATAGCAGGCGACCTGTTTGTGATTAAAACAGCCGGCGCCGCAACAGCAATGGGGCTTTCACTTGAAGAAGCAACACGCGTAACGAAAAAAGCACGCGACTCTGTGCGTACTATCGGTGTTTCGCTCGCACCGGGGTCTATACCGGGCTCCGACAAGGCGACATTTGAATTGCCTGAGGATGAGATCGAATTTGGAATGGGCCTGCACGGCGAACCCGGAGTAAAAAGGACCAAGATGATGCCGGCCGATGAACTGACAAGTATCATGATGGATCATATTATAAATGATCTGCCGTTCCAGTCAGGAGATGAGGTATGTGTACTCATAAACGGGCTGGGTTCGACAACATTCCTCGAACTGTTTATTGTAAACAGAAAGGTATCACAAATTCTCGAAAGCAAGGGTATCAAGGTATACGATACCAACGTAGGAAGCTACTGCACATGCCAGGAAATGGCGGGAGCATCGATAACATTGATCCGCCTCGATGAGGAGCTCAAGAAGTATTATGATTACCCTGCTTTTTCTCCTTACTATACAAAGAAATAAATGGGGGCATAAGAATGGAAAAACTAAATGTCGGTCAAACCAAAGAGTTGTTTTTATATATAGCTGACAGCATCATAGAAAGTAAACCCTTCCTGACCGAAATCGACAGTCAGATCGGCGACGGAGACCATGGAATCGGTATGGCGGGCGGTTTTGAAAAAGCTAAGGAACAGCTCCAGGAGAAGGATTTAAAAACGATCAATGAGATATTCAGCACGACCGGAATGGCCATGCTCAATTCAATGGGCGGCGCATCCGGAGTCATTTTCGGCACGATGTTCATGTCAGGCGTCAAAGGAGTCGCTCCGTCTGAATATCTCGAGCTTAAGACACTCTCGGAAATTTTCGCGAATTCATTAAAGGCGATCAAGGAACGCGGTAAAGCTCAGGTAGGAGATAAAACCATGGTTGATGCATTTGAACCTGCAGTTTTATCACTGCGAGAAAGCGCGGATTCTTCAAAATCTCTTCTGGAAGCTCTCAGGCTTGCAGAAGAAGCTGCAAATGCAGGCGTGGAGAATACGAAAAACTGTATCGCAAAGTTCGGCAGAGCCAAATCACTGCTCGAACGTGCCATTGGACATCAGGATGCCGGTGCGACTTCAACGTGGATAATTTTCAGATCAATGCGTGAATGGGTAGAAAGGAATGGTGAATGTTAATGAAGGGTGAAATGATTGCAGCAGTAATGCCGAAAACAAGGGAAATTGAAATGCAGAAACGGCCGATTCCTGTCCCGAAGGACAATGAGGTACTGGTAAAAATTAAGCATGTCGGACTGTGCGGTTCGGATATGCATTTCTATGAATACGGACGTATCGGATCCGTAGTAATGGACAGTCCTACGGTTCTGGGCCACGAAAGTGCCGGCGAAATTGTCGAGGTAGGCAAGAATGTTAAAAATCTGTCAGTCGGTGACAGGGTTGCTCTCGAACCGGGTGTTCCCTGCGGTAAATGTGAATTCTGCAAGGAAGGCAAATATAACCTTTGCCCCGACGTTGCATTTATGGCCTGCCCCGGGTATGACGGAGCTTTTGCGGAATATGTCGCCTATCCTTCGGATATGGCATTCAAACTTCCGGCGAACGTCGATACGGTTGAAGGCGGCTTGATAGAACCGTTGGCAGTAGGATTCCACGCCGTATCGCAGTCGGGCGTCAGGGCAGGACAAAAAGCGGTTGTTTTAGGATCGGGCTGTATCGGTCTCGTGACGCTGATGGTCCTGAAAATGATAGGAGTTTCGGAAGTATATGTAGTAGATGTTATAGCAAAGAGACTGGAAATGGCAAAAGAGCTCGGCGCCACGAAAGTACTGAAGGCCGACGAGGTCGATGTTGAGAAGACGATTAAGGAACTGACTGGTAACGGAGCCGACGCTGTTTTTGAAACTGCCGGCAACAAGATCACTACGCTGCAGACAGCTCATCTGGTGAAAAGCGGCGGCGTTGTCACTATAGTAGGAATGGGCGTGGATCCTGTCATCCCTTATGATATAAGCGCACTGGTATGGAAGGAAGCTACGATCAAAACCGTTTTCAGGTACAGAAACCTTTATCCGACGGCGATCAAGGCGGTTGCAGCCGGACAGATCCCGCTGAAAAAGATAGCTACGCATTACTTTGATTTTGCAAACCTGAAGGAAGCGATCGATTATAACATCGAGAACAAAAGCGAAGTAATAAAGGCAGTTATCAAATTCGAATAATGAATACCGAAGGAATCACTCAATAGAGGTTTTGGGCAGGCTGCTTAAATTGTTTAGCCGCGAGGCTCCAAAACCTCTATCTGTTTATTGGATTCCATATAAAGCTTTTCGCTGAAGGATAGCATGTAAAGCGAAATGGGAAGGAGCGGTCGTCTTGCCGTTGGCAAATTTCAGAGAAATACTTTCGGATGCAAGGCATAACAAATATGCGGTTCCGTGCCTCATAGCGGGGAATATTGAAATGACGCTCGGGCAGATCATGGCGGCGGAAGAAAAGAGGTCTCCCGTAGTTATTGCGTTCCCGCCTCACGTTATGCCTGCAATACCGATAACATTATTTGTACCTTTTATAAAAAACGCAGCGGAACAGGCAAGTGTTCCAGTGGCAGTGGAGCTCGATCACGGATTTGAATTCAACGAAATAATGAGCTGCATCAAAGATGGGATATCCGCTGTAATGTACGACGGATCTGAACTTGATTATGAAGAAAATATAGACAAGACCAAAGAAATAGTCAAGATATCACATTCGTTGAATGTAAGTGTGGAAGCGGAATTGGGCTTCGTCGGAGGATCGATGTCGGATGACCCGGGGAAGGAAAGCAAAATGACCGATCCCGACAAGGTCGTCGATTTTGTATCGAGGACGGGCGTGGACGCCTTGGCGGTTTCGATTGGAAACATACATGGCAAGTACAGGAGCGAGCCGCGCCTTGACTTGCAGAGACTCAGGGAAATAAGCTCGAGGTCTGAGGTACCTCTTGTAATGCACGGCGGGTCGGGACTTACGGCAGCCGATTACAGGAATGTTGTTGAAAACGGAATTTCCGATGTCCACTTTTATTCCTATCTTGCCGCCGGCGTTTGGCCGGAGCTCAAGAAAAGGACTGAAGAAATCGGCAGAGATCCCATATATCATGAACTGATGAACTGGACCATTGAATATTACTTCAAAGCGGCCGGAAATGTTATCGATATGCTGAACAGTGCCAACAGGGCAAATATTGGCGCTGGAAAGTCAATATATTCGGATCTCATAAAGATATTCAAAAAACAAAATACAAACAAAACGAAGCCGGAAAATTTAAACTCCATTATTAGTGAAATCGTTGCTGAAGTATTAAAAAACATGGAGGTCAGGAGGTAGTATATGAATAGTGATGCACTCGGAATGATAGAAACAAGGGGCTTTGTCGGTGCGGTTGAAGCTGCCGACGCAATGGTGAAGGCAGCCAATGTAACGCTTATAGGATACAGGAAGGTCGGTGCAGGCCTCGTAACAGTTATGATAAAGGGTGATGTGGGAGCGGTAAAGGCTGCTACCGATGCCGGAGCTGTTGCCGCAGGCAACGTAGGAGAGGTAGTCTCGGTACATGTTATACCAAGGCCGCACGGAGACGTTGATTCAGCAATTTCCATAATCTCGAAATAATGAAGGGAGAAAACAAAATGTCAGCAGAAGCATTGGGAATGGTAGAAACAAAGGGATTGGTAGGATGTATCGAAGCTTCGGATGCTATGGTTAAGGCTGCGGATGTAATACTCGTCGGATATGAACAGATTGGCTCGGGCCTCGTGACGGCAGTCGTAAGAGGCGATGTCGCGGCGGTAAAGGCTGCGGTGGATGCGGGAAAGGAAGCCGCCCAGAGAGTTGGAGAGCTCGTATCTACACATGTAATACCGAGACCGCATGCGGATCTTGAGAAGATATTTCCTATAAGGGTACCGGTAAAAACAGCGGCAAAATAGCCTGCTTTAGCGAATAAAGAGAGGAATACCTATGATAATAGCCAGGATAACCGGAACAGTAGTATGTACACAAAAGGACAAAAGCCTTGTCGGTAAAAAAATGCTGGTTGTCCAGCCGGTTAAAATAATGGATCAGAGCGATTCGGGAAGCCCTTTTGTTGCTTTGGATACCATTGGAGCGGGCATAGGCGAGATTGTCATGGTTGTCGGCGGCAGCTCCGCACGTATGGCGGAAGGCTTTTCAACCGTTCCCGTAGATCAGAGTATCGTTGCGATAATCGATACGATCGAGGTGGAAGGAAAGCAAATATTTAAGAAGCATTAGGGGGTCTTCAGGTGGAAATAGACAGGAACAATATAGAGTCCATCGTTCAGGAGATTTTAACCGAATTGTCCAGGAATAAAACCTCTGAAACATGTAATACGGCGGGAAATAGCGGCTGTAATACGGCAGACGGCGTTTTCAACAGCATGGACGAGGCAATAGAGGCCGCATATAAGGCCCAGCAGGAACTCGTTCAGATTTCAATCGACAAAAGAAAAGCCATCATCAGCGCAATAAGGGAAGCCGTACTCGCAAATGTGGATGCAATTGCCAAAATGGCTGTTGATGAGACCAAACTTGGAAAAATTGAAGACAAGGTTCAGAAAAACACTCTTGCAGCCCGCAAGACTCCCGGCGTCGAAGATATCGAGCCAAGGGCGTATACGGGAGACAGCGGGTTCACATTGGTAGAGAGGGCGCCGTATGGAGTGATAGGAGCAATCACCCCGTCCACAAACCCCAGTGAGACTGTAATATGCAATTCCATAGGAATGATTGCCGCAGGCAACAGTGTTGTATTCAACTGCCATCCGGGTGCGAAAAAGGTCACCATATTTACGATCCGGATTATTAACAAGGCCATTGCCGAAGCCGGCGGGCCGCGCAACTTGCTTTGCGCAGTCGGTGAGCCGACGCTGGAAACAGGGAAAATACTCATGTCGCATCCTAAAATAAGGCTGCTGGTTGTGACAGGGGGGCCTGAAATAGTAAGAGTAGCAATGAATTCAGGCAAAAAGGTCATTGCCGCGGGACCGGGAAACCCGCCGGTGGTCGTCGATGAAACGGCGGATATACAGCAGGCTGCCAAAGACATAGTCGATGGGGCGGCGTTTGACAACAATGTATTATGTATAGCGGAGAAAGAGGTTTTTGCAGTAGAGAGCATTGCCGACAGGCTTACGGAGGCAATGATCAAAAACGGCTCGTTCATGCTGTCGAACAGCCAGCTTGAAAAGCTTATGCCCGTCATCAGCGCGAAAAATAAAGACGGAGTTCTGATGCCAAATAAAAAATACGTCGGAAGAGATGTTGGAGAAATCCTGGCTGAAATCGGCATAAGGGTTCCAGCTGATAAAAGACTGGCCATAGCCGAGGTTCCCGGGAATCATCCGCTTGTCTATATGGAGCAGCTGATGCCCGTACTTCCGATCGTAAGAGTGAAAAATGTTGACGAAGCCATAGACGAAGCATTTAAGGCTGAGCAGGGAAATTATCATACGGCGATGATGCATTCCACAAACGTCCGGAACTTAAGCAGAATGGCCCGGAAGATGAATACAAGCATTTTTGTAAAAAACGGTCCGTCATATGCGGGACTTGGAATGCTTGGCGAGGGCTACGCCACCTTTACAATTGCAAGCCCTACGGGCGAGGGCCTTACATCTCCGTTCAGCTTTACGAGGCAGAGAAGATGTGTACTGAAGGATCAGTTCAGGATCGTATGATGTGTGATATTCCGGTACGGATCGAGGATAAACGATGGATGATACATTATCTTTAAGAAAAGAAATAGAGTCTGCAGTAAAACTCTATATTAAGGCAAACCTTTCACAATACTCTCTGGTTCCGGTCGGAATATCAAACAGGCATATACACCTGTCGCAGCAGCACATTAATGCTTTATTCGGAGAAGGGTACCAGATGAGCGAACTCTTCAAGCTTTCTCAAACAGGCCAGTATGCGGCCAAAGAGACCGTGACGCTCATAGGAGTCAAGGGGGCAATAGAAGGGGTTCGGATACTGGGCCCTGCAAGAACCCAAACCCAGGCGGAGATCCTCATGAGCGATACCTTCAGACTCGGAATAAAAGCGCCTGTCAGGGATTCGGGCGATCTCGGCGATACCCCCGGTATTACAATACTCGGGCCCCGCGGGATAGTCAATACCGACTCCGGAGTGATAGTAGCAAAAAGGCATATCCACTTAAGCTGTTCTGAAGCCGAAAGCCTGGCGCTCAGCGACAGGGACGAATTGCGGGTCCGTATAGGAGGCGACAGGGGGTTGGTGTTCGATAAGGTGCTCGTCAGAGTGCACTCCTCGTTCAACGCCGAATTTCACGTCGACATGGATGAAGCCAACGCGGCAGGAATACAAAAGGGAGATATCGTCCAAATAGAAAAAATATGTTGACATAAAACGGGGGTATCGGTATTGGACGAACAACAGCTTTCCGCGATTATTGCAGAAGTATTAAAAAGGCTTAATACTGGCGACAGTATTAAGAGCCGCAATAAAGCACTGGTTATAATGCCGGATTTCAACAGTTTCCAGGCGCTGGAGGATTTTCAGGAACACACCTGCGGGTTTGAAGCAGATCTGCTTACCAGACGGGAAAATGCAGGTTTGGCTGCCAATAAAGGTTTTGCACGGGTCTATGCCGTGGAAGACCTTTGTGCCGATTTAAACGAATGGGTCGGACAATTCGAGAAAGTATTGGTCCCATACCCTTCATTAAAAATGATATCTGAAATCGCTCACATTATTTTGGAAGACAGGTTTACGGAGGTTGTTTTCTCCTCGCTCCAGGAAGGTAAAAGCGTCCTGGCGGGCCCGACGGAGGATGAGCATAATTTCAAAAACCTTTCCAATGCTTTGAAGTGCGAGATACGAAAGCTTACGGCAAAAATGAAGGATTTCGGCATAGAGCAAATACCGCCAAAGAACAGGCAGGATGGAGACAGGCCGAAAGCATGTGTCGCGGCATCGCAAATTACGCAGCCGGGAACGACGCTGCCGCAGACAGGTATATCACATCAAGCCCGGGTTGGAAAGGTCATCTCGTTACAGGATGCCGTGGCTTTAGCAAAAACCTCCGGGGAGATACGCATAAATAAAGGCACCGTGGTTACTCCGCTCGCAATGGACTATTTCAGGGAAAAGAAAATATCTGTAAAGCACAGTGATCAGAATCGAAACGATATGTAAAACCGGATTTGCCGGATAAATGGGGGGCGGAATATGTTTTACGGAAAGGTTATAGGAACGGTTGTTGCCACCCAGAAGGATCAAAGGCTTTCGGGACATAAGCTGCTTGTCGTCCAGAAGATCGATTACGAGGGAGGCATCGAGGGTGAGCCGATAATTGCGGTCGATTATGTGCAGGCCGGGGTTGGCGATATAGTTTTCCTCGCGAAAAGCAAGGACTCGGTATTTCCCCTCAAGGAGAGAAACGCACCGATAGATGCCGGCATCGTAGGCATTATAGATTATATCAGGGCAGTTGATGAAAAACAGGAGAAATGAAATGTTTATCGGCAGGGTGATAGGTGTAATTGTTTCAACAAGCAAGGAAGAAAGCCTGAGAGGCCATAAGCTTCTGATAGTTCAGGATATTAGTGAAAAAGGTACGAAAAAATCACTCATAGCCCTGGACTCCGTAGGGGCAGGCATGGGAGAGACCGTGCTGGTGGTACACGACGGCGGAGCCGCCAGGCAGGCGGTACGTTCGAAGGATGCTCCGATCAATGCCGCAATTGTAGGTATTGTCGATCATCCGGAACAATTTGAATGAGGTGGTTTTTTGAACAGCGAATGCTCCTGGTACTATATGCCCCGCACTACGCTCATCGGCGCGGGCGCCGTTAAAAAAACGGGTGAAGAGCTGAAGAGCAGAGGCGTAAGAAAAAGCTTGGTCGTAACGGATAAATTTATGGCAGCCTCATCTGTCATGGGAATAATTAAAGAAGTTCTGGACGGCTCGAATATCTGTACGTCGGTTTTCAGCAGGGTAGAACCGAATCCGACCATGTCCCAGGTCTCCGAAGGGGTAAAGGTATTCATTGAGGAGAACTGTGATTCGATTATTTCGCTCGGAGGAGGCAGTCCGCACGACTGTGCAAAGGCAATCAAGCTTACGCTGCTGGACGGCGGGCTGACAAGTCTGGACACTGTCCCGCTGATGGCCGTCAACACCACGGCAGGTACGGCAAGCGAGATCACGAGGTTTGCCATAATAACCGATACGGATAAGCATCAGAAGCTGTCGATCATTGATGAACGGGCAATTCCCGATATAGCCGTAGACGACCCGGGGTTAATGGTCGGCATGCCCGCGGGACTGACCGCCGCAACCGGTATGGATGCTTTGACGCACGCTGTGGAGGCGTTTGTCGCAAAGGGCAGGAACCCGATTACTGATTGTACTTCGATAAAGGCTATAGAACTTATAAATAAATATTTACTGAGAGCTTATAGAAAAGGCGATGACATGGAAGCGAGGGACGGTATGGTATATGCTCAATATCTGGCGGGCATGGCGTTTTCAAATTCCGGACTCGGGCTTGCACACGCTATGGCGCATCAATTGGGCGGCATCTACAATCTGCCTCATGGACTCTGCAATGCAATATTGCTGCCATATGTCGTCACTTTTAATTTAGATTGCTGTTACAAGGATTATGCGCATATCGCAAGATCAATCGGCATATGTTCCCCGGCTTTGCCCGATAGGACTGCTGCCAGAGCTTTCGTGAGATATATTGCAAAGCTTGACAGGGAGCTTGCGATGCCGAAAAAGACAAAAGAACTCGGCGTACGGCCGGACGACTTTAAAAAACTGGCCGGCATGGCTATGGCTGATCCATCGCTTAAAATGAATCCTGTCGATGCAGATGAGCAAAATATTATCGGATTGTATGAAAACTCGTACGAAGGCAGGCTTGAGACTTAGTATATATGGGGGTGTGAAGCTTTGAAAGGAATCTGGCTTGGTACAAACTGGAAGATGCATAAATCGCTGGAGGAGGGAATCGCTTACTCCAAAAGCCTTATCGAACTTACAAAAGATGTGAATAAAAATATCACATTCTTTATAATACCGCCGTATACATCACTATGGCCTATAAAGGATGTTCTTGGAGACTCGGGGATAAAGCTTGGAGCCCAGAGCTCACATTGGGAAGACCAGGGAGCATACACAGGGGAAATCTCTCCCATGATGCTTGCGGAAATTGGAATCGATATAGTGGAATTGGGCCATTCGGAAAGAAGGCAGTACTATAATGAAAATGATGCGGATATCAATAAAAAGGCCCATGCAGTGCTCAAGTACGGTATGAAGCCGCTGATATGCGTCGGAGAAAATATAGCGCAGAAAAGCTATGGGATCGCGCAGGAAACGATTGAATCGCAGATGAAGGTCTGTTTGTCCGGCATATCGACAGAAAATGCCGCGAATGTAATGATAGCTTACGAGCCTGTATGGGCTATAGGCGAAAACGGTATTCCTGCCGATGCTGAACATGTTTCTTTTATTCATGATACGATAAGAAACGTCCTCAAAGACAAATATGGGGCAATAGGCGATGAAATCCCGATTCTTTACGGCGGGAGCGTAAATGAAAAGAACAGCATGGAATACCTGATGCTGCCCAATGTCAACGGTCTGTTCATAGGCCGGGCGGCATGGGATCTGACCCGGTTCAGAAAAATAATATCGGACGCGGATAAAAATACCACGAGCGCCCGCCACTTTTGAACAAGACTCCGCAAAGCTTATTGCGCCAGCACATAAGCTACATTATCATGCTGCGCAGCAACTAGCTATGTTCCATAAATAAAAGGCCTGACAATTTATGTCAGGCCTTTCGTCTACGTGACCCTTCACAGCCTTTTCAGTCAGTGTACCTTTGATAAGGACGTAACTCTTTTCTCGTATATAGTGAATACAACTATAGCGAATATCAGTAATGCGGCTACACAGGTGAACATCGTTTGATAGCCGAACAAGTCGGAGATCTTGCCGCCAATGATCGGGCCAAGCCCCTGTCCGATATCGGCGCCGATAAAAAATGTACTCGTTGCCACCCCGACTTTGGCCGGGGAGACTTTTTTTATGCAGGCAGACTGCAGTGAAATCTGGCCACCGCCCTGCCCTATGGCTTTAAGTGCCGCAGCGGCCATCATGACGGCAAAAACCGAGGTGAACCCTGCCATTGCCATGGAGGCCGCACTGAACAACAGAGATATATTGACCATAATGATAAGCTTTGTCTTGTCTGCGACTTTGCCGATGGTAAGCCTCATCACGAACAGTACAATCGCATTGACCGAAAAGAACAAGGCTATATTTGCTATGGAGCGATCCTGGCCTACAAGCACGAGGAATGAATTTACGATCCCGTTACCAAGGGAAAACAGGCCTCCAATAAGCGCGTACATAATGCATTCTTTAGCGATCAGACTGCCAAAGGCTAGTTTTTCATGTTTCTTACCTTTTTCCGGATTTTCACTAACCATTGGGGTGGCTTTATATTTAAAACTGAATTGAAGGATGACTGCTGCTGAAAATGTAAGAAGGGAAATTATGATGAACAGCATGTCATAACCGTACAAATCCTTAATGTAGATACCGATACTCGGTCCGGCGACCTGCGCCATAACCTGGCCCAACCCGAAATAACCCAGGCCCTGGCCCATGTTTTCATCCGGGATATATTCGCTGACAAGTGCGAGATTGGCTGTTCCGCTGATGCCGAACGCAAGCCCGTGTATGATCCTCATGACCAAAAAGGTGCTTATATTTGGAGCAATCACGTATCCTAACATGGCGACGCCTATTAATAGAGTAGATAGCACGCACATGGTCTTTTTGTTGAAAACATCCGTCGCATAACCGCTGAAGGGGCGGCTTAATAATGCCGAAATTGAGAATATCCCGGCGACGGTTCCCGCCATGGTTAGTTTTGAGCCAAGTTCTACAGCATACGAGGATACAAGCGTCATTATCATGTTGTACCCGAAGGAAGTAATGAGGCTTATTAAAATAAGCAGAATAAAATTCTTGTTGAGAAGCTTTTCCGGTTTTTTATAATTCAATCTGAATGTCCCCCTTAATCTTTATGCTAAATAAACACTATCGTTTTAGCTATACATCAAAAAAAACTCCCTTATCCGGGGTTATTGAAATTTACTATCTGCTACATAATAATAATACCTGTTATTTGATTAGTCAACCAATATATTTTGCCGTTTTATTTTATTGTAACAAAAGAATAGCTCCTTATTATTGATTAAAATTTAGGATATTGACGCAAACAAAAAAAGTAGTAGAATTAAACATGGATTTAGCTACTAATTTAGCATACTCAGTATGAGAGGAGGCAGTTCTATGGATAAATCTTCATCTTCGGTTCAAATAAAACAAATTGCCGAACAGCTGGCTTTATCTCAAAGCACGGTATCCATAGTTCTCAACGGGCGCGGCGACCAGATGCGGATTTCTAAAGCTACACAGGATAGAGTTCTGGCGGCCGCGAAGGATATGAATTATCAGCCGAACATATACGCAAGAAGGCTTAGAAGGGCAGGGGAGAAGCAAGCCGGACAGATCATCGTTATTTTTTGGAACTCAAAATATACCGACGACTCAATGGGCAAATTTTTCAAGGGAGCCTCGGCTACCATTGAGAAAAACAATTATAATATTGAGTTTAGCGTTCAGCTTTTTGACGAAGATCACCTCTCCAAATTCAGACATTTGATGACAGCTCAAAAATATAACGGCATGATTGTCTGCGGCCCAAGCGATAAGGATCTTGAATTTCTGGTGAATGAGACATTCGATGTGCCGCTCGTTTTGTCCAACAGAAGCAGTAACAAGTACAGCGGCATATATACCGACAATTTTGATACAGGCAGGCACTGTGCAAAACTATTTGCCGACAAGGGGCATAAAAGGGCGGGCATAATCGGAATATCCCAAAAAAGCGGCGGTGCGGCGATCAGAAGATATGGCTTTATCAGCGAATGTGAGCGGCTTGGGATTGAAATAAGAGACGAGTGGATAACAGAGTCTGAGAATTACGATATAACCGGGGGGTATAAATGCGCTCAGAAAATAATTGAATGCCGGAACTTGCCTACGGGGCTTTTCATATTGTCGGATTTGCTGGCAATCGGCGCAATGATAGCTTTCAAGGATCACGGTATCAGGGTCCCGGAGGATATAGAAGTACTTGTTTATGGAAGTAACGAGATGTTTGAAATGATGACGCCTTCTATTTCTACAGTGGTGATTTCAAGGGAGAAAATGGCGGAAAGCGCAGTAAACCTGCTTATGACAAAGATAGAGAACAATATTGAGGATCCTATCAGCAGTGTGATGGTACCGGAGTATAAATTCAGAGATAGTTTTAACGTATGATCCAGCTAAATTTAGCAAAATAAACCAGCTTTTTATCTATTGACAATAGTTTCTATGTAGAGTACAATGACCTTGCTAAAACAAAGTAGCAAATTAAAAGGGAGGTCAACATTGTATGAAGAAACTACTAGCAATTATCCTGGCTGTAACATTACTTATTACTGCTGCAGGTTGTTCAAGCAGCAGTAGCAGCAACAGCAGCAATAACAGCAGTACGGCATCCTCTTCTTCAGGGACTTCATCGCCTGATGCATCCGCAGATACCGTGAAGAGCAAACCAATAACAATTAATTTTTGGAATGGCTTTACCGGGCCTGATGGTGAAATCCTGACGGAATACGTCGATAAGTTCAACGAAACGAATCCTTACGGTATTACGATCGAGATGGATATCAATGCCCAATTCCTCCAAAAGATTGCTGCGGCGTTTGCCGGCGGTCAGGCTCCTGATTTGATACTTGCACCGAGTTCTTTCAAAGACACTTATCCCGATTACCTCGCTGATATGAACGAGATATTTACAGCTACAAGCCTTAAGAAGGAAGATTTCAGCGGCGACTATATAGAAAACTGCTCGGTCGGCAGCAAGCTTTTTGCTTTGCCGTACCAGGTAACAGGACGTTACATGTACTGGAACAAGGATCTCTTCAAGACTGCAGGACTCGACCCTGAGAAGGGACCGGCAACATATGATGAATGGGCCCAGTTTGCATCCAAGATTACAAATAAGGATAAAAACATCTATGGTTCCGGTGTACCGTACAGTCAGGTCTTTACTACCGTACACATTCTCCAGAGGATGGGCGGACTGTTTATCGACTATGACAATAACAAAAAGCTTACTCCGAGATTCAAGGATAACAAAGGTTACGCAAAATTCCTCAACTGGCTCGGCGGTATGGTAAAATCCAAAGACAATCCGCTTGAAAAAGATACCGATTCCATGATGAAGGCCGGTCAGATAGGTATCACGGTCAGCGGTGCGTTCCTCAGCCCTGCCCTTGACGCCGCAGGAATAAATTACGGCGTAGCACAGCTGCCTTATGACGAAGCAGGTGCTATGAACCCCTGCTCGATTGCAGGCTTGGCAGTAACATCGTCTGCCAGCCCTGAAGCAAAGCAGGCAGCGTTCAAATTCATCGAATGGTGGTTCAAAGGCGACAAAAACACAGAGACTTCCGGTATACTCAACTGGTCTCTGACAAATGGCTACCCATCATTCTATACTCCGGCAATCAATGATGCAAAATACAAGGCGTCGCCCAAACTGGCCGCAATGACATGCACCGATGCAAATGCATCTTCAACCTACCTTGCTCCGAAGGAATTTACAAAGACCTTTGAACTTGCCAATGAAGTAATAGAAAACATGATTGAATCAGTCATAACCAGCGGCAAGGATGTCAACAAGGCTCTCGATGACGCTCAAACGAAAGCTGAAAGCTATCTGAAGTAAAACGGATGAGTTTTGATCCGAAAGTTTTCATATGACATAAACTCTCGGGGGCTCGGAGAAAATCCTCCAGGCCCCCGTTGGTTTTATAATTCTGTGGAGGTCGTTTATGATAAAGGCTAAAAACCAGCGCTTAAGTATGACCTTTATGCCGTATCTGTTTATTGCCCCTGTAATTATTTTACTATTTGTTTTCAACATACTGCCATTGCTGTCGGCGTTTCTCATCAGCAGCTTTGATGTTTCTACTTCGTTCAATCATGCCAGGTTCCTCGGGCTCGGAAATTTTACGGAAGTGCTTGGCGATGCACGTTTCTGGAACAGTCTGAAGGTCACGCTTAAGTGGACGGCAGTGGAGGTGCCTCTGCAGGTCATTCTCGCGCTTATCCTATCCACTCTTCTTACTGAGAATTCTGTATCGAACAAAATATTCCGATCGGTATTTTTTCTCCCGATAATCTGTTCGGCGACGGTTACCAGTATCATGTGGAAGATGATACTGCATTCTAATGTGGGCTATGTCACTTATCTTCTGAAAATACTTGGCTTTGGCAGCATTAATTTTATGAATTCGCCTGGATTGACATTTTATGTTATTTTATTCATGTCGATCTGGAAAACATTTGGAATATCAACTATTATTTTTGTAGGTGCAATGCAGAATGTACCGAAGAGCTTGTATGAAGCTGCAGAAATAGATAATGCAGGCAAGCTTCGGCAGTTCTATGACGTGACTCTCCCTGGAATAGCACCGACAATGTGGTTTATAATCATGACGAGGCTGATAAGCTCGTTCCAGGTATTTGATATCGTTTATACGACAACAGGCGGCGGCCCGAACTTTTCCACTGAGACGCTTGTATCCTTCATTTATACAAGAGCTTTTGAAGTGAACAGAATGGGTTATGCATCTGCAGTATCGGTCTGCCTGTTTATAATTATACTTGTTATAACAATTGCCCTGTATTCAGGAATGCTGAAACAGGAAAAGGAACTTTAGGGAGGAGGCGAAGCTCGTGAACAAAAAAATAAAGAAGACCGTATTGCATATTCCCGTACTTATCGGATTAACGTTCATTGCCCTTATTATTCTCGTGCCGATTTTGTGGATGTTTATCAGCTCGTTTAAGCCTCAGCATGATATTATATCCTACCCTCCGACCTTTTTTGCGAAGCAGGTCACATTGGAGAATTTCATCAGGCTGGCCAAAAGGGTTAAAATACTATATTTCGTCAAGAACTCAGTCATATACGCATTGTTGTCAACCATACCGTCCGTATTAATTTGCTCAATCGCGGGATATGCGTTTGCAAGGTATAAATTCAAAGGCAGGAACATTCTTTTTATTCTCGTTCTGGCGACGATGATGATCCCGTTCCAGGTAATAATGATTCCGCTCTTCCTTATCGTCAGCAATCTAAAAATGTACGATACTTACTGGGGGCTCATTCTTCCCAAAATAGCTGCCGCGATCTCCATTTTCATGATGCGGTCCGCATTTGCGGGATTGCCGAAAGAACTTGAGGAAGCAGGCAGGATCGACGGTGAATCAGAGTTCGGAATCTATTGGAAGATAATGCTTCCGCAGGTCAAGGCAACCTTCGTTACTTTGGTGGTTCTTGGAGTAAACGGAGCATGGAACGACCTTATGTGGCCGCTGCTCATAACGGGCGACATGAAAATGAGAACACTTTCAAACGGTATTGCGATGTTTGTCGGTACGGATACTTCGGAACATGGTCCTGCATTTGCCGGAGCGTTCATTTCGATACTTCCCATGCTGCTGCTCTATATATTCGGTCAGAGGTACTTTGTGGAAGGTACCGTTACAAGCGGCCTTAAGGGCTGATGTACAGGAGGCTGTCAAGGATGTCTTTATTTCATAAGGTATTACGCGATACGGGACGGGAACTGTTCCTGTATTACCCCGGCAATAAGAACCGAACACCGTTTAAAATATGCAGTATAACGTTTCTGCTCGATAAATGCAGTGAAAACAATGTAAATGAACTGTTGGACAAGTGCGGCCTGGCAGCATTTGCCGATAAAAACGGGGTTATTCTATCATTTCCCGTTCCGGACGGACACGGATGGAATTATAAGTTGAATCCCGGTGAAGCGGATGATGTATCAGCATTCCGCAGGTTCCAGGAAGCAATGTCGAAACCGGATGATCTTCCGTTGGATACTGAGCCGACAGGCATACCGACACTCCAGGCAATGCTTGGTACATGGCATCCGATGAATGATACTAAATATCTCATTGGTGTCGGTACCGGCGCCTCAATGGCTTATACGCTTGCCTCGTGTTGTCCTGACAATATAGCGGCGGTACTCGCGGTAGGCGGAGACCTCGATGAGGGCGTGCTTGAAAAAGCCGTATACTCTCCTGTACCGGTATGTATTACGGCGGGAGGGAAGAAGGCGTCGGATTATTTCATTAAAGCGAATGGCGCTGAGGAAAAAGACGCGAATGAGCATAGAACCATTTATGAGAACCGTGTAAACCCATTGCAATGCGTAGTGCTCGACCGGACTTATACTGAGCTGAGCGGCGAGCTTGTCACCAAGGTATGGGAAAAGATGTTCAAAAAGATAAGACGGCCGAACACGGGCGCGCACGGTGATTGTGAGCCCCGTTTGGATATTGATAAGGCCGGTTTCGAGTATTTTATCGAGGACACACGGCTCGACGGCAAGCCACATACATGGTTCACCCACGTGCCGTCCTGTGCGAAGAGTGAGCCGGATAAAAAGCTGCCGATGGTTGTGTTTTTCCACGGCGGCTCGGACAATCCCGCCGAAGCGGCCGAGATGAGCAAGTTCCATGAACTTGGAGAAAAAGAGGGCTTCATAACGGTATATCCATGGGGTACCAACAGATGCGGATGGAACAGCGGCATGCTGCCGGGCCTTGAAGACGACGTCGGATTTACGGCAGCACTTGTAAAATTCATGCTTTCAAATTACCCGGTTGATCCCGGAAGGGTATACCTGTCGGGCTTCTCAAACGGAGCCGCGCAGGCCCAGGCAGTAGCTCTCGTCCATCCCGAGCTGATAGCTGCGATCTGCCATATTGATGCCAACTGGCCAGGAGAACGGTTCCATGCATGCGAGGTGGATTGGCACGATATCATACCGTTTGCTGTCGGCATGGAGAGGAAAAAGGAGTATGATTACCGTATACCGGTGTGGTATACTTACGGTTCCCGCGAGCCTTCGTACCCTGTTTATAACGGCAGCACGCAGCAGCACCAGTATGATTTCTGGAAGCTGTACAACAATATTGAGATAAAGCCTACGCCGGGCAGAGAAAATCCCGATCCGACAGGCTGCGGAGTGAAAGGCGACAAATCCGAGCTGATAGTGCCTTCAAAAAGGCATCCGCATCATGAGTATGATGTACAGCGCTTCTATTCAAGGGATAAGACCCCTTTAAACCTCTATAATTATGTAATCATGCGTGAAAAGGGGCACGATGTGGCCCAGATGGATCCGACGCTCGGATGGAATTATGTCAGGCAGTTCAAGAGGAATAGCGATGGCAGCCTGGGATTTGTGAAGTAATGGGAGGAGGAATTCACTATGGCATACAGATTCAGTGATAACGAGGCCATGCATACGGACGCCTTGTTTTTCGATATGGTAAATCTTAAAATGCGGCTCTATACGGACAGCAACGGCAATATAGGGCCAAGGCATATCCGTGAATATCCCGGGGTTAAAATAGAGGACAACGGAGACGTTTCGTTCTGTATCTATGCGCCGGAAGCCAGGGAAGCAGCCGTAGCGGGGTTTCCGGGATCGGCGATGACGGACAATAAGCATTATATGAAAATGGATGCGGAGGGCTATTGGCGTGTAACAGTCAGTGGTATTCCGGCGGGCTATCATTACCATGAATATTTTATAGACGGTACCTGTGTTGTCAATCCGCAGGCTCCTGTAGGATATGGCGCACACAAAGCGGTAAATTTCTTCGATATCCCTGAGGAAAGGGATTTTTACGCGCTTAAAAATGTTCCGCACGGTACGCTGCGCGTAGAGCATTTTTATTCTTCCGTAACGGGAAGAACCAGAGACTGTTGGGTATATACGCCGCCCAGATATGATGAGGATACCGAAAAAAAATATCCTGTTCTTTACCTGCAGCATGGCGGCGGGGAGACCGAGACCGGGTGGGTATGGCAGGGGAAGGTAAACTACATCATGGATAACCTGCTTGCGGAAAACAACTGCCGTGAAATGATAGTTGTTATGAACTGCCTCTATTGCGTAAACGATAAGAAAGAGGAGGAATTCCTCGCGGGCGATTTTGACTCCATGCTGTTAAAGGACTGCATCCCGTTCATAGAGAAGAAGTTCAGGGTCGCGGAGGGTGACCGTAACAGGGCTATGGCCGGACTTTCAATGGGCAGCTACCATACGACCATGACCACGATGCGGCATCTTGGCTATTTCCCGTATATAGGCATATTCAGCGGCACACTGGAAAAACGATGGTATTGTAATTTTGATTATTATAAGAATTTTGATGATCCTAAGGTATTCAATGAGAAAGTAAAGCTGTTGTTTTTCGGCTACGGCGAGCAGGAAGACAGGATTGTCAACGGACTCGGAAAGGACCTGGAAAGGTTCGACGAGACCGGAATAAAATATACAAAGTATACATGTCCCGGTTACCACGAATGGACTGTATGGAGAAAATGTCTCGAAAAATTTGCCGGACTTTTATTTAAATGAAGGAGATGCACTATGGCGATAATGAGATACAATTTTCTGTCGGAGGTATTGAGTCTGTGCGTTGACGTAACTATAACATACCCCTCGGGAATGTTCACCTATAGCGAAAATTCGGGCAAGAAGGAAGCAAGACAGGGGCAGAAAAAAATACCGTACAGGGAGGGTATGAAGCTGCAGACTGTTTATATCCTCCACGGCGGCAGCGATGATGATACATTGCCTGCAAGATACACAAATCTTGAAAGATATGCCGAAAGAAACTGCGTCATGACTGTCACGGCACAGGTCAAGGACAGCTTTTATATGGACACGGCATACGGATACAATTAT
Source organism: Clostridia bacterium (assembly GCA_036260935.1). Lineage (GTDB taxonomy): Bacteria > Bacillota > Clostridia > Acetivibrionales > DTU013 > JAEYOM01. Next base: position 86,426 of record DATALQ010000014.1, read on the forward strand.
TTTACGTTTATAACGGAAGAACTCCCGACCGTCATCAGGTCGCTTTTCGCGTCATCGCCGGCGAGGGAGGACAATTTCGTAATTGGCTTCGCAATGGGCGGAAACGGCGCGCTCGCACTGGCGATGAGAAGACCGGATCTCTATTCGGCCGTCGTAGATCTGTCCGGAGGAATCGGCTGCAGCATAGATACGGAGTATTTCTTCGAGGAAATGAAGACGGTAAAAATGGCCAGGCTGCAAAGTACATTCGGGGACCTGGAAAAATTCAGGGGAAGTGAGTATGACCTCGGATATTACGCAAAAAAGAATATGCAGGAAAAGGTCGATATGCCGAAGCTTTTCCTGGCTGTCGGAGAAAACGATTTCATAAGGGATGTCGTCAGGAAGGACAGGGATGCGCTCAGGGCGCTGGGGTATGATTTTCATTATGAAGAGGCCCCGGGGCTGGGCCACGAATGGGATTTCTGGGACAGCTATTTCAGAAAAGCGCTTGACGAATGGCTCCCGCTTAAGCGAAGGCCAACGGCGTAATAAAAAAGCCGATCATTAATAATAGCTGCATCAAACTGCAGAGTAATAAAAAAGTAAAAAAAATTGTCGGAGGTAGATATGTCTAATTTTTCTGATCTGGACAAGCTTCTGCAGAGCTTTGTCGACGGGGGTCTGCCCGGGTGTGCGCTTCAGATCGCTCAGAAGGGCAGGACGATTTATGAAGGATATTTCGGCTATGCCGATATCGAAACAAAAGCACCTGTAACGAACAGGTCTGTCTTCCGTATGGCGTCCATGTCGAAAATACCGCTTTATACGACGCTTATGATGCTGTATGAACGCGGCAGGTTCCTGCTGAACGACCCTATTTACGAGTATTTTCCGGAGTGGAAGGATACCAGGAAATTTGTAAAGGATCCTAACGGTTACGTGAAGGCAGTACCGACGGACGGCCCGATTACTATCCGCGATATCCTGTCCATGAAGTGCGGGCTTCCGTACTGCAACTTCCCGGGCAAAACCGAAAACCGCACTCTCCAGGCCATGCAGAAGTACATGCAGCCATTGTGGGACAAAGGTCACTTTACAAACCGCGAGCAGATTGCCGCCATGTCTCAGGCCCCGCTGGCGTTCGAGCCCGGCACGCATTGGGTTTACGGTTTTTCAAGCGAACTTGCGGCAGGCCTGATTGAAGCATTGTGCGGCAAATCGGTCGACGACGTATTTCAGGAGCTATTATTCGATCCGCTTGGAATGGACGACACCCGCTCTCATTATTTCGGCGATATCCCGAAACGTATGGTCGGGCTGTACCAGAAGACTCCTTTAGGCAAACTTATGCCCGGCGCCACCGTTCTGGATGAGAAGCACAAACCCGGTCCCGAGCATGAAGCCGGTTGGGCGCGGTTATTCTCCACCGTAAATGACTACACAAAGATAATGCAGATGCTGGCAAACGGCGGCGTATATGACGGCATCCGAATCATGGGACGCAAGACCATCGATCTCATGCGTACAAACGGCCTCAACGACCTGCAGCAGAAGGATTATGACAATGTCTACGAAGCCGGCTACGGGTATGGTTACGGTGTGCGCACTCTGATCGACAAGCAAAAGGGCAACCATAACGGTTCGCTCGGTTCGTTCGGCTGGACCGGAGGTTTCGGTACCTGGTGCGAGGCAGACTCCGAAGACGGTGTCTCGATCGTTTACATGCACAATATGATGCCGAGCGGTGAAGTATATTATCATCTGCGTATGCGTAATGTCGCTTACGGCTGCATTAAATAAAGGAGGTAACCCATGTCTGACTTCAAACATCTCGACGCACTTCTTCAGAAATATGTAGACGACGGCCTGCCCGGCTGCTCGTGCATTATAGCAAAAAAAGGCGATATCCTCTATGAGAATTATTTCGGCTGGGCCGATATGGAAAACAAGAAACCGCTGACGCGTGAAAATGTTTTCCGCCAGGCTTCACTGACAAAGGTCGCAATGTATACCGTCGCCATGATGCTTTATGAGCAGGGCAGGTTCCTCATGAGCGACCCGCTTTACGAATATTTCCCCGAGTGGCGGAACTCCGTGAAGATGGTATGCCGAGCAAACGGTGATACTGATATCGTTCCGGTAGAGCATCCCATTACGGTCAAGAATATTATGAATATGACCTGTGGCCTGCCCTACGACATGATAATGGGCGATATGCCCGTGCAGCATCCGGTTTCTCAATTGATGGCAAACGCAATGGCGCCGCTGCGCGAAAAGGGGTATTTTACCCTCCGCGAGCAGATAAGGGCCATTTCACAGGTGCCTCTCATGTTTGAGCCCGGCTCACGCTGGTTATACGGCTTTGCAAGCGAACTGACCGCAGGTCTTATTGAGGCGGTCACCGGAAAGCCCACAGAACTCGCAATCAAGGAAATGCTTTTCGAACCGCTTGGCATGGAAAGCTCTGCGAATTTCACCTTCGGAGATATCCCCGAAAGGCTGGTCAGGAATTATTTTCTTAAGCCCGGCAAGCAGCTCGGTGATGCGGATGCCATGATGATACCTCCCGCTGAGCATGACGCAAAATTTATCGGTCCGCTCGGAACAGTGCCCGGGTTCTCCCGCGTTATCACCAACTGTTGGGATTATACCAAATTCATGCAAATGCTGGCGAACGGCGGAGTCTATAACGGCAAGCAGATTATGGGCAGAAAAACCATCGATCTCATGCGTACAAATACGCTGACTGATACAATGATACGCGAGGACCTCTCAAATTCCTACCTGGCCGGGTATGGCTACGGATACGGCGTACGCACGTTAATGGATCCTTACGGAGGCCAGCACAACGGTTCCGTCGGCGCATTCGGCTGGACCGGCGGATCGGGTACATGGGCTGAAGCCGACCCATCCGAGGGCGTATCGATTGTTTACATGCACAACTTGCAGCCGAATCTGGAAGAGTATCACCATCTGCGCATGCGCGCAACAGCGTACGGCTGCCTGGAATGAGTATTGAGACTCCGCACGGCATGAAACCATCATTCCGGCGCTTCACTGGCGGCTGTACCGCCGGGGGTGCGCAGGGATGAAGGAACAAAAAGCTGCACTAAAAAGTTGTACTAAAAAGGGAGAATAATAAATGTACAATATAACTCCGGGGACGGATCCATCAGCCTTTGAACATTGCACGTCGGAAGCTGTGGGCGTCTCCAGTACTGCGGTCCTGAGGTGCCTGAAAGAGCTTGAAGCCTGTGGTACTGACATGCATGGGTTTGTCTTGTACCGGAAGGGCAAAATCATCGCAGAGACAAGCTGGAGGCCATATGCAAAAGAAATACCCCACACAAACCATTCGATGGGCAAGAGCTATACTGCTGCGGCAATCGGTATCGCCTGCGGGGAAGGCATTTTAAGACTGGAAGATACCCTGGCCGACATATTTGCAGGCGAGCTTGACAGGTGGAACATTCATCCGGGTCCGAAATTCCGCAGTATAAAGATAAAGCATCTGCTTTCCATGAGTGCGGGAATGGAACATATGCCGCCTTTTACCGACAACTGGATACTGGATTATCTCCGTTCAGAGCCGGTATACGAGCCGGGAGCGCACTTTCTCTATGATACGAGCGGATCGAGCCTTCTTGGTGCTATTGTTGAGAAATGTTCAGGCATGGGGCTTAAGGAGTATCTGGCTGACCGCATGTTCCGGAAAATAGGGATTGATTCCGAGCGGTTCATCTGGCTGAAATTCCCGAACGGCTGTTATGCCGAACCCGGTACCTGCGCAACGGATGAGGACAATCTGCGTCTTGGTCTTTTGTATATGAACTACGGCTGCTGGAACGGGGAACAGATCATCCCCAGGGATTGGGTCGAGCAGGCCACAGCTTTTCAGGTAAGCACCTCCGGTGAAGGTGTAAGGGAAGCCAGGCAGGGCTACGGTTATCAGCTGTGGCTTTGCAGCACGCCCGAGACCTATCGTTTCGATGGCGGACAAGGGCAGTACTGCGTATTTTCCCGGAGTTCGGGGCTGGCGGCTTCGCTCCACGAAGGGGCTTCAGTGCCTGAGACGGCACCACGCGCACTCGATATCCTGCTTGAAAACCTGTTCTCGGATAAACTGCCGGAAAGCCTGCCGGAGGATATTCAGGCCCAGCATGAATTGGCGGATTATCTGGCTTCACGGAGCGTTAGGAAATCGCCGGTATGCCATGATACTAAAGCGGCACTAAGGTTCAGCGGCATATATCTTGTGCGGGAGGGCGACCCCAATCCGTGGATTGAGGTGTGCCCCGGAGGAGTTAATTTCTTCAGCCTGTTTTACGACCGGTATGTCAATCCTGCTGTTGAGAAGGTAGAGATCATTGCAGATGACGACGAATGCCGGATAATCTTCAACGACCGTTCGGTTTTCCGCGGACGGTTTGACGGTGAATTCATGGTTTGCGACACAAAGAATGTCCTGCCGCTGCAGAAAACCTGCTGCAACACCTATATGGAAGGAGACAGGCTTTGCATGGATCTCCGGTGGCTGAACGGCTGGTTCGGAATGAAGATGGAGTTCACCCTTTCCGAGGATGGAAACCGTTTGAATATAGTAATACGCAAGGATACCCTGAACGAAATGAATCCCGTTAATGAAAGAAGGGGCTGGGCGCAGCGGATAATACGCTGATACCGGCCCGCAGATGAACAGCTGACGGCTGGAAGGGCAATTATTTACAAACAATCCGCTCCATAATGCTTACGGCGTTCTCCGCACCGTCCTCCCTTCGCAATTGTTGTCCGAGCTTATCGGCGGCAGCTATCATCCCGGGATTGTTGCACGCCCCGGTGATTGCGTCGGACAGACGCTCCACATTCAATTGCCTGCGAAGGATAGGCTTGGGTCCGACGCCCAGCTTGTCTATGCAATTGCCCCAATAAGGCTGATCGCCTCCGAAAGGCACAATTATTGTGGGTACACCTGCCCGTAAACCGGCTGCTGTAGTTCCTGCGCCACCATGATGGATGACTGCCGATACATTGCGAAACAGCCATTCATGCGGCACATTACCAATCTGGAGAACTGAATCCGGCAGGTTGTATCCTTTCAGATTTCCCCATCCGGAGGATAAAACGGCGCGTACTTTTGTCAGCTTAAGGCTTTGCATTACAATATCAAAGGCCTGTTCAAAGGATCCGCCGACAGCGCTGCCAAATCCGATGTAAACAGGCTTTGGTCCCTCATTGAGGAAATTTGTTAATTCTTTATCCGGCTTCCAGTTGTCTTTTATGCCACGTATCCAATATCCGGTAACATATTTGTTTTCATCCCACTCGCGAGGTTTCGGGGCAACAAGCGTGCTATATGCATACAGAGTGGGAAGCGGGCGACCATGCATGCTGCGGTATGGGAATCTCAACGCCTGTATTTCCTTTAATCCCATTTCCTTACGCCAGCTATTCAGCATTCTTCGGGTGAAATTTGCCCAAAGCAGATCACCACAGGCAAATGTAAATCTGTTGTACAAGCTGCCCAACGGTAAATCCGGCGCTGACATGGCAGGGAATTCACCCGTAGGGTCAATCGGACAGAAGGATACACGAAAGCAGGGAATATTTTTTTTCTCCAATACATGCCAGGCCACGCTGCCCAATAATGAATATAAAACCACGTCCACACCGGTACAGGCATATTCAATATCGGAGAGGAACTCCTTCTTAACGGGATCCAATAATTTCTCCAAATTACGGAAATATTCAAATGAAGATACATGCTCGCCTATCAGAAGCCGGATGACTTCAACGGCATCTCCGGCCAGCGGCGAATATTCAAACCCCTCGGACACTATATATTGCTCGAATTTGCGAAAAGTAGTTATTCGGACCTGGTGTCCCCTGCTGCGCAGTTTATTGCCAAGGGCTATAAAGGGCTCAACGTCGCCCTGGGAACCGATAGTAATCAATCCAAATTTCATAACCGTTACCTGCCTTTTAAATGGACGATCTATACAGAATTTCGGCTTGTACGCCCAATATTTGAGAGAACAAAAGCGGTGTCAATCTCACATATTTTTCATTATGATACATCCCGTCGCTTTCCCTATTCTGATGAGTTATCGGAAATGTAGACCACAGAAGCATTTCGGCCAGCATGTCCGTACCCGCATCCTTCAATAGCGGCGTAACAGGAAGAAAGTTGCTTTCGACTGCATCGGACAAAAGCCGGCTTAATGGTTTAACAAGTGCAGAACGAGTGTTTATATCAATCTGATGATTAAACCAATTTGACTGATGATCATTTCTTTCAAAATAAGTATCAATTTTTTTGAAATCCTCAACAGCCTTTAATTCATACTCCAAAACAACTTTGAATTTTTCCTGAAAATCGAGTTCGGGATCCTCTATTGAATTTATCAATACTTGAGTATAGTGATGCATGTACTCATTGATGCAAAGCTCGAATATCTCTTCCTTTGAAGAAAAGTAGTAGTAAAAGACACTGGGGGAAAGACCGGCCCCTCCTTTAACGGCTGCAAGAATATCCTGTATTGAAGTTGCCGCATATCCTTTGGAGAAAAATAATCCGCGGGCGGCGTCAGTAAATTCTTTTTTCTTTATTTCGTGGTTTTGTTTTTTCCTTGGCATTATAATCCGCCTCCACTATATTTATAGAATCGATTCTACAAATAAAATTATATGACTAATTAATTTAAAAGTCAAAAGATCATATTTCTACTTTTTTATTAACTGTTTTTGTTCCTTACATGGATTTTTTTGATATTAATATTTTCCAGACCTATGCAAAGAAATCTTTGAACAAATAATAAAATACCATTATCTGATAAATATCTCTATTCTTGATTGTCATAACATAGCATAAAATTTATATCAAATAATTTTGTATTATGGAGGAATAGTTATGGCAAAAAAGTCACTTATCCTTGTATTGGTGCTCGTAATGCTGGCAAGCGTATTCGTCGGCTGTGGCCAGGCAAAATCGACCTCGGGTTCAAGTAAGCTCGTTGGTGTTACAATGCCTACAAAATCGCTCCAGAGATGGAACGAGGACGGCGCTAACGTTAAGGCTGCCCTGGAAGCAAAGGGATACAAAGTTGACCTTCAGTATGCCGACAATCAGCAGACTGTTCAAAACAGCCAGATCGAGAACCAGATCACCAAGGGAGTCAATGTTCTAGTCATCGCTTCGATAGACGGCGGCGCACTGGGCGGAGTCCTTGCACAGGCAAAGGCTGCGAATATCCCCGTAATAGCTTACGACAGACTTATAACGGACACTGACAAGTGCGATTATTATGCAACCTTCGACAATTATGGCGTTGGCAAGATGCAGGGCGAATTTATCGTCAGCGCTCTCAAACTTGACAAAGGCGAAAAGGGCCCCTTCTCGATGGAATGCTTCGGCGGCGACCCGGGCGACAATAACGCAAAACTGTTCAATCAGGGCGCTATGGATGTTCTGCAGCCTTACATAGACAGCGGCGTGCTCGTAATCAAATCCACCCAGACCAAATTCCCGGATCAGATTGCTATCACAAACTGGGAGTCCAAGGGAGCTCAGGACAGGATGGACAATCTTCTGACTGCTTATTATGCAGACAAGAACATCGATGTAGTGCTCTCGCCTAATGACAGCCTTGCACAAGGTATCGTCGCTTCACTGAAGTCCGCCGGTTACGGCACATCCTCCAAACCCTTCCCGATAATTACCGGACAGGACTGCGACAAGATCAACGTAGGCCAGATCATCCGCGGAGAACAGTCGATGTCGATCTTCAAGGATACGAGAGTTCTCGCAAATCAGGTCATCGCTATGACGGATGCTATACTTGCCGGCCAGAAGGTTCCTACAAACGCAACATACAACAACGGCAAGATCGATGTTAATTCCTACAACTGCCAGATACAGTTTGCCAACAAGGACAACTGGAAGAAGCTGCTTGTTGACAGCGGTTATTACAAATTAGCCGATATACCGGACGCAAAGTAAATCTGTTTCATGAAAATGGCGGCAGCACGGCTGCCGCCATTTTTAATGCAGGGAATGAATAGGCAAATGCTTTGGTTATAACGAGGCGTTGGCTGCCTCAAAAAATTTTCCAATGAACCGATGTGTTATAAAGGAGCAGACGTATGTCGGAATATATCCTGGAAATGCAGAATATCACTAAAGAGTTCCCTGGCGTCATCGCTCTCAGTAACGTCAATTTCAAAGTAAAAAAGGGCGAGATACATGCTCTGGTTGGCGAGAATGGAGCTGGGAAATCCACGCTTATGAATGTTCTGAGCGGAATATATCCCCACGGTTCGTATACCGGGAGCATAATCTTCAAGGGGACGGAATGCAAGTTCAGAAACATCCGTGACAGCGAAGCGGCGGGAATTGCCATAATCCATCAGGAGCTGGCGCTCAGCCCTTATATGACGATCGCTGAGAACATTTTTCTGGGAAATGAAAGAGCCAGGAACGGTGTGATCAACTGGGACGAGACCAACAAAGAAGCTATCGGGCTTATGAAAAAGGTTGGCCTCAAAGATAAGTTTACGGCGCAGATCAAGAACATAGGCGTAGGTAAACAGCAGTTAGTCGAGATAGCCAAGGCGCTGTCCAAAAACTGCGAACTGTTGATACTGGATGAGCCTACGGCGGCGCTTAACGACGAAGATTCCAACCACCTCCTCGAGCTTTTGCAGACGCTTAATAAAGAGCATGGTCTGACATGCATCATGATTTCACACAAATTGCATGAAGTCATAAAGATTGCACAGAGCATAACCGTTCTAAGGGACGGAAAGACGATAGAGACTCTGGACAATTCCGAGCATGTCAGCGAAGGCCGGATAATAAAGGGTATGGTGGGCCGCGAGCTTACGGACCGTTTCCCGAAGCATACGGCAAATGTCGGTGAGGTAGGCTTTGAAATAAAGGACTGGGTAGTGCATGACCCTCTCGATGAGGATAGAGTCGTAATAAACAATGTCAGCATGTCCTTCCGAAAGGGCGAGATAGTAGGACTTGCCGGCCTTATGGGCGCGGGAAGAACAGAGATTGCAATGAGCGTGTTCGGCAGGGCGTACGGCAGAAAGATAAGCGGGACGCTTATCAAGGACGGTAAGGAGGTAACCCTGCATAACATAAGCCAGGCGATAGCCAATGGAATAGCCTATGTTACCGAAGACAGGAAAACGGCGGGGTTGGTGCATATACAGGATATTAAAAAGAACATTACCCTTGCCAATTTGAAAGCAATTACGAGTGGTTTCGTCGTAAACGAGGATGAAGAGATCGTAATCGGAAAGGATTACAAAGAACGGTTCGGTATAAAAGCGTCGAGTGTGTTTCAGAAAGCGGGCAATCTTTCGGGAGGAAACCAGCAGAAGGTGGTGCTCAGCAAATGGATATTTGCCGCCCCCGATGTGCTGATACTCGACGAACCTACGAGAGGAATCGACGTTGGCGCTAAATATGAGATATACAAGATAATCCTGCAACTGGCGGAGGCCGGTAAATGTGTCATCATGATCTCTTCAGAACTGCCTGAGATATTGGGAATTACCGACCGCTTGTACATAATCAACGAGGGGCGTGTCGTAGGAGAAATGAAGACGAGCGAAGCGACTCAGGAGGGTATCATGTCCACAATAATAAGAAGTTCGGCAGGGCGATAGGGGGAATATGTATGAACAATGTTAAGGAATTCATGAACCGTAACATGCGGCAATATGGGATGGCTTTTGCCCTGGTTGTTATTGTGATCTTTTTCGGGGTCGTGACCGGCGGCAAGCTTATCTGGCCAAGAAACGTGCAGATGCTGGTGCGTCAAAACGCGTATGTGTTGATACTCGCCATAGGAATGATGTTTTGTATATTGACGGGTGGTAACGTCGACCTTTCGGTCGGCGCATTGGTCGCCCTGGTAAGCGCCATGTCGGGGCTGATGGCCACTACGCTTGGTCTGCCTACCTGGCTGGCAATCATCTTCAGTATTATAACAGGCCTTTTGGCAGGTTTGTGGCAGGGCTTTTGGATAGCATATGTCAAGGTGCCGCCATTTATCACAACACTGGCAGGTATGATGGTTTTCCGGGGGATCAACAATATAATACTGGACGGTAAGACCTTACCGCTATCCGGTCTGTATGTTACGATCGGAACGGGCTCGGTTCCCGATATCGCTCCAAAAACCGTCCCGGATTTTTTACGAATCGGCGATTTACTGCAGCTGCAGAATAAGCCTGAGTTTCTAAATGTAACGATGCTTATTGTAGGGCTTGCATTATCTACCATTTACGTATTGTTTACGATTTACAACAGGAAAAGTAAACAACAGCGCGGATATGAAGTAGCATCTTTAAATTCGGCCGTCACAAAAGCAATTTTGTTTTTTATTGTCATAAATGTTTTCTCTTACTGGCTGGCGATGGATGAGGGCTTGCCCATAATGCTGATTTTACTGGCAGCTTTATACGCACTCTATACGTTCATAGCAACCAAGACCATACCCGGGCGCCATATTTACGCTATGGGAGGAAATATTAAGGCAGCTGAACTTTCCGGCGTCAACACCAAAAAAATGATGTTCCTTGTATATTCGAACATGGGGCTTTTAGCGGGTGTTGCAGCAGTAGTAACTGCCGGCAGAATGATGGCCGCCTCGCCTAATGTCGGCTTGAACTTTGAACTTGACGCCATAGGAGCTTGCTTTATAGGCGGTGCTTCAGCATACGGCGGTGTAGGAACGATATGGGGAGCTGTCGTAGGCGCCCTTATTATGGGCGTCATGAACAACGGCATGTCTATCATAGGTTTGAATGTCTTTTTACAGTCTGTCGCAAAAGGTATGGTTGTGTTGCTTGCTGTAGCATTCGACATGTACTCGAAATCAAAATCAAGGCTTGGCTAGGCAATAAAAGAGGTAAAAGTGCAGGGACGGTTCATATATTTCACTTTTTACAGAGTGAAATATATGAATCGTCTCTTGTTTTTGTGTCTTTTTCGTTTATACATAGTTTAGTTTTCAAAACCCATTTATGGTATAATGGATAAAGATTTCAAACAAGCAGGCATTCCCGTTTAGAGGTGGTAACGAAATGAAATGGCTGTACAAAATATCATTGACCCTGCTGTCTGCCATTGCGGTTACATCGGCGGTAATGGCCGTATACTACTTTAGTATGGTTAATAGGGTATATGACGGGAACACCGCAAATTTGTTCGGTGTAAATCCGAAATATCATTTCTCATTGATAATTAATTCGGGAGACGAAGAATACTGGCAGAGCTTCAAGACAGGCGTATTCGAAGCCGGGAAAGCCCATAACGCCGCAATCGAATACAATCCGATATCCGACCTGGACAGCGCCGATAAGACGGTAGAGTACGTTAATATTGCAAACAAATCCAGGGTTGACGGTATTATTGTAAACGGTGAAAACTCAGCTGAATATTCGGATGCAATTAACAGTGCGGCCAAATCGGGAATCCATATTGTAGTAGGTATAGTCGAATCTGTCGACAGTAACCGGCTTACATATGTGGGTAACAATTTTTATGATTTTGGAGTAAAGGCGGCAAAGCTTATATCTCAAGCAGTAAACAAGGATACGCCGATTAACCTGGCCGTCATTTTATCGGATGCGGGTCGAAGAGAAGCCGACAAGACTGTAGTGTCGCAGAGCGATATTATGATGAGCGGTATTACAAGCGTAATTGAAAGTGAGAAAAAAATAAACCTGCTTTCCACTTTATACAGGAAAAGCGATCTGCTTGGTGCGGAGGACCTGACGAGAAGCATATTGACCGGGCACCCCGATGTCGATGTGATATTCTGCACTAACGCCAAGGATACAACAGCGGCGGCAAAGGTAATTGTTGAACGTAACCTGGTTGGAAAAGTCGTCATAGTTGGCACGGGCATTACGGATGAGATCAGGTATTACATAAAAAAGGGAATCATATTCGGAGTACTGGACAGGAACGGATATAACGCGGGGTACAAGAGTGTAGAGGTGCTTTGCGGCAGTGTCGGGGATTCATTTCAATCGAGTTATCTAAACATAGCTACGGATATATATACGGCTATAAATATCGACCAAAAATAAACTGACAGGTATATACCATGAAAAAAATTTGGGGTAGGATGTTCAACAGCATAAAGTCAAGGATTATTGCGATCTTTGTATTGACCATGATCCTAACCAGTGCTATGAGCATGTTTATTCTGGGATTGTCGAGCAACATAATAGAAAAGATGGACAATATGTTTGCCGCAAACGTCGAAATCGAAGAATTTCTAAGTGATATGAATAACGTAAATACGAACCTGACGAATTATCTTGTTACCGCCGATTCGGACAGTCTGCTCAATTACTACAGATATAAGGACATTTTCAGCGAGAAGGCGCGGAGCATGTTTGAAGAAGTGCGCGGGGTATACAGTCAGAATGATCTTATTTACAGGGATATCGCTTACATGGTCAATTCGTATTTCAATGAGACGGAAGACGCCGTGGAAGCCAAAAGAATGGGTAATGCCGATGAGTATATCGCTAAATATGCCGAGGCTAACCGTATAACAGGATATATCCGGACATATACCGACCGTCTGAATCTGAACATATTAAACATCAATACGACCCAGTATCTCGGCATGTCGGAGAATCTTAACAAACTGCGGACGACGAATTTGATACTGATAATATCCGTAATAATGCTGAACATACTTGTAATTTTCTATCTGACTTATAATATGACAAAACCGATAATAAAACTTGCGCATTCAGCTGAAGAGATGTCCAAGGGCAATTTCGAAGCGGACGATGTGGAAGTTTATTCGCAGGACGAACTTAGCATAATGGCAAATGCATTTAATGCGATGAAGCACAGCATCAGGAATTATATCGGCGAACTGCACAACAAGGCCGACACCGAGTCACAACTTCTCGAACAGCAGATAGAAAATCTAAGGATACAGTCACTGCTGGCAGATGCGGAAATGAAGGCGCTTCAAATGCAGATAAATCCGCATTTTCTTTTCAATACGCTGAATGCGGGAGTCCAGCTTGCCATGATCGAAGGAGCCGACAGGACGTCGGACTTCCTTGACAATATGTCAAAGATATTCAGATACAACGTTAAGAGCCTTGACAGAAAGGTTAAGCTCAAGGATGAGATCGATACTGTCAGGGCTTACGAAGATCTGTTTTCAGTACGGTTCGGCGACATTATGAAATTTGAATATGACATTGACCAAAGCTTGCTGGATATTGACGTTCCGCCTCTTATTATACAGCCTCTGGTGGAAAATGCCACGATTCACGGTATAGGGAATCTGGAGAGAGGCGGCGTGATCAATATATCGCTCGATAAAAACGACACTGTGGTAAGAATGAGCGTTCAGGATAATGGAGCCGGGATGAACGAGGAGACAAGGCAAAAGATATTGAAGGGACACAAGTTTGAAAGTGAGATTTCCGGGCACATGACAGGGATAGGGATAAATAACGTGGTACAGAGGCTGAAGCTGTTCTTCAAATGTGATGATGTGATAGAGGTTGACAGTGCTCCTGGCAAGGGCACAAAAATAGTTTTAAAGATACCAATAGACAGAAGGGGTGGTGATTCCTGTGTACAGCCTTATGGTATGTGATGATGAACAGATAATGATCGAGTCGGTACGGCACATAGTAGAAAACGAGTTCAGCAACATAAGGGTTATCGAGACTGCCAGATCGGGACGGGAAGCGATAGAGAAAACGCTGACTGTTAAGCCGGATATAATTCTGACGGATATCAAGATGCCGGGCATAAATGGACTTGATGCAATCAAGGAAATCAAGAAGGTCCATAATGACATCAAGATTGTTATAGTATCCGTTTACGAATTTTTTGAATACGCTAAACAGGCTGTTGAACTGGGAGTCAGTGAATACCTGATAAAGCCTGTAAAAAAGGAAAGGCTGGTCGATACCTTACAGAGGATTATAGCCCAGCTCGATGCCGAAAGGCGTAAGTATAGCTGGGAGCTCGAGGCAAAAGAGAGGATTGAAAAGATGCTCTCCGCCGTTGAGCATAGCTTCATTTATTCATTGCTTTTTACTCAGGTGCGAAAGACCGATATAATCAAGTACAAGAAAGAGTTTTTTGATATAGACAACGAGACAGGCTTCATTTTCGTGCTTATGTTCGGTAAAAAAGGCGGAAGCGGCAATTACGAAGCGCAATTGGAGGATAGCCTGGACAATCAGGAGATTTATACCCTTTTTAAGGATAACTTGAAGTACAGGTGCAAGTGCATAGTAGGCCCGGTAATGCTGGACAGAGTAGTCGTTTACGTCGCACAGAGCATTGAAGATCTGTATCGGCAGAGAGTGCAGGCCATAACCTGCATAGAAGATATAATGCGCTTACTCGAGGAAAAGTATGATATCGAATTCAAGGTTGGAATAGGCAGAATCCACAACGACCAGGACATTATGATTTCGTATCAGGAAGCGCTGAAGGCGCTCAACTGCAATGAGGGCGGCAGAATAGTACATATAGACGATATTGCTCCAAACGTTTACAACGTGGGATTTGAGACCGCGGCGCAGGAGCACAAACTGATTATCGCCCTCGAAAACGGTGATGTGCATAAATGTTTGACGATTTTGTCCGATATTTTCCGTAAATATCCTAATTTTTTCGAACAGGAGAACCTTCATTACAGGATTATAGAAATGATGGCGGCGGTCCGCCAGGTCGCTACGGAAAACGGCATAAACGACAATGTTGAACCCGGATACTTTATTAAACAGATTTTAAGCTGCAAAACACGGGAAGAGTTTGAACGGATATGTACAGAGGAGATAAGGAATATAGCCGGTGCAATTGGCACCCGTAAAAAATGCAACATCGGAAAAATTGTTGAAAAGACTAATATGCTGATAAATGAAAGGTTCAGCCAGGATTTGAACCTGGACGATATTTCAAAGGAGCTCTATGTCAGCCCCCAATATTTAAGCCGGCTGTATAAGAACGAAACGGGTGAAAATTTCATCGAAAGGTTAACTGCAGTCAGAATAGAAAATGCGAAAAAGCTGATGAAGGAAAGCAAGTATTCTATAAAAGAGATCTGTTTCATGTCAGGATATTGTGACCCCAATTATTTCAGCAAATTGTTCAAAAAACACGAGGGGATATCACCCACGACCTATCTGAAACTGATTTGGGAGGACGTTAAGCGCTAACGGCGCGGATTTCCGCTAAAACGTCCATGAAGGACGTTAAGCGCTAACGGCGCGGATTTCCGCTAAAACGTCTGCGGGAGGATTGTGAGGAGGTTCGGTTGTGAAGAAGATAGTTGTATTATTGCTGGCTATGATTTTTGTGCTTTCATACGGCTGCATGTCGGACGAGACCCTCAATAGTAAGGATAACGTACGGAAAATAGGTTTCATCTATGAGACAATGACTGTGGAACGATGGCAGAGGGATCGTGACATATTTGTTGCCAAAGCTGAGAACCTTGGCGCCCAGGTCATTGTGAAGGATGCATATGAGGATAGCGATCGTCAAAGAGAGATCGGTATCGAAATGATCGATCAGGGGGTCGATGTGCTTGTTATCGTCGCATTCGATAAGGACAGTCTCAAGGACCTTGTCAAATATGCGCACGCCCATAATGTCAAGGTAATTGCGTATGATCGCATGATAAGGGACGTCGACGTCGACTTTTACATATCGTTCAACAATTCGGAAGTAGGGCGTTTGATGGGCAAATCGGCGACGGAGCATGTACCTGAAGGGAATTATCTGATTCTGAACGGCTCGTACAGGGATAACAATTCCTTCATGTTTAACGAAGGATATCAAAGCATCATTAAGCCATTTATAGACAAAGGCAGGATAAACGTTGTCGGAGAGACCTGGATAGATGCCTGGCGTGATAAAGGTTCCTATGATTATGTAAGCAATGTCCTTAACAGCGGACAGAAGGTTGACGCTATAATTGCGGCAAATGACCAGCTTGCGGAGGGCGCGATAACCGCTTTGAGCGAAAACAGGCTTGCAGGCAAGGTGTTTGTTACGGGGCAGGACGCGGAACTGGGTGCATGTCAGAGAATAGTCGAGGGGACGCAGGGTTCCACGGTTTACAAGCCTATCAATATCCTTGCGGAAGGAGCGGCCGATATTGCCGTAAAAATGGCTGCAAGCGAAGATATTGGCCCATGTGAAGCCATATCGAACGGGACATATGATATTCGCTGCAGGATTTATCAGCCGCAGCTTGTTACGAAGGATAATATTGATGCTACGGTTATAAAGGACGGCTTTTTTACCGCAGAGCAGGTATACGCAAACTTACCCTAGAATAAACGGTACAAAAAAGACCTTACACGGAAGGGTGATTGCTTGGATCAACTTATTTCGGTATATTACATATTTGCACTGTCTTCAGGAATATTCTGCCTGGGCTGCCTTTTTACCACGGCCCGGGATAATAAAAACGAGGCTGTCAGGCTCTATTTTCTTTTCTATTCGGCGTTTTCAGCCTTTATGCTGGCTACCGTGCTGAGAGCTTACCTGCAGAACCCTATTTTTACATTGCTGCAGTTTTTTACGGTATTTTCATCGCTCTATATACTTGCATGCCTCATCAACAAGGTGCTGCTGGTGCCTGCTGCAACAAAAATCAATATCCTGCTGCTTTGTGTTACGTTGGCAGCCTTTGTTTTAAGCGTTCTGGACCAGTTTTACCTCGGTGTGGGTGCGGATGAGGCCTCCTATGCGGTCATGCTCATTTACTATCTGGGCGCTTACATTAAGTTCAGAAAAAATGTTATCAACGAAAACCTGAAGAAAGCAATGAAACATACCTTTTGGAGCATGCTCCTGTTTGTGCCGGGCATAGCGCTGGATGAAATAATTCTTTCCGGGGGTTCAAATCTTCGTATTGTTCCTGTGTTCTATGCATGTATAGGTATTTACTCAGTCCTTTCCTTCCTGAAGATCAGCGATTCCATCCAGAACAACAAGTATATGGTGCCTGAGGATTTGATCCGGCGTTTTGGGATCACCGATCGGGAAGCGGAGGTAATGGAGCTGCTGCTGAAGGGGCTGAGCTACAATAAGATTGCCGATCAACTGGTAATCTCAATTTCAACGGTACGGACCCATGTCACCAATCTATACAAAAAAGTATCTGTTAATTCAAGGTATGAATTGTACAATCTGTTTGAATAAGCTATAAACCGCGACAGTCACATATCACCTGTCTAAAACGCCTGTCTGACGGCATCGTATCAAAGTATGAGTGCTCCAAATACACAAAATCATATAAAAATACCATTACAAATAGAACGAATATCCGATTTTTTTTCGTGTTTTTTTGCTGTACGCTGAAGTTGAAAAAAATACGGAGGTCGGTCAGAATGAAGAATATAGCTGATAGGTTTGGCAAGAGCAAAGAAGACAGGGAATTCATCATACTGAAGAATGTGGTGAAATCCTTCCAGTCGGGTGAGGGAGCAGTTGAAATATTGAAAAATATTTCAATCAATATCAAAAGAGGAGAGTTTGTTGGTGTGTTCGGTAAGTCCGGAAGCGGTAAGAGCACACTGTTGAATGTACTGACAGGCATTGACAGACCGACAGAAGGGGAGGTATGGATCGATACCAGTCCCATTCATAAATACAGTGAGTCTGAAATGGCATTGCTTCGAGGCGGGAATATCGGGATCGTCTTTCAATTTTTTCAGCTCCTGCCCATGCTGACTTTATTGGAAAATGTCATTCTTCCCATGGATTTCAGCAGAAAAATCAATAAGAACGACAGACGAGAAAGGGCAATGCTGCTGCTCCGCAAGCTGGGTATTGAAGAACACGCGCATAAATATCCTACCGCCGTTTCAGGTGGGCAGCAGCAGCGGGCTGCGATTGCCAGGGCATTGGCAAATGACCCGGACATCATCATAGCTGATGAGCCTACCGGAAACCTTGATTCGGTTACTTCCAAAGCCATATTCAGTATTTTCAAAGAGTTGGCAGCAGAGGGGAAAACAATTATCATTGTTACTCACGATAACAGCGTCCGGGATGAGTTTTCCAGGGTGATCCGGATATCTGACGGAGTTGTTTCCCATGAGGAGGTTTGCTAATGATGAATACAATGATTAAAAAAATGCTCATGGATCTGCTCGCTAATAAAATAAAAACTGCCCTTATTATGCTCACGCTGTTTGTGGGTTCCATGTCGGTAGGAATTGTAGCAATGTTCGGCAGCTTTTTTGTACCCGAGGCGAACAGGATCTACCAAAATGCTCAGCCCCACGATATTGTAATCAGAACCGGCGGTTTCAGCCCGGAAATACTCGGCGAAATCAGGAGTCTGCCTGAAGTAGAAAGCGCGGAAGCCAGAAGAAGGCTGACCGCAAGGCTGGCGGCGGGAAACAAAAAAATCAACATGAACCTAATTGTTCTGGGAGATACCAATACAATAGATATTCTAAGGAAAAGTGACGGGTCCGATAACCTGCCCAAGCTGTCAGAAAATGAACTGTATCTTGAAAGAGCTGTACTGAAGGATGTGAATAAAAAGCAGGGTGATACCGCAGAAGTTATCCTGGAGGGAAACAGGGCATTCAAACTCAAGATCAGGGAAATCGTCTATGACGCGGTTACGGAGCCCTACACACTTGAAGGCGACATCACAGCCTACATCAATCAGGATACCTTGAAGCTGCTTACAGGTTTGGAAGGCTTCAATGAAGTGCTGATCAGGGCGGTGGGAGATAATTCAAGCAGGGAAAGGAATGCGCTGGTAGCAAGAAAAGCTGGCGATTTGCTGGAATCCAGGGGTATTACAGTAAACGAAACGGAAGTGCCGCAGCCCGGAACCTTTTATGCCACACAGGCTTTGAACGCCATTACAATTATCATGACGCTGATCGGCAGCCTTTCAATACTGCTTGGTGTTTCCCTCATCGTAAACATCATCAACAGTATGATGCTGCAGCACATCCGTCAAATCGGCATCATGAAGGCGATTGGCGGCAGCACCACGCAGGTTGGCCTGATGTATTTCGGCATGATTCTGGCTGCGGGACTTGCAGTATTTGCCGCAGCCCTGCCTTTGTCGGCCCTGGCAGGCTATGCAGTTTGCACGATGCTCGCGGGGCTCATGAATATGGATCTGGCAGGCATGAGGCTTCCCCTTTCGGTGGTACTGGTTCAGCTGGCCGGAGCTGTTCTTATGCCGCTGACAGCTGCATCGGTGCCCATTCTGAAGAGTGCCGGGTCAACGGTTTATGACGCTTTAAACAATAATATAAAGGGAGCTTCTTTTAAAAATATTCCACTGGTGAATTTTCTTGCAAAGAAGATAAGCCTGCCGCCTGTACTGTTGGTTTCCATGCGAAACAATTTTCGCAACAAAGGAAGAATGCTGCTTACACTTGGGGCGCTGACTCTTTCGGGGACAATTCTGATAACCGGCATCAACCTGCAAAAAGGCTTTTCAAAGGCCATTGAAGACGCCGGTTTTCTCATGCCCGATGGAATACTTACTCTGTCTGAGTATGAAAAAGCAGGCAGAATAGAAGAGATCGCCAAAGGGGTGAAGGGCCTTGAAACAGTAGAGGCGTGGGGCTTTTGCGCCGGACGCCTGATTGAAGAGACAACCGGCAGCTCCAAAAAGGTAAGGCTTATGGCACCAAAACCCGGCTCTGTTATTTTTGACAGCGTTAAGGCGGAAAAGAAGCTGACGGCAGGAAGGCTGATAAAGGATGACAGCAAAAACGAGATTGTTATCAGCAGCCACCTGACGGAGCTATATCCGGATATCGGTGTGGGCGATTCCGTCACGATCAGCATAAATGGAAAGCCGGTAGTCTTTAGGGTAGCAGGTGTAATCAGCCTGTTCGGCCGCCCTGCTGACCCTGTGCTGATAGCAGGATACAGGTATTTGAACGGCTTGCTTGCGGGTGAGGATATGGTAATTGATTTAAGAGGGCTTACAACACAACATACCGAGGAGTATCAGAACCTGGTATTTTCTGAAATAGAAAAGCGGCTGAACAAAAACGGTATCACAGTCGCCGAAACAAACCTGGGGGAAGCCATGCTGGAGCAGTTCAACACTTCAGCCTCCATTACTGTTATTCTTTTGATGTTTTTGGCGGTTATGACCGGATTCGTTGGAACCATCGGCTTGTCGGGGACACTGAGCATCAATGTGCTTGAGCGCGCCAGGGAATTCGGCGTCATGCGTTCGATAGGCGCCGCCAATACGAAGCTGAACCGGATGATCGTTCTGGAGGGGATCCTTCTTAGCATAACAGCATGGATTCTGGGTATCCTTCTGGCAATTCCACTGACCGTTCTTTCGGGAAAGATGCTGGGAGAAGCACTAATGGGAACAGCTGTCGGCTTTCATTTGAATTTGCCCGGGGTTATCGGCTGGCTGGTTGTTTCCGTTGCCGGTGCATACCTTGCAGGCTTGCTGCCCTGTATCAAAGTAAACAGGATGGTGATAAGGGAAGTGCTTTCCTATGAATAGCAGCATTTGCGTGTCGAATAATGTTGAAAATTGTCGAACGTGTTGCTATAATTAGATAATAAAGGCATCAATACCCAAGAATTTACCCAAAGGAGCGTATGATAATGGAACTTAACATTAAAGATTCTATCTATGAAAAAATTTTTGGAGCATTTAAAAATCGGCACATTGATTCTATTGATAGGAGATATCTTTTCCGTATTGTTAGGTTTAATTACTACGCTGGGGGTTGGTGAAGGGATCCGGACATTTGTTACTACCGCTGCAACAATGATGTTTAGTATGATTATATTTCTTTTTGCGATTTTCGCCATATTCGAGAAGCGGTTTCATATTAAGCTGGTAAATAGATTAAGAACAAATATTTATTTTATAGTTATCATTTATTGCGCAGTTATCATGTCCGATACAAAAACCGCCTCCATGTGGGCCATTTCATACGTAGTCGTTCTTGTCAGTGTTTTTGCAATCACTTTAGGCGAATTTTTTGCAATCAATCTGGTTGGTGCTGCAGCATGTATGGCTTCTATCATTAGTGCCAATATGCTAAAGCAGCTTACGAGCAGTTATATCAGTCTGCTAGTAGTTATTGTTTTTGCCTATTTTCTCAGGAAGGCATTCAACAATATCACCGAAGGGCTGATAACAACTCTAAATGATGTGAAAACGGCTATGAAAGTACAAGATAATTTGATTACTGCTATTAAAAATTCCACGAAAGAAGTATCTGATCAAATAGATGAATTGAAAAAAGGTTCATCGTCATTGGAAAGTTTAAACGGTTATACAGCAAATGCATCGGAGGAAATTGCTGTCGGGGTATCTGAGGAAGCAAAAAGCCTGCAGGCCGGAGTAGAAATTCTGTCGGCACTTTCCGGGAATATTGACAGTATTATTAAGAAGTTGACGGAACTGACTACGGAAGTAAGCGCCAGGAGTGAAGAGAACAAAGCGGGTAAAGAGATAACTGATCAACTGGAGAAGACGCTTGGTAAATCCCTGGAACTGAACAGGGACGTTTCACAAATTATTATACGTATAACCAATGACTTTGAGAAAATCATCGGTTCGGTTGATACTATCAACAACATAGCAAATCAAACCAATTTGCTGGCATTAAACGCATCCATAGAAAGTGCAAGGGCTGGAGAGGCAGGTAAAGGTTTTGCAGTTGTTGCTGAGGAAATCCGTAAATTGTCAGAGCAGACCACGGTAGCGGCAAATGGCATTAATCATATGATACAGGATCTGAACAAACAAATCGAGGATGCTAAAGTTATCAATAAATCAATCAGTACTCAATCGGAGGAAACCAATAAAATTATTGAAGAAACACGTACAACACTGATAACGACAATAGATTTCCTCACTGCCACTGACCGGAAACTGAACGAGATGGATATTGCCGCAAACTCGATCATCCATCAAAAGGAAGATGTAATGGAGAAAGTGGCAGCTTTATCCGCCATTGCGGAAGAACTATCGGCGACCGCAGAAGAAGTCAGTGCAACTGTGGAGACGCAGAAACAGGACGTAGTCGGAATAAATAGCAATATTCAAATAATCGGCGGCAGTGTTGATGAATTGGTAAAGCTCACAAACTAGAAAGAAAGCAGCTAAACACTACCATAACAGCAGAATGGTATTCCGGGCGCCCAAAAAAGAAAACAGGCGCCCGTGTAATTCAGCGCCTGTTAATCTTATATCCGGTTCTATGGCAAGGATCTTCAGATCAGATCCCATATTCCTCTTTCAGCCAATCCAGAGCTTCTTCCTTCGTCCGGAAATACTCAGTAACCAGTTTATCCGCATGGGATGTCTGCTGGTGGCGCTTTGCCTGGACCTTGATGGACGCCATGCCTCCGGCGGCAAATGCAAGTGCAACGCACCCTGCTGCTTCGCAGACCACATGCAGGTTAGCAAACAATTGCTGGGTCTCAGGATCAAGAATCGGCTCGAGTTTGTCAATAATCGGTACATAAGCCCATTTACCACCGAAGCTCT
The DNA here is from genome assembly GCA_036260935.1 of Clostridia bacterium. Taxonomy (GTDB): domain Bacteria; phylum Bacillota; class Clostridia; order Acetivibrionales; family DTU013; genus JAEYOM01. Next base: position 108,955 of record DATALQ010000014.1, read on the forward strand.
TTCCCTTTTTCAGCACATAATCAGTCAATTCTCTCACTGCATCCGGGGTGGACAATCCTACTCCTTCGGTAATTACAACCTTTCTTCCGGGAACATCGTAAACATTCATCTTCCAGCTCATTGTGCCTTACCTCCTTGATTTATTGTTTTCCTTTGTTCATCCTTTAAGCTCTTCCAGTACCTTGTTGAATCTATCGGATATTGCAACCATATCCCTTTTCATCTCACGGGACTGGTCCACGCCATCCGTAGAAGCCTGTGATATGGAATCTACCAGTGCGAGCACATTGTTGACCGAGGCAAGCAGCTCTTCCGAGGTTTTGTTGAAGCCGTTCACCAGTTCGTTCATGAATAGAGCGTCTTCATTGTACTTTAAAGAGACATCCTGCATGAAGACATAATCGTCGTTCACGTCCTCCGACATGAATTCCAGCAGCCTTTTGGAGCTTGATGCCAGATTGCCGACGGAATTCTCCACCTGCTTCGTAACCTCCAGGATTTTGGACACGACTGTCTTGGATTGCTCGGCTAGTTTCCTGATTTCATCGGCGACTACCGCAAAGCCCCTTCCGGCTTCGCCTGCCTTCGCGGCCTCTATGTTTGCATTCAATGCAAGCAGGTTCGTTTTCGAAGTAATCTGAATTATGGAATCTGATAAAAAGGAAATCTGTTCGACTGTTCTCGATTCTTCAATGGCTTTTTCCAGCTCATCCCTGGTTTCCTCGAAAACCTGCTGCGCCTTTTCTCTGGAGTTGGCGAACCGGGCTTTCATATCCTGAGCAGTTTGGTTTATTTCGTTAACCGAAGATACGCCCTTAGAGGTTTTTGCGGCAATCTGCTGGACAGAGCCTGCGATATCAAGTGTTGCAGCGGCAACATTTTCCGAGGTATCTTCCGATTCCTTCATCGATTTTTCAAGCTTGCGGGATGCCTGACTGGCGCCTTCCATGCTTGAGCCCAACTCGACAAGAGCTTGCAGGACGGTATCTGGTAAAACGTTATTCTCATTCCCCAAGCCCGAGACTTGGCCTTTTATATATTTACAGACCCGATCCGCCGAACTTGCGAGGAATCCGATTTCATCCCCTTTGTTGATCCATTCTGAAGGGATTTCCGATGAAAATACACCCGCGGCGGCGTCGTTCAGACTTTTGGCCAGCTTTGTAATCCGCTTGTTTTTGCGAGTTTCCGAAACGTAGGAACAAACGCGCAGCACAACAGCAATTGCCGCCGCTGCCAAAGCAATCAACCGGGGCATGTTTCCGCTTTCAAAAGCAACCAGTAGTAAAAGACAGATGGTAATCGTGATTATAAGGAGCAGGTCGATCGGGAATAAGGGGATGTGTTTCTTTAACTTCAGTCCTTTCTTCATTTCACAAACCTCCGGCTTTGAAATGTGTACAAGGTGTTGAAATCTTTTCCTTGGTTGAAATCATATCTTATAGCACTATTTTACAACTTGCGACAAATTAATGCAAATTTTTTATAAATTGCGCCAATGCCGCTTAAATCAGGATATATGAAAGGTGACGAATATTTGCAGCCGGCTGAAATACAATATATCGTTATACTTCCGGGTCCACGGCATTGTTTCCGTGAGGCCGGGTGAGCGAGGGGAGAGCGCCCTTGAAAAGAATGGGGAGAGAGACCCATAATCGAATCGATAACGATTTCTACAACAAGACGGGAGACAGCTGGTGGCAGCCGGATTCCCCCCTTTATCTGCTGCAAGCCTCCTTTAATCCCGCACGAACCGGCTATTTCAAAAGCATACTGTTCGAGAAAATGAAACTAGACCCCGGAGGAAAATCTGCGTTGGAGGTCGGCTGCGGAGGTGGCCTGCTCTGCGAGGAGATCGCCCGTATGGGCTTTGAAACCGGCGGAATCGATCCTTCCGGTAATTCTCTGCGAACAGCCGCAAAGCATGCCAAAGCAAGCGGTTTGTGCATCGATTACAGACAGGGAACCGGTGAAGACCTGCCGTATGTTGAGAATTCGATTGATGTTATATTTTGCTGTGATGTCCTTGAGCATGTCAACAATCCTGCAGTAGTTATTTCTGAGATATCCCGCATACTGAAACCCGGAGGGGTCTTCTTCTATGACACTATCAACAGGACAGTCCTGAGCAGGCTCGCTGCGGTCAAACTGGCACAGGAGTGGAGGCGGTGGGCCTTTGCGCCGCCGAATCTCCATGTTTGGGAGAAGTTCATAAAACCTGCAGAGTTAAATAAAATACTTTGCGATAATGGTCTGGAGGGGAAGGAACAAAGAGGCTTGAAATGGAATGCTTCAACCTTTGAATTGCTTCATTGTCTTCACTGCCGGGCTAAGGGGCTGCTGACCTACGAAGATATCGGTAAAAAGCTGCTCATGGCGGAAAGCAAAAACAAAAGCATAATGTATATGGGTTATGCCATAAAAATGAATCATAAGGATCATAATGGTCGAAGTAAATATGTTGAGGATAAGGCAGGGGGTTTTTTTGAAGGAGCCTAATGAATGTGAAAAAGAAGGCTTATGCAGTGAAGCGCTGAGCATTTCAAGAAATTGCAGGCATTATGCCATGTGCAAGGTAGATTTTCTCGAGACCGGCGTCTGTGCATCCGGGTCGGAAAAACACTATGCGAGTTTTTATCCCGTGGGCAGAATGGATCTATATGCAGCCCTCTCCGACGGGATGGTGCCGGTGACTGAAAAATGTCTTGAAATCACGGACAGCTGCAACTTATGCGGCAAGTGTGATTACCAATGCTATTTCGTCAGCGAAATGCGTCCTTCCAAAGTTATGAAGGCTTTGAAACGGTATGTTAACGACTTTGTAAAAAGCGGAGGTAAAATTGTTCACTGCAGGGACGATGAAATCCTGACCGGGTTTAAAGCAATAGTTGGCGATTTTTGGGCTACCAACGATCCTGCGGTCAGAATCGCATACCATCACGACCTCTGCCCACATGTTACCTTTCACATGCCGGAGTACGTCATCCTGCCGGGTACGAAGGAAGAAATCTCATCAGTCATCAGGCTGTTGAACAGGTATGATATCCCCTACGCCGTACGCGGCAACGGCGCATCTTCCCACGGGCTGGTGTTCAGCGAGGGTGCCGTGATCGACCTGAACCGTATGAAAACCATCGAATTTCATGAAAAGAACTGGTTCGTCAAGGCGGGCCCAGGCGTTGCATCATATGACCTGCAGTACGCCGCAAGACAAAAGGGCTACAGGGTACATACCGCAGAACCGGCGGCACTTGTTTGCGCAAATCTCATGACCTCCGGCATCCTCTCCACGTTTTCCACTACATACGGGATATCTGCCGACAACTATATAGATGCGGAGTTTGTCGGAAGGGACGGCTCTTTTTTCAGATTGAATGACATCCGTTCTCCGAATCTTTTTTCCTTCGATCCAGCTCTCTCGGAGCATCCGCCCTTTGCCGTATGTGTATCGGTCAGCATTAAGCTGCATCCTGTCACACACGACGAAGAAGGAGTCCTCGTTCCATTTGCTTCGTTGGGCGGCGCCCTTGCCTTTGCAGAGGAATGTGCGGTCAGGCACATAGGTCTTGCCATTGGCATTCTTGGCAGCGATTTCGTCTCGACATTCATGGCTCCTTCGAAAAAGCTTGCCGCAGCTGTGAAAAGAGTATTTGAGGAGAAACTGGATATGCCCTTTGTTGTTCTTGTTATCGGTGATCGATATGCAATGAGAGCGATCCGGGAAATGGGGCATCCCGTGATAGATCAGTCCCTTTTCAAAACGCTTTACATGGGACTTCCGTCACTGGAATCGGCAGAGTGGCTGGATCTGCTGGAAGGGCTTTCGGACGACAAATGCTATTCCTATCTTCTGCTCAGCGGGTTCGGCGAACTGGCCTCCATAGCGCTTGCACCTTCTCCCGCCCAGTTGGCACGGACTATCGACCCCGAACTCAGAAAGGTTTTCACGGATATCTATTCAAGGCCGGAAATGAGCGACCTTGCCTGGTTGAATACATTCAGGATACAAAGCTCGCGCTATTGCCGGGAAAATCCATGCGTTGCGCTGGTATGCTACCTCCCCGTTGATGTATCACTAATCACAGAAATCCTGCGCGGATTATGCAGTATCGCCGACAGGCATGGGATCAGAAACGGATTCGGTTTTATAACGCCGTTCGACAACGGGAAACGATGTGTTTGGGAATACGATTATTACTTCGACAACAATGATCCGGACGGTCTGGAGCGGATCCGGCAGGCGGCCGAGGAAGCCGGCTGTTTGCTGGATGAGTACTCCCGGAAAACCGGTACGGTGCGGCAGGTCCGTTATGTAACCAATCAGGGCTGCTGCAGGAAAGAAAATCTTCTATATGCCTGGGAGGGAGAAGAATTAAATGGCCAATAATTCGGATCGTTCAATTGTACTGACAGGTGCGACGGGATTTCTCGGGGCTTTTCTGATGGCTGGACTGTTGGAAAGAGGTTACCGTGTGACGGTGCTGGGCCGTTCTTCGAACGGAAGGAGTCTTGTTGAAAGAGTGTCGTCACTGACCCGCTGGTTCGGTATTCATGCGGATAACAGGTTGTCGTGCGTCGAAGCCGATTTTTCCAAAAAGCATTTAGGCCTGGACGACCATATATATGGAAGCTTGTGCGCACATACGGGCAAATTGATTCACTGCGCTTCGGATACCAGCTTTTTGGAGCGAAACCGGGCCCGTGTAATGGAAATGAACGTAAAAAGCATTTCCGCTCTGCTTGAATTTGCTGAAGATGCGGCAGTGGAAAAATTTTATTACATCAGTTCGGCTTATGCTTCAGGAATCAGGGATGGCATATGTCTGGAGTCGCCTGTTACGGGCGGCAGCTTTACCAATGTGTACGAGGAGAGCAAGGCGATGGCTGAAAACAGTGTGATAAGCGCCTGCGAAAGGACCGGGATACCTCTTTGCATACTGCGCCCGTCCATTGTGTTCGGACATTCGGGAACAGGGATGGCTCTGAAGTTTAATGCATTGTATTATGCAGTAAAGTCGCTGCTGGTGATCCGCGACATCTTTATTAAAGACATCCTGGAACAGGGCGGCGTACGCGCCGGACAGTGGGGCTTCCGGCTTGAAAGCGACGGAATGCTGCGTATGCCGCTGGGTATCCGCCTTAAGACTATGGGTATCGTCAACCTGGTACCAGTTGACTATTTCGTTGAGGCAGCTATGAGGATAATCGAAGAGCCCGGATCTTTCGGAATCTACCATATCACCAGCGACAACCCTCCGGAAATCACCGCACTTATGGAATATGCCGAACGCTTTCTGCACATAAGGGGCATCCGTCTGGTCCTGGGTTCCTTAGCACGGAACTCCGAGCTGAACCCTGCAGAGGAATTGTTTAATAAATTCATGGAGCAGTATCGCCCATATCTGGCCGATACCAGAAGCTTCGACCGGAGCCGCATCGATCGCATTACCGGCGGACTTGCCGTTCCGCCGTTCCATTATGAGGTTTTCAGGCGCTGTATGAACTATGCCGTGCAGAATAACTGGGGCAGGATTAACGGGTTTCCATGCTAGCAACGGTCTCGCGAACTCGGGTCTGTCAGGCGGGAACAACAACGACCGGCAGGCTGGCTCCTTTAAGCCGGGTAATTTCATTAACATCGCTTTTATCGTCGGTTACGAGCATATTTAAATCATTAAGATTACAGATCACTTTAAAGCCTGATTTTCCGACTTTTGAGTGATCAGCCAGCGCAATACTTCGATTGGCATGTTTAATCATCATTTGCTTTATATTAACTTCCTTGGGATCGGTTATGGTAATGCCAGCCTGCGAGGATACGCCGTTGGGCGCCAAAAAAAAGATATCCGAACGGACCGTCTCCAATATTTTCTGGGTTATCTCATCTTGAAACGAGTATGTAAGCATGTTATAGTAACCGCCAACCACATATAAGTTTACTTTCTGGGATTTGGCAAGGATGGAAGCGGATATAAGTGAATTCGTAATTGCCGTTAATTCCAGCTGTGATTCCACGATCTTTTGGGCGAGGATGGCGTTGGTCGAACCTGAATCCAAAGTGATAATTTGACCGGGAGTTAAAATATTCCGGACGACATAGTCGGCAATTGCTTGTTTCTCGGCATTAAGGACGGATGTCCGCAGTATTACATCCGTATTGTAGGTTGTGTTTTCGGTGGCGACAGCTCCACCGTAAGTTCTTTTAATGAATCCTTGTTCTTCAAGGTAGCGCAGATCATTTCTTATGGTAGCTTCGCTACAATGTAAAATTTCGCAGAATTCATCGACATTCAGCAATTTGTTGGTAATTAAAAGGTTGCGTATTTTATTGTGGCGCGCGGCTCTGCTATCCAAGGACTTACTCATAACTTTCCCCGTTTCTTTGCCATTTCAATTAGAGAATTCAATAATTTATTATAACATATCAAGGCAGCACTACAATGTTTCATTATTACTATCGTATTTGATTATTAAAAATATTGACTTCGATAATATATATTCTTATAATATAACCAAATGTATTACCGGTAATCCATCAGATACATATATTATCGTATGCGATAATATAATTATTAAATTCATCAATAGTAGAAAAGGGGGATACCCCTCATTGACCAGAAATAAATAAATGTATAACCGGAGGTTTGCCATGAACAGGAAAATAAAAGTAGCTTCAGTGCAATTTGAATCCGTACCTGGGGACAAGGGACGCAATCTATCAAAAATACAGAGCTTCGTCGAGGCCGCGGCAGAACAAAGTGTGGAAATCATAGCTTTTCCCGAGTGCTGCATTACAGGGTACTGGTTTATGCGGCATTTATCGAGGGATCAGATGATATCACTTGCAGAACCGCTTTTTGACGGCCCGTCTTGCCAATTTCTCATGGGATTATCGAAAAGACACAATATGACAATTGGTGCAGGACTAATCGAGATCGCGCCGGATGGAAGGATTTACAAGCCATATGTCGTTGCAATGCCGGATGGCACATTCCAAAGGCACCGGAAACTGCATCCCTTTGTAAACGAAAACATAGAATGCGGCAATGAATATACGGTGTTTGATACACCGCACGGCTGCAGGATAGGAGTGCTTATTTGCTACGATAACAACATAATTGAAAACGCCAGAATCAATGCAATAAGAGGAGCCCAGATACTGTTGGCTCCGCATCAGACCGGAGGCTGCAGAACGAACAATACAAATGTCATGGGCGTAGTCGACAGGGAAGTATGGGATAACAGGTTTATTAACCCTGAAGAAATCGAGAGGGAGTTAAAGGGTCCGAAGGGGCGGGAATGGTTAATGCGCTGGCTTCCTTCCAGGGCTCACGATAACGGAATGTACGTTATTTTCAGTAATGGGGTAGGCGTTGACGATGATGAAATAAGGACAGGAAATTCCATGATAATCGACCCTTATGGCAGAATCGCCGCTGAAACATGGAAAGCCGGCGATGATATGGTTATTGCCGATATCGACTTGTCAATAATACCGGGAAGCACCGGCAGGGGCTGGTTAATTACAAGACGTCCGGAAATTTACGGGGAATTGTCCAGACCAACAGGGATGGAGAAAAGTACACGCGAAGTAGTTTTGAGCAGGAAGGGGCAAGACGGGATGGGGCTGAAGACGCCGCTCGCCCGTCCATTAGACGATAAGTAGTTTATTGTTTATACTAAAAAAGTAAATAGAAAAATTTTGTATGATATGGTATTTTAATTGAATAACGGTGGATTTGAATGAATATGTTTTTTGGAAACTTACGGCCGCATTGCGGGGAAGGAGAGAAATATGGGGGAAATGATTTTACAACGGGGTCATATAGATGAGATTCCCGAAATTGTCGGATATGACAGCAGCAGATTCGATACACTGAACTCACACCTTTGGAAAATGATCGATGACAAGCGCCTCATAGGTGCAAGCTATTGTATAGCCAGAAATGACAAGGTCGTCGCAAACAACGCGTTGGGCTTCAGCAGCTATAAGAGGGAACAGGGCGGGTTCATGAAAACCGATACTGTCATGGGGGCTGCCTCAGTCACCAAGTTTGTTACAACTGTTGCTGTGTTCAAGCTTGTAGAGGACGGCTTCATCCGCCCCGACGAACAAATGTCACGTTATATTCCGCAGATGAATAAAGAACCCTTTAAGGATATTACGATCGCACAAGTACTGTCACATTCCTCAGGCCTTCCGTTTGATTCGGATGACGAAGGAAGTCCTTATACGTACATAAATAACTGCAAGAAGGGCGATGACTGGATAGAGGCCGGACTGAAGGCGGGAGTCTCATGCAAGCCCGGAGAACAGTGGATCTATTCTTCCTTCGGTTTCTCTCTGCTTGGGGCGCTGATCCAAAATGTTGCAGGAGTCAGGGCAGAGGAGTACATCACGAAGAATATACTTGAGCCTTTGGGCATGAGGGACTCCAGCTTCAAACCCGGCCCTGAACTCGGCAGGCGCCACTTAAGGCAGTTTGAAGAGTACGAGAAAGAGATCGATAATATGATCAGCGGCATATCAGATCCGGAAGCTGAAAACAGTATCTGGAGTGAAGTGCCCGATACAGCCGGAGGGCTGCACTCTACAATTGGAGATTTGTCCCGGTTTGCAAGAATGCTGTGTAACGGCGGACGGTTGGGTAATGTCAGGGTATTGGGGAAAATGGCAATTGAAAAAATGCGCACCAAATATCTGTTTAACGTTCCCAATTACTGCTGGGGGGCAAAGGATAAGGAAAGGCTGTACGGTATGGGACCCGATCTGCGCAGGGGAGACGCCATCATTACGAGCCCCGATTTCTTTTTCCATGAAGGCTGGGGATACCTGTGCGTAGCGGTCGATCCGAGGGAAAAGCTGGCCGCCGTATGGATGGTTCCATATACCGACGGTAACGTATGGCATCCCGAAAGCCTTTTAAATGTAAAGAACATAATCTGGTCCGGTTTGATATGGTAAAGCTGGCTATTTAGCCAGCTTTGCCCTTACTATTACACAATCGTGAGCCGGCACGACCGGAGAGTATCTCTCCTTTAAAACGCCAATTTCCCTGTGTTCCCAGCAGTCGTACATCGACAGCGAAATCCCAGAGGCATACGGAAGTCCTGTATCCCAAAACTGAAGCGACATTTCCCTGTCGTTGTCGGCAAGGTTGAAAAATCCTATTGCCAGATCTCCATTTGTCAATGCCTTGACCAGAATAAACGACTCATCCGTATTGCACCAGTGCGGCAACGGTTTTATGCGGTATGCTCCGCGGCATTCGATATCCTGGTTGATCCCTATGATATCTTGGTTCATCAGGATATCCTTCGCTGCCTGGCCTGCATTTCTGATATCACAGCCGATCATCAGCGGAGAGCCCATAATGCTCCACAGGGAAAAATGAGTTTTGTATTCGGTATCGCTACAGCCGCCTTTATTGCTTCCGATAAAGTCGTTGTTGCTGCCGCCGTACATTCCGACGACCAGCATATCCATGTCGTTATGGCAGAAGGAACCGGTATAGCATTCCTTGTCAAGCTGGGACATCCCGAGATTCTTTATCGAAGCCCAATTATCCTGAATATCGCCCGTCGACCTGTACATATGCGCGCCTGACTCGCGGATCCACTGATATACATTGTCGGATCCCCAGTTGCAGGCTGAAAACAGGATATCTCTCCCGCAGTTTTTCAGCGCCAGACTCATCCTTTTATAGAGCAGATCTCCCGGTATTTGCATCGGTTTAAAGCAATAATCGTATTTAAGATAGTCCACGCCCCATTCTGCAAAGGATTCGGCGTCCTGGAATTCGTGCTCGAAGCTTCCCGGAAAACCGGCGCAGGTATGTGTTCCAACGCATGAATACATTCCGAATTTCAACCCTTTTGCATGAATATAATCGGATAGCGCTTTCATCCCAGCGGGGAATTTCCTGGGATCGACAACAAGCCGGCCTGTATCGTCTCTTTGTTTCAAGCTCCAGCAATCGTCGATGACGATGTATTCATATCCTGCATCCCTGTAACCTTCCTGGACGAATTTGTCCGCTACATCGCGGATAAGCTGTTCATTAATGTCCCAGGTGAATGTGTTCCATGAATTCCACCCCATCGGGGGCGTCATACCCAAATGTTTTTTCTCCATATTAATTCCTCTTTTCAAAATGGTTACTATACTATCTGCTTTATCAATACTTTTATCCAATTACAATTGTATTATATTGTTGTTTCCTTATCAAATATTGCTTTTGCCTGACTGGAGTTCTATCAATAGACATCATTTTTTTGCTTTTTATTGCTTATTCTTGCTTGTTTATTTACTCGCTATTTCAAAAGCAAAGTATCTTTTGTATACTATTAACATACGAAAAATAATTCTTTTGTTCATATTTACGAATAATTTTCAATTTACGGCGTACACACTTTAAATCCTGGTTGGCAGGGATATCGAAATTGGATGGCATTTAACTGCAAAACGGATTCAACACTGAACCACAATTCGAATGCTAGTGCACGTATAATGGTGCATTTTGCATAAATTAAAAGGAGGGTAACCATGAAACGTATTCTTTCTGTTTTACTCGTTGTTATGATGCTTGCCACCGTAGCATTTACAGGCTGTGGCAAGGCAACCACCACCGATCAGGCAGCCAGCACGGCGGCAGCACCTGCTGAGTCCAGCGCTCCGGCAGCTGAAGCTTCCAGTGCAGCAGCTGAGCCAGCTCAGGCTCCTGCAGTAACCGATGATCCCAGTATTAAGGTTCTTAACCTCTGGAGCTTCACCGATGAAGTGCCGAAGATGATCGACAAGTACAAAGCAGCTCACCCCGACTTCCCGTACGAAGTCAAAACTACCATTATAGCTACCACTGACGGCGCATATCAGCCTGCACTCGACCAGGCTCTGGCAGCCGGCGGCGCAGATGCACCAGACATCTACACTGCAGAGGCAGCTTTCGTCCTCAAGTATACACAGGGCGATGCATACAAATATGCAGCAGCTTACAAAGATCTCGGAATCGACGTAGACAATGCTCTGAAGGCAGCTGAAATAGCTCCTTATGTTTCCGATATCGGAACAAATCCCGATGGCAACCTTATAGGTCTTGCTTATCAGGCAACCGGCGGCGCATACATCTATCGCCGTTCTATAGCAAAGGCAGTTTGGGGAACCGATGATCCGGCAGTTATCAAGGATAAAGTAGGACCCGGCTGGGATAAATTCTTCGCAGCAGCAGCTGAACTGAAAGCCAAGGGTTACGGCATAGTTTCAGGCGATGGCGATATCTGGCATTCAATCGAAAACAGCTCTGAAAAGGGTTGGATCGTTGATGGCAAGCTTTATCTCGATCCTAAGCGTGAAGAGTTCCTGGATCTGTCCAAGAAGCTCAAAGACGGCGGATTCCACAATGACACTCAGGACTGGCAGGATGCATGGTATGCTGACATGAAGGGTGCTGGCAAACAGCAGATATTCGGCTTCTTTGGTCCCGCTTGGCTCATCAACTACGTTATGGCTGGTAACTCCGGCGGAACTAAACCGGGCGAAGGCACATACGGCGACTGGGCAATCTGCGAACCTACAGTCGGTTTCTCCTGGGGCGGCACATGGATTCTTGGAAACAAGGATACCAAGCTCAAGAAGACTGTTGGCGACATAATCAACTGGATCACTCTCGATACTTCCGATACAGGTCTCTCGTATATGTGGGCAAACGGAACCTTCAGCATTCCTGAAGGCAAGACCGTTGGCACGAAGGATACTGTTGCTTCCGGTACTGTTATGAAGAAGTCCGATGGTAAGCTCGACTTCCTGGGCAATCAGAACATGTTCGACGTATTCGTTCCTGCTGGCGCATCTGCTACAGGTAAGAATAAGACCCAGTACGACGAGTCCATCAATACCATCTGGCGTGATCAGGTTCGTCAGTACACCGCTGGTAAGAAGTCCCGCGATCAGGCTATCGCTGACTTCAAGCAGCAGGTTGCTGATAACCTCGGCATAGCTGTTGACTAATCTTAATTAAAACAGGGGCGGGCGGATGCCTTTCCGACCGCCCCATTTTATGTTTGTACCAGTCCCAACCCTTTACCGGAGGTGATCCTATGCGACGCAAGAGTGTCAGCTATGCCAAATATGGCTATATATTTTCTATACCCTTCGTGCTTGCGTACCTTGTTTTTTCGTTATACCCCACGATATATACGACCATTATCGGCTTTACCGATTTAAAAGGTCTAACTAAAACAGATTGGAAATTTTTATCAGATCCGTTTCAGAATTTTGAACAAATTCTAAAGAATCCATCTTTCATTACTTCAACAAAAAATACGGCGATTATATGGATCATCAATTTCATTCCGCAAATACTGCTTGCACTCCTGCTTACCGCCTGGTTCACCAGCAGCCGCCGCCATATAAAAGGACAGGGTGCCTTCAAGGTTATTTTGTATATGCCCAATATAATTACGGCTGCTACGGTAGCCATACTTTTCAACGCACTGTTCGGATATCCCACAGGTCCTGCTAATGATATTATTCAAAGTTTGGGCTTGTCCAAAGACCCAATTTACTTTCTGAACGAAAAGTGGACGGCCAAGCTTATAGTATCATTTATACAATGCTGGCAATGGTACGGGTATACGATGTTGATATTGATTTCGGGCGTTTTAGGTATAAACCCGGAACTCTTTGAAGCAGCGGAGATGGATGGCGCTTCAGGTTCAAAGGCTTTCTTCAAGATAACAATTCCCAGCTTAAGGCCTATTATGCTCTATATGCTTGTTACAAGCCTGATCGGCGGTTTGAATATGTTCGACATCCCGAAGCTGTTCGTAATGAACAGCGGTCCAGATAACGCTACGCTTACAGCAAGCGTATTCATTTACAACCAGGCATTCAGCGGGAGTTACATGTATAACCGCGCAGCGGCAGCAAGTATGATCTTGTTTGTAGTTATAGCCATATTATCAGGGATACTTTTCTACAGCATGCGTGATAGATCCGCAGCCAAGCTTAGAAAAGAGGAGAAAAGAAGGATAAAGGCTTATAATGAGTCCAATAAGATGGCGGCAAGGAGGGCGGAGATATGAGAAATAAACTAAATGCATCCGGATACGCGCTGAATACAGTCATATATGCCGTCTGCATAATCCTGGCGCTATTAAGCATATTGCCGTTCTGGGTTATGATTATGAATGCAACTCGCGGAACTTTTGAGATACAGCAGCATGCCTTATCGCTTTTGCCTTCGACGCACCTGGCGGATAATATAGCCGTGCTGAAGGGCAAGAGTTTCAACGCGATGACCGGCTTTCTCAACTCTATGATAATTTCATCTGGCACCGCGGTATGTGCCGTTTATTTCTCTTCGCTTACCGCATATGGTCTGGTTGCGTACGACTGGAGACTGCGCCAGCCGTTCTTCACCTTTATAATGGCCATATTGATGATACCCGCACAGGTGGTAACTATAGGCTTCTATCAGTTTATGTACCGCATCCACATGACGAATAATTTTTTACCATTGATTCTTCCCGCCATAGCAGGGCCGGCAATGGTGTTCTTCATGAGGCAGTACCTATTGGCCACGCTGCAGCTTGATGTCGTGAACTCGGCAAGAATTGACGGTGCAGGAGAATTCTACACTTTCAACAGAATAATACTGCCGATCATGAAGCCTGCAATAGCAACACAAGCGATATTTGCATTCGTGGGAAGCTGGAACAGCCTGTTCACGCCGATGGTACTGCTCAACGACAAGTCAAAGTACACGATGCCTATAATGGTATCCCAGCTGCGAGGCGACATCTATAAAAAAGAGTATGGCTCTATCTATCTGGGACTAACGCTGACAGTGCTGCCTATTTTCGTAGTATACTTCCTGCTTTCGAAGTATATCATAGCAGGTGTTGCACTTGGCAGTATCAAGGAGTAAACCGGGCTCATCCCAGGATAAAACTCCTTGTAATAAAACAAAATAACTTGATATCTAAACCAGCGGGTGATCTGTCATAAGATGCCTGCTGGTTTTATTTTGTGCCCGATGTTCCGGCAATTTTATTTAATGGATATATTTGTTACAGCTGTTATTTATGGAAATGGTGTTAGGATAGCATAGACAAAAAAAAATAAAGGTAGTAGACTACAGACAAAAGCCGAAAATTTATTGGGAGGCAATATGAAACAAGACATGCTTAACAACGTCAAAGCAGGGGATTCAAACCAGATCACCCGGGAATACTTCGATTCTCTTTTGGTAGAAATGAGACATATCGACTCCGTAATACCGTCCACGAAGCTGGAACTCTATGGTGAAACGTTCTCGACACCTATAATGACGGCTGCATTGTCGCATCTGGACAACTGCTGCACGAACGGAGCAGCTGAAATGGCAGCGGGAGCACTTAACGCGGGTGCGGTAATGTGGACAGGTATGGGAGACGAGTCTGAGCTCGATTCGATTGTGGCAACGGGCGCCAAAACCGTTAAAATAGTAAAGCCTCACGCTAATAACGATATTATTTTTAAAAAGCTGGAGCATGCCGAAAAATGCGGGGCTTTTGCCGTGGGAATGGATATCGATCATGCATTCGACAGGAAAGGGCAGTACGATAATGTCCTGGGCTTTCCTATGACAGTCAAGACCTTCGATGAAATAAAAAGCTTCATTAAGGCCACAAAGCTGCCCTTTATAGTAAAAGGAGTCCTAAGCGTGCAGGATGCCTTAAAATGCGTGGACGCAGGAGCGAAGGGCATCGTTGTTTCCCACCATCACGGTATCATGGATTACGCAGTACCTCCTCTTTTGATACTGCCTGAAATCGTTAAGGCAGTAAACCATAGAATATCGATTTTCGTAGACTGTGGCATTTCGAGCGGTATTGACGTGTTCAAGGCATTGGCCCTTGGCGCCGACGCAGTTTGTGCCGGCCGTGTGCTGATGGATCCGCTGAAAAGTGAAAAAGCCGCCGGTGTGCAGAGTAAGATCGATGAAATGACAGGCGAGCTTTCGGGTATGATGGCTCGTACCTGTTCCCGCGATATAAAACATATAGATCCGGCCGTAATATGGAAACGGTAGTCGCAGACAGAAATTGCCGTGCCGGGTAAGGGGCAATTTTCAAGTATGATTTTACAGAAAGGAACGTATTTTATGGCGGCAAAAAGCGGTTTTGCGATCGCAGGGAACGGAGCGGCGTCTCAGATATACATAGATCCCAAAGGCCGGGATCACGAAGGCTTGGACCTCGTTGCAAGGTCATTTGCCAATGATGTGGAAATGGTCGCCGGAATAATGCCCGAAGTTGTAACCGATGCCGGCCGGCTCAATGGAACGGTATTGATTGCGGGATCCATAGGGAATAACGATCTGATAGACTCACTGATTGCAAAAGGTAGAATAGATATTTCCGCTTTAAAAGACAAATGGGAAACGTTCCTGATACGCGTAGTTGAAAATCCCGTCCCCGGCGTGGAAAAGGCCGTTGTGGTAGTGGGAAGCGACAAGAGAGGCGCAGTCTACGGCATTTTTCACATATCGGAGTTGATAGGTGTGAGCCCATGGGTCTACTGGGGCGATGTTGCACCGAAGAAGACACCCGTTATAAATATTTCTGAAAGCGATCTGAATTATACTTCAAAAGAGCCGTCGGTAAAATACAGGGGTATTTTTCTGAACGATGAGTGGCCGTCCCTTGGATCGTGGGTTATGAACAAGTTCGGAGATTTCAATGAAGAGTTTTACGATAAGGTATTTATACTGATCCTGAGACTCAAGGGTAATTTCATGTGGCCTGCCATGTGGAGAGCAATATTCAGTGAGGACGGGAAAAGCTGCAATATTGCAAATGCAAAGCTCGCCGACGCCTATGGCATAGTGATGGGGACTTCCCACCACGAACCGCTGTTCCGCTCGGGCGAGGAATGGCAAAAGATCTATAAAAATTACGGAATCAGCAACGAATGGAGCTTTTCCCACAACGGGAAGGCGATAACCAGGTTCTGGGAGAACGGGGTCAAACGAAACAGGGACTTCGAGAGCCTGATAACGCTGGGTATGAGAGGAGAACGCGATTCGGTGCTTGGTGGCAGCATCAGGGAGAATATCGATCTGCTTAAAAGTATCATTGTCACACAGAAGGAGCTGTTGAAAAAACACGGCCTTGCTGATGTTCCGCAGGTCCTTACGATATATAAGGAAGTTGAAAAGTTCTGGTACGGTACGGATGAGGCAGCAGGTCTCAGAGAGTGGGACGTACTCGACGACGTAACTATAATGTTGGCAGAAGATAATTTTGGCAATACTCGCACGCTGCCAACGGAGGCAGAAAGAAACCGTGAAGCAGGCTGGGGCATGTATTACCATTTTGATTATCACGGCGGTCCGGTGTCCTATGAGTGGATTAATACGACTCCTATCGAAAAGGTATGGGAACAGATGTCCATGGTTTACGATTACGGCGTCAGGAATGTCTGGGTCGTCAACGTCGGAGATCTCAAGCCGCAGGAATTACCTATATCATACTTTTTGGACCTGGCCTACGATTTTGAGAAGTGGGGTACCGACGGGATTAACAAGACGAAGGAATATACAAGGAAATGGACAGAGCAGCAATTTGGAAATGCGGCGGACAAAGACGCTCTGGACGGTATCGCAAAGCTTCTGTCGGATTATACGAGGCTGAACGGGAAACGCAGGCCGGAAGTCCTTTCTGCAGAGACTTATAGCTGCATCAATCATAACGAGGCGTGCAGGGTGCTCCAGCAGGCTATCGAGCTTGAGAATGCGGCTAAAAAATATTATGATATGATGCCTGCGGAATACAGGGATGCATATTACCAGCTCGTTTACTATCCCGCGGCGGCTTCTGCCAACATAGTGAAAATGCAGATATACGCGGGGTTCAACAAGCGGTACTATAAGCTTGGAAGCGTGCTGGCCAACAGATACGCGGTGTTGGTGGAAGATGCGATACAGGCCGACGAGGAAATGCAAAGCTATTACAACGACGTCATGAGCAGTGGGAAGTGGCAGGGGATCATGAGTTCCGCCCATATCGGCTATGTAAACTGGAACGCCGAAGGATGGCATTACCCGGAAATCAGCTATATAAAGCCGGTAACCGGAGCATCCATGGTGGTAGACGTGGAAGGTACCGAAAAGGGTTATACCTCAGGCAAGGCAAAACTTCCTGTTTTTACGGACCTTCTGAAGGAAAGCCACAGCATAACGGTAAGCAATAAAGGGAACACAGGCTTTGATTATACGGCTGAAGCAGAGGCTGACTGGATAAGGCTCAATAAATGCCGCGGACACGTAAGAAACGCAAAGACTATAAAGGTTTCCATTGACTGGGCTTCAGTCGGAAAATCGTCAAAAGGTATAATCACAATAAAAGGCGCCGGACGGACCGTAAAAGTAGCGGTCACTGCGGAATTGGCCGATACTGGTAAGCTGCCTGAGATGACTTTCGTCGGAAAAGAAAACGTCATTTCGATAGAAGCCGGACATTTCTTCAACAGAGGCGATAAAAGCGAAGCAGCGTGGAAAGTGATCGAAAATTACGGCCGTTCGTTATCTTCGGTTAAAATGTATCCGACGACAGTATCGTTCAAAAAGGTGGAAGATGGGCCTTATCTGGATTACAGGGTTTTTGTCGGCACGGAAGCCGAGTATACGCTGACGGCTTACTTTGCGCCTTCCAATAACCTCTCCAAGAGCAGCAGGCTCAGATACGGGATATCCTTCGACGGAGCAGCTCCGGTGATCGCTGATTCGCTACCTGGAGATTTTGTCGCAGGCGACTATAACAACTACCCCTGGTGTAAGGGAGTACTCGACAATATCCATATCGCGGCGACGTCGTACAAGTTGACGAAGGGACTTCACGTCCTGCGTTTCCACGGCCTCGATGCAGGCCTGGTCCTGCAGAAGCTCGTTTTGTCAAAGGATCCGCTGCTGGTTTCCTACTTCGGGCCGGAAGAAAGCTATTATACAAAGAGTCTATGATTTTTTAAGTGAGCCCAGTGTAAGGCGGGACGGTGGAAGCAAGGGGACGATTCTTTTGCTTCCTTCGTCCCCCTTTTTATTTTCATACATTTTTTGTTAACCGATTTTACTTATTTATTATCGTCAGATTATTTTAATTGAGATATAATAGTTTTCATTGCATAAAATAGGGCTGACAAAACGGGGTAAGAGATGATAAGAAAATGGTTCCAGTTGGACATGAAAGCGGATAAAGAAATAATTTCACTGGCCTGGCCGTCCATTACAGAACAGATACTTGAGATGATGGTCGGAATGGTCTCTACTATATTCATGGGCAGAATCGGCACTTATGCGGTTGCAGCCGTAGGTATGATCAATATGCTCATGGGGTTCATGCAAACGGTTTTTTCAGGCTTGTCTATCGGTACTACCGTAGTTATTGCAAGGGTCACGGGAGAAGGCAGCAAGGAAGAAGCCAAAAGAGCATTGATACAGTCTGGATATATGGCTATAGTTGTCGGAGTTCTCCTGGCGACCTTGGGCAGGGTTTTCTCAACTCAGCTGCTGGGATTGTTTTTCGGCGGAGCAGAAAAGGAAGTTTTCAACGCGGGGATCGGCTATTTCAATATAGTGCTTATAAACCTGCCGTTTCTCGTACTTGACATAATAGTATCGGGAGCGATGAGGGGAGCAGGGGATACGAAGACTCCTATGGTGATAACGGGCGGAGTCAATATTTTGAATATTATTTTGAATACGGCATTGATATTCGGCGTTCCAGCGCTTCATATACCTGCGTTCGGCATCATTGGCTCGGCTATGGCTGTGACAGCCTCGAGAATAATTGGCGTGACAGTCAGGGTACTGGTTTTGTACAACCGAAAAGGGCTGAAGCTTAATCTGAGCCTCAAGGACGACTATACGATCAGGCCCGAAATGATGAAAAGGATTATCAACATTGGTGTCCCGGGCTTTATAGAACAGATGGTCATGCAGGGCGGTTTTCTAGTGCTTCAGATCATAATCGTCACGCTTGGAACAGTTTCAATGGCCGCATACCAGATTGGAATAAACATAAACGCTCTGGCTTTCTTTCCGATTTTCGGCTTTGCCATAGCCAATACTACCCTGGTCGGACAAAGCCTTGGGGAGAAGGACTATAAAAAGGCGGAAACATACGCATACGAAGGCTTGAAGATTACCATGGCGGTAGGCTTCGTTATAGGCATACTCATGGTTTTTTTCGCAAAACATCTTGCGGGCTGGTATTCAAACGATCCCCTTGTTATTAAGGAAGCGGTGGGTATAGTCTGTACTTTCGGTCTGATTGAACCGCTGCTGGCGATACTCAATCTATGCTCGGCTACCCTGAAGGCGGCAGGTGATATCAATTTTGTCATGGTAACTTCCTTTGTCGGTCTTTGGACTTTCAGGGTCGTTTTGTCCTAC
This sequence comes from Clostridia bacterium, assembly GCA_036260935.1. Taxonomy (GTDB): domain Bacteria; phylum Bacillota; class Clostridia; order Acetivibrionales; family DTU013; genus JAEYOM01. Next base: position 128,388 of record DATALQ010000014.1, read on the forward strand.
CTGCTCATAAGGGGGCTCGGAATAGGCCTGACAGCAGTTATGATAGGCATTTTCTTCGATTTCAGTTCGAGATCGGCCATGTATCTCATCAGGATGAACAGGGGCAAATGGAAGTATCTTAAGGTTTGATGGTAACACAAATCATTTTTTTGAATAAGATGATTTATGTAAACTGTACTTTAAAAGTAGGACAGCTTCAAACCTACAGGATAGTTTACATAATGAAAGCTGCGCTGAGGTGTAAAAATATGAGCATAAATGATATTTTGCCCAAACTGGTTGAAGCAATAAAATCAAGTCCTGAATTTACAGGACTGAAGCAGGCAAAGTCTACTATTTCCAAAATGCCGGATCTGAAACGGGAGCTTGAAGAATTTAACCTGGGTCAAAAACAATTATATTCCGGAAAATTAACAAATAAGGAGGCCGAGTCGAGAGCTGTACAGCTAAATACAAAATTTAAAGACTTGTCAAGGATACCTGAGGTAAATAAATATATGAATGCTGCAAAGAATTTTGATCAACTCATGATAAGAATTTATAATGACATAAATGAGACTCTGGAAAAGAGCTTATAGTTAACATAATACACGAAAAGTGGTAACCGATTCTGAACCTAAACATAATATACTAATGTATTTTAGTACTATGAGGAGGGTTTAAATTGGATCAGAATGGAATCTATGCCACTGCACAGCCGATAAGCAGCCCTGCTGCATATGGGTATTCCGGATATCCGAGCTTTTCAGACTATGGAATGCGCCAGGCTTATCCGGCCTATGGAGGATATCGGTACGTTCCGGGCGCTGACGGAGATCCGATGTCCGGTGTGGACCCGACGCCGTTCAGACAGCCATTCTTTTTTGGAGGAGGCAGGCCGTTCTTTTTTGGGTCCCCGTTTTTCCACCCGTTTTTCCATCCATTTTTCCATCCGTTTTTTAACCCGTTTTTCCCATTCTTCTTTTTCTAGGAGGAATTCAAGTGTTGCCGGGGTAATTATCCGGCAGCACATCTACATATTTTATTTGTTTTCAAATGTAGCTATTGACAATCACGCCGAAAAGTCCCCAGGCGGTCCCGAGCGCAGCGCCTCCCATAACATCCCGCGGATAATGCATGCCAACGTAGATACGTGTTACGCCAACCAGTAAAGCGACCCCGTAAAGTATCAGCCAGCCGGAAAGGTTAAATTGATGATAGTGCGAGATCAATGCTGCCAGGAAAAAAATCTGGCTGGTGTGACCGCTGGGAAACGAATGCCCTCCGGCCCTCGAACCGACGATTCTTGCGTCTGCAAGCTTTATATATGGGCGTGTCCGGCAGATGACTACTTTCAGGAATTCGACCACGAGCCATAGCGACAGACTCCCTATTACGATCTCGTAAGCTAATAAATGGTTGACTTTCAGGAAGAAGATTACTGCCAGCCCCATAGCAAAAATGCCGCTCCCAATCTGCGTAATACCGAGCATGGTCCAATCCATCCAGCGCGTATGCAAACCGTGCAGGTTGAATACCTTGAAAGCCCATACGTCGATGCTCTGACCGGTTTTCCATACAAGCGAGACACCTACAAGGCAGAAAACCAATACAAGAGTGATCAGATGTTTTTGAGCCTTCAAACGGATCCAGAAATGCTCCCAAAGGTAGGAGGGCATAAAGACCAGGGCTAATGTAAGAAGGATGCTCAGGCCGATTATCCAGTAAACGATGCTTATGCGTCTGAACCATTCCGCCGTCCTTAAACATTTCGCCTTTATTTTATGTACCGGCCTGTGATTTATCTTGCTACTATTTTCTTTATCCTTATTTTGCATGGCTTTCACCCGTATTCGCATTTATACCGGTTGCAGCGGGCAATATCACAGATAAGGCCTGATGCTGCATTTCAATTTGAACCGGACCCTCTCCGAGCTGGATTCCATCCGCCATAACAGCCATGGCAGGATGTGCTTCGATATTTATTCTGCTCACATGATAATTTCTGATTCGTGAGTCGTTTTCAACGTTCATTCCCGGTACCTTCAGCATATAACCGATAAGCAGGTCAAGCTTGGAAATATCGGAACAGAAGAGGACATCGAATAAGCCGTCCCTGAAACAATCCGGCGTCCCGACATGAAAGTGGCGGCCTACGTACGGCATATTCGAAACAAGGAGCACATGGCCCGTATTTATGATTTCCTCATTTTCATCCAGCAGAATACGAATTTCGGAGGGAGGGGAGGCGGTCAGGGTCGCCAGAAATTCACCTACACGGGCAAGGTTGCCGTGCTGTATGTCGTCTCCTGCTTCGAAAAGTGCTGAAAAAAGCCCGACTGAGCAAATTTCAAGAAAAGGCATGCTTTTACCGCTGCAGGAAGCTATCCCCATATCTATTTTATGCCGCCTTCCTGTTCGCAATATATCGATCGCAGCGGGGATATCCGCCGGGATTCCGAGACCGAGCGCTACGTTATTCTGCGTACCTGTAGGGATTATGCCGAGGGTGGCTTTCAAATCCTTCATTGCTCTGGCTACGGCAGATACGGTACCATCCCCTCCACACACTACAAAAGTACGGAAGCCGTGTACGACGGCATCCCGTACTACGCTTTCCAGATCCGAATCTGGTTCGGTAAGGTAGGGCTCGGCTACAAAATGCCGGGCCTGCAATTCTTTTATTACATTCATTAGCTGCAGCGGTGATTCGCGATTTGCACCGGAAGCAGGATTGAATATCAGCTTGACACGCTTTCTAACATATCGGGGATATCCTTGTTTTTTCATAGTATTATTGTTTCTGCTCAGCATCGTATTTTATCCGTATTATTTTATTATCCTGCAATTCTCATAACCCATACTTTTATGTTTCCAAGCTATTTCCAAGCTATTTCCAAGCGAAAAGATTTCATATGGAGAGGTCTATTGAAAAATAATGTTTGTATGGGTTATTATTATAGAAGTCTTGGAAATAACATAAGAAAGCGTGATCAAAATGAACAACGGGAAACCGTCCAGAGAGTATGCATATGATGTTTTGAAAAAGTACAACAAAAGCGATAGCCTGATAAAGCATGCGCTGTCAGTTGAAGCTGTGATGAAGCACTTTGCCGGGCTGTTGAACGAGGATGATCCTGAGAAATGGGGTATCGTAGGCCTGCTTCACGATGTGGATTATGAAATGTACCCGGATCAGCATTGTGCCAAAGCCATCGATATACTTCGGGAGAATGGGTTCACCGATGACTATATACATGCGGTGGTCAGCCATGGCTTTGGGATATGCAACGATGTGGAGCCTACGGCACGCATGGAAAAGGTGCTGTATACGATAGACGAGCTTACGGGGCTGGTCACTGCTACAGCTTTAATGAGGCCAAGCCGGAGTGTCCTCGATACCGAGACTAAGTCTGTAATGAAAAAGTGGAAACAAAAAAACTTTGCGGCCGGTGTCAATCGGGAGATAATCGAAGAGGGGGCAAAAATGCTCGGGATGGAGCTCGGATTCATTGTTGAGGAGACGATAAACGGAATGCGGAAGGCTGCCGAAAGCATCGGGCTGAAGGGCGAGCCGGCAGGACAATAAATAATTTATACGGGATAATTGATGGATACAAGAAAACGCAATATTACAATAGCAATAGCAGTAGCCATGTTCCTGGGTGCTGTGGAAGGCACGGTAGTAACTACTGCCATGCCGACAATAGTCAAGGAACTGAGCGGCTTTGAACTCATAAGCTGGGTTTTTTCCATATATCTTTTGACGTCTGCCGTTTCCATTCCTATTTGCGGAAAGCTCTGCGACCTATATGGAAGGAAGCACATACTTACCATCGGTATCGTGATATTTTTGGCAGGCAGTACCATGTGCGGCCTGTCGGCAAGCATGTATGAACTGATAGCTTTCCGCGCACTACAAGGGATAGGTGCCGGGGCGATATTTACAGTGACGTTCACCATAGTGGGCGACGTTTTCGAGCTTGAGGAGCGTGCAAAGGTACAGGGGTGGATGAACTCCACCTGGGGGGTCGCAAGCCTCGTCGGGCCTTTCGTCGGCGGCTTTCTGATCGATAATGTTTCGTGGCACTGGATCTTTTTTATTAACATACCTTTTGGGGTATTGTCGATAATACTGCTGCAGAGGAATCTAAGCGAAGACTTTGCACGGGAGAGGCACAGGATCGATATGGCTGGCGCCGCGCTATTGTCGGCAGCCATAATAGCGCTTTTATACGGATTTCTGCTGTTTGGTGAGAATGATCTGGCCACAGCAGCATGTCTGGCTGTCTCGGCAGGTTTTCTGGCTGTTTTCTATTTAGTTGAAAAAAGAGCGCGTGAACCGATAGTACCTTTTGACATTTTTACAAGGACGAGTACTATTGTCAATGTAATAAGCTTTCTGGCTTCGGCAGTGTTGATCGCCATCAATGTTTACATGCCCTTGTACATACAGAATGTATTGGGCTTAAGCGCTACAGTGTCGGGCCTGACCATGGCTCCCATGTCCGTTACCTGGCTGTTGGGCTCAGTGTATGCGGGGAAGGCCATTCCGAGGTTTGGAGAAAAGGCGGTAATAGCGGTTTCGTCGCTGGTGATCGCAGCGGGCTGCCTGCTGATGCCTACGCTTGGACTGAATTCTCCGTTTTATCTGGTCATCGTTTACACGTCGTTTTTAGGGTGTGGCTTTGGCGTTGGTTTTACGACGCTGACCATAGTCGTGTTGATGTCGGTGGACTACGGTAAGCGCGGGGCGGCCACAGCCGCTAATTCTTTGGTCAGAACGCTGGGACAGACAATAGGGATAAGTATTTTCGGAAGCATTTTCAATCTCGAGATAGTAAAATACCTGACCAGTGTAGGTATTAAAGGAATAGACGCCGGAAACCTGTATTCCTCCACGAGTATCAACAACGCGGCGTATCTGGCTCAGGTCAGATTATCCCAGGTTTCGGGGCTTCATATAATTTATGCCGCGATGATTCTGATTGCGCTGGTCAGCTTGATCTTATCCTTCCTTTTGCCCAAAGGCCAAACTGTTGAACCCGGGTAAGGGGTATACTTTGGCCCATTGCCATATGATTCTCATACGTGCCTGAGCGCGTCTATCGGGTTCAGTCTGCTTGCCTTTCTTGCCGGAGCAAATCCGAAGACAACGCCGACTATGCTTGAAAATCCGACAGCGAGTACAACGGTCCAGATAGAGAATGGGAAAGGAAAGCCTATGAGCACAGCTGCAGCCGCGGCGATAAGCAGCCCGAGAACCATACCGATGATGCCTCCGAACAGTGATATGAATATGGATTCCATCAGGAACTGCAGCTGTATCCGCGAAGGCTCCGCTCCAAGCGCTTTTCTGAGGCCTATTTCCGTCGTCCGCTCGGTCACTGAGACAAGCATCATATTCATTATGCCTATACCGCCCACGATCAGGGAAATCGAAGCGATGCCTGCCAGCAGTAGCGACATCATACCTGTAATGTTTCCCAGCGCACTAATGATATCCTGCATGTTGTAGACCTTGAAGGTATTGTCGTGGTAATTGAACGCCTGGTTCAGCACATTATTGATAGATGATATGATTTCGTCAGATCTGGCCGGTTCGGACATATATACTTCGACGCTTGATATTGTGCTGACGCCAAGGTCGCTCATTGCAGCCGTATACGGTATCAGAACCGCGTCGTTCGTAGAAGTCGTGCTAAACCCGCTCTGTGCCTTTAATACGCCAATGATCGTATATGTTTCACCATTAACAAGCAACTGTCTTCCAATCGGTTGAATGCCGAAGAACATATCCCGTTCGATCTGGCTACCTATCACTGCTACCCGGTTTTTACAGTTTACATCCAGGATATTGATGCCTCTTCCGGCCCTGATGGTATCGGAGTTCTTTCTGAAGTAATAATCGTTCCTGCCCTGAACCGATACGCCCGTTTCGACTGTCTTGCCGAATACTATAGAGGAACTCCCCGGGACAGTCGGGGAAACCCCGCTTACATATTCCAGACTGGAAAGCTTTTGCAGGTCCTGGGTGTTGAGGCCCCTTTTGAGCGGTGTCCCGGCTGCCTGTATAATCAGCTTGTCTGCGCCGAGTGCTGATATCTGGCTGGTTATGCTTGATGTTGCGCCCTGCACGATGCTGATCAGTGCAATTATCGATGCAATGCCTATCACGATGCCGAGTACCGTCAGAAAGGAACGCATCTTGTTATGTATTATGTTGCCCCATGACATTTTTATGCTTTCCTTCAGCATCAAACCGGTCCTCCCTCGCTGAGCCGCCCGTCCAGAATATTTACTATTCGTCCTGCATGCGCTGCTATGTTGATATCGTGTGTGATCATGATAATTGTGCGGCCTTCGGAATTCAGTTCCTCAAACAGCTCCATTATCTGAAGTCCCGATTTTTGGTCGAGTGCGCCGGTAGGCTCGTCTGCCAGCAATATAGCAGGCTCGGTCACCACAGACCGGGCTATTGCCACACGCTGCTGCTGTCCGCCTGAAAGCTGGTTCGGATAACTGTTGACCTTATCCGCCAGCCCTACTCGCTCAAGAATTGCCGCTGCCTTTTCTTCACGTTCTGAAGGCGGGGTTTGGGAATATATCAGTGGCAGCTCGACGTTTTCTAGTGCATTTAGTCTGGGAAGCAGCTGAAAATTCTGAAATATGAAACCGATCTCCCTGTTTCGAATCCTTGCAAGTTCTATTTCATTCAGTTCTTCGACATCCTGACCGTGCAGGATATAGCTTCCGCTCGTGGCGACGTCGAGACAGCCTACTATATTCATCAGGGTTGATTTACCTGAGCCGGAAGGGCCAAGAACGGAAACGAATTCTCCTGCGCATACTTTCAGGTTGACATGATCGAGAGCCAATTGCCCTGTCTCTCCAACATAATAATATTTGACGATATCCCGCATATCGAGGATCTCTTTCATCGGTTGCCTCCGCTGCCGGTGGAGCCTGTACCGGGCACGCTGCTGTCGGAGCTGACGTTACCGGAGCTGTTCGAACTGCCTCCGGCGCTGTTTGGAGCACTGCCGGTACCGGCGCCTCCAGTACTGTTGCTTCCGGTACCGTTGCCGCTGCTTCCACGGTTTCCTCTCAAACCTCTGAACATGCCTCCGAAAGGTCCGCCTGTCGCGGATGCGGCTGACGCTGCAGCAGGGACCAGTATGGTGTCGCCGTTGATCAATCCTCTGGTGATCTGTACATTTGTCCCGTCGTTTATGCCGAGTGTAATACCGACCTGTTTTATCCCCCTGCCCTCGCGCATAAATACGAAGGGATCGTTGTCCCGGTTGAATTGTATTGCTGTCATCGGCAACATTACCGTATTTTTGGCTCTTTTGTCCAAAATTCTTGCCTGGGCGGACATTCCGACCATAAGGTCGTTATCGGATGGTAATGAAATAATCGAATTAAAATAGGTGACCCCGTTCTGATATATGCCATCCCTGGAAACGCTGTCCACGGTCCCCGCTATATCCCTGGCGAGGGCATTTATGGTAACTGTTGCGGCTTTGCCGACCGTTACCGCCGAGATATCGTATTCGTCTACCTGGACGGCCATCTGCAGATTGGCGTAATCCACGACCTTGCACAACTGGGCTCCGGGTGTCAGCTGTGCGTTAGGTACGGCGTCTAGCTGAGAAACTGTACCATCAAAAGGTGCGGTGATTTTTTGCCCCGCTGTAGTCTTCATAAGGATGTCGCCGCTTTTAACGGACTGTCCTTTGGATACTTCGATCGTTTTTATCTGGAGCGCTCTGTCCGCGTAAAGTATTTGACTTTTTTTCGCTGCGACATAGCCGGAAAAGCTGTAATAAGTAGTGATATCGCCTGTTGCTGTCTTCACTTCGGTAAAACCGGCGCCGATGGGTCTGAAAATGCGCAATGCGGTAAAGCAAATAATCAACAGGGCTGCTACAGTCCATATTATTATTTTGGCTCTGGACTTCTTTTTCTTCTTCATCATGCTATGTTGCTCGTAAAGTGCATTTTATATTCCGAAGGGAGCCATAATGGCTATTTTTCGTCCCGGCCTTTCACCCGGCTTAGTATAATTGATATAATTATGCTGGAGGTATTTTATGAAGGGCTTATTGACAGAAATAAAAATAGACGAACGAAATTGCAGACTGTATCTGCCGCCGGGTTACAACGGCTCAGGCTGCAGCTATCCTGTCGTCTATATGAACGGTACGGAGGAGATTTGCGACATCATGGAAAGGATCGAGCCACATATCGAAGCCGATTGTGAGGCTTTTATTCTGCTTGCAGCCGAACCGCTGGAATGGAACGACGATTTCTCCCCATGGCCTGCACCGGCCTTGTCGGATAAAAGCAGAGGTTTCGGAGGTTGTGCGGCAGCATACCTCGAATTTCTCAGCCAAACTGTGAAGCCATACCTGGACGCTTCCTTCCATACCAGGCAGGAACCTGAAAATACCGCCATTATTGGATATTCTCTCGGTGGCTTGGCCGCACTTTTAGCTATGTATACCTGCCCTATTTTCGGCAGATTCGCCAGTCTGTCCGGATCTCTGTGGTTCGACGGCTGGGCCGGGTTTATGGAGTCCGGCACTCTGAAAAGAACCGACTCGCGGGTTTACATATCTTTAGGAAAGGGTGAAACGCGCAGCCGTAACCCCAGAATGGCGTCGGTCGGCGAAAATACGATGAAAACCGCCGAAATTTTGAAAACGCGGCTTTTCGGGGGAGGAAACCTGCTTTTCAGGCTGAATGAGGGAGGACATTTTACCGATATAGCCGGCAGGCATGAACTTGCGTTGACATGGCTTATGAAACCATGGCTCTAAAGCTTTCAATGTAACAAAATCAGTTAAAATAATTCCTGTTCAAATTGTCGAAAATAAAAGTAAACATAAAAACTGACGATACTGGACGGGAGGTTTCGGTAATGAAGATCCATAAAAAAGATGTTGAGCTTGCGCAGTCATTCGATATAAATGACATTTCCTTTGACAATGTAAGCAGGAAATTCGAGGAAAACTTCAGAACACAATATGCAGATGCATTGGATAAAATTTCGGACAACAATGACTGTATGAGGGATGCAGCGGGTGCCAGCAAGCTGGGCATCCTGGAAAAGATGGCCAGGAATCTCGATGCATATGACCGATCTTCGGATTTCAATAAAAGCTATGAAAATCTGATAAAGGAGTATGAGCCTTTTACAGAAACATAAGTTTATGGGGTCTTTAGCGATACTGAGAATACTATAAAAATAACAGGCGGGTCGCTTAGCCCGCCTGCCATTTATTTACTCACTTTTTTACATCCTACGCTTAGTGGATTTGCTGACGGTGGCTTTTGAAGCTCAAACTTTGGACCCCATTGTTTTAAGTATCTCGAGTTCCTTGGTCAGTTTTGATCTTACCGAGTTCACCCTGTCGATAAGGCTGTCATAGGACGCCTTCAAGGTCTTGTCAACCTTGCCCGAAAGAGCCTTAATGCCTTTTTCTACGGACGATAGCCTGTTGGAAACGGCATTTAGTTTACCCGAAGTACTGTTCACAAACGCTGTACTGTTTTTAGCAGTTTCGATTGCCGAACCGGAGGTCGTGACGGCGGAACCGGAGGTGGTGACGGCGGAACCGGAGGTGGTGACGGCGGAACCCGAGGTAGTCACAGCAGAACCCGAGGTGGTGATGGCGGAACCCGAGGTGGTGACGGCAGACCCTGAGGTAGTCACGGCGGAACCCGAGGTGGTCACAGCAGAATCCGAGGTACTGACTGCGGTCCCTGATGTAATTGCCGTACCCGTTGCGGACAGGGCCGTCCCTGACGTAACTATTGAGCTGCCGGTGGTGCTGGCCTTGACGAACAAGTCTATTTCAACTGATAATTTGTTTGTTTCAGTTTCTATAGCACTGAGCTTCTTTCCCAACTCTGAGAGCTGTTTGCTGATTCCCGTATTTACGACTGGTTTTTTAGTTTTTGTAATCGGAGTTACTTTTCTCTGAGTTTTTTTCACAGCCGATTGAGGAGTTTTTTTATTGACAGTTGTCTTGATCCCGGATTCAGTACCGGCAGTGGTCTTGATTCCGGATTCAGTACCGGCAGTGGTCTTTATTTCGGATTTAGTATCGGCAGCAGTCCTGGATTCGGGTTCAGTGACCGATACGCCCTGATTGCTGCTCACAGTCGGCTTTTTATCGCTGCTGTTTTCCGACTTCGCATAGACTCCGGGCTGTAATGCAGAAAAAACGGCTATTACTACAGCTATCGACAATAATTTGCCAAATTTTCTTCCGAACATATCTGATACCTCCTTAATATTATGTCTACAATTACGATTATACTCTGTCGTTTTGACCAAGCAGAGCAAAAAACAGCCAAATGAGTCTAAAGGACTATAAAATTCGTACTTTCTTACTTCTTGCCCGGGGGTATATGGGCCTGTCCCTTAAGGCATCAATACAGGCATCAATACAGGCACCAATACAGGCACCAATACAGGCACCAAAACGGGTATCAAAACGGGCATCAATAGAAGCATTCTTACTACTGCAAGGATGTTTGCACGCTGAAGAAAGGTTTACATATTATGTAGCAGATATTATTTGATATGGAGGTTAAGTACATGATCGATTCAATGCTTACACCCGGTCCCGACAACCGTCTGCAGCCTGCCTGTTTCACCGGGGTACGTCCGTGTGCGGATCCCTGCGTATGTGAACTGAAGGTCGAAGGAACCGGCAGGATCAAAGTGAAGCCTGATATCGCCATAGTCAACCTTGGCGTCGTGACCGAGAACCTGCAGCTTGGCACGGCACAGGCAGAGAATACCGCAAGGATGACAGCAGTCATCGGGACCTTGAACGGCATGGGTGTTTCTCCCGCCGATATCCAGACTTCATCCTACAATATAACGCCGCAATATGATTACATCGAAGGGAAGCAGGTATTTAGGGGCTACAGGGTCGAACACATGCTGAAGGTCACAATGAGGGATATGGCCAGGATCGGTTCGACCATAGATGCGGCAGTGCAGAGCGGTGCAAACCAGATAGGCAGCATAGCGTTCGCAGTTGAAGACCCGTCGCCTTATTACCGGCAGGCTCTTGACGCCGCTGTCGACGACGCGCTGGCGAAGGCAGCGACGATAGCGGTCAAATTGAACATAAGAGTCATACGTGTACCGGTCCGTGTAGTCGAATTGGGATATGTACAGGGCGCTCCGATCCCTTTGGCATTTCAGACGGCAGCTGCTTCGACGCCTATCCAGTCGGGGCAGATAGAAATAACGGCTCAGATAGAGGCTGTATTTGCTTATTGGCGTTAGCGGCTTAAGCCAATAAATTATTGATTAACTGTCCGTAACGTTTTATAATATAATAAGCGTTTGGCTGTTTTATGTAGAATGGTTGATAAAACAATCAAATTTTTTGTAATGTATGTAGAACGGGAGGATGGTTATATTATGCCCATCACTGAATTTTTGTCGCGTAATGCCGAATTGTACGGTCAGGAAAAATGCTTGACGGAAATCAATCTTGATCTTCAGGAAAGCCATAAAGTTACCTGGCGTGAATACGAACTCATAGAAAACAGCCCGGCGGGCGAGTACCGCAGGGAAATGACCTGGCGAGTTTTTGACGAGAAGGCCAACAGGCTTGCAAATCTGCTTCTGAAAAGGGGCATCGGGAAGGGCGACAAGGTTGCGATCCTTCTTATGAATTGCCTGGAGTGGCTGCCCATCTATTTCGGAATATTGAAAAGCGGCGCTGTCGCAGTACCGTTGAATTTCAGATATACGGCTGATGAAATAAAATACTGTCTCGATTTGTCCGATTCAGTCGCGCTCATTTTCGGGCCCGAGTTTATCGGCCGTGTCGAGTCGATATATGATCAGATACCTAAAATAAAAACAATATTCTTTGCAGGCGAGAATCGTCCCTCCTTTGCGGAAAATTACGACAGGCTGACGGCCAACTGCCCTTCTGAAGCTCCACAGGTTATGATAAGCGACGAAGACGACGCTGCGGTTTACTTCTCATCAGGAACTACCGGATTCCCGAAGGCCATTCTGCATAACCACCTAAGTCTTATGTCGGCGTGTTATACCGAACAGAAGCATCACGGTCAGACGCGTCGGGACAATTTTTTATGCATCCCGCCGCTATATCATACCGGCGCCAAAATGCACTGGTTCGGCAGCCTGCTGGCAGGCAGCAAGGCAGTATTACTGCGCGGAGTAAAACCGGAATGGATACTTAGAACTATTTCCGAGGAAAGGATAACCATAGCCTGGCTTTTAGTACCCTGGGCTCAGGATATTCTGGACGCAATCGATAGAGGGGACGTCAAACTCAAGGATTATGAGTTATCGCAATGGAGGCTCATGCACATAGGTGCCCAGCCGGTCCCGCCCAGCCTGATACGCAGGTGGAAGGACTATTTCCCGAATCATCAGTATGACACGAATTACGGACTCAGCGAATCCATAGGTCCCGGCTGCGTTCACCTCGGTATCGAGAATATTCATAAGGTCGGCGCAATAGGAGTGCCCGGCTACGGCTGGGAAACCAAAATAATCGATGAAAACGGAAGCCAGGTGGAGCAGGGTGAGGTCGGGGAACTTGCGGTAAAGGGCCCTGGAGTAATGAAATGCTACTATAACGATCCTGCGGCAACTGCCGCCGTTATCAAGGACGGCTGGCTGCTTACGGGTGATATGGCCCGGATGGATGACGAAGGCTTTATTTTCCTGGTCGACCGTAAGAAGGACGTTATCATAAGCGGAGGAGAGAACCTGTACCCGGTCCAGATCGAGGACTTCCTGCGCGCCCATCCCGCAATAAAGGATGTGGCGGTAATCGGTCTGCCCGATAAACGCCTTGGAGAGATCGCAGCCGCGATAATTGAACTGAAGCCGGGCTGCAGTCTGACCGAGGAGGGGGTTGAAACCTTCTGCGCACCGATGCCGCGTTATAAACGTCCCAAGAAGGTCATATTCGACAAAGTACCGAGAAATCCCACCGGCAAGATAGAAAAACCCAGGCTCAGAGAAAGATACGGCGCAGCTAAACTTGTTGCCGCCGAAACGGAGATATTGAAATAGAGTTATAGCAAAATGACTAATATATTGTAGAATGATAAGAAAGAGATTTGTAAAAGCTTTTATTGAAAACTTTATTAAATAGTATATAATGTACGTTAATACATTCAATTTTGATTGTAGTAATGGCGATGATAAAAGCTACGATTTATTAGTCCCGACAGAGAGCCGGTGGTTGGTGCAAACCGGCGGGAGTAATAATCTTTCCACTTTTAGAGCTATCGGTGATAAACCGAAGGCCTGTACCCTTTATCGTACATTCGAGTGGTCAGCCTTATCCGGCTGACAAATTGGGTGGCAACGCGGATTCCTTCCGTCCCATTTTTGTATGGGGTCGGAAGGTTTTTTTGTTTTTCTGACCTGATACTGGAAAAATACTATATGTCAGGAGGATAAGAAATGTTGGATATTGCGTTATTACGAACAAATCCCGAACTTGTCAGGGAGAATATCAGGAAGAAGTTTCAGGATGAAAAACTGATCCTGGTAGATGAAGTAGTAGAACTGGATAAAAAATACCGGGAAGCCAGGTTCAGAGGCGACACACTCAGAGGTCAGCGAAATTCCACCAGCAAAGAAATCGGTAACTTCATGGCCAAGGGAATGAAGGAAGAGGCCCAACAGGCAAAAGCCAGGGTTGGGGCTATTGCGCAGGAATTGACTGAGCTGGAACAACTTGAGGAAGAACTGTCCGCTGAGATCAGGAAAAGAATGCTGGTAATCCCAAACATTATAGACAATTCTGTCCCGATCGGGAAAGATGACAGTGAAAACGTAGAGGTTCAGCGATTCGGCGAACCCGAAGTCCCGGATTTCGAAATACCTTATCACGTCGATATCATGGAAAAGCTGCACGGAATTGATCTCGACAGCGCCAGGAAAACAAGTGGAAACGGCTTCTATTATCTCATCGGAGATATCGCACGCCTGCATTCTGCAATCCTTTCCTATGCACGCGATTTTATGATTGACAGAGGGTTTACTTACTGTATCCCGCCATTCATGATCCGCGGAGATGTGGTAAACGGAGTTATGAGCTTTACCGAAATGGAAAACATGATGTATAAAATTGAAGGCGAAGACCTTTATTTGATTGGCACCAGCGAGCATTCCATGATAGGCAGGTTCATCGATACTATCCTGGATGAGGACAAGCTCCCTCAAACTCTAACCAGCTATTCTCCATGCTTCCGCAAGGAAGTGGGCGCGCATGGCATCGAAGAGCGTGGGGTGTACCGTATACACCAGTTTGAAAAACAGGAAATGATCGTCGTCTGCAAACCTGAGGATAGTATGGAATGGTTTACAAAACTATATCAGAATAGTGTGGATTTTTTCCGTTCACTGGACATTCCCGTCAGGACGCTTGAATGCTGTTCCGGTGACTTGGCCGATCTTAAAGTGAAGAGTATCGATGTCGAGGCATGGTCGCCGCGTCAACACAAATATTTCGAAGTGGGCAGCTGCTCCAATCTAGGCGATGCACAAGCGCGCCGTCTTAATATCCGCATCAGGAACAAAGAAAAAGGGAACTACTTTGCTCACACTCTGAATAACACTGTTGTCGCACCACCCCGTATGCTGATCGCTTTTCTGGAAAACAATTTAAACGCGGACGGAACTGTTAATATTCCTGAACCGCTTCAAATGTACATGGGCGGGAAAAAGGTGCTGAAGGGCTGACTTTACTGGTCGCCGTTTCAATTGCTCATGTGACGGAGTCTTTGAATACTTCCAGGAACATAAGGTTAATATAGACTTGTACATTAACCTTATGAACTTGGAAAGGGATCATTTTATGAAAATCGAAGGATTTTTCAGGGATATCAAGACTGCAAACCAGGCAGTAGACAAGCTCAAAGGCTCAGGCTTAAATGCTGTCGTCGATATTAACGAGCACTTCGGCTCTGGAGGCAACGGGGTGAGAAACGTTCCCGGGACGCACACGGGAATCAGCCTTTCCGGTGTCGTGTTCGATTCGAGCATAGCGGGCTCGGCTACGGATACGGCGCCGCTGCTTGCAGCAAGCCCGATGGTCAGCGGTATGGGCGGCTTCGAGGAGATTGCCGACATCAATTGCAGGGTTATTGTCGATACCGACGAGACCGAGGCATATAAGGCGAAGCGGATCATCGGCGAAATGGGAGGAACCCTTGACAGTCCCAATGTAAAAAGACCCGAACTGGAAGAAGGCGCAGAGACGAAGATACTCGAAAATCTTAATGAAGCCCGCGGGTTTCTGGACAATTCGAGATAATCCGGCTTCACGATCGGGCTTCCGGTCTAATATTTCAATGATCTATCCGTTGCAGCAGCTCATTATAAATCATATACTTATATGTGAAAAATACTAGATAGAGAGATGATACCGTGAAAATTTGTATTTTGTCAGGTAACCCTAAAACAGACGGCCTCTGCCAGTCTGTTATCGAAGAGGCAAAGCTCGGCGCAGTCGAGGGCGGTGCGGAAGTCGACGAGATCAGGCTTTGCGACGGTAAACTGCTGCGCTGCCAGGTCTGCGACGGTGGTTGGGGCACTTGCCGCAACGAAAATTACTGCCGTTATGGCAACGATGGCTTTAACGACTTCAAGGACCGCATCGCGGCCAGCGACGCCATTATTATTGTCACACCGGTATACTGGGGCGAGATGTCGGAAACTCTTAAAAGCTTTATCGACCGTCTGCGCAGGTGTGAATTCAACCAAAATGGAGTCCTACGCGACAAGCAGGTACTTCTTATCGCTTCGCCGGGCGGCACGGGCAACGGACTACTGAGCTGCTTCGAGCAGATGGACCGATTCTGCCGCCATACCGGTGCTGTTATTTTCGATTACATCGGGACCAACCGCTGGAACAACGATTACAAGAAGGTCGCTGTCAGATCGGCAGCTCGCGCTGTAGCAAGCGGCAGGAAAAACGGCGAAACAATCTGAAGCCGATACCGAAGGCTGCTTAGCAGATAATGATTGCCTGCAGGTCAATGCCTTCTTAGTATCGCCCAGCAGCAGAAGCCAACTGCGAGGATCAGCAGGTCCTGTACGAACGAAATATGCTTGTGAAAGACGAAGTAGGAGCAGATCAATGGGAAAATGACGCTCAGGGATACCTGAACGGGGGCAATATTTATGATGTTTCCGAATCTGTAGGCTGCCTGCATGGAAAAGCCGGAAAAGAAACCGACGATCGTGTATTCGTAAGTATAAATAGTGCCGAAAATCCCGGCGAATGAACCTCCGGCATGTTTTACCGCAATATTAAGCAGTACGAAGGATAGCCCGCTGGTTAAACCGGAAAAAGCCGACAAAAGGACTGTTTTGGTCTGATTGTCGGTTTTTTTGCCAAGTGTCGGCATGAGCAGGAGAAACGGGGCAAGTATCAAAAGGTAAAGCGCGCTGGTGTCCATACGGCCGCCAGACGTCACATCTTTTGAAACGCTTATGCCGAAAATGCTCAGTATTATTATGATAGAGAAAACGATATCCGAGAAATAGATACTTTCCTTTAGAAAGAAATGGGAAAGGACAATTACCAGTACTATACTGAGCCCCGATATGGCGGATACTATCTGCGGAGACAACCCCTTTGACGCCACTCCGGTAGGCAGAACAGATATGACGTAAGCAAGCAGTATACCTACGAACCAGATAATAAAATCACGAGTTATCCTGAAGTTTTTCCAGTTTTTCAAATCCAGGCGATCCATACCCTTTTTCTGCAGGACCAATCCAGAAGAATGCATTCCCATGCCAAGCAGCGCTGCGGCGAAGTACCATATTCTCGACATATGTACCCTCCCGTAAGATATCTATAAAATTATACCCAAAAAATCAGGAAATAGAACCCGTCTAAGATGATACCCAAAGACAGACGGTTGAAACGAAGGAAGAAAAATCACAGATAAAAATGCCGACAAAAAATCGATAAAAATATCGAAAAAAAGAAGGTAATACAGGGTATTACCTTCCAAGGATCTTTCCAAAAACTTTTTGCAGCAGGGACTTTTTTGGAGCCGTCTTTGCCAGCTGATCATAACTCAGCCATTTGGTGCCGGAGTCCGCGGCAGATGAATGCGAGCCCCTGCCGGTACCGGACTGCTTTCCGCCCTGTTGTGCTGTATTTGCAGTGACCCTGGCAGTCTGCTTCGAAGCCGGTGCTGCGGGCCTTTGCAGCGGTACTGCAGGTCTTTTGGCGGGTCCGTCGGTCCTGCCCGGTGTGACGCCGGCCCTGCCAGGCGCACCGTCGGCTCTTCCCGGTGTGACGCCGGCCCTGCCGGATATCGCATTGGTCCTGTCAGGTGCCATAGGTGCAGCAGACCGATCGGGTTTGCGGGCCGCTTCAGATCTTGACCTGTCTCCGTAAGATACCGCTTTGCTGTCTCTGTCCCCATGCTGCTGCGCAGCATCACGGACCTCGTTATGTTTGCCTTTTCTATGCTCTTGTTCCGCTTCGTAAGGTTTTCCCTGCTTCGATATGTGCTTCGGCTGTCGTGCCGCCTCAGGCGCATCCTGCCTTCTTTGACCTCCGGCATGGGATCTGCCCGAATCTGCCTTGCCACGAGGCCTCCGGCGTTTGTCGGAAGAAAACTCGGAACCGATGTCGGCAGGTCTCTCCTTAAGTGCGTTCGCTTCCATCCACTTTTCGGCCTGCGCCTTTTTTACGTTCAATTCCTCATCTGATGGAAGCGCTCCCTCTTCAATCATCGTTCCGATATGCTCTTCGATTTCATAAAGACCCATGATATCGTCGCTTGTGACCAGGGTTATGGAGCGGCCCGTATTTCCCGCCCTTCCGGTACGGCCTATCCTGTGTACGTAGCTGTCTTTTTCCACAGGAACGTCGTAATTAACAACCAGCGACAGATTGTCGATCTGCAGGCCTCTGGCCGCCACGTCCGTCGCAACAAGTATGTGAAATTCTCCGTGCTTGAACTGCTCTATGGTCTTTATACGCCTGCCCTGCGGGATATCCCCGTGCAGTGCCTGCGACTCATAACCCTTGCGTGTCAAGAAGGTCTGTACCCTGTCCGTGGCGATCCTTGTATTGCAGAATATCAGGCAGCTTTCAGGCTGTTCATATAACAGCAGCCTGTTGAGCTGTGTATTTTTTTCGTTATGGTTGACGCGGTAATAGACCTGCTGTATCGTATCGACAGTCAGTGTCGGGGACTCAATTTCGATCATTTCGGGGTCCCTCATATGCCTGCTGCATATCCTCTTGATCTCCGGAGGGATTGTCGCTGAAAAAAGCAGGGTGACTCTGTCCCTTGGCACGGTCTTCACTATTCTTTCGACCTGTTCGAGAAAGCCCATATCGAGCATTCTGTCAGCTTCGTCGAGAACGAGGAACCGTATATTTTTTGTTATTAGGTTTCCATGCTGGATATGATCGTACACACGTCCGGGGGTACCCGTCACTATCGTTGCGCCTTTTTTGAGATTCTGTATCTCGGTGTTCATGCTGTGCTGCCCGTACAGAACCGTGGTCTTATGCTTCAGATGCGCCGCCAGTTGATGGATGTCGCCATCGACCTGTACGGCCAGCTCACGCGTCGGGGTGAGTATTAATCCCTGCGGTCCGGGAGCGTCGGGGTCCGTCAGCTGCAGCACAGAAACTCCGAAAACTGCTGTTTTTCCGCTGCCCGTCTTGGACATTACGATGAGGTCTTCCTTGTTCAGAATGTGCGGTATAGCCCTGCGCTGTACTTCAGTTGGTTCTTCAAAGCCCATGTCTTCGATGGCTTTCAATATTGGGGACGAAATGCCGAGTTCGCTAAAACTGTTATTCATCAGTATCTTCTTTCCTATATTCAAACTTCTATCATTATACCATTAACTCCGGCATTGTCCATAGTTCATGCAGTTTATGGGTATTTGCATTACGGGCCGCCCGCATTATGCCGTTATGGGCTGGCGGGTGTTTTAGGAGGACATAAAGGCCTCCCGGCACATATTATACTACATAATATTAATTTAAGAGGGTGTCATTATGTATCTATATTCAACGAACAGGGCAGATCCTTTTATTGCGGCCTCAGCGCGCGGAGATGTCAACGGGGACGGGATCCCCGACAATGTATACCTGACCGGGACGAAGACACCGGATTCGCCGTTTATCCAGAATATCACGCTTGTGATCCAGGATGGCGCGACAGGCAGGATGACCACAGTTCCGCTGCATGATAATGCCGGATACGACCCGACATTGTTCCTGGGCGACTTTACCGGGGACCGCATCGCCGATATACTCGTAACCATACAGTCGGGCGGGAGCGGAGCTACGACATACGATTATGTTTATTCCTTCGCGGGCAACATACTCAGGCTGCTTTTTGATTCCAACATATACAACGAGCAGTACAAATATGATGTCAACTACCTCGACTTTTACCGGGCAGAGGCTGTGAGCAGGATAAACAATAAGAGGTATATTATCGATTTGACCTACAAGGGAAAGGATTACCTTAACGAAATCTACGACAGCAACGGCAAGCTGAAGGCTCCGATAAGCGGTTGGGTTGATCCGCTCAGCGTGCTTTACCCTGTCGATTTTGACGGTGACAAGGTTTATGAACTGCTGGCATTCCAAAAAATTTCGGGGAGGTATCATGCCGACGGGCTCGGTTATTTCCAGAACATACTCAAGTGGAAGAATGGCGGCTTTGCGCTCGACAGTCAGACAGTGGCTATCTTCGGCGGATAGGGTTGGCGGAAGATATCCGAGGGCAGTGGATCGATGGGATATATTCGGAGGCTGGGAACTGTGGGCTGCGGGCTGCGGTCGGAAGATATTCGAGAGCAGTGGATCGATGGAATATAATCGGAGGCTGGGAGATGGGAGTTGCAGGCGGAATCCTGTGCCGAGTTAATTCCGGAAGCCCGCGCCGAGTTTATTCCAGAGTCTCTGAGATGGAGATATGCTGGATATCTCGCGGCCGAATATTGCAATTGACTTGTCTGTTTATTATGGTATATATTGAGTACGCGGGAAAATCCGGATGTTTTTCAGTGGCTCGACTCCGGTATATTGCCTTTACGGAGGTTATGAAATGAGAAAGTCATTGCGTATTATCATCTCTGTTCTTTTACTCTGTGCAGTTTGTACTTCCCCCGCCGTTTCACCGGCATTCGCGGCTCAAAATACGGACAAAGCTGTAACTATCCTCTTTACCGGCGACCTTCACGACCACCTGCTTCCGGCCCGGGATATCCGGGGCGGCAAAGTCATTTACTCCGGGGGCTACGCCCGGTTGGAAAGCGCTGTCAAAGCGGAGAAGATGAAGGAGCCTGAAGCGCTGTTGCTCGACGCCGGAGATTTTTCAATGGGTACGGCTTTTCAGACAATATATGAAAGCGATTCCCCACAGTTCAGGATGATGGGCGAGCTGGGGTATGATGCGGTAACCTTGGGCAATCATGAATTCGACTACAGGGCGGAAGGTCTGGCCAACAGCCTCAAGGCCGCGGTAAAAAGCGGAAGTCCGCTGCCGCAGGTCGTTATTTCGAACGAAGAATATCCGGCGGATAAGAACGGCAATATATCCCCCGATCTGACCGAGCTCAAAAAGGCCGAGCAGACGTACGGTGTTAAAGAATACACGGTTTTAGAACGGAACGGGATCAAAATTGGCATATTCGGATTGATGGGAAAAGACGCGGCGTCCAACGCTCCGATGTCCGGGGTGGTGTTTGCCGATCCCGTTGAGAATGCCAAAAGGATCGTCGATACACTTAAAAACAGGGAAAAGGCCGATCTGATCGTTTGCCTGTCACATTCGGGAATATGGGGCAACAAATCCGAATCCGAGGATGAGATACTGGCCAAAGAGGTCCCCGATATAAATGTCATTATAAGCGGACATACGCATACCAGGCTGCCGGAGCCGATAACGGCAGGGAACACGGTCATTGGTTCCGTAGAGGACAGCTGCCGTTACCTGGGTGTAATGAAGATTTCACAGAACGGGTCAGGAGGCTGGAAGCTCGACAACTACAAGCTTCAGCCGATAGATGAAAGCCTTTCGGACGATCCGGGAATTTCCGGTATGATATCGGACTATGAAAAACTTGTGCAGCAGAAATATTTCGACCGCTTCGGCATGGGAATGTACGATGTTCTGGCCCAATCGCCCTTCGATTTCAACACTGTGAATTATATGACTGACCATCATCAGGAAGACCCGCTCGGCAACCTGATAAGCGATTCATATATCTACGCTGTGAAAAAAGCCGAAGGTGATGGATATGTACCGGTCGATGCGGCAATAGTCCCCGTAGGTACGATAAGAAACACGTTTTTTAAAGGCAATGTAACCGCGTCGGACGTATACAGCGCAAGTTCGCTCGGAATAGGGCCGGACAAGGTGCCGGGATATCCGCTGATCTCGATCTGGCTTACGGGTAAGGAGCTTAAAGCGGTCTGCGAAGTGGACGCATCAGTTTCCTCACTGATGGGCGATGCACAGTTATATATTTCAGGAGTGGACTTCACGTTCAATCCGAACAGACTGATCTTCAACAAAGTCACAGAAGTAAAACTCCGCAAGCCCGACGGCTCTGTCACGGATTTGGATGACAACAGGCTTTACCGCGTCGTGGCTGGATTGTTTTCGGCGCAAATGCTCTCGGTAGTCGGGGACAAATCCTTCGGGCTTCTGTCGATAGTGCCAAAGACTGCGGAAGGTAAGCCGATCAAGAATTTTGAAGAATCCATAGCGAACGAAACATCCGGCGGGAAAGCTTTCGAGGTAAAGGAATGGTACGCGATCGCCGAGTACCTGCAATCCTTCGACAAGGTTGACGGGATCCCGCAGATTTCCGGTTATTACGGCAAAGCTCAGGGCAGGAAGGTGATAGACGATAACCACAGCATCGTGGCATTTTTGAAGGCTCCGAACCGTATCGCGCTTGCAGTCTACGGTATAGTGACCTTCATCGTACTACTTGCCGCATTTATCATATACAGGCTGGCGACACGCAGAAAACGCCGTCAGAAAAAGCTGGACCGGGCTAAAAAAAGGTTGACGGGCATGTCTCAATGACTCATAATTATTAGGAAAAGTGAAACAATTGAAATACTTAAACAAATCTGGAATCGGAGATATCAAGTATGAATTGGGACAGTAAATTATACGGTTTTCTCAACTGGTCCGGCGAGATCGCAAATTATGAACAGAAGCTCCAGGTGGCCAAAGTACTTGCATCAAAAGTTAAGGACGGCGATGTGATAGGTTTCGGCTCAGGCTCGACCTCCTTCATGGCCGTCAAGGAGATAGCGGCAAGGATGAAAAACGAAGGCTTGTCTATCCGTGCGATACCTACCTCGCGCGAGATACGTTTCATTTGCAATGAACTCGGCATCCCCGTAGCGTCGCTGAACGATGAAAAGCCTGATTGGACCTTTGACGGAGCAGACGAGGTGGATTCGAAGCTAAGGCTCATAAAAGGCCGCGGCGGTGCTATGTTCAACGAAAAGCTTGTTATGAGCAGCGCGCCGAAGAATTATATAATGGTTGACGAATCAAAAATAGTGGACAGGCTTGGGAGCAAATTCCCGGTACCCGTTGAAGTCTGGCAGGACGCTTTGATGTATGTAAAATCGCAGCTCTTAAATTTCGATGTTTCGAGTGTTAAACTGCGCCCGGCCAAAGGGAAGGACGGCCCTGTCATCACTGAAAACAATTGCTTTATATTGGATGTAATGTTCAACGAGATAGGAATGACAACTGAAAAGGACCTGAAGAGCATACCGGGAGTACTGGAAACCGGCTTGTTCATAGGCTTCCCCGTAGAATTGATAAGAGTCGGCGCGTAAATTAGAACAGCGTGTAAGCGCAATCCGCGTAAGTGCGTCGCGCGTAGATGCAGGCGGTTCTTGAGTTCAGTCGCCGCTGGACAGCATCGCAACAGTATCGCAACGTTATTAACACAGTTCCACCTGACAGCGCAGCTGCCGGGTGGAATTTATTTTTTTCATTAAGGCATAATAACCATAAAATTATTTTATGGAGATATCCTGAAATGGAAAAACGAAAAGGTTTGTCGGCATGGCAGCTCACAATGATGTCCCTGGGGACGGTAATAGGCGGTTCCTTTTTCCTTGGCACGTCCGTGGCAATACACGCCGCGGGGCCTTCTGTAATCATAAATTATGTGCTGGGAGGCATCCTCGTATATTTCATACTTTATGCGTTATCGGAAATGACTGTGGCAAATCCGGGAGCAGGCTCTTTCAGAGCCTTTGCCGCACAGGCCTTCGGCCCCGGCGCGGGCTTCGTAGTAGGCTGGGTCTACTGGTCGGGAATGATACTTGCAATGTCGAGCGAGGCTACCGCCATTTCTATACTCGTGCGAAAATGGATCCCGAACCTTTCGCTGCCGCTGCTGGGCAGTCTTATTATCATTGGCGTCACGCTGCTCAACCTTCTCGGAGCAAGACAGCTCAGCAAGCTCGAAAGCGGCCTTGCCGCAGTAAAACTCATCACTATCGTATCATTCATAATATTTGCGCTGTTATTGGTAATTGGACTTTTCCCGGGCACGCGGGCCGTCGGCATCGGAGAATTGGCACGGGAACCTGCGATGCCGGGCGGTATTAAAGGAATTGCCGGAAGTATACTGATCGTCATGTTTGCATACGCGGGCTTTGAAGTGATAGGTCTGGCTGCCTCTGAAGCGGAAAATCCCAGAAAGACCGTTCCGCGCGCTATCAGGAATACAGTCTTGAGCCTCGTAAGCCTGTATATACTGACTGCTTTGGCCATACTCCCGCTTGTTCCGACTGCGGCTCTCGCCGAAAACATGAGCCCGATGGTAGCAGCCCTTACCAGACAGGGCGTGACCTGGGCAGGAACGGTTCTCAATGCTGTTCTGATAACGGCGATATTATCAACGATGCTTGCGGCAATGTTCGGCCTTGGCAGAATGATCCGTTCTCTTGCCGATGAGGGGCATGCGCCGGTGTGGCTCAAGGATAAGAACGAAGTCCCATACAAGGGGATTCTGTTTTCCGGCTTGGGAATGATGGCCGGGCTTGGCCTTGGGCTGCTGCTGCCGAGGGTATACCTGTTCCTCATCAGCTCGGGAGGCTTTGCGCTGCTTTTCACTTACGCCTTTATAATGGCTACGCAGCTTCGTTACCGAAAGCGTTTCGGCTGCCCGCCCGAGGGAAAATGCCAGATGCCGGGGTATCCGTATACGACGTGGGCAGTCCTTGTGGTGCTTGTCATTGCGATGCTAAGCATGCCATTCATACCTGGACAGGCGTCCGGCCTGTATGCGGGCGTTGCGCTGGTAGTGCTGTTCACGGCGATTTATATTGTGATGCGATTCCGGGCTGGATATCCAAGAAGAGTGATGATTTACGGAAGCCTCCTTAAACCTGGGAATATCCTTAAACCCGCCAATAGACCCGGTTTTTCAACAGAGGTCTCGCGGGAATTGACCGATAAGCGGAAAGCCGGGGAAAAACAGGCGGAGCGAACAGGACGGGCTGAGCCGGTAGAAGAGGCAGAGCAGGCTGAACAGATCGGTTCGTCAGAAACATCAGAGATTGCGGAGAATACAGAGAATGCGAGACCGACAGAACAGGAAGACGACAGGGATAACCGTGATATGTAATCGGAGCCCTGTTGAAAGCTCTTTATGTGGCAACCTTTGAAGCAGTGAAAAAATGGACCATGCCGCTTAGAAACTGGGGTAAGGTTTATGGCGAACTATCTATCATGTATGAAGGCAGGATGCCTGAATAGAAAAAAGCAAACGGTCGGTCAAAAGTATATAAACGCCCTTTTTAAGTGCGCTCTTGACATGCTGGTGAGAAAACATCACACCGTCATCTTTTTTATTATTCTCCGTAATATTTTTTCTATTTTTATAAAAAAGTTGTGAGCTTTTCTTATTTCAGCAGTCATCTCTCCATTTACTCTTAAAGTGCTTCTAATTGGTAGGATTGTCAAAACAATTATAGAATAAAAAAGAGGATTGAAATGTGTATTTTGAACCAATTCAATATTTACAAATAATACAACGATTATACTAATAATCCCCGTAATTAAACCAGGAGAATACGCCCTTAATTGTACAGTCCATATTATATGCTGGAATACATTAAGAAAAATAAATGCCGAAAGAAAGGCTACAATCAGGCTAAATAGAAATGTTCCATTCAGTATATAAGCAAGATACGTAAGAAAAAAGGATGTTATACTTAACGCTACAATATGAATTCTGATACTGGTATTTGTCGATTCGGGTAAATTCCTATAATATTTCTTATACCACTTTAGAATATTCCATTCTTCAAATTCATGAATACTAAATATAATGGGTATAAACCATACATAATTCAATACGTGCTTAAAACCTAAAAGATTGCTCATCAATTTCTTCCTCCCTACAATATTCAAAATGAATCATATCATAAAAACATCCAACTATAAATTCGCCAATATACCCAGGGTATGGCATAACCTCCTTATCTCATTGATTTCGTAATAATACCTGCAAACAAAAACCTGAAATTTACCAATAGTTGATTGGCAAGACCGGGAACCACAATGACTTTTTTTCTTTTTAGAGCAGCAATTGACTTGTCAACCAATTTTTCAGCTGTCATTGTGAATAGTTTGGGATATTTGTTCTCTACTCCTGAAAACTCTTCTGTAGAATGAAAGTTAGTAATAGTGTTTCCGGGGTTCAGTGCTTGAATTTGTATGTTTTTATCTTTCAGTTCCAGCTGAAGATTTTGTGAAAACCTGTTCAAATATGACTTCGTAGCGTAATATACAACATTA
Source organism: Clostridia bacterium (assembly GCA_036260935.1). GTDB lineage: Bacteria > Bacillota > Clostridia > Acetivibrionales > DTU013 > JAEYOM01. The sequence continues at coordinate 154,248 of DATALQ010000014.1, forward strand.
CTATCCAAAGTCATCAAAGACAATAGTGACGAAACATTAATAATAATCCCTCTATTATTCATAATCATTTTGGACAGTGCCGCACGTGTCAGGCGGGTACTCGCTATAATATGTAGTTGGATCATACATAATTGTTTTAAAGGGTCCTGTTTATCAAATTGCTTTCTTAAAGTAAATCCGGCACAATTAACAAGGACTGTTAAATTATCTTTTTGATTTATACACTCTTCAACTTTTGTAATATCCGAATCTTTAGATAAATCTGCTTCAATAACTTCTATATTTATATCATAAGAAATTTTCAAAGTATGTGAAATGTAATCCAGCTTATTTTTATTGCGTGCTATTAGAATGGAACATTTCTATTTAGCCTGATTGTAGCCTTTCTTTCGGCATTTA
>DATALQ010000030.1:0-34206 GCA_036260935.1 Clostridia bacterium
TCGTCGGGTACAAAAAGCTTTACGCTTTTTGTAATAAAATGCGAACTAAAGGTTATTTATATGCTGCGGTGAAAGGTTGTCAGATGGATAAGTATACTTATACAAGAGGCAATGTTGATGAGTCAATATTGATTATGAAGGAGGCAGCTCAATGGCTAATTGATAAGGGGTGTCCTCTTTGGGAAATTGATAACTTAAGAGCCGAAAAAATTTCAGAAAATTCGAATGAATATATCATTATGTGGAATGGAAATGAAAGTGTTGCAACATTGGTATTAAGCTATCAAGATAGTTTTTTTTGGCCGGATATACCCGTTAACACATCTGGCTTTATACATAAACTAGCTATTCGGCGTAAATATGCCGGTGCTGAATTGGCAAGGATGTTAGTTCAATATGCAATAGATGAATGTAAACGGAATGGCATAAATCAGGTAAGAGTAGATTGTGATAACCGTAACCAGTTATGTGAGTTTTATGAGAAAATTGGATTTAGGCAAAAAGAAAATAGAAAAATAGGTAGATATTCAGTTGCTTTTTACGAATACTTTAACCTTTAGCTTCTATATTTGCGAATACGAACTTCTGACAAATTTGATATATAGCCATGGAGGGTTAAAATTGTGAAGATTTCAACCATTAAGACAAGAATTGTAGAAGCAAATTCATGTAAACTTATAGATTTGATAGCAGAATCAATATCGAATATTCATGAAAATAGTGTTTTAGCCGTTACTTCTAAAGTTGTATCCCTCTGTGAAGGTAATGTGGTGCCATTGGAAAATGGGAATAAAGACGATATCATAGAGAAAGAATCGGATTATTTTCTTCCTAAGAGCGAAAGTAAATATGGTGTCTATTTGACAATTAAGAATAATTTGTTAGTTCCATCAGCAGGAGTGGATGAATCAAATACAAATGGCTATTATGTTATGTGGCCGATTGACCCGCAAAACTCGGCAAATCTGTGTTGGCAGTTCCTTAGGAGCTATTACAAACTCAAAAACGTAGGTGTTATTATAACAGATAGTACATCCTCCCCTCTCAGATGGGGAGTTACAGGAAAATGTATTTCTTATTGCGGATTTGAAGGGTTGAATAATAAGATTGGTGAGTCAGATATTTTTGGACGAAAGCTGAGAATGACTAAAATAAATGTTGCAGATGCTCTGGCAACCTCGGCAGTCCTGTGTATGGGCGAATCTAACGAACAAACACCTTTTGCAATTATTGAAGACTTGCCTTTTGTTGAATTTAAACAGTATCAACCGTCGGATGATGAGATTAAGTCTATGCATATCAGCATTAAAGATGACTTATATGGCCAATTGCTGGAAGCGGCTAAGTGGCAATCAAGAAAGTAATATGAATTGATGGATATTATTTGGGGAAGCCTTTATGGCTTCAATTAATTGTCTGGAGGATATAGCATTGTATTTATATCACTATTTCGAAAAAGCAAAAGGGCCGTTTCTATCTATTTCAGACTTGCCACATCATGAAGCAACAAAAAAACTAATTGAAATACAAAAAGTCAATCCTAACTTAGTAAATCCGAAAATAGATTGGTTTCTATCAGAGCGGCACAGAATGGAAGATACTGTGCGCAGATTGTTCATTGATAAAGGTGGAAAACCAATGCGAAAATATCCGGTTTATATGACTGTTGGAGAGATAAAGTCGATGAGCACCTGGTATTCCGATCCTGCTTTTATAAAGATCGGTATAAGTGAATTTGATTTAGATACAGTATCCTTTACATATGGAGATATGTTTCCTGTTTTTAATCCTGATCTCGATGATGGGATGGAGTATAGAAATAATGTATATAAATATAATGAAATTCTTAAAATTATCGAAAAATATGGGTATCCCCAAAATATTGAATATAATCTTCGCGAAGGAATCTTCCCAGTAGGTGCTCCTATGAATCATTTCTTGAAATATGTTGAGGCACATATATGGAGTGAAGAAGTTATAAGCAGGTATAGAAATGAATGGTTGATGAAAAACGCCGAAGTATTTAATGACAACTGAGGAATTACTAGTTTTATCTAATGACAAAGGCAAGGTTGAGGAACAAGGCGGGAATACTTAATTAGTTTAGGGTGCAGGGGGTTTGCATGAAAAAAATATCAAACTTGAGGGCAGTGTTTCTATACTTAATACCTACGGCCTTATCGATAGCGGCAGTATACTTGATAATGCCGCTTCTAAGGAACTCGGGATGGAGTGTTTTAGCCTACTATTCTGCAGCAATGTTGATTCCTTTTGGGATACAACTGATACTTGCTATATCGCTGTCAGAAGCTCCGAAGCTGAAATCTTTAAACCTTAAAAAGCTGCAGATGAAAGATTGGGGATGGATTATCTGCGCTGTCCTGTTCATGTTTATAACATCAGGATTACTGGATTTTACCGCGAAAATTCTTGCTGAAAGTGTTTTTACGCCGCCGTCATGGTGGCCGGCATCAACTGATCCAAGACTTCCCAAGGACACTGCTACTTTCTTTGGTCAGACATTAGCAGGTAACTGGGGTCTTTGGATTACAGCAACAGGTCTGACCATATTCGGCGGCCTTTCTGAGGAGCTTTTCGGCAGGGGATATATACTAATGAGGCAATCAGGCAAATATGCATGGGTTTTGAACGGTTTATTATGGACACTTTCTCATACATATACTCCATGGAACTATATTGCGTTATTGCCCGGGTCCCTGGCTTTGGCATATGTTACGCAAAAAAAGCAAAACACTACTGTTGCTTTAGCGATCCACTTTATAGTTCAACTTATCCCATCAGTTATCATGTTATTCTTTATGTAAATAATAATCAAAGGGGAGTACTCTTCGGGTTGAACTTATGATAGAAATAGCGCTTGTAAATCTGGATGATATACTGGAAAAGAGTAAGTTTGAACAGTTACTGTCTTTCGTATCTGCTGAAAAACGTGAGAGGATCGGCGGATTTTATAAATATGAAGATGCGTTGAGGACTTTAATAGGAGACGTACTTGCAAGATATCTTCTCTGCCGGAGGCTGAAAGTCCGAAATCAGATGCTGGAATTCGGAGTGAATCAATACGGCAAGCCCTACTTGACAAACTATACCGATGTGGAGTTTAACATTTCTCATTCCGGCAAGTGGGTAGCCTGTACGGTGGATAATCTTCCTGTAGGCATCGATGTTGAGCAGATTAAACCTGTCAGCATGGATTTTGCTGAGAGGATCTTTTCAAAAGAAGAATTTGGGTGTCTGGCAGCTAAAAGCATCGATGAACAGGAAGCATATTTTTATACTTTGTGGGTATTGAAGGAAAGTTATATCAAAGCAATCGGAAAAGGCTTGTCAATGCCATTGAATTCTTTTACGATACGGATTGGGGATGAGACTATATCTGTCAATCCGGCGTATGCATCCGGCATTTACTATTTTAAACAGTACCCTATAGGCGGGGATTACAGAATGGCGGTATGTTCAAGAAAAAATGAATTTCCCCGCGACCTGGACTCTATTAATATACATGAGCTGTATGAAGCCGTCCTTTCTATTCTCTGAGTATTTTACGTTCCATTATTCTACATACTCTTTTACCTGTTTACAAAAACAAACAAATTCACCCAACTGAGTGATATAATAATTCTATTTGTATTATTATACTGAAATACAGAATAGAGGTATAAGTATGATGCCGATGGAGAGTAAGAAACTTATCGAGTTGAACAGCTTTATAAACAAGGCCTACGAATGTTTCTCCTTCCAGGAGTTTTTAAAACTGACGATTATGAAGCTTCATGAGCTTGTCATATACGACAGCGGCATGTTCTTTTGCGCCATCAGCAAGGACAGCAGTTTTTTCAAGCCATACATCAGCGGTAAAATTGAAGATTATTATAAAAAACAGAAGTTCGATGAGCGTGAAGAATACTTGAAGAAGGCGGAAAGCCTGGATGCAGGCAGTGAAGCCTATGTTTACAAGTGTCAGGACTATCAGCAGGGTATAATCCATGTGGAGAACGAGCCAAGAAGTGGGTTTCTGACGGTGCAGAATGACTTTTATATTGTCTGTATGCGAATTGTCTACAAAGGGCAGTTCCTGGGGGAGATTTACCTTCACAGGAGTAAGGACAAGCATGATTTTGACGAGGATGATCTATACATAGTCCGCCTTATGCAGCCCCATGTGTCAACCGTCTTTAATATCATTCATACAATTACCGCAGTCAAATACCTGGAAGCAAATAATATTCCAGGCAATAACACCGGCATTTGCACGTTTGATTCAGACATGAGCCTGACGGGAGGGAATTTGACCGGTGTGGAGATGCTTAAAACAGTCACTGTTTTCGGATCAAGTATTCTTTATCATTTGAAGGAAATATGCGCCGACTCGGCAGGTGAAAGGTTTACAGAAAAGAAGACAGCATTTTTGATTTCGAAAATACTTAAAACTCCCAACGGAGATATAAGGGCAGAGATTTTCACAAAACAAGAGAAACGCCCGAATAATAAATTTCAACACGTTGTAATAATGCAATTCTGTGATGACAATCAAATAACCGCCGACTATAAGTTTAAATTTACTAAACGTGAAGCTGACATTATCGACGGACTTATTCAAGGGAAAAACAACCCCCAGCTTGCCGAGGCTTTGTATGTTTCGGAAAACACAATCAAAACACATATTAAAAGTATTTACAAAAAGACAGGAGCAAGTAACCGTACGGAGCTTACCTATGTGTTAATGCTCAATAGATAAATAGAAGTATGATTTGTAAAAGGAAAATCCGCAAATATAGTGGATAGTGTAAAGTAGCGTATGAAAAACGCGGTATGGCACTATCAGGGCAAGAATGACAAGGGGGTAACTATGGACAAAAGGGCATTGATTTCAGAGATACTTCCAAAGTTGAGCCAGTTGGGAATAGCGTATACGCTGGAACAGGGAACTGATGTGGCTATTGCGTGCGAGTTTCTTGACGCCGGTTGGGGAACCGGAAATAAAAAGATTATTTACGCATCGTCAGTGTACTTTGATGAAGCTGAAAACACTGTTTATATGTGGGAACTGACAAAGGAGACCGGCTCCGGCTTTTCCTTCGGAGGGGACAGCGAGACCTCCTTCCAATCGGGTACAACACTTTTCCGCAAGGTTAAGAGCATACAATACGGCCCTGATGGAAAGGCTTACGAATACACCCTAGATCTGGGGGCAATACCCAAAGCCTTTAAGGAAACAGCAAAAACTCACAGATGGAGATTTAAAACCGTGCTTAAGCGCGAAAAGGCGTCCTATCCGCCTGGATATGTGCCGCCTGCCGGTGTAAACCCACAGCAGGATCCTACCTCCGCTCCGCCTCCCCCTCCATCATTTCATCAATATCAGCCGCCTGCGTTGAATATTCAAAGCTGGAATGCTGCACCACCAACACCGGCATCGGATGCGACTGGTCAGGCAAACTATATGCCCGAACAGAAATACGGTAATCCAAACGGCACATTATACGCCCAGGGGAGCAAAGACAAGGGAGGAATCAAGGGAGTTTTTTTCTGGATAGGGCTTATAATTCTGGCCATTTCTGTAGAGTTGATGTTCAGTTACTCGAAAAATTCCACAATCGGGTGGGCTCTGGCGGGAGGCATACTGGTGCTGCTATTTGTGCTGCGAAAGGCACTTGCGAGGAAAGGCTGCCTCGTTGAGATTATTGTCTGGGTGACAGCAGTGATAGCGCTGTTCCTGATTTTTGCATTTACCATGGGTGGACCCTCGGGAGGCGGCGTTATAAATACCGATGCAGTAAAAGAACCCTCTGCCGAAGAGAGTCAGGCTGGCAGCAATGGAACTGGAGAACAGAGCTTCAACAAGGAATATAGTTTCCCGGACGGCAAAGGCACCTTTATTATTGACGTGCAATCGGGAGGAAATGACGGACCCTATACTATTGTAATCAATGGCCGTTTCAATAATTCAGGTCTTCCAAAGGGCTTCAAATACGATGGGAGTATGACTGATGAAAAAATTGAAATATGGCCGGCAACAGACTGCCTGACATTTGCAATCTGTTCAGGCAAAGATGCATCAAAGCCATGGTATATAAGCCCCACGGGTGTTTTTACAAAATACAATCCCGACATCCAAAAAAATGAACTTACGGAGTATACCGACTTTTCCTGCGAGTTAAGCTTTTCAACCCGTAAGGATGTACTGGAGTTTTTCGACAAAAACGATATGCTGCAGATTTTATGGTATAACATGAAGGAAGTAGGACTGAGGGATATTGAGAAGCGTCAGGATGGCACCATGAGTGGCACTCATAATCATGAGAAGGCTTTCGGACTTCATCCGCCGCTGGCTGACGCCCAGCTTCCCTGGGCTGAGGTCAAAAAAGCATTGGGGTTGTAAATTATGGCGGTTATTAGCTAGACATGGACCTGCAGAATTTCTGCGGGTCTTTATTTGTTTTCTTCTGATCCATTATTTATGGCATTATTGTAGGATTATGTTTATTAAGATATAATTATCTATCAAACGAAATTTCGGATAATAGCAAGGAGTCAAACAGCAGTAGATGGAGTGGGGAATGCAGAAGGAATGGACAAATTGAAAACAAAGTTTGAGACGATAGGTTGGGCGTTTTCTCTGGCATGGAGATTTGACAAAAAAATGCTTCTGGTCTGGGTCGGTCTAAGTATCGGATTAGCAGTGCTGCCCGCTGTTGCGTTAGGGTTGAACCGCGACGTCATTGCCGGGATTTCAAAATTTCTTTCAGATGGAGCTGGCACTTTTGAAGCAGTTACTTCCAGGATCGTAATTCTGGGTTTAGTCCTGACTGCAATAGGCCTTTCCGCGCGCGTAAATCAGGATTTAGTCTATATGATGATGTATGACAAGTACTATTTCGGTATGGAAGAAATGATGATGGATAGTGTGCAGCGAATTGAAATGAAACACCTGCTGAATAACAACGGGTTATATGCCAGAATGTATAAAGCCCAGGCACAATGGTATACGGATTCGGCAGTGGTGTAGCGACTCGTTACCATACTTTACATGTATGTGGTAATATAAAATACAGGTAACGATATGGGAGAGAGGGTCTAGGCAGGGGTGAGTGTATGGGAAAAAATTCAGTCGGAATTGTCTATTATTCAGGTACAGGCGGTACGAAAAGAGTGGCGGAATGCTTTCAAAAAGCCTTTGAAGAAGCCGGGCATGAAGTTCGAATGCAAAGATTAAGCCAAAATGTCGGGATTGAAATGGAAGAGCATGAACTTCTTTTGCTGCTGTATGCCGTTCACGCCTGTAATGCGCCTAAAGCCATATACGACTGGATAGAGAAAGCTCAGAACGTCAATAATGTTCCGGCAGTCGTCGTTTCCGTATCCGGCGGGGGAGAGGTCTCACCAAATACGGCATGCAGAGTTGGGGCAATAAATAGACTTGTTAAGAAAGGTTATAACGTTATTTATGAAACTATGCTTGTAATGCCGTCAAATTGGATAGTGCCTACTCAGAAGGTTCTGGCAAAAATGCTTTTGGAGGTGCTGCCGAAGAAGGTTGCTGCGATAGTGGATGCTGTTGACAGGGGAGTTACCAGAAGAACAAAGCCACATTTAATAGACAGGGTATTTTCCCGAATCGGAGAAGCGGAAAAATACGGGGCGAAATATTTTGGGAAAAGCATCAGGGTTTCCGAGAGTTGTACTGGTTGCGGATGGTGCAGCAGCAACTGCCCCGCGGGGAATATCGCGTTAAGTCTGAACAAACCGGAATTCGGCGGGAAATGCCACTTATGTTTGAACTGTATCTATGGCTGCCCAAATAAGGCTCTTTCACCCGGGACCGGCAGTTTCATCGTGATTAAGGAAGGATACGACTTAAAAGAGCTGGAAAATATGACAACCGTAGATGAAAATGTTGATGTTGAAAAGCTCGCAAAGGGCTATATCTGGAGCGGAGTCAGAAAATACCTGACGGATCGATGCATGGAGGACATATGAGTAAAAACAACAGAACCTTAACATTGTTCAAACATGTGATACCGTATATTGTTTTGATATTGGTCGTATGTATTCTTTTGACCTCGTGCAGTTCCGGGGAAATCACCGGCGCCCGGGAAACCACAGCTGCTCAGCAAGGCATCGGTCTTACTTCCGCGGCCAATGCGGCCGGTATAGATCCCGCTGATAAAGAAGGCATGGGAGCGGATTCAAATGATATTGTTATTAAGGGACTTGTGTTGAAATATGTATTGGTAGATTCAGCGTATGAGATATACCAGACAAATATCCTTAAAGAAAAGCCTTTCTCCTTCGATTCCTATTCCAGAATGGGCGAGGATACGAAAAATCATTTTATATGGATGGAAGATACATACAACAGCCTGGATGCTGACAATAAAGCGCACCTGAAGGATTTGTTCGAGAGCGGAATACACGCATGGAAGCTGATGGATGTAACGACAAGGCTCGACGATTCGGCAGGAGTCGACGACATCGTTCAGAAACTTGCGTCAAGCAGAGAGATAAAAGGGGGCAGTAAGCTGAAAGCTGCAATCACCGATTTTCTCCCTTATTTTTATTTAAATTACCTGAAGGCTTATATCGAAGAAAATGATGATACTTTCAACAAATATATTGAAAAACTGAATAAGCAGGTACAGGAAAAAGACGCCGACATCATCGGCTTCATGGAAAGAAACTCCGGCATCAGGTTCAAAACTAAATATAAACCGGAATTTTACTACACTTTACGTCCAATCGGAGCCATGGGCTTTCAATATAAAGACCGCAAAGTATCTACCCTTCAACGGACCTGCACCGACTACACGTATCTGCTCAGCGCACCCTTCCATGAATTCTCTCATGAGCTTTTCAAAACCTTTACAGACGCAAATGATTTTTTGGAGGTGACTGGACCTCTTATGAACAACACCGAGTTTAGGAATGTATGGAATAACTCGATCAAAAATAATTATAATTGGACAGGTTGGTGTGAAGAGAACCTGGTTGAGGGCTTTGCAAAATACCTGGATTATAAATATTACAGCAGGGACGATCAATACTCCACCTACTTCTATGATTTGGACTTCTGTAACTATCTGAAAGAAAGGAAATTTGACGGCCAGAAGGAGTCCTTAAAGGAAATCTGCATAGAGTTTTATAAGAGCAAGCTTCAGCAATGACACTCAGGCAGTCTCAGAGCCCTGTTTTCCTGCCCTCAGTAGAAAACGACCTTGTGCCCTGTCAGCCGGCCTTCACTGTATATCAGCTTTCCGGAAAAGAGCCTGCCGTCTTCGAGCCATTCGAGGAAAATCTTGTCGCCCTCCCAGAGGTTGAGCCCCGGGACTTTGGCGTCATCGATCCATTCAAGCATACCTTCGGGAGAATCGATAAGTGCCCCTTCAAATTTTTCGGCGGTATAGAGAAAAGTGTATTCGTCCTCGATTCCGTCGAACATGGGAAAGGTCAGTATTCCCCTGAGACGGGGGTTCACAAGCTTTAAGCCGCTTTCCTCATACACTTCCCTGATTATGCATTCCTCAGGCGTCTCTCCCTGTTCCATATGTCCGCCCAGTCCGTTCCACTTTCCTTCGTGTATATCTTTTTGCTTTTTTATTCGATGGAGCATGAGGGTTTTGCCGCCGCACTTGACGTAGCAAAGCGTTGTAAGCTGCATAATATCTTCCCCCTTCAGCAGGCTGAGTATTATTATACCAAACCCTCGCCTGATTATTGCATGTTAACAAAAAGTTAATTATTTCTCTCTAGTTTCGTAATATTTGCTTGATATTATAAGACCATAAGCTTTTCATTTTACACCTCCTTTTAATTATATATCCCTTACAACAGCTCCGCCGAAAACGGAGCTTTTAATTATTCAAAAAACGGCGTGCGACTAGCTTTCCAATTCAGATAATACCCCCGAAAGCCGATAATTGAATACGAATAGTATTGTAGAATTTCAATAGGGGCGTTGGTTATGAAACTGAACATCGAACTTAATGGCAGAAATTTTACGGTAGAAGCCGACAGTGTAGTGGATGCTGTCTTGAAAATAATTGATGCCGGATTTAATGAAACGGACAATACGGAGTTTCAGGTGGCCAGGATGGTCAATAGTAATTATAAGGTCAGTATAAATAAAAATGTGGCATAAATATTGGACTTCTGTATGCGTCAATGAGATTCATAGTACACAGCCCTGCATAAGGATAATGTGATCCGGCAAAAAGGCGGCGTATCAGGCCAGATAGTTGTATGCCAATTTTATCGACGCGATCAGAAAACTGAGACCGAAGCCCACCAGGCAGATACCCAGCAGGATGATTACCGCCCTGTATACTTTCAGATTTATAAAGGTCCTGGCCTTGCTAATTAAAGCCGAAATGAAGCAATACCAGGTGAAATCTGCCAGTATGTGGCCGAAATAAAAGAGTACAATACCGGGGATGCCGAGCGAGTTGTATGCGTTCATAATAAGTCCGAGGCCGACTGCCGCCCACCATATTATGAAATAGGGATTTGAAGCGCTTATAAGAGCGCCTCCGACGATTATGTTCCCGTATTTGCCGTCTGCGGGCTTGTTGAAATCGATGCTGATCCTTCCTTTGACTATATCCGTTACCATTCCGACGCCGAAAAATATCAAAACAAGGCCGCCCAGAATACCTATGACCGTTTGCGCAGCAGTTGTGCCGAGATATTTCCCGGCCCCAAGAAATATAAGTATCACAAGTACGAGTTCCAGGAGCGCATGGCCGACGGATATCAAAAAGCCCGCTTTGGCGCCTGCTTTCATACTTTTGTCCAAGGTATATGTGAGCAGCGAGCCGGGCATTACGGCACCCGAGTAACCTATAAGCAGTGATTTCAGAAAGACTTCTATCAAAGTTTCCGAGCCTCCGGTGGTTGGTATAATAAATTGTTCAAAATATACCATATAATTACGGAAGCTGCAATAGTCCCAGGTGCAATAAGCCCGACAACGACTGGCCGTTCAATGAAAGGCTGCGGTTTTCAATGTGTTTTAATGTAATCTTCTATTGCTTTCAAATCGTCCAGCATCAATCCGTCTTTACCCAGCTCCATGCCACCGTCTTTCATAGCGCTCTTGACCATCATTCCTGCCGTCGGTGAGTTGGGTTTAAGAAAAAGTCTGTTTTTATAGGGCAACTGCATATACAGCTTCATGCATTCGATAAGCAGCAGCTTTGCCTCCGGCCTTGAGGTTAGCAGTTCAGTGCCGTCAATAACCAAATATGTATTTTGGGGGTCGAATTTCTTTATTTCAGAATCGTAAGCCGATATAAAAGCCTGGGCATCTTCCTGTGAATAGAAACCCCAGACCCTTATAGAAAAAGCGTTATTAACCGTTGAGTACTCCAGTTCAAACTTGGCTCCTGTTACTTTTGCCATATTGTATTCCTCCATTAAAATATGGTTTGCGGGTATTGTGTATTGTCCATACATATAAGTTACCATTCATATTGATAATTTTCAATAAATTTCTTTACTATTCTTTTGTTATCCTCCATATTACGCCCGTTCCCGGCACATACCCTCCGTCTTCTTCTTCCGTCAGGCCGAAATCGGCCACATACATCTCGTCATTGTCCGGGAATAGAACGTCAATAGGGCGTTCGAATCCTCCTCCGCCCGTGTAGGATGCGGCGTAACCGCTCTTGTTTATTGCGAAGGTTGTGATCCTGCCCGTCTGCATATCTATTGCCGAGACCCTGTGCCCTACGCCCGGAAGCGGTAAGCCGCCGGTTGTTTCGGGAGCTTCACTGCCGTATTCGGCAATGAACGCGTTACCTATGGGGCCAAATGCGGGTGAGTGATTGAAATCGAAGCCCATGATCGCGGAATGCGGTACGAAATTTGCCAAAGGCATGGGCGGCTTCATAGGATGCCTTGCCAGGAGGAATTCCGGCTGCGGCTTGCCCTCCGGTTTGAATTCCGGCATTGTAACGGGCATGCCTCCCGTATAATCAGGCCAGCCGTACCATGCTCCGCGCCTTATAAGCTGGAATTCGTCAGGCGAGTTTGCTACAGGGCGGCTGCCGCGCACATCCATTCCATGGTTTGCTGCAAACAATCTTCCCGTACTGTCGAATCTGATCCTGAACGGATTCCTGAGCCCCCATGCGACCATTTCGAGGCATGACCCGTCGGGATTGGCGCGCAGTATGCTTCCGCTCGCCCTGGTGATCCCATGGATTGTTTCTCCGTAACGGCCAGGCACGCCAAAAGGCTGGTAGGCCCCGGTGCATACCTTGTCGGAGGGAGCTGCGCTTAGGAAGTTATCGGTAATGAAATTGAAACCCTTCAATTCGATGTCACAGCCGGGATAATCGTGGAAGAACGGGTAGTTTGAAACCCAACCGTTATCTTCTCCGACAACGCCTGAATTCGTTGCGGTCCCCTGTCCAAAGTACATTTTTCCGTCAGGACCGAATACGACCCTGTTGTTATGATGATCTCCCCAGCTCGGGAGGCCGCTCAGGACATCAACCTTGCTGTTGTTGGGCCTGATCACGGTGATAGAGCCTCTGTGAGCGACATATATGTCACCTTTGTAATACGTTATACCAGTCAACGGTGGCTTGAAGCCATCAGCGATCATTTCAAATCTGCCGTTTACAAGCTTCAGTACCTTCCCGTTCCCGTCCGCTACACCTGCATCTGCCACCAGCATTTCGCCATTATCCGTCGTTGTTATATTTATGGGAGTAGTCAGGCCTTCCGCAAATACATCCGTCTTGAAACCCGGCGGTACAGCGATATCTGCGGGATCTATCCTCCTGGCATTTTTACTGTCATTTCGCTTACTGTTGTTCATATGGGACACCTCTCACTTAAATTAACTGCTCGGATTATTTTATTCAACTGCCGGGGTATTTGTGAGCGCTGTCCTTCTGCCGCCGACCGCACGCCTTAAGTCGACAAAGACCCTTTAACGCTTTTTGAACGCCTTTTCTGTAATGTAATAATTAACCTTGAGTTTCAGAATAATAGGATGGTAAAAACATAAAGTCGGGATATGGAGTGATCTTACGAAATACGGCATCGATGTGAAGAATCTAAAGACCTCGCTCGCGGCATTTCTGAGTGTAGGGGTATCCTATCTGCTGAAGCTTGAATTCCCTTTCTTTACTGCGATATCGACGATATTCACCATCGAGAGCTCTAAGGAGACTCCGCTGAAAGCCGGCGCAAGCAGGATGCTGGGTTCTCTGGTCGGCGCAGCCATAGGTGTAGGGCTTGCGTCAATCAAGCCGGGCAATGTGGTTTTATGTGGACTTGGAATGATGGTCATCATCTATATATGCAATATTCTCAAGTGGGACAAGGCTATCCCGATTGCCGGAGTCATTTTCATGGCTATAATGCTGGGAAAGGATATCAGGAACCCTTTACAGTACAGTATCAACAGGATACTCAACACTTTTGCGGGTATAGTCGTAGCAGTGGCGGTGGATTATGCGATACCTTCAGCGCGGAGGGGCAGGGAACCAGCCTGAGGCAGGGCATCATGAACCCTGGCGGAATCCAATCTGAAACTTGTTTGTATCCCTTCGGGCTGCCCATCTGCGGGGACAATCCGGTGTTATTAATTCCGGGTAAGTTGCTGCCGGGAGATCTGTGACGCGGCAAAATCGGTTCTGTGAAGAAAACAGATGCATAGAATTAAACGGTATGGTTTATCTTGAATAAATGGTGGAGCCAACTTATGAAATATTGGAGCAGTATCGTTTTATGGGGCGCTCTCTGGGGCTTGACCGAGGCTACTCTGGGGTACTTCCTGCATACATTTTCCCTGAATATCGGATGGGTCCTGTGGTTCCCGCTTGCCTTCCTTTTCATCCGCAGTGTTTACAGGGAAACAAACAGCCTATACTCAATTATTTTCACATCATTTATTGCTGCCGCCATAAAAATGGTAGACTTTATTATGCCCGTGAGCCCCGACCGGGTCATCAACCCCGCGGTTTCAATTATTTTCGAGGGTTTGGCTGTATTCGCCATGTTCAAATCGATCGAGAAGAAACAGGCTGCCGTGGGCTGGTATCCATACCGGTGGGCAGTACATTTCGGGGAGTTGCTTTCGGCAAGTATCGGCTGGAGGCTACTATATGTCTTGTACATGCTGCTTATGCCTGAAGCGTATGCCCGCATATCGCCGTTACGGTCAGGCAGTGCTCTGTTGAGCTTTTTAGGTCATGAATGCGTATTCAACGTCCTGTTGATTTTTGGCTCACTGAAAATTGCGGAGTTGATAGTAAAAAGGGTAAAGGAAAAAGGCCGGGTAGTTAAATTTAGAACATATAAAGGAATGAGCAGCCTCCTTGAGACAGCACTTTCGGGCTTGATGCTGGCAGCAGCCCTACTGGCTCAATGGAAGCTGTAAAATGGGACTCGCAGTCGAGGATCCGAATGCAAGCGGGACTTGCCTAACGGATGTCGAAGGAATTATCCTTGCGGCAGGTCTTTCGAAAAGGGCGGGAGTATTCAAACTGACTCTCGAGCTGGACGGCAAAACGATACTGGAACGCTGTATCGAAGGCATGTGCGGCTTCTGTTCACGGCTCATCATCGTCTGTGGTTACAGGGCTGCCGAAATTCTACCTATCATAAAAAGATATCCCAGAGCTGAGCCGGTCATGAACATAGATTACATGGACGGAATGTACAGCTCAGTCCTGAAAGGTCTGGAAAACTTGCGCTGTGGTTCAGGCTCCGGACGTTTCTTCCTGACGCCCGGCGATTACCCGCTGATCAGTCCTGTTGTATATGAAAAGATGCTCGCCGCGGACGGAGATATAATCGTACCTTCCTGTTATGGCAAAAATGGACATCCGGTACTGATCAAAAGCCGCATTGCAAATGAGATTGCAGGTTCCGGTTATTATAGTCTGAAGGATTTTATCGATTCCTGGGGATATACGAAGCTCGAAGTTCAGGACAGGGGAATATTGCTGGATGTGGATACGATCGAGGATTATGAGCAGATTCGCAGGGATTATTCCGAACTTTCATTTTGAACGGTGCGGGGTGAGCGTTCATGACCGTAAGCCGCGGTAATGCATTTGTCCATATTCTAACGGGCGGAGTGGATTCGGGGAAAACTACGAGACTTCTTTCGATATACCGGGAAATGGACTCCGGTGACGGCTTTATCAATGTGAAAATATACAGGGAAGGTACAATCGCCGGCCAAAGGATTATCAGGCTTTCAAGCGGTGAAAGCGAACCGTTTTCATATATCAGGGGCTTTACCCCAGACGGTTGGGATGAGAAATATACATACGGCAATTACAGCTTTTCAGAAAAAGGGCTGGCCTTCGCCCGGAATATCGTATCCGATATCGTATCCCGTAGGATCTCACCCGTATTCATAGATGAGATAGGACCGCTTGAGCTCGGTAAAAAAGGCTTTTACGATATCTTCCGCATATTGCTGCACACAAACAACGAAATATACACAGCGGTCAGAGAGTCATGTATCGAAAGCGTAATCAGGGAATTCGGCATAAGCGCATACGAAATCATCAATCCGGATTCCCTCGTATTTCGCTGACCGAGAAATCATCCTTCCGGCTTGTTGAGCGTCTAATTCAGACGTTTCAAGTATTTGGCCTCACTTCATTGAAATACCTGTCGGCCAGCAATTGCCAGTCCTTAAGATACTGCGGCATCAGGTTCGGCCTCCTTCTGACGGCGAGAGGATGGTATGTGACGGCTGTAGGAGAACCTTTTATATCGTGCCATGCGCCCCTTAGATTCTTAACCTCAGCCTCCATATCCCCGAAATACCACTGTACGGCTGTGTTTCCCATGCAAAAAACAAGCTTTGGCTTTTGTCGTTCCAACTGCTGCGCCAGATATCCCATGCAGGTGCCGCGTGCATTTCCCTTGTCGTAACGCCGCGCAGGCCGGCACTTCAAGATATATGTCACATAAAGGTCTTCGGCTCCAAGGCCCGCTTCGTGGGCTGCTTCCTGCAATTTTAGCCTCGCCCCGCAGACAAACGGGTTTCCTTCCTTGTCCTCCCTGGCTCCGGGGTTATCGAGGATCACAGCGATTGGGGCCGACGGATTGCCTTCACCCCAAATGACTCTTGACCTTTGCCGGCAAAGCTCACATTTCCGGCAGTTTATGGCTTCTTCCGGCGCTGTGTCTTCCGGCCATAGAGCCGGAGTAAAATCAGATTTCATCTTTTCTGCCTCTTAAATAATTGCTGTTTACCAAAACTTATAAATATTTTCAAGGATATTGTCTGTTATTGCGCAAAGAATATTATTGTCCGAAAGGACGAAATATTTCAGAAGGGGCGATGCTTTATGGCAAACAACAGGAAGCTGGTACCAAAGGCAGAGGACGCACTTGACAAACTGAAATATGAAGTTGCCTCTGAGGAAGGCGTCGGGCTCAAAGACGGCTATAACGGAGATATATCGGCCAGGGACGCAGGTAAGATCGGAGGCAACATGGTCAGAAAAATGATAAAATTTGCCGAGAAGAACATGAAAAACTCGGACTAAGACCCGCGAGGGTCTTTTTTTTACTGTGGCGTGTCCGGGAAAGCTGGACCAAAACTCACCGGCTAAGCTGCCGCCATAAGCTGAGGTAATAAACCATATCTAATAATCGACCGGGCTAAAATCTTCCTGATAACTGAAAAAAGTTTGTTTTGATAGTACCTTTGATTGGATTTAGAATAGCATTGTTAAATTTCTGACGACAAAAACTGATTATATTATGTTATTTAGGACGGGGGCAGGTTTTATGTTGAATTGCGAATACTGCGACTATTATGAAAGTAACGGCGGACAATCCCGCAGGCAGGGTATCGGTAACCATACCCGGTGCAGTTTTTCAGGGCATGTTTTTTCCGGCGGGGAGCTTGAAAAGGATGAGGAATACCCGTGCAGGGACATATCATATCAGGAATATCTGGACAGGGGCAATGAGCGTGAAAAGCAGCATATAGTGAACGGAAGACGGAAGTTGATAGTTAAAAGGAATCGCCCTGCTGCAGAAAAAGTAAGGCTGCCTATCGCGGGGTAATATACTAAAAAGTTACTAAAATAAAGGAGGCTGTACCTATGTCGAGATTCACATTACCAAGGGATATTTACTGGGGAGAAAATGCCATTGAAGAACTCAAATGCCTTCGAGGTTACAATAAAGCGATAATTGTAACCGGAGGCACCTCAATGCAAAAATTCGGTTTTCTGGAGAAGCTCGAAAGGATACTTGAGGAAACCGGTCTTGAAGTTAAAAGTTTTGAAGGCGTTGAGCCCGATCCGTCAATTGAAACGGTCATGGCAGGCGCAAAGGCAATGCAGGAATTCCAGCCCGATGTGATTATCTCTATCGGAGGAGGTTCGCCTATAGACGCCGCCAAGGCAATGTGGGTATTTTATGAACACCCTGAATTAACCTTTGAAGATATAAAGACCCCGTTTTCCATGCCCAGGTTAAGGGAAAAGGCAATATTTGTTGCGATCCCATCCACCAGCGGAACAGCCTCGGAGGTTACTGCATTCTCGGTAATCACAGATTATTCGACCAAGATCAAATATCCTCTCGCAGATTTCGAAATAACGCCCGATATTGCCATAATTGATTCGTCACTGCCTTGCACTATGCCGAAGACGTTGACCGCACATACAGGAATGGATGCGCTTACCCATGCCGTAGAAGCGTATGTAGCGTCGGCGAGGTCGAGCTTTTCGGATCCCCTTGCAATGGAAGCAATTCAAATGATATTTGAAACCCTTGCGGACTCATATAACGGCGACAAGAAAGCAAGAGAGGAAATGCATATCGCACAGTGCCTGGCAGGTATGGCCTTCAGCAATGCATTGCTTGGCATAGCGCACAGTTTGGCTCACAAGATCGGCGCCCAGTTTGATATCCCGCATGGCTGCTGCAATGCCATCCTTCTTCCGTATGTAATCAAATATAATTCGAAGGTTTGCATGGCACGTTACGCCAGAATAGCAAGAAGACTGGGGCTTAAAGGAGAGTCTGACAAGCAGCTGACAGACGCTCTTATCGAAGAAATAAACAACCTGAATACAAGGCTCGGTATTGCTAAAACCCTGAAGGAGTACGGCGTCAAAGAGGAAACCTTTATTTCCCTGGTAGATTTTATCGCGGAGAATGCCTTCAACGATCCCTGTACCGGATCGAACCCCAGGCAGACCAGTGCCTCGGACCTTAAAAAGGTATTGGAGTGCGCTATGTATGGATATGAGATAAATTTCTGAAAAGGCGATATGTTTTAGAATTGGATGGATGTGAACCGGATGAGATTATTCGATACTGAGGTACAGGAGCTAAAATACAAGATCATTTATGAGTTGGTCCGCCTTGAACTTCAAGGAAAAGTGGACAGGGCTTTCTATGAAATACCCCGCAGGATCGCTCCCGGCCCGAATGCAACAATGCGGTGCTGTATTTACAAGGAAAGGGCCATAGTCCAGGAACGTCTGAAGAATGCCATGGGCGACGGAAGCATCAGTGATAACGTTGTCCAGGTCATCGACATTGCCTGTGACGAGTGTCCTGTCGAGCATTTCAAGGTTACTGAAACCTGCAGGGGCTGTATAGCTCACAGGTGCCTATCGGTATGTCCGGTCGGGGCGATCAGCTTTGAAAATAAAAAGGCCAGGATCGATAATGAAAAGTGCATAGAATGTGGCAAATGCATGAATGCATGCCCATATAAGGCCATCACAGAAAACATCCGCCCATGTATTAGAGGATGTAAAGCCGGCGCTATTTCTATCGACAAAAATAAAAAAGCGGTAATAAGCGATGAAAAATGCATAGAATGCGGAGCCTGTGTTTATAACTGCCCTTTCGGTGCAATAACCGACAGATCCTTCGTCCTTGACGCTATCCGAATACTCAGGGACTCGGATGGCGGGAAAAAATACAAGGTATATGCAGCTCTTGCTCCTTCTATCGTAAGCCAGTTCAGTTACGCGAAAATCGAGCAGATCGTTGCAGGGCTAAAGGAAATGGGCTTCCATGCAGTTGTCGAGGTAGCTCTCGGCGCGGACATGGTTGCGGCAAAGGAAGCCGGAGAGCTTGCTGAAAAGGGTTTCCTGACGAGCTCCTGCTGCCCGTCCTTCGTAAAGTATATAGAGATCAATTACCCAGAGCTTAAGCGCCATGTATCGGGCAATGTCTCTCCCATGGTGGAGCTGTCAAGATTTATCAAGCTTACGGATGAATCTGCGAAAGTTATTTTTATCGGTCCATGTATCAGTAAAAAGTCGGAGTATAGGAAAAAGGAGCTCAGCGGTATCGTCGACTGTGTGATAACCTTCGAGGAATTACAGGCGCTGCTGGACGGCATGGATATAGATGTTGAAAAGCTTGAAGGACAAAGCCTTGATAACGCATCCTATTATGGCCGGATTTTTGCAAGGAGCGGCGGCTTATCCGAAGCGGTAACCCATTTCGTTAAGGAGGAAAACCTCGGCATCGAGGTCAACGCTGAGGTCTGCGATGGTATCGAACAGTGCAGGATCGCCTTATTGAAGGCATCCAAAGGCAAGCTGGATAAAAACTTCATCGAAGGGATGGCCTGCGAAGGCGGATGTATCAATGGAGCAGCCTGCCTGCATCATGGGCTGAAAAACAGGGCTGAAGTCGACAGGTATGGAAAACAGGCGACTGAAAGGAAGATAAAGGATACTTTGTTACTAAACAGGTTGGTTGACATAAATAAATAATTGACATAGATAATCAACGAACTCATAATAAGATCGTTAAATAGTTAACGAAATACCGGGCTTAGCGAGGGAGGCAATATGCTTCAGATATTCATATGCGTTGGCAGTTCTTGTCACTTGAAAGGTTCATATCAAATCATTAAAATATTTGAGGAACTAATAAGAGCTAACAAGCTGCAGGATAAAGTTGAATTAAAGGCTTCATTCTGTCTCGGTCACTGTACAGGAGGCGTCTCGGTCAAGGTAGGAGACGATTTCCTCGAAGATCTGACTGTATCGAATGCAAAAGAAAAGTTTGAAGAGTATATAATTAGAAAGCTGGACTAATGGGTACTATCCAATTTAGAGAAGCTAATTGTAAAAACTGCTATAAATGCATAAGAAGTTGTCCCGTAAAAGCTATCGCTTTTAAAAACGAACAGGCTGAAATCGTTGAAGAGGAATGCATGCTTTGCGGGAATTGTCTCAAGGTATGTCCTCAAAACGCCAAAACCGTAAAAAGCGACATAGAAACAGTAAAATCGTTTATCAGGAAGAAGGAGAAGGTGTATGTAAGTCTTGCGCCCTCCTTTATTTCTGTTTTCAATAAAAACAACGGTAAATGGATGTTTTCTGCCTTGAAAAAACTGGGCTTCACTTATGCGGAGGAAACTGCCGTCGGCGCGACGGAGGTTTCCAAGCAATATGAAAAGCTGATGGAAGCCGGTGAAATGAAAAATATTATCACTACGGCGTGTCCATCGATAATCTTCCTCGTAGAAAAACATTACCCCGAGCTTATTGGCATGCTTGCGCCTGTGGTATCGCCAATGATCGCCCATGCAAAAATGTTGAGACAGACCTATGGTCAGAGAATAAAGGTGGTCTTTATCGGGCCGTGCCTTTCCAAAAAAGACGAATGCAACGATTTTCAAAACAGTGGCGCAGTGGATGCGGTTCTTACATTCGAAGAACTCGAGAGCTGGATAAAATCGGAGGGCATCAGCGAGCAGGAGGATTTTGACTGTGAGATAAAGGCCTGCGGGGATATGATTTCGAGGGTATACCCCACTCCAGGGGGGATCCTTAAAACCATAGGCAGTATGAAACGGAAAAATTACAAATGTATCAGTATAGACGGCGTAGACAGATGCATGAAGGTACTTGACTCCATCAGAGATGACGGTATCGAAAAATACTTTATCGAAATGAACAGCTGTCAGGGCGGCTGTATCGGCGGCCCCTGCATGGGCGATATCAAGGGCGGGTTTCTTGAAGCAAGGGAGAGACTCATCGAATATTTCAAGTCGTGTCCCGGAAGTAACAGCCCATTGATGGACGTCAGCAGCAAGGTCGATCTAAGCAAGAAATTTATCGACAGGTCGAGGAAGCACACTGTACCGTCTGAACCGACCATCCGTGCGATACTTGAAAGCATAGGGAAATTTACGAAAGACAAGGAGCTTAATTGTGGAGCCTGCGGGTACCAGACCTGCAGAGAAAAGGCAATAGCGGTATACAACGGCAAGGCTCAGCTCCATATGTGCCTGCCCTATATGAGGGAAAGAGCCGAGTCGATTTCGAACCTCATAATCAATACTACCCCAAACGCCATTTTTGCACTCGACAGCGAGCTGGGCATCCAGGAGGCTAATACGGCCGCACGGGGTATGTTCGGGCTCGGCTCCGAGGATGTAGCCGGCAGGAGCATATATGATTTTCTTCCTTGTGAGGATTTTCAAAATGTTCTGGATGAACGCCGCAGCATTTACGACAGCAAGTACTATTATGACAGGTATGATATAACTGCGGAACAGTCGATCATATTCATTCCCGAGCAAAATATAGTCGTAGCCATAATCAAGGACATAAGCAGGGAAGAACAAAGGAGACGGCAGGTTTTTGAGATTCGGTCGAAAAATGCGGAACTGGCACAGAAGGTAATAGAAAAACAGATGAGGGTTGCGCAGGAAATTGCAAGTCTTCTCGGAGAAACGACCGCGGAAACAAAGGTTGCGCTCACCAAGCTGAAAAAATCGATAATGTCGGAAATGGGTGACAATTGATGAGCCTTTACATTGACGCAGGTTTTGACAGTATTAACAAAAACGGCGAGGAACTTTGCGGCGACAAGGTCGAAATGCTCAGAGACGGAAATTCTGTGATCGTGGTGCTGGCAGATGGCCTCGGAAGCGGAGTTAAGGCAAACATACTGTCTACGCTGACCTCGAAGATAATCGGTACCATACTGGCTAACGGACTGGGTATCGACGAGGCTGTCGAAACGATTGCGAATACGCTTCCGGTATGTCTGGAGAGAAATATAGCTTATTCTACTTTTACCATATTGCAGATATTCGACTATGGCGAAGGATATCTGGCGGAATTCGATAATCCCTCGGTGTTCAGATTTAGAAAAGGGAAGCCCATGCCCATTGAAACGGACAGCAGGGTCATATGCGGGAAAACAATAAGGGAGGCCAGGTTTGAGGTCCTCCAGGATGATTTGTTCGTTATGGTCAGCGATGGGGCAGTCCATGCAGGTATCGGCCATACTATGAATTTTGGCTGGCAGTGGGAGAACGTCAATGAATATATACAGAGAACCTGCAGGGGCGACATGCCTTCGATAGGGATCGCAAAACTGCTGCTGTCCGCCTGCGACAGCCTTTATGCCCACGAACCGGGAGACGATACTACAGTAGCGGCGATAAAGGCAAAAAAGCTGCTCAACGTAAACATTATGGTAGGACCGCCGGCTGACGCGCGTATGGATAAAAACGTCGTAGACAGCTTTTATTCGGCGGAGGGCAAAAAAGTTGTATGCGGCGGTACGACGTCCCAAATAGTTGCAAGGGAATTAAGAAAAGAGATAATAACCAATTTTGAATATTACAATCCGGGGATACCGCCCACGGCCGAAATAGAGGGCATTGACCTGACCACCGAAGGTGTGCTGACGCTCCGGAAGGCTTTGAATATTATGCAAAACTGTATATCGTCGGGAAGTACGATGAAGGATTTCCTGATGCTGGGTAAAAAAGACGGCGCATCAAGGTTGGCTCGTTTTTTGATCGAAGAGGGAACCAACGTAAACTTTTTTGTAGGGAGAGCAATAAACCCTGCTCATCAGGATCCCGACTTTCCTCTGAATCTTGAACAGAAAATTAAGTTAGTGGAGGATATGGCAGAATGCATAAGAAGTATCGGAAAACAGGCAAGTATCCGGTACAACTGAAGGAAAGCAATCTGTCGGATCATAACGAAAGGATAACATGGCTTGAAAACGATCGTTTTAAAGCTTCACGGACCCGGAAAGGAAAAACGAAGGATCCTCGATGAAGCCATCTCCAACTATAATACGGCTTACAGATTTCTTGTTGATAGAGCCCGCAGCGAAATATCGGACATAAGGGAAAAATACGGGCTCCCCGATAGCACTTACAAGGCAGGAATGCTTTTAAAATGGGTTGACGGCGGTTTGGGAGAAGAGCTCAACCGCTTCAATATCCAACCCTTCAAGGACTCCTTGAAGTTCGAACTGGGCATGACTATGGCAGGTTATCTCAATCTGGAGGATACAGGTTCCAAAACCCGGTTTCCGAGGTTGGGCCGTTTCAAGGAAAGACCCCTTTATTTCTGCAGGTACGACACCAAAAGGAGCTACTGCCTGCTTTACGATAAGGATAAGGACAGGTTCTACGCAAAGCTGTACCTTATGAACAGGAAATCCGCCAGACCCCTGGATAACGGGAGATCCAAAAAGAGCAGTCTCGAGTATGTATGCGCCGAACGGGGCATGTTTGAAAGCAAATCAAATAGAGCGACCTATATCATCGTACCTCTTTCCTTCGGCAAATATCAGGAGGGGTATTTAAGGGAAGCGCTTGCAGACCCCTGCATATTGAGGACTGCGAGGCTCATGAAACAGGGAGGGGATTTCTACCTTGCTGTGAGCATATCGTCGGGTGAAATCAGACAAGTAACGGCGGAAACATTTATGGGAGTCAGCAGGGGACTGAAAAACAGTCTTAATTATTCCATAGTTGATATGACCGGCGGTGTCATAGATTCGGGCAGTATCCGAAGCGCAGGGGGAAATGACGGTAAAGGGTATGTGCACTTGAACGAACTGCATTCGGCGGCCAACTTTATTGTAAGTATTGCACAGAAGAACAGATCTCAGGTTGTCCTGGAAAATCTGACTGAAACAGGCGACGGTATAAGCTGGAATAATGAAAGCGGCGAAGAATGCCGGCCTATATACAATTGCCGGACCTATATCCGCCTTACGGAGCTATTGGGCTATAAGCTGACCGATAATGGCTTGCCTCCGCCCATAAAGGTAAGCTCAACCGATTTATTCTACAGGTGTCATGAATGCGGTTTTTATTCGAAACAGAACAGATTTGCGGGAGACATATTCATATGTACCAAATGCGGTGCTACAATGAAGGCCGATGACCTGGGCAGCCTTAATCTGGCAGGGAAACTGATCAGCTACGGCAGCTCCAAAATAAAGATAAAGGTTGTGAAAACAACTGAAGGAACAATATTTGTGAATAAGTTGATCGGTCTTGATCATTTCATCCCGTACTCCGAAAATCAGGCCGATGTCTTGAAGCAGGAGATCCAAAGGCATATCGAAGACCTCAGGGAGTGTTCGAAGCATTCACCGGTGAAGCGATGCGCCGGAAAAACAAGTTTACTCAGAAAATTCGACAGCTCGCCTGATTGTATGGACTCGATCGAGTTTGTATAGTATAATCAGTTATGTTTTTTGCTGTCACATTGTGATTCTTAAGGATCACCTTACCGAGTAAGGCGCCGGTTACCGGCGCAGAAGAACAGCTATCTTGCGATGCCCCCTATGACGGTTAGCCGTATAGGGGGTATTTGATTTAACGGAACATAGAGAAGTCTTTTCATAAACCATATCTAATAATATCGATGCGGAAAAACCCCTGCAGCAGGCAATCACGAATTGATTGTTACATATCGTCAACCATTATAGAATCATATTGATAAACAATTAACAAAAATATATAAAAGAAAGGGAACAAGTATGAAAATTGAATTGGATGTCTACAGTACCATATGCGATACTAAATTATTTAAAATTAACGGCATTAAAGCAGACTATAAGGATTTTGGACGGAAATCGGACTGTTCCCCGGACAAAAACAGGCCCAACAGCTGCGGAAACATGATTTTCGAGCCTGTAAAGCCCAAGCTCGAGATACTTGAGAAGTACGGTATTACAATAAAAGAGTATGAAGGCATATGCGAACAACTGAGGGCCTGTGTATCCTTCGGTATGTGTACCCTTTGCGCATAGAATCCCGTCCTGAATTGCACTGTTTTTGCTTCTACTGTATAATATCGCTATACCCTTTAATAGTGTGGAGGCGCTGCAATGGATGAAATGAAAACGGAATCCAGGGAAGAAATACTGAAAAGGCTGAGACGGATCGAAGGTCAGGTAAAAGGGATACAGAAAATGATAGAAGAGGACAAGAACTGCTCCGATATACTTACACAGGTGGCGGCAGTCAGGGCGGCTATCAACAAGACAGGCAGCCTTATATTGGAAAAGCATTCGATGACCTGCATACATAACGCAGCGACGGCGGAGGACAAGGACAAAGCCATGGCTGAGCTTGCGAAAACAATGCAGAGCTTCATGAGGTTTGTCGACTGATACGGCTGAAGTTTATCGCCGGGAGCCGCTGCTATTTCAAGGATTCTCCGTTTCTTATCATGTCTATTGCCTTCAGCAGGGTTGCCTCGTCGGTCTCTCCTGTTGTATAAGCATAAATGGAACCGTCCGGATTTATTACTAAGGTGGTCGGATATCCCGAAACGCCGTAGGTCTGGGCTACGGAACCATCTTCGTCCAGAAGTGCCTTTAGACTGAAACCGTTTGATGACAGGTACTCTCTGACCGTATCGGCCGATTCCTGCACGTCTATGGCCAGCAATACAGCTTCGTTTTTCTTTTCAAGCTCCTTGTTCAATTTGTTCAGGTCCGGCATTTCAAGCTTGCAGTATTTGCACCATACCGCCCAGAAATTGAGTATCACGATTTTACCTTTGTAATCCGAAAGCTTGAAGGAATTGCCGTCTGTATCCTTCAGTGTAAAGTCGGGCGCCATGACCTTTTCCGTCTGCGTTTTTTCATTTCCGGATGTCCCGGTCTGTGCCGTGCTTCCCTGAAGACTGCCGTTTTGGGTGGTTTCGGGCTGCGAGGCGCCGGGCAGCTGATTAGTTACGCCTGTTCTGCTTTGATTTTGCTGTGGGAGCAAACCTGCGCCTTCGGTTTTATTCCTGGAATAGTAGGTATATGCGGCACCTATCACTAAAACGAGTGCAGCGACCCATATAATTATATTGGATGATCTTCTCATCGATCGTTCCTCCCCTTGGTCTTTAATTCAAATACTTAAAAATGCCGAAGAATACCAGCAGCCCCGCTGCAATCAACAGTATGCCTGAAACTGCGGTGATTATCCTGCCATGTTTTTGAAGCCAGCCGAAGGCTCCCTTCAATTGCTCAAGAATCATCGAGGATATGATGAAAGGTATGCCGAGCCCTAACGAATAGACCAGTAGCAGAGATATACCCTCAAGCATTGTCCCCGAATTACCGGCAAGCAGCAGAGCGGAGCCTAAAAACGCGCCGAGACAGGGTGTCCAGCCGAAGCTGAAGACCATCCCGAAAACCATGGAGCTTAGGAACTTTAGATTTTCCGCCTTGTAGCTGAATCTTTTTTCCATATTCAGAAATCCTATTTTGAAGATTCCTGCAAAATTAAGTCCAAAGATGATCATTACAAGGCCGCTGAGCCTTTGAACGAGCATGCGGTTGCTGTCGAGGAAATGTCCCAGTGCTGTCGCTGCTGCCCCGAGGACTAAAAAAACAATTGTAAACCCCGCCACGAAGCCCAGTGCGTTGGTAAGTATCCTGTTTTTGCCAGTATACGAGCTGCCGGGCAAACCCGGTGTGCCTGCCGAGCCTGATTGGCCAACAGAGGCCGGAGAAATGGCAGAACCTGCAAGGTACAGAAAGTATATGGGCAGCATGGGCAGGATGCATGGCGAAATAAAAGTAAGAATCCCTTCGGTAAAGGTAAGTATATATGGGGCCAATGCGTCACCTGCTTTCAAATTGTTTACGTTATAATATACCCCCGCAGGGTATATTATAACGTAAAATTCTTAAATTGTCTATTTCATATTATTTCATACCGATTATAACCCTACACACGTAACCGACACGGCTTTTGAAACAGAGTCTGAAAATAATGGCGTTTGCAATATACCCCCATGGGGTATATAATGTTTGTAAATCCAAGCTTGAAAGAGAGGAAATCAGAAGCATGAATATATCGGTTGATAAGAGAAGGTGCCCGCAGAATCATGCGTGCCCCGCGGTGAGGGTATGTCCTGCCGGCGCCATAAAACAGAACGGGTACGGACTGCCTGAGATAGATCAGGAGAAATGCATCAAGTGTAAAAAGTGCGTTATGTTTTGCCCGATGGGAGCGATCCGTGAGGCATAAGTCAGGCCTTTTCCCAGTCTGAAGCATAGGGAAACGAAACATAGGGACGGTTCTTTCGTTTCATTCTTCACGAAACGAAACAAAAGAACCGTCCCTGCGTTTCTACGCTTTTTGCAGCTTGTTTCCCGGATTACGCAGATACATAATATGAAGAAATCAGTAAAAACTCATCATATAAAATCTTTGGAGGAATTTATATGGGAGAGACAATACTGGAAAAGGTTGAAGGCCGGGTCAGCTATCACGATTCTGTGGAGGAGATGCTCAAGAGGATAAGGGAAGACGGCATGACCAACGTGTTCGATCGTTGGATGCTTCAGGAAAAAATCAGATGCAAATACTGTCTGCAGGGTTTGAGCTGTAAGCTTTGTTCGCAGGGGCCGTGCAGGATCAATGAAAAAGGCGGGCAGGTCAAGGGAGTCTGCGGAATCGGCGGAGACGCCATGGCTATGAGGGAACTGCTCCTGCACAATATTATGGGAGCGGGCACATACAGCCATCATGCGTACGAGGCTTACCGCACACTTAGGGAGACCGCGCAGGGGAGAACGCCTTTCGGTATAGCTGACGAAGGCAAGCTTAAATGGATGTGCAGTATGGTCGGAATCCCGGAGGACGGGGATAAAAACAAAATGGCAGTCCAACTTGCTGATCTGCTCAACGACGAAATGGCCAAAGGTCCGGATGAGCCGAGCATAATGGTGGAAGCCTTTGCGCCTTCCAAGCGCAAAGAGGTGTGGAAACGCCTCAATATTTACCCTGCCGGCGTTATTCATGAAGAGCAGAACTGCGTTGCCAGCTGCCTCACAAATGTGGACGGTGATTATGTATCGCTTGCGAAAAAAGCTTTGAGACTCGGATTGTCCACTATCTATACTGCCCAGATAGGCCTTGAAATGGTGCAGGATATATTGTTCGGAACCCCGATGCCGCACGAGGTCAATACGGATCTCGGCATAATGGATCCGGACTATGTTAATCTTGTATTCAATGGGCATCAGCCCTGGGCAGGTGTTGCAACGCTGCTGAAGGCCAGGACGCCCGAGGTGCAGAAAAGGGCCAGGGACGCCGGTGCAAAAGGCCTGAGGGTGGTAGGTTCCATTGAAACCGGACAGGAACTGCTGCAAAGGTTTGAAATGGACGAGGTGTTTGTCGGACTGATGGGCAACTGGCTGACGATCGAGCCTATGCTTGCCACCGGTACTGTCGATGTCCTGGCAATGGAAGAAAACTGCTCGCCGCCAGCTATAGACTGCTATGCTGAAAAATATCAGATAACGCTGGTAAGCGTAAGTACCATAATCGGAATCCCCGGACTTCAGCAGCAAATGCCGTATAATCCCCAGGAAGTCAATGCAATGGCCGACAGGCTGATCGAACTCGGCATAGCCAATTTCAAAAAAAGGCATGGCAATATAAGTCCGAAGGTACCGCAAAAAATTCAAAAGGCTATTGCGGGTTTTTCAACAGAGGCTGTTTTGCAGGCGATAGGCAACAAGCTCGATCCCCTGGTTGAAGTGATTGCATCGGGTAAAATAAAGGGCGTGGTTGCTCTGGCCAACTGTTCAACCCTGCGCAACGGACCTCAGGATTGGAATACGATAAACCTGACCAGGGAATTGATCGGTAGGGACATACTGGTCGTGAGCGGCGGGTGCGGCAACCATGCGCTCGAGGTAGCCGGGCTCTGTAGTCCGGAGGCAGGGGAGATGGCGGGAAATGGCTTGAGAGAGGTCTGCGGAATGCTGAAAATTCCGCCTGTGCTTAGCTTTGGTACCTGTACGGATACAGGAAGGATATCCATGCTTGTCACAGCGCTTGCCGAACATCTCAAGGTCGATATCCCCGATCTTCCCATAGCGGTGACGGCACCCGAATGGATGGAACAGAAGGCTACCATCGACGGCGTATTTGCCGTTGCTTACGGCGCTTACACACACCTTTCGCCGACGCCGTTCATCACAGGCGCGCCGCAGCTTGTCAAGCTGCTCACCGAAGACATCGAGGGACTGACGGGCGGAAAGGTTGCGCTTGGAGACGACCCCAAAGAGGTTGCCAATGCCATTGAGGCCCACATAATATTGAAAAGGAAAGGTCTTGGCCTGAAATAACCGAATTCTTGATTGCAGTGAGCATATCAATAGCCGGCAGATATCTTTTGTACCTGCCGGTCTGCTTTTGTCCGGAGCTGCATCTGAAATACTTACGCTGAGGGGAAATGCGGCCAACTGATATGGACTTCATCTACTTTGGCAGCAGTAGCCCCTTTTTTAGTATTTATAACCGCAGCCTGCTACATATTCTCAATTCCCGTAACCTCGTAGCCCGCATCAGCGACTGCAGCCTTCAGTTGCATGTCGTCTACGTTACCGTTAAACTCTATTATCGCATTCTTAGCATTAAGGTCGGCTTTAGCGTCGACCACTCCTTTTACGTTCTTTAAAGCGTTCTGCACATGCATAACGCAGTGCATGCAAGTCATGCCGCTAATAATCAGTTTCTTTTTCATAGTTGCTCTCCCCATTATGATTAACTCCTTTTATGCTTGAAATATTTTTTAATTACATTATAATTGTATTATACCCCTATGGGGTATGTCAAGGGTATCAATTACATGCTGAAGCGCAGATGAATCTTCAACCTGCCTTTCGGTAATTTTGATGTTTACAGTTTGCCCGATGGGAGCTATAGGAGAGACATGACGAAAATAAACATTATAAAGTACAACAGCAATGCTTTTATGTTTATCGGCGGCGCTCTGGGCATATATGCCCTTTGGAACATATACGTGCAAAGGGGCAGGCTCCCGGCTGGAGTATGCCCCGTAAACAACAATCGTCCGGAATTGTATGCGGCAATCGTTTTATGCGTTGCGTCGTTTATATTGTCCTTTTTTGAAGGCAAAAAGGACGATAAGGGAAGCAAATAATTTCAGGGAAGTTTTTTGAGTACTTCCTCGAGAGCGGCACAGTCCGAACAGCCGTTTCTGCTGCCTCCGTCCTTGCAGGTTTCAAGGCAGTGATGGATTGACATTTTGAGTAGAGTGATCTCCTTATCATCCAGTTCCAGTTTGAACAAATAATCTCCACCTTTCATATGTTGTTCTTCTTGGTTTATTATATGGTCTCAGTTGCCTTTCCCATTATCTATCTCCAATAATGGGATTTTTATAACAAAAAACCCGCTTCTTTCAGTAATTGTACTGAAAAGGCGGATTTTCTCAAGGTTCACGGAAGCGCAGAGCTTTATCGGAGACCTGGAGTGCTGTGAGAATATTACTTAGCGCTTACCACATATCTCTCTGCCATTATTCCCGCCACAGCTCCATCGGAGGCTGCGGTTACGACCTGGCGGATGGGCTTGGTACGTATGTCTCCGGCCGCAAAAACGCCGTCAATATCTGTTTTTGTATCTTCCGAGGCTTTAATATAGCCCCATTGGTCCATACCTATCTGACCGGCATACATTTTTGACATTGGCTCTGTGCCGATATACACGAACGCTCCTTCTGTAGGCACTTCCGTCAGTTGTTTGGTTTTGAGGTTCTCTATAACAACGCTGGTGAGTGCGTGCCCCTCCCCGTTAACCTTTCGCACTTCGGAATCCCATATGACATCTACTTTATCACTTTTAAACGCTTCCTCCTGCGCGGTCTTCGAGGCCTGGAAATTATCAAACTGGTGTATTATGGTCACATGCGACGCAAACCGGGTGAGGAATACTGCTTCTTCAACAGCCGAATTGCCGCCGCCTACGACGACTATCTTCCTGTCCTGGTACATTGAACCGTCACAGGTGGCGCAATAATGCACACCGCGGCCTTTGAACTCGTCTGCGTTTTCCGCGGGAAGCGCCCTCGGCCTGGCACCGGATGCGATGATGATCGCTTTGGCGTAATACTCGGTATCTTCGGTGCGAACATATTTTATTTTGTCCTGAAGCTTCACCTCGGCTATTTCCTTGAGATCGTCTATCCGGGCTCCGAAGGATAATGCCTGCCCGCGCATATTGCTTATTATTTCCTTGCCTCTGACTACTCCCGGCGTTCCCGGATAATTAGCCACGTGATAAGTGGAAGCTGTCTGTCCTCCGGGTACGCTTTCATCGATTATCACAGTGTTCATTTTTGCACGGGCGGCGTAAATACCTGCGGTTAATCCTGCGGACCCGGCTCCGAGTATCAGGACATCACAATCGACGCGCTGCATGGGTTCCTTTGGTATCACATCTCCGAGGATTTCTTCTATTGCCATTCTTACCTGAGGCTTGCTTAAAAATCCGTTGAGTCTTGAACCGATTTCCTTGCCATCCTTGAAAAACAACACGGTAGGGCTGCTGGATACATTAAGGCTTTTGGCAAATTCGCGGTTGGCCTGCCTTAATATTTTAACGAATTTTATATGCCGACCGTATTTTCCAGCCATTTTTTCAAATATGGGGGCCAATACTTCACATGGGGCACAGTCTTCCGAATAGAAATCCAGGATAACCGGAATGTCGCTTTTAAGGACTGTACCCTCAAATTCGCCGCTGTTTATATGCAGTATTTTATCGCTCAATTTTATATCATCCTTTCATTACACGTCTTATTAATGTCGCTGTTTTGTGATCCACCCTATGAATTGCTTCTGTCGTAAAAGCTTTGGAAATTACGCCTGCTTTGCAGACGGGAAGTAGGGACAGCGTTGATGGATGCAATCTTTATTCTTTCCATACTGTGAGCAAATATATTTTGTCCCGCTGAAACCGGCGAAATAATCCGTTGATTTCATAAAGGACTCGATCGAAGTCACCGCTTCACGTTTGCAGCATCTTGGTCCGACATTCATGCTTATATCGATGAGTGCCTGGCCCGTTGCCCTGTTAGCAGCGCTGCGCCCCACACCGGACATGGGTGTTGCGCCCTCAATGATCGATACGGCTATGCCTGCGCCAACGCCTGCGCCGCAGTTCCCTCCGAAACCGCAGGAACCACCTTTGATATCTGTGCCGCGACGTATAGCCTCCCTTATTTTGGAAGCATCTTTTTTACCGCTGTTGTTTTGCCAGGCGGCGACCAGTATGGCCGGAACTATGCTGTGATACTCAGGTCCGTGCATATTCAGTCCTGCCAGTCCGAAAACCTTCTTTGCAAGCTTGACCGGGTTGTTTTCCATGCTCGATTGAAGAAGCTTTTCAACTTTTTCAAGAATGTCGGACCTATGGCAGGCGTCGCAGACATAGTGGCCGTTTTTGCATTTGACATTACTTTCAAACTCGCGCCCGCAAATGACGCAAAATTCTTTTTTAACTGCCCCGCTTGTGTAAACCAATTCACTGCCGCAAATCAGACAGCCTTCGGTTTTCTTCGGCGCACAGCAGACGTTTATTACCGGCTTGTTTTCAGTGCTCTCCGGAGCAGGCGCACAGCAGGTGCACGCTGCCGCTTCGTTCTCCGGTTCGTCGGCTTGACCGCAGTCCGGACCGGCTTCCGATTTATCTGCCGGGTTATTGGCCTGATCATCGCCGGACATTTGCATGATTTCGTCAATATAATATTTGACGCCGGTCTCGATCAACTCCTGTACAGGCCTGCAATCAGGCGCCAGTGTGTTTCCGCCGTTTCCGTTGGCAGCAACGACTCCGCAGCCGCCTCCACAGATGACGTCGTATTTGCAGTCTCTGCATTCGGGTATATTTTTTACATTCCTTTTCTGCCATGCAGCTACAGCGTTTTCATTAAGCGATACCTCGGGCCAGAAGGTCCCGAGCAGATATTCTTCGCGGCCGCAGCTTGCAGTACAGCCGTAGATTTCGCCGTTCAAGTCGAAGACCCATTCCGTCTTGGCAGCGGGACATGTATCGAAACTGGCCATATACATGTCTCCGGTATCGACAAGGTGCCTTATTCCTTTAAAGTCGGGCCTGTGGAATTTGGCCAGGACAGGATATTCTTTGCTCAGTGTGGCAAACTCGCTCCATAGCTCTGCCTGTGACATCAGATGCTGTGGTTTTGCATAGCAGTCGAAGAGCTCGTAATTTCTTCCTATCTGTGTTTTGAACAATTCTGGCGGCAGATCGAGCCAGCCTTTTTCATCGAGAAATTCGGCAAGATTGACTATATCCCTTATATTTTCCAGATCGACGACGCTTCTTAGGTTGACCGGGAAACCATTGTCTACGGCCGCTCCGATCCCGGCAATTACTTTATCGAACGTGCCTTTTCCGTTTGCGGTCCCACGGCGGCTGTCATGTATCTCCCTGCTGCCGTCCAGTGTAAACTGTATTTCCTTGACACGGACCTTTTTCAGCATACCGACAAACTCGGTAAAATCATAACCGTTTGTAACGGCTGAAAATTCGTAACCCTCTTCGGCGCATCTGTCGACGATATAGCTTACTATCGCTCTCTGTGCGGGAGAGTTTACCAGCGGCTCGCCTCCGAACAGCGTTATGAATGGCTTTATATGGGTATCTGAAAAATTCTTGCGTGCATATTCAAAAAATGCATCGACAACCTCTTTTGTTATCAGGCTGGGCCGACTTCCCGAAACAACAGGTACCGCATTGTCCGAATCACCGCCTCTGCCCTGGTAGCAATAGGTACAGGCAAGGTTGCAGCCATAGGTCGGAACAAGCATGAGCTGAATCTGGGAGTTGGCTATTTCGTCGTTAAATGCGGAATACGCCCTCTCTACCGCTGCATCATGCTCTTCTCTGCTATTATAGGCATACCCTCGTTCAAGCAGATAGGCCTCGAAGTCACGTTCAACCCGCTCTCCGTCAAAAGCCTTCTGAAGCATGGCATATTCATCTTCATTCATCAGGTCGAAGCTTCCTGAAACTGGGTTCATTATGGAATACGCAGTGTGATCTTTATTTATCTTAACAATAATATTGTTTTTCGCAGCAAACATTACTTATCCTCC
>DATALQ010000045.1:0-79128 GCA_036260935.1 Clostridia bacterium
AGCTGTTACTTTCCTTCTTCGTTCCCTTCTCGCATATTCAAAAGCATATCTGCAAATTCTTTCACACCCTTTTCTAGTAAATACTTTTATGCTCTCAGCAGCGTCTTCGCCTACCATATGTTCAATTCCTACATATAAATCCTCAGTATTTTCTCTTACTATGACAATATCAATGTCATCATACCTTGAAGGAATCCCTTGATATGTTTTAATTGGACGCAAATTTACATATAAATCGAGATCCTTTCTAAGGGCAACATTTACACTTCTGAAGCCTTCACCTACAGGAGTAGTAATAGGGCCTTTTAATGCAATTCCATTCTTGATAATAGAATCTGTAACTGACTTAGGTAAAGGTGTCCCGAATTGATCAATCATTTGAGACCCTGCATTTTGAATCTCCCAATTCAGCTTTACGCCCGATGCATCTATCAACTTCTGCGTTGCAAATGCAACCTCAGGTCCTATGCCGTCTCCAGGAATTAAAGTAATTGTACGCATATCTGTCCACTCCGTTACTTCAAATTTATTCTATAAATGTCCGCCATACGATGTGGCGGCGTAACCTGCGCGATTTTATGTAACGTCTCAGCAGCAGCGACGCCGATAAGCTGTGACCCGCAAAGCCCTTCTCCCTGGCGGCGCTCGCACCCGGCGAAGGAATGCGGTTTACTGCAGGGACCTTTATTTCAGGATCCAAATCAAGAACTCAGACCTTGTGTCCCCTTGCGCGGGCAGCATTGTTATGTAAAGTACCGCCCATCCTCAGGCCGTACGGCGGAGTCAAGACCGGATTCCCTTCTTTCCAATATTTCTTTTTCTAAAAAATTAATTATTTATTCTTCGATAGCTTTTACTGAGAAAATAACAGGTCTAACACCATCAGTACAGCACAGTATTTGCAAACCATCTTTATTGTACCAAGGAGAACAAGTAGCACCCAACGAAATTGCGCTAACACCCCTGTAAATATCGATCCAAGCCCAAGGGCAAAAACCTTTTGGCATAACTGCACTACCTTCAAATAAAAAGGTATCACCTTCTTCAAGTAAGGGACATGGGCCAACAGCACGCCCTTCTGTGAGGTACGCATCTGCTAGATTCTCATAAAAATGTTTTTTCAAAACAGTTATTTCTACTTTTTTCATAAAGCTCTCTCCACTTCAAATAAATATTCTCTATTACTTCACAAAGCGTCCAATTTCGCCCGTCGGCCGCTATGCCCGGGCAACACTGGCAGATGGTATTTCGAATAACGTCTCCGCAGTCGTGACGCCGATAAGTGAGACCCTCGAAGCCCTTCTCCCTGGCGGTGCTCGCACCCCGGTTGCATGGGCGAGCAGCAGGCTTCGCCTGCGACCAGCCCAGGATGCATGGACGAGCAGCAGGCTTCGCCTGCGACCAGCCCCAGTAAATCGGTGTAGCACTGCTCGCGCTTCTGACTGTCAATGGTATAAGGCTAGATGGCTTTCCCCTGGCACCCTTGCGCTGACTGCTTTGTTATGTGATGGATGAGGCCCCTCTGGCTCAGAGGATGCCACGGACGGCATCACCTAAATACGTCCTGCTGTCTTGTATCTTACATATATACCAATTTTTTATAAACACGCATGTTTACATCTACTAATTACGTGCTATAATATAAATAAGGACGGCGACGCTTGTTGCTGTCAGGTTAATTTAGGGACTTATTTGAAACGGTTTTTATTAAACCGTTTTTTTCTTTGTCTTTCCGGATGTGGCTTTAGTAGCTTGTCTACAATAACTCTTGCAAGTACAGCTACTCCCAAAGGGATGAATATGTATTTCATACACCAGACAACAGCAAACCCGATGTTGGTGTACAATACACTGCTCATGTTACCACCTCCTTCCTTAGTAGATTCCCTGCAGCAACTATAACGTCACCGTCCTTATATTCAGGAACCTACAGGAAGGAACTGAAAAGCAAAATCCGTAAACTATAACCTGAGTTTGCACCTTCATCCATTATATACCATAAGCTAACGACTATCAATACAGAAACGAACATTTGTTCTTCTATGCATTTTTACTATATCATTTCTAAATAACGTCCGGCATTGCTGACGCCGTTTGAGCCGGACCCCAAAGTAATACCTGTGAGAGAGCCATACATTGTTACAAATGGGCTCGGGCCTGCGAAGCCAGAGATGCACGGACGTGCATCCCTAAACTTGCTTTTATGGGCTTTTATAAAATTCAAATTGTGGACCTTTATCATCACTTCTTCTTAACTCATTATAGTACCCATCTGTATATCTTCCACAAACCTTTCTCCAAAACTCTATTGCAGGTTTGTTAAAATCCATAGTTGATACTCGAAATTTATCCTGACACATATCAAATATCATAAAAGCTGCCTTAGTTCCTATACCTCTTTTTCTATACTTTCTTGAAACCCAAAAATGTCTTAGGTATGTTAAACCTTTTTCAATTCTAATGACTGCGAATCCAGCAATCTTTTCATTTGCTTTTATAAAATACGAAATATAGTTTGATGCAGTAGTA
Organism: Clostridia bacterium; assembly: GCA_036260935.1. Taxonomy (GTDB): domain Bacteria; phylum Bacillota; class Clostridia; order Acetivibrionales; family DTU013; genus JAEYOM01. Next base: position 2,530 of record DATALQ010000045.1, read on the forward strand.
TATTCAGAAACATCATAACCATGAAAGCAACCATCTCGTTCAACATCTTTTTTACTAAATTCACTTGTATCATATGAAAACAACTGAAATAACTGGAATAATACGTTTGTATCCTCTTTCTTAATTTCTTGCAATAATATATCCATTTAATTTATCCTCCAGTATATAAAAGCAATTGTGGCACTGCTCGATCTACAGTCGAATGGCGGAGGAGACGTTTGCTTTTTGCTGCCGTGCCCTTGCGCCGACTGCTATGTTATGTGAAGTTTTGCTCATCCTACGGCCGCATGGCGGAGTCAAGGCCGGATTTCCTTTGCATTTTATGTTTTACTCATTTTTATACTCCATATGATAATAATCATCACTACCCCAGGGGAAATCCATATGATGCTTTAAAATAACCGTATATCCACAATTCTCATAACACTTAACTGCCCTAATATTAAATGTCCTAACTTCCATATATATAAGGCAGTTTGGATAATAAGCTCTTACATATTGAGTAATTATTTTTACAAAATCTTTTCCAATACCAAGTCCGCAATACTCCGGCCTCATCCCTAAGCCAATTTCGATTTTTTCATCTTTATCCTTTGTCATCCGAAAAAATCCGACAAATTCTCCTTGTTTATTAGTGACAGAACGAAAATCGGATTCTCTAGCTTTTGGATCAGCAATTGACCATTTTTGCTGAACTGCTATATCCCATGGAGCAAAGTTATATACCGAATATTCAGCATTATACTTCCATTCACAAAGTTGCTTTGCATATTCTTCCGTCAGTTTTTTAATAATAAGTTCCATTATTTCTTCTCCTTACTATGCTCTTATATAATGTGCAGAGCGTCAATTTTCGCCCGACGGCAGAGCCCAGGCGCCGTAACTGGGCTGGCAATGTCATATATCGGCCCGATTTCCCGACGCCGATGAACCGTAGTGACACCTCGACTTGGTGAACCGGTATGGTGCTGGCTTCCCATTTCTGCTCGCACTCCGTAACCGTTCTCCTTTTAATCAGGCCAGCGAGCCTTGCGGGAAAGCCTTGTTAGCTGATGCCAGACGTCCCGTAAAGCAAGAGCCACACGGATGTGGCGACCTTAAAGCTAACTATTTATTTTCCTGCTGCCATATATAGTACTTGTTTTCTCTTGGTTCAACTGCTGCTTTACCTTTATCTCTAATAATTTTACAATTCTCTACCGGTACGTTTCCATATGTAGATCTGAACAACTTCTTTTTTTCACATTCTTCAAGTTCATCACAGTTCCAACATCCTTCATATCCTTTTGACTCTATACATAATAAAACATCACACTTATGTGTTGCCTTAACTATTCCACCGAAAACTTTATCCGCACTTGGAACTGAACATCCTCGGGCTTCCATGCAAACATTTTCACATTGTAAAGCAATTATTTTGTCCAACAATTCTAAAAACTGTGGAAACCTTTTAAATTCGTTGAAGAAAGGTATATTTGTTCTACTAAAATGCAACAGAAATTTATCATATTCCAATTCGTTAATTGCTGCTTTGAAAGATTTTGCGGTTTCGTATATTCTTTCTTGTCTGAATAGGCAATCACAACAAGTCATCCCACAAGGTGCTATAAGCTTTTCGTCCATTTAGATATCCTCCTTTACTTATTAGTCTAGTACTAGAAATATTCATGTAAAATCTAGCTCTCTAGACACTATGCTTTGAAATGTTCGTGACACAATGTCACGGTCAACAGCGCTCGATTTCAGCTAATTACTGCTGTTCTGACTTGTGTGATGTTACCTATATCCGGCATCGGAATTTGCGATGCGTGTCGAATATTATACCATTTCATTGGCATCTGCGATGTGTGCGTTGTGCATTTCTTAGAATTATATAGTATCTGCGTAGGGTGTCTGATAATAGCGATCTAGCTGAAGTCAAGGCATGTTTTCATATTAGCACATTATTCTACATTATTACTACTATTTTCTATATTTCGGGCAAACGATAAGAGGGTTGATATCTTCAGAAATGTGCTGAGAAGTGCTTAGAAGCGGAGATAAGCAAGCAGTAATTCTGCTATCCCGTAAAAAAGGGTACCTTGCCCAACAAGTGAACAAGGTACCTCGCATGTTTTTATTAAAATAATTCCATAAGGACTCAGGCGTGTTTGTATTTTGCCGTAACCTTGGCATTGATGCCGACAATGCCTCCGATGGCTCCTGCAAGAACGCCTATTATCGTCATTGTCACGACATATTTGTCGATGGCGAAGTCATTGTAAACGAGACTGCTTAAAATGTACAGTATTATCATATAGATCAGGCCTACGATGCTTCCGTTGAGCCAGCCTCTGTTACGTACGCCCTTAGTGGATATTGCGCCCGCCGTAAGTACGCTGACGAGTGTAGTAACCACAACGGCCGGGGTGGTAAGTCGCTGCGGGAAATCTGTGTTGGCCAGTATCAGGGCAAAAAGCATGAACGCCGGTATGGTAATGACGTATGAAACCATAAGCCCCTTCAATATAGAAAACAGACTCATTTTTTCATTTGCCGCGGCGCCGGTATTCGAATTGGATGTTTTGAGCACGTTTATCACTCCTGTACGCGAATACATATAATTGCATCATACAATATACATATTAGCCGGCGAGCAGGAATAGAACACTTCTTTACCGGTTACAAAACTCTCAGGCAAATCAATTCCAATGGGCATTGTCCAACCATGCTCCGAAATAAAAAACCCCGGGGACGCCTATTGCAGTCCCTGGGATTTTAAACGATCGAATCAGGATTCAACCGGTTTGACGACTTCTTTGACAGCCCATTTTTTGAAAGTGATTTTTGCCTTTTCAACACCGGTCTCGATAGTAACTTCGTCGTCCTTGATGTTGATGATCTTACCTGTAACGCCGCCGATAGTTGTAACCTGGTTGCCCACCTGCATTGCATCCAGCATAGCTTTGGCTTTCTTGTCCCTTCTTTTCTGGGGCAGGAATATCATCAGGTACATGATCAGGATGAAAAATACAAGGTAGCCCAATGTAAGTAAAAGGCCGCCGCCCTGTCCTGTTGGCATAAAAGTTTTCCTCCGTTATTGTTTATATTTTATTATAGGTTTCTTAACCTTAATAATCCCACATAATTTTTATAACTTATAACCGTACGCTGCAAAAAATTCATTCCTGAAATCTCCAAGTCTATCATCCATTATAGCCTGTCTTACCTTTTTCATCAAGTCCAAAAGGAATTTCAGGTTGTGCCAGGTAGTCAGCCGTATGCCTAGAACCTCCTGTGCTTTGAGCAAATGTCTTATGTATGCTCTGGTATAATTTCTGCAGGCATAACAGTCGCATTCTGGATCCAAAGGCGAAAAATCTCTGGCGTATTTTGCGTCGCGCGCTATAATCCTTCCCCTGCTTGTCATGACTGTTCCATTACGGCCTATGCGCGTAGGCAGTACGCAGTCGAACATATCTATACCTCGGATGGCGCCTTCGATAAGATAATCCGGGCTTCCGACCCCCATTAGGTACCTTGGCCTGTCCTCCGGCAGGAGCGGCACGGTGCATTCAAGCATCTTGTACATATCTTCCGCCGGTTCGCCTACGCTTAGCCCACCGATCGAGTATCCCGGGAAATCGAGCTCGACAAGCTCCCTTGCGCTTTGCTCCCTCAGATCCTTGTAAACGCTTCCCTGAACAATACCGAACAAAGCCTGCTTTTCGGTATTTTTATGAGCCTCCTTACAGCGTTTCGCCCAGCGTGTGGTTCTCTCCAGGGATTTCTTCGCATAGTCATGATCAGCCGGATAAGGTATGCATTCGTCGAACGACATGATAATGTCCGAACCGAGGTCGTTCTGTATCTTCATAACAAGTTCCGGTGTAAAAACGTGCTTGGAGCCGTCAATATGCGATTTGAACGTAACGCCTTCTTCAGTGATGTTACGCAGGTCGCTGAGGCTGAACACCTGAAAGCCGCCGCTGTCGGTCAGTATGGGCCTGTCCCAGTGCATAAAGCTGTGCAGTCCGCCTGCCTCACGGACCAGTTCATTACCGGGCCTCATATATAGATGATAGGTATTGCTCAATATTATCTTTGCGTCGATCTCTTTCAGCTCATCAGGAGTCATTCCCTTAACGGTTGCCTGAGTGCCGACAGGCATGAAAACAGGTGTTTCAAAGGACCCGTGCGGCGTATGGACCACGCCTAGCCTTGCTCCTGTCTGTTTGCACTTTTTAATCAATTCGTATTTTAAAGCCGCCATTGTAATCTCCTTTTAATGTTGCTTACACGCCGTGATATCGCTCATCCAACTCATTTGATCAGCACTGTATCTCTTATTTGATAAGCATTGCGTCTCCAAAGCTGAAAAACCTGTATCTGTTTTCAACCGCAGTGCGGTAAGCTTCCATTATACTGTCCTTGCCTGCGAAAGCGCTGACAAGCATTATCAGAGTCGATTCCGGGAGATGGAAGTTGGTAATCAGTGCATCTACGATTTTGAACCTGTATCCGGGGTAAATGAATATTTTTGTCCAGCCCTCCGACGGCTTTACATGCCCGTCTTCGGAGCTAATGGTCTCCAGTACGCGGCAGCTTGTGGTGCCAACGGAAATTATCCTACCGCCCGCCGACCTTGCGTTGTTGATCTTGTTTGCCGCGTCTTCATTGAGTATGTAATATTCGGAATGCATTATATGCTCTTCCACGTTCTCGACCTTGACCGGTCTGAACGTCCCAAGTCCTACGTGCAGTGTAAGATAAGCCAGTTCTACGCCGCTGCGTTCCAATTCTCCGAGCAGGGCCTGTGTAAAATGGAGCCCGGCAGTCGGTGCCGCCGCCGATCCGCGGTACTTCGAATAAACTGTCTGATATCTTTCGGCGTCGTCAAGCTTTTTCGTAATATATGGCGGCAGAGGTATAATGCCTACCCTATCCAGAACCTCCTGAAAAATACCCTGATATTCGAAACGTACCAGCCTGTTTCCGCCTTCCGCCACTTCGATTATTTCGGCGCGCAGATCTCCATTGCCGAAAACGAACCTTGCGCCGGGCTTCGCCCTTTTGCCAGGCTTCAATATGACCTCCCAGACATCTCCCTCGATATTTTTCAGAAGTACGAACTCTATTTTTCCGCCCGTATCTTCTCTTACGCCGAGCAGCCTTGCCGGGATTACCCTTGTATCGTTCATCACTAGGCAGTCTCCCGCCCTGAGATATTCTTTTATATCGCTGAAGACCCTGTGCTCGATTCCGCCTGTTTTTTTGTCAAGCACCAAAAGCCTGGAGCTGCTTCTATCCTTTAAAGGTTCCTGCGCTATCAGTTCCTGCGGCAGTTCATAATAAAAGTCACTGGATTTCATTTTTCTCCTATATTCTGTCGGCAATGCCTTCCATTGTCTCGAAGCGCATGAAAAATGCACTAAATCTACTTATATATTTCCACTACAAGAGAAATAATACATGAAGACCGTGCATTTTACAATATCTATCCTTCTCTTTAACTAGAAAGGCCTTCCGGCTTTCACTCCGAACAGGTAGGGGTTTGCAGTTTTTTTGTGGCTATAAGCCAACCAAGTTCTCTACAGTGTAATATTTATAGAAAGAAGAAATAAAATAGTGGTGTCAACTCAGCTTTGCTTGCAAAATCGGGTCTTAACTGAATAGTTTTTTAAGGCTCTCATTATAAGGAGGATAGCAGATTCCCTTTTCAGTGACTATGCCCGTAACCAACGTATGATCCGTAACGTCGAAAGCCGGGTTATAGCATTTTACCTCCTTCAGTGCCATCGGCTCCAAATAGAATTTTCCCTTGATTTCCTCAGGATCTCTGAGCTCGATATTAATATCACTACCGGTTTTGCAGTTCATATCTATTGTTGATGTGGGCCCGAGTGTATAAAACGGAATGCCGTAGTGCTTGGCCAATATTGCTACACCTGATGTGCCAATCTTGTTTGCAAAATCTCCATTCGCCGCAATCCTGTCGCAGCCAACGAAACAAGCATTGACCCAACCGTTTTTCATAACAATACTTGCCATATTGTCGCAGATCAAAGTGACATCGACACCAGCCTTTTGCAGTTCAAATGAGGTCAGTCTCGCACCCTGAAGCAGCGGACGTGTTTCATCAGAAAATACATGCAAATTCATGCCGCATTCATGCCCTAACAGAATGGGGCCGATAGCAGTCCCATATCTGGATGTTGCTAAAGGGCCGGCATTGCAATGAGTTAATATGCCGTCTCCGTCTTTGATAAGCGAGAGTCCATATTCCGAGATGCTACGGCACATTGCCATATCTTCCTGATGGATTTTGATACTCTCTTCTCCGAGTATATCCACAATTTCAGTTATGCTATGGCCCTCATGAGATAAAACGACCTGCTCCATTCTGTTCAACGCCCAGCTAAGGTTAACGGCCGTAGGCCGTGAAGAATTTAAATACTCTTTTAGAGCATGGAATCTTTCTTTGAAATTTTCATAGCTTTCATTACAAAACTGCTGAGCCAGCACATACATCGAATATCCGGCAAAGATCCCGATTGCCGGTGCGCCCCTTACTTTAAGCTTCAATATCGCATCAAAGCAATCCTCAGATTTGTCAAGCGTCAGATAAGTAATACGGTTCGGTAACTCCGTCTGATCAATGATGATAACGCTTTTCCTATCTTCAGATAACTTAATATTGTCGATATTCACAACCTGCTTCGTGTTTAACATATTATTTCCTCCTATTTCTTTTGTAATGCGTATTTTACAATTTGAACGGAACCCCCAAGCGTCTGGGAAACTCCGTCCATAATCGGCGGTATTTCCATATGAAGAACTGCAAAGACCTATTCCCTAACTGTGGTTTGGAACAATTCTAATTTTACTATTATTCCACCTTCGACGCACTAAATTATACCAATATAGAATTCTTATTAATCTATTATAACTGTAAATATGCTAAACTTCCAATTATTAGTCTAGTCTGCAGTGTTAATGCATTCCTAGAATAATAGATAATGGCAACTTGTAGTCCCACTAAACGAAAAACCGCAAGTCCAGTATTTAATCTGGCTTGCGGCACGTTTTTGCAATATGTACAAGTTTCATTATGTAGCCCGTTTACCCCCTAGTTTCCTTATCTATCCTTCTATCTGAGTACCCTGGAAGAAATGCATCAATATCTGATCGTACGTAAAGCCTGCTTTTCCCATGCCGATAGCGCCTTCCTGGCTCATTCCAACCGCATGGCCCCAGCCTTTTCCCGTAAAAGTGTATGTCTCCGGCACTACTGTCGCTTTCTTAGTATTCCCGTTCGCGCCCAGTATGGTGATCTTGTTGTTTGAGGCCGTAAGAGTTACAACTCCTGAAGCCGTAACTACCTTTTTACCTCCGAGCTGCGTTCGCAGCGGTGTTGAACTTGCCGGCAGCTGTATATGGGGATCGTTTTGCGGCGTCGTATTACCGGCCGGTGAAATACTGCTGTTTCCGCTATCCCCACCGTTTGCACTGTTTAAGTTATTTGCACTGTTCATTCCGTTTTCATCTGTGTCGTTTGCATATGCAATAGCCACAGCATTTTCCGCAATGTTTGCCGAGGCATCCGCAATACTTCCGGACGGCAGGCCAGCGGACGCTATTGGAGCATTGGATAGAGTTGCCGCAAAAACGTCGGCGTCGGTAGTAATCGTATATAACTGGCTGTCAAGTCCAAACAGCGTTCTTGTCTTCTCTCGCGGAAAATACTGAGGTTCGCCCCTGCTCGTGCCTGTTACAGCAAGCTCGGTCACTCTTCCCGTCCGGGGCGCAGTCTGTGTAATCGCAATCCCGAGAATATTGCCAAGCTCCGGAAGTTTTGCCCTGACATCTGATGCTCGCAGCGTTTTTGTCCAGGTATATATTTTTTCGTATTTATCCTCAACACTGACCAGATATGGATAAGAAGATCCCCATACGTTCCTGACATCTTCCGTACTACCTCCGCCCGAAGCGAAATAGAAAATCGCACCGGCTGGTTTTCCGTTATAGGTTATGACTTTGTCCTTTACTTCATCAATCGCCGCATTGCCCTGAGGAGTCTCGCTGCTGAATCCCTTGTAAACCTGGCAGCTGGTTGTCGGGCATACGTCGAAACCCGTTTTGCCATGCTTGCCCATATTATTTATAACATACATTTTTGATGCTATAGCCTGGGCCTTCAAAGCTTCCGCCGGCGATTTGCCTCCTATTTCGGGAGGAACATTGCCGTAGAGATATTCCTGCATGGTAACAACATTTATTACCGTCATGTCACTTGTTGAAAGTCTTTTTACTTCAATTGCACCTCTGTATTGTTTTCCTTTTATATTAATGACAGGCGGATCATTTTCAGGTGCCGGCCTCGCCTGGAAGAAGGCAGAGCCGCTGACAAAAGCACAAATCGGCTGGTACTGGCCGTCGACCGCTATAACTCCGCCCGATGACGGCTGAATAACGGCGTATCCAAGCTCGCCAAGCAGGTTCCGAATATTGTTCATCTCAGTCTGCGCCGCCGGATCGCTTTCGTACGAACCTGTCCAAACCTGCCAGACGTCGGCATACGCAACAAAGGCCTGTACGCCCGACTGGCGGTACAAATCCGCCTGAGCCGAAGCAGTTGCCTGGTCGCTGTAATCGCTTCCTATCTTGATATGATACGGCCCATACTTTATACCTGAAGCAGGAGACGCCGACGGATCATACTCCTTGAGTCCGCTGCCGGAATTGTAATAATACCCGTCCTTTCTTATATAAATAACGGACGGACCAGACGCCCTGTATATCTCGGTAAAATTTTCGTCTCTTTGAAAACCCAGCATGATACCTGCCTGTGCCGACAGGTCGAATACGGACTGCGCGGTATTTACGGAACTGTCTTTATAATATAAACCGACCCTGACGACATCGGGAATCGAGCCCGCGCTTGCAGGCACCGGTGCCGAAGATAACATTACGGCTGCCGCAACCAAGGCTGCTGCCGCCTTTCTGAATAATCCCTTTAGCATAAAAGCGCCTTTCTCATTGGTATTTGACTGATACTGTCTATCCCTTGCCTTTACCAATATTTATTCGACATGAAATTCCCATCTTCCTTCTATATCGGCATTTTTAAAGCAATTTCGATGAAATTTAACCAATTTGTAATATAAGCTTAAGGTATTGCTGCGACAGAAAACAATTGACAATACCTTGAACCGATGTTATTATATTTAAAACTGTAATAGCATAAGTAACGGTAGAGGTGCAATTCTCATCAGTAGCGCCGCGGAGGACCGCAGGGTCCCGCGAAACGGAGCAAAAGGGTGAATTGCCGAAGGAACAGTCCCCTGCGGGTCAGTGTCCTGGTTGTAGCCGCAAATAGCGCTGCAACTGTCATCAAGTATTTGATGGAGCGCTGCCAGTTCTGATCCGTCTCACGACGGGCATTGAAATTTGGAACTGTTGGCACTTTGCCAGCAGTTAATTTATTATTAGAGGATGTTTAGCTCCGTTACGTTTAGTGCCATTACGGCGCTAATCTCCTTTAAAACATGATTAGGAGGAATTGAGATGAGCAATAAAATGAAAGTCGGTATCATAGGCGGAACAGGCATGGTCGGACAGCGTTTTATCACCCTCCTCGAAAACCATCCCTGGTTCGAAGTAGCTGCAATAGCAGCAAGTGAAAGATCTGCAGGGCTGCCTTTTGAAAAAGCCGTCGAGGGTCGCTGGAAGCTCGATATACCGATGCCCGAAAAGGTTAAAGGCATTGTTGTAAAAAATGTCACGGAAATCAATAAAATGGCCGATGAAGTCGAAGCTGTCTTTTGTGCCGTCGACATGAAAAAAGACGAAATACGGGAATTGGAAGAGAAATATGCGAAAGCGGAATTACCCGTCATATCCAACAACTCCGCTCACAGATTCACCGAAGATGTACCTATGATCGTACCCGAAATCAATCCGGGACATACCGCAATTATAGAAAAACAGAGAAAACGTCTGGGTACCAAAAGAGGCTTCATAGCGGTAAAATCCAACTGTTCTCTGCAGAGCTACGTACCTCCCGTACATGCACTGATGTGCTTCGGTCCGGAAAAGATACTCGCCTCCACCTACCAGGCCATATCAGGCGCAGGCAAGGTATTCAAGGACTGGCCGGACATACTGGACAATGTTATCCCCTATATCGGAGGAGAAGAAGAAAAAAGTGAAAAGGAACCACTAAAGATCTGGGGATCTGTCGAAGGAGACAGGATCGTCCTAGCAAAAGGACCTGCAATTTCGGCGCAATGCTACAGGGTGCCTGTTTCAGACGGGCATTTGGCTGCAGTTTACGTCACATTTAAAAACAAGCCCTCAAAAGACGAAATATTGAGCTGCTGGAAGGAATTCAAGGGAAAGCCGCAGGAATTGAAGCTTCCCAGTGCTCCAGAACATTTTCTCACCTATTTTGAAGAACCTGACAGGCCGCAGACCAGACTCGACAGAAATATCGAGAATGGCATGGGCATTGCCGTAGGCAGGCTGCGTGAAGACAATCTGTTCGACTACAAATTTACCTGCCTGTCCCACAATACCATTAGGGGCGCCGCGGGCGGCGGAGTACTGATGGCTGAGCTGCTTAAGGCCGAAGGCTGGCTGTAAGAGGCATTATCTAGCTGAAAGGATGAAAAGAATGAAGAAGTGTATTTTTACCGGTTCCGGTGTAGCTATCATAACCCCTTTTACTGAAGACGGTGTTAATTTCGAAAAGCTTGGAGAGCTTTTGGAGTTTCAGATTAAAGAAGGCTCCGATGCAATCGTTATTTGCGGGACCACGGGCGAAGCGTCAACCATGCCGGACGATGAACATGTTTCCGTCATAGAGTATGCCGTCGGCAAAGTTAACGGAAGGATACCCGTTATCGCCGGTACCGGCAGCAATGATACGCGGCATGCGATCCACCTTAGCAAGAGGGCCCAGGAAGTCGGAGCGGATGCGATACTTAGCGTCAGCCCGTATTATAACAAGACCACTCAGCGCGGGTTATACGAGCATTTTAAAGTTATAGCCGATAACATTGATATACCGATGATAATATACAACGTTCCCTCGAGAACTAATCTCAACATCAACCCCGATACGCTGCAGAAGCTATCGGAGATAGAGAACATCGTCGGCGTCAAGGAATGCAATCTGAACCAGGTCGGCGAGATAATAAATCTCTGCGGAGACGATTTTACGGTTTATTCCGGTGAAGATGCGCTTGTAGTACCGCTGCTGTCATTAGGCGGAAAAGGGGTAATCTCGGTTATGGCCAATATCATTCCACGCGATACCCATGACATGGCGGCAAAATATCTTTCGGGCGATATTGAAGGCAGCCGCAAGCTGCAGTTGGCAACGCTCGAGCTTATCAAGGCGCTTTTCATCGAAGTCAGCCCCATCCCGGTAAAGGAAGCAATGAACCTTATGGGCCTGAATGTGGGTAAAAACAGAATGCCGCTTGTCGATATGTCAGACGCAAACAAGGGTATACTTATTAAGGCGATGAAAAATTACGGCTTGATCTGACTACACCGGAGAATTGACTTATATTCAAAAGATAGGGAGTGTGGCTTTGATTAAAATATTGATGAGTGGCTGCAACGGTAAAATGGGCCAGGTAATTACGAGGCTGTCAGAACAGTATGACGACCTGAAGATAGCTGTAGGATATGACATCGCAGATAGCGGCAGGAACCCCTACCCTGTTTTTACAGATCTCAAGAGCTGTAATGTAAAGGTTGATGTCATAATTGACTTTTCAAATCCGGCGGCTCTCGAAGGACTTTTAGCCTATGCGGTTGGAAAAAAACTTCCGGCCGTTGTTGCAACCACCGGCCTGTCGCCGATACAGAACGGCATCATGGAGCAGGCATCCAGGAGTATTCCGATTTTTCATTCAGCCAATATGTCGCTTGGGATAAACCTGCTTATAGATCTGGTAAAGAAGGCTGCAAAGCTGCTTGAACCGAACTTTGACATCGAGATAATCGAAAAGCACCACAATCAGAAGCTCGACGCTCCAAGCGGCACTGCGCTCGCGATCGCGGATTCGATCAATTCCATCCTCGATCAGAAACAGGAATACATTTTCGACAGGCATTCACGCAGAAAAAAGAGAAGTAAAACTGAAATAGGTATACATGCTATTCGCGGCGGAACGATCGTCGGCGACCATACGGTTATGTTCGCGGGCAATGACGAGATAATCGAAATAACCCACAAAGCCATGTCCAGGGATATTTTAGGGGTAGGAGCCCTGCGTGCCGCCAGATTCATCTGCGGCAAAAAGCCCGGGCTTTATGACATGAATGATCTGATAAGTGCGGAATAAAATATAACAAGTCGATTATGACGGAGGTGTTGAAAATTGTCGGCAAAACCGGTATCAAGTATCAATGTTACCTATAATGTAGCTCTTGTCACCATCGATAAGCTGCCTAACGATACAAAGCTGATATCTGAGCTTTTCAGTGTGATCGCGAGCAGGGACATAAATATAGACATGATAAGCCAGGCCCCTCCGTTCCGCGGGAATATCAACATATCCTTCAGTCTTCCTGCGAACGATCTTGTTAACGCGTTGAGCGCTCTAAATGATTTTAAAAGGAACGCAAAGGATCTTCGTATAGAGATAGACGCGGACAACACAAAGCTTCAGGTCTTCGGAGAAGGCATGAAAAACATCCCGGGCGTCGCAGCCCGCCTTTTTACCATACTTGCTCAGGAAGGCGTCGAAATCAAGCTGGTCACTACCTCCGAGACTGATATTTCATACCTTATTTATGAAAAGGATGTAGACAAGGCAATCAATGCAATCAGGAAGGAATACGACATACCTGATTGAAGTGTAATACCCGAAGTTTATATAAAAACGCAGGCTCACCTTCGGGATGTGCCTGCATTTTTTAGTGGTTCTGGTTTCTTAGCCTCCGTATATTACAGTGGGTCCCTTCATATCATGAGTATGCCTGTCTGCCACCTCGGTGGCGCCGCGGTACAGATGGTAGTGACCGCCTGCGAAATACAACGCAGGGCTCGTGACTAATCTGAAGGCATGCCAATGGCCGTTATTGAAGGACGTGTTATCCGCCATAAAATGCACATGTCCGGGATAATCCGGGACCAGGCTCGTAACTCCCATATACTGGTGCGCATGCCCGTCGGCGAACGATGTCCCGCCCAAAAAGCGGTGGGCATGCAATTCATTCGGCATAACAACCACCTCTGTATATCTTATGTAAACATGAGTGGAATGTTACAATAGAAAAAGGACCATACAAACTGTACAGTCCCTATCTTCAAAACCTTTAACAGCTTTATTTGCATATCCTGCAAAGTAGTAAATCAAGCGGACAAACCGGCTCTCAACAACGAATGAGCTTAGAAATAGCGCTTGATTTCGTCCTCGCCTTCCCCGCCTTCGCCCTTGTTGTCCCCGTTGCTTGGAGTCCCGTCGTCTTTATTGTCTATTTCCTCTCCCTCATCTTTGTCCACGCCGTCATCGTCTTCTTCTTCGTCTTCATCGTCGTCATCATCTTCTTCATCTTCGACGCGGGATATCATATACTTTTTAAGCTTGGGGTATGCATAGAAATTAGTCAAAAATCCAACAAGACTTGCTGTTATCAGCATTAAGAGCAGTAAGCCCAGAAACTGATTGAACGGTACTATCATTCCGAAGGTCAAAAATGTAATGAAGGCGCTCAGCAATAGTATCCCAAGGTTCGGCAGAAATTTTACCACCGCGAAAATCACGGCATTTTTATATATCTGCTTGATTGACAGTTCAAAGGTAATCAAAATAGGATAGATGTATATGTTCATCATTGCGAAGACCCCGAACAACACGAACATTATTGCAGTACCTATCATTCCCGGTATACTGCCGTTACCTATCAATAAATACGCACGTATGGACATCAGCATTAAAAATGTTACTACGAAGTTTATCGTTCCAATGACCATGCCCTGTTTGAAGTTTTTCAGCGCCGTTTCCTTGAAATCGCTCCATATGAAGGCATGTTCCTCCCTGGCGTAATTGCGCAGTATATAGGTGAAACCTGCCTGCGCCGGTCCTACGGTAACCATTGGCACACACACAAGCGGCATGAGAAGTATGAACTTCATCAGCATGTCGCTGGTCATAACTTCCGCGCTATTTAGTGCATCCGGGAATATGTTCGGGAACAGGAACAGGAGTACCAGATAACCCAGCAAGATCGCCGGAAGGTCAAAAATCACGAACAGGAAGTTAATCTTTATTAAATTCCAGAACTTCCTCTGCAGTATTTCGAAAAACACGATAAAAGGTGATTTCGGCGGCGCATTCTCAGGTACGCCAGGCCCTGGTTTGTTATAATCGAAAAGACCGAAAAATCCTGCCATCTAAATTATCCTCGTTTCTTGATAAATATCTTCAGCTATAACCGGCTAATATATGCCATATGCTTATACTTAATTCTATCAACAGCTCGGTGATAATTCAATACGTATCGTCCATATTTGTTTTGTCTTCCTGGTTCCCCATAATTTCATTTAACTGCTAATTATTTTTTCCTCAAAAGTATTGACACTCCTCCAAACACTCTGTATAATTGATTTTGCTGATTGCGCAAGCAAAGCCTAGAAAATGCGGTCGTGGCGGAACTGGCAGACGCGTACGTTTGAGGGGCGTATGGGCAACCGTATGGGTTCAAGTCCCATCGACCGCACCAAAAAAAGAGAGGATAAAACCTCTCTTTTTTGTTGTCTGTCTTATTTGACAGTACATACCCGTGATGCTATGATGAAGTACAATAGTCAGGATTACAAGGAGTTTGGGTCAATGGACAGGGCGGTATCGTTGAACAGTTATGCTAAAGGCTTGAAAGATGGCGTGCCTATTGGCCTCGGATATCTTTCAGTTTCCTTCACCTTCGGTATCATGGCCGTCAACTCCGGACTACCGGTATGGGTGGCTGTTCTTATATCAATGACCAATCTGACTTCAGCCGGACAGTTCGCCGGTATCGGCCTTATCACGGCTTCCGCTCCCTATCTTGAAATGGCTCTAACTCAGTTTGTGATTAATCTGCGGTATTCACTGATGTCGCTTTCAGTATCACAAAAAGCCGACAAATCTTTTGGGTTGTTACAGAGACTTGTCATATCGTTCGGCATAACTGATGAAATTTTTGCCGTAGCGACGGGCAAGCCTTCGGAAATAGGTACTCGCTATATGTATGGTCTTATAACCATCCCCTATATCGGTTGGGCTCTGGGCACCTTTGTTGGAGCCGCCGCCAGCACAATATTACCGGCATCCGTATGTTCCGCGCTCAATATCGCTATTTACGGCATGTTCATTGCTATTATCATACCTCCCGCAAAACGTTCAAAACCGGTGCTGAAGGTCATACTGCTTTCTGTAGCGATAAGCTGCCTGTTTCGCTATTCGCCTGTACTTGACCGGTTGTCGGGGGGCTTCGTAATCATAATATGCGCTGTAGCTGCTTCAGCGGCAGGCGCCTTGATGTTTCCGGTCAGGGAGGCTGAAGACACAGAGAATACTGAAAGTATGGATGGTACCGAGTGTACGGAAATTGCCGAGGCAGCTGGTCAAGTCGAGACAGCAGCTGAATCAGGCAAGCTAACCGAAACTGATAATGATCCTGAAAATGCTGATGATTCAGAAGCATCCATTGACATAGCCGATGGAAAGGATGTGAACCGATGACCCTGGTGTATATACTGGTTATGGCAGGAGTTACCTACCTTGTAAGAATGCTTCCGCTCGTGATATTCAAACGCAAAATAGAAAACCGGTTCGTCAAATCGTTTATGTACTATATTCCCTTTGCAGTCCTGGGCGCTATGACTTTTCCGGCTGTATTTTCGTCGACCGCTTCCCTGTATTCAGCTGCGGCAGGCACTGCTGTAGCTCTGTTCCTCTCCTTCAAGGAAAAAAGCCTGCTTACGGTGGCTCTGGCCGCCTGTATCACTGTGTATATGGTGGAGTTACTCATTCATTAGGCGGCTGTTTTACATATCGCTCTATTCTATAAATCCGTCCGGCCCAATCGGGTTTGTTCCACATTTGAATATCTGGGAATATTTTGATATACTAATTATTATTGTGAATTATAGTAATTTTATATATCAATAAAAACGTTATTCGGAGGTAAAGATGGCCAGATATATAAAAGCCGCCGAAATGTTGATAGCTATATTATTGGCAGCACTTCCATGCGGCTGTACTTCGGATAATGAAAAAGCTGCCGTAACCGACGCTTCACAGGATATTAGAGTGCTGAACTGGATTCAGGATATTGATTACATGCAAACAAACCTTCTGCAGAAACATAAAAATCTATACCATAGCATAAAGAAAGAAGACTTTGACAAAGAGGTTATTGATTTAAAGAATGATGTACCGAAGCTCAAGGACTATGAGATTATTTGCAGATTGGCTCAAATAGTGGCTTCGATTGGGGATGCACATACTTCTTTGGACTTGAATTTCAATAACAGCCTTCCCTATCCGATAAGACTATTGTGGTTCGGCGAGGATTTAAGGGTTGTAAATACCGATAGTGAACACAAAGATATTTTGGGCAGAAAACTTGTAAACATAAATGGTATCCCCATAAATGAAATAGTAAAAAAAGCAGATTCGCTTATAGCTCATGAGAACAGTCAGAGGTTGAAGGCAGAGGATCCGCAGTATATTGTGATACCCGAAGTATTGAAGATGTTCGGTATTATTTCTTCGGATACAGCCGAATTTACATTTAGAGGCGATGACAATTCCATAAGCAAACTAAAACTCACTCCTGGAGTATTAACTCCTGCAAACAGGGTAAGTGTTTTTAATGAGATGCCTGTCAGGCCTTTGAGGTCACAGTATGACTACAACAGCTTTACTGATAATTTATACTGGTACAGGTATATACCGGAGGATAAAATACTTTATTTTCAATATAATCACTGTACAGATAAAGGTATTGCACAAAAACGTGGAATTAAAGATTTTGAGAAATATCCCGACTTTGATGTATTCTCGGAAGGACTTTTAAAAGCAATCTCTGAAAATGATGTCGGCAAGTTTATTATCGATCTGAGATACAATTCCGGCGGGGATTCAAGATTATTCACCGGTCTGGCACGTAAACTGGCGGGTATTGACAAGCTTAAAGGTAAAATATATGTGATGATTGGCAGGGAAACCTTTTCATCCGCAGTAATTGCCACCATAGATTTAATGAATAAAACAAATGCGGTTTTTTATGGAGAACCCACGGGTGGGAATGTAAATGGGTATGGTAATAATAAGTTCCTGGTATTGCCGAATTCCAAATTGTATATATCATATTCGACCAAATATTTTAATCTATCAAGTAAGTTTAAGGAAAATTTCATACCGGATGTGAAAGTGCAAGAAACCTTCAAAGATTTCAAAGACGGCATTGATGGCGTATATGAAGCGATAAGAAACAGCAAAAACTGAACTATCTATATGCTCTTCAGAAAATCCAGCTTCGTAAAATCACGCTCGAGGCGATCCTTCAAATACCTTCTTGAGACCCGCCCCAATTCTGCAAGGACTTCGGGAGACAGGCCGAAGCTGAACAGGTCATCCATCCTGGAATAAACAATGTGCTGTATCGCCCTGGATGCACCCGCCGACAGCTCGATCGAAAATCGGTCTGAAGCGGCGCAGTTTTCCCTGTCGCACAGGAAACCGCATTTTTCGAAGCTGAAGGAATAGAACTTCTCCGGTTCCATTCCGCAATTCATACAGCTTTTTACATGAGGCGCGAATCCGGCCAGCGAAATCGCTTTGAACTCAAATACCCTTGAGATCAGCTCCGGTGGTTTATTGGTTTTGGCAAGAAGATGGAGAGAATTCAGTAAAAGCTGCAAAAGCTTTGGAGAAGGCTGATTCTCCTGTATTAACTCAAGCACGATATCCATGAAATGAGCGGCATAAGTGAGCTTTTCCATGTCGTTTCGGATCTCGTAAAACGGCTCGATCACCTCGCAGCTGTTTACCGAATAAAGCTCCTTACCGGAGTACAATACATATTCCCCGTAGGACATGAACTGGGACCCGGCGGACAGTTTGGATCTGGGCCGCTTCCCGCCCTTTGCCAGGGCTGAAATACGGCCTTTGTTCCGTGAAAATATCGTTATTATCTTATCCGCCTCTCCCGTATTGACCTCTTTTACAACGATCCCCATCGTTTTCAGAAATGCCATAGAAATATCGACAAGACTGTGAAAACTGCTCAGGCATTGCTTACGCTCGGAGCAGCCTCCGCCTCAGCCAGCTTGCTTTGTTCGGCAGCCCTGTCCTTCTCCTCTATTTCTTTATATAATATATAGGATTCAAGATTTCCGGTATTGATAAAAGTATTCCATGCGAATTCCTTCAACATTTGACTACAAATCCCCCTTTTCTTTTTCAAGCCTTATCGTCTGTACAAGTTCTTTTCGCTTTACATTTAGCTTTCTCTAAAAAGCATTTAGTATACTTGTTATTATTTGCGTCAAATGTCTATGGAGATTGAAACATTTACTTTCAATTGCGGAATTTTGTTCAGAGAGCATGTAAACTCGCTCTACGGCAAATTATAACTCGCTTCGCTCAAACAATAATTTGCCTTTACCAAATGCTCGTTAACATGCTCTACCTCTCAAAATTCATGCAATTTCAAATAAACGTTTCAATCTATTTTATAAAACCAAGCTTATTTATACCCAAGTGTTTTCAGCATGTTGTCGCTGTTGCGCCAGTCCGGCTTGACCTTGACCCAGAGCTGCAGGAATACCTTTACGCCGAGCAGGTTTTCTATCTCCCCTCGTGCTAGAGATCCAATTTTTTTAAGCATTTTCCCTTCTTTTCCGATCAGTATGCCCTTGTGGGATTCCCTTTCACAGTAGATATTTGCTTCTATATCGACAAGATCCCTGCCCTCGCGCTCCTTGAACGATATGACTTCGACGCCCGTCCCGTGCGGCACTTCCTCCTGTATCAGTTCGAGTATCTTTTCCCTGATAAGCTCGGCTGCAAGCATTTTTTCCGGCTGGTCTGTAATGATATCGTCGGGAAAGTACTTGGGCCCTTCGGGCAAAAGCTTTTCTATCTCACTCATAACTATTCCGGTGCCTTCGTCATTCAGCGCTGAAATAGGTATAACAGCTGCAAACTCCATAACATCGGTATATTTCCTAATCCTGTCGAACAATTGCTCCTTCTTTATGAGGTCGATTTTGTTGATGATGAGAAAGACCGGAGTATCCAGTTCTTTGAGCTGTTCCATTATGAACATGTCGCCCGAACCCGGTTCCGCATCAGTCGCTTCGACCAGGAACAGTACGATGTCTACTTCGTTTAGAGTGTCCTGAGCAATGCTGACCATATACTCCCCAAGCTTGGTTTTCGGCTTGTGTATGCCGGGGGTATCGATGAAAATGATCTGGCTGTTATCGGTATTGATGATGGTCTTGATAGTATTCCTCGTGGTCTGCGGTTTGTTCGAAATTATTGATATCTTTTCGCCGGCCAGGCTGTTGGTCAACGTTGACTTTCCTACGTTGGGGCGGCCTACTATCGAAACGAAACCGGATTTGAACGGCATGACATTCCCTCCTCGCGCATCAAGGCGCTAAACATCCTTTGATAATATATCTTTAAAACACTTCACAGACTTATGAAAACAACTGGAACAGCAGCAGAGTTACTGTAAACCCAATGATGGCCCCTGCCGCAAGTTCGATCACCGTATGTATTTTTCCCTCTAATCTGCTTTGTACTACAAGCAGTGAAACTATAAGAAATAAAATCGTTATATTTGCGTTGTTTGTATAAAGCGCTACTGCAGTTGTCGCCGAAAAAGCGATAGCGGAATGGCCGCTGGGCATACCTCCGCTGAACGGTGTCCCTTTCCCCAGAAAGGTTTTGATCAGCAGTACTGCCGTCAGTGTAAGCAGGAGCGCTATAACGGTTATATGCATCGGGGTCTGGCGGATTCGTATTATCCCCGTCTCAAGGCTGGTGCTCACTCTGTCGAAGAAGATAAAGTATCCTACGATAATGGACAGCAGCGCCGCAACGAAAACAGCACCGGCGGCTGTATCCTTTACTACCCTTGCTTTCGGATGGTATATTCCTATTAGCGTGTCTATTATGACCTCGATCGCCGTATTGAAAAGCTCGCATATTATAACTATCGCAATAGTTATGCAAATTATTACGAACTCGATCCTTGTCAAGTCGTAAAACATCGAAAGAACGAGCACTAAAAGAGCGGCGGTCAGATGTATCTTCATGTTCCGCTCGCTCCTGACAGTGGAAAATATACCGTTCAAGGCATTATTGAAGCTGTCCAGAAGAGTCCTGTTCTTCATTCCCTTGTCAACCCCAGCCTGCCCAGAATTGCTTCCTGTTTCGAAAGCATTACCGTCTCCTCATCCTTTTCCATATGATCATAGCCAAGCAGGTGAAAAACTCCGTGTGCAGTCAAAAAAGCCAGCTCCCTCTCGAAAGAATGGCCATACTCCTCTGCCTGCCTGCTGGCAGTCTCCATGGAAATGACTATATCGCCGAGCAAAAGCAGTTCCTCATCCGGATCGTAATCGCCCGTTTCGGACAAAAGCTTGCCTTCCTTCATGTCCGCCATGGGAAACGAAAGTACGTCGGTAGATTTGTCGATATTCCTGAATTGATTGTTTATGCTTTTTATAACTCCGTCATCTG
This sequence comes from Clostridia bacterium, assembly GCA_036260935.1. Taxonomy (GTDB): domain Bacteria; phylum Bacillota; class Clostridia; order Acetivibrionales; family DTU013; genus JAEYOM01. The sequence goes on from DATALQ010000045.1 coordinate 23,274, forward strand.
TCAGCAATATGTTAGCTTCACAGCCAACCTTTATATTTTCGTTGGCAAGACAGGTTTTTATGGTCTTTTCAATAAGTTCCAGCATTCCGTCGCTGACAGTAATGATTTCCTGTTCATTTTCTATAAAAACCCTGGTTTCTTCGGGCCCTTTATGTTTACGCTTTCTCATATTCCCTGATTTCCTCCTCCTGCGCTTCCCCGGTATTGAGGGTGCCTTCCTGCATATTGCCGCCTGCGGATGTCTCAGGCAAGCCTGCTTCCTGTTTATTTTCATCCTGCGTTTTCTTTATTTTCATTTCAGGGTATTCCTCCCTTTCATGAAAATAACCTCCGAAAACTCTCATGAAAGCTTTAGCGATCATATCCAAATCCCTGAGCGTCAGGTCGCAAAGGTCAAGCTGGCCGTCGTCGAGCTTATCCTTGATTATCTTTCTGACCATGCCTTCCATTTTGCCTTCAGTCTTTTCGATCATGGAACGTATCGCCGCTTCAACAGAGTCTGCCAGCATGACTACGGCAGCTTCCTTTGTGGTGGGTCGCGGCCCGGGATACCTGAAATCCTCCTGCTTTACACTGTCCGTCTTGTCGGTTTTCTTGGCCTTGAAGTAGAAAAAGGCGGCAAGCGTAGTTCCGTGATGCTGGCTGATTATATTCCTTACTGCAATTGGTACCTTGTATTTTTCAGCTATTTCAGCTCCGTCATTTGTATGCGAAGTTATCACGAGCGTGCTTAGGTTGGGCGTCATACGGTCATGCGGGTTGTCGGAGAGCTGGTTCTCCTTGAAAAAGTTCGGCCTCTTCAATTTCCCTACATCATGATAATATGCTCCTACCCTGGCAAGTAATGCATTGCCGTTGATGGCTTCTGTCGCAGCCTCGGCCAGATTGCCGACCATAAGGCTGTGATGGTATGTCCCCGGCGCTTCCATAAGCAGCTTCTTCATAAGCGTCTGGTTCGGGTTTACCAGCTCCAGAAGCTTCAGCGGCGTTATAACATTGAAAATACTCTCAAATAGCGGCAATGTGCCTATGGTAAAAATAGTTGACAGCATTCCGTTTACACCCACAAGAAAAGCGTTGTTGGCGATGGCAGTGGGGCTGTCTTTATTGACAAGCCCGAAGCTGGCAACGACCACAGCGTTTATGAGTGCTACAACAAGGCCTGATGCGGAAAGCCTGCTTCTCTGATTGGCTCCGTAGACTATGAAGGCTGCTACTGTTCCCCCGATCACTGCCGCAAAGAAGAAGGTTAAGTTACCCTTTGTAATAAAGGATATTCCCATGGATAGGAGGAGATTTACCAATACAGCCAGTCGTAAGTCAAGCAGTATTGAAATCAGCATGGGCGCTATAAATACAGGTATCAGCAGCGGCTGGACCGGATTGAGCAGCCAGGCCGACAGGAGCGTCATCAGGATGATCACACTGAGCAGGATGTTTTCCTTTGTGCCGTGCATCAATTTGATACAGAAATGGTGAATATAAAGAATCAAGAGGAAGGAAAGCATCAAAATGACTGCCAGTATCCCGCCTGAAAATGGAAAGTCGAATTTACCCGTTTCAAGCAGGTTCAATTCTCCGAGCACTTCAAGCTTGTCCTCTGTAACAATATCTCCGAAGCTTAATATTCTGGAGCCTTCACGTATCATCTGCCGGTTTTCCATAGCAGTATTGTAGGCCTGAAGCTTCCTGCTGTCGGTCATTTCCTGATCGATCACGCTATTCGGTTTCATCAGAGCCTTTGCAAGCAGGCTTCCGATGTTTTTGAATTCCTGGACGAGTTCGCTGCTCTGGTAGGTGCTTTGCAGATAATCGATCCTGGAGGGTAGGTTTCCCTGATCCACATCCTGCTTCATTACAGTGCTTATAAGCCCTATGGTAACCTGTGTGAACTTGTCGAGCTCAGTTTCAGATGCATTCGTGACAAGATACTTCACCTGCTCGTCCGATAACGGAACACTAAACCTGGCAAGCCTTGCCTTAAGACTGCTTGCGGCAATAGAACGCTCAAGTTCGAGCACTTGCTGGTAGTTTTCACTTCTTTTTGTTATTCCCTGCTCCTGAAGGCTTTTGTCGATACTCATGCGCACGTTTTTTATTTCGTTTATGAAATCGTTGGCGTTATTTATTACGTCTATAGGTACGCTTTCGAGCCTGGTCATGACGGGCGGAACCTTGGCTGCTGCATCTTCGGCCATTTTTTCGGTCAGTATTTTATTCTCTATGTCCCTTGGCGCGGTGATATCGTACTGCGATTTCTCACCGCTCCCCAATTTGTACTTTTTGGGAACCGCCCCGTTTTCAATGAGCAGAACAGCTGTCAGAACGGTCACAATAGTGATCATCACCTTTTGAAACAGCCTGTTCCTTAAGATATCCCCTATCCGCCTGCCTTTGCTGCTTTTGTTTGCGGCCTTCAAAATCACAGCCCCCCATTCGGCTAACGCGTCTGATTCTTTTGATCGAACCTTTCGTAAGCCTTTATGATCTTCTGCACCAATTCATGCCGAACAACATCCTTTTCCGTAAGGTAAACGAATTCAAGCCCTTCTATTTCTCTCAATATCTTCGTGACCTCTCTGAGTCCGGACTTTTTATCGCCCGGCAGGTCTATCTGAGTAATGTCGCCCGTTACCACCGCCTTGGAACCTATGCCTATCCTCGTAAGAAACATTTTCATCTGTTCAGGCGTGGTGTTCTGTGCTTCATCGAGTATGATAAAGGAGTCGTCGAGAGTCCGCCCGCGCATATACGCAAGAGGAGCTATTTCGATCATTCCCTTCTCAAGGTATTTCTGATAGGTCTCAGCACCCATTATTTCATACAGCGCGTCGTAAAGCGGCCTGAGATATGGGTCAACCTTGTTTTGCAAGTCACCCGGCAGGAAGCCGAGCTTTTCTCCGGCCTCCACTGCAGGACGGGTAAGTATTATTCTGTTTACTTGCTTGTCCCTGAATGCCGTTACAGCCATTGCAACCGCAAGAAAAGTCTTGCCCGTACCCGCCGGTCCGATGCCGAACACTACTGTATTTTCCTTTATTGCACTGACATACCTCTTCTGTCCGAGGGTCTTTGATTTTACCTGTCTTCCGCGCGCCGTGAGGCATATATAATCGCCGGGGTATTCCTTTACCTTGTCGAGCTGGCCTTCCGACGCCAGGTTTACAAGATAACTGACATTCTGCCGCGTGATCTCCTCACCTTGCACCGCTATGGCCAGCAACCTTTCTATAACGACAGACGCTCTTTCGATGTCATCCTTGTTTCCTGTGAGCTTGATCTCGGCGTCTCTTGAAATCATTTTAACGTTGAGTCCGTCTTCTATGATCTTTGCATTTTCATCAAAATTTCCAAACAGGTTTCTCGCGTGTTCTATCTTTTCGAATTCTATCGTTTTTTCAATATTGTCCAATCAGTTTCCTCCAATCTTTCTGGACACTCCTATATCCTCCAGGCATTCCAGGGTCACTCGAGCGAGCAGGCCCCGCTGTTCATCCTTTACATAATATATATTCGTGTTCACAACCTTCGCATTTTCGGGCACCTGCTGTAAAGCTTTTTGATATGCAGCCTCGGCAGCCGCGTTTTTAGCATCTTCCGCATTTATTACAGCCTCCGCCAGCTTCTCTTCCTTATAGCTCACTGTCACCCATTCCAGAGGAAAAACCAGGTCTTCGCCGATCGAAAGCTTCCTTCTGTTCTCGGCAGCGGAATAATTGCTGAAATTGTTCTTCCTGTGCGGCAGATCCAGCTTCCAGGAAAACAGTACGAGGGAGTGCGCATTTATTTCCTTTCCGGTCTTTAGCCTCTCTGTCTCTGTCAAAATGACGGGAGATTCCTCCTCATACCAGGTCCGTGCAGTAACCTTCCCCATCGCATGTACGAATCTGAACCTTTTATCGTCGTCCTTAAGCGGTATTGTTCCCGCGATAAGTACCTGCCCTTTTTTTACAGTATCGCCCTCACCTACCGCTTCTATGCCTTCCTTTGCGACGACTTTTTTTATCATGCCGTCCTTTGAAGCTACTATATCACAAGGTTCATCCCTCGGAACTATCTCGGGTACCGGTATTCTTTCCCTGATCTGTACCTTGGCTTTCGTGCCCCTGATATTGATGCTTATCCATGAGATATCCTCCATATCGAGCATCATATTCGAAACAGCGCTGTCGGTATCTATGCCGTACTTCAATATACCGGACTTTATCCCGTTGTTTGCAAGCGCCTCTTCTATCCTTGCCGTTTCAAGCCTTTTATTGCCTGAGATCTCGACATTCCATATGAAGGATGAAAGCACGTATATCAGCGCCACAAATAAAAGAGCTCCAACGAAAAAAGCTTTCCGTCTGCGGTACCTGTTCAAAATAAACGGTATGCCGGTCTTTTTGATCAGCCTTACCCTGCATTTCGCTTTCCTGGCTATCGGCCTGATAAGTCTGAAGCCTTTTATGCTCATCCTCATCGTCATGGTCCGATCGCCCTGCACCACGACATCCCAGAGCAGAATATTCCGGTGCGCACAGATATTAATAAACTTCTCTGTGAAAAAGCCATCGACTATTATAATAACATATCCCCGCAGATAATTCCACAATCTGAGCAGCAACAACACTTTCACCCCGTATGTTCCATATCGTTTGAGGCATATAAGAATTCCAGCGTATGTATGTTACCTGATATGATGATATCCTCCGAAGTAATTTCTCTTATGACGAGCCCTATTCCGGTAATCTTTACAGTACCAGGACCGGTGCTGATCCTGATCCTTGCACGTCCGTATTCCACAAGGCCTTTGTAGTTCTCGATCATCATATCGCCGTTTCCGACCATAGTTATCCTCGGGATATTAAGGACCAATTCCTTTGGAAGCTCGAGCATTTCTGTCAGCTTTTCCCTGAATCCCTTTTTGCGGTTGTTTTCTTCTTTATTTCCCTTCAACTTTTTCTTTTTGGCGTTATTCCTCGCCATAGACCACATCCCCAGCCTTTTCCTGCGGCAGCAGCTCCTTAGGGTCGCCTACAGTATATCCCTTCTCCTTCGCTCCTTTTATGATGCTGTCAAGGGCTTGTGCATTATCCCGCGAAACTGCATGCAGCAACAGAACGGCTCCATTGTGCAGATTCCTCATAACGATATCGTACACATACTGCGCTCCCCTGTATCTATCCCTATACCAGTCATCATATGCAAAACTCCAGAACAGATTGCAATAACCCAGCTTTTGTGTCAATGCCAGGGTGCGTTCACTGTATTCCCCCTTTGGTGGCCTCAGAAACTGCATGTTTTCTCCGAACTTCTCCTTGAAAGCCCTGTCCAGACCCAGTAACTCCTCTTCCAGCTGACTGTCTCCAAGGCTCGGCAAGCTTGGGTGATGTATCGTGTGATTTCCTACGTAATGCCCTTCCTCTACCATTCGCCGGACAAGCTCCTGGTGCCCGTTGAGATATGGGCCTGTGATGAAAAAAATCGCCTTTACATTATTATCCCGCAGCGTATCGAGTATCATGGGAGTGTAGCCATTTTCATAACCCTCGTCGAAGGTGAGGTATATAACTTTCGAATCGGTATTGCCAAGATAAGCTCCTCCGTACTTTTTCAACAGGGCGGGAGCTCCGGGATCTGCAGCCGGTGTCTGGTTGTCCGGCCTTCTCGATATTCCCCAGCCAATCACCTTATTGCTCAATGTCCCGCTGTTTTCGCTGATTTTGCTGCTGTTGCCGCTGACTATGAGCTGATCCTTTTTCGCGGTGTCCTCGGATAGCCTGCCGCTTATTTCAATATCCAGGTCAAGATCGCTGAACCTGCTTGCATAAACACCCCCGAGATCGCTGAGATCCGGGTTGTATGCGGAAACCTCCGACAGTCCGTTCAGCAGCATTGTCAAAACGGCCATAACAACCAAAGCGGCAGCAATTAGATATAAGTTCTTTTTATTGTTGAACCTGAACCTCATTTTGGACGACCTCCATAAAAGCCCGTTGAAAAAAAGCCCCGGCTTGTATTCCAAGTCAAGGCTGGTATTGCCTGTAATATATTTGTATTATGGAGGTTTGAAAATAATACCGGTTATTCTACAGGTGTGAGCAGGTCTGTTTTAATAGAAGTGCCGTCATCGATAAATTTGCTTATCACAATTTCGTCTGCTTTTTTTATACTTACGTTGAGCATGTCTTCCTGAAGGCCTTCCACAACTCCGCCCATAAGTGAAAGCGAACGTTCCAGTTCATCAGGATCGGCTATAGCCTTTATAACAAACGGAGCATTCATTTGCTTGCCGTTAATCACTATATATTGGCCCGCTTCGCGAATTTCGGTCATGGCGACGATCCTTTCGTCGTTAACGGAAATGGCCTGAGCACCGCTGGCTCTCAGTTCGTTGACCAGGTTCAGTATGTCATAATCCTTGACCAGAACGAGTCCGTTATTGTCGAGATTGATCACGATGCCTTTACCCTTTACTGTTTCGAGCCCGGCAAAGATCCTGGCCTTGCTGAGGTTGTTCTGTATCTGCTGCGCCGCTTCGCTGTCGCCCGCCTTGACCTTTGCATAGGTCTGATTCTCCTGCTCCAGTTCCTGAAGTCTCTCCTGAAGCGAATTTTTCTGATTCTGAAGAGTGATGAGATCATCCTTCAATTCATCGAGCCTTTTGTTTTCAAAGCTCGCCAAGCTCTGATTGTAATTCACGCTTTTATACTGCAATGACAGCATTATGCCAAGAATAACACATACTAACATCATTGCCACATTACGAGCAATTTTCATTTCTTCACTACCTCCAGCCCAGATATATACTTGTCCAGCTTGTCAGCACCGCTGAATTTGGACAATTTCAACTCTTTGGATTTTGTAATCTCGACTCTGATGTTGAATTCGGTCATCTCAGCTATCCTGCTGCTGTTGCTGATATCGCCGTACAAAACATCCGGATCGCCTATTGCCTCTATTACATAAGGAACAGCGTGCCTGTTGCCGTTTATGAGTATGGTCGGTCCCGCGCATACCTGCTCACTCATTGGAACTACACGCTCTCCGTTGATGGCTATGGCCTGCGCACCGGATTTTTTAAGATCGTTAAGTATTACCTTGATATCCTGGTCATGTATGATGAGCCAGGATAGAGGGGTGTCAGGCTGGCGTGCGGGAGCGTCGTCAAGTTTTATCGTAATGCCCGGACCCTTTACATCGACGAGTCCGGCTGACAGCATGACCTTTTCCCAGTCCTTCGCCAGTTGATCGTCATTCTGCTCCAGAACATATTCCTTTATGATCTCATTTTTTGCGGCGACATTTTCATCGATAGCTTTTTTCAAGGCATCGGTTTCGGCCTGTTTCTTTACCATCTGCTCCTTCAGCATATCCGCACTGTATGTCTTGGCTGCCGCGAGCTTTTTTGTGTTGAGCGTGCTCTTTGTCTGAACAGCCAAAACTATACCGAAAATCAAGAAAACGATCAGCAAAATGTACCGGCTGCCGTGCTTTTTCATAAAGACCCCATATCCATTACGTATTAAACTATATAACAATTCTACTTTTAATAGTTGCGTATTTCAAGTGAAATATAATAGCACCGGAAAAACCGGTATCAGGCTAACTCCTGCTTATCTCCCTCACCTTTCTTGCATAGATGTTGGTCAGTTCCTCCGCAAACTCCGCGCTTGTGCTTTCTCCTATAACCTTTACCATGGGTTTTTCCGCGTCAGGCAAAACCAGCACCCATCCCCTGTCATTATATACCTTTACGCCTTCAAGTGTCTCGACCCTGTTCCCGCCGTTTTCCTGTATAAGCCTCCGTATCACCTTTCCTTTACTGTTCCAGCCGCATTCCACTTCCTGCCTGTGCATATGTATTTCCGGCAGCATGTCTACGAGTTCGGAAAGACTGAGCCTATTGACAGACATATAATCAAGAAGCCTTACAAGCCCGGCGATGGCGTCAAAATGAAGCGTAAACTGTTCGAGCAGCTCCTCCCCTGTATTCCTGCCGAGCAGCTGACCCATTATATCACGTGAAGAGTTCTTGGTCCTTATTACCTTTCCCTGATACTGTTCCGCTATCTTTTCAACGGCCTGACTGGCCGAAAGAGGTACGACAACCGTTCCGCCCCCAAGGTTCCTGAGGAGCACGAGCGATATAAGTGCTATAAACGTATCCTCCAGCACTATCCTGCCCTTCCGGTCGACCAGTACCATTTTTTCGCAGGATTCTTCTATGGAAACACCCATATCGAAGCCTTCCTTCACTACGAAGCCCGAAAACCCTCCCATGCTGACAGGCGTGAGGCTGCCGTCCTGGTCGTTGACCGTTTTTACACTTGCGCCCAGTTCGGCAAGAAGGTCCGAAATGACCTGCGAATGTAGGTGTGAAGTGGTATTCAGCGCTATTTTGAAATTCAGTTTTTCAGACTTCACTCCTCTGAGTATGTTTTTAAGGTAGAATTCATCATACCCGCGTACTTCTGTTATTTCGCTGATGCAGTCGCAGCTGCACCTGCCGAAATCGTCCCTGGCAAATATGTTTTCTATCTTTCGTTCGAGGCCTCGTTCGACATTATTTCCAGACTTGTCGAGAAAATCCATTACGAGCCTTGTGCTCTCGCCGGAACATACGCTTATATGGACCCCCCCATCAAGCCGGTAGAATCTGACGGCGGAACGCATGACAGGCAGCAGCAGCCTTCCGAAATCATATACCTTGATACCGGAGGATACCAGTCCTGAAACAAACGCATTTCTGATCATTATCGAAGCAGGCGATCCATCGCTGCTGATGCCCAGTCTGCCTTTGTTTCCATACACCGCGCCAAGGGAAGCTCCAAGTTTCGCTGAAAATTCCGGCGTCATATCTATGTTAATATCACCGGTTACCCCTCTGTTGCCGAATATCTGCCTGCCTGTTTTGGATCCCCAGACCAGGTTTGCATCGACTTCCGCTCCCGGTCCAACAAGCTTGCCCGGCCATATTTTAACGGACGGGTTTATTATTGCCCGTTCGCCTATAAGAGACCGTTCACCTATCACAGACTGTTCATATGCCGCTACGCCCTGCTTGAGATTTACATTTCCGCACAGTATGCTGCCGCGTAGCTGTGTTTTAGCTCCAATACTGCAGTTCTTCCAGACTATCCCGTGCTTTATGCTGCAATCCTTCGAAATTACGTTATTATCTCCAATAACTGAGTAGCTGCCAATTTCCGTATTTTCACCCAGGTGACAGCCGGAGCCTATGATACATGGCGAATTGAGTTTCACCCCAGGAGCTATTTCGGTTCCGCTACCTATCCAAATACCCTTCTCAAACTCCCGCCCCGGAATGTTCACACGTACCGCGCCGTTCAATATGTCCGCCTGCGCCTGGAGGTATGCGCCGATATCGCCGATATCGCACCAGTAATCTTCAGTGACATAGCCGAACAGGTTTTTGTTCTCCTTCAGCAGCAGCGGAAACAGGTCACGGCTAAAATCAAAGACCTCCCCGGGTTTTATATAATCGAATACTTCAGGTGACAATATATAAATACCTGTATTTGCCGTATCGCTGAAAACTTCCCCCCAGCTGGGTTTTTCCAAAAAACGGATTATTCTTCCGTCAGGACCTGTGACCACGACGCCGTATTCCAAAGGTATATCAACGCGCTTCAGGATCAGGGTAGCCATCGAATTTCTGTCTCTGTGGAACCTTACCGCACTTTTCAGGTCTATATCCGTCAGCGCATCGCCGCTTATAACAAGAAAAGTATCGTCCAGGAAGGCTTCGGCATTTTTAACGCTTCCCGCCGTTCCAAGCGGCTTATCCTCTATGTAATACCTCAATTTGACGCCGAAGGGATCGCCGTCCTCAAAGTATTCACTTATAAGGTCGGGCATGTACTGCAGAGTTGCGGCTATATTAGTTATACCATGCTTTTTGAGGAGTTCAAGGATATGTTCCATAACGGGCTTGTTTGCCACAGGGACCATGGGCTTGGGCCTGCAGCAGGTAAGCGGTCTAAGTCTCGTACCTTCTCCGCCGGCCATAATAACAGCTTTCATCAGATTCATCCCTTTACCGTTTCTATATTTGTAAGATCATGCATTTCAGTATTAATTTCTGCCTCAGCGGCAAAAAACATACGGATAAGCAGCATGAATTATCACAGGCAAATATGTATATGCTAAGGATCGGATAAAATATTAATTCCGATTTCTTTTCGGGGAATGGAGCGGGCTGGTCGCAAGCTTTGCTTGCTGCTCGCCCATGCAACCTGGTTAGTGCAGTTCCCCGAAAAGATTATCGGAAGTTATATTTTTACGATTCCTAAAAACGGTTGCGTAAATTCCTGAATATTTTGAAAGGCGTTAATATGGCAAACAAGCGACAAAACTTCGACTACGTGGAAAATGGAGTGGCTATAAGCCCTGCTGTTCCTATGGTTGGCGACAGGGTGAAAATAATATATGACGGGATCCTGTCAAAAAACGGCGCCACAGGGATGAATGTTCATCTGGGTTATGGAGCCAATATGGAAAATGAACAGGATATTCCGATGGAAAGAAGTGAAACCTGCTACGAGGCTACTGTTCCAGCATTGAGAGAGTCTTATCTCAAATTGAGCTTCAGGGACCAGGCAAATAATGTTGACGATAATTCCGGCAGCTTCTACAGTTTCGACATAACAGGCTAAAACGGGCCACACTCTTGGGCAGTTGAGGCCCCGGCAAAAGAAAAACCCGGATTGACCGGGTTTTTAGTTTACTTTGCTAGTCTTCTTTTCATTTTCATTGTTTCCGCTTGATTCCATCTTGTCGGGACGCCGCTTCGAAACGCCTTCCGGCATATTTCCAAAACAACGATATAATTATTACCTGTACGGGCAGCATTGCCGCGCTTTTGATAATGCGCACCGGAAGCAGGGCCATATAGCCTTTTCCGAGCAGAATCGTCAGCCAGTATGTATTCAAAGCGATGTCAATGAAAACAGTAACGCACAATACTGCCAGTATGATGCGTAAAAGTGTTTTTGGTTTGTTGTAAAGAAACAAACCGTAGATTGTACCAGTCAGGAACGCACTTAGCGTAAAACCCGCAAAATACGGGCCGCTTGGGGCAATCAACATTCCAAGCAGGTCTCCCGCGATAGACCCCAACCCGCCTGTCAGCGGCCCGAAAAGCATCGATGCAAATGCCTGCGGCAAAAAGCCGAAGCTTATCCTGATGATATCGATTTTAATTACGGGAATCAGATAGGTCAGCACGACGTACATGGCCACAAACAGGCTCATGAACACAAGTATCCTAGTCTTTTTCATTCCAGCACCTCCTTTCCTTCATAGGCCTTCCATACCGACAGACTCTCCGGTAGTAGACAGGCCCCTTCTCAACGACATGGCGTCACAGAAGGAAGGAAATGCCCTCATGTGGCAGCGGAATGCGATCATTGCACCGCAAATCCCAAGGATTTTTCGTCCAGCGGCAACTTCCCGTCCGGCTGGCACTTTACGCGCAATGACCTACTCTGTCATTTAGAAAGTAAATTGTTTGCGGTTGAACCGTACCTTCATTATAATTCAACCATCAGTTATAAGCAATAATATATTTGCATAATTATACACCGCTGACCCGGAGGGTGTATTTACGGCCTTGTCATCCGTTCCAGCTCGAAAAGGAACCTCAAAGCTTCATCCCCAGACCTTCCGCACATCTCTTCCGACGGTTTCAGGCCAATGCAGAATTTGGGCCTTTCGGGCTTACCGAAAAGCTTGCATCTGTTATCGCCGGTAAGCTGTACGCAGCGTATGCCGGAAGGTTTCCCTTCCGGCATCCCGGGTATCGGCGATGTTATCGAAGGAGCGATGCAGCACGCTCCGCAGCCTGGTCTGCAGTTCATTTTTATACCCCCGCTGTCCAATATATTTGTAGCCATATACTTATCACACCAAATGATCAATTTTGTTCCCTGGATATGATCATGACTTCCTTTGCCCTGCAGCATGCCCTTATATCGGGAATAGTCCTCTCGAACATGGCGGCAAGTCTTTTATCGGTTTCGACAACGATCCTGTCCATATCGGCTTTCATCGAAAGCGAACGTTCAGATTTGAACTTCCTGGCACCTGCTATGACTTCCTTGAGTTTTTCCCCGAAATCCATTATATCATTATCGGAGCAGCTTTCATTATCCCATATGAGCTTATGCAGAGAAATGCTCTGTTCGTGTTTTCTGTAAAAATCCTGATAAATATACTCCGTTATATGCGGGACATAGATGGCATACAGCTTCAGTATATTCAGGAGGGTAGCGTAAAGGGCCTTCTGAGCTGATCTGCGCGCCTTTTCCCCGTGGATGTCGGGCTGATACAGCCGTTCCTTGACTATCTCCAGATAATTGTCGCAAAAATCCCTCCAGAAGAAATCGTCGATCACATGCCTTGCAGCACCTGTTTCGTATTGGTCAAGAAGCTTTGCAGCCTCATGGATCGTATATTTGCAGCTTTCCATTATCCAGAGGTCGACTGGGAGGAGTTCCGTTTCCATACCCGGGTCAAAGTCCTGAAGGTGTGATATCGAAAATCCCGCAGCATTCCATAGCTTCGTCACGAACCTTTGTGCCGTCCCAAGCTCATCGCGCGAGAAGAAGGTGTCAGTCCCGAGCCTTGAATTGGCGGACCAGTAACGTATTACGTCGGCGGAGTGGCTTTCGATAAGAAACTTCGGCGAAATGTCCGAATTGTTTTTCGATTTGCTTATCTTCTCGCCCTTTTTGGCTAAAACAAAACCGCAAATCATGATATCCCTCCAGGGTATCCTTCCCGTATGGTACAGGCTCTTGACGATCGTGTAAAACGCCCAGGTACGTATGATCTCATGGGCCTGAGTGCGCATGCTCATCGGCAGAAGACCGGAACTCATATCGTCCGCCTCCCCCCACCTTGCGTTTATCTGGGGCGTAACCGACGACGTCGCCCAGGTGTCTAAAACAGCGTTTTCGGGTATAAAATCGGTACAACCACAGCAGCAGGCTTCCTTCGGCGACACTTCCTGAGGATTGACGGGCAGATCTCCCTCATCAGCAGGCATTGGCTTGCCACAAGCCTTACAGTACCACATGGGAATAGGAACGCCAAAATATCGCTGTCTCGAGATGCACCAATCCCATTTGAGGTTTTCAACCCAAAGTATATACCTGTTTTTCATGTGTTCGGGATACCAGTTGATCTCGTTGGCAGCTTTAAGGTAAGCCTGCTTATTGGACAATATGTCGATATACCATTGCTTTGAGGGTATTATCTCTATGTCCTTACCGCAGCGCTCATGGACGGCAACAGTATGTACTATCTGTTCTGTCTTTACTAGGAGCCCGTTTTCTTCCAACAGGTGTATTATACGCTTCCTGGCCGCCGTAACCGGAAGACCTCCGATGAACGGAACATCCCTGGCAATAGTACCGTCTGCCAGAATGACTTTCCTGAAGGGAAGCTTATGCTTCCCGTACCATTCAACGTCCGTGCTGTCGCCGAAGGTAGCGCACATAACGACACCAGTACCTTTACACATGTCGACCTTTTCATCTGACTTGACCGGTATTTCATAGCCATATAGCGGGACAGCAGACATACTGCCGATATAACCGGCATATCTTTCGTCCTGCGGGTTGACGAACAGGCAGACGCAACCATAAAGCAGTTCCGGGCGTGTCGTTGCGACTATCAGTTCACCTTCCGCTTCATTGGAATAGTCAAGTGCAATGCCGTCACGATCAGATTCAACGTTGTCTCCGCACGTTAGGCAGGCAGCAGCATTTTCTGTCCTCCCGGTAACACTCCTCCCTGTAGCAGACTGTCCTGATATTCTGAACGGTATATAGCTGAAAACAGTATCCTTATCTCTCGTATCAAGCTCAGCCTGTGCGATGGAAGTCTGGCATTCCGTACACCACAGGACAGGAGATTCCTTCATGTAGGCCTTGCCTTCCCTGTAAAGCCTTAGAAAAGATCTTTGAGATATTCTCTGCGCCATCGGGCTGATAGTCTCATACTGGAGCGACCAGTCAACCGAAAAACCAAGCGATTGCCAAAGCTCTCTGAATTCATCAACATATTTAGCCGCCGTGGCAGAGCATTTTTCAATGAATTTCCCACGTGTCACATCCTTCGCAAAGATACCGTCTTCCCGCTCAACGAGTCTTTCGGTGGGAAGTCCGTTATCGTCAAAACCAAAGGGATAAAACACGTTATAACCCTGCATCCGTTTGTAACGTGCGATCATTTCTGCCTGAGCGTAGGAAAAAATATGCCCGATATGCAGGCTGCCGCTGACGGTCGGCGGCGGTGTGTCGATAGAGAACACCTCTCTCCCGTCGTTTTTATCAAAACGGTAAATACTGAATTCTTCCCAAAGCTGCTGCATTTCCTTTTCGGCTTGCCTGAAATCATAAGTCTTTTTCATAATGGATACCTCCTGACTATTTTACTTACGGCGCTTTATTTCATTAAAACAAAAGGTTCGCCTCAAGCCAGCGTTGTAACGCCAGCTCAGGGCGAACCGTATATGTTCGTGGTACCACCTGAATTCAGAAAATCATCTGCACTCTGTCAGTACGGGAAACCCGAAAGGATGACCGATACTGTTTTCCCTCTAACGGTGGAAAAGTCCGTTGAAGCCTACTTGGATAGTCCTTTCGGTTCACTGCTCAAAGGCTACTTCCATACTTCCCTCACGAAGACTTACACCTGCCGTCTTCTCTCTTTGCATCGGGAGCGTATGTACTCCTCCTCGTCAACGCCGTTTTATCTGTTTACTGTTTATACAATAATAGTTTATGTACTAAAAAATGTCAACCACTACTTTAATCATTACAAATCGGATTAAGATTTTACGCTGTTATACCATTTGACGACATCTGCGAGGTTCTCTTTGCAGACATAATCTCCTCCGTTTTTGAACAAATCCAACGAGGCAAGATCCTCCGGCGTCTTTTCCGCCTTCTTCTCAATTGATGCTGTAACGTTCTTTGCCATCGTATTCATCATTATTCTGTATATGCCGTGGAGTTTGTTTATGTCATAGCCACCCTTCAGGTAAAACACCTTTGCGTCCTTTATCTTATAACGATTGACCGTCTCTTCCGCAAACTTTTCCGACGGGTTTGCCATACCGACAGTACAGACAGCTTTCACCGCATACTTTCCTGCCGCTTTACCAAAGCCCTTAACGCTGCCTGCCATGAGCCATCCCATGAAAATTACCTCGTCGCCTTTTGAAAGCACTTTACCGGCATTTTTCAGCTCGCAGGCCTGCAAACCTGTTTCGCCGGAAAGAAGCTCCGCATAATGCTTCGTATGCCCGGCATTTGATTCATATACTATTGCTTTTATCATAGCTTCGCCCCCGTTAATAAAATATATTGCATATTTTATAATAAAACACAAAAAGTCCCTGTAAGCAAGGACTTTTTATGTCTACAACTCAAGCACCGATAAGGGATATCTTTAAAGGCATTACTTCAGAAGTTCATACTTTTTGATCACTCTATAAAGGAGTACGGCTGCCTCTGCACGGGTTATCTGACTCTTCGGTCTTAATAGCCCGTCACCGCCCTGCAGGATTTCCTCCCTTACCAGGAAAGTCACGGCATCAAGAGCATATGCAGAAACCTTATCCGAGTCTTTGAAAGCACTGATGGAACCGGTAGAGGGTTTAACCTTTTCCAAATAATTTAAAAGGCGATACACAATAACCGCTGCATCTTGTCTCGTTATCTTATCAAACGGTTTGAACTTTCTGCTACCAATTCCCTCAATAATACCGCATCCCGCCGCATTTTCTATGGCGTCCTTATATTCCGCGGATTTGGGCAGGTCCTCGAAGGTAGCCCTTTTTTCGGCCTTAAAGCCGGCAATACGGTACAGCATGAGAACAAAATCCGCTCTTGTTATCATAAGCTTCGGATTGAAATGACCTTTGCCATCGCCCACGACTATTCCCTTTTGAGAAATATAGTCAATAGCTTCCCTGGCCCAATCATAACCGTCCAAATCCGTAAATGCAACAGGCGATAATGGTACATTGTCATCTCCTATTGTTACTGTGCCGGTTCCGGGATTGCTGGTTCCGGGGTTATTTGTTCCGGGGTCGTTGCCTCCGGGGTCGTTGCCTCCGGGGTCGTTGCCTCCGGGATCGTTGTTAGAGATAGTATAAGAAAATGTAACAGTCGCACTGTTCTCATAACCATCCTTAACTGCCATCGCTTTAATTGTTGTAGTCTTTGTGATCGTTATCGGCCCGGAATACTGCGTGCTTTGTACAGTAGGTGCAGAGCCGTCCAATGTGTAATATATTTGCGCTCCGCCGGTAGCCGTTGAAAGTGTCACGTTCTGAGTATCACTGTACGTTCCCGGTGCAGGACTTGCCGACGGTGATTCGGCTATCGGTTTTTGCTCCGAAACGATTAAGCTCTTTACCCAATTAAGAGCCTCTTTACTATACTGGGGGACTTTATCCACCAAGCCGGTGAACCTGAAAATTTCAAAATTGTTTATGGTGATTTTACGAGGTTGTTCACCGGAATATTTAAAAACAATGTCGCATATGTCCATACTGCTGCTGTATACATTTTCACCAGTCCCAGATGTGAAACCGATCTTATAGGTAACCTGGTTTCCGTCCATGCGACCCTCGGAAACAACGCCGTTAAGGCCTTTTTTAAAAGTGACACCCGTCATCTTTCCATTTGTATCTCGTTTTATATCCAGAGAAGTCATGTCATCGATAACGACATTGAATTGACCGGATGCGTAAGCGTCTTTTATTGCAGCGAAGCTGACTGTATAGGTGAATTCCGATTCACCCGGGCTGAGATAGATATTTTCCGCCATCACGGTTTGGGACAGAAGGCTGAAAACTACGAAAAATGTTAAAACTAAGGCACAGATCCTATTTATTTTTGTCCTTTTCATTTATATATATAATTATCCCACCTTGTCCAAGCGAAATAATCTCTCCTTCCTGTATTTGTCAAAAAACCAGGGCGGGCCTGAACCCGCCCTGAATAAAAGGTAATACTATCTGGTAATATGAGCGGCCAGATATGCTATTGTGCTTAAATCTACCATATCTACCCTGCCATCACTGTTAATATCGACAGCAAATGTACCGCTGGTGTACCAGTCCGGATCTGCCTCAAGCTTTCCGAAGCAAGTCATCGCAATGGCAAGATCATTGCCGTTGACAATATCATTTCCATCCAGATCACCAATGGTTTCACCGGCATCCCATATCCTGGTGGAAGCCTTGCCTTCTCCAACAATACCGCTGAAAATCTCGCCATCTTTGCCGAAGAACATTTTAATCGACTTGATCGCAGTTTCCAGTGACTCTCCATTGTTAAGCTTGGCATCGCTCTTCAGTGTTATGGTTACTTTGGCAGCGTCAAATTCAGCTGCGTCCTTAAAGCCATCCACCTGGGCCAGGCTGAAGTAAGCTGTCGTACCGTCGCCATTGTAGTCCAGGTTTTTGGTAAACAACATGTTCTCTCCACTGTAGGAAGTGGATATGTCGGTAATTTCAAACCGGCTGTCGGATATTCCTATCAAGCCTTCCATTACACTTACCTTCTGGAGGTTCTTTATAGATACGTTGAAGGAAACAGATCTGTTGCTGCCCATCAATACGCTGTTGGGCGCTGCAGTAATGGTTGCCTGGTTGATGTAAACCAGCATTGCTCTGCCTGCCTTGATCCTGTCGGCAAGAGCCGGTACATCGGAAATGGCCGCACCCGGTATGGCATTTTTTACCTCATCGGCTACGAGCTTGGCGGCAGCTATCGATTCGTACGTGTATTTTCCGGTTTCCATCTCAGCTGCAAATGCATCGAGTTCATCTTTCAGATCGGTATACACTTTATTCTGTGCGAACATCCAATCAATTGCCATCTTGCCTTCCGAGTCGGTATATTCGTTATATACGGGGATCCAGCAGCAATGAGGATCGAATACCCAACCGTTATACGGCTCCATCATAACCTTGTTTTCTTCCAGTACAGTCAGTTTATAGTCTCTGAAATAAGGCCCATATGTTTTTTGAACGTTTACACACATGTTATAAAGGAAGTCCTTTTGGGTTACAAATGCCCATATAGGCAGGTTTGCATAAGATTTTGCCACAGCCACGCTTGAAGGTGCTCCCGCTGCACATATCGGAACAGCCGCAGCCGGAACGTCAGGATAGGTGTTCAGGAAGGTCCATGTGCTCATTCCGCCCATTGAGAACCCGGTGACATAAATGCGGTTCGGGTCGACAAGGCCTTCCTTCTCCCATTTCTCAACAACTGCCATCACTTTGGCCATTGAGCTTGCACTCGTAGCGTTTCGAGGACACAGCACATGACATGGATACTTGGCCTGATTTTCAGGATTGGCCCATACTGTACCGCCATTACTGAACCGGATAGGAGTATAGATATCGTTACCCTGTCCGCCGCCATGGAAGAAAATCACAAGGGGCAGAGGCCCATCGGCTTCCTTGTTTATGAAGTAACTGTAATCCATACCATCTTCATTTCCGTACTGGTATTGATCGAGTACAGGGCTGATAACTGCAGTCTGCCTGAACGATATATTGCTCATGACAGTGCCGTCCGAACAGGCTATGGTTTTGCCGTTATAAGTAATAGTGTAGTTAGGATTCAAAGTGTAACCGTTGGCATCCATTGCACCGCCATCCGGATTCCCGCCGCCTTCGCCCCAGTTCAAAAACTCCAGAACGATATACCGTCCGGTGCCGGCAGGTGTACCAATATCATTCACCTGGCTTGTATAAAGCTTGGTGATCGTGCGCGGACCATCATATACTACATTGCTGTCATCAACCTTTCTTGTAGTCCGGGCGTTGACACTGAACATTGAAGCATCCAACGAAGAGTTACTTACTTCTTTGCCTGTGTCGATAACAACTGCAACCGTACGTTCATCAAATGGGAGGTTTTCGTTTCTAAGGGTAAACGGGAGTGTCGGCCTGCTTTGGGCAAAAAGCCAGTCGCTCAGCATTCCGCGCTCTTCATCGACGTATTCGTTGTAGACCGGTATCCAAACGCAATGGGGATGGAATACCCAGCCATTATACGGATCCATCATAACCTTGTTTTCTTTAAGGATTGTCAGCTTATAATTGCTAAAGTATTGGCCATACGTATCTCTGACACCCGTTACCATACCGGCCAGGCCGTCTCCTTCAGTCACGAAAGCCCAGATCGGCAAATCGGCAATCGCTTTTGCAGCATCGACGTTTGCGGGCCCGCCGACTGCACAGAGCGGAGCCGCAGCCGCTGCAACATTGGGATATTTGTTCAGGAAAGTCCAGGTGCTAAGGCCGCCCATGGAATAGCCGGTAACATAGATACGGCTCGGATCGACACGTCCGTTAGCTATCCATTGGTTGACAACAGCCATGATATCGTCCACTTTTGTTCCGTCGCCATAGACATTCCTCGGAGCCAGGACATGGCACGGGTGCTTTGCCTGATTCTCGGGTTCCGCCCATACTGTAGCGGAATTACTGTACTGTATGTAGCATTCATTGTCGTTTCCCTGTCCCCAGCCGTGGAAGACAATAACCAGCGGAAGAGGTTCGCTGCGATCCTTGTTGATGAAGTATCTATAATCGGTTGTCCCCTGGGTACCGGACTGGAATTGATCAATAATCGGACTTACAATGCCAGTCTGCATAAATTCAGGGCTAATTACAGATGTACCGTCCTTTAAGCTGATATCTCCGTTGTAGGTAACAGTGTAATTCAGCGTCATGGCATAGCCGTCAGCCGACGTAGCGCCGCCATCGGGGTTCTCACCGCCCTCACCCCAGTTCACAAACTCGATGACTATGTATCGGCCAGAGTCGGAGGGAGTACCGTATTCATTTACTGCGCTCGTATAAACCTTTGTGATCGTACGCGGCCCATCATATGCCACGACAGTGTTGTCGGCCTTTCTGGTATTGTGTGCATAGACGCTGAACTGGGAAGCATTCAGCGAAGCGCTTTCCACATCTTTCCCTGCGTCTATAAGGACTGCAACCGTACGCTCCTTGAATGCCTGGTTTTCATTTCTGAGTATGAATGTCATAACCTTGGGGTTAACCACATCGACATCGGCAGCTGAAAAACTCAGTCCGATCAGTAATGCGCCGCCGTATACGACATTGTAACCGTTTGCAGGGTCAAACGGTTTAACAGTTAATTTGATGGTGTTATCCGCGATTTCAACGTTCGTGACACTGCTATCCGCACCTGTGATACTGAAATCACTGGTTGTAACAGAAGACAGGGCACTCATCATCTCATCAGAGAAACCTGAATAAATGAAGCCTGTTATGTATCCATTGGAGATAATGGATTCTGCCGTAACAGTTATTTTAGGCTGCGGAATAATCTTAAAAAGTGCTCCGCCAGGGCTGGTTGTTATCAATTCGTCTGCTCCCGGATCACCTGTGACAGGATCGCCCGTGCCGGGATCCGCCGTAGCTGGCTCATCTGCTCCCGGATCAATTATGTCCGGATCGCCCGTGCCTGGATTCGCTGTAGACGGCTCGTCTGCTCCCGGATCGACTACAACCTGATCACTTGTTTCTGCTGTAATCTCCGGAGTACCCGTTGCTTCCTGAGCCGCTGCCATGGTTACCGTCATATTGAACACCATGAAGCAAACCATCAGGATCGCAATAAATAACCTGGATTTACACATTTTGCACAACCCCTTTCTCATTTTGAATTCATCGATTTTGCCGAGGTAAACTAAGCGAGCAAAAGCATCACCTCCCCCACCAATTATCATTTATACTGTTTTTTGGTACTTTTTTAGAATATCTATTTTGCCAATTTAAAATATAGATGACTGAAATGGATTTATAATTTTAAATGCCGATATGTTTATATTATACATTATTTCCATTATTTACTTAATATTAACACAGGACAAAACTGTGTTCATTTAAAAAAATGCACAAAAAATTTCAATTATTAAACTTTAAACGATTTATATTTCGGGGTTTGCGTATAGTATTATAAAAAAAGAAAAGTTAGAAGAAATACAATTTGAACCTGCCTTTCAAAAAGACAAGGCAGAAAAAGTAGATTTATTGAAAAATGTTATTTATAGCTTTAAATCGGAAATAATTAACAAAGTAATGATAAAAAGCAAGGGACGGAATGCTGATGCACCCGCCCCCTGTAACATTATGTGTCCTGTGCCATCTCTTCAAGTACTTTTGACGACGCTGTCAATTCTTCTATCGAAGCGGCAATTTCCTTTATAGACACTGCCTGGGATTGATAAACCAGTGCGGCATTGCTGATTTTTTCCGAAATATCCTTTATGGATTTGTTGACCTGCTGCAAAACCAGGTCGACTTTTTTTAAAGATTCATTTGTCGTATTTGACAGCTTTCCTATTTCCTGGGCAACTACACGAAACCCTTTACCGGAATCACCGGCCCGGGCCGCCTCTATAGTCGCATTCAATCCGAGCAGATTCGTTTGCGCAGAAATACGCTTGATAAGGCCAAGGATTTCATCAGTAACTTTCGTATTCTCATCTGCTTCTGTTACGTTCTTCAAAATGTCGTCGTTCATTTCAACAACATTCTGCAATTCGGAGGATAGGTCGCTTATTGCCTGAGAAATCTGCTGTTGGGCTGAAGCTTGGTTTTTATATGCGTTCTGAAGTTCGTAGCTCTTTTGAAGGCTCTTTCCCAATAAAATACAGCCAACTACAGTATCGTTTTCCTTGACAGGGATTGCGTAAGATTTGAACGGTACCCCGTATACTTCTTTAGGAACAACACTAGTCAGCACTTTTCCCGTTCGTATAGCCTCATATGCGGCGCCGCCCTTTGGGATCGGATCCCCTGGTTTCGCATTGAGTTTGAGAGTCGGACAGCAGTGGTTCAAAATGTATTGTTCTCTGTCCGTAATAGCAAAGGATGCTTCATTATCAAACAAAATGGATAAAAACGGGATCAATTTGTAAAAAGCATTCATCATTTCATTATCTATGGACGGATTCGACATATCTGGCCTCCTTGTATCAACGATAGAACGGAAACAGCATGCAGGAATCAAGCGGTATGAATATCTTTATACCAATCCAAAGCTTTTTCAATATGGGGATTCCAAAACTTCCAGTCATGAGAGCCCGGATCCTCCACATATGTAAAAGGAACGCCAAGTTTATCCAAATATCTTTTGAAAACTCTGTTATCCTCCAGCAAAAAATCTTCCGTACCACAGGCCATATACAAACCTGGGAACGAAACCTTGCTATCCGCAGCTTTTTTTGCCAATGCCTTCGGATCATTATCGCTGCCTTCAAGCTGATCCAGCCTGCCAAAAGTTTTAATATAATACTTTTCACTTTCCGGTGTTTTCGTGAAATCCATGTCGGCAGCGGCCAGTTTATCTGTAATCAGCGCTGAGGAAAGCGCGATAATTGATCCGAAAACATCAGAATATTTCAATCCGTTCCTGATCGCCCCGAATCCCCCCATGGAAAAACCTCCGATCAAAGTATCCTCCCGCTTTTCGGATAAAGGAAACAATGCCCTGGTGAAACCGATCAATTCTTCACCAATAAACTGTCCAAAATAGTTTTCGTAATCGGGGTTGTCCACATAAAAGCTGTTCTCGCCTGATGGCATGATAACGGCCATATCATGCCTTTGAGCAAGCTCATGTATACATGAATCGGCAAGCCAGTCCATGCAATGACCCATATAACCGTGCAGCAAATACAGCGTTTTCAAGTTACGCCTCTCCAGTGTGCGAATGCCCGGTTTTTCAAGAGGTAATATCGCCTTGAAGGATACCTGACGCCTCAGGCATGTAGAAAGAAATTCCACCTGAATAATTGACATAATTACCACCCTCTCAATATGTTTTTATCTGGATTGCATTTGATTAGTGCTCACAAACAAAAAGTCCTATACTGAAGCCAAGGCTGTCAAAACGTAATCCCTGCCTGCTTCCGTTCTGAACGAAAGTTTGTCTCCCTCATGCTCCGTATCCACCGCTTCGCCGTTACAGCTTACATGGATGTTTTGTTTGATGAAAACCGAGCATTTACTGCCGCAATCGGAATGAATAACTGCACTGGTCAAGGTTCCCTCCCGCCATTCAAAATCCGCCGTGAAACCGCCTTTGGCCCTCAGACCGCCGACGCTCCCGTTCCGCCAATCAGTTGGAAGAGCGGGAAGAAATTCCATACCTCCTTCGTGGCATTGCAGCAGCATTTCGGCTATTCCTGCCGTACCTCCGAAATTACCGTCGATCTGAAAAGGTGGGTGAGAATCCAGCATGTTGACCTGTGTAGATCGTTTCAATAACTCCATAAGGTTTTCATATGCCTTTTCTCCATCCTTCAGTCTAGCCCACATATTGATAATCCAAGCCCTGCTCCAGCCTGTATGGCCGCCTCCGTGCGCCAACCGCCTTTCCAGAGTCTTCCTTGCGGCCAATGCAAGCTCCGGGGTCTTCCTGACCGAAAACATGTCGCCGGGATGCAGTCCGAACAAATGCGATATGTGCCTGTGCCCTATCTCGGCTTCTTCATAGTCTTCAGACCATTCCTGTATCTGACCGAATTTACCTATTTGAGGTTTCGGAAGCTTGCCGACCGCTTCTTTCAACTGTTCTGAGAAAGCAGTATCAAGTCCCAGAATTCGTGCTGCAGAAATACAGTCGGAGAATAACGAATGGATAATCTGACTGTCCATGGAAGGCCCGATACACAAGCATCCCTTTTCGCTATTTTCAAGTATGTAAGTATTCTCGGGAGAAACTGAAGGACAGGTCACAAGTCTGCCCTGCTCATCCTCTATAAGGTAATCCAGAAGGAATTCCGCCGCCTCCTTCATGATCGGATAGGCACGTTTCAGGAACTCCCTGTCCATTCCATACTCGTAGTGCTCCCAAAGATGAAGGCAAAGCCAGGCTGCCCCCATTGGCCAATAGGTTGCAGGTATCCATATGTCCTGGGGTGCAGTATCTCCCCATATATCCGTATTGTGATGGGCCACAAAGCCACGGCAGCCGTACATAACCCTTGCCGTCTTCCTTCCGGGCTCCCGCATCCTTTCGATATGGTCGAAAAGCGGTTCATGACACTCGGACAGGTTGCAGGATTCTGCAGGCCAATAATTCATCTCTGTATTTATATTGATTGTAAATTTGCTATCCCACGGCGGAAGCATGTCCTGATTCCATATTCCCTGGAGGTTTGCCGGCAGGCAGCCCGGTCGGCTGGACGAAATCAACAGGTACCGCCCGAACTGGTAATACAGCGCCACCAGCGCAGGGTCCTTTTCCCCGCTTTTCAGCCTTTCCAAACGTTCGGCCGTATCCATACCTTCAAGTACATTTGTATGCTCGTTACCGCCTATGCTCAATGTAACTCGTTTAAAAAGTCCCGAGTAATCCGCTATATGGTCCGACAGCAGCATGTCGTAGCCCTTTTTTTCCGCTTTATCCAAATACTCTTTGCATCGGGCTTCATAATCCTTGTTATAAAAGCTGGTTGCGGCAGATAAAATCAAAGTAACGGTATCGGCCCGCTCAACAGTTATATTCTCGCCTATTGTTGCTACGCTGCCGCCTTCAGCTATAGCTCTGACCATGGTACAGAATCTGATTCCCTTTTCAGAACCGCAGCTGGCAAACATGCAGATGGTATTATTATCATAAGACTTTACGACGTCGAGATACCTTCCTCTTCTGAGTGCTGCCGAAAAACTGATCGAGCCGGGCTTATCAGCGCTCAAGCGTATGACCATCACCTGATCTGCTGCGCTGGAAAAATACCGGCGGGTATAATTAACGCCTGCGGAATTGAAGGCTACGGAAACAGTTGCGTTTTCAAGGTTCAGCTCTCTTTCATAATTATCCGTATGGTTTCCATCAACCTCAAAATTCAAAAAAAGGTCTCCCATTGTCTGATAAGGCCGCTGACTTTCCGGCACCCCGGAAAGTGCCATTGAGGCAAGCCTTTCTGCCTCCCTGATCCTTCCTTCGAACAGCAGTCTCCTGATAATCGGTAGATTTTTCAATGCATCGGGATTGTTCCTGTCAATCGGATCGCCATACCAAATGCTGTCTTCATTGAGCTGTATCTGCTCCCTTTCGGCCTTACCGTAAACCATTCCGCCCAATCTTCCGTTTCCTATCGGAAGCGCCTCGTTCCAGGAAGTAGCAGGCTTTTTGTACCAAAGTCTATTGTCCTGCTCAAATATGTAATTCCCCTTAGGCATACGTCTCCTCCAAACCTTAACAGATCAATTTTCATGCAATATCGCCATGGAAACAGTATAAGCATGCTTCCATCTTTTTAACCTATATGGAAATTATATTACAATACCGCCGATTCATCAAACAGCCCTTGCACTCGGGAAAAAGGCTAAGATGCCAAAACAGGCCTATTATCTATCTGGTGCCGAAGGTTTCCATGTTTTCCTTCCAAGCACTTCGAACAAATAATAAGCCTGCATTACACAAATATAAAACCTTGTGTCTTATGAATGGCTGTCCTGGTTTTTAGCCTTTTACCGCACCGATCATAACACCGTTAACGAAATACTTCTGAAGGAACGGATATACGACCAGGATTGGTACGGATGCGACGATTGTGACCGCTGCACGGATTGAAACTGGCGTTACGGAATCGGTTACGATCATGTTTCCATAAACAGCGTCCGCGCTTTTGTTTGTACCTGAACTCATGGAAGCGGAAATCAATTTCATCATTTCATACTGAAGAGTTGTCAGGTTATCCTTGCCGAAGCAATATATGAAGGTATCGAACCAGGAGTTCCACGCACCGACAGCGCACCACAGTGCTATCGTAGCCAGAACAGGCTTACAGACCGGAAGCATTATCTGCATGAATATCCTGAAATGTCCGGCCCCGTCTATCTGAGCGGCCTCAACAAGGCTGCTCGGAAGAGTCTGCATATAAGCTCTTATTACAATGATATTGAAGGCGCTGATCAATCCCGGCAGGATGTAAACGGAAAAGTTGCCTATCATATGCAGGTTCCTGATCAGGAAGTACTGTGGAATCAGTCCGGCCGACACATACATAGTCAGCAGGAAAAATCTCGTAACAAATTTTCTCCACACGAACTCAGGACGGGACAGCACATAACCTACCATTGCGGAGGTGAAGACGCCCAAAACCGTTGAAATCACAGTACGGAGTACTGAGTTAATTGATGCAATCACAAGAAGCTGATTTTTGAATACCGTTTCATAATTGAACAGTGAAAAATCCCGTGGCCAAAAAGTAATACCGCCGCGTAATGTGTCCTGTGAATTGTTGAACGATACAGCAATGGTATTCCAAAACGGGTAAATCATAACTATCATTACCAACATCATTATGGTAGTGTTAATGGAATAAAAAATTATCGGCTCCAATTTAATTTTATTCTTTTTAAGCGCGATTTGAGTCATTGTCTTCTCCCCCTAGAACACACTTTCTTCATCCATTCTTCCTGAAATGTAATTTGTGATAGCTATCAATACGATGGATATCACCGACTTGAGCATACCGCTTGCAGTAGCCAGAGAATAGTTGCCGAGTGTGATACCGTATTTCAGTACGAATATATCAATTGTTTCGGAAACATCCATTACCAGGCCTCTGCCCAGCAGATACTGAATCTCAAAGCCTGCATTCATTATCCACCCGATGTTCATGATTAAAAGAACGATGATTGTCGGACGAATTCCGGGAAGCGTAATATGCCATAT
Source organism: Clostridia bacterium (assembly GCA_036260935.1). Taxonomy (GTDB): domain Bacteria; phylum Bacillota; class Clostridia; order Acetivibrionales; family DTU013; genus JAEYOM01. Next base: position 50,042 of record DATALQ010000045.1, read on the forward strand.
CTTATGGTAACGGTTTCCACCGTCTATTTCACATGATTCATACAGCTGAGGGTCGATTGCCGACATAGCTGCAATATATATGATGGAATTCCAGCCTACTTCCTTCCATACATTCGAAAATGCAACGATCCACCAGAAATAGTTGGGTTCACCAAGCCAAAGTATAGGCTTTTCAATCACTCCCAACCACATTAGCAGATTATTCAGAGTACCGTCATAGGTCGACAAAATATTTGAAATCAGGGAGCAGACGATTACCCAGCTTAGAAAATGAGGCAGATATGAAGCAGTCTGGGTAATACGCTTGAAGTTCAAACTACGTATCTCATTCAATAAAAGTGCAAAACCTATAGCAAAAACAAAGCCGAATACCAGATTCAACACGGACATTACGAGCGTGTTTCTGAAATCCTGCCAGAAGATACGATCCTGAAATAGAAACTTGAACTGGTCAAAGCCAACAAAAGTAGATTTAAAATATCCCTTGTTAGGCCTGAAATTTTGAAATGCCATGATCCATCCCGTAAGCGGCCAATAGGAAAAAATAAAGGTGATGATCATGCATGGAATTATCATGAAAAAAAGCGATTTTTGGGATTTGTAACGGTTAAAAAGTTTTTTCCGTTCTACAAGCTTTATAGCCTTCTTCTGTAACGCTATATCATTGACAGCCATATTCATCTCTCCAAATCCTGTAGGTAGTTTAACGCTTTTACAAAATCTCGGGGGCGTCGAGCCCCACTCGATTTTGGCCTGATTCCGTTTTACGGAATGGCTGGTAATAAAACTATGAAGAGAGGAATATCCTCTCTTCATAGCTAGGACCATAATCCTTTATTGCTTAGCTAATTCCATTTTTGCTTTTATCTGTTTGTTTATTTCATCAAGATAAGCATTCGGATTATCGGATTCGATTTCCTTGAGGAATTTGTCCCACAAAGCGTCAAACTTGCTGGGATCAGAGAGAATCAACTGCGGATAGTACTTACGGCAGGTATCTGCTATCTTGTTGGTAGCAACCTTTGCCGGGCTTCCGTCTTCAAGCGGGAATGACCATACAGGATAGTAAGCCGGACGCTGTGTCGGCGTCGAGAGTATCTGAGCCGGGAACTGGATGTTCATATCCTTCAGGAATTTCTGGTCAAACTCGCTCTGAGATGCCAGATATTCATCTGCAGAATCGCCAGGTCCGCAAGGAGCGCCGTCATCATACAGGCCCTGCATCTTGGGTGTATACTGCCACAGCGTATCACCAGTCGTGTCGCGCCTCTTGGCGTTATCCCTGTTGATATCTCTGCGTTCTTTAGTCAATGCCTTACCAACTGTTCCAACCTTGGTCCAGTCTTTGCCTTCTATACCCCACTGCAGGTAGTTCTGAACTTCAGGGTTCAACAGCCAATCCCAGAAAGCAAATATACGATCAGGGTTCTTTGCACTTGTTGAAACTGTGAGTCCGCCTGTACCGGAAATTGTTTTCGCCGGAGGATCGATATAATTGTCCTTGACACCGGGATTTGTGATCGGTACTGCAACATAGGTGCGTTCAAATTTTCCTGCGGAATTCAGAGCGTTGGTGCCGTTACCGAAGTTCCATGCCTGGTCGAACATACCCAGAACAGCTCCGGTGGACAACCTTGCAATATACTGGTCATAGTTCTCTGTGAAAGTCTCTGCTTCGATTATACCTTTGCGGTATTCTTCGTTAAGCTTCAAATAGTATGCTTTTGCTGTATCGGTATTCTGATACAGTGAAGCTACGAGAGTGTTAGGATCTACGTATGCGTCACCGTCATTGCCGGCGCCCATAAGGTGCTGTGCAGGATTGCGCAGGCAGAAGTCTCTCCAGCCGTCGCAAAGGATTTCGAAGCCTATTGTCTTAGCTCCGTCGATAGTCGGATATTTTGCCTTGTAATCTTCGAGCATCTTGAAGTATTCATCCAAAGTTTTCGGAATCTTGTATCCGGAATCCTGAACGACTGCCTTCTGCATGAAGAAGCCTACGCCACCAACATTGAAGATAGGCGGGGTAGTATTCGGGAAAGCGTTGTAATTCTCTACGCAATAAGCGTGTTTTCCGTCCAATGCAGCTATCATCGACTTCATGAAAGGAGCATAGTGTGCCTTGAGATTCGGATATTTGTTGATGTAGTCTTCTACTGGGATGAGTGCTCCGGCATCAAAGAATTTCTTTGCTTCTGCGCCGAACATTACATCCGGATAGTCGCCGCCTGCAAGCAGAACGCCGACCTTTTCATTCAGATCTCCTACGAGGAACTGGAAATCAACTGTGACACCAGTCAATTCGGTGATCTTCTTGAGAACCGGGTTGTCCTTCGAAGGTGCCTGGCCGGGGTCACGAATAAACAGAGTGTAGGTAAAGGGTGACCTGTCAGCCATGGGAGTCAAACCTGTTTCAGCATCCTTCTCGACTGCGGGAGCAGTAGAAGCAGCTTCTACGGTTGCTGCTGCATCCGAAGATCCGGCTGCAGCTGTTGATGCTGTGTCTGTCTGAGTTGCGTTGCCGCATGCAGCAACTGAGAAAATCATAGAGACAACCAGCAGTGCAGCCAATACGAGTCTAAGCATTTTCATTTTTGAAACATCCACCTTTCTTTTTTTCTTAATCGTAGCATAGACGACAAAGAGGTTCATTTAAAAAAAAGTACTGAAAATTTCAAAAATTATACTTGTTTACAATATTACTCGTTTATTTCCCCATGTATCTTCCGATTTGCCTGTTTACCTCATCAAGATATGGCTGGAGGTTGCTGTTTTTGAACTCTGCTAAAAATTCTTTCCATAACGGTTCGAATTCGCCCATATCGGACAAAACAAGGCGAGGGTAGAATTTGCGGCAGATATCCACCATTTTCATATTGGCAGCCTTGGCAGCGCTCCCGTCTTCAACAGGCAGAGCCCATACAGGATAATAGGCAGGCCGTTTTACAGGTTCGGACAAAAGCTGTGCCGGATACTTGATGCCATATGCGTCCAGGAATTTACTATCGTAATCGGACAGGGACGCCTTGTATTCATCCTCCGATTCACTGGGCCCACAAGGTGTGCCATCCTCATAAAAGCCCTGCATCTTCGGCGAGTAATTCCACAATGTAAAACCGGTGAGATCCCGCCTTTTAGCATCGTTGTTATAAAGTTCGCGGCGCTGTTTTGTCAATACCTTTCCATTGCTTCCGACCTTTATCCAGTCCTTCCCCTCCTCGCCCCACTGAAGATAATCCTGCACATCCTTCTGGAGCAGCCAGTCATAGAATGCAAGCAGCCGGTCGGGATCCTTGCATTTTTTTGTGATGCCTACGCCGTTGACTGCGGTTATCGTACCGTTCGGAGCGTCGAGATAACTGTCCTGTGTCCCGGGATTCACTATGGGAACCGACACATAGGTACGGTTGAATTTGCCGTCCAGCTTCAGAATATTTTCTGCCGGTATGATGTTCCAGCCCTGGTCAAAAAAGCCAAGGACGGTACCGGTTGAAATTCTGGATATATACTGGTCGTAATTTTCCGTAAAAGTCTCTGCTTCAATCATTCCCTTGTGATATTCCTCGTTCAGTTTCCTGTAATATGCTTTTGCAGTATCTGTATTTTGATAGAACGAGGCTTTGAAGGTATTTGGATCCACAAAAACGTCACCGTCGTTTCCAGCGCCCATCAGGTGCTGGGGCGGGTTGCGAAGGCAGAAATCCCTCCAGCCGTCGCACAGTATTTCATAGCCGATGGTCCTTACCCCGTCAATATCCTGATGTTTGGATTTATAAGCTTCTATTAGTTCGAAGTATTCGTCGAGCGTTTTGGGAATCGGGTATCCCGCTTCCTCCAGAACCGCTTTTTGTATGAAAAAGCCCGCTGTATTGTTTGAGAATATCGGCGACGGACGGTTGGTCATATACAGCTCCAGTATATATTGATGGCCGTCGTGAGCCTTCATTTTTTCATAATGAGGAGAATACAGGGCGTTGAGATTCTTGTATTTGGGCAGCTTATCCTCCAGCGGTATGAATACGCCTGCATCGATAAACTTTTGAGCTTCGGCGAAAATAGCGTCCGGATAATCCTCGCCGGCTATCAGGACACCCATCTTCTGATCAAGGTCGCCTACGAGGAAGTCGAAATCAATGGTGACTCCCGTCAGTTCGGCAATTCTTTTAAGTACCGGATTATCCTTGGAAGGGGCGGTACTGGCATCCCGTATGAATATTTTGAAGGTGACGGGCTTTCCTGCATCCGCCATGGCAGCCAGGCCGTCGTCCGGAGTCCCGCTTTCCGTTATGGTAGTCTCCGGCATAACGGGCAGCGTTTTTTTATTTGTATCGTCACCGATTCCGCACGACGTAAAGGAAAAAAACAATACCAATGTCAAACCAACCGATATTCCGCGAAATAGTTTCATTTTGCACCCCACCTTACTTTACTGCATCTCATTCCTATACTCCGACGGGCTTTTCCCGACCTCCTGTGAAAACTTCACTATGAAATAACTGCTTTCAGTAAAGCCCACTACATTTGCTATTTCGTATATAAGCTTATCTGTCTGCATCAGAAGCTTTTTGGCTTCCGAAATGCGAATTTTGTTGACATATTCCTTAAAACTCATACCAGTAGTCTTTTGAAATACCCTGCCAAGGTATGCGGCATTTATATAGAATATATCTGCTACCTGTTTCAAACTGATCTGTTCCATATAGTGCGAAAGTATATACTCTATTACCTCTTTGCCGATACCTGCATTTGAAAGGCGGGTATTTTTTTCAATGAAATCGAAGCCTTCCGCTATAAGTAAGCGCAGCATTTCCTGCCATTGGGAGAAGGTTACGAAATACGTATTGTCCATCCATTCGGGACGCGGCAGGAAGGGCTCGCTTTTGTCGGAATCGGCAACTTTGGATATTTCATTGATCAGAAGATAATATATCCTGTATATTATCTCCTGAATAAACTGAATTCCCGTATGTTCCCTGTAAATCTCGCCTGCAAGCCTTTCTACATCCTGCATCATTCCGCTTCTGTCAAGCGAAAGTATATGCTGCTTGATCTGTTCCAGGTATTTCGTCTCGAGAAAAAATTCCCCTCCCGCTTTATAATTGTCAGGGCAGTAATCCAGAAATTGCACCCTTGAGAAAAACAGTTCTGTCAGCATTTCATAATTGTGATTTGACAGATCTTCTCTAAAAGTATCCTTACTATGTTCAAAAACATAGGAGTCGAAGAGAAGCGCGCATTCAAGGCCCTCATTTTTCAATTCCTCCGATAGTTTTAGTGCGAAGGCCCGTTTATCGTAGCTATATGGCTCGAAGGTTTTTGGAGGCAGTAAAAACGAGTATTGGCTGCCTCTGACGCGGAACTGGTAGTTATCGATTTCCCCCAATTGCCTTGAAAAGCATTCCTGTATCGTATCGTGAGGAGTTTCGCTGCCGTTGACACTTTTACACTGCAGCAGCACGCAGACCATATACGTATAGCCCTTGAAAATACTTCTTTCTATTCGCACGCCGTTGTACAGCTTTTGAAAAAGCTTCATATGTTCGCGATTGGCGGAATTATCCTTTTCATTCCGGTAATTGTCCAGCTCCCTGCGGATTTTATCCAATAAAGGCAGTATCTCCTTCACATCCACAGGCTTGCTCAAATATGCTTTTACTCCGTACTTCATTGCTTCCTTTGCATATTCGAATTCATAATAGCCCGAAAGCATGACCACCTGAGTATTTGCATACTCGCCTTGCCTCAGCAGGCTAAGAAATTCAAGACCGTCCATAACCGGCATGCGAACATCGAGCAGGATCAAATCAGGGCACACTTCCGGAAGCTTCTCCAAAGCTTCCTTACCGTTCTGCGCGGTGCTGCTGACACAAAATCCATGCTCTTCAAAGGGTATGGCCTTTGCCAGATTCTCTCTTATGCTTTTTTCATCATCAATCAGCAAAACTGAGTACACTGAATTCCTCCTTAGAATGTCTGACCGGAACTATTATGGTAATCTTTGTACCCATTCCCAATTCACTGCTGACATCAAACGTAAACTCCCTGCCGTAGTATAAAACCATGCGTTGATACACATTGAAGAGCCCGACGCTTTCGGCCAGCTTTTTTCCGCCGGCAAGCATCTCCTTGAGGCTGTCAAGCCTTTCGGCACTGATTCCGGAGCCGTTGTCGGTCACGATTGTCACGAGCCGGTCATCCTTTAAAAATGCGTCGATTTCCACATATCTGTCGTTTGAGATCGCTTCAACCCCGTGCACACAGGCATTCTCGACCAACGGCTGTATAATGAATTTGGGCAGCAGGCATTTTTCGGCTCCTTCTTCAACCCTTACGGAATACTCGAATTCATCGTCGAACCTGTATTTTTGTATGCTTAAAAATTCATAAAGAAATTTGATTTCATCTTTCAGGTAAGTTATGTCATCATTCCAGTTGATCAGATGCCTGAACATTTGTGACATATACATTATCATTTCGGCAGTTTCGGTTTCCTTTTTGGCCATTGCCTTCAGACGGATACATTCGAGAGCATTGAACATGAAGTGCGGATTTACCTGGCTTTGAAGGGCCAATAGCTTTGTCTGGGCCGTTTCCCTCTCCAACTGGGCTTTCAATATGCGTGCGTTATATTCCTTATCGATCAAGGTCTTTAATTTCATACTCATTTGATTCATACTATCAGCCAGTATTCCAATTTCATCTTTACCGGTGCTTTTTTGCGAGATCTGCACAAAGTTTCCCTTCGCTATCTGTTTTGACAGATTTACCACGAGCTTTGTACGTTTGGTGATATTGCCTGCTACCAGCAGCATACAAAAGAGCGCGGGTATCATGCTGCATAAAATGATGGAGAGTGTTTTCCATCTCGTTTTGGCAAATTCATTGGAAATGATATTGGTATTGTAATAGCCGTATAATGAGAGCGGCAAATCGTTAAGCGGCTGCTTGAGCACGACTATCCCAGGCTTTAGCTTGTCTTCGGAAAATAAGTCGTAGCTGCCGAATTCATGGTATGAATTTGCAGCGGCAATTATACGGTTATCTGTGTCTACGAGAACAATATTGTCGAACATGCTGTTGTTTTCAAGTATCGAGGATATGTAAGAAACGTCTATGTCTATTCTCAGAAGCTTCGTGTAACTGGAATACTGGGGATAATACTTCAAAGGCCTTATTATACTAAGATATCTGTCGTATGAGGTCTTGATAACCAGCGGAACCAGAGATATCCGGAGCTTCGGCCCATTTTCCGCAGGGGTAAGGTCGTACAGCCTGTAATCGATGAGCTTCTCCCCCAGTGTTAAAAAATCATCCGGCTTTAATTTGTTTATGAGAGATCCGTTGAAAACCGTCGGATTATCGGTGTACAGGCTTATTTTCCTGACATTTTGGTTATATGCCAGATCGGAATTCAGCATTTCTTCTATCCTATCCTGATATTCTACAAGGTATTTGATATCATTGGAATAGGAGTTATCCAGAAATTTGTAGAGCTCCTCGTTGGTATTGTATTTATGTGATAAGGTAATCGTACCGGATATTATACCGTTTACCTTGTTTGTAGTATCGTTGAGCGAACTTTTGAGGCTTTGCATCATCTGCGACTGTATGTTTTTTTCCGTATCACTATAATAGAAGGAATTCTGTATGGCAAGGGGTAATATTACGGACCCCAGAAATATGAGCACCATCTTCTGCGAAATCGTTAAATAATTCAACAAGCTGGATGCATTTGTTTTGAACACAAGGTACCTCCAACATACAAATCTGCCCGTTTATAATGCTGTGCCGCATAGCCGCCGCTTTAATAAAAATTTGTGAGGTTTCTTTTACAGATAAATACGAAACTTAATCAATTATATCAAAAAATGCCCCCAACTACAATAAAAAAGCCTCATTTACAGTCCTCCGCATCAGCCGGTTGTGCAGTATGATTGCTTAATGTATTCCGACGGCGAGTAGCCTGTTACTTTTCTGAATACGTGACTGAAATACAAAGGATCGCTGAAGCCCATCCTGTTGCTGACCTCGGACACGTTCAGGCAGGAGCTCCTGAGCAGTCCGGCTGCCTCGTTCATTCTGATTTTCGTATGGTAGGTCTGTATGCTCATACCTGTTTTCTGTTTGAACAGACTGCTGATATAATTGTAATTCATGCCGATATTGGCGCTAATATCCTCAGAGCTGATCTTTTGAGAAATGTTGTTTTCAAGGAAAGATATTATCCTTCGTGTTATGATGTCGGCCTTATCCGCCTTGATCCGGTTTCTTTCCTGGATATAAAGGTCGAAAAACACCTCCATGGTTCCGTAGCTTAAAAAGGCTATCCGGAAATCGTCCGAGGATTTGAACAATTGATGAAGACTGTTCAGTTTTCTTTCAATCAACTTGGGGTTATTGACTTTCAAAAGCTTTGGCATCTGGATATTCTGATTGTAATCCTCCGCGGAGAATTCCCCTGAAAAGGTCAATGTGTTGTAATCGTTCATCGTCCGGCTGTTTTCTACATCCTGCCCATCGTAGAAATGGATGTAATACCATGTCGTACCTTCAGGAATTTCCGATTTTCCCAGGTGATGCAGACCCTTTTTGAGAAAGAAAGCATGTTTCTCACCAACAACGTACTCTTTTCCGTTTTCCCAGATTTTCATATGCCCCGAAACTATATAAATGAATACGTTGAAATCCAGTATCCTGTCCGCGTGGATAAAGGGCCTCTCCGCCCTGCAGAAATCAATGATCCTGATTTTCACTATATCCTTCAGTCCGAGCAAAATCTCTGATCCCATTTAAATTACCTCTTTTGATTTCTCTTAGCTAAATAATAATATAAAACATTTGCAGAGTCGAGACATAATCAAACATGAAAATAACGCATGTTTTCTAAATAATTCTTGATTCCTAATTTAGTTGGATAAAATTATAATCATAATTGATTGGAGGGATCGATATGGACAGCAAAATGAAAAGCTTCCAGTATAATGCCGTAAAACTGCTGCCTGGACAGCTTTATAAAAAGACCGAACTCAACAGGAAATACATTTTAAGTCTGGACAGTGCAAACCTGCTGCAGAATTATTATCTTGAAGCAGGGTTATGGAGCAGCAGCCAGCAGCCTGAAAACATCCACTGGGGTTGGGAATCCCCGACAAGCCAGCTGAGGGGGCATTTTCTCGGGCACTGGCTGTCATCGGCGTCGAGGATCTATGCCGCAACAGGCGATACCGAGGTAAAAGGAAAGGCTGACAGGATCGTTTCCGAACTGGCCAGGTGCCAGAAGGAAAACGGCGGAGAGTGGGCAGGTTCCATACCTGAAAAATATCTTGATTGGATAGCCAAAGGCAAACCAGTTTGGGCGCCTCATTATACCATTCATAAAACCTTTATGGGTCTTCTGGAAATGTGCAGACTGGCAGGCAACAAACAGGCGCTCGACGTTGCCACCACATGGGCCGGATGGTTCCATCGCTGGTCGGGGAAATTCAGCAGAGAACAGTTCGACGACATCCTCGATTTCGAAACGGGCGGTATGCTTGAAATATGGGCGGACCTGTATGAAATAACAGGCAGCAAAGAGCATTACGAACTTCTGCAGCGGTATTATCGCCGCCGCTTGTTCGACCCGCTGCTTGAAGGCAGGGATGTTCTTACGAACATGCACGCCAACACGACGATACCCGAGGTCATCGGTGCAGCCCGTGCCTGGGAGGTTACCGGCGAACAGCGCTGGAGGGACATAGTGGAAGCCTACTGGCGTATGGCTGTGACAGAAAGGGGAACCTACTGCACCGGCGGTCAGACCTGCGGTGAGATATGGACGCCTCCTTATGAGATGTCTGCCAGACTGGGCGATAAAAACCAGGAGCACTGCACCGTATACAATATGATGCGGCTTGCCGAATTCCTGTTCAAGTGGACGGGAGAGGCCGCATATGCCGACTATTGGGAAAGAAGCCTTTATAACGGCATTCTGGCACAGGGGTACTGGGAAGGCTTTTTCCCCAACGGGGTCAAAAGCGAGTACCCGACCGAAGGCCTTATCTCATATTTCCTTCCCCTTCGTCCAGGTTCCCACAAAGGCTGGGGAACGCATACGCATGACTTCTGGTGCTGCCACGGCAGCCTCGTCCAGGCAAACGCTTCCCATAATGAAGGAATATACTTTGAAGATTCCTGCGGTGTAACAATAGGCCAATATATTCCTTCCGAGCTGATATGGAGCAAGGACGAAAACAAAGTATCGATAAGACAGGAAATTGACCGTCAGGCCGGAAGCTGCAGCAGGGTCAACCAATTGAATCTGGATATGATGCACAGGCCCGGAACGCTGGCTGTAAAAATCAACGTCACATGCGACAGTCCTGTGGAATTCGAACTGAAATTAAGGCTTCCCTGGTGGTTGAAAGACAGTCCGAAAATATACATCAACAGCGAACTACAGGAAATTCAATCGGCGCCGTCCAGTTTCCTTACATTGAAAAAAACCTGGAAAAACGATACAATCAGAGTGGAATTGCCCAAAGGACTTTCAGTGTGCCCGCTGCCCGACAATCCGGACGTTGTGGCATTCATGGAAGGCCCTGTAGTTCTGGCAGGCCTTTGTGATGAGGACCGTACCTTGTACGGGGACAAGGAGCACCCCGAGACCCTGCTTACCCCGGACAACGAAAGAGAATGGGAAAATTGGGTAACAAGCTACCGTACATACGGACAGGATCGAAACATCCGTTTCGTCCCGCTGTATGACATCGGCTATGAAAAATACAGCGTATATTTTTCAATTAAAAAGCCGTAAATGTCTAAAATCCAGTAATCTTTGCCGCAAGGAGGATATTTCAATGGCAATGGAAATCAAAAAAGGCCCGTTCGAGCCTACCCTGGAATCGCTGAGAACTTTTGAATGCCCTGAGTGGTTCAGGGATGCAAAGCTCGGAATCTGGGCGCACTGGGGCGCGCAGTCGGTTCCGATGTATGGTGATTGGTACGCCCGGGGCTTGTACTACCAGGACTCCGATCAGTACCGCTTTCATGTCCGTAAATATGGGCATCCGTCCAAATTCGGCTACAAGGATATTGTGCAGCTCTGGAAAGCCGAGAACTTCGATCCTGAAGGCCTTATGGACATGTACACTGCCGCCGGAGCGAAATATTTCGTCTCGCAGGCCATGCACCACGACTATTTCTTCAACTACGCTTCAAAAATACATCGCTGGAATTCCGTAGAGATGGGGCCGCATAAGGATATAGTCGCCCTTTGGAAAGCCGCGGCTGTAAAAAGAGGGCTTCCCTTCGGTGTAACTGAGCACCTTGGCGCCACCTTCAGCTGGTACCGCGTAAACAAGGGCTGTGACAAGTATGGTCTGTACGCAGGCGTACCGTATGACGGCAGCGATCCTGCGTATGAAGATCTCTATCTGCCCAACAGGGAGCATTATGATCCCAACAGGGAGTTTATGGATTTGGACCCATGGTACAGCCCAAATAAATGGTGGCACCAGAGATGGTTTGACGTGATAAAGGAGGTTATCGACCTCTACCAGCCCGATTTGCTTTACACGGACGGCGGCTTGCCTTTCGGAGATGATATGTACGAAGCGGGGCTTAATGCGGTTGCCCATCTTTATAACACAAGCGCGGCTAACCACGGGGGTAAAAATATTGCCGTATATAACCAGAAGGACAGGCGTAGTGAGATTTATTCCGTAGGAGTCCTCGACATCGAGAGAAGCCAGGAGCCTGATATCAAGCCGGAGCCATGGCAGACGGACACTTGCGTTGGAAACTGGTTCTATGATGTAAAGGCTGTCTATAAAAAGCCTGGACATGTCATTGAAATGCTCGTAGATATTATTGCCAAGAACGGAAACCTGCTCCTCAACATTCCTCAAAGGCCCGACGGTACACTGGACGACGAATGTACTTTTATTGTCAGGGAAATGGCGAAATGGAACAGGATATGCGGGGAAGGTGTTTACGGAACGAGGCCCTTCCGGGTATCCGGTGAAGGCACGTCCAGCGTTCATATCGAAGGTTTCAAGGAGGATGCAGTGGGCTGGTCCAGCTCGGACTTCAGGTTCACTGTAAAGGGTAAAACCATCTACGCCTTCCAGATGCGATGGCCTGAAGACAACAGGGCGGTTATAAAATCACTGACTCCCGCGGAAAAGGTCAAGTCGGTCAGGCTGCTCGGAGTCGGAAACGTTCCCTTTGAACAGCCCTATGGAACGCTGGTGGTAAATCTGCCGGATACAAAACCGACGGAATATGTCAACTGCCTGGCTTTGGAACTGGAATAAAGTACAATTACCCGATAAAGAACAGTTGGGATCTCAACCGGAAGGAGGATTTATGACAAGACAAAATTTGAACCGACATTGGCTCTTTAAAATGACAAATTCGCCCTATATCAATCCGGCCCCCGAATGGAAGACTGTCGATCTGCCCCACGATTTCAGCATCGGACTGGATAGAGAGCCCGATTTACCAGGTGGCCGCGACACCGGTTTTTTTCCAGGTGGTATGGCTGAGTACAGGAAAGCTTTGTCTGTTCCTGAGGAATGGAAGGGAAAAAAGGTCATTCTGGAATTCGAGGGGGTATATAAGAATGTAATCGTGAGGTTCAACACCCAAATCGTAGCGCGGCAGCCCTATGGATACACCACCTTTCATTGTGATCTGACGCCCTATCTCATGTACGGGCGCGAGAACATGATCAGCGTCAGCGTAAATAACAGCGCTGGGCAAAATTCGAGGTGGTACACCGGTTCAGGAATATACCGCCATGTATGGCTGTTGACGGGGGAAAGCATACATATAAAGTCCTGGGGAGTATATGCAACAACACCCGAGGCGTCTTCAGGTACCTCGAAGGTATCGGTAAGAACGGAAGTGGAAAACAGCAGTACATCTACAGTTTCTGTCATTGTACGTTCGACGCTTCTGGACGCCTGCGGAGCTGCCGCCGCTTCTCAAGAAACCGAAATTCTGCTGCCTGGCGAATCCACTGTCGAAGCAGCACAAATGCTTACGGTTGCACAAGCTTGCTTGTGGTCTGTAGAGAATCCATACCTCTATACTCTGAAGAGCGAAGTTATAAAGGACGGCACTGTTATCGACGGTACTGAGACCCGTATCGGCATCCGCTCCGTTTCCTTCGACAGGAATGGTTTCCGGCTGAATGGAGTTGGAATGAAGCTGAAGGGCGGCTGTGTCCACCATGATTGCGGACTGCTCGGAGCAGCTGCATACGACAGAGCGGAGGAACGCAAAGTAGAGCTTTTGAAGGCCAATGGCTACAATGCTGTGCGATGCGCCCACAATCCGCCGTCTCCAAGCTTTCTGGATGTCTGCGACCGTCTGGGTATGCTGGTTATAGACGAAGCCTTCGATTGCTGGAACGATAGCAAGCTGCCCAATGACTACGGTTTGTACTTCGCGGAATGGTGGCAGAGGGATATGACCGCCATGGTGCTTCGTGACCGGAATCACCCCGGCATAATACTGTGGTCGACAGGCAATGAAATCATAGAGAGGGACGGCCGGTCCGAGGGTTACGTATATGCGCGCAAGCTTGCCGACCATGTACGCTCGCTGGATGATACACGCGCCGTAACCAATGCTCTTTGCGGACACTGGGATTATCCACTGTATTCTCCCACAGGAATAGATATGGCTGCAATTCCCGAAGGTTGCGATTATTGGGGGGAGGCTACGGAAAAATTCGCCGAGCCGCTGGATGTAACAGGATACAACTATTTACTGGACCGTTACGAAAGCGACGGGAAAAAGTATCCGGGCCGTATTATCTGCGGTACCGAGACTTTTCCAAAAGAGGCTTACGATTATTGGAATGCAGTTGAACGTTTGCCTTATGTGATCGGAGATTTTGTCTGGACCAGCCTGGATTATTTGGGAGAGGCCGGTATCGGCGAGGTATTTTACGATCAGGAAATAACCTTCAATGTAAAATATCCATGGCATCAAGCCTTCTGCGGCGATATCGACATCTGTGGCGTCAAAAGGCCCCAGTCCTACTACAGGGACTGCGTCTGGGGCATTTCAAAGGCGCCATATATAGCGGTATATAAGCCGGAGAACTATGGAAAGAAGCCTGCGATCTCGCGCTGGGGCTGGCCCGATGTAATACCTTCCTGGACTTGGCCGGGCTATGAAGGAAAGCCCACGGTTGTAGAAGTATACAGCTCCGATGATGAAATTGAATTACTCCTGAATGGAAAAACTCTCGGCAGGAAGCCTGCAGGCAAGGTAAACAGGTACACTGCATCCTTTGAGCTTAACTACGAAGCCGGCGAGCTTCTGGCAATAAGCTACAGGGCAGGCACGGAGGTCTCCCGTTCGGAGCTCAGAACAGCCGGGAAACCTGCCTCTATCAGGCTGACGGCTGATCGGAATCCTGTGAAGGCTGAGTTCGGGGATTTATCTTATGTATTGGTGGAATTGCTCGATGAGCAGGGCACTCTGGTACCAAACGCAGCAAATGAAGTCTTCCTTACAGTTTCCGGAGCCGGGTGCCTTCTTGCTGTCGGCAGCCGAAATCCTGTAAGCGAAGAGCCATACACGGGCAACCTGCGCAAGTTTCATGAAGGGTGGGTAATGGCGGTTGTCAGGGCAGACGGCGAAAAAGGAAAAATCGTGCTGACGGCATCAGCTGACGGTATCCCCGCCTCCAATCTGACAATCCATGCAGATTAACATTCAAAACGATTTGTGACAAACAAAAACCAGACCATCCAAGGTCTGGTTTTTGTTTGTTTAAAGTTGTTCAAGGCAAATGACCATTGCCTGAAAGTTATCCGGTAAAGCAGCCTCGAGACAGCCGTTCTTCATTTCCGCCTTCAATCCCTTTTCACAAAAAACTTCCGTAACGGCCAACATTTTTATGTCGGGATTTTCAATACGAATGGTATCCGGCAATGTCCCTCCGAAGGTGTGTATAACAGCAAACGCCTGCTTTTTATCCGATCCAACCCTTATTATAGCCTGCCAGCCTTCCAGATGCCGGTAGCTCTTAACCTCCGGGCCATAACGGTAGCTGATGCCGTCACGGATCGTCGATGAAACTCTTTTATAAAGCTTGATGCTTTTATCAACAATCTCCCACTGCCCTTCGTTTAAATCAAACACATCGCCCGAGAGGCACATCCTTCCCAAAAACGTATTGGCCAGCGAGTATACCAGACGGCTCTCCCCGTCATCCTTGCGAAGGACCGCCCAGATCTGGCTTTGCCGCGGAAGAATGGCGCGATGCAGGTTTGCTGCGATAATTGGGATCTCAATGCATTCGTGGGCGTCCGAAAAAGAAGACATACTCGTCAGAAACATCATCGACGGTTCCAGCCTGTGTCCCCCCGAGGAGCAATTCTCTATTATCAGCTCAGGGATCTGTTTCCTGAGTTCCCCGATAAAACGCTGCGTCGCCAGCAATTTCTGACGGAGCCCTTCTCCGTATGATTCCGACCCGTCACAGCCAATACCGATGTTGTCGTTGTAGTCTATTTTAAGATATCCAAAGCTGTATTTTTTGAGGAAATCAATCACCTTTTCCGTAAGGTATCCGGTAACGAAAGGATCGCTCATATCCCAGAACCGCCTGTCCCCCGTGGTGATCACATATCCGTCCCGCTTCAGGAGGTGTTCCGTATTATTGAATGCATCGGATTGCCTTCCGCAAATTTCAAATTCAAACCATATCCCAGGAATCATTCCGCCAGTTCGGATATAGTCCAGAGTTTTTTCAAATCCATTGGGAAACAGCGCCTCGCAAAGCTTCCAATCCCCCATGCTGTTGCCCCAGTTCCTGCCGTCTTCCTTGTACCACCCGCAATCGATCACAAAATATGTTATGCCTCGGTTTTTGAGCGCATCCACTGCCCGCTGTATGTTTTCTTCAGTGGGATTACCCCAGGTGGTGCAGAATTCATTAAAAATGATGGGAAGCTCGTTTTCAATTGACGGGTTATCGTTCAGATAACGGGAATGCAAGCTGGTCAGATTACGGGATACATCGTCTACCCCGCCTTCCGATACGGAAAGGATAGCTTTCGGCGTCACGAAGGCTTCCCCGGGTGCGACCTGCTTTGTCCAGTGCCCGAATTCCCTGTCTGCCAGCCCTCCGGAAACGCACAGCGCGCTATCCGTTCTGCTAACTTCGATCTGCCAGGAGGAAGGACAGGCAATCTGTATGCCCCAACTCACTTTGTTTTTTGTGTCTTCGATCACCGCATACGGAAAAAACTTTCTGACCGGCATGGAACCGATCTGTCCATAGCGCTCGCATCTGGTGCCGAAAGGAGCCCACGCGGGTTCCAGTTCCAAACTCTCCACAGGAAGGCTTTCCAACCTGCCCTCCGCACTCCACGCGCTTCTTAGTCTGTGCAGGACAAGGGCGCCTTGTGCATCATCCGATTCGAAAGGCGTAATTTCACCTATTGTAAAACTGGAGAGCATCTCAAGACTTACACTTTCTGCCGCACCGTTAATGAAGACGGAGCAGGATTCCAGAGCTTCGGCGCCGTAATACCAGGTCAGGCGATGCTCCAACGACAGGCCACGATTATCCTTCAGTACCGTAACGACAGTCTTGGAATCAGGTTCTTCTGCAATATACTGTTTTTCATATTGAAAGCGGTATACGGATTCACTGTTTCGCATGGTATGCCCATGAGAAAACCCGCCTGGATAATCGTCTCCCAAAATTTTTAACTGCACCAGCGGCTCTACCCTGCATTCCTTGCTTGAAACTGCGTCGGAGGTCCTTCCTTCCGGCAGCAGTACCAAACCGACATGTTTCGTGTCGGTTTCCATATAATAGCGTATTTCTATTGTTCCTAAACTGTATTTTGACAGTAATTCCTTCACTGGAGATACCTCCAACACTTTTTTATTTATTATAAACCATCCTATCACTAAAGTGCTATAGTCTGGCCTGCCTATCCCTGTCGAAGCGATCCATAAATAACAAACGAGGCTGCTTAACTGCAACCTCGTCCGGCATGGGTTTTATAAATAAATAAATGCCTACTTAAGAATTGCTCCCGCCGTAAGCGCATTCTCGATCTGTTCGTTCCCGATTATATATACAATTATCGTAGGCAGGCTGGTTATGATCATAGCGGCTCCAATCTGCCCCCAATGAGATACTCCAATACTGACGAAGAAATTTAGAAGGCCGACCGTCAGTGGCCTGATTTTGTCTTCTGCACCCAGGATAAATGCCAAAAAGAATTCATTATATATATTCATAAATATCAAAACACATTGTGTTGTAATTGCAGGCTTTATTACTGGAATAATAATCTTGAAAAAGGTCTGGTAGATGTTGCACCCGTCCATACAGGCTGCCTCCTCCAATTCTCTGGGAAGGGTCCGGAAGAACGCATACAGCATGAGCACGCATGAGGATAGTGCAAAGGCCGAATATGGCAGTATCAGGCCTAAATGCGTACCTTTCAACCCCAGGCTGCGCGTCATTATCATTATGGGAATAATGACCACCTGTGCGGGAACAACCAGTCCAAGGGAAATGTAGCTCAGGGCAAAGTTCTTGAATTTCCACCGCATTCTGCTTATACAATAGGCAAACATACTCCCCAAAAGTATCGTTATGACAATAGTGCTGACGGAATATATCAAGCTGTTTGACAAGTATCTCAGGAAGTTGAACTTTGCCAGCGCATCGCCGTAATTGTTAAAAACCCATTCTTTCGGCAGACCGAATGGATTGACATATACCTCGCTTTTTGACTTGAACGACAGATTCAGCATCCAGTACATCGGAAAAAGAAAGGATGCACCGATAATTACCATTACAGTACCAGCCAATATCCTGCGTCTGTTTTTCATAAAATTTATTCACCGTCCTGTTAGAACTCAATTTTTTCTCTTGCTACAAACCTGTTGATAATAAATGTCAGCACAAGGCATTCGAGTATAAACAGGACCGCTATTGCACAGCCCTGGCCGAAATCGGAGGCTGAAAACGCCTTGAAAAATAACTGGTAGATAACAGTTCTCGATATATCGCCCGGTCCGCCTGCCGTCATTATCCTTACATGCGCAAACTGGGACATACAACCAAGCACTGATAGGACAAGAAGATATTTAGTCACATCCTGCAGGAGCGGGATGGTTATTTTCAGGCTTGTCTTGATAAATCCCGCGCCGTCAATGAGCGCGGCCTCATAATATGTGCCCGGGATAGCTTTAATGCCTGTATAGAACAACAGAGCGTTCAAACCGATATATTGCCATAGAAAAGCTACAGTTATGGCTAAAACCACAGTCCTTTCGTCGGCAAGCCATGCCAGGGCCAGGCTGTCCAGCTTCATCGCCCTGAGTAAGCTGTCGATCAGACCCCACATGGGATCATAAATGGCAATCCACATCTGTGCTATCACCGTTACCGAAAGTACTGCGGGAAGGACGCTGGTTCCCTTGAAAAACCTTTTTACAGGTTCGTTCAGCCTATCCATGACCAATGCAAGAAACAATGAGATCGGTAAACCTATAACGGTGGAAATGATTACTATTATAAGCGTGTTGAGGTTTGATCTCCAGAAAGTAGAATCCCTGAATACAGTCAGATAATTATCGAAACCGACTGAACCCATGTTTCTGAACCCATCATTCTTTTGGAAGCTTATTAAGATTTCGGGAAATATCGGATAAATTACGAAAGCTGTAAACAACAACAGTGCAGGAAAAGCAAATATAAATATTGCCAGTTTGCTTCCATAATATTTTGTCATATTTTTCTCCCATTTAGCCCGCATCCCCATATGAACCATAATCTCATACAGGGATGCAGGCATCGATCAATTTTTCATTTACAGAATGCCTTCAATATTTTAGTTACTGAAGTTCTTGGCCCATATTGGGTTCATAGCCTTGATGTAGTCATCCGGAGAATACTTGCCTGTAAGAAGCTTGCTGTTCTGTGTCGATATCTCTGCCGATGTCTCAGCGTTGAATATGGAGGACCAGATCGACGGAATCTTAAGCTGCGCCGCATTAAACTGGTCAAGGCCCTTCTGGAGCAGCGGTGAGATACCTTCGATCTTTACGCCTGTATCAAGGGCTGTAGGAGCTTTTTGTTCTATATTGTAGAACAGTGCGTCCTGGGTTGCACAGAACATTGCAAACTGTGCGGCTACTTCAGGATTCTTGCTCCTGGCAGATGCCAGATAACCGCTTAGCGGAGCTCCCCAGTACTGTATGGATGCATTGGCGTCAACACCATCCTTGGCGGAAGGCCAAACGATAAAATCGGTGTCCGGAGCCGCTTTTTCGAGGTTGCCGGTTTCCCAGGAGAACATTGCAAGCATTGCTGCCTTACCCGAAGTATACATTTCAACCGCAGGCCCGTAATCGATGTTGGTTACACCCGGTGCAAACGCTCCGATCTGTGCCAGCTTCTGTATCCTGCCCAATGCGTTCTTAATCACAGGGTTGGAGAAATCGGTCTTGTTGTTTTCAAAGTCAACCATAACCTGCGGGTCTTCGGCCATTATCATAGTCTGCAGCATATGCAGGTTCGGCGTCCAACCATCCTTACCGACTATGGACATCGGAACGAGTCCATTGCTCTTCAGTGTCTCACAGACCTTTACAAGTTCGTCAAAGGTCTTGGGTACTTCTATATTGTTTTTTGCAAATATGTCCTTGTGGTACCACAATCTCGGTGTAAAGTACTGGTCTGCACCAGGCTGTACGCAGTAAAGTTTTCCGTCTTTGTCCGGCTGAATGACTTCGGGCATTTTAAACTTCTTGTCAAATCCTGCAGCTTTTACATAAGGCGCCATATCCAGCGCATTGCCGGCCAGGACTACAACTGACGAGAGATTCTGTTCGGAGAACCATACGTCGGGCATATCACCGGACGCATTGTAGGTCTTGAGTTTGTTTGCATAATCCTGTCCGCCGCCGCCCAGGTCATACTCGACCTCGACATTGGGCATGTCCTTGCCTACATTTACTTTTATGTATTTTTCACGGATGTTGTTTCTGTTATCGTCTGTACTTAATGAAAGGAACTTGATTTTTACTTTCTCAACCGGAGCCGCCTGAGTCGATGCTTCGGGGGTTATTGCCTCGGGAGTGATTTCCGCCGCCGCCGCAACGGTAGTAGCTGTTTCCGCAGTTTTTGTAGAAGATCCGTTGCCGCATGCCGCCAGAGTAATTACCATGGCTAATGCAAGAACGATTGCCAGTAACTTTGTCAATTTGTTCATTTTTTGACCTCCTCGATTTAATGTTTTGATACGGAAAATAACCCTTTCGAAAGGTTTCATAACAATTCAATTCTAAAACCCATGCTCTCTTTATAGAAGGGAATATTCTTTGTTGGCAAGGAAAATTATCGGAAAGAATTTACCGATGGCTTATGCTTTCAATATATTTACTGGGTGCCAGGCCGTAATATTTTTTAAAGCATTTCCCGAAATAATTTGCGTCGGCATATCCCACCCTGTCGGCAACATCCAGGACCATGGCATTCCCGGCGTCAAAAAGCTTCTTTGCCCTGTTTATCCTGAATTCGGTCAGATATTCGTTGATGGTAATCCCTGTATCCCGTTTGAAAACGGAACAGAGGTATGCATAATTGATATAAAGGTGTCTCGCGATTTCATCAATTCCCAGTTCGCTGTTATGATAATTTTCCTCTATATATTTCTTGACTTTTTCTATTAGCCTCGATGTCTTTGAATTCCTGTTCCTTTTGACTGCCTCCGATGTATTCATGAATATCTCATGGATCCACGCTTCAATTTCGTTTATAGATCTTTTTAACTGGATTTGTTCGATGATATTCAGTTGGTTGACCGGCAGCACATCCTTGAAACCAAGTCCTGTTTCCGCCATGATCTCAAGGCAGGTGGACACCATTTCGATACAAAATACTGAAAGTATTTCGTGACGGACATTCTGCCTGCGGATATCAGTGAAAGTTTGGCTGATCAGCCTTCCGACCTCATTATCGTCGCCTGTACGCATATTCATCAATAGCTTGTTTCTATATTCGGCCGTAAAAAGGTTTGTATTTATTACCAGGTCAGAAACCGAGCCGTACGTAATCACCTTGTTTTTCCCAAGAGTCAGCTTGTTTTTCAAAGCTACTATCGATTCCTTGTATGATGCCGCTATATCAAACAATTCATTTTTCACATTCCCCGCGCCTATCGTGACAGAGAATATGAAATGCTTACAGACAGCTTCCCTGATCGATTCCAATTTATGTTCGAGAAGCTCGGATTCATGTTCCCCGCCGCTTTCCCCTATGCCTGTTATGATGCATATCCTGTCATCCTTGTCGTAGCATATGTCAAAGCTGAGATATCCCGACAGAATCTCACACGCAACATTTGAAACTGCAAATTTCCAGAGCTGCCTGTCCTCATTATTCCAGTCAAGGTTTTCTTCATAATCGATCTCTATAGTGATTGCCTGATAGAATGTTGACCGAATATTTATGTTCAGATATTCCATCTTTTTAACCAAATCATCGTCATTGCGTATAAAATTTCCCTGTATCAGATCATTGAGAAACTTCTCCTTCAACAGCGGCAGACTGTCACTAACCTGCTGCTTCAGCATGTCGAACTCGATTTTAATACTTGTTTCCATTTCAATAATCTTTTTCATTTCAAGTAATGACTGGGTAAGCTCTTCCTCATTCACGGGCTTCAGTATATAATCGTGGACACCCAGCTGGACGGCCTGCCTTGCATAATTGAACTCACTATGCCCGGTCAGTATTATGATTTTACTGTTGATTCCCTTTTCTCTGCTGCTCTGTACAAATTCCAGACCGTCCATAATGGGCATGTTTATGTCGACAATAATAATGTCGGGGTTCAGTTCTTCTACTTTTTCAGACGCGTCTTTTCCGTTTTTCGCTTCACCGCATATGTCAAATCCAAGTTCCTTCCATGGCAGCGAAACCTTGAGCGCCTCTCTGAAATAGAACTCGTCGTCAACGATCATAACCTTTAGCATTTTTCCCCCTCCAATACAACAGAAGCCGGCAATTTTACAGTGACTCTGGTATATTCCCCGAGCCTGCTTTCTATTGTCAGGCCGTATTCTTCCCCATACAGAAGCTTTAGTCTCGAATCCACGTTATGTACGCCGAAATCGGAATTTATACGGTCCTTTGACATCCGGTTGAAGGTAAGGATTCTTGTTATCTGTTCCTCGCTCATTCCTACGCCATCGTCAAAAACCTCTATCTTAACCGCATCCTGCTCCATAAATCCCCTTATGACCAGCATGCCTTTATCCTCTTTTTCCTTCAGCCCATGATAGATGGAATTCTCCACAAGCGGCTGCAGGGTCAGTTTGGGTATATGGCAATTCAATATGTTTTCATCGATATCAATTCTGTAATCGAGATATTCCACATACCTGAGTTTTTGGATGGACAGGTAGCTTTCGATAAGGTGCATTTCATCACTTATGGTAATTATATCATTGCCCTTGCTCAACGAAATCCTGTAGAATCCGGCAAGGTTTCTGGCAGCTGTCATCGCATTCTCTTTAAGGTCAAGCTTGATGAAGGAAATTATTGTCTCGATGGTATTATATAGAAAATGAGGTTTGATTTGCGTCTGCAGAAGCTTGAATTCATTTTCCCGCTTCAGTTTTTGTTCGGTGTAAACCTGCTCAAGCAGGCTGTTTATCCGGTCCATGAGGCTGTTGAACCCGTCTCCCAGCATTCCTATCTCGTCTTTGGAGCTGAAATTCGCTCTGAGTTTCAGATTTCCGAATTTAATTTCCTTCATGATCCTTACCAGCTTCAATATGGGTTTGGATATGGTTGTAGAGAGCAGATACGAAGCCGCAAACGCAAATATCAGGCAAATGGTTCCGAATATTACTATCAGTTCTGTAATTCCCTTATTTTCATTTGTAATCTCATCCAACGGAATCACACTGATTATTTTCCAGTTCAACTTGTCAAAACTCGTTACAGTAACCAGGGTCTTTTTCCCGCCGATACTTTTTGTCAGGCTTGTGGTATCCGTAAAGTCTTCCAAATCTTTAGTTCCCAGATACTTTTCCTCATTGAACTTACTGTAAAGTTCACTTTTGTCCTGTGTTGATATAATGTTTTTCTGCCCGTCCACAATAAAAAACCGGTCATTCTGCTTATAGGTGTTATCAAGATACACGGAGGCTATATCCTTTTCTTTAATATATAAAACGGCAGTCCCCAGGATATGCCCCGTATCGAATCCGACAATCGTTTTTGCTATGGCAAATACGTCATCTTCCTCACCGTATATATATCTCATTTTTATCAATCCAGTCCAGGTAGGAGTTCTGTTACCGGTAATAGAAGCCATCAGTTTGCTGTCAAAAACCGGACTGACACTTGAATTTTCAACAAACCCCACGTCAAAAAACGTACCCTTCGATGATATGATGCTGGCTGCGGCAATATTTGTAACAGGCTGCACTACGTTACTTATTGCTGCGGCCAATATTTTTTCAACATCGATGTTGTCAACCGAGTCCAATTCGTTGTTTTCTATCCGTTCAAGCTGGTCTTGCAGCTTATTGCCCATGGACAATATTCTCACATAGTTTTCTGAATTGCTGGTCAGGTTGAGAAGACTCTTTTCAATAAGCGACAGTTCCCTGCCGGCATTTTTGGCAGCCTTGTCGACTATTGCCTGGTTGGATATTCTGATAGTCAAAAAGGCGAAAATAGATAGAGATATCAGGAGGATACCGGCATAAAAAATAAATATTTTGCTTTTCAATGATAAATTTAGTAATACTTTTTTCATGACGGCAGTCCTATAAAAGGTTTAAAAATGAAAGTTTATTGTGATGTCCCGTATAGTTACCGATACTTCAGATTTAACCATAAACAGCATGGTTAAGGAATATTATAACACTTCATGTCTGAGTGAACAAGCGTCGCATCTGACTGTATTCACCTTCATGTATTGAAAAGAATTTTCTGGCAGCTGCGAAATGCCGGAAACCCCTAATATATTTAATAATACCCGCCAAGCATCTAACGTTCGCAGAAGAAAAGGGCACCTCGTCAAAAACAAGGATGCCCTCAATCGGTAAGCCAAACAGCTGGCTCAGCACCAACAGATTTTCCACTGTCGGAAGGCAGTCACCGCGCTGCCATTTATAGATTGCCTGCGGTTCATTGAACCGGAAGATGGCCTGAAGGTCGCGTACGGTATACCCATTCTCCTTACGCAATCTTTTTATGTTACGGCCGGTTGCCTCCAGATTCAAAGCGGGTAATGAATTAATAAACATAATGCTTGCCCCCTGTTGACATGATAAGCCGCTCCAAACTAAAAACTTAATGAAATAGTATCATTCCGGAATGAAAAGTTCAAGAACCGGCAGGTTTATTGAACTATGTCAATCGATTATTCTCTGAACGACATTATGGATAAAACCACCGGTTTACTTTTTTATTCTTTTAATTATGGTATTATTATGTAATGAGGTGATAATTATGAGTAAAATAAAAATAGGCACTTGCTTAAAAGGTCAGGAGATATTGACCCGGTTGCCTGAACTCATACAGGCAGGTTTTGAAACGGTTGAGCTATATATTGCCGAGACATTGGGCGGAATCGATTTTGTTGAGACCTCCAAACGAGTTGAAGAAATATTGGGTGATTCCGGCGTTACGGTGTCAAGTATCGGGTTTTACTGCAATCCATTGCAGGATGATGCCGGGAAAAAGGAACTGGAGTATTGCATCGACCATGCGCATCTGTTCCATGCTGGCATTGTAGCAACGTTTGCAGGCGCACTGAGCGGCAGGAGCGTAGAGGAAGCCATTCCGAAATACAAGGAGGTATTCGGCGAGCTGGCAAAAAGGGCGGAATCGAAGAATATAAAAATTGGTTTGGAAAATGCCCACATGTACGGATTTTGGTATCGGACTACCTGTAATATCGGGTTTTGCCCGAAGGCCTGGGAAATGATGTTTGATGCGGTGAGCAGCAGTTCGGTCGGACTTGAATGGGAACCGTCCCACCAGCTGGAACAGTTTATAGATCCTGTTGCGCAGCTGAAGGAGTGGATGCCCCGAATCGTGCATATCCATGGGAAAGATGCGGCAGTTGACCATGAATATGTTAAAAAGTACGGCGCATGGTTCGGCTCTCCCTATTGCCGGCACAGATTCCCTGGGTTGGGCGACAGCGACTGGAAAGAGATATTCACAGTCCTGGAGCAGGGCGGATATTCGGCGGATATCGCCATTGAAGGCTTCCACGACCCGGTTTTTTGCGGAGAGAGAGAAATGGAAGGACAACGCAACGCGTTACAATATCTGAAAGCATGCAGAGAAGGCAGATAAAATGGATGTAAAACAGAACGGGAGCATAACTCTCGAATTGCCGGCATCGGACTTGGAATGGCAGTACATACCGGACATAGTATATGCGGATTACGGCGGGTGCAAAAGGCATATCCAGCTTATCGCCCCGTACAAGCCGGACTGGAATGGCGAAAGATTTCCATTGATTGTATACGTCCCGGGTTCTGCATGGTTTGCGCAGTACAAGTATTCAAAGCTGCCGATGCTCGGGCGATTGGCGGAACGGGGCTATGCCGTTGCCGCCGTAGAGTACCGCGAATCGTCCATCGCGCCATTTCCAGCGCAGATATGCGATGTGAAGGCAGCTATCCGATTTTTACGTTCAAAGGCGGAAGAATTTCACCTTGATACGGAGAGAGTATTTTCAATGGGAGACTCTTCGGGCGGACACACTGTGCTGCTGGCAGGTTTGACCGCGAGTATGCCAAAACTCGACTCGGATCTTTACCCGGGATATTCCTGCGAGGTAAGTGGAATAATTGATTTTTACGCACCTGCGGATCTGGTGAAATGCCATGAGGAATCTCCGAAGAATACGGGTACAACAAACGATTTATCGCCGATCGAGTTATTGCTGGGAGGCGTAAAATTGCAATCCGTTCCGGAGCTGGCAAGGGAAGCTTCCTGTTTTACATACATCGATAAAGCAATACCGGTTCCACCTGTTTTGATCTTTCATGGAACGAATGATGATACTGTTTTACACAATCAAAGCGTTCTTCTGTTTGATAAATTGAAGGAAGCAGGCAAGGAAGCCGCCTTCTACAGTGTGCAGGGCGCCGGACATGGCGGTGCGGTGTATTGGTGCAGTGAGATCGTGGATATTGTTGACGAGTTTATAAAAAACATTGAATGAGAATGGTTTTCATTCAGCAGGTATTATTCTGCAAAGAAATAGATCCGATGAAGAAGAACCCGGGAAATAGATATATCCCGGGTTCTTCATACATCAATTATAATTCTGATTTATGTTACAAAACCATCGGTCTCCTGTCATTCAGACCGACGCCGCATAGAATCCTGCGCGGGCCTTAAATGCGGCTTTTTCCTACTCCAGTGTAAAGGATCCGAAGCCTGCGCTTCCCGAGCCCTTATATGTGAAATACAATGCCTGTATACCGTCCGGGATCGTAATGTCGGCTGAGTACACCTTCCAGACGTTTGTAAACCCTATCGGTATACTTCCCAATGCTGCTCCGTTCCATGAGGTTTTGACTTCAAAAGCGCCTCTGGCATATCCGCGTGCTTTGATTTTCACCTTTTTTATACCTTTGCAGTCGAAATATTTGAAGCCTGCGGTAGCGGAGTCCTTCATATTGGCTATATAGCCGACCTCTTCGTCCCCGTCCCTGCCATCCTGTGTAATCTTGGGGAACTGGTTGTTCATCCACGAGCAGGTCCAGTCCGTGTACAGGGATTCTTCACTGCAGAACAGATTGCAGGCCAGGTACGCCGGGTATTCCCCGCGTCCGGCAAGGGGACCTCCGTTAGGCCCACAGGAGGTCATTTCAGCCTGCACTATCGAACCGTCTTCCCGGAATGTAATTGGTTCGATACAGCCTTGACGGCTGAAATTCGTTCCATTGGTATGCCTATGGTAGAAAATATACCACTTGTCTTTAATTTCAATAATGCTGCCATGGTTGTTTCCGCCGTAAAACATGGGCTTTTGAGCCGGTTTGTAAGAATCGATATGCAGATCGCTGTTGCTTACGATAACTCCGCCGAAAACAAATCCTTTAGTCGGGTACTTGCTGGTGGCATAACACAATTCATGAAAAACGATCGAGGAATAAACGAAATAATAGGTATCTCCCCTTTTTCTGATGGACGGAGCTTCAAAGAACTCATGGCCTTCGTAGCCGCTGCCTTTGCTGTAAGGCTCGCTCGGGGCAATAAACACCGGTTCCTCAAAAATAGTGAGCATATCCGGACCTAGTACCGTTGCCATGGGGCCTTTCCTCGATTTATCGCCCCTTCCGCAAAAACCGGTATACAGATAAGTCTTCTCTCCTTCGGTCAGGACGCCCGGATCGAACTGGGGCTGGTCTCCCGCTCTTTCTCCCAGGCGCGTTCCATCCTTATAGTGAACGTATCCATAGAACTCATACTTGCCTGCCGGAGTGTCGCAGACGGCTACGGAAACAATGGAGACCTTGTCGAGTACATAGAACAAATAATATCTTCCGTCCGGTCCAACCGTTACGTCGGGCGCATATAGACACATACTGCCGTCCGGATTCAGCGGGTCGTCCGTTTTTTTGTAAATAACTCCTTCATACCGCCAATCGCCCAAATCCTCCACAGGCGCCGACCAGCATACATAGTCGTTCAGGCAGTAGGCGAAGCCGTTAAAACGATCGTGAGAGCCGTAAACATAGACTCTGCCGTTAAATACGTAGGGTTCCCCATCCGGTATGTACTCCCATGATGGTAGATAAGGATTAAAGCCTTGCTTTTTCGTTGTCATTGGCAACACTCCTATCTGTTTAATTTATGATTCAAAACCAATTTTGTCCTAAACATTATACCATGCTACATTTAAAGATATAAATAAAAAATCGTTCCGACAGGAAGATTTCCCAATTTCCTATCAAAACGATTCTGTGTATTCGAACTCTTACCGATTTTGAGAGCAACTTCTCATCAGACCAGATTTGAAGAACAATAACATCAAGTTTGTTTATCTGCTCACGTTCCACTCCGTTTCAAAAATCACCGGCAGTCTTGCCTCATCATATCTACCCGAAAGTATCAACGACCCACATATTCAATAAACCGCTGCAGCATAGCTGCGATCTGGGCGCGTGTGGTATTGTCCTGCGGGTCAAGGTTTACACCATCTCCTGATATAATCCCGAGGCTTACCGCCCAAATCATGGCATCCTTCGCCCATGCCGATACGCTGCCGGCATCTGAATAACCGTCTAGAACGTCGTTGCCTGTCACGGTGACGGTAAGGCCCTTGGATTTCGCGTAGTTATACAGCATCACGGCGAGCTGTTCCCGGGACAGCGGGCTTTTGGGGGCAAATCTGTTCCCGCCCACGCCGCTTGTGATGCCGTTTGCCGAAGCCCACGCCACGGCCTGTCCATACCACGCGCCGGAATCCACGTCGGAGAAGGTGTTTTTATAGCTGCCGGAATCCCCGCCGAGGCGGAACAGAACCGTTACGGCCATCGCCCTTGTCATATCGCCGTCCGGGTCGAAATGTCCGCCGTCTCCGTTCATTAGCCCTTTCCTGCTTATATAGCATACGCTAGCATAATACCATGTGCTGCCAGGAACATCCGAATAGGGATTCACCCATGCTTCGTCTTCAGGGCTTTTGTTTGCTGGGAGTGTGTATTTGGTCGTGGAACTCCCGCCGCCCGGTGATGAGCCGCCGGGGCTTCCACCCGTGTAAGTGAAGGTCACGCTGATGGTGTGGTTGCCGCTCACATTTGAAAAGGTGTAGGTGGCTATGGTCCCCTGGTTTACACCATCCACGGTTACGGAGGAAATGCCGTAATTGTTGTCTGGCGTAATAGTAAAGGTTTGGCTGCCGCCCGAAGTCACGGAAACCGAACCGCGGGGACTGATGCTGCCGCCGCTTCCAGCCGACGCGGTAACGATGTAACTCGTCGCCCCCCCCCGGTATAGGAATATGCCGCGCTTGCGGCGGACTCCGTGCTGTTGGTATAGCTGCTGCCGTCACCGATGG
>DATALQ010000038.1:0-124177 GCA_036260935.1 Clostridia bacterium
TGAGGACAACAAAGTACTGTCTCTTAGTAAGAACCCTATTGTTGAGTGGAAATATGCAGGTTATTATAATAAAAAGCCTTATGCAGAATATGAAAGTAAATATATTGATGGAGTAAAAACTACAATAACAAGAACTAATGGAAGGAATCATGTTTTCAAGAATATAACGCTTTTCAATATCAAAACCGGAAAAACGAAAACTGTCCCTGAAAACCAGGTGGATTTATATAAAAAGGAGTGGTCAACTACTCCTAAAAGCTCAGGCAATTCAAGTAATTCAACCAATACGGCCAATTCATTTTACGCGAAAATGAATATGCATAGATTTTTTCAATCAAGTACCTTCAACACTTGGGGAGGTCAAATGATAAGACGCATTGCGCCTTGACTGATAGTTCGATAAAACAATATGGTTATTCTAAACAAAATTAGTAAACAGGAGCCCTTATGCCAACAGGGCTCTTGTTTTTTGTATATACTGATGTAGCGGTGAGGCATATCATAAATGATGCAGGCTATTAAGATGGTATGACCGGCGTCAAAGTTTATTCCATATAAAAAAAGAATAGCCACAAGCTGTGGCTATTCCGTACATACTTACTATTTCTGTAATTTTTCAGATGCTTATGGTTGTGTAACTACCGGCGCCGAGTGAGCCTTCAGATACTCCAATGCAATATACAGCTGCTCTGCTGCTTCCGCCCGGGTGAGTTCGCCCTTCGGATTGTATCTGCCTTCTTTATCCAGCTTCACAATGCCATACTTCAATGCCCTTTGAATTGCTCCGCTGTATTCAATTGTCATTTGATCCTGGTCGGCGATTTCCACAGGAACAAGTTTGATCATGGGAAGCTGCCCATACTTTTCAATTGCCTTTATCAGATGATAAGTATACTCCTCTCTCGTCAGCTTCAAGTCTGGATCAATATCTGCTGAAAAATCCAAACCGTTAACTGCACCGATTATCAAAGCTTGAGCATACCAGGAATTATTCTTTGCTTTCTTGAAATAATCGGTCGCCTTGGGTTCCTTAACAAACCGGATTGTATCAAGGTTCAGGTTAAATGCCCTTACAAAAAGCTGTATGCTCTGTGCAGCCGTGATTGTACTGTAAGGGGAAAAGACCCCTTCGGCTGTACCGCTGAACAACCCTTTGTTCTGAAGTGCAATGATTTTATCCTTTGCATTGACATTACCCAGATCTTTAAAGCTCGTGTCTGCTGCAAAAACATTTCCTGCGATGGAGAGCGTCAAAATTGCTGCAGTTGATACAGCAGCGATTTTGTTTTTCATTTTCATCATATTCACCTCATAGTTAAATATTAGGAATTTACTTTTTGACGCAGTGTGTGGAGGAATAGTTCCTATTATAAAAGGATAAAACATACCGAGTTTGCAAACCTAAATGATCGAAAATAAAACCCACGATGTGGATTTTTGTGCTATGAATGACGAATAGCATGTATTGCTTTTTTCAATAGCATAAACAATAGAAGAAGCACTGGCAGCCCATAATTTACAGGGAGAGCGAGATACTGCCATTTGAACTCTCTATAATTTAAAAAGAAGACTCTATCGTATGCAAGAAAGTAAGTAAGGATAATTATGACAATTCCAAAGGCAAAAACAAGTATCTTATTTGTCTTTTCCTTTTTAACACCTACAGTTTGTACAAAAGCTTTTTGAGCGCAGTAAATCAAAATACCGGCTTGGACCAGCATACTCCAATACCAGAGTGCTACCATAAAAGATTCGAACCGGTGGAGATACTGTGTGATCTGAATAGACCGTACAAAATCCATGCTTGCGATACGCATTAAGGCGACGACTTGCGGACCCATAACCATCAGCTCGACAATAAAATAAAATACAAAGAAAGCACCTCCTATGGAGACGCCCGCAGCAGCTGAACGTAAAGCCTTTTTTTGATTAGCTACCAGCGGCAGAAGCATGGCGATGATGATTTGATTAATCCCGACAAATGAATCAGCAATAAAACTTGCCTTAGTTACATTTATGATTCCTGGACCAAAAAACGGTAAAAGCCTGTTAAAATTTATTTCAGACAAAGAAGCCAAAAAAACTAGAAAGTGAAAAAGGATAGCCAGTGAAAAGGCTATAATGCCCATTCTCGCTATTACCTCAGGGCCCTTCCAAAGCAAATAACATACTACAGCAATATGCAGGACAGTTACCACGAGAAAAGGTGTTTCCGTCAATAAAAAATCCGTCAGGTGATGGATATACATGGATATGCAATTGGCCGCTCTGAGAGTAAAATAGACTGTCAGTACCAGACCAAGCAGCTTGCTGAGAAAGGTCCCCAAAAGGTCTTTGCTATATTCAACGATTGTTTTACCTGGATACTTGCGGCCAATGTAGACGATGGTGATAACAAAAAGCAGTGTGGTTAATACGCTCATTATCCCGCTTATCCACATGTCATGGCCGACCGCTCTTGCCAAAAAACCGCTGCCGTAATTGATTATGGTAGGCCAGGTGCAGCAAACCAATATGGCTGTAAACTGGTTGGTACTTATAGTTTCTTTACCCTGGTTCATTTGTCTGCTAGTTACCTCCTTCTATGTTATTTCTCACCGGAAGCTTCTATGGGAACCAGTGATTTAGCCAGTAATGATACCTCCGGAATTCTAGCCTTTACATGTATCTTAACTTCGGACTTGCTAAATAGCTGGGGCCAGTTTGCCGACAGAGTATTCCATTCTGTCTTGTGAGCACGATGCAGTACACTACTGAAGTCCAGAAAATCGGAATCAAAATTTTGTGCTGCGGTTACTGTAGACTCAATATCCTTGCGTATAGCTGACGCCAATACCTCTTCCAGACCATGCAGTGACTGGGGGTCCCTAAATTCGGTAAGGCATGCTTTTTCAGTGATCTTTGCACTAGTCTCTGCCGTTATTGTGAATTGAGGTATTCCATTGGTGATAGTACTCTTAATGTTTGTTTTCCCCTTTTTTATTTCCAGGGTGACAGGTAAACCGTCGTAGGGACAATTTATAACTCTTACCGATCCGCTTATTTTATTAGTGACCCACAAATAACCCCTGGTTTCATTTTCATTCAGCCAGCCAGCCATTTTTTTACTGCCGAATACAGCGGCGCCATCAAGCTTTACAACAGTCTTGTCACCTTGGGTAGTAAGAACAATCCGTGAGGCTACGGGATTTGTATAGTGATCCATATATTTTTCAAGGAAATCTTTAAGCATTATGCCGCAGGCTTTACCTGTCAAATTTGTTTTTTCAATAATTTTTTCTATATTCAGGGAAGGGTCTTTCTCCATTATTGGTACAACATCCAGGATCTTCCCGGCTTCGCCCTGAGTAACGGCTACCCATGTACGAAAACGCAATTCGGGATTGCGGCTGAAAAAGTCGAATATCTCCTGAAGATTGCCTTTAGCCAGTTCCTCACTCATAATGATAACTTTGATATGCGACCAAAAGATTCGACGTGAAGAAACAGCTGCCATATTACGGACTGCCTCAAAAATTGATTTACCGGTACTTGAAACCAGCCAAAACGGTTTCTCCTTTACCGCACTGCTTGCACCACCGGTGGGCGTCTTACTGTATGTCTCCGTTTTTGCTATTTGTGCTGTTACTTTAAATCCATTATCAGTCTTATCCAAAGCAACACTCAAGACAAAAGCCAGTTCGTTGATTTCTCTGGCGTTCCAACACCCTGCTTGGAAAAAAAGAAGGAATAAAGTCAGTATAAGAAAAATTTTACGCATTTAATTACACCCATCCATGCTACCAGGCGAGTTATTCATTATCACTGTTTTTACGTGAACCGGCTGCAGGTCCGGGTTTCATTCCAGCGCGCATCCGCCTAAGTCTTCTTCCTGTAATGAACCCTGGATATTGGAGCACAGACCACCATGGGGCCCTGATGACCGTATCTTTTAAAACATAACTATCTGTAGATACGAATGGCTCCAGGTAGTTTACTCCAAATGAACGGAGTCCGCTCATATGAATCAAAATAATGCTGAGCCCCGCTAAAATTCCTGGCAACCCGAAGACCGAAGCAAGCAGTATCAACGGGAAACGAAGCAGACGGCCTGATCCTGCGGCATTGAAAGCGGGAATAGCAAAGGAACTGATTCCTGTCAAAGCTACGATAATTACCATTGCCTGAGAAACAATTCCTGCCTGAACGGCTGCCTGCCCAATAACAAGGCCTCCTACGATACTGACAGCCTGGCCTGTCTGTTGTGGCAGACGGAGACCTGCTTCTCTCATGATTTCAAAAATAACCTCCATAAGCAGTACTTCCCCTATGCTTGGAAACGGAACGCCTTCACGGGAAGCTGCGAGGGACAAGGCCAGTGAAGTAGGGATCATTTCCTGATGAAAGCTGGTTAATGCAATATAAAGCGCCGGGAGAACAACCGAAATAAAGTAAGAAATGATTCTTACAACCCTTGTCAGAGAACCAATGAGATAGCGCTCGTAATAATCGTCGGCAGACTGGAGAAACTGAAAAAAAACCGTAGGAACCATCAGCACAAAAGGAGTAGTATCTACCAGGATAGCTACGCGGCCTTCCAAAACAGCCGCCGACACCTTATCCGGGCGTTCGCTGTGTTCTATCATAGGAAACGGGGAAATAGGGTTGTCCTCAATTAATTCTTCAATATAGCCACTTTCCAATATTGCATCAATTTCGATTCTTTTCAAACGGTTTTTTACCTCGTCTACTACATTTTCATTTGCTATACCGGAAAGGTAGACGATGGATATATCCGTCTTTGTCTGTGTACCTGCTTTAATAGAGTCTACCCTTAAATCCGGGCTCTTGATGCGCCGTCTGATTAAAGCAATATTGCTTTCAATGTTTTCGGTGAAACTATCCCGAGGGCCTCGGATAACATTTTCTGTAATTGGCTGTGATACTTGCCGTTCATTCCAGCCGTGGCTTCCTACTATGAGTGCCTTGTCCATTCCATTCAAAAATAGAACAGAATTGCCGGTAATCAATTCATTGACAGCATTTACAACATTCACTTCTTCCTTCACATTGATGTTAGGCATGCCGTACTTTTTAATTTGCTCAAATAAATCCCTGGTACTATTAGCATCTTTAAATCGTGCATCCAGCATCAGGCTTCCAAGGATCTGTTCATTAATCAAATCATTTTTTGATAAACCCGACATGGCTATGACCGCAGCTTTTTCTTCAATATCAGAAGCAAGGGTAAACTCTCTGACAAGTATATCACTTGCATATCCCATTGCCTTTCTTATCATTTCTATATTACTGCTCAAATCCTTTGACAGGCTTAACTGCTCCGATGGTCCCGAAACAAAACTTTTTTTCTTTTTATGCTCAAAATCCTTAAAAGTTGGCATGGATGAACCTCACCCTGGCTGAATATATATTTTGGAACCTATGGTAATAGTATGTTAAACGTTTTTTTATTTATTCATGCCAATGGACATGCAGCTCTGAAGGGTCTATTGCCACTGTTCGATATTTTTGTGGTAATATTATCTTATATAGCAGGAGGTAGTGCAGGTTTGATTTTTACCAAAAATAAATGATTATTACTATAAAGGTATTAACGGCCAATAAGTAGTATATTTATTGCCGTTTAGGTAAGATGATGTATACGATAGGGCAAATAGCCAACATAATAGGGATTTCCAGAGATAAGCTGAGATATTATGAGGAGAAGGGAATCCTGATACCAAAGCAAAATGATGGGAACAATTACAGGCAATATGATCTTAAAGACATAGACACTGTACTGTTGATAGAATTCTACAGGTGGTTGGACCTGGATTTCAAGACAATCGAGAAGCTTCACAAGCATGGTAATATCAAGAATATTGAAGCTACTTTAGATAAAAAGCAAAATGAAATAACCAGGAATTTAGACAGATTAAACTTGTTACTTGAGAGAATAAAATCGCTGAAAAAAGGATGCAGCGATATAGGAAAATATTTGAATCAATATATAATCAGGTCAATGGAACCCATTAAAATTTTGGGCCAAATATCTGATTTCAGAGCTTACGATGAATTTGAGGCTATCCATGAAAACAGGACTGAATTGGAGGACACTCCGATTATTAAAGGTATAAAAAGGTATATATCGTCTGATGATAATGGAATAGTATCTACAAAAATGCTTATTACGAAAGATATATCCAGTTTTGATGACGTTAATGACGGTGCTGTATTAAGGTATGAGAAATGCGCTTATACCATTGTAGAGGACGGATTACATAAGAATGATGTTATGGAAGAGACATATTCAAAGTCGCTTGAATGGCTAAACGGCAACGGATACAAACATAAAGGTATAGCTATTATTGGGATGTTGTTGATGGCGAATGATGAGGGTATAGAAAAATCATATTTGGAAGTTTATATACCAATTGAATAAAAATACGATTTGGTTATTGACCTTGGGACTATACCATAGTTTAGGATGAAGTAGAAACTAAACTGTGGGAGGAATAAGGCAATGAATAAGGAAAATGAAATTAGAAGTGCAGGGAAGCTCATAACGCTGCACTTATTACCTGGATTTGTACTCGGTATTGTTTATCTACTCATATTAAAGCTCAGGATTTTAGCGGGATTACCCAAGATTGTTACAGTAAGCCTGGCGGGAAGCCTTTCAATATTGCCGATAGAACTCGGATATTTACTTTATGTAGCGCGCAAGGAAGAGGGAAGCTTCAATATATTTAAAATACTGGGTCTAAAAAGCAAAATGCGGCTCTGGGAATATATTGTTTACACGCTCTCGCTGTTTATACTTGCAGGGATACTTATGACGGTCTTAAAGCCGCTTACGAACTATATTGCCAATACGGTATTTTATTGGATCCCGAGCTGGTATAATTATGTGGAGGATTTAAGCCAATTTGACAGAAATGCTATAATCATAACGATACTGGTAAACTTCTTCTTTATGACACTTGCAGGCCCGATTACCGAAGAGTTATATTTCAGAGGATATTTACTGGCTCGTATGAAATGGATGGGTAAATACAGCGTTTTATTAAATGTAATATTGTTTTCAGTATATCATTTCTGGTCGCCCTGGCTCATTATAGCGAGGATTGCAGTAATGCTGCCGCTGTATTATTGCGTATATAAAAAGGATTCGCTGAAACTGGCGATAATTGTTCATTGTTTGGTTAACTTTACTGATGTAGTCAGTCTGTTGAGCTTGATTTGAGGATTTGGGGGAGACAAAAATATGATGGAGGTATGGGATGAATAGCGGGCTGGAGTTTGATTCGGAATTTTGCAATGTAAAATATATTGAGAAGGATAATGCAGTTTTGTTGACGTGGAAGAAATTCTGCTGTTTTGAGGACTATAGAAAGCCGGCAACTTTTGCATTAGAACTTCTTGGACAATTTCCAAACAGTAATTTAATCGTCGATGCAAGAAATGGTTTTGAAGATGCAAAGGAAGATGTCGAGTGGGGATTTTCAATACTCATTCCCCAAATGGCCAAAACAGATTGCACGCGAGTAGTGTTCATTATGAGTGAAGCTGTTAACATAGAAGAAGAAATGGATATGTGGACTAAGGAATTCGGAAAGCATTTCGGAGTATGCAGGGCCAATTCCTATGAGGGCGCTGTCAAAGCAATGAACTCAGAACTGTTGATGCATGTCATATATATAACAAAAGAAGGTAAGAGGGATGAATTTGTCCAAAGGGTAGAAGAGTCTGGAATTATCACAGCCTCCAGGCAGGAACCCGGAAATATTTCATATCAGTATTTTTATCCGTATAACGACAACAATAGTGTATTACTTGTTGAGTCATGGACGGATGCCAACGCACAAGCGGCACATGGCAGAATGGAACACTTTAAAAAGTTATCGGAACTCAAAAAGGAGTATGTTGAAAATGTGATAATCAAAAAATATGAGGCTGTATTACAGTAAGCTTCTGCCGCCGTCGATATTGATAATGCTTCCCGTTATATACTCCGAATCGTCAGAAACCAGGAAAAGTGCCAGCTTTGCAATATCTTCGGTTTTACCCATTCTACCCCATGGGATTCTTGAAACCACCTGCCTGATGCTTTCCTTCGAGGCCAATATATCGCTGTTCATAGGAGTCTCAATCGCGCCTGGTGCTATACAATTTACGTTGATTTTATACTTGGCTAGTTCCAGTGCCAATTCTTCTGTAAATATAGCCACCCCGGCTTTTGACGCGTCATAATGAAACTTGTTCAGTCTCGGCCTGAAATAATGTATGGAAGAAAGGTTCACTATTTTACCGCCGTTCTGCTTGATCATGTGTGGAGCGGCTGCTTTACTGCACAGGAAGGTACCGAGAAGATTTACATCCATGACTTTTTTCCATTCGTCTGCCTGCATCTGCAGAAAAGGCGTTACCAGTTGTATGCCGGCGTTATTTACTAAAATATCTATTCCATTATATTTTTTGATAACTTCACTGAACATTTCGTTAACTTCAGATTCGTCGGAAACATCCGCACAGACCGGAAAAGCTTCAAACCCCAGTCTGCAGATCTCTTCCGCCGCATCCTTTGCACAATCGGGATCGATATCGTTGACTACCACGCGGGAGCCTTCCTTTGCAAACATAATCGCAATTTCTCTCCCGATACCCTTTCCCGCGCCTGTTACGATACTAATTTTATTTTTGAGTTTCATAGCATTACCCTTCCCACCGATTCTTTAAAACGGTTATTATAGAACGCTTGCCAGTGATATGAATAAACCCAGCACTGTAAGTATGACAGTGACAATCGTAAGGAAAAACAGTACCCTGGATATCTTTCTCATCTGATTGTCGCTGACTTTACCGCCAAGGCTGTCTGTGATGTGGGTCCATAACGTAGTCAGTAATCTTTCGTCCAACCTGTTATGTTCCTCCAATTCTTTTTCATCAAAAGCTACAATATCTCTAATGCTGTCTAAATCATCAAGCTTCTTGTAATACAAGCAATATTGATATATTGCATGAATCAAATCCAGCTTCAAATCGTTACTGATCTTCCTGTTGTAATAAACTATCATATTCGGAATACTTATTCTTATATAATGCTCTCTGCCGTAAAACACCGTCGATTCTATTATTTTAAAGCTCAGGGATCCTAATTTATCGACTAACCTGTTAAATTGATATTTGTTCTTTGGCAATAATATCAATGTATATGTATAAAATAAAATTATTTTTCCTTTTTCATTAATGGCCTTCTTGTCCACAAGGCCATTAACCTTCTGTACAATTTCAGAGATAATAAGCTTGCAGGAATAGTCCTTTATTTTATCCCGTATATCTCTCAGGGGCGATTTGCTTTCCGTTTCAAATGTATATTTTATTATAACCCTGTGATGATAATAATAAAATTCTATATTCAAATTTCGTAAAGATTTTATGCTTTCTTTTAACGATTGTTCAAGTTCTTTGAAGTGATGTTTTAATATCCGATACTGCAAATTGGATACTCCATCACCTGGGATTTTTTTAAAGATTTCGTTACCATCGAAAATTTCTTTTTCTATTTTGTTGACTTCGTCCGCTGAAAATACAACTTTGTCGTCTACAAATTTCATTAATGCAAGTACATATATTTCTACCGTCATATTCTTTTGCTGGGAAAACAATATCATAGTTCTTTTCCCCTTTTAAAAGATTTTATTTCATGAAAAATTTGTAATATACTATTCTTAGTAACATTATAGATAATTTTTCGAGCAATGTCTATTCATGCATTTTGATTGGCGTTCGCCTGGTAGAAATACATTCACAAGTAATGGGTCTGCAACCGGCAGTTGCTAATTTGATATTGGTAGTTGGTGGAAATTATTTTTCCCCTCCTGTATCATTGGTTTGAGGTGATCGAATATGAAGTTTCAGGACAAATTGCAGATGTTTAGAAGAGAAAAAGGTATGTCCCAGGAAAGCTTAGCCGAGGTAATCGGAGTGTCAAGGCAGGCAGTAGCCAAGTGGGAAGTAGGGCAATCATACCCGGAGATCGATAAGTTGATATGCTTGAGCGATACCTTCAGGGTCAGTCTGGATAGGCTTGTTAAGGATAATGATGATGAAAATTGTGCATATCTCAACGATGAACGGCAAAGCTTCGTTGACGGAAATGTGATAGATTTTCTGCTGCGTGCAAAGAAGGCCACTTATGCGGCACATGGGGCGGAAATAGAACCTTCGAGGCCCAATTCACACGATCTTCAGTATGTCGAAGGCGATTTGAAATATATCGATACCTACGTGGGCGGAGAAAAATTTTCGGGGGAAGAGGCTTTGTGGCGTGAGGATCTCCCTTTCTGGGCGATGAATTATGCCGGAAGGATCATTGCCGACGGATTTTCGGGGGACTTTCTGAAGGAATGCCTTATGCGGGTTCCGAAAGAGTACCCTTACCGCGGGCCGCTGGTATATCAAAACGGACAGTACGCTTACCATTGTTTAATTAATGGGGAATTTGAATGGTTTAACGGGTATGAAGAAATCTTCAGCAACGGTATCAAGGTGTATGAATGCATTTTTCACGGCGGTTGTGTGAAATGATGGGATCAATCGGCGTCAGCCGCCCTCTTTTTCCATTCCCACGCTAAAATGCCGATCATTCCGGCAGCACCGAGTATGGATATAATGAAAGTAAGCAGCCATATGTAATTCAATCCGGCTGACTGAATGAATTTCCCAGCCGCCGAGGTACCCAATGCAGCTCCTGTGCTCCAGCTCAGCGAACCTACGGCGTTAAATCTTGCTCTGAAGTTGCTTGGACTATGGTCGGCAAGATATACTCCGAAGTTTGTAACGACCAGGATTTCTCCAAGAGTCCAGATCACTGTTGAAAGTATGAAAAGATAGTAGCTGTGGATCAGGCCGAGCATTCCGAAACCGACAGCGTAGACTAAGCCTGCAATAGTTATATTGGCAAGGGGTCTGAGGTGTTTTGTAAGAGAGGTGACCGCCGCTGTGCAGAATATCACCGTCAAAGCATTTATGCTCATTAAAAAGCCGAACCTGCTGGCCCCTGTATTTCCGAATACCGCCTCGGCCGTCAGAGGCAGGGAGAACCTGTGCTGAGTATAGACGAAGCTATAAAGTATATATATTAAAAGGAATATGGCTATCCGCGGCCGTTTTACCAAAGCCGTGAAAATATTCCCTTCTTCTTTCTTTTCGTGTTCCGTATAGACTGTTGTATCCAGGTTCTCCGGCTTTATTTCCTTCACGTTTCTCCATATTAAAAGCATTGCTATGAATGAAGTCAGTGCATCGCCTATAAAAAGCATCGGAAGGAAATTGTTAAATAGAAAGCCGGCTACGATAGGTCCCAGGGCTACTCCTATATTAATGCCCAGATACTGCAGCGAAAAACCCTGCTGCCTCTGCCGGGGGGGCAGGATATCGGTTATTATTGCATTAAGCGGCGGTCTTACAGCACCTGAGAAAAATGTTGACATCAAAAGCAATATCACGATCGGAACGGGATCGGTCAGAAAAGCGCAGGGAAGCAGTGACAACGCCGCTCCTCCCTGAGCGATAAGGTAGGTCCTTTTTCTACCGAACTCGTCAGCAAGTTTTCCGCCGATAAATGATGAGGGGATTCCGGCGAGCGAGGATATAGTAACAATAATACCGGCCATCTCAAAGGAAAGACCGATTTTTACAGTGAGGTACATTGTAAGGAAAGGCATCACAAAATCGCCGAATCTATTTATAATGGTAGCTCCGAACATTATGTACATATTTCCGGGGAGCCCTTTGTACGTGTTGAGAATTTTGATAAGACCATCTCTTTTCTCGTTGTTTTGAGTTAAGTTACAGCATAATGCATTTTTGATGTTTAGGCAATACATTCTTAAATCCGGGGTTGATGTACCCGTGCTTTCAAGGCGGGGACCAATGATGCCAGCCGAAATTTATACCTTGATACATACGGGGTTGTAGGCTACAATCTGAATATTGATATATTTGATACAGGTGTTTTATGAACAGAAGGTTGTTATATAAGAAAGCTTACAGAATATTAAAGGATTCGACTCCACTGAAATTTGACT
Source organism: Clostridia bacterium (assembly GCA_036260935.1). Classification (GTDB taxonomy): domain Bacteria; phylum Bacillota; class Clostridia; order Acetivibrionales; family DTU013; genus JAEYOM01. The sequence goes on from DATALQ010000038.1 coordinate 12,072, forward strand.
GCGGTCTGCTTTGCGGCGCAAAGTGCTGCTCCGGGGAAAGTGATGCGGGCATGTGCCTTTTCCCGGGCGAGGAAATTCTGCTTGAGAAGCATGGTGGCTTTTTATCTATACGGAACGAAAAAATGGCGGACACGGATGTTCTTTTTGCCGTATGCAGCCGGACCTGCGATCGCAGATACAGACCTCTGGCTTGCAGGATATTTCCATATGCGCCTTATCTGGATGGAGATGGCAGGCTGAGTGTAATAGAGGACCCGCGGGCCAGGTATTTATGCCCTCTTTTGAATAAGCTGCCCGAAATAAGGATGGATAGATTATTTAGAAGAAATGTCCGGAGTGTGTTCCAGCTTTTGATTCAGGATGATGAAATAAAAGATTTCGTGCATTTACTATCAGATGTTCTGGATGAGTATAAAAGGTTTGTTGGCTGAAGTGCCTTGAATTATTGCTGGTCAGCGAAAAAGACCCGGCTTGCCGGGTCCCATTTAAGATATATGTCAGTGCTCCATCAGACTTGAAACAGGTACCTCCTGCCTGTTTGAGGGTTCGCTGAGAGTGTGTATCATTGCGGTTTCTTTGTTGTCGTTTACACTTTCGATGTATATAGGCTTTCCGTTATAAGTCACATCGACCATTGTCGGCAGTGAAACGATCGTACTGGCGCGTCCTTTATCCATTGTATTATCTCCTTGTAAGTGTATTTATTGTCTATAGACTTTCCTGCAGAGAAAAGAAATATTCCATTAGTATGGACAAAACGGAACCGGCGCAGTTCGGCAGCAGTCGCAGGGCTGAAGGAATAGCTCTCCATAAGTAAAAAAACCGGAACTTATATATAAGCTCCGGGTTCTTTAATATGCGTTTATTTGTAAGCCTTGTCCATGATCTCAATTGTTTCATCAAGAGACAGCGTATAGCGATCCATTGTGAACAGTCCGCCCATAGTACTGCGAGAATTTTCGGCAAGCGTCGGAATCTCTTCATGCTTGATGCCGTAGTCCGACATTTTTATATCGTTGACTCCGCAAGCCTTCTGCAGGTCGACAAGAGCCTTTACGAAGGCTTGCGCGCGCTTGTTTTCCGGCAGGGAGTCCGTATCGACGCCCATTGCTTTAGCCATATCTGCGAGCCTCTCGGGAATCTTCGACGCAAAGAAAGTGTAGTAGGCTTCCGAGAGCATTATAAGTCCCGCTCCATGAGGAAGTTCATGATGGAATGCGCTCATGGCATGCTCCATGGAATGCTCGGAAGTACAGCTGGATGTGGATTCGACCATGCCTGCGAGCGTATTGGCAAGGGCGACCTGCGTGCGGGCTTCCAGATTGGAACCATCTTTCACGCAAACAGGGAGGTACTTTGCTATTAGCTCTATACTTTTCAATGCAAGTATATCGCTGATTGGAGTGGCTATATTCGCAATGTAACCCTCTGTGGAATGGAAGAGCGCGTCGAAGCCCTGGTAGGCGGTCAGCTTCTCCGGAACGGTCAGCATCAGTTCGGGGTCGACCACCGATAAAACGGGAAATGTAGACTGGTTGCCGAATCCTATCTTTTCGTTCGTATCTTCTTTTGTAATAACGGTCCAGGGATCAGCCTCGGTCCCAGTGCCCGCAGTAGTTGTAATAGCGACTATCGGCAGCGGTTCCGCTTTCATTGGCAAGCCCTTGCCTGTGCCGCCGCCTATATAATCCCAGTAATCTCCCGGGTTTGACGCCATGAAGGCTATACTTTTTGCAGAATCGATGCTGCTGCCGCCCCCAAGTCCTATGACAAAATCACAGCCCTTGTCCCGAGCAAGCTGTGCACCTTCCATCACGTGCGATTTGACAGGGTTTGGGAGTATTTTATCAAACAGGACATACTCTATATTCCTGGATTCCAGGATTTTTGTAAGACGATCGAGCGTACCGGTCTGTCTCATCGATTTCCCGGAAGAAATCACGATAAGTGCCTTTTTGCCGGGCAGTGGTTCTTTTGTCAGTTCATTCAGCTTTCCTGGCCCGAACAGTATTTTTGCGGGCATGTAGTAATCAAATTTCATAGAATCGCCACCTTTTGTTACTTTTATTTTCCCATTGCAGATATATTATAACATTATTAAGGAAATTTATATAACCGGCTGAAATTATATGGAGAAATATGGATATAATGAACTGACGGAGGGTTGTGATGAAAACATTCCCAAAATCAGTTATCCTGCTTTTTGTCATATTGACGGCCGCAGTATCGATGACTGCACTTACTGTCAGTTGGGCCTTAACGCATGCCGAAAACACCGATATGCCGGAGGCTCCAAGACTTATTGCTCACGCGGGCGGGGAGATTTACGGCATCCGTCTCACCAATTCCCTTCAGGCTTTGAATAACTCGTACAAGGAAGGGTTCCGATTTTTTGAAGTGGATATAAGCAAAACCTCGGATGGAGTACCTGTTCTCGTTCACGACTGGGGAAATACAAACTGGTTCAGAAATGTCAAATACTCAACCAGGCCCGCTTCGTATAAGGAGTTCAAATCGGGCAGCACAATACTGGGCCTTAAGCTTATGGATCTTGACATGTTGACGGACTGGCTTTCTGAACACAGTGACTCTTTCATTATCACAGATGTAAAGGACGATAACGCCGGCCTTCTCAGGACAATTGTACAAAGATATCCCGGAATGGCCGGCCAGACAATACCTCAGATATATTCCTTCGAAGAGTACGATATTGTCAGGGATATGGGCTACGATCATATAATGTTGACGCTTTACAAGCTCGATGACCCTGCCGATGAGATAAAAGCCTTCTGTGACAATCACGAACTGTTTGGAGTGAGCCTGCCCGTCGACAGGTGTACCGGGGATTACCTTAAGAAGCTCATAGGACTTGAGATTCCGATGTTTGCGCATACCATAAATGACTACAATACATATGTAAAAGTGCGCGACAAAGGTATATATGGCGTATATGCGGATTATTTCCAGCCCTCCGCCTGGGTTGAGTAGAATTATGGCGGTTGCTGGTCGGGCAGAAATATAGCGGTATTGTTGCAATTTACCATAGATAATTGGTATTATTGTTTGTAAAGAGGAAAGTAAAAGGAAAGTGGCAGGTGCGGTATGGACGAATTCAGAAAACCCTTTGATTATTTTGAGGAGCAAGGTATAGGCGGTATTCTCCTGGTTTTGTTTTTCATGTTGATTACGGTAGAGCCGCTCGTCGGTGTATTTGGTATATATTTCGGATTCGACTCGATGAGCGTTTACGGCTTCCTCGGGGTGGTTTTTCAGGCGGCGGCCATCATATATACCGTATTTTCGGTCTTTTCGGGGGTCGCTCTCAAGAAGATGCTTGGTTTCGTAATTCGGGCGATAAAGATTTTTCTTGTTTACAGAGTATTCTTTCTGATCCCGCTTCTGTACTTCAACATGGTCGTGCGGATAGAAGCTATCCCGTATGAAAAGGGACATGCTTTGTATGAGAATATGCATGCTCAAATCATAAGTTCATTTGTTGTCAGTGTGGCATATACCTTGTTGTTCAGCGTGCTGTGGTACATATATTTACTCAGATCCAGGAACGTAAGAGAAACGTTTTCGCGGCAAGTCAAAGAAGGCAGCGCCGAGGCACGGTAAAAGGAGTCATATGTATATTCCCTGCGGATGTTGGAACAATATTGGTGAATAATTCCATCCCGGGGGTATGTTATGGCGGATAGCGGCAGAAAGTTCAAGTCTGAATATGCAGCAGCAGGGGTCGTACTCGGCTTCCTTTGCTGCATTTTATTTTTCAGGCCCATAACTGGCGTGGCGGATAATGGAGATTTCGCACGCATAATGAATTCCACGGGCCTGCAATATGTCACGAACTCTTCAACCGACCGGTATTTCGGCTATGTGAACCGGCTTTACAACGCAGGCTTTATTATGCCCTTCGGAGGGGGCTATTTCACTACGGAGCTTCCGATCGTGCTGCTGGCAGTCTTCATCAGCAGGACATTCCTGAATACAGGCTTATTTGATATACGCTTTCTGGCCGCCATATATACGCTGATTTTTACCGGTGCTTTTTTTCTCGCAGTCAGGTGCATCCGGAAGCGGTCGGACTTTTCGGGCGCTGTTGCTGCTCTAATACTTATTTTCGCATTTTGCGACACTGGATATATATCCTATTTCAATTCACTTTATGGTGAACCGGTATCGTCGGTTTTCCTGCTGCTGCTCGCCGCATCGGCGCTGGTTCTGGGCTCCGAAGAAAAACCTCCGACTTGGGCGCTTGTGCTTTTGGGAACAGGTGCCATCATATTTGCCGGCGCCAAGGTACAGAACTCCCCGGCAGGATTGCTGGCAGTCCTCCTGCTTGTCAGCGCCTCCCGCCTAAGAAGGGATATTCTGTGGAAACGGGTATCGCTGCTGATGGCGGCCTTCGTTATGGCAGTCTCTTTGCTTTGCTATACCGGAGTTTCAAATGACATTAAAATCTGCAACAAGTACCAGACCGTATTTTATGGGGTCCTCAGAGGCTCGGCCGATCCGGAAAGAGATCTCGGGGAACTGGGGCTAGACCCTTCTCTGGCTGTGCTTGCAGGGACAAATTACTTCATGGAGGAATATCCTGTAGATATCAGGACGCCCGAATTCAAGGAAATGTTATCGACCAAGGTCAGCCACTTCAAAATCCTTTCTTTTTACCTGAGGCATCCCGGGCGTCTGCTTCAGAAGCTGGAATATGCCGCCGGAAACGGTTTCAAGCTCAATCAGGGCGTCGGCAATTTTGAAAGATATCCGGGGATAGAATATAAGCAAACCACCAAAGCCTTCAGCTTTTGGGGGGATTTCAAGCAAAATGTTTTTCCGCATTCGCTGCCGTTCCTTGCAGCGATATATCTTGCTGCTGCCGGTATAATCCTTTACGAATACATCAGGAACCGAAGGACGCCCGTACGTTTCACAGCAGAACTTGCCGGCTTCATCCTGCTTACGGGCATGCTGCAGTTCGTCCTTCCGATCATCGGGGATGGTGATGCCGACCTAAGCAAGCACCTCTATCTTTTCAACGTAAGCTTCGACCTTTTACTTGTGACCGGGATTACATATATATCACTTAAAATCGCAGCAGCGATAAAGTATGTCAGGGAAAGGCGGTTGATGGCCAAACTAGGGACGGAATAGGGATTTTAATCAATTATTTGTAATTTATCCATAAATGTTATACAATATCATTAATCTATTATCTTCGGGGAAAATATACAAAATGTCTCAAGATTCCCCTTTTTTTAAGATCTTGATCTTATCTTCGAATAAAAGCTAATGTATTCAGGTGCCTTAGGAATCAGGAATAAAATTACATCGATTTTTAGGGGGTTGCAGCATGAAAAAAATAATGGCTTTTGTTCTGATCCTGTCGGTTTTAGTCTCAATAACGGTCATACCGGTGGAAGCAGCCAGCGATACAGATGAGAAGAAGGCTTCAGAATATATTCATAAAGCGAACCAGCTCGAATACGACGGAAAAGATGACGAAGCATTGAAATACTATGATCTTGCTATAGAATTGGATCCGTCCAATCCATATTACCCATATTGGAAGGGTCTTCTGCTGGATTACAATGGTGATTTTGACGGAGCGGCGGAAGCTTTCAAAATGTCTGAAAAAGCTGATCCTACTTTCTACCACTCATTCATTATGGAAGGTAAGCTCTATTATAAACAGGGAAGATACCCGGAAGCGTTAGTATGCTTTGAAAATGCAATCAAGGTAGATAAAAAGAATGGGTCTCTATACGAATCATATTGTTGTAAGGGCGACGTCCTCTCAGCTACCGGTAAGGATGAAGAAGCAATTGCGGCTTATAATATATCAATAAAATTACATAAGGGATATATATCTCCATACCTGGGCAAGGCTCTGGTCCTGAGCAGGCAGAAAAAGTATGCAGAGGCGGTAAAGGTGTACGACCAGGGTATCAAGGAGAACCCGCATCCGGACCTGTATGAGCAGAAGGCTTATTTACTGGCGGACATGGGTAGGAAGGACGAGGCAGTAAGAGTTTTTGATCCCTACATAAAAAAGAATCCAAAAGATCATGATGCTTATAATCTGAAGGGCAATTTGCTGCGTTACATCGGAAGATACACCGAAGCCATTGTCCAGTATGACAAGGCGATTAAAATCGAGCCCCGAGACCCAGTCCTCTTCTGTAACAAAGCCGATACGCTATATGCGCTGAAGAAATATAGCGATTCGCTAAAGCTCTATGATAAGGCCATATCTTTGGATCCATATTATACCGATGCAATTTTGTCAAAAGGAAACCTACTTAGTCAATTACTAAGACCAGTGGAAGCCATGGCGGAATACGACAAAATACTGAAAATAGACCCAGGTAATTTAATGGCTAATTATTCAAAAGGGGTTATCCTGAACAATCTGATGAGATTTAAGGAGTCCATTGTCTATATTGACAAAGCCTTAAAGACGGATCCTGAATATTATCCCGCTTATGTTACCAGGGGTGACTCGCTTTTCGCGTTGGGTGAGTATGAGCAATCTATAGAGGACTACGATACTTATATATTAAATTCCGCTAAGGAATCCGAGTTCATGCTATACGCACTTTACAGCAAGGGAGCTGGATTGTATCGGCTTGGAAGATATATGGAAGCAATCGACTGCTATGATAAAGCAATCGAAATTTCGCCTGAGTATTTCGATGCCTACAATTGCAAAGGTGATGCGCTGAGCAATCTTGGGTTATTTGATGAGGCTGAGGCTTGCTATGAACACTCGCTGGAACTTCAACCGGGAAATGAAAGTGCTTTATTGGGTCAGGGAAATATATTTTTATATGAGAATAGTTACGAAGAAGCAGTCGCTGAATATGATAAAATAATTAAAAAGTACCCTGCTTCGTCCACATGTTACCTCAACAAGAGCTATGCGCTCTTTAAGCTCGGCAGGTACGAGGAAGCTGTCGCAGGTTATAATAAAATAATCAATGAAATAAATCCATCTTATTATGATGCCTACTATTGTTTGGCTGAGGCTCAGATTAAACTGAACAGGTATGACGAAGCGATCGCAAATTTAAAGAAGGCAATAGAACTGTTTCCGAAAAACAGCGAGTATGTAGTTAACGACCCGGATTTCGATGCGATAAGGGATATGGATGCCTTCAAGGCTTTGCTTCCGGCTTCCTGAGACTTGACGGTGATACGCTGTTGTATTTCTTGAACAATTTGCTGAAATAATATACATCCTCGTAACCAACCGATCTTGCGACTGATTTTATCGAGTGCCCGCCTTCGAGCAGCAGTTCGCGCGCTTTGGACAGGCGGAGTTTTATAAGGTAGTTGATCGGCGTTTCGCCCGTTTCTTCCTTGAAAACCTTCGAGATATAAGTAGGACTGAGGTAGATGCTTTTCGATATTGTATCCAGCGAGACAGGCTTGGTGTAATTCTCGTTTAGAAAAGTAATCAAAGTGCTCACTATGACGGACTTTTCGTTGGAATCGAAGCTGACAAGCGGATTTTTACTTGGCACGGGATTTGAACGGGTAGATTTGAGGAACAGCACGATAAGCCTCATTACCTGGATCTTCAGCATAAGTTCACAGCCCGGCGAATCGTTCTCCTGTTCCGCGTATATATCGCTGCAGCATTTGAGAAATTCCTGCTCGTATTCCTGCAGGTTCACGACCGGGCAGGATTCAGTACTGATAAGCTTGTTTTTTGTCAAACCCTCAACCTGTATATTATCGAAGCCCAGGTGCAGTTCAGTTATTTCCTCACCGGGTTTTACGGTTTTTCCATGGTTCACTCCGGGGTTGAAAACGAGCATATCGCCTTTATTTACGCGATACTGTACATCGTTTATCCAGTATGAGCATGCGCCCGAAACGATATACACCATAGATATGAAATCGTGGCAATGTACCTTTGTTTCATGCGTTTCATCGAATTTACGCCTGAAAGTGAAGTAAATGTGGGGGTTGAAGCTTTCCGTATTGACGCCCAGATCGAACATCGGCACACCCAGACCTCTAAAAAAATAATACTTAATCAAAATAAGATTATACATCATAAAATTAAAAATGTACATTTTCTTGTCAGTATATATACCTGATAATTGATTGTGGAAGCAATACCTTCCAACACCTATAAATACCGGAAGGCAGAAATAAAAGGAAAGCGGGTACTTATGGCTGAATTTAAATGGGTCTGGAGTTACATTAAAAAATATAAATACATGTTTTTGACAGCGATGTTCATGGTCATCGTTGTGAACCTGTTGAATATGGTAAACCCGATCGTGCAGGGCTGGCTGGTCGACAAGGTCATAAAGGGCGGGCAGACGGAACTGCTGCTGACGCTTGCTATGATTTTGATCAGCACGACCCTGATCAAATCGGTATTCAGGTATATCTACCTCAACCTGTTCGAACACGTTTCGCAGAATGTAACGTATAACGCCAGGGAAGCTATTTTCAAGCGCGTGCAGGAATTGGATTTCGAATTCTTCGACAATACCAAGACAGGCGACATAATGGCACGCATGACGGGAGATATGGAAGCTGTAAGGCATTTCACCGCATATGTCATATATTCTATTTTTCTTCATGTGATAACCTTTGTATCTGTCGTTATAATCCTTTTCTCGATCAATGCTACGTTCACGCTGACGCTTTTGGCAATCACTCCTGTCACGGGGATACTGGCCGTTAAACTGGCCGGTAAGGTAAAACCGGCATTTACAGCCATACGTAATCAGTTTTCCATGCTCAATTCGACGGTGCAGGAAAGCATTAGCGGAAACAGGGTCATAAAGGCATTTGCAAAGGAAGACTATGAGATATACAAATTCTCGCGCGAGAATGCAGGCTTTAAGGACAGAAACGTGGAAGCGGCGAAAATCTGGGAGAAATACCTTCCTGTACTGGATTCCGTAGCCGGCTTCCTTTCAGTGGTGATTATTCTGGTAGGCGGCATTATGGTCATCCGGGGGAACATTACCCTGGGCCAGCTTGTTACCTTCAACAGCTTTATCTGGGCTCTGAACAACCCCATGAGGCAGGTTGGCTGGCTTATCAATGATACTCAGAGGTTTGCGGCCTCAGCCGATAAGATAATGGCGCTTCTTAACAGGGAGCCGAAAATTAAGAGCAGCGAAGAGGCATTGAACGGGGTAAAGGTGGAAGGCAGAGTCGAATTTAATAACGTGTGCTTCAGCTACGGTGAGAATGAAGTGCTTGAGGACGTATGCTTCAAGGCTTATCCAGGGCAGACCATTGCGGTCATCGGTCCCACCGGCTCGGGCAAATCGACGCTGGTAAGCCTTATATCAAGGTTTTACGACTGCACCAGCGGAAATATCTTTATCGACGGCAGGGATATACGTGAGTACGACGTCAGGGAGCTCAGGGAGAACATAGCGGTCGCGATGCAGGATGTATTCCTGTTTTCGGATACTATCGAGGGAAATATCGCCTACGGTATTCCGGAGGTTTCGGTGGAGAAGGTACGCTGGGCGGCAGATATGGCAGGCGCGCGGGATTTCATAGAGGGCTTCAGTGAAGGCTATGATACCATCATAGGAGAACGCGGAGTCGGACTGTCAGGCGGACAGCGGCAGAGAATAGCCCTGGCGCGGGCGTTGGTAAGGGATCCGTCCATACTTGTCCTTGACGATACTACATCAAGCGTGGATATCGAGACAGAGCACACCATACACCAGTCCCTCAGCGAATTTTACAGGAACAAGACGGCGTTTGTGATAGCTCACAGGATCTCCTCGGTTAAAAATGCCGATCTGATACTGGTCCTCGATTCCGGAAGGATAGTCGAAAGAGGTACGCATGAGGAACTGCTGGCGAAGAAAGGCTATTATTACAGCGTCTTCATAAATCAATACGGAGATTTCGACAAGGAATTGACCGGGGCAGCATGTTAATTTCGTACAATAAAGGACACTGACACTTTTAGACAAGGAGCTGCCGGACATTCGCCGAAGGATGTCCTGCTCCGGTAAAACAGGGGGTAAATAATGGCACGGAACAAATTTGACATAGACGAAGAACTGGATACCAAATTCGATTTCAAGCAGCTAAAGAGATTGCTGGCATACCTTGCACCTTTCAAGTGGAAGGTGGTGTCAACGGTGCTGCTTATGCTTGCCGCGAGCGCTGTAGCCCTGCTTGGTCCTCTGCTTGTAAAGATAGCCATAGACGACAGGGTACCGAACAAGGACTATGCGGGACTTGTGACGCTTGCAGCCATATATCTGGCCACCTTGATTTTCAATACGATCTGCATGAAATACAGGATCAGGACGATGACCTACATTGGGCAGAGCGTGATTTACAATATCAGAAAGGATTTGTTCGTGCACCTGCAAAAGCTCCCGTTCTCCTACTATGACAGCAGGCCGCACGGCAAGATACTCGTCAGGGTTGTGAATTACGTCAATTCCCTGAGCGATCTGCTTTCCAACGGTATTATCAACCTGATTACCGATGCGTTCACACTGGTGGCAATCATTTGCTTCCTGCTGTTTTTGAACCTCAAGCTGGCATTGATATGCCTTGCCGGACTTCCGGTCCTGATCGCTGTCACCATGCTAGTAAAGAATGCGCAGCGCAAATCCTGGCAGAAGGTCAGCAGAAAACAGGCCAATATGAATGCATATATCCACGAAAGCATATGTGGTATCAAAGTCACTCAGTCCTTTGCCAGGGAAGATGAGAATATGAAGATATTCCTTGGGCAGAGCGACGATTACAGGAAATCCTGGCTTTCCGCCATAAAGATACAGTTCCTCATGTGGCCGTTCATCGACATTATATCGGTGGTCAGCGTAACGGCTGTTTTTATTGCCGGCGTGAGATGGCTTGGCACAGGCGGCGTTACCGTCGGTATTATAATAGCGTTTATCAGCTATATCTGGCGTTTCTGGGAGCCTGTCAGCAATCTCGGCAACTTTTACAACGCCATAATAAACGCCGTGGCTTATCTGGAGAGAATATTCGAGACAATAGATGAAAAGCCCCTGGTTGCAAACCTGCCGGGAGCGGTGGAAATGCCCCAGATAAAGGGAGCAGTCGAGTTTAAGGACGTTGTGTTCTGCTACGAAAAAGATGAGGTAATACTCGATCATGTCAGCTTCAAGGTGGAGCCCGGTGAGACTATAGCGCTCGTCGGCCCTACAGGTGCGGGAAAATCTACAGTTGTCAACCTTGTCAGCCGTTTTTACGACATAGTCTCGGGCAGCGTCGAGATAGACGGCCGGGACGTGAGGAGCGTAACGCTTGAATCCCTGCGAAGACAGATGGGTATCATGCTGCAGGACACTTTCATTTTCTCGGGAACGATCATGGACAATATAAAATACAGCAGACTCGACGCGACCGACGAGGAAGCCATCGAGGCCGCCAAGGCGGTAAGGGCTCACGAGTTCATCTCAGCCATGCCGGACGGTTACAACACCCAGGTCAACGAAAGGGGTTCCAGACTTTCAGTAGGACAAAGGCAGCTTATCTCATTTGCCAGGGCGCTGCTTGCAGATCCGAGGATACTGGTGCTGGACGAGGCGACCTCCAGCATCGACACCAGGACCGAACTGGCGCTGCAGGAAGGTCTGCAGAGGCTCTTGAAGGGACGGACTTCGTTCGTCATAGCTCACAGGCTTTCTACGATTAAAAAGGCTGACAAAATAATGTATGTGGAAGACGGCAGGATAATCGAACAGGGAACCCATGAAGAGCTCATGGCAACAGACGGCGCTTACCACAAACTATATACGGCACAGTACAGGCTGCTCGAAGTAAGCTGAACAGGAAAGAAAAGTTACCTTCTGCTTTCAACAGTGCAGATGTTTGGGACAAGGTCCCTGTCCCCCGGCATGAACTAAACCCAAAAAGTTAGACAATCTTAATTAAGCTATCCTAAGGGACTGAATCCGGTAACTAACCTGGCTTCAGTCCTTTTAGTTTGCATTTAATTCGCCTGTACCGCAGGGAAATACGAATGACAGGCTTTTGGGAAATATTTCGAAAATGGCTTTGTCTGCAAGTATGATCTCTCCGTCGCGATTCATAGGGATAGATTTCGTGGCTTTTATCTCGACTTTTTTTGTTCTCATCAGGCGAATGCCTTCTATATTCCCATGGAGACCTTTTATATATTTGGGGAAAAGCTTCAATATCCTTAGCCGCGACATACTTTCGGCATAGCATACGTCGAACATGCCGTCGTCTATTAACGCATCTGGCAGCGCCTTGATACCTCCGCCGTAATATCTGCCGATTCCGGCAGCAATGAGCAGGGTCCTGCCGGATATAGTCCCGCTGTCCGTTATGAGTTCCATTTGATTATTTTTACAGATTACTATAGTTGACAGCACGCCCAGGATATAAGCCATTTTGCCCGTTATCAGGGGGAGCTTCTTGAAATGGCCCGTTTGGTAAGCAACCTCGGCGTCGAAGCCAAGGGAAGTGATATTCACGAAATATTTCCCGTTCACCGAAGCGCAGTCGATCAGTTTTTCAGAACCTTCAACAGTAGCCTTTATAATGTCATCGGGGAGCTTTTCTCCCACTATGCTCTTTATAAAATCATTGCCGGACCCGCTGGGGATAACAGCAAGGCTGCTGCCGGTCCCTGCCATGCCGTTCAGCACTTCGTTCAGCGTACCGTCGCCCCCGACTGAATAAATCCTCAGCAGCCCTTTTTCGGCCTGCTCCCGCGCTATTTTTGTCGCGTGTCCGGGATATTCGGTTACTGCGATTTCATATTCATAACTGTGCTTCTCGCAATAATCCTTGATGTTCGGTATGAGCCTAAGAGTTTTGCCCTTTCCAGCCACAGGATTCAGAATAAAAAGATGCTTCATTATTCTCCGCCTTTTTCATAAGAATGGCACGCTCCAGGAGTATGTTACTACGATCTTCGATATCGAAGATGGATGATACATAGTACAATTATAGCAGTAAAATAATATATGGACAATTGTCGCATTTATATTTACATAATTTTTAGCGCGTACCGTTTTTTGTTTGACGGGAGAGAACATATGGGAAGCTGATCCCTGAAACAACCCAGACATATTACGGCAGCCGCAGGATACTCCCGATCCGTTACAAATTCTCTGGCAAGGGATGTCCGTTCAAAAGACCTGATAATGAAACAGCCGACGCAGAAGTATTTTGCGGCACAACTCAGGGATAATGCAAAAAGCTCCAGGTCCTGCCCGGCATTATCCGGGTAGGCGATCAATGCGAAGGCGCTGTCCGTTACCCGTATATCTCCCGTTATTTTGTAAAGCTTCTCAAGCAGTACGGGAGTTTTAACCGCCGTTATGGACCAGCGGTCAACGCTGAAAGAGTAAAGGCTCGCGAAGGACAGGTTCAGTATTTTTTCGAGCAGGCCATCCTCAAATTTGGAGTTATTTTCAAGAAAGGCCATCGAATTATGCTTTTCAAACATCTGTCTCATTTCCAGTTTCAGACTTGACACATTGATACCTCCCCGCCGGTATATTACATACCGATAGTCTTTCCTGAACGACGGGACGTATGTGTTTCCTCTGGCAAAGCAGGATTTTTTTTATAAATAGCGAATATATTTATGTGAGGTGGGAAAAATGCTGATAGATACAAGTGTAACCATCGCATATAAATGTAATTCCTGCGGGAGTTTTGAATTTTTCAATATCTCGCTGTTTACATTATTACATAAAAAAAACTATTGCTTATCTTGCCGTTGTAAGAAATCAAGGATAACAATAAAACAGGAGGGTGAAAATAATTTTTTAATCAGTATTCCCTGTATCGGATGCGGAAATGATCATACCTATCTCTTTACAAAGAAAAGCATTCTGCTGGGAGACCCCATAGCTGTAAACTGCCCTGAGACCGGCATGGAAATATGCTTTGTCGGCAGGGATGAAGCAGTTCGAAAAAAGGTGGACAGTCTGGAGGAAAAGCTTGACGAAATTATAAATATGTACGGATATGAAAGTTATTTCGATAATACTCAGGTCATGTTCGACACGCTTAATCATATACATGACATAGCATTAAAGGGAAACCTTCAATGCGAATGCGGGAATAACGATGTGGAACTGGTGCTGCTTTCGGATTGTATTCTGCTGAGGTGTGTTAAATGCGGCAGCAGTAAAAAGATCCAGGCCTCGAAAAACAAAGATCTTAAGGAAATACTGATGAAAAACCAGATATTGATAACGGAAGAGAACCTTTTGACCAGGCAGTCTGGTGATAAATTCGGGAAATAAAGATTGCCGTGGCTGCGTATAAAAGCGCGGATAAGCCTGTTCGGGGTTTAGCCATTTGACAATGAGATATGCTGGATGCTATAATATTCTATGTAATTACGATTCATTCTATTGTTTAGATTCCCTGTTTAAACTTAGGAAATAATATGTTTCGTATAAAGCTGCAGCCGCAGTATTTCTATAGCTATAGGCTGTGGCCCTGCAGATTGGTCCGGATTTGTGATACGCAGACATTTACTCGGATTTCTGATAGCAAAATTCATTTAATATATTTAAATAGGTGGTGGATTATGGAAGAAGTGAACCTCACTGCAAAATCGCTGGAGGATTTGCAGTACATAGCCAAGATGATGGGCTTAAGAAGCATTGGCAATTATTCCAAGGAAGAACTGATCGAAAAGATCCATAAGGCCGGGGCCGGCAATGCCAGAAAGAAGAACGAAACGGACGGCGCGGAGGACGACAGGGAAGGATCGGAACTGAAACCCAAAAAAGGCAGGAAACCAAAAAAGACAGAAAAGGAAGAGAATTCGGCAGATGTCGTTGAGGCTTCTGAAAATATAAAGACAGCACGCAGGAACAAAAGATCACGCGTTTCCGAAGAGACTGAAAATAAAGGGGAAACGGAAAACCAGCCGGAAGTAGATTTACCTAAAGAAAAGACATCGGATTTTGCCGGGACAGCGCTTACGGACGATAAGGCACAGGCACCGGAAAAGGCGGAGGCGCAAGCCACGGCAGCTCCGGCTTCTCATTCGCCTGTAGGTCCTGCTGCTCCTGCTGCAGCCGCCGCAGGAACGGACGAACCTGTGGTTCTGCGAAAATCAAAAAGGGGCAGGCCGAGCAAAACGGCCAAAGAAGATAAAAAGGCCGTAAAAGACGAGGAAGCCGAAGCAATAGAAAAAAAGACAGAGGTTTCGGATAATACGGTTGAGGCTTCACAACACGCCGGGGATACCAGGCAGGAAGCTCCTGCCGAAGCCAAAACTGCCGAAGCAGGTGCGGGAGAAATGGCTGCAGGCGGCCTCGTTCGGGAGACTGTTCAGGAAGCGGAGACAATTGCGGAAAAGGGCGTATACCAGCCCAGATACGGTAGGAACCGCGGAAGACAGTGGCAGAGAGAAGAACGTGAAGCTGCTGCTGAAACGCAGGGGGCCAGGCCTGCTTCAGAAGTAACGATACAGGTAAGGCCGGAACCGGAAGAAGCAGCGAGGCCCGAAACGGCCAGACCTGAGTACAGGTCCGATAATGGAAGGCAGGAATTCAGGCCGGAGAATGCAAACGGACGGCCTGATTACAGGCAGGCTAACGGAAGACAGGAATATAGAGCGGATAACGCAAATACAAGGCCTGAAAACGGAAGGCCCGATTACAGGCCAGATAACGGAAGGCAGGAATTCAGGTCAGATAACGCGAATGGAAGGCTCGAGAACCTAAGGCCCGACGAAGGCGTCAGCTCCGAAGATAGACCTATGCAGAGGCCTTATGACCAACAGCAGAGGAAAGAGCCATGGAACCAGCAGCAGGATAAGCAGTACCAGCAAAACGGAGCTGAAAAAATCGAAAGCGACGATCCGGTAGAGGGTGTTCTTGAAGTTCTGCCAGATGGCTACGGCTTTCTGAGAAGCGATAATTTCCTGTCGGGAACCAAGGATGTATATGTATCCCCTTCACAAATAAGAAGATTCGGACTCAAAACCGGTGATAAGATAAAAGGAAAAGGCAGAATACCGAAGGAAGGCGAGAAGTTCCAGGCGCTGCTTTATGTGCAGACCGTCAATGGAGATACGCCCGATGTTGCTTCAAAGAGGGTATCGTTCGAATATCTGACGCCTATTTTCCCCAATCAGCGTATAACGCTTGAAACTTCGCCCAGAGAGCTATCGACGCGGCTCATCGACCTGATCGCACCGATAGGCAGAGGTCAGAGAGGCATGATCGTTTCTCCGCCAAAAGCAGGAAAAACAATATTGCTTAAAAAGATAGCCAACGCTATTACTACAAATTACCCTGAGATCGAGCTTATAGTTCTGCTGATCGATGAACGTCCCGAAGAAGTTACCGACATGCAGCGTTCCATCAACGGCGAAATAATTTATTCCACATTTGACAAGGTGCCCGAACATCATATAAAGGTTGCCGAAATGGTATTGGAAAGAGCTCAGAGGCTTGTCGAGCATAAAAAGGATGTAGTTATACTGCTTGACAGTATCACAAGGCTGGCAAGGGCGTACAACCTGACAATCCCGCCCACGGGCAGGACGCTTTCAGGCGGTCTCGATCCGGGTGCGCTTCACAGCCCCAAGAGGTTCTTCGGTTCGGCGCGTAACATAGAATTCGGGGGAAGCCTTACCATTATTGCCACGGCCTTGATAGAAACGGGCAGCCGTATGGATGATGTCATTTTCGAAGAGTTCAAGGGCACCGGCAACATGGAAATACACCTCGACAGGAAAATGTCCGAAAAGCGTATTTTCCCGGCCATCGACATCAACAAGTCCAGTACGAGGAGAGAAGACCTGCTGCTGAGCCAGAAGGAAATGGAAAGCATCTGGGCAATCAGAAAGGCCATGAGTAATCTGGGTACGTCGGATGTCACCGAAATGATTTTGAACAGATTGACGCAGACCAAAACGAACGATGATTTCGTGAACAGCATCAACAAATCGTTCATTGATAAATAACATTGAAGCTTTGAATTGATCCGTTATAAAATAGTGCTTGATTAACATTACAAGTTATGTTAAAATATTTTTTGCCTTGTTAATAGAGCAAAATGGCACAAACTATTTTGCAACAGGGCGAAGGAGAGTGAATAAGATGAAGGAAAATATCCAACCCAAATACGGAGAAGCGGTAGTAAAATGCGCTTGCGGGAACACTTTTGTGACAGGTTCCACCAAAAAGGAACTGCATGTTGAAATATGCTCCAATTGTCATCCGTTCTTTACAGGCAAACAGAAGCTTGCCGATACGGGCGGACGTGTTGAGAAGTTCAAGAAGAAATACGGTATCGTAGACAACACTTGATCAATATTTGAAAAATGGACTCAAAGATGTTAAACTAAAGGCTGAAGATTGATTCGGCCTTTATTTTTTTGACACAAGGCTGCAATGTTGATTGCAGCAGTTGGGCAGGACTTATATGCGGTACCGGCAGGTATAATAACGGAGAATTGGCTTCGGGAGCATATTCCGAAGCTGTGGAGGTTTATATGAAAAAAACTACTATAGGGGGTCAGGCGTTATTGGAAGGCCTTCTGATGATGGGCCCGCAAAATATCGCTATTGCCGTACGCAAGCCGGATGGCGAGATCGTGCTTGACAAAAAGCCGCTGCCTGAAAAAATCCCGATAGCGAAAGTACCGCTTATCCGGGGCAGCGTAAACCTGTTCAGGCAGATGGTCGTCGGAGTTAAAGCGCTGATGTACTCTGCGGACTTTGTCGAGCTCGAGGACGAGGAGGAAAAAAAGCCTTCAAAGCTGGACGCTTTTATAGAGAGGACTTTCAAGGATAAGGGAAAGGACGCGGTGATCTACTTTTCGGTCATTTTCGCACTGGCGCTCTCCATCGGGCTGTTCATACTGCTGCCGAACCTTCTGGCCGGGTTGATCAACCTGAGCGGACCTGGTTCAAATGTGGTAGTAAAGAATCTTTTTGAAGGCGTCATTCGAATATTGATTTTTTTGGGTTATATTTACCTTGCGACCAAACTTAACGATATCAAGCGCGTATGGATGTACCACGGCGCTGAGCATAAGACGATACACTGTTACGAAAGCGGCGAAGAATTGACTGTTGAAAATATCCGGAAGTTTTCCACACATCACCCGAGGTGCGGTACTTCGTTTCTGTTCCTTGTTATGATAGTGAGTATAATAATGTTTTCGTTCCTTGGGTGGTACAATCCGTTGATCAACGCTCTGCTCCGGCTGCTGATGATACCTGTGGTTGCAGGGGTGGCATATGAAATACTGCGTTTTGCCGGAAGGCACACGGACTGGCTCGTTATGAGAATAATCAATGCCCCCGGAATGCTGTTCCAGTACCTGACCACCAGGGAGCCTGACGATTCCATGATCGAGGTTGCTATCGTGGCCATGGAAAATGTAATAGTCAGGGATGATTCCGACAAGTGGTAAACAGGTCAGGTGGCACAAGCTGCCTGGATGTATAGTAGGGACAGCGGGAGACGGAGCAGCGGGAGAGGAACTGCGGGACAAGATAGCGGGAATCAGGACAGCGGGAATCAGGACAGCGGTAAAAGATGTAACAGGATAACAGGAATACTAAAATGACATATAGTGAAGCTCTTAAAACGGGAACACAATTATTAAAGGATGCAAATATCGAGGCCCCGGCGGTAGATGCCGGGGCTCTGCTATGTGCCGCGGCAAATTGCGGAAGGGTCTTCCTCTATGCGCATGGTGACAGCATATTGGAGGAAGGACGGCTGCAGGAATATCTGTCTGCGCTGAAAAAAAGGGCACAGGGATATCCACTGCAATATCTGACCGGCGTGCAGGAGTTTATGTCGCTGCCCTTCGAGACCGGGCCGGGAGTGCTGATCCCCCGTCAGGAAACTGAGTTGCTGGTGGAAACCGTACTCAGGTTTTGCGAGGAAAGGGCTTCATCAGCAGGCCCGGTATGCGGTGGCACGTTATCAGCAGTCCCGGTACGCGGCGGCACGTCATTGCATATCCTGGATATTGGAACAGGCTCGGGTTGTATAGCGATAAGCCTGGCACATTACCTTCAGTATTGCGCGGTAACTGCCGTCGACAAAATGGAGGATGCACTAACGATTGCGAGAAGGAATGCTTTGAAGAACGGCGTAGAAGACCGTATCGATTTCATTAAGGGTGATTTGTTTCAAAATGTTGAATACAAAGCCTTCGACGTCATTGTTTCAAACCCTCCGTATATCCGAAGCGGCGATATTCCGGAGCTTATGCGCGAGGTACGCGATCACGAGCCACGGACTGCGCTCGACGGTGGTAGGGATGGACTTGACTTTTACAGGGAAATAGTAAAGCTTGCTCCCGTATACATGAAGCGGGGCGGGCTGCTTGCTTTCGAAACGGGTTATGATCAGGCCGGGGCTGTTGCCTCACTTATGTCAACCAAATTCGTCGAAATAAAGACCTTTCGTGATCTTTCCGGTACGGAGAGAGTCGTGTCGGCTATCTGTGCAGGGATGTCCTAAATTGTATACAAAGTCCATACCTTAATTTCCTAGGCTGTTTATTTTTGGGCATTACAGGACTTTTTGAATATTAATTTTTTTCGTTTTTGTGTTGATTGTATACAATAATTATTGTATTATTATAGGGTTGATTAATAGAAAGGAGCCTGCTTGTGGAAACGTATTTATTATTAGCTATAGCAATATTATTGCCTGTGCTTTGTGCGGGTCTGTGCTCTGTAATCAGGGGCAGGACAGGCCGGAGTATTATAGTGACGGCAGCTTTGCTGGTAATGTCGGTTGTTGCGGTACTGCTGGTCGGCAGGATAACAGCGGCAGGCGGCAAACTTGCATTGGGACTGGAATCGCCGATCGATTTCAATCTTATCGTTGAGATCCTGGATATTGCTTTGATCGTTTACATTATTTATATAGGATTTTCGCTGAAGAAAATGCTTATATCGACGCTGGCATCAATTCAGCTGGCAATTGTTCTGCTCTTTGAAATATTTGGGTCGGTAAAGGAACCGGAGAAGGTATTCATGCTCGATTATCTGTCATTGATAATGGTGCTGCTGGTTTCGATCGTCGGTCCTCTGGTTGCGGTTTTCGCGCTCGGATACATGCAAGAGCATGAAGAGCACCAGCATATGAAAAAATCCAGGCAGCCGAGGTTTTTTGTGATAATATTCATATTCCTCGGCGCAATGAATGGACTTGTTATAACGAACAACCTCATGTGGATGGGCTTTTTCTGGGAAGTTACGACAGTCTGCTCTTTCCTGCTGATATCGCATGACAGAACGGAAGAAGCTGTCAGAAACGGTATCAGGGCTTTGTGGATAAACCTGGTAGGCGGCATAGCTTTTGTTCTGGGTATTGTCATGATCTACAGCGTATCGGGTACGCTGGCCATCGATGAGATAGTCAGCGCCAGGCCGGGTGCTGCATTTGCGGGACTTTTGCCCATCGGGCTCGGCATGCTGTGCCTTGCAGGTTTCACCAAATCGGCGCAGTTCCCGTTCCAGAGCTGGCTGCTCGGCGCGATGGTGGCTCCTACGCCCGTATCCGGTCTGCTGCATTCCAGCACAATGGTCAAGGCCGGTGTTTATCTGGTTGTTCGTTTTGCTCCTGCGTTTGCAGGAACCATACTCGGCACGATTGTTGCAGTAGTCGGCGGCTTTACGTTCGTGGTCGGGTCGGCGCTGGCGATTAGCCAGAGGAATGCGAAGCGCGTGCTTGCATATTCCACGATCGCCAACCTTGGACTTATCATCTGCTGTGCGGGCATTGGTACGAATATAGCGCTTGGCGCCGCAATGCTGCTGATCGTATTCCATGCGATCTCCAAAGGTTTGCTGTTCCTTTGCGTCGGTACAATCGAGCATGGTATTGGAAGCCGCGATATCGAAGATATGCAGGGCTTGATGAAAAAGATGCCTTTTACCACTGTCATTACGGTTATCGGAATGATTTCCATGCTGCTGCCGCCTTTCGGTGTTTTAATGACTAAATGGCTTGCCATCGAGGCTGCCGTACACCTGCCGATAGTGCTCGTGCTCATTATAATCGGTAGTGCATTTACGGTATTTTTCTGGGCTAAGTGGATCGGTATCATACTGACCATGTCATACAAGACCAGCATGCATGTGGAAAAGCTTAAGGTATCGGTGAAGACAGCGCTTTCAGTGCTTACTCTGTTCGTTCTTTCGGCCAGCATACTGATAGTGCCGCTATTCAACACGTTTGTCGCCCCACAGCTTTCAATGGATGCGCTTGGCGACGCAAGTTCGCTGACAAGCGGTAACGGCGGGATATGGCTTGGCAACGGCAACACTCTCAATATGGGAGGCTTTGCGTCGATTGGCTTTTTCATAGTGTTGTTTGCGATAGTTCTGACTATACCGATATTTATCCGCAGGACAAAGCCTGAGAAGATCAAACCGCCGTATATGGGCGGCGAGAATGTAAACGACGACATCAGGGGAATAGAGTTCACAGGCCCTGGCGATAAAGTGGAGAGTGTCATCGTTCACAACTATTATTTTAAAAACCTGCTTGGCGAAGAAAGGCTGACACTTGTGGTCAACCTGATCGCAGGCGCAATTATCATGATAATGTTCGGGGTGGTGATATAATGAAATATTTGCCGGAAATAATTATAGCATTGATAACAATAATCGCCGCTCCTATTATAGGTGGACTGCTCACGGGACTTGACAGAAAGCTGACCGCCCGTATGCAGAACAGGATCGGACCTCCGCTGCTGCAGCCGTTTTATGATTTCTTCAAGCTGCTCGGCAAAGAGAAGATCACGCTGAATCAGACTCAGATGGTCTATGTACTGTGTTATCTGCTGTTTGCCATAATGGCGCTGATAATGCTGGTGTTCAAGCAGGATCTGCTGATGCTGGTATTCATACTGACATTTTCGAACCTCTCGCTGGTCGTCGGTGCGACGAGCGTAAGATCGCCCTTCAGTAAGATCGGCGCACAGAGGGAGATAATACAGATGGTAGCTTACGAGCCCGTTATCCTGATGATGACGGTAGGTATCTACCTGACTACGAAAAGCTTTATGATCGAAAGTATTTTCCAGCACGATCAGCCCATGATCGCAAATCTGCCTCTGGTATTTCTTGCGTTCGTGTTCGTACTGACAATCAAGCTGAAGAAATCGCCTTTCGACTTCTCCACTTCACATCACGGACATCAGGAGCTTGTCAAGGGTATCACGACGGAGTTTTCGGGACTTCAGCTCGCGTTGATTGAAATGACGGACTGGTATGATCTGGTATTGCTTTTAGGCATGATTTCGCTGTTTTTCGCGAAGCCGTTATGGGTAGGAATATTAATAGCTCTTGCGAGCTATTTCCTGGAGATCGTGATAGATAATATCAGCGCCAGGGTCACTTGGAGATGGATGTTGAAAATAGTGTGGCTGTTCGGCATAGGCGCCGCGTTGACTAATATCATATGGCTCTATGCAAGACGCTAATATTTGTTGAGTGAAAGCTGGTGTGAATAAATGGGTAATATATTTCAGAATATAATTAGTAAGTCACGAAAAAAATCACCGTGGATCGTTCATTTTGACTGCAATAGCTGCAACGGCTGCGATATAGAAACACTTGCCTGCCTCACGCCTTTATATGACGTAGAGCGGTTTGGGATAGTCAATGTTGGGAACCCGAAGCATGCTGATGTCCTTGTGGTTACCGGATCGGTCAACAACAGGAACGTGCGTGCGCTGAAAAACATATACAATCAGATCCCGGAACCGAAGGCTGTTGTGGCTGTTGGAGCCTGCGCCTGCTCCGGCGGCGTGTTCAAGGAATGTTACAACGTGCTTGGCGGGATCGATCAGGTACTGCCTGTCGATGTATATGTGCCGGGCTGCTGCCCGAGACCCGAAGCTATTATCGACGGTATCGTAATGGCAGTCGGTAAAATGGATGAAAAGGCTGCAAAAATGAAGGAAAGCCGAAACTTGGAGGCTGTGAATGATTGATAATGTAAAGGAAATAACCGTACAGGAACTGTTGGGTGAAGTACAGAAGCTGCATTATGAAGGTTACAGGTTCGTAACCATCACATGTGTTGACAACAACAATGATACATTGGACTTACTGTACCATTTTGACAAGGATTACAAGCTGACGAACCTAAGGCTTACCATAACCAAGGGTACTGCAGTTCCCAGCATATCGAAGATCCTTTTCTGCGCCTTGCTTGTGGAAAATGAGATCAAGGAACTATTTGGCGTTAATATCGAAAACCTTGTTGTCGATTACGGAGGGCATCTCCTGTTATCGGACGGAGCGCCCGACAATCCGATGCTCAGACAGCAGATCACTATAGTGAAAAAGGGGGAAGATAAAAATGCCTAAGACGGTTATACCTTTCGGACCACAGCATCCGGTACTTCCGGAACCCCTTCATCTTAAGCTTGTCATGGAGGATGAAAAAGTAATAGAGGCTGTACCTGCGATCGGCTATGTTCACAGGGGACTTGAAAAACTTACGGAAACTAAGGAATTTACTCAGAATGTTTATATAGTTGAGCGTGTCTGCGGCATCTGCAGCTGCATGCACGCGCAGGCTTACTGCCAGGGTATAGAGGAACTCATGGGCATCCAGGTGCCTGACAGGGCCCGTTACCTCAGGGTTATCTGGGCCGAGCTCCACAGGATACACAGCCATTTGCTCTGGCTGGGGCTTCTCGCAGATGCGTTCGGCTTTGAAAGTCTTTTCATGCAGGCCTGGAGAAACAGGGAAAAGATAATGGATATTATGGAAGAGACCGCCGGCAGCAGGGTAATAATATCCGTCAATACGATCGGCGGTACCAGAAGGGATATATCCCCTGAACTGCTCGCTAAAACCAAGGCGATTATCGAAGAGGTCAGGCTGGATCTCCAGAAACTGGAGCCGGTCTTCTTCAACGATTACACTGTAAAACACAGGCTTGTAGGCGTAGGCGTGCTTACTGAGAAGGACGCTCACAGACTCGGTACTGTCGGGCCTATGGCGAGGGCCAGCGGGATTGTTACGGATCACAGGACTACCGGATATGCCGCTTATAATGAACTGGAATTTGAACCTATTGTTATGACGGACGGTGACAGTTATGCCAGAACTGTTGTAAGACTTAAAGAGGTATATCAGTCGATAGACCTGATCAGACAGGCCATCGATAAGCTCCCGGCGGGAGAGATAGCAGCACCGTTCAAGGGTTTCCCGACAGGCGAAGTAATATCGAGGGTCGAGCAGCCCAGGGGCGAGGTGCTGTACTACCTCAGGGCGAACGGTACAAAGAATCTGGAAAGAATGAGAGTAAGGACTCCCACATTTGCCAACATACCGGCGCTTCTCAAGATCCTGCCGGGCAGCGAGCTTGCGAATGTACCGATACTTATCCTGACAATAGACCCCTGCATCAGCTGTACTGAACGCTGAACAGGGCAATGCCGGGTAGAATACCGGTATAATGCCGATATAATGCCATTATAGATGCCGGTATAAACCGGCAAGCGGCCGGGCGCGTGCGTTAATGCCTGGGACCTGGCCGGATCGGGGTACGGTGAGTTATAGAGTCGGAATGTAATAGATGGAGGTTAAAAGATATGTTCGATATGATAGGCAATGTTATGAATAACCTTGTAACGAAGCCGGCAACGAGGAAATATCCGTATGAAAAAAGGCCTTCTTTCAGTAAAACGAGAGGTCACATCGAAATAGATATAGATAAGTGCATTTTTTGCGGTATGTGCAGCAGAAAATGCCCTTCCAATGCCCTTACGGTAAACAGGACCGAAAAGAGCTGGGAGATCGACCCGTTCAAGTGCATCATCTGCAGTGAATGTGTCGGAGTCTGCCCGAAGAAATGTATAGTTGACTGTGAAGCTTACAATACCTCGGCCCTGGAAAAAGGAAAAAGAAAGTATGTGCAAGAGCCCCAGCCGGCCGTGGAACCGGTAAAGGAACCTGAAAAACAGGAAAAGAAAATCATAGCATAAAGAGGTATTTATTGTGCATGAGTATGCGGTGACCCGCAATATAGTAGATATTGCGGTAAAGGAAGCCGAAGCGGCGGGCGCCGGCAGGATCCTTACGATAAAGCTTGTCATAGGCGACCTGGCGTCCATAATCGACGAATCGGTGAGCATGTATTTCGACATCATCAGCAAGGATACAATAGCAGAAGGTGCAAAGCTGGTTTTCAAAAGAATGCCGGCTTTATTTTTATGCAAGTCCTGTGGCCGTGAATTTCAAAAACCGAGAAGCGGGTTCGACTGTCCGTTTTGCGGCGGAGAAGGCAGGCTGACGGATGCGGGCAGGGAGTTTTACATCGAAAGTTTGGAGGTAGAATAAGTGGAAGTCAAAGTAATGAAAAACATAATGGGCGCCAATGAGAAACTCGCGGATGAAACCAGAGACTACATGCGAGATCATGGTATCACAACCATAAATGTTATGGCGTCTCCCGGAGCGGGCAAAACATCGGTTATAATGAAACTGATGGAGCTCTCGAAGCGCCGTTTCAGCGTGATCGAGGGCGATATTGCCTCAAGCATAGACGCTGAAAAGATCGACAAGGTCGGAGTCCATGTCGTGCAGATCAATACGGGCGGAGAATGCCACCTCGACGCGAATATGATAAAAACGGTCATAGCCGGCGATCCCGCTTTCGACAATACCGTTCTGTTCATTGAAAATGTGGGGAATCTGATCTGTCCGTCCTCCTTCGACCTAGGCGAAAAAGTGAAGCTTGTCATAGCCAGCGTACCGGAGGGGCACGATAAACCGTTCAAATATACTTCAATGTTCAGTACGGCCGACGTGATCATTCTTAACAAGATGGATCTCATGCCCTACATACAGTTCGACAGGGACGCTTTTTACAAAGGTATCGCAGCCGTCAACAGCAGGGCGCGCGTATTCGAGGTGTCCTGTGCGACCGGTGCGGGCTTCGATGAACTGTTGAAATGGCTTGACGAAGTCAGGTAGCCGGTGACGCGGCAATTAATATACGAGACTGGTCCGACGACAACATTATTCTGAAAGAACAAAGAAAACCTGTATTTAATAACTTCAGCAATAATTTTACAATGCCCATTGACTACCTGGTCAACGGGTATTATAATGATTATACATTGACCATGTGGTCAATCCAGAAAGGCGGGTTGAATGTGAGCGTACTTGAAACTAAACTACTGACAAAGCATTACGGCAAGGCAAGAGGGATAGAAAATGTAAGCATCAATATAGAAAAAGGCGAAATATTCGGTTTTATCGGGCCGAACGGCGCTGGCAAATCAACTACCATACGCACTCTGCTCGGCTTTCTAAAGCCCTCGGGGGGCAGCGCACGCATTTTCGGCCTGGACTGCTTCAGCAGAGGCAGGGAGATTAAAGCCAGACTGGGTTATGTACCTGCAGAAGTCAGCTATTATGGCGACATGCGGGTAAAGGAGCTGCTCGAATATTCGGCCGCATTCTATGGAAAAAGCAGTAATGGCAGTGAAAGCAAAAAGGGCAGGATAAACGAGCTCTGTGAAATCTTTGGAGTAGAGATCGATAAAAGGATGGATTCGCTTTCCTATGGCAATAAAAAGAAAGTCGCCATCGTGCAGGCGCTTCTGCATGAACCGGAGCTGTTAATTTTCGACGAGCCGACAGGCGGGCTCGATCCTCTTGTGCAGAATAGCTTTTTTGAAGTACTGCGGAAGGAAAAAAGCAAAGGGACCACCATATTTTTTTCATCCCACGTATTGAGTGAGGTTGAAAAAATGTGCGACAGGGTTGCGATCATCAAAGAAGGCAGGATATTAAGAACGGAAAGCATAGAGAAGCTGCGCGGGAACAGGTACAGGAAGCTGAAACTCGATCATACACCGGACAGCAAGCCGGATGTTTCGGGCTTGCCGGGAGTTACCTCCCTGAGGTCCGGCAGCGGGTACACAGAGTTCATGTACAACGGCGACATCAACGCTCTTCTGGGCGCGCTGGCACTGACCAGACTTGACAATGTGTGCATCGAAGAACCGTCACTCGAGGAGATCTTCATGCACTATTACAGTAAGGGGGAGTGAGATAATATGACATTATTTCTGAGAGAACTCAACAGGAACAGCAGGTCATTTATTATATGGACTACATCTCTGGTGACCTCAAGCGTCCTGATGATGCTGCTGTTTCCATATATGCAGACGAATATTGCGGAAATGATGAAAGATATGACGGGATCGATGCCGGAAGGCATGGTCAGCGCATTGAATCTGGGGCTCGATTTTTCAAAGGTCCTTCCTTTCTTCGCCTACCTGTTCCAGTATATAATCCTTTTCAGCGCTATCTACGCAATGCTGCTTGGTGCGGGGATACTTTCGAGGGAGGAGGGGGAGAAAACGGTTGAATTTCTGCTGGCTAAGCCTGTTACGCGGAACGGTATAATAACCTCGAAGCTTTCATGCTTGCTGGTTTATCTTGTGGTTTTCAACCTGATTTTTGCCGCAGCGGATTATGCCGCGATAAGAATCGTTTCAGAGCAGGACTTCAGCATAAAGCTTTTCATCCTGCTCCATTTTGGTCAGCTGCTGATTCAGTTTGTTTTTGCGCTGACCGGGCTGCTGATCTCGGTATTTGTGACCAGGACTGCGACAATTTACCCGTTGTCCGTGGGAGTGGTACTCCTGATGTATTTTATCAGCATCATTTCGGGTATCTCCGGGAAACTGGGAGACCTTAAATATCTAACGCCCTTCGAATACGCGATGCCGGCCGACATCGTAAGGACGGGCGGGATCGAGCCGGTATGTTACGTAATCATAGGTGCGCTTATAGTTGCCTGCACGGCGGGAACCTACGTTTTTTACAACAGGAAAGATATCAGGGCTTGATATGTGTTAAAATTGTATGAGGATAAATGAGAGGGAGCGTAATGATGTCTTCATACGAAGTGTTTGAAAAGCTGCCGGAGGAGAAAAAAGAGAAGATCATAAGGGCCTGCATGGAGGTCTTTGCAGAAAAAGGCTTCGAAGGTGCGTCGACCAACGAAATAGTGCAAAAGGCAGGCATATCGAAGGGGATATTGTTTCATTATTTCGGCAACAAGAAGGACCTGTTTCTTTACATCCTTGACAAAACGCTCGACAAGGCGGTAAATGAGCTCAATTCCTACCTTGATCCTTTACCTTCCGACATTTTTGAAAGGATTGCGATTACGGGGATGATGAAGTTGAAAATGGCGTTGGAGCAGCCTTTGGTGTACAAGCTGATTTACATTACCTTCGTCAATACTCCCGATTCCCTGAAGGCAGCGGTTCAGGAAAGGTATAAAAAGCTTTATGATATTGCGCTTCCGATGATCTATAACGGGATCGATTATTCCAGGGTTCGTGATGGGGTCGATCCACAGAAGGCAATCGAGGTGCTCGTGTTGTTTATGGAGGGATTTCAGGCACAGTACCTCGAAGCCTACAAGAACCTCACTGCTGAACAGTCTCTGCTGCTGTTGGACAAACTCAAGTCTGACAGCATCGAATATATGGAAATATTGAAAAAAGGCATCTATGGATGTTGATGAATTTTTGGCCCTGTCTGTTTCACAGCCTGTTTGCGGCGAAGCGGCGGGCCTTTTGCCTACTTTATCCTGAGCAGCGCCATGGTGATGTCATCCTGCAGTTCACTTGAACTCTTTATACCGGCAAATCTGAAGGCCTCTCTTTTTAGGTGAAGCAGCAGTTGTTTGGGTTTCAGGTCACTATTCAGAAGTATGTCGAGCAGCCGGTCTTCTCCAAACTGTTCATTTTCGGCATTCTTCATTTCGAGTATCCCGTCCGAGTAAAGGAAAAGCTTGTCTCCGGACTCCAGGCGGATGGAGCCGTTTTTGTAATCGGGTGTTTTCATCCAGTTGCTTATTGGAATACCTGGCATTTTTAGCAGTTCGAACTTATTATCTCCATAGACCGCCGGTATTACATTCAAGCCCGCGTTCGAGTAGAGCATTGTCTTTTCATCCAGGTCAATGATCGCGTAGAAAAGCGAAATATACAACTCTTCGTCCAGCTTGCTCTCGTTGAACTCCGCATATAACTCCTCCAGCGCCTTAGCCGGTGAGAGCAGTTTTTTATTCAGTGCGGAACGCAGGAATATCGTAAGCAGCGAGGCGGGTACGCCATGTCCGGACACATCGGCGAGGTACAAGCCCAGATGCGATCCGTCAATGTAAAAAATATCGGTAAAATCGCCCCCAAGCGCTTCACAGGGCATAAAGATCAGCGAGTAATCCAGGCGCGGATCGGAGGGAGGTCCTGGAAGCAGGCTGGTCTGAAGCTTTCGGGCCATATCCAGATTTTCTTTAAGCTTTCTATTTTGCTCCTGCATCTTTTTATACAATTGCTTTATCTGCGTCGTCTCACGGAGGACTTCCACAGCGGCGATTATCTTACCTTCGGCGTTTCTTAACGGAGATGACATGACGGAGAAGTACCTGTCATTGATCTTCTCTTCCTTTTCAAAGGATTTTCCCTCAAAAACGGCCTTCCTTGAGATACAGTTGCTGCACGGCCTGCTGCGGCCCAGTACCTCGTAGCATTTTACGCATTCCGTATTGCTGCCTACGCCCTCGGACATAGCCTTATTCATGAACAGCAAGTTATTATCGATATCGACCACTCTGACCCAGTCGAACATTCCGTTGACTATATCCTCAATAAATGCCTGGTTCTTTTTTAGCGTCTCCATAAGACCACCTCCATAAAGTAGATGATACCAAATCGACAACGTTAAGTAAATCACTCCGGTTTGAAAGCCTATTGAGACGGACCCGGCAATATTGGCATATGTAAGAAAGAATAGTAATAAAACTATAATCGCTGGAAATAATATATAAAAAAGGGTGATCAGGAGTTACGATGTTGACAAAAACCTCCGCAGGACAGCAATATATCAACGTAAACAGCAATACTGCATTCCAGTGCTTCACAGATGTGCTGTATGCACATATTACCAGGGCACTCGGAAATGGCCGCCGATCGCTAGTTTTTGTATGTATCGGGACCGACAGGTCTACGGGCGACAGTCTTGGCCCTTTGATAGGCCACAAAATATCGGGGCTTAAAGCAAACGGACTTCATATTTACGGTAATCTGGAGAATCCTGTCCATGCAAAGAATCTCGATGAAATAATGAAGCGCATATCGAACGACTGCGAGAAACCATTTGTAATCGCAATAGACGCATGCCTTGGAAGTATGGAGCACGTAGGCTACATCGGGATCGGCGACGGTCCGATAAAGCCAGGCTCGGGTGTAAACAAGGAACTTGCACCCGTCGGTGACATGTTTGTGACCGGCATTGTCAATTTCGGAGGGTTCATGGATTTTTTGGTGCTGCAGAATACGCGCCTGCATATTGTAATGAAAATTGCCGATCTGATTGCAACCGGGATCCGCTATGTAATGTGGAAGCTTGAAAGGGAAGGAGAAACGCTGCCCTCCAGCGGAATATCCTGACCGTACCGGGGTAAACCAACCGACAGTAAACCCCCCCAGCGGTAAAAACCCCCCCGTCAGTAAAAAAACCTGTCGGAAGAAAGACCGGCAAACACTAAAGCCTGGCCGACTGTACTCTTTCCGTTTACTGTCCCGTGACTATAATTGTCGCGACCACTTCTAAAACTTATTTGTTCAGACATTTCTCTAATATTTCGTTATAATTATATAGAACGATATTTTCGCGGATTATCATTTTATTAATTATTTTTATTGCTTTATTTTTGTACTATCAATATTTGGAGGTATCTTATGAACAGGACCAGCAAGACTTTGGGGGGAATATTCGTAATAATAGGTATTCTGTTCCTACTCAACAATTTTCATATATTAGCATTCGACATAGGCTTTATTATGTCGAGATTCTGGCCGGCGATCTTTATCATACTGCCGGGTTTAATGTTTCACTCGGGCTTTTTCTCCGGTAACAGAAGAAATCCGGGTTTACTGGTGCCAGGCGGCATTCTTCTGGTAACCGGTATAACGGCTCAGTTGAGTATGCTTTTCCCGATCGGGGATATACTCTGGCCGTTATACATTTTCTCGGTGGCATTCGGGCTATATGAGCTTTACTATTTCGGCAACAGGGAAAGAGGGCTGCTGATACCGATAGGAATACTGACAGGACTTTCGGCGCTGTTCTTCATGTCGTTCTCATTAGGCAAAGTGTTTAGCTTCAGCACGAGGCCGTTCATGCTGCCGATAGTGTTGATTTGTATAGGATTACTGGTGCTGCGTAAGGGTAAAAGCAAAAAATACTAATATTTTCGTTTATTGATCAGCTCTGTGGGGAATATAGTTAGAGATAAATAATTTCGAAACGGAGATGATTTAATGGACAAATATGTTTGCACAGCCTGCGGTTATGTATACGACCCCGCTGTAGGAGACCCGGACTCCGGGATAGCGCCGGGCACGAAATTCGAGGATATACCGGATGATTGGGTCTGCCCATTGTGCGGAGTAGGAAAGGACATGTTTGAAAAAGAGTAAATATTTGAAAAATTGTTATTGATTCAGTATTATTTTATGTTATAATGAAAACAATAAAAACGGGCAAATCTGCAATTAAGAACAAAGGCGTTCTTAAACGGGTCTAAAATACCAGCTTAAGACGCTTTTTTGATGCGTTGCTCTGGAGGTGTTTGAATGCCGAGTTACACTAAGGAAGATATCATAAGGATGGTAAATGAGCAGGACGTGCAATTTATAAGGCTGCAGTTCACCGATATATTCGGTACGCTTAAGAACGTAGCGATCACAGCGGGCCAGCTTGAGAAAGCTCTCGACAATAAATGCATGTTTGACGGCTCTTCCATTGAAGGCTTTGTCAGGATAGAGGAATCCGACATGTACTTAAGGCCCGATATCGATACCTTTGTGATATTCCCCTGGAGACCCCAGACAGGTAAAGTGGCAAGGATGATATGCGACGTATACAACCCTGATGGCACTCCTTTTGGAGGCGATCCGAGAAATGTGCTGAAAAGGACGCTCGAAAAGGCAAAGAAAATGGGTTACGATACGTTCAACGTAGGTCCTGAATGTGAATTCTTCCTGTTCCTTACCGATTCCGAAGGTAACCCGACGACCGTAACACACGATAACGGAGGATATTTCGACCTGGGTCCCGTGGATCTCGGGGAGAATGCAAGAAGAGATATGTGCCTGGCACTTGAAGAGATGGGCTTTGAAGTCGAAGCCTCCCATCATGAGGTCGCGCCGGGACAGCATGAAATAGATTTCAAGTATGCCGACGCACTGACCTCCGCCGACGCAATACTTACCTTCAAGCTTGTTGTAAAGACCATAGCCCAGCGGCACGGGCTCCATGCAACCTTTATGCCTAAGCCGATATACGGCATCGCGGGTTCAGGCATGCATGTGAATACTTCTCTTTTTAAAAAAGGCAAAAACATGTTCTACAGCGAAAAGGATTCGCTGCAGCTGAGCCAGGACGCATACTGGTTTATCGGGGGACTGATGAAGAACATGCGCTCGATGTCGGCACTGACGAATCCTCTTATAAATTCTTACAAGAGATTGGTAGCCGGTTATGAAGCGCCTGTCTATGTCGCCTGGTCCGCAAGGAACAGAAGCCCGCTGATCAGAGTTCCTGCAGCGCGTGGAACGGCTACCAGGCTCGAACTGAGATGCCCGGATCCCAGCTGCAACCCATACCTTGCGCTGGCCGCGGTACTTGCTGCAGGGCTCGACGGTATCGAAAACAAGATCCAGCCGCCGGCTCCCTGCAATAAGAACATATTCCATATGACTGCGGAGGAAAGGCTCGCCGACAATATAGGCGAACTGCCGGGCAGTCTTGACGAAGCGATAGCTGAAATGAAGAACAGCAGCTTTATCAAAGAGGTACTTGGCGACCATATCTACAGTAAGTATATAGAAGCCAAGGAAGAGGAATGCGACGAATACAGAATGAGGATCAGCAAGTGGGAGATCGATAATTACCTCATGAAATATTAGTTTGCGGCGACGCTTGCTCCGATCCGTCGGCAAACAGCCGTGTAAGGGAATTATGGAGAATAGTTATGGCTGATAAATACTGCCTGGGTGATATAGTTGAATTCAGAAAGGAACATCCCTGCGGGAGCAAACAATGGGAAGTAATGAGGACCGGAGCCGATTTCCGTGTAAAATGCCTCGGCTGTAGTCACCAGGTAATGCTACCCCGCCCGAAATTCGAGAAAAGCGTAAAGAAAATCATAAAATCAAATCTTCCTGACCCTGAGACCTGACAAACATCAGGTCTTTTTTATTGCATCCAATTTTCGTATTCTTTCCGGCATTGTAGAAATAATAATAAGCAAGGATGTTAGCGCCCTTGGGCGCGAATTTCCACTAAAACATCCATTAAGGATGTTTAGCGCCGACCTTGAGGCGCGAATTTCCATTAAAACATCCGTCAAGGGAAATTACGAAAATATGAGGATGATGATATGTATAATGACAGGAAAATCTTCAGAAAAATACTGATAACCTCTCTGGCCTGCTCACTTTTAGTTGGAATGATAGTTTTTTTTGCCGCTCCGCGATATATTTCCCTTAATGAACCCGCCGGCGACAGGCAAAGCGGAAACGCGGCGCAGCAGCTGCAGGCAGCCGATGGGAAGACTGCTTCCGGAACGGATCTCGTCAAAGCAAAGCAGCAATCCTTTAGCGGAGGCTCCATATTGGGTGACCTGGGCCTGGCAGTTCCCATAAGCCAGGCTGTTGCGCAAAAAGCGACGGCCGGCGTTGTAGGAATAACGGTTGAAAGGATTACAACGGACGGCGTCTTCAATAAGGACAGGGCAACAGAAGTTGGAGTAGGTTCGGGAGTCGTCGTAAGCCAGGACGGGTATATTCTTACCAATAACCATGTCGCCGGCGGAAAGAGCAACAGGATAACTGTATCGTTCGCCGACGGCAGAAATGTGGACGGAGAAACTGTCTGGGCGGATCCTGTGATCGACCTTGCCGTAGTCAAAGTAAACCTTACAGGCCTAAAGCCCCTTACCCTGGGTGACGCAACCAAGCTTCAGGTCGGTGAACCGGCCGTTGCCATAGGGAACCCCCTGGGCCTTGAATTTCAAAGATCGGTAACCTCAGGTATCGTCAGTGCGCTGAACAGGACTATCAGCATTGATACCGATACCGGTACAAATTATATGGAGGACCTTATACAGACGGACGCCAGCATAAATCCCGGAAACAGCGGAGGGCCGCTGCTCAACTCCAAGGGTGAAGTGGTAGGCATAAATACGGTAAAGGTCGAAAGCGCTGAAGGCATGGGATTTGCAATTCCTATCAACATTTCGAAGCCTATTGTTGCGAAGCTTGTCGGAACGGGTAAATTTGCTGAGCCCTATCTCGGGGTATTTGCCTATGACCGTGTAGTGTTCCCGTATATAAACGGGGCACCGGATGTGCCCAACGGCGTTTATATTTCAAAAGTCGACAATAATGGCCCCGCATACAAGGGAGGAATCCGTGAAGGCTGCGTAATTAGCCAGATAGACGGAATTACCATGGATACGATGCTGCAGCTCAGAGAATATCTCTATTCCAAAGCTCCCGGAGATACACTCCGCATCACCCACCTGAAGCGCGACACGAATAACTGGGTGACGGCGACAGTCGTGCTCGGCGAAAAGACAAAGGACGGCATGGTTACACGATAAGGCTCGGATAGCAGAAGTTATTTTCTAACGATGCCTGAATGAAAAAACCGGGTGCACGATGTATATAAGATGTATCATTCTGGCAACACTCTGGTATACGGGCCCCGTAATGTAAACGTAGCGGGCCGGCAAACAGATGATATACGGGAGATGTGCCGATGGCTGATGTAATTAAAAACAGCGTTCATTTTGAAAAAATGATGAGGCTTTACCTGAAACAGGCCAGACTGAAACTCGACGGAGATCTTTCAGGGACAAGGGAAGCGATTCGCCTGATAGCCGGCGAGAAAATGAGAGACTTCGTCGAAGCCATGGATATGGGCCTTGGAAAAGAGGAAAGGGAATTCCTCAAAACGCTGATCATAACGAGCATGCACCAATCCTTCTGTTATGGATACGGTATTGGAAAGATAGAAGGCAATACCAAGGACAAAATTTACCTGTAAGGTTATGTAAATAATTAACGCAAGAAAGCATAAAAAAGGACACCTTAAAAGAGTAATATAAGTGAAAATTTTCCTTGACACTGCCTGAGCATGCTGGTAGAATATAATACAATTAATTTAAAGGCAGCGCAATGAAGGAAAGAAGACAGTTCCGGCCGCTCAAGAGAGCCGGTGTCAGGTGCGAACCGGTGCCATGGATCTGTGAATAACTCGTTCCGGAGCTTCATTATTGCGACAGTAAAAATTGCAGTAATGACGTTGACTACGTTACAGTCAAGTACAAAAGTACTTGCCGAGGATAAGCTGAACGCTTGTCAAATCAGGGTGGTACCACGTTGGAAGTTTCCCTTCGTCCCTGCAGTAATGCAGTTGGCGAGGGGTTTTTTATACCTGGAGCATAGGAAAAGATAATTCACATTATTGGTTTTAGTTAGTGTGAGGCGGATTTTCCAGGAAAGGGGGAGATTTATGAAAATCACCGGAGCTGAGGCTATTATCAAAGCTCTAGAAATGGAGCATACAAGTGTCGTATTCGGATATCCCGGTGCTGCGATCTCTCCGTTTTATGACGCATTGCTGGGGAGCAGCATAAGGCACATACTTACAAGGCATGAACAGGGAGCCGCGCATGCTGCCAACGGATATGCCCGTGTTACGGGGCGCACGGGAGTATGTGTGGCAACTTCGGGCCCCGGCGCAACAAATCTGATTACAGGCATCGCAAATGCATATATGGACAGTATACCGATTGTTGCCATTACAGGGCAGGTCTCGATCGGCATGATAGGTACGGATGCTTTTCAGGAGGCCGATATCACAGGTGCGACTGCGCCGTTCAGCAAACATAATTATCTTGTAAAAAGGGCGGAGGATCTGCCGAGGATCATACACGAAGCTTTCCATATAGCTTCCACCGGCCGGCCCGGACCCGTTGTGATAGACGTGCCTGTCGATGTTCAGACGAGCACTGTCGAATTTAAATATCCAGATTCAATCGATATTAAAGGTTACAAGCCCACCTACAAGGGACATCCCATGCAGATCAGGAAGGCGGCCGCCGCTTTGGATGAGGCTGAGCGTCCTGTTATCTGCGCCGGCGGGGGCGTCATTACCGCAAATGCGTTCGAAGAATTGCGCGAGCTTGCGGAAAGGCGGAATGTTCCAGTTACAACGACTTTGATGGGTATCGGCTCGATACCTTCGGATCATCCGCTTCATTTCGGAATGATCGGGACTCATGGCAGCAAGGTTGCCAATTATGCTCTGCATCATGCGGATCTGGTCCTGTTCCTGGGGGCACGGGTGGGCGACCGGGCTGTCGGAGCAGCCAGTATGCTGGCAAACAAGGCAAAGATCGTCCATATCGATATAGATCCCGCGGAAATCGGCAAAAATATAGACACTTCGATCCCTCTTGTGGGTGATGTGAAGCTTATTCTTCAGGACATACTTGCACTGGTCAAAACAGGTGGCAATAGTGAATGGGCCGCGACTATGGCGGAACAAAGACTAAAAAGCGCCAAAACCATTGGCCCCAGCGAGGGCTCACCCTTTGTATCCCCGAAATATCTGCTTTCGATTTTGTCCGGATATCTGCCGGAGAATGCCGTTATAGCAACGGAGGTGGGCCAGAATCAGATATGGGCCGCAAACAATTTCAATTTCCGCAGCCCAAGGACCTTCATATCGTCCGGCGGCCTCGGCACTATGGGTTACGGCCTGCCCGCGGCTATCGGAGCAAAGCTTGGCGGGCCGGAGCTGCCCGTTATCGTCATCAGCGGCGACGGGAGCTTCCAGATGTCGATGCAGGAACTCGGTACGATGAAGCAATATGGAATCGATGTAAAAATTATTCTTTTCAACAACTGCCGCCTCGGCATGGTACGCGAACTTCAGCTTGCCAGACATGGAGGACGCTATTCACAGGTATGCCTCGACAGCAATCCGGATTTTGTTACGCTTATGTCTTCGTATGGCTTCAAAGGAGAGAAGATTACCTGTGACGCCCAGATCGGGCCGGCTCTTGAAAGGCTTGCCTCATCGGAAGGCCCTTATCTGCTGGAATGCTCCGTAGATCCAATGGAATCTACATTATAAATTAGCAGCTTTATTTTAATTCAAGATATAAATGACAGTTTGTGACCGACGCACACACGCTGGTTTTAAGTAATACTGAAAGGGGTTGGGGGATTTGGCCAAGCATACATTATCGGTACTGGTTGAAAATCACGCAGGCGTACTCTCAAGAGTTTCGGGACTATTCAGCCGGAGGGGCTTCAATATTGACAGCCTTGCCGTAGGCGTTACTGAGAATCCTGATATTTCGAGAATGACGATTGTAGTGGACGGGGACGAATATACGGTGGAGCAGGTAAGCAAACAGCTCAACAAGCTAATCGACGTAATAAAGCTTAAGAGACTGGATCAGTCCGAATCCGTCTCACGGGAACTTGCTTTGATAAAGGTGGCGGCCAGCACGGCTACCAGAAGTGAGATCGTTCAGATAGTGGAGATTTTCAGAGCGAAGATAGTCGATGTCTCGAAAACGACTTTGACTATCGAGGCCGCAGGCGGGAGCGACAAGGTCGCGGCATTGGAGGATATGCTCAAACAGTTCGGCATCAAGGAGATTGTAAGAACGGGTACTATTGCTATCGAGAGAGGCAATCGAATCATAAAGGTAACCAATAACGAGGAGGAATAAAGGAATGGCAAAAATGTACTATGACAATGACTGCAGGTTGGACCTGCTTAAGGGCAAAACTGTTGCAATTATCGGCTACGGAAGCCAGGGACACGCGCACGCGCAGAATCTCAAGGAAAGCGGAGTTAACGTGGTAGTAGGGCTCAAGCCGACTTCTGAAAGAAGAAAACAGGCTGAAGCGGACGGACTTAAGGTACTCGACACGGCTGAGGCTGCGAAGGCGGCTGACATAATAATGATACTGACTCCTGACGAAACACAGGCTGACATCTACTACCAGAGCATAGCCCCGAATCTGAAAGAGGGCAACGTGCTGGCTTTTGCCCACGGGTTCAACATTCATTTCAACCAGATAAAGCCGCCGAAGAACATAGACGTTATAATGATCGCGCCGAAAGGCCCCGGGCATACCGTAAGAAGCCAGTATAAAGAAGGCAGGGGCGTGCCGGCATTGATAGCCGTCTACCAGAACGCGTCGGAAATGGCGAGGGAGTATGCTCTTGCGTATGCTTCGGGCATTGGAGCCGGAAGGGCGGGCATACTTGAGACAACCTTCAGGGAAGAAACCGAGACCGATCTCTTCGGTGAACAGGCCGTACTTTGCGGCGGCGTTACAGAATTGATGAAGGCTGGCTTCGAAACTCTGGTACAGGCGGGTTATCAGCCTGAGATCGCCTACTTCGAGTGCATACACGAAATGAAACTCATCGTGGACCTGATCAACCAGGGCGGATACGCCTATATGAGATATTCCATCAGCGATACTGCCGAATATGGCGATTATATGACAGGAAAGCGCATTATCACCGAGGAGACAAGAAAGGAAATGAAAAAGGTACTTACGGAAATACAGAGTGGTACCTTTGCATCGAAATGGATACAGGAAAACAAAGCCGGAGGCAGGGCGGAATTCCTTGCAACCAGGCAGCGTGAATCCGAGCATCAGCTTGAGAAGGTAGGCACTGAGCTCAGGAAGATGATGAGCTGGCTGAAGAAGTAAAAACGCACGAACGGGGAAAGGCATGTTCCAGGTTAATTTCAATAGCATCGGAAAGCTGCCTCGAGGTCGACGCTCCCGGGTAGCGCTAGCGGCTCTTTCCTCGGAAGTATTGCAGGAAGCGGGTGAAATTAACCTTCTTCCCCCGATCTAACTGGAAGATTCACAAGGAGTTATACTCCAGTAAAATTTTGATAGCATCGGAAAGCTGCCTCGGGGTCGACGGCTCACGGGCAGGGCTTGCGGCACTTTCCTCGGAAGAGGGTATAACAGGTCGGCAAAATTTTACTTCCGTATAAGCTCCTTGTGGTCAGAGTTTGTGGGATATGGCTGGTAAAAAGCTATTACTTGCTTAAGCCGGGTAGAGGTATAAGAATATAGAAAGGCGGGGTTGTACCGCCAGATACTTATAACGATGCGGGCTTATCGCCCGTCTCGTTGAAACGCAGCAGGTGTAAGGAAATTTTTCTACATTCGAAAAATTTCCTGTTGAACCGATGCGTTATAAATTATGAGGGATGGCCGGCTTTCCTAAAAGCCGGCACAAGGTATAGAAGGAGGTATGTCACATGGCATCGAGGATAAAAATTTTTGATACTACGCTGAGGGACGGGGAGCAAACTCCCGGAGTCAGCCTGAACATACAGGAAAAGCTCGAGATAGCGCGTCAGCTCGTCAGGCTGGGCGTGGACGTCATCGAGGCGGGTTTTGCCATATCCTCGCCCGGTGATTTTCTGGCAGTCAAGACAATTGCCGAAAATGTCAGGGGAGCGACGATAGCAAGTCTCAGCAGGGCGGTCGAAAAAGATATCGACAGGGCCTGGGAGGCAGTCCGCAATGCGGAGAGTCCGCGGATACACACCTTTATAGCGACATCCGACATCCATATGAAATACAAGCTTAAAATGACAGAGGATGAGGTACTTCAGAGAGCTGTCGCAATGGTGAAGCATGCAAAGACGTACTGCTCGGACATCGAGTTTTCGGCAGAGGACGCAAGCCGCACAAGAACGGAATTCTTGTACAGGATCGTCGAAGAGGTCATAAAAGCCGGCGCGACGGTCGTAAATATACCTGATACCGTAGGCTACGCCTATCCGGAGGAATTCGGGCTCCTGATAAAGAGTATCAGGGAAAATGTGCCGAATACCGATAAAGCAGAAATAAGCGTCCATTGCCATAACGACCTGGGCCTTGCGGTTGCCAATTCTCTTGAAGCCATCAGGAACGGAGCGGTGCAGCTCGAATGTACGGTCAACGGCTTGGGCGAACGTGCCGGAAATGCTTCGGTCGAGGAGATCATAATGGGTCTTCAGACCAGAAAGGATTTTTACGGAGATCTGATCCACAACATAGATACCAAACAGATTTACAGGACCAGTAAACTGGTCAGCAGCCTGACCGGGGTGGGAGTACAGCCGAACAAGGCGATAGTCGGGGCAAATGCTTTTGCTCATGAATCCGGTATCCATCAACACGGAGTAATGGCTGAGAAAAGCACATATGAAATTATGACGCCTGAATCAATAGGACTTTCCCAGAACAGGATGGTGCTCGGCAAGCTTTCAGGCAAACACGCCTTCGAGGAGAGACTGAAGGAAATGGGCTACAACCTCGATCCCGATACGGTCGCGACGGCATTTGATAAATTCAAGGAGCTTGCCGATAAAAAGAAGGAAGTACTCGACAGGGATATCGAAGCGCTCGTCGGGGATAAGATGTCCGAGGTCAACGAGGTTTACAAGCTTGACAGCTTCCAGATCAACAGCGGCAATAAAATTATTGCGACAGCGACCGTAAGCCTCCTGAAGAACGGAGAGCCCGTTATGGAAGCGGCAACAGGCGACGGACCTGTAAACGCGGCATTCAAGGCCGTTGAAAGGACCGTGGGCTTTGAACTTGAATTGCAGGATTACAGCCTGAAAGGCGTAACAGAGGGTACGGACGCCCTTGGCGAAGCTACGGTAAGAGTAGTGAAGGATGACAGGATATATGTTGGAAGGGGCGTTAGCACCGACGTTATCGAAGCGAGTGTCAAGGCCTATATCAACGCTATTAACAGGGTAGTCAGCGATCATGGCAAAAGAGCTTCTAACGGGAAGGAGACCATATGAAGAAGATCGTCGTACTCGATTCCACTTTACGGGATGGTGCGCAGGCGCAAGGCATCTCCTATACTGTGGAGGATAAGCTTAAAATCGTGAAGCGGCTCGATTCATTGGGAGTGGACTACATCGAAGCCGGGAACCCCGGATCGAATCCCAAGGATCTTGAGTTTTTCGAGAGAGTCAGGAAAATAAAACTTGTAAATTCAAAGCTTATCGCGTTTGGAAGTACAAGAAGGGTAGGACTTCCTGTAGAGGACGACGCCAATGTAAAATCGCTGCTTGCCGCCGGAACCGACGCTGTGGTTATTTTCGGCAAGTCATGGGATTTCCAGGTGACTGATATCCTGAAAACCAGTCTGGATGAAAACCTGAAGATGATCTATGATACTATAAGGTTTTTCAAGGACAATGGAAAAGAAGTGGTTTACGATGCGGAACACTTTTTCGACGGTTACGGAGCCAACAGGGAGTATGCCGTGAAAACACTGAAGGCGGCTGCCGAGGCGGGTGCCGACAGCCTTTGCCTGTGTGATACAAAGGGCGGTTATCTGCCGATGGATATTTTCAACATCACAGCGCAAATTACGGAGCAGTTCGAGGTACCGATAGGTATCCATTGCCATAATGACAACGGTATGGCTGCGGCCGGTACGATCATGGCTGTTCAGGCAGGTGCTACGCAGGTGCAGGGTACCATAAACGGATTCGGCGAGCGGTGCGGAAACGCCAATCTGTGTACTATCATTCCTACCCTTCAGCTAAAAATAGGGTATAAGTGCATCCCTGACGAGAATATGGCAGAGATGACTCCGGTCGCGCGCGCCGTCAGTGAAATAGCAAACGTGATACACGATGAAAGGGCGCCTTACGTAGGCAGGGCGGCTTTCGCCCACAAGGCGGGCATGCATGCGGATGCCGTTGTAAAGAATACGATGGCATATGAGATATTCGACCCCGAGCTGGTAGGCAACGAAAGGACATTCCTCATGTCGGAGGTCGCCGGGCGTTCCGCCGTACTGAGTGCTGTGAACAAGGTGGATCCGACGCTTAAGAAGGATTCTCCCGAGACCATAAAAATTATTGAAAAGCTTAAGGAAATGGAACATAACGGGTACCAGTACGAAGGCGCTGAAAGCTCGTTCGAGCTTATTGTCAAGAAAGTGCTGGGAAGGTACCATCCTTCCTTCGAATTAAAGGATTTCAAGGTGATAGTCAACGAGCCGGCAAAGGCTAACGAGTGCAATTCCACGGCCATGATAAAGGTCAAGGTGGGCGATCAGGAGGAAATAACCGCAGCGGAAGGCGACGGCCCTGTAAACGCACTCGATAACGCGGCAAGAAAAGCGCTTTCGAGATTTTACCCCAGCATCCATGAAATGAAACTCACCGATTTCAAGGTAAGAGTGCTGGATTCCAATGCAGCGACTGCTGCAAGAGTCAGAGTCCTTATAGAGTCGACGGATGGAAACGAGGTCTGGACTACCATCGGGGTCTCCACCGACATAATCGAGGCCAGCTGGAAGGCGCTCGTGGACTCTATCGAGTATAAGCTCGGCAGTTGAATTAACCCGTTGCAATCAGTTACGCTTTTATGGTACTGTTATAACGACTTGGTTCATAAGGAAATTTTCCGGTTGTAGGAAAATTTCCTTACTTCTGTGGAGTTTCAACGAGGCTGGCGATATACTCACCGCCGGAATACTAACTGTACCAGCCACCTATAAAAGGGGAGGTATTTTGGTGCCTCGTTATTTTGCCTGTTGCCATATGAAAGGTGGTATCCGATTGGTATTGAACGGTAAGATCATTATAGAAGGAAGACTGGTCAGGGAAGCCTCTGCAGAGGACGACGAAAGAGAGCACAGCTTCAGGGACAAACTGGAGAAATGCCTCATCGATCTATGCGCCGGTATGGAGATTCCTGTCCCGCTTTGGCTGAAAAAGAATACCCGTGAGCTCGCCATCTTCAGAAAAACATTTTTCACCCCGGAACAATTCGTAGAAAAAGTCTGGTTCGACAAATTCGAGATTAAACTCGGCTGACGGAAAAGCATATTATACAAAACGCCTCTGCATATAAATATGGACAGGGGTGTTTTTTATGTACGTGGTTAAGCTTTTTTCGGCTACCTCTGGACAAATGTCCGGTTTACGTTGAAAATATGGAAGGAATGATATAAAATATTATCGCAGCCGGGGCAGGATTCATCTGTGATTCCAAAGTCATTTTCAGACATGGAGGGGTTGGGTGTACAAACTCATATTAGTCGATGATGAAAACGATGTCAGGGAAGGGATTCTGCAGGAAATCGACTGGAGAGCCATAGGTTTTGAAGTCGTTGGGACGGCGGAAAACGGGAAGGAAGCTTATGACCTGTTGGAAAGGCTTGTTCCCGATATCGTAGTCACCGATATTAAAATGCCTTTCATGGACGGACTTGTTTTGTCCGAACTGATCCGGCAGAAATATCCTGACACCCGTATCGTCATATTGACCGGCTTTGATGAATTCGAATTCGCACAGAAGGCAATCCGGCTTCATGTAGACGAATATGTTCTGAAGCCGTTTTCTTCGCAGGAGCTCGTACAGGTATTGGTAAGGATCAAACAGCTGATGGATGAGGAGACTGCGGAAAAGAAGAATATCCTGAAGCTGAAGGAACTATATAACGAAAGCCTTCCGGTTCTGAAGGCCAATTTTCTCACTCTTCTGATTACAAAAAAGCTGGATAAAAAGGAAATACTCGAGAAATCGAACAAATTGGAAATCGATCTCTGCAAAAAGGGATTTGTGATATCGGTCATACGGCCGGATCTCTCCCGGCTCAATTTGTCTGCAGAGCAGCCTGAAGCCGGTCAGACGGAGGAAAGCGAAACTGGATTTCAGGTCGGAGATGGGGATCTGGCGTTGTTAGCCGTATTGAACATTGCGGCTGAGCATGTGGAGAAATACGGTCTTGGGATCGTTTTTATCCATAACGGCGATATTGTCGTCATCAGTTTGAGCGATGAGGGGGAAGAATCAATCATTGACAAAACCCTGAAAGCTCTGGAAGAAATCCGATATTC
Organism: Clostridia bacterium; assembly: GCA_036260935.1. Classification (GTDB taxonomy): domain Bacteria; phylum Bacillota; class Clostridia; order Acetivibrionales; family DTU013; genus JAEYOM01. The sequence continues at coordinate 56,086 of DATALQ010000038.1, forward strand.
CGTGGAAAAGTACCTGAAACTGACTGTTACGGCGGGGATCGGTACATACAGCGACTCGGTCAACGGTATCAGCAATTCCTACAAGGATGCTTGTCTGGCATTGGATTACAAGTTTCTTCTCGGAAACAATAGAATAATTTTAATCAGTGATCTGGAACCTCGCGCTGCCGGAAAAGCGGTCTTCGACGAACTGAGGCAGGAGGCCCTTTCCTGTTGCATCAAGGTAGGTGCGTTTCCGAAAGTCGAAAAACTCATCGATACTGTTTTCCGCGATCTTTCCGAAGCCGGCGCTTCCTTCCGGGAATGCCAGGTATACCTGATGGAAATCATGATCTCCATCCTGAAAATAGCAAAGGATTCCGACATCGATATCGACTGTATCATCGATGAAAATTTCAACCTGTTCCCGGAGCTCTGCCGCTTTAACAACCTACAGGAAGCAAGGGACTGGATGCTGGGCGTATGTACAAGGGTAATGAATCTCATTTCCGGCAGCAGGCAGAATAATTGCAGGCAGATTGTCAGCAATGCGAAGGAATTTACCAGAAACCATTACCATGAAAGCGATCTTACGATTAACAGGGTGTGCGGATATCTGCACGTCAGCCCCGGCTATTTCAGTACCATATTCAAAAGGGAGACTAAATCAACCTATCTGGCTTATCTTGTCCAGCTTCGAATGGACACCGCGAAGGAGCTGCTTCGGATGACTGAGCTTAAATCCTTTGAAATTGCCGAGCGGATTGGATTTTCCGATGCGAATTATTTCAGCAACAGCTTTAAGAAATATACTGGTCATTCACCTTCCGAATATAGAAACAGAAAGTAGATAGAGGTCAAGGTGTTGGGAAAGCGGCATTTTAAAAAAACACTGACAAAACCTTTTCACAAGTTGTTCGAATCTCTGAGAGTAAGGAGTATTCAATTTTTCATCTCTTCTTCCATTATGCTCATTACTCTTACAGCCATGCTTTTTGTCGGTCTTATGCTTTATAGCAAATTCAACAAATCGGCGGAACAGAACGCGATTATCAGCACAAGGCAGGTAATCGACCAGGTCAATCTAAACCTGGACTATTATCTACGCAGCATGATGGAAATATCGGATTCCCTTAACGACCTCATCGGCTACAAGCAGGATATAGACGAAAACAGGCTGGTTGAGCGGATGAATGTGGTTCTGGACACCAGGAAGGATATCGTTTCCCTTTGTATTTTTTCCAGAGACGGCGGGATTGTAGCCGGCTCACCTTCCTATAAAATGAAGGATGTAAACATTACCATACAGGACTGGTTCAGCGAACCTGTAAATGAGCCCGCAAACCTGTATTTCTCCTCACCTCACGTACAGAATATCTTTGAGAGTCAGCACAACTGGGTAGTTTCCCTCAGCAGGGAAGTCACCTACTATAAGGATAATAAGAAAAAACTGGGCGTGCTGCTCGTCGATATGAATTTCAGTTCTCTTGACCAGCTTTGCCAGAAGGCGAGACTTGGGAAAAAAGGATACATCTATCTTGTGGACCCAAGCGGAAACATCGTCTATCATCCGCAGCAGCAGCTTATCAATGCCGGGCTGAAATCGGAGAATGTAGAAGAAGTAATGAATCATATTTCGGGCATTTATTTTGATAAATTCAACGGGCAGAACAGGATGATCACGATTCAAACCGTCAACTTCTGCAGATGGAGGATAGTCGGTATTGCCTATATGGATGAAATCGTTACCACGAAAAAGGAAATCGGCGTCTTTATCTTTTGGACCTTCCTCTTCGGAACGGTTTTTGTCATCTTCATCTCCGCCTTCCTGTCGGCAAAGATATCCCAACCGATAAAAGCTCTGGAGAAGTCTATGAAAAAGGTGGAAGAGGGCTTGTTGGACATTAATATAGACGTAAAGGGTGAGGCTGAGGTGGCAAAACTGGCAAGCACCTATAAAATGATGCTGACCAGGATCCGCAGCCTTATGGATCAGATAGTTCTGGAGCAGGAATCGAAACGGAACGCAGAGTTTGAGGTGCTGCAGTCCCAGATCAATCCCCACTTCCTTTATAATACGCTGAACTCTGTGGTCCGCATGGTGGAAAGCGGCAAGAAGGAGGATGCGATCACCATGATTACTTCTCTGTCCAAGCTGTTTAGAATCAGCATCAGCAGGGGCAGAAACATCATCACCATCCAGGAGGAACTGGAACATGCAAACCATTATCTGACCATTCAGCAGATCCGGTATAAAAATAAGTTCCAGTTTGAGATCCAATCTCAGGATGCAGTGCTGCAATGCAAAACCATCAAACTAATCCTGCAGCCGATCATCGAAAACGCAATTTATCACGGAATAGAACACATGGTGGACGACGGGTATATCAAGGTCACTGCGGAGGTATCAGATGGAAAGCTGCTGCTTCAGGTGTCTGACAATGGAGCGGGAATCAGGTCCGAGGTATTGGAAAACATCCTGTCCGTCCGACCGGAAAACAGAGAAGGCAGGGGAGTAGGGGTAAAAAACGTGCATGACCGGATACAGCTATATTACGGTAAGGAGTATGGCCTGGAATTTGAAAGCGAGGTCGACGTCGGTACTACAGTGAGAATCCGGCTCCCCTATACGGCGGAGACGGTGGTCAGGGAGGTGCGGAATGAAGACAGCGGCAAGACTGCCTAGCCTGGTACTGCTAATTACAATTTTATTCTGCATGAACGGCTGCCAGAAGAATATCAATATCGAAGGCACCACGAAAAACATTGCACTCATTGTCAGGATGAACAACGGGTATTACTGGGGTTCCGTGAAACTGGGCGCCGATGCGGCGGCGAATGAATTCAGCGTCAATGTGCGGTGCACTGCTCCGGAAGACGAGGAGGATGTGGAAGGGCAGATCCGGCTGGTCAACTCGGAGCTTGACCAGAAGGTGGATGCGCTGATCCTTGCGGCCAGTGATTACAACGCTCTTGTCGAGGTGACGGAAAGAGCCAGCGACATGCATATTCCAGTTATTATTATAGATTCCGAAGTAAATACGGATAAAATCAACAGCTATATCGCCACTGACAATTACAGTGCCGGGATTAAGGCAGGAAATCAGCTCATAAAAATCCTAGGCGGAAGCGGCAGGGAAGCGAAGGTGGGCATCATGAATTTCGTCAAGGGCACCAGAAATGCCGAACAGCGTGAGGAAGGACTGCTAAAGGCAATTTCCGGCCACTCCGGCATTAAAGTCGTGGCGAAGGAATATTGTTCTTCTGATAAAAAGCTGGCATTTGAACTGACGCAGAAAATGATACGCGAAAACAGCGATATCAGCGCCATTGTGGCATTGAACGCAATATCCTCGGAAGGGGTTGCTGAAGCGGTTTCCCAGATGGATCTGGCGGGAAAGGTGAATATCATAGCCTTCGACAGCACGCCCAATGAGATCGATTATATGGAAAAAGGCGTCATACAGGTTCTTATTACGCAAAATCCGTTCAATATGGGGTATCTCAGCGTAAAAAGTGCGGTGGAGGCCATCAATGGAACAAGCATCAGCAAGTATTACGATACGGGATCTGAAATCATCAACAAAGATAACATGTATCTGCCTGAAAACCAGAGGCTGTTGTTCCCGTTCATAAAATAACAGGTATTTCGCGTTTGTTCAGCAGTATGGGAGGCGTCAAAATGAAAAGAATTATTTCCATATTTCTCTTGGCAAGCATGTTATGTTGTACGGCGACGGGCTGTGGAAGCAGAACCGGAGCACGTAATGTCCGTATTGGCTGCGCAATCTATAAATTTGACGACACATTCGTGACGACTGTAAGAAACTATATATCCGAAGCCGCTGCGGGGAAGGCTGAGGTGGAGATCGTCGACAGCCAGAATTCGCAGCAGATCCAGAACGACAAGGTGGATCTGTTCATTGCGGAAAGGGTGCAGGCGCTGGCCATCAACCCGGTGGACCGCACTGCGGCCGGAGTAATGCTGGAAAAGGCAAAGAAGGCGAACATACCGATCGTTTTCTTCAATAAGGAACCGCTGGCTGATGATATGAAAAAATGGGACAAGGTTTACTACGTGGGGGCAAAGGCTGAAGAATCCGGCATCATGCAGGGAGAATTGGTCGCAAATTATTGGAAGACTCATCCGGAAACCGACAAGAACAAGGATGGGGTCATGCAGTATGTCATGCTGAAGGGAGAGCCTGCCCACCAGGATGCGGAGCTTCGGACGAAGTATTCGGTGCAGACGGTTCAGGATGCGGGCATCGAGGTGGAAAAGCTGGCGGAGGATAATGCCAACTGGGACCGGATGAAAGGCCAGGAGAAAATGACAGCCTTTCTTGCGACTAACGGAGATAAAATCGAAGTGGTGTTTTCCAACAACGACGATATGGCGCTGGGAGCGATTGAAGCGCTGAAAGCGGCCGGATATTTCAGGGACGGCAGATATATGCCGGTTGTTGGGATAGATGCGATCACCCCGGCGCTTCAGGCAGTCAAAGACGGGACACTGCTGGGAACGGTGTTCAATGACGGCAAAAACCAGGGCCGGGCCACCTTTAATCTCGCGTTTGCCCTTGCCCGCGGAAAGCCGGTCAGCAAGGAAACCGTCGGGTATGATATTACGGACGGTAAATATATCTGGGTACCATATAAAAAAGTCACAAGGAATGATATTAAGTAGGATTTTCAAGAATACATCGCAGGTTTTTATATTCAATGGCCTGCAATCCTGAGATATTATGAAAGCACCCGGTACTATATTAAATTTTGGAGGTGCTTTCTGTGAAAAAGTTCGTTTCCTTTCTTCTTGTATCACTGTTGATGGTAAGCATTTGCGCGGCCTGCACACCGGCAGACGGCGGAAAACCTTCCATCGGTGTAACCATCTACAAGTATGACGACACATTCATGACTTCTGTACGTAACACAATCGCAGCGGAAGGGAAAGACCAGGCAAACGTTGAAATCGTTGACTGCCAGAATTCTCAGCCGACCTGTAATGACAAGATTGATATGTTTATTACCAAGAAGGTAAAATCTCTTGCCATCAACATGGTCGACCGTACCGCATCAGGCGTTATTATCGACAAAGCCAAGGCTAAGAACATTCCGGTCGTGTTCTTCAACCGTCAGCCGTTGGAAGAAGACATGGCAAAATGGGATAAGGTTTATTATGTAGGCGCCCATGCTGAAGAATCCGGAGTTATGGAAGGCCAGATGCTGGTCGATTATTGGAAGGCACACAAGGAAATGGATGTAAACGGCGATGGTGTAATGCAGTACGTTATGATCAAGGGTGAACCCGGACACCAGGATTCTGAAGCACGGGCCAAATATTCTGTCGAGACCATAGATAAAGCCGGGATCAAAACTGAGAAACTGGCTGAAGACAATGCCAACTGGGATCGTGTAAAGGGGCAGGAAAAGATGGCTGCGTTCCTTACCGCCAACAGCGGCAAAATTGAAGCCGTTATCGCCTGCAACGACGATATGGCCCTCGGCGCCATCGAAGCACTGAAGGCTGCAGGTTACTTCACCGGCGACAAATACATGCCTGTAGTAGGTGTTGACGCCACAGATCCCGGCCTTGAAGCGATCAAAGACGGCACGCTTCTTGGAACAGCCTATAATGACGGTATAAACCAGGGAAAAGCAACATATAAGATAGCATACCTTCTTGCCAAGGGCGAAAAGGTGACCAAGGAGAATGTAGGATATGACATAGTGGACGGCAAATATGTCTGGGTACCGTATAAGGGTATTACAAAGGCAAACATGAGTGAAGTTCCGCAAAAGTAACAACCGGCCGGATTCAGGATTACTGAATAAGATTTGAATAAATCCATGGGGGGTTTTATGCCCCCCGGGATTTCTTTTATGACTGAACAAGAGTAGAACACAGGGGGAGTAAGATGGATGAAAATGAGTTTGTATTGGAAATGAATCATATTTCTAAGGAATTTCCCGGTGTGAAAGCTCTCAATGACGTAACTGTCAAGCTCCGTGCAGGCACGGTTCATGCGCTGATGGGCGAAAACGGAGCCGGGAAATCGACATTGATGAAATGCCTTTTTGGTATTTACATCCAGGATTCGGGTGAAATCATTCTGGACGGGAAAAAGGTGGAGATCAATGATTCCAAAACTGCGCTGAATCTGGGGATTTCCATGATTCATCAGGAACTTCTGTCCATACCGTACCGCAGTGTTATGGAAAACATATGGCTTGGACGATTTCCCCTGAGACGGTTTCCTCTGAAAAGATTCGGCCCGATCAAACTGGTAAATCACAAGAAAATGCATAGTGATACGGAAAAGTTGTTTAAGGACCTCAACATGGATATCGATCCTGCAGCCATTGTCAACAAGCTTTCAGTTTCGAAGATACAATCCATTGAGATTGCAAAGGCGACGTCCATGAATGCGAAAGTCATCATCATGGACGAACCGACCTCCTCCCTGACAGAGAATGAAGTCGAGCATTTGTTCAGAATCATACGCGATTTGAAAAAGCAAGGGGTAGCGATTATTTATATATCGCACAAAATTGAGGAAATCCTGCAGATCTCGGATGAGGTAACGATAATGCGGGATGGAATGTGTGTCGGGACATGGCCGTCCTCGGAGCTGACCATGGACATGATCATTTCCAGAATGGTAGGACGCGATCTGACTCATAGATTTCCAGAGCGTTTGAATATACCGTCGGATGTTGTGCTGAAGGTGGAAAACCTGACTTCTCCCTATCCGAAGTGCTTCCAAAATGTATCCTTTGATCTCCGCAAGGGGGAGATACTCGGTATCGGAGGACTGGTGGGAGCGCAGCGAACGGAACTGATCGAGGCGATTTTCGGGCTTAGGAGCATTGAGTCCGGGAGGATTTCGTTGAACGGCCGGGAAGTTAAAATCAAATCACCGACGGAGGCTATCAAGCTGAAAATAGCACTGCTGACCGAGGAACGCAGGGCCAGCGGTATTTTTCCACTGCTTTCCGTACTGGAAAATACGGTGATCGCCAACCTGTCCAGATATGTGAAACGGCTGTTTCTGCTCGATGACAGGGGAAGACTCGCCGACACGTTGAAAAGTATAGACATGCTCCGCATAAAAACTCCTTCTTTTAAGGCGCTTATTAAGGATTTGTCCGGCGGAAACCAGCAAAAGGTCCTATTTGCCAAGTGGCTGCTGACCGAGCCGGATATATTGCTGCTTGACGAGCCGACACGCGGAATCGACGTCGGCGCAAAATTTGAAATTTATACGATTATCGCTAATCTGGCAATGCAGGGCAAGAGCATCATAATGATCTCTTCCGAAATGCCTGAATTACTTGGTATGTCGGACAGGATCATGGTCATGTGTGAAGGAAGGCTCTCCGGTGTTGTGAACGGGAAGGAAACCAACCAGGAAGAGATCATGCAGCTTGCTACCAAATTTATGGCATAGGAAAGGCAGGAAACGGGCAATGGACGATTTGAGATCGATGAATGGTTCCAAAAGAGTAATAGAGTTAATAAAACAAAATGCGATATTTGTGAGCCTTGTGGTTCTGGTCCTGATCATCATAGCAGTAAATCCGGCTTTTTTGAGTTTTACGGTCCTGCGTGACATTCTGATCCAGGTATCGACAAGAATAATTATCGCACTGGGCGCCGCAATCGTTTTAATCACAGCGGGCTGCGATCTTTCAGCCGGACGTATGGTGGGTATCGCCGCGGTACTATCGGGCTCCCTTCTTCAAACGCAGGAATATGCCAGAAGGTTTTATCCTAATATGCAGGATCTGCCCATATGGCTTCCGATTGTGGTCGGTATCGTCGCATGCTTGCTTTTTGGCCTTCTGAACGGTTTTTTTGTATCGCGGTTCAGTGTCCCGCCATTTATCGCAACTTTAGCAACCACCTGTATTCTTTACGGTGCAAATTCCCTGTATGTCAGCATCAAACCGAACGAATCCCAGCCGATTGCCGGGTATCGTCCCGATTTTACCTTTCTGGGCTCCGGGTATGTATTAGGGATTCCGGTCATCATCATGATTGCTGTTGCTGTTACGCTGATAACCTGGGTGTTGCTTAACAAGACAAGGTTTGGAAAGAATGTTTATGCGGTGGGCGGTAACGTCACCGCTGCCAGGGTATCGGGAATCAATGTGAATCGTACCTTGCTGGGTGTATATGCATATGCGGGGGCGCTTTACGGACTTGCCGGCGTTTTGGAATCCGCAAGGACCGGAGGCGCGAACAACAACTACGGCGTGGGTTATGAACTGGACGCCATAGCGGCCTCTGTCGTCGGTGGAGTCTCTCTGATGGGCGGGATCGGTACTGTACCGGGTATTATAATCGGCGTCCTGATCTTTGGCGTACTGAATTACGGTTTGACCTTTGTGGGAATGAATCCGTATTGGCAGCAGATCATCAAAGGCGCCATCATTGTTGTAGCTGTTGCGTTCGATATAAGAAAGTATCTGACAAAAAAGTGAATTACTTTGGGCAGTTCCCCAATTAATTATTTATATATTGTAATTTCTACATTATTGTCGATATAATTATATGGGAATTGTCATGTAGTTCATTATTTTGATGATGAGAGGTATCATATGCATAAAAGCAGAAATACCGAAGACCGCACAGTGGGAAGCAGCAGGCTCCATGACATAAGCAGATCGGTCGAATTGGCATATATCGCAGTCTGCGCTTCTATCTACATAGTAATGGCTTTTGCTTTACGTTATTCCAGCCAAGGCTTTTTCGATCAGTTCATTTTTTTCGGAGTCAAGTTTTACAATTACGTATATAGCGGCATTATGGCCCAGATTCAAGTGCTTGCGTGCGTATACCTTGTCGTTAATACCATGTACAGAGGCTATATCGCGGCCATTCTGCTGAATGTCTACGGGATCGTGTTTTCAGCGGGGGGGATCATTTTTGGCCGGGCACAGGATCCGCTTCCGGGGATAATAGCTTATATCGGCACCATTCTAACCGTAACAGCAATATATAATTATAAAAACAAGCTGAATAGATCCATTGTAGAACTTTCCAGGCAGAAAGAGGAACTGACTTCTCTTTATGAGGAGATTTCTGTATCTCAGGACAAATTGTATAATCAGAATGAGCAGCTGCTAAAATACAACAGGATAATGAAGGACAATGAAAAACAGCTTGAGCAAATGGCCTACTACGATACTTTGACAGGCCTGCCGAACCGCAAGATGATCATTGAGGAGCTCGAAAATCAGTTAAGATCCTCGGAAAAGGACCGCAGTAATTTCGCATTTGTCTTCATAGACCTCGATAATTTCAAGGAAATCAACGATATGCTGGGTCATCATGTGGGCGATATCATATTGAAAGCCGTAGTTGGACGCTGCATGCTAAGAATTAATGAGGCTGATCTGCTGGGCCGGCTCGGCGGCGACGAGTTCGCCCTGATCATCCGGCGCGATCTGAGCCGGCAGGATGTCGTAGAATATACGGAATCTATAAAGGCTTCTATTTCCGAAGTCATAATGTATGAGACCAAAGAAATCTATATCAATGCCAGCCTGGGTATTTCCATGTACCCCGCCGACGGAGAAAATTCCGCAGATCTGTTGAAATGTGCCGATATGGCGATGTACTCGGTCAAATATTCAGGTAAGAACGGCATACGCTTTTTCTCAAAATCCATGGAGGATGCACTTTTAAGAAGGGTTCAGCTCGAGAACGGGTTGAAGTCGGCGCTTTTAAACAATGAGCTTTACGTTATGTTTCAGCCGCAATATTATTGTGACACTCAAAAGGTCAGAGGCTTCGAAGTGCTGGCAAGATGGCATTCCGAAGAACTTGGCGAAATCGGCCCTTCGGAATTCATACCTATTGCAGAGAAAACCGGGCTTATTGTTGAAATAGGCGAATGGATTCTTGAGACTGCCATGGAGAAATTCAAAGCTATAGAGTCAGCAAGTCATTCAAATATAGTACTTTCAGCAAATATTTCAGTCGTGCAGATACTCCAGCCTTCATTTGTAAAAATGGTGAAGAAGGTCTTGAGTGAAACAGGCTTCGACGCCGGATCTCTGGAAGTCGAGGTCACTGAATCCATACTGATTTCGTACCCGGAAAAGGTTATAGACGCCTTGAATCAGTTAAAAGCCATGGGCATCCGTATCGCGCTCGATGACTTCGGGACAGGGTACGCTTCACTGAAATATTTCCAGATACTTCCCATAGATACCCTAAAAATAGATAAATCCTTCATAGACAAGATTGATGGTTCAGGTGTGGAGAACAGTATAATCAACGCTATTATAGCGATGGCGCATGAACAGCGTATTACAGTTATTGCAGAAGGAGTTGAAAATACCATTCAGCTTGGCTACCTCAAGAAACATGGATGCGGCTGCGTGCAGGGTTTCCTGCTCAACAGGCCCCTTCATTTCGAACAGCTGGCTTGTATGCCGGAGTTGACCCGAGACGCCTGATGTTGGTATAAAAGATGCAGTAGCGAGTTTAAGGTCATATATAAAGGTCATATAAAGACTAGAGAAAATGAAGGATTACCGCATGATTCCTGCAAAAGTCTAAAAATCTATTGCATAAATAACTTTCGCATGCTAGAATTAAATCAGTACGAAATAATCGTAAATATTTAGAGACATATGTTAAGCAGCCGACGGGCATACTCGATGATGAGGTCATATTTTCGAGTTATGCCTTTTTTGTTTGAATTTTTATTTACCATATAATGCAGAATATATTTAATTTATCCTTTAGAAAATATGGGTAATAACAGCTATTAAGGGGTGAAAGCTATGAAAGAGAGATTGATTTTACCTTCCGACTATAAATCCCGCCTCGATATCATGGAGACAGAAGAGGCGATTAAGCTTTTAAAAGACTTCTTTGAAAACAACCTGTCAAAAGCGTTGAATCTGAGGAGGGTTTCCGCCCCATTGTTCGTGAAACCCGAGACTGGCCTCAACGATAATCTCAATGGTGTTGAAAGGCCTGTCGCTTTTGATGTCAAAGGGTTTAACGGGGATACGGTAGAGGTCGTGCAATCCCTTGCCAAATGGAAGCGGATGGCGCTGAAGCGTTACGGCTTCAGGGTGGGAAGAGGCTTGTGCACCGATATGTACGCAATACGCAGGGATGAAGATCTGGACAATCTGAGTTCAGTATATGTGGATCAATGGGACTGGGAGAAAGTCATAAAAAAAGAGAATAGAAATACCGAAACCTTGCTAAAAACGGTATCAGGCATTTATGAAGTCCTGAAGAGGGCTGAGAGTTATATCTGCAGTGTTTATCCGAAGCTTCAGAAGATGCTTCCGGAAAAGATTTTCGTTATTACGACGCAGGAGCTTGAAGAGCTTTATCCGGAGCTCCCGCCGAAGCAAAGGGAAGAAGCGGTTACACGGGATAAGAAGGCAGTATTTTTAATGAAGATAGGCGGGTTTCTCAAATCGGGAATAAAACACGATGAAAGGGCGCCGGATTACGATGATTGGGAGCTTAACGGAGATATCATTTTTTGGTACCCTATTTTAAACAAGGCTTTTGAGATCTCTTCGATGGGTATCAGGGTTGATGAGGTTTCACTGGTAAAACAGCTGCAACTTGCCGGGTGTGAGGACCGTGTGAATATGAAATTCCACAGGGATGTTATCGAAGGCCGCCTGCCTTATACCATAGGCGGTGGTATCGGCCAGTCCAGGCTGTTCATGTTCCTGCTGAACAAGGCTCACATCGGCGAGGTTCAGGCATCGGTATGGCCTGAGGACATAGTGGAGGCCTGTGAAGGCGCAAACATTGCAATTCTCTGAGCTGCCGCCGACGTTTCAACGCCGACGGCTGTACGATTTTTAAATGGAAAGTTCTTAAAGTATTAGACATCGCAAAATAGCATATTATAAAACTAGACTGAATGCATAATAAATAATTATGCATTTTTTACGTACCTGGGAGAAAGGTTTTAATCTGTGGAGGTGTAGCTTTGGGCAGGTACAGGATTGCATCAGTATACTTTTTGGCCGTGCTGTTTGCGTTGTCACTGACACAGATATTTATAGATGCGCATGCGGAAGTTTCGGCATATGCAAATATACAGGCGGAAGAAAGGACATACACGATATTTATAGAGATAGAGGATAAAACATTATATTTGCTGGAAAACGGCAAATGCGTCAAGGAATACAGGATTGCGTCCGGAATGTCTGGCCTTCCTTCGCCTCTGGGCTGCTGGAAGATAGTCGAAAAAGGTGACTGGGGCGAGGGTTTTGGAGGCAGGTGGATGGGACTTGATGTGCCCTGGGGCACATATGGGATCCATGGGACGCTTGCCGACGGGTCCATCGGATCTGCAGCCAGCCATGGCTGTATACGCATGTTCAGTGAAGATGTGGCCGAGCTCTATAGCCTGGTACCGGTCGGAACGGATGTTGTAATTGTAAATGGACAGTTTGGGCCCTTCGGCAGGGGGTTTGCCGAAATCAATCCGGGGGACAGGGGCTCCGACGTCTATGCAATACAGCAGAGGCTCAAGCAGCTGGGATATTATAACGGGCCGTTCGACGGCATTTATGAGGATGATCTGAAAAAGGCACTGCACAAATTCCAGCGAGCTAACAAAATGAAGGCTCAAAATACGATCACCTATGACGTATGGCTCAAGATGGACTTCAGGGAATTCGAATGAATTAGTCGGAAGATGTGGAAATACCTTAATTATTTGGGATGCTTTCCGTCCTGATTCGGGCTGGAGAGGCACCCCATTTTATGTTGGGAATAAAAGAAATCGATAACTAATATGACATCCTGCTGTCATTTTATTAATATATAATAAGATAAACTCGATTCAGCAATTTCCTACATAAGAGATTTTCATTTTGGGAAGGGTGGTATAAATGGGCAAAAAAACCTTAATGGTGTTTTTATTGATCTTTTTCGTCAGCTTTCTGTCTGCATGTAAGACCGAAAAAGGGGCATCAATGACAACAGAAGATAAGGGATCGGAAGCATCTGTAATAGAAAGGGACGTTTTAAAAAGCCAGACGTTGCAAAAGGATATGGCTGTAAACGTTTATTTACCGAAAGGCTACAGTAAGCAAAACAAGTACCCCGTCCTCTATATGTTACATGGATATGGAGGAACCGAAGAATCCTGGCTGAATATGGGGATTGACAAAACCGCGGATAGTCTGATTGAAAAAGGAAAAATCAAACCGCTGATCATAGTTGCTCCATTAATAGATAACAGTTATGGGATAAATTCTGCACAGGGTGCGGCTAAAACCTTGGGAGGGGAAGACAGAAGGTCAAATGGCAATGAGGGTATGTACGAAGATTACATATGCAAAGAGCTGGTTTCCTGGACAGATAAGAAATACAGCACTGTAAATTCCCGTGAAGGACGCTTTATAGGCGGCTTATCCATGGGAGGTTATGTAGCATTGCATCTGGGGTTTAAGCACAACGATATCTACAGCAGGATCGGCGGACACAGTCCGGCGCTTTTCCTGGACGAATTTCCGAGCGATATCGTTAAAAACTGGCTGTACCCTGATCAATCAACAAGAAAGGAAAGAGATCCGATACTTATAGCCGAAGAAAAAGACTTATCCAACGTAGAAGTTTATTTGGACTGCGGAGACAAGGATGGGTACAAATTCTATGAAGGTTGTGAAAAGCTTTCCGGTGTTTTGAAAGGCAAGGGTATTAAAGAGCAGTACCATATGTATCCGGGAGGACATGAATCGAGTTACTGGAGTTCACACCTAGAAGAGTATCTTGTCTTTTATGCCGGCAAATGACGCTTCGCAGGTTCCACAAGACATTTTTGCGATCATGATTCTTAACAAAATCCGGCAGACGACGGTGGGTCATCTGCCGGTTTAGTACTTTGGACTGATTTATGCTCTTTGACTACTTTAAAAACTCCAGCGTCGATTTTTCGATACCCTTTGCATCGAGGCTGTAGTAGGCGAGCAGCTCGTCATACGGGCCCGAGCTTGCGTAGGTCTTGGGAATCCCCAGACGCTTTACTCTTACAGGGCATTTTGTGCTGCATAACTCGGAAACCAGCGTTCCCAAGCCGCCGTCGGTGTAATGCTCCTCTACCGTTATGATGCGTTTCGTTTTTAGCGCTGATTCGATAACCAATTCTTCATCGATCGGGCAAACGGTCGGCATGCCTATAAGGCGAACTGAAACGCCTTGTTTTAAAAGACTGTCGGCGGCTTCCATTGCAGCCTTTGTCGTCGAACCGGTCGATATTATCGTTACGTCCGTGCCTTCCCTGATAATGCGGCCCTTGCCGATCACGAAGGGCTGCTCGTCAAAAAGTACGGGTATCTTCGGGTTCCCGATCCGCATATAAACCGGACCTTCATGCTCGATCATCGCCCTGACAGCCGTCCTTATTTCGGTCGGATCCTGCGGTGCAAGGACCACGACGCCTGGGATCATCCGTATGATCGCGAAATCTTCAAGCGAATGGTGCGTCGCCCCAAGGTCTGAATAGGATATACCGCAGTTGCGGCCTACGACCTTTACGTTCTGTTTCATGTAGCCCAGATCATTCCTGAACATTTCAAACGGTCTTGCTGTTACGAACGGGGCAATTGCGCAGAACACGGGTATTTTGCCCGTTGTCGCAAGTCCTGATGCAACGCCGATTACGCCTTGTTCCATTATCCCGCATTCAAAGTACCTGTCCGGGTACTGCTTCACAAAATCCCCGAAACCTGAGCTTTTCCCGCTGTCTGCGGAAAGGACGACTATTTTTTCATTTGCCTTTGCAAGCTCTGTTACGGCTTTTCCGAATTCTTTCCTTGGGTCAAGATATTCTCCGATCATATTTTCTCACCTGATTTCTGCTCCAGAGCAAGGGTCCTTTTCTTTATTTCTTCTTCGGCCGCTTCGGCTTCTTCCCTGGACGGACTCCAATAATGGAAGGCCGCATTGCCTTCTCCTTCGGCCAGACCCTTGCATTTGACAGTGTGAGCGATAATGGCGGTAGGCTTGCCCTTCTCTAAAGGTATGGAGTCAAGTGTATCGACGATCTCACGCATATCATTGCCGTCTATGTTTTTGACGGCCCAGCCGAATGCCTTGAAGCGCTCGTCTATCGGAGTCATGTTCATGACCTCCTCCACTTTTCCGCTGATCTGAAGCCCGTTATTGTCAACAAACAAAACGATATTGTCCAGATGGTAATGCGATGCGACGGACGCGGCTTCCCAATTGGAGCCTTCGGGCAGTTCGCCGTCTCCCATGACTACGTATATCTTTGCGTCGGAGTGTTCATTTCTGAGGCCCAGTGCCATACCGCAGGCTATGGACAAGCCGTGGCCCAGTGCGCCCGTGTTCGCTTCAACCCCGGGCAGCTTGTGCATGTCAGGGTGTCCAGGCATTTTGGAATGCAGGCTTCCATAGGTATCCAAAATGCTCTTGGGGAAATATCCTTTTTCCGCAAGAACGGCGTATTGCGCCAGGCACTTGTGTCCGGCAGACAGAATAAACCGGTCCCTGTCCTCCTTTTTGGGGTCAGCGGGATCTATATTCATAGCATGGAAGTAAACGGCTGTGACGATATCCAGACAGGAGAGCGCGCCGCCTATATGGCCGTGTTCGCTCGCCTTTATCATGCGGATAACATTTTCGCGGCATTTTGATGCCGTTAATTCCAAAAATGCTATTTCATTAAAGTCTGTCATCAAATCTCACCTTTTTCATAGGAGATTATTCTGTCAACCTTTGATTTAGACCTGGAATTCGGGTCGTATGTCAATCCGAGATATTCCTTGACAAAGCACTTTGCCGATTCTATCCCGGTTACCTGCGCACCCATCGTTATGATGTTGGCGTTGTTGCTCAGCTGTGCACGCTGTGCCTGATATATGTCGGTGACCAAAGCTGCGTAGGCGCCTTTGACTTTGTTGGCTGCGATACTTACGCCGATACCTGTTCCGCAGATCAGTACGCCCCTTTCACATATGCCTGCCGCGACGTCGGTTGCCACCTTTATTGCCGTATTGGCGTATATGGGATCGTCACTGCCGTAGTCCACACATTCGTGTCCCAATGACTCAATATATGGAATCAGTGCCTTCTTAAAATCTGTTGCGTTGGGATCGCACCCGATAGCAATCTTCATATTATTACCTCCATTTATTAAAGTTAGTTATACTTGCATCTCATATCTCCGCAACTGAACCGTCTTCGTTATACATAGGCTCGTACTGGATATCCTTGTACGTATGTTCCAGAAGCCTGGATTCATTGATCTCGATACCAAAGCCTGGAGCTGACGGTGTTTTGAAGAAACCGTCAACCGGTTTCAGATCCATGGAAAATAGCTCGCTGTTGTTGTACACGTTCATGGCTGCAAATTCAAGTATCGCAAAGTTCTGGGTGGACAGGGCAACCTGTATGCTTGCGGCGGTTGCGACCGGTCCGTTCGGGTTGTGCGGTGCAAAACCTATATGATAAACCTCGGCGTACGATGCAATCCTGCGTATCTCGCTTATTCCCCCACAGTGGCATATATCCGGCTGCACGAAGTCAACAAACTGGTTTTCAATCATTTGGCGAAAATCGAAACGGCTGAACAGCCTCTCTCCTGCTGCAAGAGGCACTTCGTATGAGCTGTCGCGAAGCCGCTTGTACTCCATTGCATTTTCCGGAGGCACGGGCTCCTCATAGAATAGCAGGTCATATTTCTCGGCGATCTTCAACCGCTTTACCGCATCGGCTGTGCTCAGCTGCCCGTGGTTATCCACCATCAGGTCCCTGTTGCTGCCTATGACCTTTCTGGTTCCACTCAGCACTTCATCGAGCATGCCCGACGGAGCTCCGGTCTTGACGCCTGCAAAACCCATCTCCATACATTTGCCGGCTATTTCGCTCGATGAGGAATGCGTATAGGTTCTGACCTTGTCACGCACCTGTCCGCCCAGCAGCATATAGGTCGGCGTTTTATAGAACCTGCCCAGCAGATCCCATATAGCCTGATCTATTCCGCTTACGGCCGTCATATGGATGAAGCCTCCCTTCCAGAAACCGTGATGATACATCTGACGCCAGATTTTTTCCACGTTCCGGGGATCTTCGCCTATGACGCTGCGGTCCGCAAGTACCCGAATACATGCTTCAGCAGCCTTCTCCTGGCCTTCTACGGAGGCTTCGCCCCAGCCGTACAAACCATTGTCGGTTGAGACCTTAACAAACAGCCAATTCTGCCTTCCGGCTTCAGCGATATAGGTCTTTACTTCGGTGATTTTCACAATACGTCTCTCCTTTAAAAGAAAATACTCACTGAAATTAGCTTGTATATACCTGTATAATATAATAAGGTATTCAATTTGTCAATCGTGGAATCTCTATTTTGTCTGCCGGCTAATTATCTTGACTTTATAAAATGGTAATACTAGAATTAACGTTGTATATACATGTAAGTACAGTAGTATATGGTTATAATAACTGTAATATTAAGTCATTATAATCTTAAAGTTCAAAAAAATACACAGTTTATTTGTTCCAAAAAGGATGTTTAGCGCCATATAGGCGCGGATTTCCGTTAAAACATCCAAATAGGATGTTTAGCGCCATATAGGCGCGGATTTCCGTTAAAACATCCAAGCAGGATGTTTAGCGCCCTTGAGGCGCAGATTTCACGCTGATCGGGGCGGCTTCGTCGATGATGGCCGAAAACTGTCTGAAGCATAAAGCTTGACAGAGGTTTCTATGAAGAGTACTATACTTGTATATACAGCTTTAGTCAGGTTGAATTCAAGCAACATTCAAGCAACAATCAAATAACATTCAGGTAACGCCAAAACCTGTTTAAAGCTTGTCACCTGAACTGAAGGTACAAACAGCCGGCTGAGTTTTCGCAGATTCACGATCAGCTCCTTGATAATTCAATATACTAAAGAAATCCCTGCAGCGGTTTGCAATATGGCGGTCTCCTTAGAAGTTGACAATAACCGATAAATTAAATATAATTTTCATATATTATGGAAGGTAAAATTATGCTAGAACGCTCAAATCCAAAACCCTTATATCTGCAACTGACAGAGATAATCAGGGAAAAAATTCATAACGGGGAATGGGAGACCAACAATCCGATACCTTCGGAGAATGAGCTCAGTAAGATCTACGGCCTTAGCAGGATGACCGTACGATCCGTCATCACTCAATTCGTTTCCGAGGGCTTACTGTACAGGGTGCCGGGCAAGGGAACCTTTGTGGCTGAACCCAAGATTACAGCGAAGTCTCTTTCCTATGCGGGTATCAGGGAGCAGCTGGAACAGATGGGATATGCTATATCCACCCGGATACTGAGCACAGAAACGATCGATGCGGCCGGCCAGGTTGCGGAGAACCTTGCTTTGGAAAGCGGCACCCCCGTATATATGATCAAGAGGCTACGGTTCATCGAAAAGAACCCTCTCAGCCTGCATGTGAGCTATATGCCCGTAAAAATGTGCGAAGGCTTCGATTCGGAAAAGCTGGAGAAGGAACAGCTCTGTGTCGTGTTGAAAAACGATTATGGCCTTTCACGCGGAAAAGTTGTGGAAACTCTCGAATCCTCGATGGCCAAGTCAGCCGAAGCCAAGCTTCTGGAAGTAAAAGCGGGGCATCCGCTGCTACTGTTGGAAGATATCATATACTCCGCCGATGGAATACCTTTCGAATATTCAAAAGTGCTTTTCAGAGGCGACAAGATCAAGATCAAGATGGAATTTTAACCGTAATTCCATTCGCTGGACAAATTCTATAATTTCAAAGTGTACAATTACATTTGATTTGCTTTGCTGTCGTTCGGATATTTGGCCGTATGGCCTATTCTGTGTTTCGGCCTGATCCTTTACGGCCAGTTCCATTGTAAAATTTCAATGGCGGAATTCTATTAGCTGAAGACTATATTTATCAAATTTTCAAGATAGTGTATTGACTTATCAGTCAAACTTTAAGTTATTCTATCATTTTTTCTATTCGCCAAAGGGGGAAATAATATGAGCAACAACTCGTCGTTTTGCCGGTTGAATTGCACTCTGGGCTCATTACTGGGCACGGCAGGCAATGAAGGGAATGCAAGAATAGTAAGTTCCGATGAGGATTACGTCGGAAGGGTTTTGAACAAACCCCTCGAGCTTGACGAATTTACGATACTGAGAAATTTTGTCCAATACATCGGTGTTACTGGGAATTTCAAGGAGATAATAGATTTCTTCAAAACGCCCGAGGGCGAAACGCCGGCAGGCTTCCGCGTGGAATATGTGCTTGCGGGGAATATCCTGAATGCGGACCTGGTAAGGGACATTTCCTATGACAAAAACGGAGTAAAGCGGCCGACGAACCTGCTTTTTTCAGCGGATTCCGCGAACCCTTACGAGGTGGCTCCCGTTAGCAATCTGATTTCCAACCTGACCTGTAACCCCGGGATAATTTACGATCTATTCATAAACAACCCGAAAGCCAATATCGGAAACAAGTACAAGACAAGAGATGAGGTAATGGAGGAGATAGGCAGGATACTCGGACCCGGAGCCGATATAAGCGTAGAGCTGAACAATCCTTTCTCCGCTTCGGAACGGGAGATACTCGAGGAGGCAGCCAGGTTCAAGGAGATGCTTTCGAAATACAGGGTAGTTATCAAAGTTCCGCATACGGGTCCCGTAAACAAGAATAACGTGGGTGAGCTTCTGAACGGAGATAAAAAGTTCCAGAGACGCTACAGCGACGGCACCACAGAGGATATGTTCAGGGGCCACAACCTGGCGCTCATGCTTCACGAACACGGCTACAGGGTCAACTTCACACTGATGTTCGAACCCTACCAGACAGCTCTCGCCCTCCAGGCGAAGCCTTATTTCATAAACAGCTTCATCCGGCACAGAGGCATGCAAACCCATATGATCACAGGCCTGTTGAAAGCGTATGACGCCAGCGGCGAAACGGCTTTCCTGAAGCAGCTGCGAAGCTATATGATAGATACTGATTATTTATCGCCAAAGGATGCGGACATTGACTTTTTCAAGGTAAAAGAGACCGCAGAGTTATTTGTTGAACAAAGAAAAGCAGATACTGTTGAAGGCTCCGACGGACTCGACGGAGTGAGACATAACCTCAGATGGCTCAGGCAGGCGAATCTGCCCGATACCAGGCTTATCATATGCAGTATGGAGGGCGAAAGGAATTACCCCGATATTGACAGACTATTGACAGAGGAAGAATTCAGGGATATGGTAGGTAAGGTCGTAATAACGGCGGAGCCGGGCTACCTTGCAAGATTTACTTCCACTCCTCAGGTAGTGGCTTATCAGAGGAGATTTATGAACGCTGCAAACGGTCAAAAATAATGGCCGAAGGTAAAAGGAGAAGAGTAACTGATGTGGCAACCGGCTATTCCGTTTTCCAATGTTTTTATAGCCGCCCTGATTGCGGCGGTGCCTATTATATGGGTATTGTTCGGTATGCTGAAGCTCCAGCTGCCATCTTATAAAACGGGGATCATAGCGCTGGCAGCGGTGGCGCTTTCGGCGCTTCTGATATGGAAGATGCCTGCCGCGCTGCTGCTCCAGTCCGTTGCGGAAGGCGTGCTGCTCGGCCTTTTCCCCATTATCTGGGTCATTTTTGCTGCCATATTCACATACAATCTACTGGTCAAAAGCGGCGCAATGGACAGTATAAAGCGCATGCTTTCGAGTATTTCGGCGGATCCGCGCGCGCAGGTCATTATCATAGCGTTTGCCTTCGGGGGGTTCATGGAGGCCACGGCGGGCTTCGGCACTGCGGTTGCAATCCCTGTGACCATTCTTATTTCGATGGGCTTTGAGGCCGAGCTTGCCGCCGTGCTGTGTCTCGTTGCAAATACCGTGCCCGTAGCCTTCGGCGTTGTCGGCATCCCGGTCATAACGCTGGCGCAGGTAACCGGACTTCCGCTTGGCGACATTTCGCTGTACACTGCGCTGCAGCTTCTGCCATTATCCGTGGTATTGCCTTTTATCCTTGTTGTCATAACGACGGGAAAGGTCAGGGATGCCAGGGGGATGCTGCCTGCCATAGTCATATGCGGTATCACCTTTGCTGCGGGACAGACCTCGGTCGCATGGGCGGTAGGTCCTGAGCTGGCTGCTGTCGTTGGCTCCATATTTGCTCTCGCGGCTTCTGTATTGTGTGTAAGGCTTCAGAGGAAAGGGAAGGCCTGGAAATTCCCGGGACGTATCGCCGCAGCTGCGGAAAAGGGTCCGAAGATAGGTCTTGCCGAAGGGCTTAAAGCCTGGAGCCCATATATATTCATACTTGTATTCGTACTTGCGAGCAGGCTGATTCCCGCACTAAGTTTTCTGAACAGGGCTCCGTTTACCGTAAAGCACCTTTTCTATACTGGAAAGGGCGGCTCTCCGATGAGCTTTCAGCTTTTGTCCAATCCCGGCACAATAATACTCATATCTGCGATCCTCGGCGGGCTGATCCAAAAGGTCGGTATAAAAGACATACTCTCTGTGGCAGTGGCGACCTTGAAGCAGATAACCAGGACCACCGTCACCGTTTTGACGATCATTCCGCTTTCCAAGGTAATGGGCTACAGCGGCATGATATCGGTGATCTCGACGGGACTGACGAACGTAACGGGAGCATTTTTCCCATTGGTTTCACCGTTCATAGGCGCACTGGGAACCTTCGTAACAGGGAGTGATACATCTGCCAACGCGTTGTTTGGCGAGCTTCAAAGGCAAACGGCCCAGCAGATCGGCAGCAGCCCGTCATGGCTGGCGGCGGCCAATGCAGCCGGAGCGACCATCGGAAAGATGGTATCTCCGCAAAGCTTAGCCATAGCGGTTTCAGCCATCGGGATACCAGAGCTTGAAGGAAAGATCATGAAAAGGACGCTAAAATATGCAGTAGTTTTTGTAGTAGTCCTTGGAGTAATAGTTTATGCCGGCAACATGGGTTAGCGAGGATTGCTTGAAGCCTCACTACTCGGACGCTGTGAAGGTAATTATTCAAAATAATTTTCGCTTAACATATGGATTATTTTCAATAGAGTGTTACACTATATGTTGGTGCAGTTTATATCAAATAGTCGGCTAGCTTACTAGGGGGATGACGGAATGCAGGGAAAGATGAAAGTTGCAGTAATGACCGATATAGGTAAAATGGAGTTCGTGGAAAGGGATATTCCCCGGGCAAAACCGGGCGAAGTCCTGGTTAAAATAGATTACGTGGGAGTTTGCGGATCGGATCTGCATTACTTCGAATCGGGCAGGATAGGCAATTTCATAGTAAAGCCTCCGTTCGTACTCGGTCACGAGGCCAGCGGCGTCGTAGTGGAAACAGGCGACGGTGTGACAAGCCTGAAGCCTGGGGACCGTGTGGCGCTTGAACCGGGTAAAACCTGCGGGCACTGCGAATACTGCAGAAAAGGCCTGTACAATCTCTGCCCGGACGTGGAATTCTTTGCAACACCGCCGTATGACGGAGTATTTCAGGAATATGTAGCGCATGAAGCAGACCTATGCTTCAAGCTCCCGGACAATGTAAGCATGATGTCGGGCGCATTGATAGAACCGTTGGCAGTAGGTTTCCATGCGGCAAACCAGGGAAGTGCACATTCGGGACAGACTGCCATGATAACGGGCTCCGGCTGCATAGGGTTGGTTACGATGCTGGCACTGAGGTCCATGGGGATCACCGAGATATATGTATCCGATATCGAGCAGAAACGCCTTGACAAGGCATTGGAGCTCGGAGCTACAAAGGTCATCAACGGCAGGCTGCAGGATCCCGTAAAAACCGTTATGGAATTGACGGGCGGAAGAGGCGTCGATATTGCGTTCGAAACTGCCGGAACCGAAATAACGGCGGGACAGCTTATAGAAGTGACCCACAAGGGCGGCACTATCGTATTTGTGGGCTACAGCGGGAAAGGCAGCATTAGCCTGCCCATGAACATGGCGCTGGATAAGGAGCTGACGCTCAAGACCATATTCCGCTACAGGCACATCTACCCGATGGCGATCAAGGCCGTTGCCGGCGGAAACATCGACCTCGACAGGATAGTAACGGCACAGTTCGATTTCGACGATATCCAGAGAGCCATGGACGAGAGCATAAACAACAAGGCGGAGATCGTCAAGTCAGTCATCAAAATAGCTAAATAACCTCAATTTTCATAACTGTCTTATTGCAAAGAAGCCTGGTTCGGTGTATTGTTGAACCGGGCTTCTTTGTATTTAGAAAACCCCGCGTTAGGCGTACTGGCAGTAAAGGGCTGGTCCGCTAAAGAAGAACCCCCGCCAAAGAACAACCTCTGTTAAAGAAAAACTCCCGTTTAGAGGCTTCGACAGCACTCCTTTATTTCTCCGACAAACTGATTGCCGCAGCGAGCAAGTTCTCCCAGGACTCGGTCGATTCCATATTCGGACATGTGCCAGTTATCTTTTGTAACCCCGTAACAATCCACGGGGCAGACAAGGATTTCAGCTTCGGGAAAGGCAAGCTGATACAGCATGAGACATCTCCGGGCATGAAAGGATTTGCAGACGATTAACGCACTCTTTATCCTGAGACCATTTGCATCGGCAACCTTGCGGGAAAAAAATGCATTGTCTCTAGTATGTCCGGACTCGTCCTCACACAGAATGGCTTGCGGCGGGACGCCGTTTTTCAGAAGCACATCCGTATAGAATTCACAGTCGGTTTGATAATTGTTACCATAAGTCTCCTGTTTGGATTTCACTCCTGCGAATTTGCCTGTTTTAACGCTGACACCGCCGGAGGGGAGAAGCAACGGTACATATCCTTCATGATATAGTTCTGCGGCCTTTTCGGGGATTTCAGGAAAAGAGCCGCCGGGAAGAAAGATGATATCTGCATTCTGCAGCTTGTCGGACACAAAAATGAAGTCTGTAATATCAGAAATAATTCTGTTCATTACTTTTTTCCTCCATGATATCTGAATATCGTCTTGCCTTGTATGCGGACATTAGCACTTATACTTTATACTTGCTATTCCGCGATTTGAAAAATTAACGTAATAATGGAGATGAATTATACAAAATTATCTAAATCGTATTGACTAATTACCCCTTTTGTATTACTATATGAACAATTATATATGATGTATAGAGGCAGATGCCAGTCCTAGATGAAACTTCCATTGTGGAAGTTTTTGCTTTGTGTAAGCTGTTTAGAGACAAGGGGGATAAGCCGTGAAATATGTTATTGAAGAGATCGCCCGGCTTGACGCGCAGGCTTTTGAAAACGAGCAGAAGAACAAGTCGGCCCTGTTTCAGCAGAAACAGGCATATGAAAACGAAATGAAGAAGTACCGCGAGAATAAAACAGAGTCTGCAAATGCAGATGCAAAAGCCTCCTATGACCAGATCATCGACAAGGCTCAGAGCGAGTACAGGGACAAGGAAGCCGAAATCAAGCAAAAGGCAGAGCAATTGGAGCAGCAATACCAGAAAATCGAAAATGAAGTCATAGATACTGTTTTTAACAAGTTGTTTTCAGAGTAATACTATTTTTGTGCTTACTTATGGAACTTTTCACAGTCAGAGCGGGCTGTCCGCAAAGTGCCGCAGCGGAAGGAGGGTGGCGGAACGTGAATCCTTACATCGCATACGACGCGCTGAATACGAAGATCGTTACCCAGAAAGGCCGTTTACTGGACGAGAACAGCTTTGAAAAAATTATCGGCTGTAATACCGTTGAACAAGTAACCGAAGTCCTGTTCACCCGATATGATCTGAAGCGGTATATTGAAAATGTGAAAACAGGCGATCTGCACAGGGATGACCTGGAGACCCTTCTCAACAGGTACAAGGTATCGGTCATCGAAAATATCCTGCATTATTGCTCGGGCCCCTACAGGGAGTTCATTCTGGTATTCCTTATGGAATACGAGATATACGATATATCTCTGATACTGCGTAAAATAGCCAGGGGCGAGGAGCTTGACGATATAGAATCGCATTTCATCCATTCGGAGAAGTATTCGGTACTGCAATACGGCAAATTGAAGGCTTCCAGGACAGTTTTGCAGTACGTTGAAAATCTTAAGGGCACGCCGTACTATAACCCTTTAAAGACTGTTACCGATACGGATGCGGTGAAAAGAGAATTCCACATTGAAATGAAGCTGCAGCAGCTTTACTTTAAAACACTTCTCACTAAGGCGGAAAAGCTGTTTGACGAGGATAAAAGGATCGCGCATGACTTGATTGGCTTGAAAATTGACTTCTTAAACGTGCAATGGATTTACAGGGCTAAAAGGCTTTACGATATCTCCCCCGAGCAAATGCTGATTTACAGCCTTCAGGGAGGCAGAAGGCTGGACTTTGACAGACTCAGAAAGCTTTGTTACTCAAAGTCTGCAGATGAAGTGAAAATACTGGCCTCGCAGTACCTTAAGCACAATATGCTTACATCGGACAAAGGCGCGGATATCGAGAGAAATGCAAACGACTATATTTTTAAATACATAAAAGGAATAAAACATCATGGGACCATCGGATCGGTGCTTGCATATATCTATATACTGGACAGCGCCGTCCGTGAATTCGTTACGGTTACCGAAGGAATCCGGTACAAACTGCCCGGGGAGCAGCTTGAACAGTATCTGCTCAATCGGGAGAACAGGTGATTATTACCGCGCTTTGCGGAAAATACGGCAGGTGTTGCAGCAACTGCCAGGTTGTAAAGGGGTGAGGCGGCAAAATGGCTATCCAGAAGATGGAGTACCTGAGGATCGTGGGCTCGCTCGAGGATATGCACGAGGTGCTTGAGAAGCTGGTGCTCAGTGAGAAACTTCATTTTGATTTTGAAGGGACGACTGAATACGACAACAGCTACATCATCCATGAGTACGAATCCGTCATGACAGGACCGTCGTCATTCGAGCATGAGGACTTTGAAGCGGTGGAAGCTCAATGCGACAGAATGGAGAAGGATCTGGAGCATCTCGCAAAGGGAATGGATATCCGGCTTGAGCTTGATAAAAGCAGCATTTCAGGCACTCCCTGCAGCCTGTCGGAGGCTCAGGACGACCTCAATAAACTGATGGAGCAGCTGGGCCAGGTTGTAAGCGAGATCAATCGTAAAAGAGAAGCGATCCTGAAATATGAGCAGTTCAGGGAAACCTTGAACGGTATAACCTATAAGGATATAGACTTCGGTAGGGTCGCGGCGCTCAATTATTTTGCCTATGAGATAGGGGCTCTTTCACAGGAAAATGTTATCCGTCTCAGAAAGAATTACGAAAACATAAGCGCGATTGCTCTGAATATCGGTATGATCAAGGCTTCTTCGGAATATATCGATATTATTCTTTACCCCAGGCAGTTTGCCGAGGAGACCTCCAAGCTGCTGAAATCTCTCAACTGGGTCAGGCTGGACATACCTGAAAATCTGAGCGGGACGGTATCCGAGATGATCGGGCAGGTAAACGACAGAATACGGAACCTTCGGAATGAGATCGGTGAACAGTCAAAGGTCATCAATACGAACAAAGCCGGAACCATCAGCCTCCTGAGCAGGATATATACGGCAGTCAAGCTCGAAAGAAGGATACTCGGGCTCGAACGGGAGATAACTTACGGTACAAGCACGTTCGTACTGAATGCATGGATCAGGAAGGACGATAAAAAGGAAATAATGAGGGTTCTGGATCCACTGATCCAGAAAATAAAAGTAGAAGAAAAAAACCCGAACGAACTAGGAAGGCAGGTGGTTCCGCCAACACAACTGAAAAACAATTTTTTTTTCCGACCTTTCGAAAAGGTGATTAAGCTTTATGGTATGCCGTCCTATGATGAAATCGACCCGACGCCGTTTGTTGCAATTACATTCTGCCTGATGTTTGGGATCATGTTCGGGGATATGGGCCAGGGCTTTGTATACTTCCTGGCAGGGCTGCTGATATCAAAAAAGCGGAGGGCGATAGGCCAGTTGCTCTCAAGGCTGGGAGCAAGCTCGATCCTTTTCGGTGCCGCTTATGGAAGCCTTTTCGGACTGGAGCAGGAAGAACTGCCGTGGCTGTGGAGCCTTACCGGCAGACCGCTGGATCCAAGGAACATCCCGGTGATACTGATTGCAGGCGTCGCTTTCGGGATCGCGGCGCTTACGTCTTCATTCACCTTCAGCATTATAAATTACATCAAAAAAAGCAATATAGAAGAAGGCATTTTCGGCAAAAACGGGCTCGCGGGGTATATATTCCTTATAAGCCTGGTCCTGACCATCGTTGCGGTGGTCAAAGCAATCAAGCTTCCGGTTGCGGTCCCGCTTGCCTCCATGGTTGCGAGCCTTGCGGCGATGGTAGCGAAGGAGCCGCTTTCAAATCTTGTGTCGGCTAAAAGGCCACTTTTACACGGGAGTGTCGGCGCCTATCTCACCGAAAGCCTCTTTGAAGGCGTAGAAACAGTACTTTCCACACTGAGCAACGCTATATCCTTTATTCGTGTAGGAGCCTTCGCGTTGAATCATGCCGGTTTGTTTCTAGCCTTCCTCGTAATGTCGGACGTCACCTCCAATATAGTATTGAAAATCGTGATTCTGCTGCTTGGAAACATACTGATACTTACGTTGGAGGGTTTGGTGGTATTCATACAGGGCTTGCGTCTCGAGTATTATGAAATGTTCGGTAAGTATTTCCAGGGCGGCGGCATAGCCTTCAGCCCTGCAAAAATAAATAATTGACGGCAGAAAGGTGGGTCATTATGCAGTATATCATTTTACTGGCTCTAGCGTTGATAATAGCGGCAGGCACGGTCTGGTACGGGCGCAGGGCGATGAAGAGGAACAAAAAAGGAAGCGTGAAAAAGGCGGTTTTTGCCTCGGCGTCTGCATTCGGGACAGTCATGATGATCATGATATTTATGGCAATTTCGGGAGTCCCCGTATTCGCCGCAACTGAAGCGGCAGCGGCGGTAGATGCAGCCAAAACAGGCCTCTCCCTGGGCGACGGCTTCAAGTATCTCGCTGCGGCGCTCAGCACAGGCCTTGCTACAATAGGCACGGGGCTTGCGGTCGGCTCGGTGGGTTCGTCGGCAATAGGCGCCGTTTCAGAAGATCAGTCGATTCTCGGTAAAACGCTCATATACGTAGGAATGGCGGAAGGTATTGCAATATACGGCATGATCATCTCCATACTGATACTGTTCGTGTAGAGGTTTATATGAAATCCTTTTTGATCAGTGATAACAAGGATACATGGGTGGGCATGAAGCTTGCGGGAATAGACGGGATCATCGTACATACCCGTGACGAGGTGCTTCATGCTGTCAAAAGTGCGATGAAGGATGATGAAATAGGGCTGCTGATATTGACTGAAAAGGCGGTCGACCAGATAAGGGAAGAGTACATGGAACTGAAGCTCAAGTGCAAGAAGCCCCTTTTGATCGAGATACCCGACAGGCACGGCAGTTCGCGCCCCGGCAGCCTGATTACCAACTATATCAGGGATTCGGTAGGCATCCACATATGAGGTGATTCGTATGGTAACGATCGAACAGAAATTATCTATGTTTTCAAAGCTCCTGCATCGTTCGATGAATGATAAATTTACGGAGGAAATGGAGAAGCTGCGCTCCGAATATGCCGAAAAGCTTGCGAAAAACAGGGAAGAGGCCGACAGTGAAGCGGAGGATATACTCAGGAGGTCTTTGAAGAGAGCAGAGGCTGAAAAAACGGAGATCGCCAGCAGAAGCAGAATAAACATCAAAAAGGCTCAGATGGAAGTCAGGGAGCGGCTTTTCAATACGATGCTCAGCCGGCTTACGGACAGGATACGTAGCTTTATCCTTTCGCAGGAATATGGCGGCTATATCGCGTCCATTACGAAAAAACTGGCTTGTGCCGAACTGACGGGGAGCAATTTGATCATATTAATGACACAGGCCGATATTGATAAGCATGGAGAGCTTTTGAAAAAGGAACTTGGCGAACAGCAGCGGGAATTGGAGTTCAGAGTGGCCGGTGACGATATCATCGGCGGTTTTATAGCAATCGATACTGGAAGCGGAATCCGTATGGATTTTTCAATAAAGACTCTTTTGGAAGATAATCACGGCTATATAATGCAGGAGCTGTTCAGGGCTCTTGACGCCGGAGGGGCGGCTGCGGCAAGCAACGGATCGGACAGGTGACGCGAATGGAACATAACGAAGGGATCGTACAGGTTATAAACGGCCCTGTTGTCAAAGGTATTAACATGGGCTCGTTCAAATTGAATGAAATGGTAACGGTCGGCGAGCAGAAGCTGATCGGCGAAGTGGTTTCCATAAACGGGGATATAGCTACGGTGCAGGTTTACGAAGAAACTGAGGGGCTGAAGGCCGGTGAAAGGATCCATTACACGGGCAGCCCGCTTTCGGTGACATTGGGGCCGGGTATGCTCGGCAATATATTCGATGGCATCCAGCGGCCGCTGGAAAGAATAAACGAAATGTCGGAGAACTTTATCCCGGAGGGCATAGGGCTTTTGTCACTTGATATCGAAAAGCTCTGGGAGGTTCACATCACGGTAAAACCGGGGGATGTTCTCAAACCCGGCATGGTATATGCTACTATTCCGGAGACTCCAAGCATAACGCACAAGCTGCTAGTCCCATGGCGCTCCGGCGGTACGGTAACAGACGCCAGACCCGATGGCAGATACACTCTGAATGATACCATAGTCGTGCTCGAAAAGCCCAACCGTGAAAAAGTCGAGCTTGCTATGTCGGTTAAATGGCCAGTGCGGCAGCCAAGGCCTTTCAATAAAAGGATCCCGATTTATAAACCGCTTTTGACAGGGCAGAGGGTCATAGATACTTTCTTCCCCGTGGCAAAGGGCGGCACTGTCGGACTTCCGGGAGGCTTCGGCACCGGAAAGACCGTCACTCAGCACCAGCTGGCCAAATGGAGCGACGCCGACATCATAGTCTATATCGGCTGCGGAGAACGCGGAAATGAAATGACGGACGTACTCGAGGAATTTCCGAAGCTGATCGACCCACGGACCGAAAGGCCCCTCATGGAAAGGACCATACTGATCGCAAATACCTCGAACATGCCTGTCGCGGCGAGGGAAGCCTCCATATATACAGGAATAACGATGGCCGAATACTTCAGGGATATGGGGTATGACGTGGCAATAATGGCTGATTCCACTTCGAGGTGGGCCGAAGCTCTCAGGGAAATCTCGGGCCGTCTCGAGGAAATGCCCGCGGAGGAGGGATATCCCGCTTACCTGCCGTCCAGGCTTGCGGAATTTTACGAAAGGGCCGGCTGCGTTCAGACCCTGAACGGGCAGGAAGCATCAGTCACGATTATCGGTGCGGTCTCGCCGCCCGGTGGCGATTTCTCCGAACCTGTCACTGAAAATACTAAAAGGTTCGTTACCACTTTCCTTGCGCTCGATAAAAAGCTGGCCTATGCACGGCATTATCCCGCTATCAACTATCTAACCAGCTACAGCGGTTACCTGGGCACACTCGAGGACTGGTACGGCGAAAATGTCGCGCCCGACATGCTGGCGCTCAGGGCGAAGATGATGAAGCTCCTGCAGGAAGAGGAAAAGCTGAATGAGATCGTTCAGCTGGTAGGCGAGGACGTATTGCCCAACGACCAAGCGCTCGTCCTCGAAACGGCGAGGATAATCAAAAAAGGCTTTCTTCAGCAGAATGCGCTTCACAAAAATGATACATATGTCGTTCTCATGAAGCAGTACAAAATGCTCAAGGTTATCGACACCTTGTATGAGAACGCTCTTAAGTGCGTTAAAATGGGCATCCCGATATCCACTATAAAAAGCCAGGACGTAATACAGGATGTCCTTAAAATAAAATATGAAGCTACCAATGAGGATCTGTCGGTCCTTGACGATCTGTGCGTCAAGATAGCCGAAGTATTCAGCAAGCTCAGCCAGAGGTACGAGTAAAAATTGCCAGTCGGGTTGACTGCTTTTAATTGCGAGTTTACGTTTCTAGAGCATATAGATAAGTCTGTGGTATCGGTTGATTGTTATTGCATTAGTTTTGTGACATAGAGCATATTGATAAGGCATTGGTAAGGGCAAATTCATGTTTGAGCGGAGCAATATGAAATGCTCTGCATTTCGTTTCATCTGTAAGTATTTGCGAAGCAAATACTATTGTTTGAATTTGCCGCATAGCCGAATCTATATGCTCTTGGAACGAAACTAGTAATGGAAATCAACCGATACCACAGACAAACGCGGACAAATACAACACATCCGGTACAACCTTAGATATGAAGGTATTTAATTATGAGAAAAGAGTATTTGAAAATCGATAAGGCGGAGGGGCCCCTGATCGTCCTGTCGGGCGTGAAGGAAGCCTCCTACGGGGAAATGGTATCCATAAGGGTTGACAATGAAGAGACCCGGATAGGAAAGATAATAAAAATCGACGGTGGGAGCGTGATCGTTCAGGTATTCGAAGGCACCTCAGGCATTTCGACCCGAAATGCCGCCGTGAGCTTCAACGGCGAACCTATGTCGATCCCGCTGTCGCCCGAAATCCTCGGAAGGACCTTCAACGGCCTGGGTGAGCCTATTGACGGGGCATATGCTGTCATTTCGCCGAACAGGCAGAATATCAATGGCCGGCCTATAAATCCCGTAGCCCGCAAATATCCGAAGAATTTCATTCAGACAGGTATTTCCTCGATAGACGCTCTTATGACCCTGATACGGGGCCAGAAGCTGCCTATATTCTCGGGGAACGGCATTGCCCATAACGAGCTTGCCGTGCAGATAGTAAGGCAGGCCAGGATAGAAGGCGCGAACAGCGAGAACTTTGCCGTGGTATTCGGAGCCATGGGAGTCAGGCACGACGATGCCGATTATTTTATCAAGAGCTTCCAGACTTCGGGCGTTCTCGACCACGTGGTCATGTACATCAACACCGCGGACGCTCCGATCGTCGAGAGGATCTCGACGCCCAGGTGCGCGATGACTGCCGCCGAATATCTTGCATTCGTGCTGGATATGCACGTACTTGTCATACTGACGGATATGACGAGCTACGCGGAAGCGCTGCGCGAAATTTCGTCGGCCAAGGAGGAAGTACCTTCGCGCAAGGGTTACCCAGGCTATCTTTACAGCGATCTTTCGACCATATACGAGAGGGCAGGCATGCTGAAGGGCAGGGAAGGCTCGATTACACTCATCCCGATACTGACAATGCCCAATGATGACATTACCCACCCTATTCCGGACCTCACAGGATTCATCACAGAAGGGCAGATTGTACTCAACCGCGAGTTCAACCAGAAGGGGATTTACCCGCCCATCGATATCCTCCCGTCGCTGTCCAGGCTTATGAAGGACGGCATAGGAGCGGATTATACGAGAGAAGACCATGCGGATCTTTCCAGCCAGTTGTTCGCTTCCTACTCACGCGTTCAGGACGTGCGTTCGCTGTCGCAGATAATAGGTGAGGATGACCTGAGCGATATTGACAAACTGTATCTGAAGTTCGGCCGCGAACTCGAGGGCAGATTCATTTCACAGGGCTCCGGTGAGAACAGGAGCATGACTGAAACGCTTGACCTCGGGTGGAAGATACTTTCCATACTTCCTGAAACCGAGCTGGACCGTGTACAGCCGGAGATGCTCCGCAAATACTACAAACCCGGCGGGGAGAAATAGAGATGGCAGAGCAGGTAGCACCTACAAAATCGAACCTGATGAAGGCAAGGGCGTCTCTTGCGCTTTCCCAGAGCGGCTACGAGCTTCTGGACAAAAAGAGGAATGTTCTTATCAAGGAAATGCTGGACATGGTCGACAGGGCCAAAAACATCCAGGAGGAGATCTATGCGGTTATTTCCGAGGCTTACCGGGCACTGCAGGCAGCTAATATAACGATGGGCATAAAGAATGTTGAGGATATGGCCTATGGCGTACCCAAAGACGAATCGTTCGAAATACTGCTGAAAAGCGTAATGGGCGTCGATATACCGGTAATGAAGTACAAAAAGCGTGAAATAGCGCCTTCGTATGGTCTTTTCAATACGAATATATCCCTTGATACTGCCAGACAGAAATTTAACGAGGTCCGCTACAGGGTATATGATCTGGCCGAGATAGAAAATTCGATATTCAAACTGGCAAAGGAGATTGAAAAAACGAACAAGAGGACAAACGCCCTCGAACACATACAGATACCGAAATACAAGGCTCAGGTGAAATATATACAGGAAGTCCTCGAGGAGAAGGAACGGGAGGACTTTTTCAGGCTCAAGAAGGTAAAGAAGAAAATAAGGCGCGTCGAGTAAGATGGATTACTGGGGCAAATAATGCCTTGTCTATATGAATGCGATCTCTGAGGCAGACAATGCCTTGTCTGTAAGAATGCGACCACTTAGGCAGACAATACTCTATCTGTAAGAATTATGACCGATCGGGTGATCCCCTGACTGCCGGCAAAAATAAGCCGGCGGTGGGGGTTTTTATGTGCATACGGGTTTTTTCAAGTAACCGGCATGCCTGGATTGCTAAAGTGCTATTGAATCCAGAATCGCTAATATTATGTCCAAAATTATCAGTAAAATTAGCTAAAATGTATTGAATACAAGTTGGAATTTAGATATAATAATGGCGGAAATTGTAAATGCAGGAGGTATACCCCATGATTATAACGACTACGGATATACAGAATAATTTCGGCAAATACCTCAAACTGTCGGAGTATGAAGATGTGGTCATAACAAAGAACGGTAAAAAGACCGCCAGGCTTTCCGCCTTCAAGGAGGATGAAGAGGAATTGTTGTTTCGCGAACTGGCGCCCGAATTTGCCGCTTCGCACGTAAAGGTATCGTACGAGGAATTCCTTAGAATAACGGAAGAAAGCGAGCACAGGTATGAACTGATCAACGGCGAGATCTATTATCTGGCGTCGCCATTATATCCGCACCAGAAGGCTGTCAAGGAAATATTGTGGGAGTTCGCCAACTGGTTCAGGGACAAGAAATGCGAACCGCTGGCTGCGCCCTTTGACGTAACGCTTTTCAAAAGCGAAAAAAACATTTGCGTAGTGCAGCCGGATATCCTCGTCATATGCGACAAGGAGAAGATAGACCAAAAGGGCAAGTATAAGGGAGTGCCTTCGCTTGTTGTCGAGGTCTTATCGGAATCGACTTCCCAAAAGGACAATCTTACGAAGCTTGAATTGTATATGTCTACCGGTATAAAGGAATACTGGCTCGTAAATACGAAAACCAGTGAGATATACATTTATATCTTCGAAAACAAGGAGGTCAGCCGCATGCTGAGCTTCGGGGAAGGCAGACGTGCCGAGTCGCAGTACTTCAACGGCTTGGGCGTTGATCTGCAGAGGGTGTTTGCGTGACCTTTCAATTTCATTCCGAAATTGTTCGAGCCTTTACCTGTCACCTTTACTATCACCTTTACTGTCGCATTTACTGTCACATTTATCAGGCTGATGTATTATTGTAAAAAATTAATACACTGTGTGGATGCGACCGAAATAATAGTATAATATTGGTATAGCTGTATTGGACAAAATAAAATTGGCACCAATCAAATAAGGAGATGTTGATAATGGGTATTTCATTCGGCTATTACCCCGGTGGAAGAAAAAAAGCTCTTACGATGAGCTATGATGACGGCCAGATCCATGACAGAAGACTCGTCGGGATATTCAATAAATACGGCATAAAGGGCACATTCCACCTGAATTCCGGAAAGTTTGACCAGGACCCCTTTGTCAGTTCCTCGGAAGTAAACGCTCTTTACAAGGGACACGAAATTTCTTCACATACTCTGACTCATCCGTTCATGACGATGATCAGTGGTGAAATGAACGTTTACGAGGTGATGGAGGACAGGAAGCGGTTGGAGGCCTTGGCCGGGTATCCGGTACGCGGCATGTCGTACCCGTTCGGAGTGTACAGCGATGAGATAATTACGCTGCTGCCCACACTCGGGATCGAATACTCCAGGACTGTAAATTCCCATGGAAGCTTCCGCCTTCCTGATAATTTCCTGACCTGGCATCCTACATGTCACCATGACAGCAACTTGCTGGAAAAGTGCAGGGAATTCAAAAACCAGCCGCCATGGGCGCAGATGCCGTTGTTCTACGTCTGGGGACACAGCTACGAATTTGACAGAAATAAAAACTGGGAGCTGATTGAGGAATTCTGCAAAATAGTTTCAGGTGATGAATCCGTCTGGTATGCCACGAACATTGAGGTAATGGACTATATCAAGGCTTTGAGGGGTCTGAGGTTCGGCGCCGACAGAAAGCTTGTCAGCAATCCATCGGCAACATCCGTCTGGATCGGAGTGGATGGCGAGCCCGTCGTAATCGAACCGGGTATGACAAAAGCGTTATAACAGCCTTTGGTATCCCAGATTTTCTAGGAAATGCTGTGGTTCAGCGGGGTATAGTCTGATATGATGATACGATATATATTTCCGTGTGTGCCCCCGAACATGAGATACGAGGCGTAAATAAAAACCTTTAAATGTAAAATGCAACTGTTCGTAACAACAAGGAGTACGATTTATGGCTGATGGCAGGAACATGCGCCGGCTTCTGAGAGCAGCGGCGGTCATTGCGGTTTTAGCTGCGTTCGTTATAGCAGCCGGTTTTATTTCGCCTGCCCGGCGGCCATATTCCATAAACGTTGCCGTTCTTTATTCAGGCTCGTCAAGCACTTACAAGAACATCCTTCAGCATTTTGAGCAGCCTGTGCTCATGAACCTCGACGTAACTGCTTTGGATGCCGATAATCTGGCCCCTGGCGGTCTGAAGGGGTATGATATCGTCTATCCTGACATCTCTGTAAAAAGTTCAAAAAACAGCAGCAATCTTAAACGGCAGCTCATGGACTACGCATCGTCCGGCGGGGCGGTCATGCTCGAGAACGGCTTTTATAACTGGTTTCCGAAGGAATTCCTGGGGGCGTCGTCCTTTAAAAAAGCAGGCGGGCTGCCAACCAGGCTTGAGCTGCCTAAGGTCAGGTATGACCTGAAAAATGTTCAGAAGCTAATAAGTGATTTCTATTCAAACTATAAAAAACTTAGAAATCCCGGGATCATCAAAAGTTATGATTATGGCTTCGGGATGGTCGAATCGACGGCAGTTCCCATTGTCAAGTCGGGAGGCATTTCCTTATACACTCTGAACAGCTACGGCAAGGGTTATGTATTCTTTACCAACCCCATTCTTCCGAATTCCGCGTTCATAAACGGTTTCGACCTTAAAGTCGTAACTAAGGATCAGGCGTATTTCAACAACATGATATGCGCTGCCGATCAGATGCTGAGCAGTGAGTTCGCGGCGTTCATATCCAAGCAGGAATACGGCATTGCGATCAAAAGAGTCTACGGACCGTATGGAAGGCCCGCAGCGGCATGGCAGAACCATTTTGAAGTGCTTTCAGCTATCAAGGGAGGCTCCTTGCAGAAATGGACGGAAATAGCGCGGCAGTATGATGAGATCCCTTCATATTCGTTAGCCCGCGGCGCTTATGAATGGAATACAAGATATGAAAGCGTCGTGTACCATATAAACAGGGGTACGGGAAACGGATTGAAATTCGTTACCGAGGAAAGCGAAGGCTTTTATGAAGCCGGCAGGCACCCTGTAGTCGGAGGGGCCTGGCTTGCGCAGAAAAAGAGCGGCAATACGAGCACCTTTTTTGTTGACATAGGCGATGTGCCCGACCGCGCATACCCGTATGTGCAGGATATCAATGGCGATAAGGTTCCAGACATCGTATCGGGCAGCGCGGACGGTACCTTCTATTTCTATAAGGGGCAGAGTTCCGGCGCGGACTGGATGCTTTCCAAGGCCGAGAAATTGAAAGACGCTGAGGGAGGAATCCTAAAGGTGGCCGGTTGTTCCGCACCCGTAATGTACGATGTGGATGGGGATGGATACGGCGATCTGGTAACCGGCTGTGAAAACGGTAAGGTATACTGGTTTAAAAACAATGGCGATTTTCACTTTATCCCTAAAGGCGAGATGGTGATACCGGTCGCCGGCGCAAGGCTTTCAGCCCCCGAGATCGGTGATGCTGACGGTGATAATATACCTGACCTGGTAGTCGGTACAAAGAATGGCAGCTTGTATGAGTTCAAGGGTGAAATGAACGGAAAACAGCTTGTCTTCGGTACCGGCAGACAGTTGAAGGATCAAAACGGCAAAGCCCTGAATGCAGGCGCCAATGCGGCTCCCCGGCTCGTTGACCTCAACGGGGACGGCACTGTTGATCTTGCTGTCGGGAACTACGACGGCTATGTTCGCAAATTTATTAAAACAGGCCGGACCTTTGCGGACGCAGGTTATTTCGATGAAGACACATTGAATTACCTGGGCAACAAGCATATCAAAAACGGAAATAATGCGGTGCCCTCGTTCATCGACATTAACGGTGACGGCAAGAAGGATATGATCGTAGGAATGCTGGAATTCGGCATGGCCGTGCCCATCGATTCCA
Organism: Clostridia bacterium; assembly: GCA_036260935.1. Taxonomy (GTDB): domain Bacteria; phylum Bacillota; class Clostridia; order Acetivibrionales; family DTU013; genus JAEYOM01. Next base: position 93,545 of record DATALQ010000038.1, read on the forward strand.
GGTGGTTCCCGTATAAAAAGGAACTTGCCGATGCGATAGGGTATTTGCAGAAAAACTATGTGAGCGTCGAGCCGCATATGTACTCGAACCGTTACAAGGATTCGGGAATGGAGCAGCGCGATCTTTCAATGCATAAGAAGGCTTTTGAGTCACTGGGCATCAAATGGGACAATAATGGCGCAAACCAGCATACCTGGAGAATCAATAACATCGATCCGACTCAGACGCTTTATAACGAATATAAGTCCGGGCTCTCGTGGAATTTCGGCTTTGAAGTCCCGAACAGCCGCATGGATCCTTCCTACGGTGCAGAGACGGTGTGGAGTATCCCGTTTTACATGGTAAGGGACGGACAGCAGACAGGAATGATGCTTTTCAGCCCGTCACCTTCACTGCAGAGCATGAAGCCTCTATATAACTCTACCGCTGCCTGGGACATGCCGGTCAGTTACTATATGCATGTCGAATACGATGCAATGCGCAATCCCGAAAGACTCGAAGAAACTGCGGCATTCATGGATCAATTCAGAGACGCCAACGATTATAATTTCATGACGGAAGAGCAAATGGCGAAGAGCTTCGCGGCGGCTTTGAATACAAAGATCAAGGTGACGGAGAATCCATTCAGGAAGCTTCTGTATTCCATAGAAAATCAAGTCAGAACACTGCAGCAGTTCGATATCACACTTGATGCCGACGTTGCGACGGATCAAAGGAAACTGCTCGGCGGAGCGTACAGGGATACGGCGGGCGTTAAGGTTGAAGCCGGTGAGAAATATCTGACGGCAAAGCTCGAAACAGATGCGGATATTTATATGAGAAAAGGCAGCGATCTGTACATCGGTTTGAACAGACCCGTCAGGTTATTTACCTCGAAGGCCGCAGAGAACAGGGCTCATATAGTACGCGTCAACCTGCCCGTGAATATAAGGAAGACGGGAAGCGGTATGAAGGTCGGGTTCCTGGACGGCGGGCTTCAGCAGATCAAGCTTTATGCACCGGGCAACGACATCAGGGTCGGAAACAGGGAATGGGATATTGAAAAAGCCGGCTCGGGCATGTATGTCCTGACGCGCTTCGGCGGACCTGCCGAGCTTGAGCTAAGTTTAGGAAAGTAACTGCTGCCGGAGCCAGGACTTTTTTCCTCGCGAGCCATTTTACTGTATTTTAGCTGCTTAATATTGAATCTGCAGCTTTATTGGGCTATAATTCACGTCATGACAATAAATTTAGTTTACCGGGTGCCGGAATGATATTCAATTCTTTGCAATATGCGTTATTTATATCGTTGATCGTAATACTCTATTTCATCCTGCCGCAAAGGACCAGATGGATCTTTCTGCTTGCGGCAAGCTATTTCTTTTATGTTTGCTTTGATGCAAGGTATGCCCTGCTGTTGTTGTTCTCTACGGTCATCACGTTTTTCTCCGCGCTTTTATTGCACACGGCACGAAACCAGCGGCAAAAGGTCTTATATTTCGTGTCCTGCCTTGTTGTCAACCTTGGAATATTGTTCGTTTTTAAATATTTCAACTTCTTCAGCGAGACCGCTGCTGATATAATGCGGCTTCTGGGTGTACAATACCAGCCTTTGAAGCTTTCGCTTGTCCTGCCTGTCGGTATCTCGTTTTACACGTTCCAGACCCTTGGCTACCTGATAGACGTATACAAGGGCAAATCCGAGCCCGAGAGACATTTTGGCAAGTACGCGCTGTTCGTTTCTTTTTTCCCGCAGATTGCGGCCGGCCCGATCGGACGGTTCGAAAGCCTTAGGCCTCAGCTCGATTCAAAGCATATTTTCGATGCCGAAAGGATCAGGAGCGGGCTTCTGCTGATAGGGCAGGGGCTGATAAAAAAGCTCGTAATTGCGGACCGTCTCGCCGTCCTTGTCAATTCGGTCTATGACGCTCCTGCAAAGCACAGCGGTATACACTTTGCCATTGCAACCGTGTTTTTCTCAATCCAGATCTACTGTGATTTCAGCGGGTATACCGATATTGCCATCGGCAGTGCGAGGCTTCTTGGGATAAGCCTGATGGAGAACTTCAAAAGGCCGTACCTGGGCACATCGGTGGCGGGCTTCTGGAAGAGGTGGCACATATCGCTTACCTCATGGTTCAGAGATTACCTGTACATCCCGCTTGGAGGTAACAGGAAACGGCATTTGCCGAATATACTTTTCGTCTTTCTCGCAAGCGGCCTGTGGCACGGGGCAAGCCTGACGTTTGTCATATGGGGTTTCCTGAACGGACTTTATCAGGTCCTGGGTATTATGACCAGGAAGTACACGGATAAGGCAAAGTTTCTGCTTAAAATAAGCGATTCGTCAATATTGTTCATTTACTTCAAGAGACTGACGACCTTTGTCCTGATAGCTTTCTCGTGGATATTTTTCCGCGCGGCCAGCTTCGGGGATCTGAAGCTTATACTGACGAGACTTTTTACCTGGAATGCCTCGTTTTTTGCCAACTTCAATACAAAAGGGCTTGGCATGGAAAAGCCGGAGCTGATAGTTTCACTGGCGGCCGTGCTCCTGCTTGCGGTGTATGAGATCATTCAGGAAAAGATCTCTGTAGGCGCCGTATTGAGACGCAGGCCGATTGCAGTGAGGTGGGCCGTCTATATGGCGGTGATAGCGGTTATTATTCTGTTCGGAGTGTATGGTGATGCAAACAGTTCGCAATTTATCTACTTCAAATTCTGAAGCTGTAAATAAAAAATACCAGACGGCCGGTTTTATCGTATTGTCAGTAATATTCCTCGCGCTGGTCCTGGTGATGTTCCTATTGATGACGGCGCTTTTACAGACACCGGGCAGTGCGGTGGATAGAAAACGCGCCATAGAACAGCGCCCGGCCAACAGCATAGATACGCTGATAATAGGCAATTCTCATGCCTACTGTACATTCGATCCCGCCGTGATGGAGCAGATTACCGGAAAAAGAGTGTTCAATGCGGGCATGCCCGATCAAAAGATTGACATAATGTATTACAACCTGCTGGAAACGCTTAAAACTCAGAAGCCGGATACGATCATAATGGAGGGCTTTGCCTTCGGCAGGAGCGATTCGACCTATCAAGGTTACATTGCGGACATGGACGCTATTGATCCCGGGTTTGGCAAGCTGAAAGCGTGCCTTGAGATCTACCCCGATAAATACGATGCCTTCCGCATGTTCGCCAGTCTTTACAGGAGCCATAACAACTGGAAGAAGCCCTCGATCATAAAGGGTAACCTGAAGTACCTGCTGGGAATGGACAAGACCGACAAGCGTTTCAACGGTTTTTACACGCTCAGCTCAAAAATGTCGGACAAAACGCTGCAGAAATACAAGGACGTGGAAAGCATTAAATTCGCTCCTGTAATTGACGACTATACCTCGGATTATTTCAGGCGCATCGTAAAGCTGTGCAGGGAGAGGGGCATCCGCCTCATTGTTACGATGGCGCCCTTTAACGATGTGTATCAGGAAAAGGTGCATTACGCCGCTTTCAACGAAAAGCTGTCGGAACTCACTAAAAGCGAGGGTGTCGAGCTGGTGGACTTCAACATGCTCTACAAAGAAGTCGGCATCGAGTACGCCGACTTCGAAGACGCCTTCCATCACGCTCAGCACATGAATAAATGGGGCGCCGAAAAAGTGAGCAAATATATGGCAGAGTACCTGATGAGGAAGTGAAACAAGGAGAGGTTGAGCTAAATCCGCCATCCGTGACGGATTTGCCTCAACCTGATTCTGCATTCGTATGTACCGCTAAGTCGCTTCATCAAGCATCCAGACAACCGCTTCCGTCCCCTTACTCATCAGACTTACGACGTAAAAGGGAGCATGGTATGTCCACACTCCCTTCAACGCTCTCTCTTTCATATATCCCGGTGTTATTGCTTTCGATAAGTGTTATCTTTTTACGCGTGCGTTGCCTTCGTATATGCTCCAGATCTGAGCCTCGTCTATGGGCTGCCCATAATCCTCCTGCAGCGTTACAACCAGCGCGCCCGTTGCCCAGCCGAACTGCGGCCATTTTTCGGGCTCCCAGCCCTTGAGTATCGCGTAAAGCAGTCCGCCTACGAAAGCGTCGCCTCCGCCGATACGGTCGTATACGGGGATCTCTCTCGGCTCGACAATATACCATTCGCCTTCGTTGAGCATGATGGCGCCCCAAAGATGGGAATTGGCGTTCACGACCTGACGCAGTGTAGTGGCATATACAGAAACATTCGGATAAGCTGCCTTTACACGTTCGATCATCAGCTTGAAGCCATCGATCTTTCTCGCTATACCGCTGCCCCCGGCTTCGGGACCTTCAATGCCCAGCGCAAGTTGGAAATCTTCCTCGTTGCCAACCAGTATATCCGATAGAGCCGCTATCTGCGAGAATATGTCGCGGAGTTCCTTTTCGCGGTTGACCCAGAAGGATGCCCTGTAATTGAGGTCGAAGCATATCAGTGTTCCGTTCTTTTTCGCAGCTTTTGCCAGCTCGAGGCAGAATATGCTCGTTTCGTGCGAAAGTGCCGCTATCAAGCCTGAAAGGTGAATTATACCGACGCCTTCCTTTCCGAAGATGCGGTCGATATCGAAATCCTTTACGTTCAGAGTACGACCTACCTCGCCCGCCCGGTCGTTCAGTACGCGGGGACCACGCATGCCGAAACCGCTGTCTGCTATATTGAACTGGTGCCGGTAGCCCCAGGGTCCGCCCTGCGCTACTTCAGGCCCTTCATACTCCAGGTTGCGTTTCCGAAGCTCGCCTTTTATAAACTGAGCTATTTCGCTGCCCTTTACGAAGGTTGTTAGCAGCTTTACGCGCATACCGAGAGAAGCCGCGATATTGACAACATTGGATTCGGCGCTTGTAGCCTGCATCGTGAACAGATTGCTTGTATGAACCGGCTGGCGGTTTGCAGGCGTAATCCTGATACCCATGCTTGTAGGGCAGACCAGCGCGTATGTATAATCGTTTTTAAGCTGCATATTGAATCCCTCCATAACTTCTTTATACAAATTATATACTATCTAATTGCAATATTCTTTGTTTTAATTGCTTGTTATTGTGCAAATATTGCCTTGTCTTTGCAGGTTACATTGTTACAAAGCAACCTAGTTTACTTTGATGAATTGTTGTCCTTTGAGTTTCCACAATATAGCATTATTATTATAAACTTAAGATTACCCTAAGGTTAAGACTTTGAGGCATTATATGAAACCAACGCCGGTTACGTTGTTGGATTCTGCTATCGGGCATATTTTGCTGTGTTTTGGCCATTCAATAGAGGGTAGGTATGTAGCGATAGAATAGTCTTAAGTTGTCTCGCAGTAGATAAGGCATCCACAGAACGTCTCATATTACTGCGAAGGCCATATAATGCCGCTATCGCAGGCTTTGCTGAAATTCCTTCGGCGTCATGCCATATACCTTGATAAAGGATCTGTAGAAGTTCGAGTAATCACCAAACCCGCAGGATTGGCAGATGTCCGATATCCTGTTACCCTCCTTCAATTGCTCCCTCGAATGAATCAATCTTTTATGAAGCGCGTATTCGTGTGGGGTGTAGCCTGTGTACTTTTTGAATTCCCTGAATAAATGGTACTTGCTGATATAAAATTTCTTTGAAAGCGTATCCAGTGACAGCGGTTCGGCAAGATTGCTGTTGATGTAGTGGATGATATCACTTATTTTCCTGTTGAATACTATGTCGTCCTGTATGCTTTCCTTATAGGAGTCAAAATAGGCCATGTTCAGGTATGTCAGCAGCTCTATTAGATAGATGTTTCCAAGTATGTCGATTCCGAAGCCGCCTTTATTCCCGAATTCGGTATTGCTTCCGTGACTTCCGTTATTCCAGGAACCGCTGCTATCGGAGCTGTCCGTACATACCTGTTCAAGCCTTGAAACGGTACTTCTGATCATAGTCTGCATGTTTGCGCTTGGACGCAGCAGATTCTGCTTGCTTTTAAGCGTTGAGTCGAAGCAGCTCGAAAGGTTCGTGCCAGCGGTGCTGTTCCGCTTAATGAAGTCAGGGTTGATCCAGATGACGATCCTCTCATAGACGCAGCCGTATTCCATCACAGGCTTGTGGACTTCCCGGTTGTTTATGAGGAATATGTCCCCGGGCTTCGCGTTGTACGACTTTCCCTCCACTATGTAAGTCACTTTTCCCGATATAAAGAAGTAGATCTCATAGAAATCGTGGTTATGGAAACCTATTTCGAGTGGCGGTTCGTCCTTGTAATGAAAGAGCTCGAAATCGTCCCCGCTTTTCATATATTGGCGCGATGTGAATATCTTTTCAAGGTGGCTCATCGGTCGGCCTCCTATGTAGCTTTTTCGCCTTTTGCTGTTAATACCCTCTGCAACTTTACAATAATTAGTATAGAGCAATATTTACACAATAACAAGCAATTTAAGCAAAGAATATTGCAATAAGATAATATATAATAATTTCTGAAGAACACTGTAAACATCATCGATCCAGGTTCTCCGGAGAAACGGTAAACCCGTTTGCGTCGAAGCTCGCGTCGGACAATAAAACTACACATGAATTATAAGAGCTTTATTTATATAACGAAAGGGGAATTTGAATGGAATTATTCAGTCTGAAGGGTAAAAAAGCAGCTTTACTCGGCGGAGGCGGCATACTCGGCGCTACCATGGCGATCGGCCTCGCTCAGGCCGGCGCTGACATAGCGGTGTGTGATCTCTTTCCGGAGAAAGCGCAGTCAGTTGTGGACAGCATTATTGAGGCAACAAACGGTGGAGTCAAGGCCAAAGCATATAAACTGAACGCGATGGACAAGGGTGAGATAACATCGGTAGCTGAGGCCATTTCAAAGGATCTCGGCGGCATCGACATCCTGGTTAATGCGGTAGGCGGCAACATGAAGGCAGCCACCACCTCGGACGAAGTTTCGTTCTTTGACCTGCCCAGCGATGCAATCGAAAAAGTACTGAACCTGAATCTGATGGGCGGTGCGATACTTCCGTCACAGGTATTCGGGAAGAAAATGGTGGAAAGCGGAAAGGGCGGAGTCATCGTCAATATTTCTTCCATGAACGCTATACGTCCTCTGACGCTGATACCCGGTTATTCAGCCGCAAAAGCAGCGGTCAGCAATTTTACACAATGGCTCTCTACCGACCTTTGCAAAAAATACGGCGATAAGATCAGGGTCAATGCAATTGCTCCGGGCTTTTTCCTCACTGATCAGAACCGCTTCCTGCTGACGAACCCGGAAACCGGAGAATTCACCAAAAGAGGCAAAACAATAATCGACCATACTCCGATGGGCAAGCTCGGGCAGCCGGAAGATCTCGTAGGGACGCTCGTATGGCTTTGCTCCGATGCTTCGAAGTTCGTTACGGGCATCGTTGTTCCCGTAGACGGCGGGTTCTCGGCATTTTCAGGAGTATGATAATCAAGCAGAGTGTGAATTCCAGCAGTGTGGTAATTTCTAGAACGACCGACATTAATATAGTGCTAAAATAAGAATATGTGTTGATAAAAGTTTGATTTCGATATGTAAAAAAGGAGAATGTGGTATGAGCAAGCAGGATATAGGTGTAATAGGCCTCGCAGTCATGGGCAAGAACCTTGCTTTGAACATAGAGAGCAGGGGTTATTCTGTTTCGGTATATAACCGTTCAAGAGAAAAAACTGATGAAATGCTGGCAGAAAATGCCGGTAAAAAAGTAGTCGGGACTTTTTCACTCGAAGAATTCGTAAATTCACTGTCGATCCCACGCAAAATAATTATCATGGTTAAAGCCGGCAAGCCGGTCGACGATACTATCGAACAGCTTAAGGCATATATTTCAAAAGGCGACATAATCATTGACGCGGGCAACTCCTTCTACGAGGATACCATCAGAAGAAGCAGACAGCTTGAGTCGGAAGGCTATAGATACATAGGCACAGGCGTTTCGGGCGGAGAGGAAGGCGCGCTGCTGGGACCGGCCATCATGCCCGGCGGAGAAAAGGAAGTATACGATATGGTTGCTCCGATACTTACCGCCATATCGGCAAAGGTGGACGGCGATCCGTGCTGCACATACATTGGCACCGACGGCGCCGGCCATTATGTAAAAATGGTCCACAACGGAATAGAATACGGCGACATGCAGCTTATATGTGAAGCATACTCGCTGTTGAAAAACGTGCTGGGCCTGTCCACACAGGAGATGCACGAGGTATTTGCTGACTGGAACAAAGGTGAGCTCGACAGCTATCTGATAGAAATAACGAGGGATATATTGACCAAGTTCGATCCTGAGACAGGAAAGCCGATGGTCGATGTGATACTCGACAAGGCAGGCCAGAAGGGCACGGGTAAATGGACAAGCAAAAGTGCGCTGGATCTCGGTATAGCTATCCCCGTCATCACTGAAGCGGTGTTTGCACGCTGCCTGTCGGCTGTCAAGGATGAAAGACTCGCTGCCTCCAAAACTCTGAAGGGACCGTCCGGAGTCAAATTCGAAGGCAATAAAAAGGAATTTGTAGAATCGATACGCCGCGCGCTTTATGCGAGTAAGATCTGCTCCTACGCGCAAGGCTTCTCGCTACTCAGGTCCGCTGCGGCAGAATTCGGCTGGGAACTCGATTATGGACGCATTGCAATGATATTCAGGGGCGGCTGCATCATCCGCGCACAGTTCCTGCGTAAGATAAAGGACGCTTACGACAGGGAACCGAAGCTGCCGAACCTGCTATTGGACGCTTATTTCAGCGGGAGTATAGAAAAATACCAGAACGACTGGAGAAAGGTCATTGCAACTGCTGTTACGATGGGTGTACCCGTTCCGGCATTCTCGGCCGCACTTTCGTATTTCGACAGCTACAGGAGCGAAACTTTGCCGGCCAACCTGCTGCAGGCACAGAGAGACTACTTCGGCGCCCACACCTACGAACGCATCGACAAACCGCGCGGAGAGTTCTTCCATTACAACTGGACAGAGCACAGCGGCTCAATGGCTTCGTCCACATATACTGTGTGAACGGCGAGAGGATGGATATGAAGGAAATCATCTTAAAATCGACAAGCAACAGCGGGATTTCGGATAACGAGCTGCGCCGTGCATTGGCGGAAAGTCTTGGAGAGCGGAAATCGGAGCTTAAAAAGATATTGCTCATACCTCCGGATTTCACAAGAATGCATTCCGGCGCGGGCAAGATAACAGCCATGTTCTACAACATACTGAAAGACAGCTGCAGCATCGATGTGATGCCTGCGCTTGGCACTCATGAGCCTATGACTTCCGACGAGATCAGGGAATTCTTTCTCGGGATAGTTCCGAAGGAAGCTGTCATTGTTCATAACTGGAGGACGGACGTTGTGAAGCTCGGCCAAGTCCCCGCTGAATTCGTCAGCGAGGTATCGGAAGGCCTGATGACCGACCCGATAGACGTGGAAGTCAACAGACACATACTCGACAGGACATATGACCTCATTATTTCCATGGGCCAGGTAGTGCCGCACGAAGTCGCGGGGATGGCTAATTACAGCAAGAATATTTTCGTAGGCTGCGGCGGCAGCAATATGATAAATCAATCCCATATGCTTGGGGCGTTCTATGGCCTCGAGAGGATCATGGGCCGCGATCATTCGCCGGTCAGGAAGGTATTCGACTATGCGGAGGAGCATTATATAAAAGATCTGCCGCTGCTTTACGTACTGACCGTTACCACCCTTGACGAGGAGGGCGTTGTGCTGCACGGCCTTTTCACAGGCAGGAACCGCGGGCTTTTCGAAGACGCTGTAAAGCTTAGCCAGGAGAAAAATATAAGCTTCCTCGACAAACCGATAAAAAAAGCTGTAGTCTACCTTGATGAAAAAGAGTTTAAAAGCACATGGCTCGGGAACAAGGCGGTGTACAGGACACGGATGGCTATTGCCGACGGAGGAGAATTGCTCGTGATTGCGCCGGGCGTGAGCAAGTTCGGGGAAGATGACAGGAATGATGAGCTTATCAGAAAATACGGATATGTCGGACGAAAGAAAGTACTTGAGCTGTGCAGGCAGAACGATGACCTGAAGGGTAACCTTTCAGCAGCCGCCCATCTTATCCACGGTTCGTCGGATGGTCGCTTCACGATAACGTATGCGTCCGGTAAGCTGACAAGGTCGGAGATCGAGAGTGTGAACTTCAGGTACGCAAAGCTTGATGAAGCCCTAAAACGTTATGATCCGGGCCTATTGAAGGATGGTTGGCAGACCATGGACGACGGGGAGGAAATATTCTACATCAGCAATCCGGCGCTTGGCCTCTGGGCATGCCGCGACAGGTTCTGAAGAGCGCAAGGCGTGGGACAGAGGGACAGGGACCCTGTCCCATTTTCTCAGAAACCATGTCAGGATACCTGTCTCCCTGTCCTACTTATAAAAGGAGTATCGCTTAAAGGAGCATTGTGTAAATGAGCATTGCTTAAATGAGCATCGTATAAAGGAGTATCGCTTATGAAAAAATTCATGGATGACGACTTCCTGCTGCAGAACGAAACTGCCAAAAGGCTGTATCATGACTATGCGAAGGATATGCCAATAATAGATTACCACTGTCACCTGAATCCGAAAGAGATAGCTGAAAACAGGCTGTACGGCAATATCACGGAGGCTTGGCTCGGAGGCGATCATTACAAGTGGCGCGCAATGCGGGCCAACGGTGTCGGGGAGCAGTACGTGACAGGTTCCGCCGACGACCGGTCCAAGTTCATGAAATGGGCTGAAACCATGCCGGCCTGTATTGGAAATCCCCTTTATCACTGGACGCATCTTGAGCTTCGAAGATATTTCGGCATCAATGAGCTGCTTTCCCCCGAAACTGCGGAAGACATCTGGAACAGGTGCAATGAGAAACTCCGGACCCACGATTTCACACCAAGGAGTCTGATCCAGCGTTCCAATGTCAAGGCGCTGTGCACGACGGATGATCCTGTGGATTCGCTCGAATATCATGAGGCAATTGCGAGGGATAAGACGTTTAACGTAAAGGTACTGCCGTCTTTCCGGCCCGATAACGCGATCAATATCGAAAAGCCCAGTTTTAACGAGTGGATAGGCAGATTGGTTCAGGCGGCAGGCATGGAAATACGCACACTGGACGATCTGAAGTCTGCGCTCGTAAAAAGGTTGGAGTTCTTCCACAGCAAGGGCTGCAGACTTTCGGACCATGGACTTGAGCCTGCAGTATTTATGGATTGCACGGAAGCGGAAGCCGCCGCGGTATTCGAAAAAGCGGTGTGTGAGGGCGAAATTAGCCCGGATGAGGTCAAAAAGTATAAGACACATATGTTGATATTCCTGGGAACCCAGTATAGCAGGCTTGGTTGGGTAATGCAGCTTCACATAGGCTGTATAAGGAATACAAACAGCAAACAGTTCAGGCTGCTTGGCCCCAATACCGGTTTCGATGCAATAGACGACGAGAATTTTGCTGGCGCCCTATCGAGTCTGCTCGACAGGATCAATGACGCGGGCGGGCTACCGAAAACCATCCTTTACTGCCTCAACCCAAGGGATAACGAAGTGTTGAGTGCGATCGCCGGAAGCTTCCAGGACGGCACAGCGCCAGGTAAGATACAGTTCGGTTCAGGCTGGTGGTTCAACGACCAGAAGGACGGCATGCAAAAGCAGATGACAACGCTTGCTGCAATGGGCCTTCTCAGCAGGTTTGTCGGAATGCTGACCGATTCCAGAAGCTTTCTTTCGTATACACGGCATGAATATTTCAGAAGGATTTTATGCAACATGATTGGTGAATTGGCGGAAAAAGGCGAAGCGCCCGATGATATCAAACTTTTGGGTGGCATGGTGCAGGATATCTGTTATAATAATGCGGTAAAGTATTTTGGTTTTATGGAGAGGACTGAAGGATAGAATTCGTGCAGCTTCAGCCAGCTTGGGATTGGCACCTTGCCCCATTTCGCGGGACCCGGCTGAATGGGACAGCGCCTGAATAGTACATATGGGAGAAATAGAAGCAAATAAGAGTAAAAGAACGCTTATACTGATAAATGTAGTGCTTGTCACCTTTATGTCAACTTTACAGGGCAGCATAATCGATGTTGCCCTGCCTACAATGGCTCGCAGCCTTAGTGTTACGACAGAGGCAATTTCCTGGGTCGTAACTACATTTCTGATCGTTGTTACATCGACGATCCTGGTTTTCGGAAAGCTCGGCGATATCAAGGGCAAGATTAAAATATTCCAGTTCGGGCTGATACTGTTTACGCTCGGCTGTCTGCTCTGCGGCATTTCTACCTCATACACGGCGCTCATTTTCTCGAGGATCATACAGGCTATAGGCGCTGCCGGAACAATGGCCAACAACCAGGGCATCATCGCCGAGACGTACCCTAAAAATGAGAGAGGCCGGGCGCTCGGTATTTCGGGTTCGTTCGTTGCGCTTGGAAACCTAGTGGGGCCGCCGCTGGGAGGCATGATCATCAGCTTTCTCAACTGGAACTACATATTCCTTGTCAATGTGCCCATAGGGATCATCGTCTATTTAATGGGAACAAAGATACTACCGCGCAGCGAAGACAGGACGGAGGAAAAGCTGGATCTCAAAGGTGCGATATTGCTGGTCTCAACGATTGGCCTGTTCTTTATTGCGATTACTTTCGGAAGGAACATCGGGTTTACAAACCCGGCAATATTAGCTGCCTTCGCAGCTGCCATGGTTGCTGCCGTTATTTTTGTCAGGACGGAATTGAAGCTGGAAAAGCCAGTGCTGCAGTTCGGCATTTTTAGCAACAAACTGTTTTCGCTTAGTATTTTCTGCTCGTTCACATCTTTTATCGCATTGTTCTGCCTTATCATCATACAGCCCTTTTACTTGCAATATGCTTTGAAATACACTCCGGCCGAGACCGGTCTCATAATGATGGTCAACCCTGTCGTCATGTTTATAGTGGCGCCGTTGAGCGGCCGCCTGTCCGACAAAATAGGCTCGGAATTCCTTACGTTCCTTGGCCTTTCGATAACAAGCGCGGCCCTGCTGCTAATGTCGTCTCTGACGCAGTATACGAACCTGCTGACGCTCATTGCAGCTGTCATGATATTGTCAGGAGGAAACGCACTATTCCAGTCGCCCAACACATCGCTGATAATGTCCACAGTGACGCATGACAGGCTTGGGATCGCAGGCAGCATAAACGCATTCGTCAGAAACCTCGGTATGGTATTCGGCGCAACGATGGCCACCATTCTGCTCTATGATTTTATGAGCCTCAATCTGGGTAAACGGGTTGCTACCTTGCTGCCCGGTTACGAAAACGCCTTCATTTTCGGAATGAAGTATGTTTTCATAGTAGCGGCTTCGATCTGCATGGTCGGCGCTTTGCTTACGGCCTACAGGCTCTACAGGAGAAGACTCAAACATGCTTAGGGTATAGCCTTCTTGCTATTTGATACAAAAATGGGATACAATAAGTCCGGATACGTTGGTACGAATTGTATACATAAAATACGGGAGATATAATGTGATGAAGGAAAAATACGATTTCAACGACTTGCTTCAGGTCATGGAAAGGCTTCGCGCCGAGAATGGCTGCCCGTGGGACAGGGAGCAGACCCACGAGAGCCTCAAAATATATCTTATAGAAGAAACCTACGAAGTGCTCGAGGCACTGGATGCAGGCGACATGAAAAAGTTCTGCAATGAACTCGGCGACCTGCTGCTTCAGATCGTGTTTCACGCTCAGATTGCAAAGGAAAACGGTGTTTTCGATATGGACGATGTTACTACAGAGATCTGTCAGAAGCTGATCTCAAGACACACGCACATTTTCGGCGATGCAAAGGCAGATACTGCGGAGCAGGTGATAGAGAACTGGGAGGCAATCAAAAAGAAGGAGAAACAGATCAAAAGCCAGACCGGCGTACTCAAGGACGTCCCCTCCAATCTGCCGGCGCTGATGAGGAGTTACAAGGTACAGCAAAAAGCTGCGCAGGTCGGATTCGACTGGGATGATATAGAAGACGTTTTCGGCAAGGTAGACGAGGAAATTCAGGAGCTTCGGGATGTATACAAGAGTAAAAATGTGGAAAGAATAACGGATGAATTGGGAGATGCGTTGTTTGCGCTGGTCAATCTATCCAGATTCCTCAAGATCCAGCCGGAATTGGCCCTCACCGGAACGGTCGGCAAGTTTATCAGAAGGTTCGAGTACATCGAACAGCAGAGCGCCAAAGAAGGGAAAAAACTTGAGGATATGAGTCTGGCCGAGATGGACGTGCTGTGGAACGAAGCAAAGGCAAAGGAACGATGAAAAATAGCCGCTTCAAAAATGGGAAGTTATTATTTCATCGTTCCTGAAGCTCCCGAAAGATTCCAGGATGGATGTATGAGGTAAGGAGAAGGAGGATATTTGATGAACAAGTCGGATCTTATAAGCAGCATGGCATCCAAGGGTGATATTACGAAGGTCGACGCGGAGAAGGCTTTGAACGCTTTTGTCGAAAGCGTTGAGGAGGCTCTGGTTAACGGCGACAAGGTACAGCTGGTAGGCTTCGGTTCCTTTGAAGTCCGCGAAAGGGCTGCAAGGAAGGGAAGGAACCCGCAGACTAAAAAAGAGATAACGATAAAGGCTTCAAAAGCGCCGGTATTCAAAGTCGGCAAGGCTCTAAAGGATATGGTGAACGAATAGTACATAGATAGGGGTCGTATTATATGAGGATAGATAAATATCTCAAGGTATCCAGGCTGATAAAGCGCAGAACGCTGGCAAACGAGGCCTGTGAGACCGGGCATGTGACCATAAACGGCAAAACGGCGAAGCCGGGTTCGGAGGTAAAAGTCGGAGACGTCATCGAAATAAGGTTCGGCAGCAGCCTGACCACGGTAGAAGTCACGTCCGTAGCCGAACATGTGGTAAAAGCCGATTCGAAGGAAATGTATGAGATTAAGTAGCCCGGAGTTCAAAGATACGCCGGGTGGCGCCAGAAAATTGCAGATGTTCGATATATCTGCAATTTTTTTGTTTATGGAACATAGCATAGGCATTATACCCCTTGTACATGCATATAAATCAACTATGGAATGCTGTTATCCTGCTGATGACCTGTCGTTTCCGATCTTGCGGGGAGGGGATATTGATGACCGACGAGAAAAAAGTGCCGAAGCCCAGGGTTTCCAACCTGATACTAGAAAACAGGGAAAAACTGAGTATTTCCGGGGTAATTGACGTAGAAAGCTTCAATGATGAATGCGTCATCGCAGATACGGAGCTTGGCATACTGGTCGTAAAGGGGGTAGACCTTCATATCAACAAGCTGAACATAGATAGTTCGGAGTTGGGGATCGAAGGTGAAATTATGAGCTGCGAATACTCCGACAGGGAAACCAGGAGCAAAGGCGGAGGCTTCTTTGCCCGGATGTTCAAATGATATTCCCGGTGAGCCGTCAGGCTTATGTCTTTTTATGCACCGTCGCAGGCGGAATGGCGATCGCGCTGGTTTACGACATTTTCAGGATAATCAGGAAGGCTGTCAGAACCGGCAGTCTGCTTACTTATGCCGAGGATATTGTCTATTGGGTGATCTCGGCCGCCATCATGCTGTTTACGATCTACTACAGCAATGAAGGCGAGATCAGGGGATTCCTGTTCGTTGGCACGATAATCGGAGTCGTGCTTTATTCCTCGCTTTTCAGTAAAATTGTAATGGAATCCTCACTTTTTATCATCAATATGACGATCAAAATAGTAAAGGCAGTGATGTTTGTTATTTTGTATCCCTTCAGGCTTGTACTGAAAATACTTGCCGCGCCTGTGCGAAAGCTTGCCGTTTTTATAGCCGACTCACTGCGCAAGGCCGGATATTCAAGCACGGCGGGAAACGGCGGCAAGAAACGGTTCAGAAAAATAAGGCTTGTTAGAAAATTTGTAAGGCGTGTCCTCAAAAGAAGAAAAATAGGGCTCAATAAAAATGTTAAGTCCTGAAATTAGCTGAACAAATCAAGGTAATGCATATTTTTTCAATGCATTTAGCAGGATTTTTCAGAGTTTCGTAGAATTAATACAGAACTGATAGTTATACAAGAGATAAGGGAGGCCTTACCTCGAGCATTCGATGCGAGAGGCCCTGAAATGAGCAAAAGAAAGAAGAAATCCCCGTTTGCAGTTGTATCTGTGGCCGTTTTACTTGTTTACCTGCTGTTTATCGCATTGAATCAGCAGAAGCTTCTCAATGCAAAGGATCTTGAACTCGGCAGGATCGAAAACAGGATAGATGAGGAAACAAAGCTTAACGATGAGCTCAATAAGGAAAAAGAAATGATCCAGAGCGACGAGTATATCGAGAAGGTCGCCAGGGAGAAACTGGGCATGGTTAAAAAAGATCAAAAGGTTTATGTCGATATCGGGAAATAAAAACCTGCCTTCTTCAAATTCCTACAGCCCTTATGAATACAGGCTTGACGAAATATTCCATATACGATATAATCGAATTGCTTTCAATACAACTACGACCAGAGCCTATTTTTAGCGGTGTTGAACCGTTTATTATTACGAGGCAGCGAGCGTATCTTCTGCCTCGTTGAAACGTACCTAAGACCGGAAAATTTTTCTGCAACAGAAGAATCTTCCAGGAGCTGATGCGTTATAATCGTTAAGGAGGATTTCTTTCTGTATGCTTGTTGAGGTAGGTAATATAGTTGATGGGAAAGTATCCGGGATAACCAATTTCGGGGCTTTCATCCAACTACCTGAAGGGAAGACGGGTCTGGTTCACATCTCTGAGATTGCTGAAGAATACGTGAAGGACATCAAGAATCATCTCAAGGAAAATCAGGAAGTCAAAGTCAAAGTTCTTTCAATGGATAACGGCAAAATCAGTCTGTCCATTAAGAAAGCCATCGACAGAAAAACTGCTCCAAGATCAGGCAGACCGCCTGTTGAAATAAATTGGGACAGAAATTTCTCCGAGGGATTATCTTTCGAAGACCGTCTGTCTAAGTTCATGAAAGACAGCGATGAGAAGATGCACGATCTGAAGAAGAGCTTCGAGTCCAAGAGGGGCGGCGGAGGCTACCGGAAGACTACTCAGTATTTCTAGAGATCAGGCATAGTTATAGCAGATAAGAGTACCGAATCCGGACATCCGGCCGACATATCCTTACATTACGATATGCAACAGATAGCTTTTATGCTGTAAGATGTGGCTATCACTGGCACTTGATATTTACATGCAGCGGTGTTATTATATTGTAGTCGTTTAACATGCCGAAGTGGCGGAACTGGCAGACGCACAGGACTTAAAATCCTGCGGCCCTTAAAGCCGTACGGGTTCGATTCCCGTCTTCGGCACCAATAAAGGGATTGAGAGCATTTTCGAATGTTTCTCAGTCCCTTTTATTATTTACCCTATGGACACCAAAAAACCAAGGGTTTCAGCAATAGTCTGAAATACCTTGGTTCTTTTTTATCCTCTTTGCTACCGATAATCCAACCAATACGTATTACTGATTTTCCGCTTTGGCAATATTGATTGATATCTTCCCCTTCTGGGCCAATCTTGACAGAAAGTATATTGCACTGCTCTTGGAGATCTTTAATTTCTCGGCTATTTCATCCGGGCTGATAGTGCTCTTCTCCTTAACCAAAGCAAATATCTCCTCATCCACCTGCTGGACCCATTCTTCAAAAAGCTGTCTTACTTCAGGAGTGGCAAAGGTTGCTATTTCACTGCTCTGCGATATGGTTGCCATCATGTTTTTGCACATATCCATGGGGTTGAAACCATCTGAGGTGCTTTCCTTACCTGATTTCGACCCCATCATTGAACGCATCATATCCATCATGGATCCTTTACCGCCCATCATGGAGCCCATCATACCCATCATTCCTCCGCCTTGTCCCTGGCTGCCGCCCATCATCTGCTCCATCATCCTGGGCATCATATTGTTCATCATATCCTGCTTCTCTTCTTTAGTCATATTGGAAAAGAAATTCTCCATCATTTTGTCCATCATTTCCTTTACTTCCTCCGGGGACATCTTTCCCATCATGTTCTCCATCATTTTGTCCTTAATGTTCATACTTGAACCTCCTTGATATTATTCATTCCTGATAACGTCTATTTCCAGTGCATCCTCCACCAGGGCGGGGCACAAAACATTGAATCATTGGCCTCTCTGTCCTCGATTGAGTTTGATATTTCAAAGAAAATGCCTAGAGCACTTAGAAGCCTTGGATCCTTTAATCGGTAATATATGAAAGGGCCTGAACGCTTCGTTTCGAGCACCTGGCTTTCTCTAAGCGTTTTGAGATGGTGGGAAATCAATGGCTGTGACAGGCCAGTGGCTTCAACAATCTCAGAAACAGACCGATTCTGATCTCCGATGAAATTAATTATTCTAAGCCTGTTGGAATCTCCAAGTGTTTGAAATAGTAATTGTAATTTTTGAGTATCTTCCATATTAACCTCTATTTATATCAATAATCATTTATATAAATGCTCATTTATATGTTAATGAATTTTCTACCAGTTGTCAATAGACTAGTAAATATTTTTCCAAGGAAATTCAAAGAGACTGGAAGAAATCATACTAATGTATTAGTAATTTTGAAGTAAATTATGATATTCTATACTGGTAGAATAGGTAATCCGGCCATATACGAATGGCAGAAAAGAGGTATCATATGCATCCAGTATTGTTTAGAATCGGAGCATTCACTGCTAACAGCTATGGCTTTTTAATAGCGGTAGGTTTTTTATGTGCCTTGGTCATGGCGATCTACAGGGCGAAAAAAGCCGGCCTTTCTGAGGACATTATCTATAGTCTCGGCTTGCTGTGTCTGCCGGGCGGGATGATAGGCGCCAAGCTGCTGTTCATAATAACGGAATTTCAAAGTATATATGCCAATCCCTCCATATTGCTTGATATTTCGAACGGCTTTGTCGTATTCGGTGGAATCATCGGCGGCGCTCTTACAGGATATATTTATTGTAAAGTAAAGAAAATCAGCTTTCTTGAATATTTCGACCTGGCAGTCCCCTCAGTTGCGCTGGCGCAGGGTTTTGGCAGGATTGGCTGTTTTCTTGCCGGCTGCTGCTATGGTAGAGAGACCGATAGTTTTTTGAGGGTCGTTTTCAATCAATCGTCCTATGCACCAAACGGCATCAGTCTGATGCCGACCCAGCTGTTTTCCAGCGCCGGCGATTTTCTGATTGCATTAACACTGATCCTTTATTCGCGGAGAAAAAGAGAGAAAGGTAAAATAGTATTGCTATATTTGACTTTATACAGCGTGGGCAGATTTTTCGTCGAGTTCTTGCGTAACGACCCCAGAGGCAGTGTCGGTATTCTTTCGACGTCGCAGTTCGTTTCAGCATGTACGCTTGTTGTGGTATTTGTCCTTTATGGCTTTATGAAATACAGGATCAAACGCCTTAAGACTAATATGGTACAGTAAGTTATTATGGACAAATAATATGAAGCAACATATCAAAAATGAAGCAGCATACCAAAAATAAATCACATACTTTAAAATAAAGAAACATATCAAAAGTAGATTAACATATCAATATCGCCGCAAATCACTATCAAGCAGGCAGCAAAGTATATCAGGAGGTAACTTTATGAACAGGAGTCATAAAAGGGTTTTCTCACTGGCGCTGGCAACATTTTCGATACTCCTGTCGGTTTCCCTGTCCGGATTCAGTCCGGCGCAGGCCGCGCAGGGTGGCAGTGCTACTGCTGCGCAAGACAGCAGCACTCCTGCCACACAGGGCAGCAGTGCTACTACTGCCCAAGACAGCAGTGCTCCTGTCGTCCGGCGCCCCCAGGCTCCTTTGAAAATAATTGATATAGAGGCCGGCTGGGGATATTCTATGGCCTTGCGTAGCGACGGCACGGTCTGGGTCTGGGGCAACAATGAGAGCGGAATTGCAGGCGACGGAACCCTGGGTGTGAGATACAGCAAGAAAGCTGACAATATTCGGACCAGACCGACGCTTGTCATGGGTAATGTGAAGTCTATCGGAGGTACCTACGGCACCTGTTACGCTATAACTAACGATAACTCCTTGTGGGTATGGGGCTTCAGTTACGGAGGACGCATCGGAAACGGCAGTACAAATTATGACTGTTCCCTGCCTGTAAAGATCCTCTCGGATGTTAAAGTAGTCGCGTCCGGTAATTCAAACCATTCCGCGGTAATCAAAAACGACGGTACCCTTTGGGTATGGGGCCTCAATATTGACGGACAGCTGCTAAACGGCAATGAAAATCCTCAGATGACGCCGCACAAGATCATGGACGGCGTTCAGACCGTAGCCTCCGGAGAAGGCCATTTGATGGTGCTCAAGGGTAGCGGCGACCTTTATGTCTGGGGCAGAAATTGGAAGGGACAGTTGGGAGACGGCACCGGGAAGGACAGACTGACTCCCTTCAAACTGAAATCCAATGTTAAAAAGATATATGCTGGCAGCAACCAGAGCTACTTCATAACGAAGGACGGGGTGCTTTGGGGCGCCGGCAAAGACTTTACCGGCAGGTTCTCGAAACCGGTAAAGCTTTTGACCAGCGTGACAGACGTCAATGGCAGCCCGAGTAATTACGTGGCCATCAAAACCGACGGTACGCTGTGGGCCTGGGGTGAAAATGAATGCGGAGCGTTCGGCGACGGCACTACGAACTATAAATACAAACCTGTAAAGATAATGAGCAACGTTGCCAAAGCAGCCGCAGGGGACGATCATTTCCTGGTGCTAAAGAAGGACGGGACCTTGTGGGCCAGTGGGCGTAATGATCGCGGCCAGCTTGGTGTCGGCGATACTAAAAACAGGACGAGGTTTGTACAGATAACAGGCCTCACTACAGCCGATGCCACAGCTGCTTCAGCCAGGCTCCAGCTGACGATATCGCTCGACGGCAATCTAGCAGGCTGGAAGGGAATCGAGCCTGTTGGTTCCGATCCTGCAGGCGATGTCGCCGACGGAAAGTTTGACATTACAGATCTCTATGCGGCAAGGGACGAGAAATACCTTTACATCGGGCTGAAAGCCACCGGAATCAAGCCCGATCTCGACATCAATATTGATACTGACGGTGACGATGAGGGAGAATATACCGCACTCTGTTACGTTGATGACAGGATCGCTTTTATTGACGATGAGAGCAATAAAGCCAAAGGGCATGCAGGCATCATACCGCTCGGTTATAATAAAGCCGTAGAGCTGAAGATTCCGCTGGCAATGCTTAAAAACCCCGAAAGTATACAGATTTCCGCCAACTACAACAAGGACGACAACGGAAATGATCCGGACAGGGACTGGATGAACGAGTGGTTTGAGGTTCAATAGACAGAGCGGATAATGCAGACCCCTGTCCAGGTCTCCCGGGCAGGGCGGTCTCCCGGGCAGGGCGGTCTCCCGGCTTGGGCAGGGCCGGCTGTGGATTGCTGGCTGTGGATTACCGGCTATGGATTACCGGCTGTGGATTGCTGGCGGGCCATGCCACATGTAGCATAACAGAATAAGCAGCGTAAACCCCATATTATGTAACCTAATTCCCTCCTGTGTCATACGATGTTATAGTGACCGTACAGGAGGGAATTTCTATATGCTGAGCCCAATAGAGAAAATGAGATTTTGGACTGGGATAATGAGGGACCACGGGGAGTTCATCCTCACCTCGCTGTCATACAATGAACAGGAAGCGATACGTTTCGCAAATTACTATAAAGAGGCATTTTCAGTGCTTCACGAACAGACCAAAAGCATCGCGGCGAATGATGCAAACGCGTTCAATCAGTTATTGAGCCAGGCAATGAACCTTCTTTTGAACCTTATCAACTTCAAAAGGCTGCTGCTGGCGAGGCAGCTCACATGCCAACTGAACTCCAGCCTGCCGCCGACCTTTTATAACCACATGATAAATGAAGCAATGGAGTTCTGCAACACTATTGTCAGGATGCAAAAAAATGTCCAGACCCAGCCGAACAGGCTTCAGGAAAACATTGAGCTGAACAAGCTGTGGATCCCCGACGCCGCGGGGCATGCGGCAACTATTGCCTGTGGCCTCGACCCCACGGAAAAGATCTTTATCAACGAAGCACAGGAATTCGAAAGAATATTCAACTGCCTTTCGATAAAGACCGAGGAATTGAGCAGGATGCTGATCAGAACAGGCTTGAGTGACGGAAACCTCGAGCTTCTCAATGAACAGGCTAAAAAGAAGTTGGAGGAATTTACCTGCTTCCTGGCCAGGATAAGGGATCTCAAGGTGAAATGCAAAGTCCTCGGCGTTCTGAAGCCTCTGATGCCAGATCATATGATAAGAGAGGAGAATTTTTATCTTCAGGAGCTTGCGAGCATTGGTAAAGGTAAATGAAAATGCTTATTTACAAAGCTTATGGTAATAATAAATCCGGGTGATAAAATGCAAAATAAATTACACTATAAAAAGCCCGGTTGCGGTGGAAGCAATAATGAAAGCAGTAAAGAAACCAATAAAGATACAAACGCTGGAGCAAATAAAAAGCAGCTGGACACATCATTGGCAAATAATATAGCTTTATTCAAAGGCATTTTCAGTAAAGATGGGACTTTGATCATCAGGGAGTTCCAGAATAAGCGGTTGAAAGCGGCAAAATGCTGCATTATATACCTCGACGGAATGGTAAATACCGAGATCGTCAACGAAAACATAATCCAACCCATCCTTCGCAACGATTTGTCGAAGGACATTAACAGCAGTGACCTCCTTGAGGAATTGAGAAAGAAAGTCATTGTATCAAACAGCGTAACTCCGGAGACTGACGTCGATAAAATAGTCGGCTCGGTAATCTACGGAGATACGCTGTTTTTACTGGAGGGATATGAAAAGGCTCTTGTTATCAGTACAAAAGGCTGGCAATCGAGGTCGATCACCGAACCTGAGTCCACCAGGGTCGTGCGGGGGCCGAGGGAAGGCTTTACGGAATCGATCATTGTGAACTTATCGATGGTACGGCGCAAAATAAACAATCCCGACCTGAAGTTTAAATTCAGGGAAATCGGTGCGAGAACGCATACAAAAACCTGTATCTGCTATATTGAGGGACTTGCCCCCGAGGGCGTCCTGAACGAATTGGAGCAGCGTCTGGACAAGATCAACATCGACGGAATTATAGACTCGGGATATATCCAGGAACTCATAAAGGACGCGCCGTATTCGCCGTTTGAGACTGTGGGCCACAGCGAAAGGCCGGATGTAATTGCCGCAAAGCTGCTGGAGGCCAGAATAGCGCTGTTTGTAGATGGAAGCCCATTCGTATTGACAGTACCGTTTTTAGTAGGTGAAAACTTTCAGGCAAATGAAGACTACTACAATAATTATATTTTCAGCACCATAAACCGGGCAACGAGAGGCCTTACTGCAGTTACCACCATTGCTATTCCCGCGATATTTCTGTCGCTCGTGGCCTATCACCAGGAAATGCTGCCTACGCCGCTTTTATTGAGCATTTCGGCATCAAGGCAGGATGTTCCTTTCCCTACTGCGTTATCCCTATTCGCCATGCTTTTTCTGTTTGATGTTTTGCGTGAGGCCGGTACAAGGATGCCGGCGCCAATAGGCCAGGCGGTGAATATCGTCGGAACGCTTGTACTGGGGCAGGCCGCAGTCGAAGCGAGGCTGGTAAGCGCTCCCGTCATTATAGTCACGGCAGTGACAGGGATCACGACTCTGATTAACATGAATTTCATCGGAGCTACTATTATATTCCGTACTATTATGCTATTAGGCGCCTCTTTTTTGGGGATCTACGGATTTGTGATGTGCTTCATCATACTTTACCTGCACCTGATGAGTATCCGCTCTTTTGGCGTACCCTATATGATGAATGTTACAAGGGCTAAAAACAAAGACGGGCAGGACGCATGGATCCGTGCTCCGTGGTGGACTATGACCCTGAGGCCCAAGATCATTGGGGGCAGAGACCTTGTCAGGCAGGCATCCGCGAAGGGCGGGGGAAAAAATCAGGCATGAAGGCTGTCAAGACTGTCAAGGCTGCAAGAACCCTAATTTCGGTAATACTTATCACTGTAAACCTTATGTTCATGACAGGGTGCTGGAATTACAGGGAGATAGACAAACTTGCCATTGTTGTTGGTGTTGCCATTGACAAGGGAACAACCGAAAGATATAAGCTGACTGTAGAGGTTGCAAGAACAACAGGCGGTAAAGAAACGAAAACATTGTCAAAGGTGGTCTCCACAGAGGGTAAGACTGTGTTTGACGCTGCCAGGAACGCAATATCAGTGACCGGTGATAGGCTATACTGGAGCCATTCGAAAATAATCATCCTGAGTAAGGAAATAGCCGCCGAGGGTTTCACACATATCATGGACTGGTATACACGTGACTCGGAAACACGGGAGGATGTTTATATCATGGTTTCGGAAGGAGCTACGGCGGCAGAGATCCTTACCGGGCAGACAGTGGTTGAGAGTATAAAGTCAATAGAATTGAGTGATATGTTGAAAAGCCAGGAAAGCCTTAGTAAGGCTCCTATAATGGACGTACTGGAGTTTGATATACAATCGAAAACAAAAGAGTTTTCAACAATTATACCTACTGTCAGGCTGAAGAAGGCAGACGATAAAACCGTACCGCAAATATTAGGGACTGCTATCATTAAAAACGATAAATTGGCGGGTTTTCTGGGTGGAGAAGAAACCAAGTATCTTCTTTTCATCAGAAATGAAGTGAAAGGCGGAGTACTGGTCGAAATGCCGAAAGACGGCGGAACTACCCCAGTCTCGCTTGAAATCTTCAAAAGTAAAACAAAAACCAAGCCCGTTGTAAATGGAAAGGATATTGAAATAAATCTTAATGTCGATGTAACGGTTGCAATCGACGAAATAGATGGTTCCCGGAACTATATCGACGAGGATGGACGAAAAAAGCTGGAGCAAATTTCCGAAACCGCATTAAAGCAGCAGATCGAAGCATTGATTAAGAAAGTACAGAAGGAATTTGACGCCGATATATTCAAATTTGGATTGGAACTTAGAAACAATGACATAAATGCATGGGATAACATGAGTGAAAATTGGGAAGAAATTTTTAAAGACCTGAAGGTGAAGGTTAAAACAAGGGTGCATATTAAAAATAGTGCCACGCTTGCAAAATCCTTTGAAAAGGGTGATTAACGGCGATGCTCATATTGGCGCTGGCAGGTTATTTCTTTTTAGTCATATTTGATTTAAGGCCCTTATATAAGAAAAAGTACCGGCGTGACTTCTGGGTCAATGTCGTGCTGGGAATTTTTTCGTTTACCCTTGCCGTGTTGCTTTGTCTTGGAGTGAAATTCCCGAGCCCCGTAAAACCAATCCAAGACTTAATAACTTCGATATTCGGAAAATAGTTTTGGAAAGCTGGGTTTTATGCAAAAAGAGCAAATTACAGATAAGGAAGGAATTGTGCTCGTAATCACCTTTATAATCGGAAGTACCCTCATTATCGGTATCGCTGGAGATGCTAAAAATGATGCATGGATTGCCGGGATAATAGGTTTGATCATGTGCATCCCGATGCTGCTTGTTTATTCCAGGATTCTATCCCTTTTCCAGGGCAAGGATTTGTTCGAGATTTTGGACTTGATTCTCGGAAAAATTTTCGGTAAGTTCGTATCGATAATATATATTCTGTATTCGTTTCACCTTGGGGCGCTCGTGCTTCGAAATTTCGGTGAATTCATGAATACGTCGGCGCTGCCCGAAACCCCTTTGTTTGTCTCCATGTTCTGCCTGGGACTGGTGATAATAGCAGGTGTTCGCCTGGGTATTGAGGTATTGGGCAGAACTACTACTTATTTTGTTCCGATAATCCTCTTTATTTTATTATTGGTACAGATATTTGGAATATCACAGCTTCACTTCGACCATATCAAGCCGGTTTTAGGAAATGCCCCATCCCAGATAATGAAAGGCGCATTTTCTGCTTTTTCATTTCCCTTTGCCGAAACAGTAATATTTATCGGCATTTTTTCATCGCTGAAAACAAAAAAATCAAATGTTAAGGTCTATTTGACCGGAGCTTTTATTTCAGGAGCCATCATAATAATTACGTCGGCCAGAAACATCCTTATATTGGGCAACATGCTCGGCAGCTTCTATTTTCCTTCATATGAGGCGGTAAGCAGGATAAGCATCGGTGATTTCATACAGAGGATTGAAGTCACGGATGCCCTTGTATTTGTGTACGGCGTATTCATTAAAAGCTCGATCTGCCTGTTGGTCGCCTGTAAAGGGCTCGGCAGGCTGTTCAATCTGAAGGATTACCGATCGATCGTCATTCAGTTGGGCTTGTTGATGATATACTTTTCCTACATAGTTTATGACAATATCATGGAAATGAGATATTGGGCCTTTAAGGTTTATTCGTATTATGCTTTTCCGATGCAGGTGATACTGCCCATAATGATTTGGATAATAGCGGAGATAAAGGCACGGAGAAAAAAATGCGGTAAATGTGGTAAAATCGGCAAAAAAGGCAAAACCGGTGAAAACAGTGAAAGTGGTCAAAGCGGCCAAACAGGGCAAAGCGGACAATGTGGTTAAACCGGGCAATCTGGCCAAAGCGAACAAAGCGGTTGAACCGGTTAAAGCGGTCAAACGGCAAAGCAGACACAGTGGTTAAACCAGAGAAAACGGTTAACCCGGTAAAACCAGACAAAACGGAAAACAGGTCAATCTGGTCAATGCGGTTAAACCGGTAAAAACGGACAGCTTTCGGATCCGGTTGATTAACAGGTTTTTGTGAAACGCACGAAATACTTGCTAAATCTGGCGTTCGACAATTTAAAATATGATAGTATGTATTTCGCACATTTTTTATTGAAAAATGTTACAATCCTATTATAATTATATATATAATCCTATTAGTTTTAAGGCGTTAACCGGTTACTCTTTCCTGGCACTCTGCAAGCATTTTGTTCAACTACGGGGAGGAAACATGAGCCGTCAAAAAACAGACTACCTTGCACTTCTTCATTTTTCGAAGTCCAAGCCTTTAACCTGCTCTCTTGTCAGCGGTACCATCGATAATTTTTTCACAGTAAAGCTGAACGAGCCCATGGATCCTTTCAATAACATTTCAAAAGGGGATCCCGTAACGTTCGGTAAGATCGATAAAGAAGATAAGGGCAATGAAGTAAAGATTTTCGGTGGGTTTGTGCTTTCAAAGGCTGATGAAGATGAACTAACCATTTCACCAGACATGACTTCGTTCGCGGTAGAAAGAAGAAGGAGTACAAGGCACCCGGTCTCGATATTCGGGTACATCAAGCACGGTCTGCGAAAGGAAAACCTCTCATCCATATGCATAAAGGATATCAGCTATGACGGCTTGCGAATATGCAGCGAAACGGAATTGCAGGTGGAGGACAGCGTAGAGGTCAATATCTGCATATTCGACAACGTTCTCAATATAGACGGCACTGTGGTCAGAAAGAGGTCTATGTTCGGAAAAAGCGAGTACGGCATACAGCTCGAATTCAAGTATAAAAATATGGTGTTCAATATCAGAGATTATGTGGATAACCTTGTAACACAGGAAAGAAGGCTATTGGAAAATCATCTGATTGCCATGGACCACTTATAGAAAGATCGTTCATTTTACGGCGCGGCCCAAGGCAGACGTTCCTTATGTTGCGGTGGATTCCGACAGCGGACATTCATTATTCTCAGCTGACGATAATGCCGCAATTATTATGACAGCCATACGATTCTAAATGTAGCGTTCTTTATACTGCAGCAGATACCAAGGCAGACGTTCCTTATACCACAGCGGATTCCGACTGCAAAACCTTTTGACTTCGTCCTTTGACGAGCATTGTCACGACGACGCCGGCCAGCAATACCGCCGTAACCGCCAGACCGCCCTCAAGCCCGAAGCTTCCGCCGTTTATCAAAGCGCCCGCGTCAGTCGGCGTGAAGGAAAACACTGACGTCTCCATTTTATTACCGCTGACTGCTATCCCGAAAATATTGCCCTGTGCAAAATTCCACATCGTATGAATGGCGCCAATGCCCCATAAACTGTTTGATTTAAGCGTATAGACCGAGGCAAAAACACCGAATAGCGTAAGATTGACCAACGATAGGGCAGTAATTCCATCGTTCAGCAGATGCATCAGTGCGAAGATCACCGAATTTGCAAGGATCGCTACGATAACAGGCGCTTTCGTGGCTACCGACACCATGAAGTAGCCCCTCATAGCCACCTCCTCGCTCATGCCCTGTAGTACGAAGCCTGCGAAAAAGGCAAACAGCAGTATCAGACCGCTTCCAAGCACTATGCCGTTGTATTCGAGCGTACCCGCCGCAGCAGATATCAACACACTGGCGCCGAACATCACGAATCCGACAAGCAGACCCTTCAGATAATGCCTGGCAGCCTTGTACCTGGTAAAGCCCATCGAATTAAAGCTGCGTTTTTCTATGAAACGGCAGTAAACGATGACCAGCAGGGTGGTAACGCTAGTGCAGAACAGAAGAGCCAGCGACATGCCGGGTACGGAATCCGGCTGCAGCGCAAGATTCCTTTTGTAGATCATCATCAGTATTATATACATGACCACCGGTATTGCAGAAGCTATCTGGGTAACGATGAATATTCCGAGAAAAATCAGGACCTGAAGTATAAATATGGGCTTGAATTTGGCTTTCTGCGCTTCTACAACCATTGACGGTTTTACAAAGAACACGCTGAAGAATCCCTTAATCATTTCCCTGTTACCTTCTTTCTGGTATGCGCCATGGGCTTTTGTCCATCTTTATGTTGTATGCGGCCATGGGCTTTTGCTCTTTTTTCTGCTCCATACGGCCTAGGCTATAACTCCGTGCCGTCATGCCTTTGTCTGATGCTTTTCCCCGGACAACAGCATAGTGGAAACCGCATGCCGAATAATCCATTTTATTCTACTAGATTCGCATATATTAATACAGTGTATTTTCTAAAACAATGTGTTAAAGTTATTACAATAAATCAATCGAGGTGGCAGCAATGAAGGTAGTAGCATTCAACGGAAGCCCGAAGCACAACGGCAATACTGCGCAGAGCCTTAAAATAGTATTGGCTGAACTCGAAAAGGAAGGAATCGAAACAGAACTGGTCCAGCTCGGCGGCAGGAAGGTATACGGCTGTCTGGCATGCGGCAAATGTTGGTCCAACAAGGACGGGAAGTGCGCCAGGACTGACGACGACATGAATGAGATACTAGCCAAAATGTTTGAAGCGGACGGCGTGCTTATTGGTTCACCGACGTATTTCAGCAATGTAACCGCTGAAGTGAAGGCGCTTATAGACCGCGGCGGGTACGTTGCAATGGCCAACGGCGGCCTGATGAAGAGGAAAGTAGGCGCAGCAGTCGTGGCAGTGAGAAGGTCGGGTGCAAACTTCGTCTATTCTGCGATTAACTTCTTCTTTGGGATCTCCGAAATGATAGTACCGGGTTCGACATATTGGAACATGGTCCAGGCATTAAGCCCCGGAGATGTGCAAAATGACGAGGAAGGCAAGCGCACGCTGGTCAACCTGGGCGGTAATATGGCCTGGCTGCTGAAAAAGATAAATGCTTGATGAGATAAGCGCTTGATGTTATGAACCTCATCCATTATACCCGCGCGATTTTGGCGGTAAAAAATCAGTATAGTCGAATTATCCCTGATTTTGCCTTAAAAGTGGTTCAAATTGGCTTAAAAATGTTACGCAATTTGCTTGCAATGTTGGCCTTTCGGTGTTATACTGTAAAAGCGCTGTTGAGATACGAGATGTTTCAGCGGCAGACAATATATCGCGGGGTGGAGCAGTCCGGTAGCTCGTCGGGCTCATAACCCGAAGGTCGCAAGTCCAAATCTTGCCCCCGCAACCAAAAATGAAACCTTGGAGGAATAAAGCCTCTGGGGTTTTGCTTTACCCGGAGAATTGTTGACATAAAACTCAATTGGGGACGATTTGGGGACAAAAGTATTTAAAATATACAACATAGTTCACTAAAAAACACAGATGATCATTGAATGATGTGTTTCTTTTATATAGTTAATTGTTTTGAATAATATTTTTAAGTTCTAATATCAAATCATCAAAATGAAGCTGCCCTGCTCCCGGTTTTAGTAAAGAAAGTAAGATATCTTTCTCTAAAACTAACTCGTACATCTTTACGCATGAAGCTTCGATAATATGTATTACAGCAAGTTCATCATTGGATAGAACCATAGTATTTTCTGATAATATTTCTTTAAACCATTCTTTTTCACAAAAATTGAGGCAACTTATCACTCTAAATATCTTAATTCCTAAAATTAATAAGACTCGCTCTGACAACAAATGAGAGATGCGGTCCTTTTTTTGCAGATCCCAGGCACAATTGAAATTATAGTTAACAACCAATATAACTACTTCCTTTTGTTTATCTTTACAAAGAAAGTATATCGAAGTTGTTTAGTCATAATACCTAATTTGTGAGCTTCACGTAAAAATATTGTTTAAACACCCTACTCTTCTAAAAGTGCGATCCCGTTATCGCAAAGCTTAATAATGTACTCAGGAATAGTTGGAAATTCGGTGGGATTCAACTGAAACAAACTATCATTTTCAATATGATATGCTTCATCGACAAACTTTTTAAATATAGTATCTGAAATT
>DATALQ010000042.1:0-107467 GCA_036260935.1 Clostridia bacterium
ATTATACCCACAATGATCTTCAGCGGCATGCCTATAACAAATATGTTCATCTGCGGAACCATCCTCGAAATAGTACCCAGTACTATATCCGCAATAAGAATGGTCGCCACTATGGGAGCAGCTATCTTGAAGCCGGTCGAGAATACGGAACTGAACAGGCCTACAAAAGTATCGGTAATACCCGGATTAAACTTGGCCGTTCCTACCGGCAACGTAGTAAAGCTGTCAAACAGCGCTTTTATAAGCATGTGATGTCCGTTTATCGAAAGGAAGACCAGCATGCTTATAATAAAATAAACGTTTGCTGTTACAGGCACCTGTATATTGCTCATCGGATCCATAACGTTCACGATACCGAAGCCTACCTGCATGTCTATGATCTCGCCCGCTATATAAATGGCGTTGTACGTTATGTATGCGATAAATCCCATCGAAAGCTTGAAATAATCAAGCAGCCGCTATGTGATAAATGACGAGACAAGGGTTTTCGAAATAAGTCCCCACCCGTCGACCAAAATAAACAGCAAGATTTTAAACGGAAGTGAAATCATAACTGGCGGAAGCATCATCATGCCCATGGACATTAAAGTGCTCGACACCACCATATCTATTATCAAAAAGGGTATGTACATCAAAAAGCCTATCTTGAAGGCGATCGTAAGCTCATTTATTATGAATGCCGGGATGACGACGGTCAGGGGAAGGTCCATGGGATCCTTTACGGGCGTGGGTATCTTTGCGAGCGATACGAAAAAAGCCAGATCCTTCTCATTATGTCCGAACTGTTTGAGCATAAATCCCTTCATGACCTTCCCCGAGTTGTCGAGCGCCTGCTGCTGCGTTATGGTCCCTTTATTGTAAGGCTCATAGGCCTGTGTATTTATATCGTTGATAACAGGCGTCATGATAAAAAGGGATAAAAACAAAGCAAGCCCAATCAAAACCTGATTTGGCGGCATTTGCTGGGTACCCAGCGCATTTCTTAGGAATGACAGCACGATCACTATTCGTGTGAAGGATGTCATCATTATTATTATTGAAGGGGCAAGCGAAAGGACTGTAAGAATCAAAAGTATCTGGATGCTGGAGGACACCTCCTGGGGCGAAGAGGCAGGCTCAACGTTGAAACCGAATTTGAAAGGAAACGTCGTTTCAGCGTAAGCATTTGAAGAGAAAAAAGTCATTATAAGAAAAACGATTGCGATCTGCAAACCTCTCAATCTACTTTTCATTTGTAACGTCATCCCCGTTTTCTTTGACCTTGTACTTGTTACTGCCAACAATCGATTTCAATTTTCCAAGATTCGTTCTGAAATCGTGTCCTTCAGAAATGTTCTGGGGAGCCTCATTTTCAGTTACTGCCGAATTTTTATCCTTTTTGGATCCATACAAGCCCGAATACTTCTCAAATATCGACTTGAAATCGAATGAAAAACCATTTTCTACAGGAACCGTTTCCTGTACCGCTTCTTCATCAAGCTCCACCGTGGTTAGAAATTCCACAGTTTTGGACGTCGTTGCAATAAGTGCATAACTCTTGCCCGCTTTGATAAGATGCAGCCTTTTATCGGGACTGAGCATGACTGTTTCGACCACGCTGATATTTTTGCTTTTCATTGCCTTGCTTTGCTTATTGGCTATGTATTTTGTAGCTATATACGCCAAATAAAGCACTGAACAGAAGCCAATGAAATATAGCAACACCTTTGCTTCAACGCCCATCCCCGTATCAACCCCCGGTTTAACGCCGCCCGGCGGTTAAGCCCGTACCGGCTTTTTATGTACCGTTCGATCAGCCTAATACCTTTTTCACTGCTTCGATAACTCTCTCTGCCTGGAAAGGTTTCACGATAAAGTCCCTTGCTCCGGCCTGGATCGACTCAATAACCATTGCCTGCTGTCCCATGGCGGAACACATAATTACCTGGGAATCGGAGTTTATTTTTCTTATTTCTTTTACGGCCTGTATGCCATCGACTTCCGGCATGGTGATATCCATAATAACGAGGTCAGGCAGCAGCTCTTTGTATTTTTCAATTGCACGGCCGCCGTGTTCGGCTTCTCCAACTACTTCGTAACCATTTTTACTGAGAATGTCTTTGATCATCATTCTCATAAAAGCAGCATCGTCAACAATCAAAATCCTTTTCCCCATAATTCTCTCCCCTTATTATGTGAGTTATTGAGCCGTCTAAATTTATGTTAACATTTCATCGCTGTATAATCAAGAATCATTTTGTCAGAGATCGACTAAAATATTACTAATTCGCTATTTTCTGCGGAAGTATATCATAAACGCTTGCTCGGGTGGATGATATCGGTTATCCTGACGCCGAAGCTTTCGTCTATTACCACTACTTCGCCCTTTGCGATCGCCTTGCCGTTGACAAGTATATCGACAGGTTCGCCGGCAAGCTTGTCGAGCTCTATAATGGAACCTGGACTGAATTCAAGGATATCCTTTATCAGTCTCTCGGTTCTTCCGAGTTCTACGGTGACCTGAAGAGGCACGTCCATGATAAGGCTAATATTCTTGCGGTCGAGTACGATCCTGTTTTCATCGAAATTCTGGAAATGGGCAGGCTGTACATTGACCGGCTCCCTAACCTGCCTCGGCTCCGGCGGTTGTTCGTATATGTATTCCGTCTGGTAGCCCGGTGCCTGCGGGTGAGGCTGAGGCTGGCTGTATACGGGCGGAGCGGCCTGCGGCTGCTGCGGCGGCGGTGCTGCCTGTCTCTGCGGCTTGGCAGGTTGAGATGGCTGTGTTACTTCCTTCGGCAATTCGAACGTGCCTGAACCGGTATCCATATTCAGCAGATTCTCCACCATCTTTTTTGCGAAAGGAAGAGGTAATATCTGCATGATCTCGCTGTCGATAAGCGTACCTATAACCATCTTGAAAGCTATTTTTACGACCTTTTCGCCTTCATCGATATTTATGTTCTGTCTGATGTTGTTCATATCGAATATGAACGCTTTCGGAGGCGAAATATCTATCCTCTTGTCAAACATCGAGGACATCGAAGTCGACGAAGATCCGACCATCTGGTTCATGGCTTCGCTGATAGCGCTCAGGTGCAGTTCCGACAGGTTGCCGTCGGTATTGGCGCCGTCTCCGCCCATCATGAGATCGGTTATTATCTTGACGTCGAGTTCCTTCAATATCATCAGGTTGCTGCCGATAAGGCCGTTGGTGTATTCTACCTTTACGCCAACATAAGAGGTGGAATATTCGCTGGCGATCTCATCCCAACTGCTTACGGTTACCGTAGGAGTAGTGATGGTGACCTTCTGCCCGAGCAGTGTGAACAATGTCGTTGCTGATGTGCCCATGCTGATGTTACCTATTTCGCCAAGCGCATCTACCTCTTGGGAATCCAGAGCTTCAGCGCCGCTACCTGAAGACGGCTGGTCAAAAGAGGTTCCGTTGAGCAGAGCATCTATTTCGGCTTGCGACAACATGTCTCCCATTATTCATCCTCCCTTTTCAGGACCTTTGAAATTTTAACCGCAACCTTGTTTTTCTTTACACCGGGTGTTGCGTAAAATTTCAGAAGGTTTCCTACAAGTATTTCCATATCGTCGTTGACTCCCGTGTCGAGCGGCAGTACGTCACCCGGCTGCAGTTCTATGAAGTCGTTTACCGATATGGAGGTCTTCCCTAGTACGGCCCTAACGGGCACCAATGTATTTTCCACCCTGTTTTCTATACTTTCCTTCATTTCAGGGGTTGCTTCCTTTTCAACATTCGAGAACCAGAACTTTGTGCTCAGCTTTGAAACTATTGGCTCAACGACCATGTGGGGTATGCATATGTTGATCATGCCGTCGACATCCCCGACCCTGGCGCTCAGCGTTATCAGCGCTACAGTTTCGTTCTGGGCCACTATTTGCGCAAACTGCGCGTTTGTCTCGATCTTGTCCAGTCTGGGTCTGATCGACAATACGTTCTCCCATGGCTCACGCATGAGATTGAGTATCTGAATTATTATCCTTTCAATGATCGCCAGCTCTATTTCTGTAAACTCCCTTATCCTCTCCATCGTAGAGCCCTTGCCGCCCAATATCCTGTCGACAAGCGCAAATGCTACGTGGGGTTCCATTTCAAGAATTATTGAACCGGTCAAAGGCGCAAAATCTATGATCGAGAGGATGACCGGGTTGGAGACCGAGTTGCTGAAGTCACTGTAGGGCAGCGCTTCCACCGTGACCACGTCGACCTGTACGAGCGTCCTGAGATAGCCTGTGAGGAAGTTTGTAACAAGTCGGGCATAGTTATCGTAAATTATATTCAATGTCTTTATCTGGTCTTTGGCAAATTTGCTGGCTCTGCGAAAATCGTGTGTCCTGACCTTTTTTTCCTGCTTGGTGGTCTGTATCTCCTGCGCGTCTATTTCACCCGTACTGAGCGCTTTCAAGAGATCATCTATTTCATTTTGAGACAGAATGTCTCCCACTTTTAACCACCTCTCTTTCCGAGGATAAAATTCTAATTGTGGTTGCTTCGCAAATCACTTTACTGGGAAATCCACTCTGAGAATATTACGGTATATATTATATCCTCCGGATCCTTGTTACCTTCGTTAAGCATTTCATTTATCTGTTTTTTCAAATCTACCTTCGCTTTATCCATAACCGCAGGATCCTTCACCTGATCTATTGTCAGAGTAAGGAAAAATTTAGTCACAAGCTCCTGAATTTCATCGGAGCGCGAAGAAATAATCTCGGACACGACAGCTTTTTTATCATGCTTCAGAGTCTTATAACATTTCATAGTAACCATTACCTGAATAATGGAGGTTTTTTCCGGATCAGCGCTTTTCAGATTGAAAAAACGTGCACTCTCATAGAGCGGGATCTTGACCAAATCCTCCTCCTTCGGCACGTCTTTGACAGTCGTTCCGTTTGCCGTCGGCACGTTTTTATCCGAATTGGATGAGCCCTGTACTATGAACAGATAACCTGCAAGAGCTGCCAGTGTCAGCGCAAGAACTGCAACTATGATGATCAGAATGAACGATGTACCTTTAGACTCCAAACCTTATGCCCCCTCTATCATTTGTGAGTGTCTGCGTAAATCAATATCCTCCCTCTGAAGGCGATAATCTTTTCGATTACTTCATCGACGGATTCCCTGCAGACATATTTTTTGGCGTCGGTCGTCGAAATGACCGTATCCGGCGTCGCTTCAACCGTTTCAATAAGTTCGCTGTTCAGGACATACACCGAGCCGTTAAGCCTGGTTAGTTTAATCATATTCTTTTTACCCCTAAAACTCAATAGATAATTTCAAAATTAGCCTTTATCTGTATTTTTCTCTATATTATATCGAAATAATTTGTCAGTTTATGTAGCATAATTTTTGGAGTATGAGCGGGGCAAAGAAATAATACCCCTGCCCCGCTCTATTGTCTGTCTGTGATTGGCCCGTCCTGCTGCAAACTTACTGTCCGATCATCGCATCAGCTGTGTTATCTCTTGAGATTTACAAGCTCCTGAAGCATTTCGTCCGATGTCGTGATGATACGGCTGTTTGCCTGGAAACCCCTCTGTGTGATGATCATTTCCGTAAATTCCTTTGAAAGATCGACGTTGGACATTTCAAGCGTTCCGGGGTTCAGCGTGCCAACGCCGTTGGAGCCGGCTTTTACCGCTTTGTAGTCGCCTGAGTTCGTGGTCGGTATGTACATGTTGTCTCCGACCTTCTGCAGACCGGATGGGTTCTCGAAGCCGGATAGAGCCATAAGTCCGAGGGACTGCTGCTGACCATTGTCGTATATACCTGTCAGTATGCCGTCGGCGCCTACGCTGAAGCTTACGAGGTTACCGGACGGGTAACCGTCGACACTCTTGGGTTTGACAGAGTTGTCTGCAGCGAAAGACGTTATTTTTGAAAAATCAAGACTTACTGGAAAGGCACCAGTACCGGTTGTTGCGGCAGGTGTAAATGTCACGTTTGCAGTAGCCGGCGATGTAGTCATTATTCCGTCGTCGTTAAACGCAAGTGTGTTAGTTGCAGGCCACGTTGCGGTCATACCTGTAGGTGCAGTTATATCCCAGGTCCAGGTAGATCCCGTTGCCGAGGGAGCAGATGCTTTCCAGAAGTTGACCGTCACCTTGTAGTCGTTGCCGAGAGAATCATAGATCGTCATAGGTACCGTAAACTTGTCGGTTGCTGCAGGAGTAGCCGTAACTGCCTTAGCCGAATCCAGGTTTCCCGAAAGTTCTGCAACAGACGTTGCCTTAGCCGCGATTATCCTCTTGTTTCTGTATCCGTCAGAATAGAGATTGATGGGCTCGATCGGCTTCTCGGTGTCGAAATCTCCGCTGCCGTCTGTCTTAAGTGCCTGCCAGCCGTATACATTGAGGCCGCTGCCTGTGACGAGGTTGCCGAGCTTGTCTATTCCGAAGTTGCCTGCCCTTGTGAATTTGAACGTATCTGCGCTGCCGCCCTTGCAGATGAAGAAGCCGTCGCCTTCGATCGACATATCCGTCGGATTGTCGGTCCTCTGCAGGCTGCCTCTGGTAGTTATGGTATCGACTGCTCCGACGCCAAGGCCAAGGCCTATCTGCATCGGGTTCGTACCACCCCTGCCCGACATTGCGTCAGGCGAGCTTGCGCCCTTTAAAGTCTGGCTGAATATTTCCTGGAAGGTAACCCTTCCCGATTTAAAACCTACCGTGTTGACGTTGGCAACGTTGTTGCCTATAACGTCCATTCTGGTCTGGTGTGCCCTGAGACCCGACACGCCAGAGAACATTGATCTCATCATATCTGATGTTCGACCTCCTTCTTATTTGTCACATCCCATCCGTCATTCAGGGATGTCCAGCCTCCCGAAAGGGTCCGGCTGTCATACTATTACTGCTCCGTCGATGTTGGTAAAGACGTTTTCCTTCAGCTCATTGCTGTTTGCCGCCGTGATTACCGTCCTGTTCCTGACGTTGACCACGAATGCAAGGTTGTCCATCAATACCAGCGAATCGCGTACTCCTTTGGATTCCGCTCTTGCAACCGCTTCCTTCATCTTGTCCTTCTGCGCCTGAGTGAGGTTGATGTTCCTGGACTGCAGTCTGAGCTCCGCATGCTTTGAGAACTTAATCTCCTCGTTTTCAGCCTGCTTTTGCTTCAGTATGCTGTCGAATCCGCCGACAGCCGTGTTTTGCTGCCTGATCGGACTGTTTACCGCACTGCCTGCCGATATGGAAGGTTTGTTTGTAGTAAGCGGCCTGTTTATTGTATTACCCGTACTATCAATTACCATTGCCATCACCTGCCGTTCCGCTTTAAACCTAATTTGCCGGCGTGGTAGTACCGCCTGCCTGCTGCCCGCTCTGCTGTCCTGTCGTTTGTGCTGCCGGTTGTTCGGCCGCCTTGCTGATGTTCGTGATACTTGTCAGCGGTACGTGCAGACCATCCAGAACAGCTGTGATCTTGTTGCCCGTCTTTGTATAGCTGACAATCCTGGCCGTTACAGGCACACGTTCGCCGGTCTCGCTATCCTTGATTATAATGTCTATCTCCTTTTTGTTGTCCATGGCGTCCTTCAGCTTGTTCGTAACAAAGTTGGCGTCTGTCGAGGTCTCTTCCGTGTCAATTCCCGCGATCTCCACACTGACTCCATCCATTACTGCGTAATCCTCATAAACACCCTTCTGCAGCGACTTCACTGTTCCGCTCACCTTAATCATGCTGCCGTCCTTTGAATCATAGGCAATGCCGTCCACAAGGTAACCGATTATGCTCGTGTAGGCTGAAAGGTTGTTCTCAAGCGAGTAGGTGCTCTCGGCTACGTTTGCTATATCGTCTATCGATACCTCGGTACCGTTTACGATAGCGTAATATTTTCCGCCGGAATACTTGATACTGGTTACGTTGCCTGATACTACCTCCGTTTCGCCTGTGGAATCATCCTTCACATTTGCATCCACGCTCTTGCCTATCAAGCCATACGCCTTCGTACCCGAAAAGCTGGTGTTCAGGTTCTGCATCTGTTCCAATGCGCTGAACTGTGCCATCTGTCCGATGAATTCCTTGTCGTCCGTAGGATTCAGCGGATCCTGGTACCTCAGCTGTGTAACAAGGAGGTTAAGAAAATCATCTTTTCCGAGTTCGCCGGTTTTTCTTTCACCTGCTTTCGACGTTGTCTGATCGATTATCTGCTGTATGGTCTTCTGATTGGTAGATATTGAAACGCTCATTTATTTCACCTCCCTCGGATGTTTTAATTGAAATCCGCGCCTTTATGGGCTAAACATCCTTCCCTCACATGTCTATGCCGTAAGATCTATTGTGCTGTTTTCCCGCCGGTATGGATTACGTGACGTATTCGCCTCAAATATCCCTACCGTCTGTCCTTCCAAAACATTTGCATTCCTTACCGCCCTGGCAGACATATTACCGGATGACCCGTACTGCGGTCTGTTTGTATCCGAACCGCGCTGATCCTGCCTTACCGAAACACTGAAGCCCTGCACGCTCATGCCCTGCTTTTCAAGCGAATCCTTTAGCAACTGCATGTTGGATTCGAGAATTTCTCTTACCTGCTGATTATCGGCTATAAACTTTGCCATGACAATGCCGTTTTCGGTAACTACCTTGAGAGACAGCTTACCAAGGCTGTCCGGCTTTAGATCCATAACCATCTCGGACTTGTCCGGGCTCAGTACCACTTTGGCTTTCTCAACGATCTGGGTTATCAGTTCGGAAGGCCTCAAAGGGGCTTCGGGAGTTTTCGCAGATGCTGCGGCAACCACCTGCCGGTTTTCCTGAACATTCTGAAACTGTATCTGGGCCGGAACCGCCTTTACCGTTTGCACATGCTCTGCAACAGCTGACTTCTGCGGGGTTTTGCCATCGGTTTCACTTTTGCTGCCATCATCCGTTTCAGTGCTTTCCTTTTCAGTATTCTTGCCGGAAGAAGCCTCTTCTTTAGTCTGCACTGCAGTATCGGCCACGGTAGTTTTAATTTCAACTGTGTCCGCCTTCTGAGTTCCTTCCTTCGAAACAGCCTTTGAATTGATCTCGGCTTTTTCCAGCAGAGGCCTCATAAGGTTTTTCAGCTCTTCTTCCACAGAACTGTTGGTCTTATCCGCCTGCAGACTGATCTCATCAAGCTTTGCTCCGATTTGGGCAGCCAGTTTGTCCAGGAAGCTTTTGTTTACCGATATATCGCCCGATTCCTGTTCCGTTTGCCGAACATCGGACCTGGTGCTAATGTTCCGGGTGTCTGTCGTCAATGGAACCTCTGCCTTATTGACACCGGATGCTTCTGCATCGACTGTGCCGTTTACCTGTTTTGACTCAAGTATTCCCAACGATTCCGACAACATAGCAAAAAGCTCTTTCAGCGATTCTGCCTGCTTGCTGTTCAAACCCAATAACTGTGACAGACCGGCGGAAGCCTTTTGGATACCGTCTGTGTCTTTCAGCGATTCTGCCGTGATACCTGCCTGGTCGAGCAGCTTCTGCAGTTCACCTTTATCGATCCCGAGCAGCTCAGCACAAATATTGATGAAGCTGGACTGTACATCGATTTCGGTATTCTTTTTGCTTTCCCCGTCGCTTGTCTCCTCCGCGCCCTCCGGCTCAGTTGCCGTGCTTTCAGATGCAGCATGGGTATCCTCGGCTTTAATCTTCCTTACATTTGCATTCGCTTCCTGGAAGGTCATATACCTCAGTTTGCTTTCCGTTCTGGAGCTCTCTGTCCTGGAGCTTTCGGCCCTGGAGCCGTCGTCTGCAGTCAATTTCTTCATGGAAGCAGCATTTTTCGCCGGATTGATATCCGCCTTCCTTTCGCTGCCGTTCAGCTTTGTTCCGAGTATCGCACCAAAGGAAGAAGTATCGCGGCTGCCTGAAGTATTACGCTCGGGCTGGGCATTGAACTGAAAAACCGAAGAACCTTGAGCCGCCTGTAAATTACCTGACATCAGTTCATATAGATTCATTTTTTCACCTCCTTTCAGATGAGTTATATCAATTCCCCTTATACAGTGCATTGAGCCTTTCGGTTACCTTCGCCGCGAACTGGGGGGTCATCGATTCGAGTATTTTTGCGGAATTGTCCTTGTTCATTGCCTGCAGTGTTTCTGCCGTCATATCCAGTTTGGAGGCGCCCATCTGCTCGAATATCTGGGCAGCCGCTGCCGAATCCATTGCCGCGTATACCTGTGCGAACTTCTTTACATTTGCGTCGGTCTGAAGCTCTGAAATCACCTCGGAATAAAGCGCCTTGGCATTTTCCGGATCCAGCGACTCAAAATAAGTCTTGAATGACTCCTTATCTCCCTTTGCAACGAGTTCGTCAATCTGTCTTTTCATTTCGGTGAGCTGGCTTTCCTTATCCTTGAGGGCGGCTTCTCGGGTGTCAATATCCTTAAGCTTCTGTTCGCTCTCGGCTGCAGCCTTTTTGGCCTCGGCTTCTGATGATTTGTATTTTTCAATTTCACCTTTTAGATCGTCCAGCTGTTTGCTTAAAGCTGCATTTAGATCCCTGAATTCGAGGTATTTCTTTTTTATGTCCTCCGCCGTCATGTTTTTCGGATCAAGCGGGTCTTTTTTTGCAGGCAGGGCGTACTTAAGCACCGGTATGTCCTTTATGGTAAGATAATAGCGATCTGCTACCCCTCTGAAATTGTTATGCACGATAAAATAAAAAACCCCTCCGAACACAGCTGCAATTATTGCTATTACAAGCAGAATCGTTAATATCGAAAAAATCGAACCTTTGATTCCGCTGCGCTGCTTATTGGGGGTTTCAGCTGTCTTGCCGACGGCGTCCTTAGCCATTCATGCTCTCCTTAGTTACTTTCTTTATGATTGTAACTGACAATTTCATCATTTGTTTTCTGTTCGAGCTTTTTCTGCTCGAGCTGATACTCTTCAAACTTTTTTTCACGCAGTTTTTCGAGTATTTTTCTTTCCTTGACTGCCTTTAACAACTCTTCCCTAATTTTATCGACATTCAGCATTGCCAAGTTTACATTTTCTTTTTGCTGTTTTATTTTAGAATCGAG
Organism: Clostridia bacterium; assembly: GCA_036260935.1. Lineage (GTDB taxonomy): Bacteria > Bacillota > Clostridia > Acetivibrionales > DTU013 > JAEYOM01. Next base: position 11,017 of record DATALQ010000042.1, read on the forward strand.
TAATGACAGGTATTCTTTGACTTCGATGAGCTTTCTGACGGTAGTTTTCTTTGTCTTTCTGTTGAAATCCTCGATCAATCCGCCCAGCTCATTTTCAAGATCGGATAGCTTCCGCTTTTCCAGTTCCAACTGCTGTATGGCCTTGCCAAGTTCATTTTTTAAATTATCTTCGGTCTGGAGTTTTATGTTCAGGACCGGCTGAAGCCTGAAACTGAATGAAGCCATGGTTCACCCCTGAAAATATGGATGTAGTGTAAAAAGTATCAGAAGTAATATTTCAGCATATCCTTAGTTGAAAATATCCTGCAGCATTCCGAGCACTTCCTGGAAAGTAAAGCGGTCCGAGGTAGACTGCTGTATAAAGTTCAATATTTTATCTATCAGGCTGATGGCGCTGTCGATCTTCTCGTTGCTGCCTTTTACATAAGCACCTATGTTTATGAGATCTTCCGCGTCCCTGTATATCGCAAGCGCCTTTTTCAGTTCGCCTGCCGCCTTCTTGTGCTCGCTCGATATGATATCGGGCATGACACGGCTTACACTCGCGAGTACGTCGATCGCCGGGTACTGGTTTCGGTTCGCCAGTGAGCGGGACAGCACGATATGGCCGTCCAATATGCCTCTTGCCGTATCCGTCACGGGTTCGGTCATGTCGTCGCCGTCTACGAGCACGGTATATAAGCCGGTTATGGAGCCTTTCTCGGAGTTGCCCGCACGTTCCAGAAGTTTGGGCATCGTTCCGAAAACAGACGGCGTATAACCGCGGGATACCGGGGGTTCACCCGTTGCGAGCCCTACTTCCCTCTGAGCCATTGCAAAACGCGTAAGCGAATCCATAAGCAAAAGGACATCCTTTCCCTGGTCCCTGAAGTATTCCGCTATGGCAGTGGCGACCAATGCACCCTTGAGCCTGACCAGAGCAGGCTGATCGGAGGTTGCTACCACTACGACTGAACGCGACAGGCCTTCCTCCTGCAAATCCTTTTCTATGAATTCCCTTACTTCTCTGCCGCGCTCGCCTATAAGCGCTATAACGTTTACATCGGCCTTGGTATTCCTTGCGATCATACCCATCAGCGTACTTTTGCCGACGCCGCTGCCTGCGAAAATTCCGATACGCTGGCCTTTGCCGACGGTCAAAAGCCCGTCTATCGCTTTGATTCCAAGCGTCAGAGGTTCGGTGATCCTTTTTCTGTTAAGCGGGTGCGGAGGTTTATTATTGATAGGATAATATCTTTCAGGTTTGAACGGTTCCTTTTCATCGATTGGATATCCAAGACCGTCAAGCACTCTCCCGGTCAGCTTCTCCCCTACTCCTACCTTCAGCAGGGAATCCGAGGCTTCTACAATGTTTCCCGGGCCTACGCCTGTCATCTCTCCCAGCGGCATCAACAGAACCTTGTTGTCCCTGAAGCCCACAACCTCGGTTTGTATGACCTTTTTACCCCTTGACGAATACAGTCTGCAGAGCTCGCCTATATCGACTTCGGGGCCGTCCGACTCTATCGTGAGACCAACGACCTTCGAGACCTTACCGTAATATTTTATGAAATCCGATCTGTTCAATATATCGTGATATTTCGCAAGACTGTCGCGCACTGCTGGTAATCCTCTCTTTCAAAGTCGGTGGGACAGGGGGACAGGGACCTTGTCCCATTTATCTGCCCGAAAGCTCCTCATTGAACGCTTCTTCGATTCTGTCAAGACGTGTACCAACCCCGGCGTCTACGCTTCCGAACTGTGTTTCTATAATGCAGTCGCCTTTATGAAGAGTTCTGTCTTTTTTTATTTCAAGACCGTCTGCGCCTTCGATATCTGCCAACAGCTCGTCCCGGTTTTCAGCCAGGTTTTCGGCATCATCGGGTGAAACTCTCAGCACAGCGCCTTCCTTGTTGGAACATTTGGGTAAAGCATCCCGTATGAGACGTACGATCACATCCCTGTCCGTTGCCAGTTCGCCGGCGACGACCTTCCTTGCTGCAGCCATCACCAGGCGGAGCATTTCCTCTTCCATTCCTGCAATCATTTCTTCATGCTCTTTTTGTGCCTCACAGCGTATTTCCTCAGCCTGCGCAAGTATATCCCTGCTCTGAGCCGCGGCGGCCTCTATTCCCTCGGCATAGCCTTTCTGCCACGCCTCTTCCGTTATCTTTTGAGCTTCGTCCCGGGCTGCCCGCCGTGCCTCATCAATTATCCTGTCGGCTTCCAGCTCAGCCTCGCGCGTCATCATTTCACATTTGTGTTTTACGTTTTCTTGGAGCAGTTCGGGGTCGGCCGATTCCGACACATCTTCTTCTTCTTCGTCTTCCTTGTCCGATAATTCCCCTATGTTCAATTTATGGACAGTGACCGGTATCTGGACCGGGTAAGGTCTGCCATAAGTCACCTGATTGTTCTTGAATATCCTGTTATACAATTATTTCATCTCCTCCGCCCCTGGAAATGACGATTTCACCTGCATCCTCGAGCTTCCTTATGACATTGACGATCTTCTGCTGCGCCTCTTCAACATCCTTGAGCCTGACAGGTCCCATGAATTCGATATCTTCCTTTATCATTTCGGCAAGACGCTTGGACATGTTCGAGAAAATGACCTTCTGCACTTCTTCCGTCGCACCCTTCAATGCAATGGCAAGCTGGTTGTTCTCGACATCGCGCAGGAAGCGCTGTATGGAACGGTTGTCCAATGAGAGAATGTCTTCGAAGACGAACATCCTCTTCCTGATTTCCTCTGCAAGGTCGGTATCTTCGATCTCGAGTGTTTCCATGATGTATTTTTCAGTGCCTCTGTCGACTGTGTTGAGTATGTTTACGATAGCCTGTACGCCGCCGGCGGCAGTGAAATCTTCCGTAACGAGCGACGACAGATTTTTCTCCAGTATTCTTTCAACTTCTTTAATTACTTCAGGAGATGTCCTGTCCATAGTCGCGATACGCCTTGCGACATCGGCCTGCTTGTCCTGAGGCAGCGCGGCCAGCACTACCGAAGCCTGCTGTGGTTTGAGATAGGCCAGTATCAGCGCGATCGTCTGAGGATGCTCTTTCTGGATGAAGTTCAGCAGTTGGGCAGGGTCGGCTTTTCTTACGAATTCGAACGGTCTGACCTGCAGGGATACCGTCAGCTTGTTTATGACGTCAAGCGCCTTTTGTGTCCCGAGCGCTTTCTCAAGTATCTCCTTGGCATATCCGATACCGCCTTCGGCAATATACTCCTGAGCCAGGCATATCTGATAGAATTCCTCCATGACCCTTTCCTTCTCCTCTGGGGTCACGGTTCGTATATTTGCTATTTCAAGAGTGAGTTGCTCAATTTCTTCTTCCTTGAGATGCTTGAAAATCTCTGCGGATTTTTCAGGGCCCAGGGAAATCAGAAGCATTGCAGCCTTCTCACGGCCGGTGCGATCGGATTTACTTCCGGATGCTCTCGCCATATCACTTAACCTCTCCCAAATACATCATACAATGTAAATCAAGCCAATCAGCCGTCCCAGTCGTCCGACAGCCAGTTCCTCAAAAGCTGAGCGACAGCGTCAGGTTTTTGTTTGACGAATTTATCAAGCTGCTTTTTGATTTCCGATCTTTCTTCCAGCTCTATGTCCGGCAACGGGTCCTCATGTTCTGGAACCACAAACCTCGGGCCGCCGGCAACCGCAGGCTGGACCAAATCTTCCGCAGGCTGCTGTTTCCGTCGTGGCAGCCCTACTATGAGCGTCGCTATTATCAGCAGAAGCATCAATGCCAGGAACCCGTAATCACTGACAAGCTCGTTGATACGCTCACCCATGGTCTTTGTAATAACCTCAGGAGCGGCAAGCTTCAGCTTGTTCACGGTGATATTGCCGACAGGCACGCCCGTAGCGGTACTTGCTGCCTGCTTTACTTCATTTATGAAAACGTCGTTTATTTTCGTATCATCGGTAACCTTATTGCCGTACCAGAGCGAAATGGCGATGCCTGATTCCGCGGGAATGAGTTTTCCCGTAGCCTTTTCCTGGTCCGTTACCTTTTCATCGTAACCATAGTTCGTTTCTGCCGAGTTGTTTGTATAATCAGAATTCGAACCGCTGCCGGTCTGATAGGTGGGAGTGGTCGTGGTGCCCGGGTTGGTACCCACTCCAGGTTCGCCCCCGGTCGCTCCGTTTTTTACAACCTCGGAGTTGGTTTTACTGCTTATTACAGCACCCGAGTCCATACCCTGCGGAATCGTTAACGATTTTGTCTGGGATTTTTCCTTGTCAAAATCCAATATAGCATTCGCCACGACCCTCAGCGTGTCAAAACTGTCGAACTGCCCGCCGCTGAAATAATCGAGCACCTTTTGCTCAAGCTCGGTCTCCCTCTTTTTTCTGAGTTCCTCCTGGCTGTTGGCTGCACTGATGGCATCATCGGATGAGGAAGAATTCAGTATATTTCCATTGTTGTCCACGACTGTAACGTCATTGGGATTCAAATTTTCCACGCTTCTGGAGACCAGCATCACTATTCCTTCGACCTGAACCGGAGTAAGCTCTTTGTTGGGCCTTACCATGACGTATGCCGTGGGCTTTGGCGCATCCTGGCTGGTTTTTTGGAAAATAGAAGTTTCGGGCGTCGCAAGTGTGACAGCAGATTCATCAATATTATCCAGTAAATTGATTTTGGTTTCCAGATCCGATATCTGCTGACGCTTCCAGATATGCTTCTTGTCATCCTGCGTAGTCGTTATGCCTATACTTGAAATGGCATCCTCGAACGTGAAACCTTCCTTGGGGTAACCTGCCTGGGCAAGCATAATCTGAGCATTGTTATTGTCCTTTGAATTGATCACAATGCTGGTGCCGTTATTCTGCGCTTCGTTCCATATCCCGTTGTCATTCAGGACCTTGACCATTTCGCCTATCTGCTTCTGGTCTGAATTGGTAAAAAGTACGACCCGGTTGGGGCGCGAAAGATAGATTAAGGAGATAGTGACAGCTATAATCACAATCGCCGAAGTTACGTAAATACGTGTTTTTTGAGACTTTTCAAGACTATTCCAGAATTCTTTTAACTGATCCAGATATTTTTTTAAAAAATCCGGCACGGTCTCACCACCCTGTAACAGTATTCCTCATTAGTAATACCGGTATCTTTCAGCTTTAAATCTGCATCCTCATGATCTCGGAGTATGCATCCAGGATCTTGGTCCTGATCTGCATTGTGAACTGCAACGCTATATCCGCCTTCTCCGCTGCAAGCGTCACATCATGTATGTTATCGGTCTTGCCTGCTGCAAAATCGTCCGCAAGCTTTTCTGCATTTACCAGCAGATCGTTTGTCGAGTTCAGCGCCTGTTTCAAATAATCTGAAAACGGTAGCGACACGCTGCCGGCCTGGTCCTGTTTGTCAAGAGTTTCAAACAACGAACGGGTTGGGGCCAGTGAACCGATGCTGCCTATTTCATTTATAGCCATGATATGCACCTTCCTCTTTATCGGCTGTAAAAATTACTCTATCAATAATAACCGACTATGCCGGCGGTTGTTATCTTCCGATTTCAAGCGCCTTCATTGCCATGCTCTTTGTCGTGTTTATAGAGGTTACGTTAGCCTCGTAAGCTCTTGTGGCTGAAATCATGTTGACCATTTCGGTAACGACGTCGATATTGGGCATTTCTACATAACCATCGGCGTCGGCATCGGGATGTCCGGGATCATAAACCTTTTTGAAGGGGCTTGGATCCTCGACTATTCTTGCTACCTTTACGCCCTTTCCAAGATACTGCTGCCTGCTGCTGTCCGTCAGGTATTCGGAGAAAGGTATCCCGGCCGATTGTTCCTGGAACACTACGATTCTCCTGCGGTACGGCGTTCCGTCCTCAGTACGCGTAGAGTTGGCGTTGGCTATATTCTGGGAGATCGTATCCATGCGGAGTCTTTGCGCGGTAAGAGCTGAAGCTCCTATATCCAATGCACCGAAATATCCCATAAATTATCTCCTCCCTTCGGTAATCGCCGACATCAGTCTTTTGTAACTGTCGCTTACGCTCTGAACCAGCGTATTGTAACGAATATCGTTCTTTGCCGAATCAGCCATTTCCTTTTCGATGTCAACGTTGTTGCCGTCGAGTCTGGTGCTGAGATTGCTGTAGTCGCTCGTGACCCTGACAGATACATTATCTGCGCTTCCCGCACCAATCTGTATGTGTCTGCTGTCGGTCGTATTTCCTTTGAACCCGCCTTTATCAATGGCTTCATTGAGATATTGCTCAAAAGCGACACTTTTTCTTTTATAACCGGGAGTATCCACATTGGCAATATTCTGAGCAATCACTTCATTGCGTACCCATGCCGCATCCAGTGATTTTTCTCGAAGCTTAAGGTGATCCGTCAGTTTTTCGAACATTCAGAACTGCCTCCTTTGAGTGTTTTAAAGGAAATCCGCGCCTTAACGGCGCTAAACACTCTCACTTGCATTCTCCTTTTGTAAAAAGACAACTCCGGCAATAGTTAAACCGGTATCATAAGATATTTCGACATTCCAATGCAATTTCCTTTAGCTAATACTTGGAAAAATCGCATTTATACATAATATTCCATTCTTTTATTCTGATTTTAACATAAAGAAATGAGAATTACAACAATATAATGTGGATTAGAGCATATTATGACAATATATTGTGTCAATTTGGATCATCTTTTATGGTAAATTGTGCTTATTTGCCATTATATACATATGCATTTAATTCGTTCCAGTGCTATTTCAGCCATAAGCTTGTATTTTTCCTGTTTGGTCCTGAATTTTTGCGATGGCGTCTTTATAAGGCCGAAGCTGGCATTCATAGGCTGGAACCTGCCATTCACCTTACCGGAAACATATTCCGCCAACGAGCCGATTGCTGTTTCGGAAGTAAAAAGGAAGGGCTCCCTGTCAAGGCACTGCAACGCGGCATTGATACCTGCCACCAGTCCCGAGGAGGTCGATTCCATATAGCCTTCGACGCCCGTTATCTGACCCGCGAAATACACTTCAGGCTTCGATCTCATTCGATAAGTGGCGTCAAGCAGTTCCGGGGAATTTATATATGTGTTCCTGTGCATAACGCCATAACGTACAAACTCCGCATTGTCAAGACCGGGGATAAGACCGAAGACTCTTTTCTGTTCAGGCCACCGCAGGTGTGTCTGGAACCCCACTATATTGTAAAGCGTAGCCTCGTTGTTGTCCTGCCTTAACTGGACGACGGCGTAAGGCTCTTCACCGGTAGACGGATCAACGAGCCCCACGGGCTTCAAGGGACCGAAACGCAAAGCATCTGGCCCATACGCTGCCATGCTTTCGACAGGCATGCAGCCGCTGAACAGGATTGTTTTTTCAAATACCTTCATAGGTACTGTTTCTGCTTTTAAAAGCTCGTCCCTGAAGTTTTCATATTCCGTTTGGTTCATCGGGCAATTTATGTAGTCATCGGAACCCTTACCGTATCGAGAAGCACGGTATGCTCTTTTCATGTCGATCGACTCGGCAGTGACTATCGGCGCTGCTGCATCATAAAAATACAGGCTCTCCGTTCCTGTAAGACGGGAAATGCAGCCGGATAAAGCATCGGATGTCAGAGGTCCGGTCGCTATTATGGTAATACCACCCTCTGGAAGCTCATCTGCCTCTTTATTTATGACTGTTATCAACGGGTTTTCGATGATTGCCTGAGTCACCTTTCCCGAAAATCCGGTCCGGTCGACCGCAAGTGCGCCTCCCGCAGGCAGGCGCGTCGCATCCGCACATTTCATTATCAGGGAATCCATGATGCGCATTTCTTCCTTGAGAAGCCCTACGGCATTTTCAAGCCTGTCGGAACGTAAAGAGTTACTGCAGACCAGTTCCGCAAAAGTATCCATACTATGAGCAGGGGAATGCTTCAAAGGCTTCATTTCAAAGAGCCTTACGCGCACTCCCCGTTTGGCCGCCTGCCAGGCTGCTTCACAGCCTGCAAGTCCGGCTCCTATTACATTGACGAATTTTTCAGCCACTTTATTCCCTTGAGCCTTCCTTTGTAAAACCGCAGCTTTCATTGCTGCATTTTATAACTACCTTTTTCCCGCTGTATTTCTTGACCATGAAATTGCCGCAGTTGGGGCAATTTTCGCCCGCAGGCATATCCCATGTCATGAAGCTGCACGTGGGATTGTTTTCACAGCCCAGATATTTTCTGCCCTTCCGTGTCTTTTTAATCAATACCTTGCCCTTGCAAACGGGACATGATACGCCTGCCTCTTCAAGTATAGGCCTGGCGTTCCTGCATTCCGGAAACCCCGGGCATGCCAGGAATTTTCCGAATCTACCGCTCTTTATCACCATGAAGCGTCCGCATTTCTCGCACTTTATATCCGTGACTTCATCGGGCAGATCTACATGACCGATCTTATCCTCGGCTTCCTTCAGTGTTTCAGCAAAGGGATCGTAGAACTCCTTCATTACTTCTTCCCACTTTTTTGAGCCCTCTTCAACATCGTCAAGTTTCTTTTCCATCTGGGCGGTAAACTTCACATCTACGATGTCCTTGAAGTTGTTTTTCATCAGGTCGTTTACAATCCGGCCCAATTCTGTCGGCAGAAGAAACTTCTTTTCCCTTTCGACATAGCCGCGCGCCAGTATCGTCGTAATGATCGGTGCGTATGTGCTCGGCCTGCCGATCCCCTTTTCCTCCAGCGTTTTAACCAGCGTGGCCTCGGTATATCTCTGAGGGGGCTGGGTAAAATGTTGTTTGTCCTCGAGCTTTTTCAGATCGAGCTGTTCGTCTTCCTTCAGTTCCGGGATCGATACTTCGCCGTCCTCGCCTTCCTCATCCCTGCCTTCGGTATAGACTGCGATGAAGCCTGCAAATTTCAGCTTAGAGCCGTTTGCCTTGAAAAGAAAGCCTCCCGCCATTATATCGGCGGCAACCGTGTCATAAACTGCAGAAGCCATCTGGCTTGCTACGAATCTGGACCAAATCAGTCTGTATAGCTTGAACTGATCGTTTGTAAGCGAAGCCTTCACGCTTTCCGGATCCATGTCGATATAGGTAGGCCTGATAGCTTCATGAGCGTCCTGGGACGCCGATTTGTTCTTATAGACTCTGAATTCATCAGGCAGGTATTTCTGTCCATATTTTTCAGCGATATAGTTCTTCGTATCCTGCTGTGCCTCGGATGAGATCCTCGTGGAATCCGTACGGATATAGGTAACGAGACCTACCGCTCCGTGGCCTTTCACCTCGATGCCCTCATAAAGCTGCTGTGCTACCATCATTGTCTTCTTGGTAGGAAAACCGAGCTTCCTTGAAGCTTCCTGCTGAAGTGTGCTGGTAGTGAACGGCGGTGCCGGTGTTTTTTTCTTTTCGCTGTTTTTGACTTTATTGACTATAAATTTGCTGCCATCAAGCTTTTTCAGGATTTCACGGACCTGTGGCTCGTTTTTAAGCTCGATCTTTTCCTCGACAGTGCCGTAGAATTTTGCTTCAAAAGAGGCCCCGGCCTTCTTTTTTGCCAGCTTTGCTGATATTGTCCAGTATTCTTCAGGTTCAAATTTGTCGATCTCGTCCTCACGGTCGCATATCAGTCTTGTAGCGACTGACTGTACGCGTCCTGCACTCAGGCCTTTGCGGACCTTGCGCCAGAGCAGGGGACTGATCTTGTAGCCAACGATCCTGTCAAGCACACGTCTGGCTTGCTGTGCGTCGACCAGGTTCATGTCTATTTTTCTGGGCGCTTTTATAGCGTTTTTGACTGCATTCTTTGTTATCTCATTGAAGGTAACCCTGCACTTATCGCTCTCTTCGATATTCAGAAGATTCGCAAGGTGCCAGGATATGGCTTCTCCCTCGCGGTCAGGGTCGGTTGCAAGGAAAACGCGGTTCGCGGCCTTTGCATCCTTCTTGAGTTTGCTGATTATATCTCCTTTGCCGCGAATGGTAATGTATTTGGGTTCAAAATTATGCTCCACGTCAACGCCTATCTGGCTTTTCGGCAAATCCCGTACATGTCCTACCGATGCTACTATTTTATAATCCTTACCCAGGAACTTTCCTATGGTGTTGGCTTTAGCAGGCGACTCAACAATTACCAGGTTGTTCGACATCATATCCTCCATCGCGTTATTATTTACGCTATCGATTCCAAATCATATATTACCACATTTCCGTATAAAATCTACAATATGTTTATCAAATTAGTCCACCAATCTGTAAAACTTACCGGGGAGTTGCTCGACAAAACCGCTCAGTTCAAGCATCAGCAGTACTGAACCGGCTAGCTGAACACTAATGCCGCAATCTCGTGCTATGACATCGATATGAGCAGGTCCGTTGAGAAGCTTTTCGGCTATCGTCTTTTCATCGACGCCGATTTGTAAGGCGGCACTTTCACCCAGCTTGGCTGAACATGCCTTTTTATTCGATCCGGCATCAGGTCCGGCATTGGGGCCGGCATCGGGTCCACCATTGGGTTCGTCATTCGGCACTCCGCCATTTGCCCCGGCAGCAAATGAGCGCTTCCCGACTGCATCCGTCACCGGCTTCCCGACTGCATCCGTCACCGGCTTTCCGCCTGCATCCGCCGTCGGTTTTCCAACTGCATCGCATGCGTTCAGGTCCATTTTAACCTGCCCTCCAGCTTCATCATTCAACAGCGGGCTCAAAACAGACCTCATATCCCGGTGTTTTTTCTCTCCATAAAATTTCAGACTGTCCTCATGCTTTATGTTTATTTCATCGAGTATGTCCCCGGCGCAGGTGATTATCCGTGCGCCCTCCCTGATCAGCCTGTTTGTTCCCGAGCTGTTCATCGAGTTTATATTGCCCGGTACCGCAAAAACATCCCTTCCCTGCTCGAGCGCATAGTCGGCCGTGATAAGCGAACCGCTCTTCTCGCTTGCCTCTACGATTACAACACCCCGTGACAACCCGCTTATTATACGGTTTCGGGCAGGAAAATTGAAGGGTATCGGCTCGGTACCCGGTAAAAATTCAGAGATTACTGCCCCCTGCTTACATATCTCTTCCATCAGCCCCCTGTTTTCCGACGGATAAACGATATCTACCCCGCAGCCAAGCACGGCAATCGTTCTGCCGCCCGCCTCCAATGCGCCGCAATGCGCCTTGGAATCCACACCTCTTGCCATTCCGCTTACTACAGTCACCCCATGTCTTGCAAGCTCGGACGAAAGACGTTTCGACATATCGAGCCCGTACCATGTAGCTTTTCTGGACCCTACCACCGCGACGCAATGCTCGTCGGACATAAGCCTGCCCCTGCAGTACAGTACAGCGGGGGGATCAGCCGTATATTTTAGCATCTGGGGATAGGAAGCGTCATGGATGGTTATCACACTGATGTCGCTTGCGCGTATACGCTCAGTCAGTTTATCCGCGTCTCTTCTTATATCATTATCCATAATATACGAAATAATCTTCGGAGTGCACAGCTGTGAAGCTCTTAGTTCACTCTCACCCGCTTCCCACAAAAATACCGGATCCCTGAAATAGTTCAGCAGAGCCAGTCGTTTGCGCGGGCTGATTTTCACCAGAGAACTCAGCCACAACCAGCACTTTAGATTGCTTTCCATACACTTTGCTCCTTTTATAGTCAAGTGATGTCCCAAGTCTTGGCTGTTTACCGCTTGAAAATAACATTGATTTCAGGCCAGCCATCCATTCGAACCAAACCGTGAATATCACGGCTATTCGCCATTCCTATTACAGGTTCCTGGCTTTTCCGTGAGTTTACAGGTTCCATGTTTTTCTGCCAAGTTTACAGGTTCCAGGCTTTTCTGTCGAGGCTTCTGTATTGTATTGCCTCTGCAAGGTGGACCGGCCTTATGTCGTCACTTCTATCCATGTCTGCTATGGTCCTCGCGACCTTCAGTATCCTGCCATGCGCCCGGGCACTCATACCAAGCCTGTCGAAAGCGTTGCGCAGTATGTCTCTGCATTTTTCATCGAGTCTGCAGAACCTGGTGAACATCGAAGGCTGCAGCTGCGAATTTGAATAAATACGCATACCCTTATATCTCTCAAGCTGAATTTTTCTGGCCCTCTCGACGCGTTCGCGGATGACCTCGGATGTATCGCCGGAAGCTCCGCTGTCCAGATCCCTGTATTTAACCGAAGCCACTTCTATGTGGATATCCATGCGATCGAGCAGAGGCCCCGACAACTTGCCCATGTACTGCTGGATCTGTCTGGGCGTACAAGTGCACTGGCCTGACGGATCGAGGAAGTTCCCGCATTTGCAGGGGTTGGCTGCACATATGAGCGTGGTCCTGGCCGGATATGTCAGACTGGCATTGACGCGCGATATGGTTATGACGCCGTCTTCCAGCGGCTGTCTCAAGGCTTCCATCGACTTCCTGCTGAACTCGGGAAGCTCGTCCAGAAATAAAACTCCATAATGAGCAAGGCTTATTTCACCCGGTTTGGGATTTGAGCCTCCTCCGACGAGGCCTATGTCCGAGATAGTGTGATGAGGGCTTCTGAAAGGCCTGGTATTGACGAGCGGCATGCCCGGCGGCAGTATTCCGGCAATGCTGTGTATCTTTGTAACCTCGAGCGCTTCCTCGAAGGTCATCGAAGGCAGTATCGTAGGCAGCCTCATAGCCAGCATTGTCTTGCCGCACCCCGGAGCTCCCAGCATCAGGCAGTTGTGCCCGCCCGAGGCAGCCACCTCCAGCGCTCTCTTTACATTTTCCTGTCCCTTTACGTCGGCAAAATCGATATCGCAGTCGGCTTTTCCCTGCAACAGGTTACCTTCGTCACAGATAAAAGGCTCGCTTTCCTTATCACCGTTAATTATCGACACGGTATCCTTTAGATTTCGCACGGGAATGATCACGATATCCTTTACTACCGAAGCCTCCCTCGCGTTTTCCCATGGCAGGAAAAGATAACGGATGCCGTGCTGCCTGGCGCAGACTGCAATTGGAAGAATGCCCCGGATCGGCTTTATTTCTCCGTCCAGCGATAGTTCGCCTGTAAATATGGAGTTTTGGAGCTTGGAGTAATCTATGGTACCTATTGCTGAAATGACGCCAAGAGCTATGGCCAGGTCGAAGGATGAGCCTTCTTTTCTAAGATTGGCCGGCGAGAGATTCATCGTGATCCTGCGTACGGGGAATTCAAAGCCGGAATTTTTTATTGCGGAGCGCACGCGTTCACGCGCTTCGCGGATCGCCGCGTCTCCGAGTCCTACGATATCGAAAGCGGGTATACCGCTGCTTATGTCGGTTTCGACACCGACAGGGCAGCCGTCTATTCCCAAAAGTCCGCAGCTTATGATTCTTGAGTACATACAGCACAGCCTTTCGACAGTATATTCAACATATGTTGTCGTTATTGTAAAATTATTCCAACACAATATTACTATAATTGACCGTGTTTGTACATACCCATATGAAATTTTCTGGTTATATTACTCTTCAGGAGAAGGTAGGTTGATAATTCCCTAAGAGCAGTAATCAAATCTGTATCATCAGTCTCGAAAACACCTGCCCGGAACTGTACACCTAACCCTCTTACCAGTTGTATCGCGGTTGCAGGTAGACTCCTGTACGGTATGAACAACGATGGCTTGTCTGTGCTGACAAATTTCACTATACCTGCCTCCATAGTCGTTACATATCTTCAAGTAGTCCGGCCTGTTCAATAGCCTGACCCGTTGTCTTGCTTCCATGTCATCCATGTGCATCCTCCTTTACACTAATACCATTTGATTCTTCAAGGAAAGCTATCACAGCCTCTTTAGGAATTAGCCAATAGCGATTGACTTTAAAGGCTTTCAACTTCCCTTGCACAATGTAGTTGAGCATTGTCCTCAGTGTTCTTCGGAGCATTTTGCTAACCTCTGAAATTGTTAAACTTTCCATGCTAATAACCTCCTTCATGGTTCCTACAGTATTACCTGCTTTTCGCATGTTTTCAGCAAAGATTTGTTGACAAAACATTTTATTTTTTTTGCAGCAGATGCTAAAATATAGTCGAGGTGGCTAAATGTGGCTATGAATCGTTCAAAAAGAATAATGAAGCTAATAGCCGATATTACCAACGACCCATATATGACTGTGAGATACATTGCCAAAAAATATGGCAATGATATTCCAGTTGTAAGAGTTGAGCCAAAATTATCAGATTATGGCTTATGTAGCGATATTGAAAATGAACTCAAGAAGATAGATAAAAAATTCGAGACGAGAGTAAGTATTATCAGGCTATCAATCAGCCTTAGCATAATGATAGGACTATTCATTTATGTATGGTCATCAGATAGCTTTGAAGTTGGATTGGGTTCTTTGTTCGCCAGCGGCTGGTTCTTACTTATAATAAATTCATTCATAGAGCCTAAGCCACCAATAACAAATTTGCACAAACAATATTCCAAATATAAGAAGCAAGCTGACAGCTATACTTTTTGGAAACAGATGGGGAAAATTGATTATTGGACAAATCTCGATGGACACGAATTTGAAGAAGTACTGGCGGCACTATATCGAAGGCAGGGCTATGACGCAACAGTTAGTAAGCAGGGCGGAGATAATGGCATAGATATACTACTCAAGAAAAATGGCGAAATTATTGCAGTCCAGTGTAAAGCCCACAAAAGAACTATCGGACCTACAGTCGCGCGTGACTTTTATGGGGCGTTGATGCATTATGGTTATCAGAATGGCATTATCGCTTCTACCTCTGGCTTTACTTATGGGGTACACGAATTTGTAAAAGATAAGCCAATAACATTGATAAATTTGAATGATATTCTAAAAATGTCCGACATATAAGAGCCGGATAATGGGGGTGTAATTATTATGGATGAAAAAGAAGTTCAGGTAGCACTTGAGTGCGTAAAGGAAGTTGCAAAAGACGCTTATGCAGATGGTGGCAGGCCTATATTAAAGCCAACAGGTGAATTAGTCGGATTAGTTCCAAGAGCTATCAAAGCGGCCTTATTACCAGTAGAAAAGTGGGTTCTGGCACAAGAATACAATTTGGCAGAAACAAAAAAACTTCTTGAAATAAGATTGGAAAATGTTCCGGCAGAACAGATTGTTAGTCCAGAACCTCACATTGCTGTTCCTGCACTGCAATACATAAGCTATTGCATGGATAATGAAGAACTTCGAAACATGTATGCCAATCTATTAGCAAATTCTATGAATGCTTCTAAAAGGGATGGCGTACACCCAAGTTTCGTCGAAATTATAAAACAGATGTGTCCTGATGAAGCTAAACTTCTAAAGGCATTTTGTGAAACGGGAATGACGATTCCTGTTATTTCGGTTAGATATGAGAATGACACAGGTAGCGGAATATATGTGATAAAGAACTTTACAGACCTTGGTGAGCAAGCAGGTTGTGAAGAACCACTTGAGACCCAAAAGTATTTTGATAATTTGGCTCGCCTTGGTTTGGTTCAGTTAATAGATAGCCTCGGTTCTCTGACTGATAAAACATTATATGAACCGCTGAAAAACCATAACTACATTTTGGAAAATATTGTATTGCCAGACAAGGCACGTCAACGTGGCTATACTAAAGCAGATATTATTGAAAGTTATGTTGCTATAACAGCATTTGGGCGTTGTTTCTGTAAAATCTGTTTTATATAACGACTATTCAGGAGTAACAAGTAACCTAAACATCACAACAATAAAAAAGAACTCACTTTTCTACGAGTTCTTTCTTTTTTCCGGAATATAAATGTAACATCCGAGATAGTATGATGAGGGCTTCTGAAAGGCCTGGTATTGACGACGGCATGCCCGGCGACAGTATTCCGCAATGCTGTGTATCTTTGTAACCTCGAGTGCATCCTCGAAGGTCATCGAGGACAGTATCGTAAGCAGCCTCATGGCCAGCATTGTCTTACCACACCCCGGAGCCCCCAGCATCAGACAGTTGTAGTACATTGTCAGGTGCTTTTGATATGTTTATTCAGAGACTAGCTCATTTCCTTGTTCATTATTTTGGGATTTTTCTTTTTTAAGACGCTCCTTGTTTATATACTCTACATACTTATCACCAAAGAGACCTAAATCAAGATTCCGTGGCATAGGAACCGGAACAACCACTATTTCTTCATCATTAGTATACCTTTTCAGTTTATCACTAAATTTTAACTGTTCCGCTAGAACAGCATTAAATTTGTCGACTATTTCTTTTTTAATTTCATCTTCATTGTTATTCTTAGCAATACAATCCTGTTTTTTTTCTGTTTTAGGTATCATGATATATGTTCGAATAATAATTGAAGATACTAGATACAAAAGTATTAAAACTAAAATTGCTGTACTCATTCTACACCTCATATTACCAATATAGGATTTAGTTACTGTCGGGGGTAATACTGACGTTTTGCTTAACTATCTTATATGCTACACCTTTTGTGCAATATTCAATTAAAACATGTCCTATCCAAAGCAATCCGATAAATAACAACACTACTTTATTTGAACCTAAGTAGCCTTTATCTACTAAACCAAAATAAACAGAAACAAACAGAATTATAAATAAACCAATAATTGAATGTAAGCCTATTAACTTTTTTTTATCTTTGTCTTTCGTACTTATAGAATACCTTACTTGGGAAATAATAGACGCGAAACTCAAAAATGAAGCTACCAATATAATAAAATTCGTTGGATTATCCCAAAGAGTTGCTCGAACGCTACACCATGCTCCTAAAAATGTCAGGAAAAAGGCATCTTCATTAGTAAGCCAGTATTTTTGAAGCATAAAATATCCCCCCCTATTTCTTAGCCACATTATACCAATAAAATAAACGCAAATCTACATTTTACATATAAGTTACTACTTAGCAAACAAGTTGTTTATTCAAAAGTTCATCTCTCTAAGTTATCAGGTCATGCTTCCATAAAACACATTATGGCTTATTCTGTTTTCTCCGTTCGCAATTCACCTTAAAAGCTATAATCTTCCCCTGCCTTATGTAGAAGTGAATCGTTCTCGGTGTTCTGCTAAGTATTCTGCTGACTACAGAAATTTTGTAATCCTCCATGATAAACTTCCTTTTAAAGTTTTTCTACTTTATTGCCCATATTGCAAAGTTTTTTAGTAGGGAAAACAAAAATGTGAACCTTGAAGGATTTTAAATTTTTTTGTCGAACTCATACCACATCTTGGATTTTTATCAAAATGCGCTCAAGGGAGGTATATATAAAAATGGATGCAAAGATACTGGTCAACCTTAAAGATGGCTTAATTGAATTACAAGGATCAGAGGAATTTGTTGGAACTCAAATCGAATGGCTTAAAGATGTAATTAATCGGACTCCTATTGACGTACCCTCACCAGCCGTTAACACACAAAATAACGTTCAAGCCGAAGAAGCAACCATTCCGGCAAACACGTTAGCTACTGCTGTCCCAAATAATAGTGAAGTGAACGATAGGTATATAGCAATATTCGGCGTCGCTAAGGATATTGTTGATACCGTAATCCATACGGAAGAAAACTGTTTTTCAATAATAACAAGAAAAATTAAAGGCGGGAATGCAGACAAGCAAATAAACTATTCACTCCTATACTGCCTTGCAAAAGAGTTTTATAGACAGCAAGAAGTATCTTTTGAAGAACTCCGTGAATTGTGTCGAGACAATGCCTGCTTAGATTCTGGTAATTTTGCAAAGTATTTTGATAACCATAGGGATTTATTTATCGTTAACGGTAAAGCTGGTAGTAAAAATAAAACCGTAAAACTCACTTCACCGGGAAGAAATAAGGCAAAAGAACTTTTAGCATCGCTGGTGATATAACATGTTGGCAGTCATTGAATCACAGCTTAAAGTGAAATATCCACCAGATATTGTAGATGCTTTGTTAAGAAGTTATTTGGAGCTAAAAGAAAACTTTTCTCTCGGTAAGTTTAAACCAACCGAACTTGAGGGCGGATTTTTTGTTGAATGTGTTAGGCGGATTATTGAAATTGAGTTGTTTGGAACTATTATACCAATAGGTACGACTCTTAATACTTTCTCAGATGCAGAGATGAAGCGTTATGAAAACGCGACAGGAGATGAGTCCTATCGGTTACATCTCCCCCGTGCTTTGCGCTCAGTTTATAATATGAGAAACAAGAGAGGTGTCGGACATTTATCTCATGTATTTCCGAATGTTATGGATAGCACGTATATCGTTTCAACATGTGACTGGGTATTGGCTGAATTAATAAGACTGATTTCTACATTGGCACCAGATGAGTGCCAAAGAATTATTGACTCCATTGTTCAAAGAAAATTGCCAATAATATTCGAAGACGGCGATATTCAAAGAGTACTCGACCATACAATGAAAAAATCTGACCAGACTATAGTCCTGCTCTACCATAACAGCCAGCCAATAAAAGACGATACTCTTTGTAGATGGGTTGAGTATGCAAGTTTATCAATGTATAAAAGACGGGTCTTGGAACCATCTCACACAGCAAGGTTGATTGAATATAGAAACGATGGCTTCTGTTTAATAACACCAAATGGAATTGATTATGTTGAACGGTTAATTAATAAATAAGAACTCACCCAAAAGTAAGTTCTTTGATTTTTACACAGAGTGTAAATGTAGAATCCGAGATAGTGTGATGAGGTCTTCTGAAAGGTCTGGCATTGACAAGCGGCATGCCCGGCGGCAGTATTCCGGCAATGCTGTGTATCTTTGTAACCTCGAGCGCTTCCTCGAAGGTCATCGAAGGTAGTACCATAGGCAGCCTCCCCAGGGCAGGAAAAGATAACGGATGCCGTGCTGCCTGGCGCAGACTGCAATGGGAAGTATGCCCCGGACCGGCTTGATCTCGCCGTCCAGCGATAGTTCGCCTGTAAACATGGAGTTTTGGAGCTTGGCTTACATACCTAAAATATTTTTTGCAGCAAAAAGGGATATCCGATAGAATTATCGGAATATCCCCTTTGCTTTAAGTTTCAATATGAAGGTGGTTATGAAACTTCTTTACTATTTGGACCACTGCAGTACTTTGTCCTTTACGTAGCTCGAATAAATTTCGCCGGCTGTCTTAGCGCCATCGGCGAGCAATTTGTCCGTGAACTTCTTGTAGGTTGCATCAAATTCGGCAGGCGGGCACAGGATAGCTTCGGGAAGAAGCTTCTTGGCATCGTCGTCAAACTTCGTGTTCATTACGTTCAGGTCCGAATCCGCAGGTACGGCAATCATCCATGCAGCGCCGTACGGTCTCTGTTTGAACTCGTTCTCCTTCGGGAACAGGTCCTTCCAGGTGGTTGCATTATAGTGCTTCAGAATTTCCTTCTCTTCTGCAGGATAAGCTGCGACAACCTGACTCGGGAATGTAGTGGAGTAATAGCTGCCTGTAGGATCCTTGACGCCGTTTCCGTACCTTATGCTGAGCCTATACTGCCCTACGCCGTACTTCTTGATCCAGGCTGCGTTATTATTGGTTGCCTCTTTCTGGACAGAATCCGGAATATAGCGTATACCCTTTGCGTCAACTTTATAAGTCTGATCCTTGACACCCCAGTTTGCCAATACCTGCCCCTCGTCGGAAGAGATATAGTCAAGGAATTTTATAGCCCTTACAGGATCTTTGCAGCTGGTGGTTATCGAGGTTCCGATACCTCCGGAGAATCCGGGCATATTGAAATCATTTGCTTTATATTTTGTGCTGATGGTTACCGGGAAGTGAGCGTAAGCGCGATTACCCTTGCCCGTTGACCTGAGAGCATTCTCGCCGTCGCCATATTCCCATTCCTGGTCTATTATGGCAAGAACTGTTCCGGTAGCAATCTTGGCTTTATACTGGTCATACTTCTGAGTAAAGGTTTCCGGATCCAGCAGACCTATTGCATTCATGTGGTTCAGCCAGCGGAAGTATTCCTTTTCTTCAGGACGCAGATAATGCTGAGTCGCTTTATATGTCTTCGGGTCTATGTACCATTCGCCGTTATCCGGTTCGCCCGTTGCCTGGAACGCAGGGTTTCTCACGGTAATCATCGAACGCCAGTCTTCGGCTAACAGTGACAAACCTATCGTGGGCTTTCCGTCGATAGTCGGATGTTTTGTCTTGTAAGTCTTGATAGCATTTTCAAAATCTGTAGTTGTACGGATTTTGGGATAATTCTGATCCTTCAGCACCTCATACTGCAGCTCGAAACCGCCTTGTGCATCAAAGGACTGGTTATCGATGGAGTCAACAGTTGCCAGTTCGTAGATCGATTTGTCGGAAAGGCTCCACTGCTGGCGTACAAGGTAATCGCCATAAACCTTTTTGATATTGGGAGCATATTTGTTTATAAGGGATGTAAGGTCAAGCAAAGCTCCTGCGTCTACCATAAGGTTGGTATATTTTGCGCTGATGAGATCCGGATATTTACCGCTGGCGGCAATCAAGGCCACCTTTTGCTTGGGATCCCCGACAGCAAACTCCATCTTGAGAGTTACGCCCGTCCTCTTGGTAATAGCCTGGCCTACCGCATCCTTCATATCGTTCCAGTTCGGATTCGGATCCGAAGCGAACATAGTGAAGGTTACAGGTTTCAAAACCGTAACGGTAACCTTGGTGGAAACCGCTTTTTTGGCGGCGCTGGTAACAGTTATCGTCGTTGTTCCTGCAGCTACGCCGGTTACCTTGCCGCTGGCATCCACTGTAGCTATTTTCTTGTTTGCAGTTGAATAAATGAGCTGCCTTTGAGTAGTGTTCTGGGGAGCCAAAGTAACCTTCAGATCACAGGATCCACCGATTCCCAGATTGATCGGATTTTCAACAGCAGTGATTCCCGTAATTCCCACCGTTGAAAAAGCTGCCGCCGGCACACAAAAAGCCAGCACTAGTACAAGACTTAGAAATACCCGCAAAACTTTCTTCATAAAACTCCTCCTAGCTTTTTTATACTGCATCAGAATCTTTCAAGAAAGATTCATCCTTTGACAGTCAAGATTTAATACCTCTTTTGCTCCTGATGGAATCATTTTTTCACAAATTCAGACTGGTTATCCTGGTAGACCGACAGCAGATGACCGGATTCAGCTTCAATATAAACATCCGCCGTATCCGTTGGGTCGCTCTCGAGAACCTGTACCTTCAATACTCCGTCCACCAGTGTGGCGGGATATTTCCCTTCGTTATCTTCATACTGATATCCCGTATCGGTTTTAGTTATTGTGGCATAGCGGTCGGGTGCATTTACGTCCGTCCATGTTCCGAGCAGGTCCGTATCGCTGGCTTTTGCCGTATCTGCTGCCGGCAGTGCTGCCTCCACTGTAGCCTCCTGATTGGTCTGAGCCTGAACAGCCGCTTCGTCTGCGGAAAGCGATTCGCTTGGCGAAGCCGACCAGTCGGTGGAAGAGTATTCGGCGGTCGAATCGGATGAACCGCCCCCGCATGCTGTAACTGCAAACGTAAGTACCAGTACAAGCATAAGAACTACTGATGTTTTGATGAATTTCATTTTTGTCACTCCTTATGATAATGTTCTTTTTATTTATCAGCTTTTTACAGCTCCAAGCGTCACACCCTGCACAAAATACTTCTGAAGAAACGGATATACGACCAGGATTGGTACTGTAACTACAATGGTAATGGCCATTTTTATGGACTCCGGTGAAACCTGCGACAACATCTCCACAAGGCTCTTGCCGCTGTAGGAATGGGCATCGTTGCCGCTCTGCGCGGATTGTATCACCTTCATTAGCTCGTACTGTAAAGTTGTCAGGCTTTTGTCCGAAGCATTGAACAAATAGGTGTCAAACCAGGAGTTCCAATGCCCGACGGCGATGAACAAGGCAATTGTCGCCAGCACGGGCTTGCAGAGCGGAATAATTATTTTAATGAATATTATGAAGTCATTCGCGCCCTCGATTTTTGCAGATTCCTGAAGCGCGTACGGAAGACCGTCAATGTATGAGCGTATTACAAATACATTGAATACGCTTAGAAGGCCCGGAATGATATACACGGCAAAGGTGTCGAACATGTTGAGGTCACGTATGAGTATATAATACGGGATCAGGCCTCCTGAAACATACATGGTGAAAATGAACAGCCGCGAAAACAGCTTTCTTGCCTGAAATTCCTTGCAGCTGAAAGTATAGGCAACCATGGACGCACTGAATACACCGAGGATCGTTCCTATCAATGTCCTTAGGGTTGTATTCACAAACCCCGTAAGGAGCGTATCGTAAGCGAAAATGGTCTCATAATTCTTTAGCGTAAACACACGCGGCCATACATAGATGCCTCCCCTGATGCTATCCATGGAATCATTCAGCGAAATAGCCAGGACATTCAGGAAAGGATATAGGGTAATTACCATTATTAAAAACATGAAAATGTTCAGGCAGATGTTGAAAACCTTGTCAATAGCATTGCTTCTTACTGAAAGTCCATTAACTTGCATATGATTGCCTCCTGGTCTAATAAACGCTCTCGCCGGTAATTTTTTTGAACAGCTTGTTGGAAGTGACAAGCAGTATAATACTCACAACTGAATTGAATACGCCGATTGCAGTACCGAAGGAAAACCTCATGAGATTGATGCCGTAATTTATGATATAAAGATCCAGGACCTCCGAATAATCCAAAACCAGCGAATTTCCGAGCAAAAACTGTTTTTCGAAGCCGATTCTTATCAAATTTCCGATGGACATTATCAATAATATGATTATCGTAGGACGTATGCCGGGAAGTGTGACATGCCAGATCCTCCTGAAGCGGTTGGCCCCGTCGACGTATGCAGCCTGGTAAACTTCAGTGTCTATACCGGATATGGCGGCAAGAAAAATGATCGCGTTCCAGCCGGTTTCCTTCCACATATCCGCGGCGGTGACAATAAACCAGAAAAGGCCCCCCTTTGTCATAAACTGAATCGGTTCATTCACAATATGCATGCTTGTCAGGATCTGGTTGATGACGCCGTCGCTGGAAAGTATCTGTGTAATGATGCCTGCCGCAACGACCCAGGAAATAAAATGCGGAAGGTAGGATACGGTCTGGACGGTTCTTTTATACAACCGTGTCTGCATTTCGTTAAGCAGGATCGCAAAAAGTATGGGGATTGTGAAACCTACAATGAGGCCCATTATACTCATGACAATGGTATTTCTCATAACCTGATAGAAACGTTCGTCTGAAAAAAGTTCGATAAAGTTTTTCAAACCGACCCATCTCTGGGCAAAAAGCGATCTGCCGGGTTTGAAATTCTGGAAGGCCATTATCCAGCCCCATATTGGAACATAGTTGAAAAGGATGAGCCATAATACGAAAGGAATGGACATAAAGTAAAGATAGCGTTGATTCCAGGCGATAACCCAGAAGTTTTTCCTGCGTGCCTTGGCTGCTTCCGGTACTTTCGCTGTTCCGGCAGCCAGGTTATTATCCGAAACCGCAGGCGCTTTTGATGTCGCTGAAGAATTCAAACAGATCCTCTCCCATTTATATAATCTTATTTGCATTAATTTACATAATAAATCGGACCCGTAAATCGCAATAAAATTATATAATAGGGGGTTTGGATATAATACCTATGAAATCTGCACAAAAATCATATAAAAATTATAAATCTTCACCTGTTTTATCCCTGCGGAATTGGGACGGCGACAAGCCGGCGTATTTTCTGAATTTACTGTGGAAATAATCGACGTTCGAATAGCCCGTCCTGCTGGCCACCTGGTAGACCTTCATCCCCTGCTGCAGCAGCTCCTTTGCCTTGATTATCCTAACTCTGTCTACATAGGTATTGAAGCTTTCGCCCGTATATTTTTTGAAAAGTCTTCCGAGATAACCGCTGCCATAATTAAAGGCGTCAGCCAGCACCTCCAGTGTAAGCTTTTCGCCATAATTCCTTTCTACGATATCCTTGATCTTTTTAACAATGTCCTCACTGTTTCCGCCTTCAAGCAAATCGATAACATTATCGAGCCGGGTCAAGACAAAGCTTCTGAGGGATGCCAGGTCAGGCTGGCCATATATTCCCGACAGATCAGCCAGAAATTCCTGCACTTTGGCCTGACCGATCCTGTTGGTGTTGGAGAGCTTGTTCAAGGTTGTGGAGATTATCTGCATAAAGTTAGTCTTAATTGTTTTTTCGGGAAAGCCCCCGCCGGTCATGATGCTTTCCCATTCGCATACCAGTTGGCCGACAGCTTCGGTATTCCCTACATCCAGGGCATAATACAGCTTTCCTGCAGCGGATTGTATATCGAAACTGCCGTCGTTCGGCATCCCGTATGAGAGCGGCGTCGTAAAAGAACTGAGTATATGCCTGCTGCCCGTAATAAAACGATTCTTCAAAAGCCTTTCCGCCGTCTCGTACGACTTGCCGATATCCATAAGTCCGGAAACCGGTTCGCCAATTGAGGCGAAAAACACGATGTTCTTTTTGCTCATGCTCTGATTGACCTCATCAAACAAACGCTGCAGGCTTTCTCCCCTTTTTATCGAATTATTCAAAAGCACGCCGTGAGAGCTCTCCCAACGAAAAACTATCCCTCTCGCGGTATTTGTAAAAATCTTCTCCAAACTTCTCCTTATACATATATGGATTGCCTTTTCCGTGTCCTCGTTCGTTTCCGGCTGAATCAGCAGAACCTGGTACGACGGCCATAGCATACCGAGATTTTTAGCCCTTTCATTCAATTCGCCAGTCAAATCATCTGTGATTTCTTTCGCAGCTTCAGGAGTATTTTCCGACAATATCGTCTGGACAAGCATTTCACACCGCAGAGTGTTTTCCCCGGCTGCAAGCAGCTTCTCTTCTTTTTCCTTTTTCAGCATCACACTGATTTTCTTGATATTTTCAAGCAGTTCATCTTCATCGACAGGTTTCAGGATATACCCGTCTACTCTGTATGCTATGGATTTTCGAGCATATTCGAATTCTGCATGTCCCGTCAGAACCAAAATATGAATATCCGGGTCCGTTTTGCGTATTATGGATATCAACTCCAGGCCGTCCACCCTGGGCATCTGTATATCGACTACAATCAAATCAAAGGATTCTTCCTCGTATTTTTCCAGGGCATCCTTTCCGTCTATTGCCGATCCGGTTATCTCAAATCCGTATTCTACCCATGGGACCAGTACTGCAAGTCCATTCCGGACATTGTTGTCATCATCCACGATCATAACCTTATACATTGTCCGTACCTCCCTCAACAGGTAATGAAAAATGGATCTGTGTTCCTTCATGCAGTTTGCTTGTTATTTTCAATCCATATTTCCCGCCGTAGGTAAGCTTTATTCTCATGTTCACATTATTCAGCCCGATATGGTTGTCCTCCTGCTTTTCCGTCTCATCGAGCTGCATGATAACATTCTTCAGCTTTTCCTCGCTCATTCCTTCTCCATTGTCAGCTACCCACACGTGTAATTCATTATCGAGGATTTGTGTTTTAACACTCACCAGACATTTGCCGTTTGCACTTGCAAGCCCGTGATGTACCGCATTTTCCACCAGAGGCTGGATCAACAAAGCCGATATTGTTATTTCCTCGGATTCCGGCTCTATAACCAATTCATATTCCAGCCTTTCATCGTACCGGTATTTCTCTATTTCAAGGTAGCAGCGGACCATATCCAGTTCATTTTTAAGCGGGGTTACCTTGCTTTGTATCTCCAGCTTTTTTCTCATCAGCTTTCCCAATACCCTGATAATCTGCGAAACATCTTTTTCTCCGTTTAGCAGCGCCTTCATGCGTATCGATTCCAGTGCATTGAACAGAAAGTGCGGGTCTATCTGGCTCGCCATCATCTTAAGCCTCAGTTCGTTTTGTTTCAATTGCAGCTGGCTTTTTTGGATATTTGATTCATTTACCTCTGAAATCAATTGCTTGATGCTTTCTATCATGGAGTTGAACTGGGACGACAGCTGTCCCGCCTCATCATTTCCCGATATTATGAACTTTGTATCGAGATCGCCCCTGGTGACTTGTCTGATATGTCTGCTTAATCTCATTATTCGCTTTGACAAAAGATACGAGACGATATATATCAGTATGCCGGACGCCAATGCGCTTAAAAGAATGATTATCAGGCCCTGTACGAGTATCTGGTTTCCCTGCGCTACTAAATTGTCGATCGAGAAAACCGATATTATTTTAAGCCCATTGATACTTGACACCGATTTCAGTTCCTCAACGACAATCCTGTAGGATTTGCCCCCGATTACACGGTCAAAGGTCCCGTCGCCTTTTTCTGAAAGTACGGCGGTAAAACTGTTGTCATACAGAGCTTTCCCCAGATAATCGCTCTGGTTTGTGGCTACGATGTTTTCGTTATCGTCGACAATAAACACCTGAAACGGCTCCTGGCTGAGCATGGAGCTTAGATAGTCCCTGTCCAGGCTTATCACAAGGATACCGTTCGTGTTATAGGAGGTAAATCTTATTCTCCTGACAAGCGAGAGGTATTTCTTGTCGTTCTTAGTTTCGTCGCCGATGTAATACCATAGAGAAAATCTTATTGCATCCATTGCGTTTTTATACCAGAATGTGTTTTTAATACTCTCGTCAGGCTGTATATAGCACCAATTGTCAAGTAATGTCGGGTTGTAAATATAAAGGCGGATATTCGAAATCTGCGAACTGTATATCTGCAGGTATTGCTTGATATCTATGTAATTATTATAGGCGTGTACGGTGCTCAATACAGAATCGTACTTCGTATTTACCAATTCTTCCAGCTTGGTGTCGAAGAGAAGATATGAGGAGATGTCATCGGGAACCTTCAAAATGTCCGATGTAAGTTTACTGATGCGGCTTACGCTGTTATTTACCTCCAGAGTTGCGTTTTCCAATGCAGCCTGCCGGAATCTGGACGTGAGGAAAACGCCTACGAAGGCTGTCGGAATAAATACCACCAACAGAAACGCCAGCGTCATCTTGTTCATTATCTTCATATTTTGCAATCTGGGTAATAACGAAATCATAGCACAATATTCCATTTCTTATGTAAATAATTAATGCTATTTATCCTGCAGCAGCTTGCGAAGCTCCGCCATAAATGTGTTGATATCCTTGAACTGCCTGTAGACCGATGCGAATCTGACGTATGCGACCTCATCGAGCTCCTTGAGCTTTGACATAACCATTTCGCCTATTTCCTGAGTCGTAATTTCTCTCTTGAGAGTGTTCAGTATCTGGCTCTCGATCTCATCGACGAGTTTTTCGAGCATGTCGATTGAAACAGGCCTTTTTTCGCACGCCCTCAAAAGCCCGTTCAACAGCTTTTCACGGTCAAAGGACTGGCGGGTCTTATCCTTCTTGATGACCATCAGCGGGACGCTTTCCACCTTCTCATACGTAGTAAAGCGTTTCATGCATTTTGTGCATTCCCTGCGACGTCTGATTGCAGAATTTTCTTCCGTTGGTCTGGAATCGATGACCTTGTCTTCGATGTAACCGCAGTAAGGACACTTCATAAATTACCTCCAACCGGCAGCTGCCGGCTCTTTTTCTTTTGCAGGTTTTCGGCAATACGGCAGTGAGATTACCGCTGACTTCACCAAAGGACAACCGGCTGTCAGCCCATATTACCAATACTAGTATCGGGTATTCCGGCAAAATGGTTTAGAAAATTAATCAAAATATTTCCTCATAAAGCGATCATCCAGGTCTACAAGTATTATATCCTCGCCGATCTTGGATACTCTCTCCCATGGTATTATGAATTCATTTTCCTTTCCAAGCAGGCCGAACAGCCTTCCGACGCCCGGCAGAACAATGGCCTCGATCCTTCCAGTATCAAGGTCGAGTTCTATATCGGATACAAATCCCAGCCGTTTTCCGTCGGAGACATTTATTACTTCCTTCTGTCGAAAATCAGATGCACGATTCATTCCGCCCCACCAACCATCCATCATCGGATACGCGCGCTCTGGGCGCTTCCTTTATATTTACCCGCTATAAATATATGACGGAGATATGGTAAAAAGCACAGGCACATCGAGTACCTGTGCTTTTTGAACAAGACTTCGCTCTGCTTATTGCGCCAGCACATAAGCAACCTTATAATGCTGCGCAGCACTTCGCTATGTTCCATAAAATAAAAAACACCTTCCGGTGTTATAAAATCATTTGTTCATATATATTTCTTCATATGCAGCAGCGCTGTTTTTTCGAGCCTTGAAACTTGGGCCTGCGAGATCCCTATCTCTTCGGCAACCTCCATCTGTGTCCTGCCTTCAAAAAACCTCAGGTTTAGTATCAGCTTTTCCCTGTCATTGAGCTTTCTCATGGCCTCTTTGAGAGATATGCCCTCGAGCCAGTTTTCATCTATATTCTTTTCGTCGCTGACCTGGTCCATGACGTATATGGCGTCTCCACCGTCATGATATACAGATTCGAAGAGCGATATGGGATCCTGAATCGCATCCAGGGCAAATACGACATCTTCCTTAGCAAGCTTGAGTTCTTCCGCAATTTCGGCTATCGTCGGCTCCTTCGAATTTCTGCTGGTCAGACGTTCTTTGGCCTGAAGCGCTTTATACGCTATATCCCTGAGCGAACGGCTCACCCTGATAGAATTGTTATCGCGCAGATACCTTCGGATCTCGCCGATTATCATAGGTACGGCGTATGTTGAAAACTTGACGTTTTGTGTAACGTCGAAATTGTCGATCGCTTTTATCAGTCCGATGCAGCCTACCTGGAAAAGGTCGTCCACATATTCTCCGCGGTTGTTGAACCGCTGTATTACGCTTAAAACAAGCCTCAGATTACCGTTTATAAACTCCTCACGCGCCGAGGTATCGCCTCTGTGCATCCTTTCGAACAGGACTTTTTTCTGTTCATTGTTCAGAACGGGCAGTTTGGAAGTGTTTACACCGCAAATTTCAACCTTGTTGACCAACATATAAAAACCTCCCGGCGTTACGTTTTCTTCATAAAACATTATTGCCATGGAGGTCTTTTTTATACCGCGGCCATATTCAAAAAATATTTGCAAAAAGCCTTGACAACCGGGTTTGCAGCTGCTAGACCATCCTGTTTATCTCCTTCTTCAGCCTGCTTATAATCCTCTTCTCAAGCCTGGAGATATATGATTGTGAAATGCCCAGCAGGTCTGCGACTTCCTTCTGAGTCTTTTCTATACCGTTGGCGAGACCGAACCGAAGCTCCATAATTTTCTTCTCTCTCATGGACAACTTTTTCATTGCCGTATTGAGTAGCTCCCTGTCGACCTCATCCTCGAGAGTACGATAGATTATATCGTTGTCGGTACCCAGGATGTCTGAAAGCAGGAGTTCGTTACCGTCCCAGTCGACGTTCAGCGGCTCGTCTATGGATATCTCGGTCTTTATCTTGTTATTCCTTCTAAGGTACATCAGTATCTCGTTTTCTATGCATCTCGACGCATATGTGGCCAATTTGATATTCTTTGCAGGATTGAAGGTATTGATCGCCTTTATCAGGCCTATTGTGCCGATTGAAACGAGGTCTTCCACACCGACCCCGGTATTTTCGAACTTGCGCGCTATATAAACTACAAGACGCAGATTTCGTTCGATCAGGATACTTTTCACTCCGTAATCCTGTTCCTCAAGCCTTGCCAACAGGTATGTCTCTTCGTCCGTACTGAGCGGCGGCGGCAGCGCCTCGCTCCCCCCTATATAATGAAGAGGATAGCTCCTGCCTGCATTCAGCCTTCTTAAAAAATCCAGGTACCTGATCCTCAAAAACAGCTTTAGCTTCGTAAAAATGCCCATTCAATTAATCTCCTTTCGCTGTGTAGGTTAGGAATCGGTTAAAATATAACCTCCGATAGTCTTTTTCGAGGAACTCCACTAACCAGGCTGCATGGGCGAGCAGCAAGCGAAGCTTGCGACCAGCCCGCTCCATTCCTCGCAAAAGAATCGGAACTAATATTTTAGCCGATTCTTACATAAGTTCAGGGTTTACTAAAGCGCGATATTTCTCATTCCGCGATAATGCCTTGGTATAGATGCCTACGATTACATCACGGACGCCCTTCTTTTCATTTTCACTGCCTATTTCGATATAATCCGGCCTGAAACCGATCAGCATACCGTTCTCCTTCCCAAGGGATGTAAACGGTATAAGCCTGAATCTTGAAAACCAGTCGGAGCAGGATATTGTAGCGGTGACAGTGTTCAGGTCGATATCGGGATCTTTTTCAAAAATGCCCCTGATGTCCTCAGGGAGAAGATCCCTTATCGCAGAGAATTCAACAACTACCACAGGCATGTTGGTCAGCGGGTCGTGGAGCGAGTTGCCTGTATCTACCAGCGCAAACAGCTCGATAGCTTTTTTATCGAAAGCTATACGAAGACTGACAAGCAGTTTTTCCCTGAGAAACCGGTTCTGTATCATATCCCAGATGACACGCAGGATTATAAGCGTAACTGCAAGCGCAAGCAGCAGTTCGGCCGAGGAGGCGCTGAAGAAGGAAAGCGGCGTTACCATCACGCCATTGCGCATGATTCCCCAATCCTGATTGAAGAACATCAGCGCAAACCCTGCCCCGGCGAAAATGAATGTCGAAGCATAAAAAATAAGCAGTGTTTTCAGGAACTCGGAAACCTTCTTCAAATGAAAGGTAACTGCGACCATGGCAATTGATAGAAGGCACTTGGACAATAGTGTCGTATATATCTTCATCTCGGGCAGCAGAAGCATTGCAGCCAAATAGGCGGCGCCGGTCACTGCGCCGAGCAGCAGACGCAAACTGCTTGCTCTGTTTTTTGAAAATTTGGCTGTTACTAAAAGGATCAGATAATTGATTACTATATTTTCAAGGATGACTATATCCAGATAGATCTCCACAATTTTACCTCACATACCGGTCGCGGCGCTTGCCGGCCAAACCTGCCGGTGAACGCAAAGCCAGGCTTCCCCTATTTTACATATATTCGTATGCCTGTACTTTTATGATAAAATATTTGAACCGGGTATCACATCATTGGTACATCTCAGATTATATTAGAAGCATGTTTATTTTTGTGTCATATGATACTGTAGAAATATGAAAATTTGACGACAAAAAACATCTTGAAAAACTAAAAGCCAGATCATAGAAATGACCTGGCTTACATGTCCTGATATTGAATCCTGTTACAGGCCGGACGCCTGCTTTGGGAAGGTTTATTTGAAACGGTTCTTCCTTAGGAAGGTCGGAATCTCGAGTTCGTCGTCCGAAACCTCTCCGCCGCTATGCCTCTTTATAGGAGCGGGTTCCTGCTTTGCCGGAGTTTTTTCTGCGATCTTGTCGAGCTTCCTGATGACGGATCCTTTTTCAAAGCCGGTAGCAATCACCGTGATGAGGATCTCATCCTTGAGGTTTTCGTCGATGACAGCACCGACAATAATGTTGGCATCCGGATCGGCAGACTTCTGAATGAGCTCCGCAGCCATATTGACTTCGAACAAACCGAGATCGGCGCCGCCTGTGATATTGAGCAGCACGCCTCTTGCTCCGTCTATCGTGGTTTCGAGCAGCGGCGACTGTATTGCCTGTTTGGCCGCCTCCTCCGCCCTTCCGTCTCCGGAAGCGCGGCCTATGCCCATATGAGCTATACCGGTATTGAGCATTATCGTCTTGACGTCGGCAAAGTCAAGGTTGATGAGTCCGGGGACGGCTATAAGGTCCGAAATACCCTGGACACCTTGTCTCAATACATCGTCCGCCATTCTGAAAGCATCTATTATTGAAGTTTTCTTTTCAGCAACCTGCAGCAATCTGTCATTGGGGATTGTAACCAGAGTATCTACCACACTTTTAAGCTTCTCGATGCCTTGTTCCGCATACTGCATCCTCTTGCGGCCTTCGAACATAAAAGGCTTCGTGACGACGCCAACGGTCAAGATGCCCATCTCTTTCGCGATCTGTGCGACTACCGGAGCTCCTCCCGTTCCTGTGCCGCCGCCCATTCCGGCCGTAACGAACACCATATCGGCGCCCTTTATTGCCTGTGCGATCTCATCCTTGCTCTCATCGGCAGCTTTTTCGCCGATTTCAGGGTTTGCTCCCGCACCGAGACCCTTTGTAAGCTTGTCCCCAACTTGTATTTTTGTGTTTGCTTTGGAAAGGAAAAGAGCCTGTTTGTCAGTATTTATAGCTATAAATTCTACTCCGCGAAGACCTGCGGTTATCATCCTATTGACGGCGTTATTGCCTCCACCACCGACGCCTATGACCTTAATCTGGGCAAATTGTTCCATATCGATATCAAACTCCAGCAAATTGAATCCCCCTTCGTCATTGGTTTGGCATTACTTAAATAATATCTTATTATATACATTTAAGCAAGCAAAGTTTTCATAAAAAATTCTATCTGAAAAGCAGATAGATTTCAAAATATTTCCTTGATAAACGAAATTATTTTTTCTATAAAAGATACCTTAACCTGAGTATTTGCAGTCTTCTTGAGCTTTATTTCATTTGCCGTGCTTACGCCCTTTTTTATGTTGGCAATGTATCGGATCATACCCGCCGCCGCCATATACTCCGGCTTGGATACGCCCTGCAGCTGTCCCGCCTGCACGACCCTTACCGGAAGGTCGAAAACCTCCTGCGCAAGCTGTTTGCAGCCGTCTACATACGAAATACCCGCACCTGTCATTACGACACTTCCGCCCTCGGGTATCCTGAATCCGGCCTTTTCCATCTGATTCCTGCACAGCGAGAATATTTCGTAAACCCTCGCTTCAATTATCTCAACCACTTCGGATACTTTGACGTTTTTCTTCTTATTTTCATTGATATCCAGAACACTTATTTCCTGGTCGTTCTTGATCAGTGAGGTCAGCGCAAGTTCAAACTGCCGTTTTATTTTCTCCGCTTCCACGTTGGAGATTTTGAGGCCTATTGCTATGTCGTTGGTAATGTGGTCTCCCCCGACCGGTATGGTATCATAAAAAGCTAGGCGTTTTCCTATGTATAATGAAATATCCGTAACGCTGCCGCCTACATCGAGCAAGGCAACGCCTATATCCCTTTCATCTGCGGTCAGTCCAATCTCCCCTGTGGCAAATGCCTCCGCAACGATCCCGTCGATCTTGATGCCTACGCGTTCAAGGCTTTTGACTATGTTCTGAACAGAAGTGATCTTTCCTACAAGAACGTCGGCATCGACTTCAATCCGCGTCCCAACCATTCCTACGGGGTCTACTATCTCGTCGTAACCGTCGATGATGTACTGCCTTGGTATGACGTCTATCAGCTGTCTGTCCTCGGGTATCTCTATGTCTCCTGCGTCGTGGATTATGGTGTCAACATCGCGCTGGGTTATTTCCCTGCCATTGATGCTCAGCCAGCTTCGGTTGTTTATTACATTGACATGCATGCCATGAATGTTTACATAAGCAGAACCGACCCTGACGTTGGCGGCAGCTTCGGCATCCTCCAGAGCATTTTTAATGCTGGCAGACGTACTTTCGATGTCAACTATGACACCTTTTTTGAGACCATTGCACGGAGCCATGCCCCTGCCGATAATATCGAGTTGGGAATTCTTATTTATCCTTCCTATAAGCGCACAGGCCTTGGAAGTTCCGATGTCAATGCTTACAATCAAATCACCCACTTAAAGCATCCCCCTACAAACTATATATTATCTTTTTTAGCCGACTTATTCAACATATATCTGCGAATAACTGCGAAATTTAGAAATATTCTGTTACCAAATGCAAAAATTGCCGCAAGGTAAAGCTGCAGGCCCAACTGATCCCCTATGTATGCAAGTATTGCAGCAAGAAATGCGTTGCCGAAAAAACCCGATATGAATATCTTCATGTCGAATTTCTGCTGCATCGTAGCTGCAATTCCGCCGAATACCGAATCCAGCGCCGCAAGTATTGCTACGGCCATATAGATCGAGTATTGCTGCGGTATATTGACCGGAATGAAAAACACTCCTATCAGTATCCCTATGATCATACCAAGAATAGGCAACATTTATGATCAACCTCCATTTTCCGGAGTGAATACCGGATCAGTATCTATTGAAAAATCCAGCACACCCCTGTCTGTTTTTTTTAGGCTTTTTTTAAATATAGTATCGGCTGCAGTAATCTTGTAATGCAGATCCTCCAGTTTCCCCAGATTTACGATCACACGATCCTGCAGCGAAAAACGCACGTTGTTCATATCGCTTACATCGACAAAATCGACGCTGGGCGAAAGCTTGTCCTCATTTTCCTTGTCTATTTCCCTTATTGTATCGTACAGTTCATATGCAGAAGAAAGGCTTTCCGCAGGAATATCCAGCTTTTTCCCAAGAACCACCGACTTGGGTTCGGGTACCTTAATCACGGGCAGCTTCAGCTTTTTGGGATCAGCGCCTGCTTCGAGCAGGTACCCCTCCTTATCCGAGAGAATACTGGCCGTCCTGGTTTGCAGTATTACGGCGGGAGTCCTCTCATCTATACCGATGACGACCTTTGACGGCGGGATATACCTTACGCTGGCGTTTTTCGCATATGGACATCCGGCGAGTATATTTTTCTCAGCCGAACCTATATGTAACAAATAAAATCTGCCGGTTCCTCCGAACAACAGCCTGAAGCCGTTTTGTCCCGGAGATATTCCCGATATCTCCGTAAGAGTGCTTTTATTGTAGTGCTTCGAACTGTTTACCACTATTTCCTTTATATCAAAAAAAGGCGAAAGAGCGGCATAAGTTACAGTCGCTGCAAACAATGCGGCAACCAGAAGATTTCTGACCAGTTTTACTACCTTCCTGCGCCTTTTCTTCCCTTTTTCAGTTTTTGTCGACGGTTCCCTTACATCTTTAATCCTTCGTATTTTCATGAATATACCCCTGAATACCCGTCTTTCGTTCGGGAAAACGTGTACAGCTGTTCATGGAACGCGCTGTATGGACGCTCCGCACTGCCTCAGTTTCTCTTCTATATTCTCATAGCCCCTGTCGATGTGCTTGATGTCCGAAATAACGGTCTCCCCCTCGGCTGCAAGCCCTGCGAGTACCAATGCCGCTCCTCCCCGGAGATCGCGCGCGTAAACGTTCGCTCCGGTTAGTTTCTTTACGCCCTTGATCACGGCAAGGCGGCCTTCAAGCTTGATATTGGCTCCCATCCTCAGTAATTCGTCCACATGTTTGTATCTGTTCTCAAAAACCGTTTCAACCATTATACTTGTGCCTCTTGCCACCGTAAGCATCGCTACAAGCTGTGCCTGCATATCCGTCGGAAATCCTGGGTACGGCAGGGTCCTGATGATATCGATAGCTCTAAGCCTGTTGGGTCCTGTGACAAGCATGGTACTTCCCTTGGTACTTACCCTGCACCCGCTCTCGCGCAATAACGCCGTAATTGAAGACAAGTATTCAGGAATAACATTTTTAAGTAACAGTACCCCGCCTGTAATCCCTGCTGCGGCCATATATGTACCGGTCACTATCCGGTCGGTGATTATCGTATGCTCCGCATTCCTGAGTTTATGGTCGCTGCCCGATATTCGTATAACACTCGTACCTGCCCCGGAAACCTGTACTCCGGTAGCCTGAAGATAATTTTGAAGGTCCAGTATCTCAGGCTCTTTTGCAGCATTCCTGATGATAGTCTCTCCTTCGGCAAAAACGGATGCAAGCATTATGTTTTCAGTTGCCCCGACACTCGGATAGTCCAGCTGTACGTCGCATCCCTTAAGTCTTTCCGCTTCGCAGAATATGAATCCTCTCTGCGCATCCTGTATCTTGGCCCCCATGCTCCTGAGAGCTTTCAGATGCAGGTCTATCGGCCTCGGGCCTATTTCGCACCCACCCGGATGTATTACCTTATTGCCATTTACGCCAAAAGTATTCGTGATTTCCATATTTGACAATAATAATTCTACCACTCAAAAAAAGAGGTATCAACTTTAATATAGTGTAAAAAATAATACAAAAAAAGGAAGGTATGCTTTTGACTAAAAAGACGGTTACAGAGGCTTTATTATGGATGATATCCATCTGCGGCACAATTCTCAAGGCCGTCTATTTCCAATTTTCTTCCGGGGTAAGCGAAATGCCTTTTTTCAGCCGGATAAACAACAATATGTACATATCGCTGTTCGGGTCTGTTATTTTGATTATCTCCGCAGTCCTCTTACTTTTCAACCGCAAAAGGCTCCTTGTCCTGATACTGGTCTCTACGGCGGCAAGCCTGCTTTTATTGGCCGATACACTCTATTACAGATATTTTCAGAACCTTATGACGGTGACGGTATTGAATCAGATCAGACTTCTTGGCGCTGTCGAAGGAAGCGTAAGATCCTTACTCAGGAGAAGTGATATCCTTTTCGCATTGGATTTACCCTTTCTCTGCCTGGGTACCGTTGTACTAAAAAAACGGTTCAAGGGAGGTATCGCACGTATCAGGCCTATTTTCCGGATCTGTGCTGCACTGCTGCTCCTGATCGGAGGACTTGGGCTTTCACGTTTTGCTTACAACAGGTCCTCACAGGGCACCTTCGCGTATGACAACAAGTATGTGGCGAATAATCTGGGCATATTCAATTTTCACTATTATGACACCGACAGATTTATAAGGGAAAATTATATAGAGGATCGCAGCCTGAAAGCAGAGGAAAGAAAGGAGATCGAGGACTTTTTCGGGGCAAACCGGAATACGGGCTACCGGTATAAAGGAACTGCCTCCGGCAGAAATCTGGTCATAATACAGATGGAAGCGATCCAGCAGTTTCTTGTCAATTTCAAATGGAACGGATATGAGATAACCCCGAACCTTAACCATTTCATACATGACAGTGTTTATCTGAATAATTTTTACAGCCAGATAGGAGCGGGAAACACATCCGATGCGGAATTCCTTGCAAATACTTCACTTTACCCGCTTGGTGACGCCCCGGTATACTTCAGGTTCCCGGGCAACACCTATGACAGCATAAGCCGCAGGCTGAGCGCGATGAATTATGAGCCTCTGGTGTTTCATGCAAATTACCCAAGCTTCTGGAACAGGATGGAGATGTACCGTTCCCTTGGCTTCAGCCAGTTTGTGAGCAGCAGGGATTTTATAATGGACGACTATCGCGGCTGGGGGCTGAGCGACAGGTCATTTTTCCGACAGGCTATGGATCTGGCGGACGTTGCGGGCCCTGTCTACAGTTTCATGATCTCGCTTACGAGCCACCATCCTTATAACTTCTTTGGATCAGGCGAGGGTTTCGATGCGGGCGGCCTTGAGGACACAATGGCCGGTGATTATCTGAAAGCGGCAAATTATGTTGACGAGGCTGTCGGCGAACTGTTGTATGATTTAAAGCGGAGAGGGCTTTACAATAATTCCATTATTATTTTATACGGCGACCATTTTGCTTTTCCGAAAGACCAGAATGAATTTCTTTCGGAGTTGACAGGTTACAAATTCAGCGAATACAACTGGGTCAAATACCAAAGGGTCCCGTGCTTTATCCGGTTCCCCGGTTTAAAGGAGACAGGCGTTAACAGAACTGTATGCGGGCAGCTGGATCTGTTCCCCACGATTGCCAATCTTATGGGCTTTGACGCGCCGTATGCAATAGGCCATGACATTTTCAACAACACAAATGGCCATGCAGTCCTCAGAAATTCAACAGTGATCACGAGCGATTTCACATATGTCGCTGCCGAAGACAAGGTTTATGACAAAAAGGGAAAGTCGGCCGATAAAGGCTTGTATGAGGGTGAAATAGCCAAATATCAGTATGAACTCAAAATATCCGACCTCATTTTGCACAAGGATGCACTGAAGTACATCATGGAGGATGAGAAGAAGGGTAAATGAAGGTAAGCAAGGTTACAAAGAAAGACGCCGCGGGAGGTCCATACTCCAGCGTGATTCTGATAGCATCGGAAAGATGCCGCGCGGGTCGACGCTACAGAGCCAACCTTGCGGCCCTTTCCTCGGATGTATTCCTTGGGTCGGCAGAATCAGCTTGGTACAGACGCTGTGGGAGGTCCATACTCCAGCGTGATTCTGATAGCATCGGAAAGATGCCGCGCGGGTCGACGCTACAGAGCCAACCTTGCGGCCCTTTCCTCGGATGTATTCCTCTTGGGTCGGCAGAATCAGCTTGCGTATGGACCTCCCACAGCGTCTTTCGGGCGTCTTTCCGGCGTCTTTCCGCGTCTATTCCAAGATGTTTGAATCTCTTACTTCCTTGACTGGGAAAAGTGTACTGGTATAATATGAAATGAATGCGAAAGGAGAAAGCACATGGCAAAGGCAGTTTTGGTCAAGGGCAAGGAAAAGCGGGTCGAATACGGGCATCCCTGGATATACAGGAGTGACATAGCCTCTGTGGAAACCGACGCGAAGCCCGGAGATATCGTTGACATATATTCGGGCGGCAATAGGTTCCTGGCTAGGGGTTTCTACAACCCGAAATCCCAGATAACACTCAGGATACTGACTTATGAGCAGGAACAAATCGGTCCGGATTTCTTCTTCAAACGGCTTGAAGCCGCATGGGATTACAGGAAAAAAGTCGCCGACCTTGAAAGCTGCAGAGTGGTGTTCTCAGAATCCGACTTCCTCCCCGGCCTGATCGTCGACAAATTTTCCGATATACTGGTGGTCCAGACCTCGTCCCTGGGCATTGAAAAATATAAACAGGAACTCGTAGATATGCTCTGCGGACTAATAAACCCCAGGGGAGTATACGAGAGAAATGATATAAGCGTGCGTACTCTTGAGGGCCTCGAAGAAAAAAAAGGCTTTCTGAAGGGTGAGTTCGATACTGATGTCGAAATGAAGGAAAACGGTATCAGGTTCATAGTCGATGTCGCCGAAGGACAAAAAACCGGGTACTTCCTGGACCAGAAGGAAAACAGGGCAGCGATCAGGCCCTTCGTAAAAGGTGCCAAGGTGCTCGACTGCTTCAGCCATACCGGCTCATTCGCGCTGCATGCAGGAAGCTTTGGAGCCGCAAGCGTTCTGGGTCTGGATATTTCGGATCACGCCGTGTATACCGCCGCCTCCAATGCCAGGCTTAATCAGCTGGAAGGTATATGCCGCTTTGAAACCGCAAACGTCTTCGACAGACTGAGAGAATACCGTGAAAACGGCGAGCGCTTCGATACTGTCATACTTGACCCTCCGGCCTTTACAAAAAACAAAAGCTCCGTTGAAGGAGCGATCCGGGGGTACAAGGAGATTAACCTGAGGGCTATGCAGATACTTAACAGCGGCGGCTTTCTGATAACCTGCTCATGTTCCCAGCATATAGACCCCGAGATGTTCATGGATATCGTATATAATGCCGGCATCGACTCGCGCCGGAAGATAAGGCTGATCGAATACCGCTCACAGGCGAAGGATCACCCGATACTGTTGGCGGCACCCGAGACGGAATACCTGAAGTGCGCGATCCTGCAGGTGGTGTAAGCAATAAACAAGACCTAAGAAAAATACAGTGAAGTTAGTAAAGGCGCGCAGCAGGTTATACGGAAGCAGAATTCTGCCGACCCGTGAGGAATACATCCGAGGAAAGGGCCGCAAGGTAAGCTTTTGAGCGTCGACCAGCGCGGCATCTTTCCGATGCTATCAGAATTCTGCTGGAATATAACCTGCTGCAGTGCCTTAGTCTTAATGTCCCTGCTGCG
The DNA here is from genome assembly GCA_036260935.1 of Clostridia bacterium. Classification (GTDB taxonomy): domain Bacteria; phylum Bacillota; class Clostridia; order Acetivibrionales; family DTU013; genus JAEYOM01. Next base: position 50,543 of record DATALQ010000042.1, read on the forward strand.
CACCTGCTTTCCCTAACAGAACCAAATTTTCAGTCATTTATTGTACACCTAAAATTCTTTCTCAACTACTACGCTGCCGTATCTGGCTGCGACTGCCTTCAGTGCCTCCGCATTTGTCTCATCGGCCCGGATAGCTACACCGGCCAGGCCCCTGTATATTCTGAGTGCAAGGTCAAGGGCATCAGCGTCCGAGGTCCTGATTACAAGAGGTTCCTTCACATACCATTGCGTCCTGTCGACGACCTGGCTTAGCAGCTTTGTATCTGCTTGCGCTTCGTCTATATCGACATAAATGGCGTCATATCCTTCGGAGGCAAGGTCGAGGGCAGTATCCTCGATGTACGACAGATCGCTGTTCTTCAATGCTTCAAGCAACCCGGCATCCTTCGAGGCGTCGATGTACCCTATATTGTTTATATCAAGCTTTCCAGCCTCAATATACTTGACGGCTGACGTAATGATTCCCTCCAGCTGCTCCTTAGGCGGCCTCGATGCCGCTACATTGGGAGTCGCGGCCAGCTTTGCCTTCAGGGCCCTTATATATTCGGGAGTTGTCCCGCAGCAGCCGCCGATCAGTCTGGCTCCATATCCTGCGAACTGTACCGCAAGGTCTGCGAAATGCTCAGGCGTCTCCGAATATACAGTCTTACCGTCGATAATCTGAGGCAGTCCCGCATTTGGCTTCGCACTAAGATATCCACCGCCCGCCTCGTAGAGCTTTTCAACTATTCCGGCCATGTGCCCGGGACCGAAGGAACAGTTTGTGCCGGCCATATCGGCGCCTATCGATCTCAGCACCAATACGGCAATAAAAGGATCGGTTCCCATCAGTGTGCGTCCGTTGTTTTCGAAGGCAAGCGAGCATATGACGGGCAGTTTCGTGTTGTCTCTTGCAGCAAAGTATGCCGCCCTGAGCTCGGCTATATCGGTAAAGGTCTCAAAGTTGATCACATCCGCCCCGCCGTCGGCTACTGCTTTAACCTGCTCACTGAATATTTCATATGCCCTGTCGAAGGTGAGCTCTCCGGACGGCTCGAACAAAAGGCCCGTAGGTCCTATCGACGCGCATACGAAAGCCTTATCGCCCGCTTCTTCACGGGCAAGTCTTGCACCCTGAAAATTTATCTCATAGGTTTTGTCACCCAGGCCGTATTTCTCAAGTTCTATCCGGTTTCCGGGAAAAGTGTTTGTCTGGATTACATCCGAACCGGCCTCAAGATAAGCACGGTATACCTTCCTTACTTCCTCAGGCTTGTAAATGTTCCAGGCTTCACCGCATTCTCCGCCCTTCAAACCGAGCTTTTGAAGCATATATCCCTTTGACCCGTCATGTATAAGTATGCGCTTGTGTATTTCTTCAAGAAAACTGCTCATAAAAAAGCCTCCGCCATATATTATCAGTTGAGATGGACTATTTCACTTATTATACCATGATTTATCATGGTATAATTGCGCATCGCCGTTTTGCCATAAAAACATGTAAGGGCAAATTATCGGCGGCGCATAAGTTCCGCAGGAGGCGTATAATAGCCTTACGGAGTATGGCTATTATACCACTATCTTCATCCATCTACAACTACATTATGGTAATCGGAGGCTTGGGGGAGCTATTATTTTGTCAATTACATGTTTGCAAATTGTTCTATTAATTGAATTACTACCGGACCGAGCAATACAATAAACAGTGTCGGGAAGATGAATACAACCATTGGCAGCAGCATTTTTACCGGTACCTTCATGGCACGTTCCTGAGCCCTTTGCCTGCGCTTCATCCTGATCTGCCCGGCCTGGATCCTCAGTACATTGGCAATACCAACACCGAACTGGTCTGCCTGTATCACAGAACCGATAAAAGCAGTCAGATCCTGTATGTCGATCCTTTCCGCCATATCTCTGAGAGCGTCCTTTTTCTGCCTTCCTACCTTAATTTCCTGCAGTACCTTTTCAAATTCGGCTGCCAATGGTCCCGGTTTTTTTTCTACAACCTTCATCAACGCTCCGTCAAAACCAAGGCCGGCTTCAACACTGACCGTCAGCAGGTCTATCACGTCCGGAAGTGAATTTAGTATCACCTTTTGTCTGGCCGTGATCACCTTACCAAGCATAAAGCCCGGTAAAACAAAGCCAAGGGCTACTTCAGCAAAGAGGGACATGACAGTTGCCCCGATATTTGCTTTGGATTCTCTGCATATAAGGAAGGTCAGAGCAGGCAGTCCGATAACAATCAATGCCTCAATATTCATCCATGCTTTTACTGTAAGATTCCCCGGATTTCCAGCCTTAACGATTTTTACCTCCATGGAGGATATCAGTTCAGCCGGTGTGACTTTTATCATTAACTTGCTGACATTATCAAAAATAGGCTTGAAAATTCTTGCGTACAAGGGGGTATTGAGTTCGTTGTTCACTTCTCCGGTAATCGATTCCGTTATTCTATCCAGTCGTGAGGATACTGAAAGGCTGTCCCGTTTTATATAGGATATGGTGGAGTAAATCAGGAGAAAGCTTGAAACAAATGACAGCACTATTATAATAAAAAGCATTCCATACACCACCTTCAATGATTCGTATTTTGTCTAGATTTCTATTTTCACAACCTTGCGTATCAGCAGGATACCTATCGTCTCCATAAAAAGCGCAAAGCCGACCATGATCAGTCCCAATGGCCTTGTAAAAAGCAGGCCCATCTGCTTGGGATTGATCAGATAAATCAGAATACAAAGCACAAACGGCAGTAGTGAGATGACCAACCCCGAAACCCTGCCCTGTGCGGTAATTGTTTTCAATTCGCCCCTGATCCTGACTCTGTCCCGTATCGTTGCGGTAATATTGTCCAATACCTCGGAAAGGTTTCCGCCGACCTGCCTTTGTATCATAACGGCAGTGGCCACAAGTTCAAGGTCCTCGCTTGAAACTCTGTTTACCATATTTTCAAGGGCCTTTTCAGTATTCAGGCCTAGATTGACTTCCTTTTTCAATATTACGAATTCTTCTGCAATCGGTCCTGTCATCTCCTCAGCCACCATATCCACTGTCTGGAAGAAGCTGTATCCGGCCTTCAGGGAATTCGACATCATGGTCAGGGCATCCCCAAGCTGCTCATTCAAAAGCTTGATCCTTTTTTTGATCCTGCTTTTAACGACAAAAGAAGGAAGTATCCATCCTATTATCCCTGCAACGAGGGCTAACGGCCACATATGAATACCCTCTACCATTATTACGATACTTGCAGATACAAAAAAGAGTATCAGGCAGAGCGTCATGTATTCCTCAGATTTTAGAAGGATATGCGCTCTTGACAGATTAGCCTGTACCTTTCCTTTATATTTGTCCAGGAATTTGATCTTGCCGATCTCTCTTGACAGCGAACTGCCTAGACCCATTCCGCTGTCTCTTCTCCTGAATTTCTTCCTGCCCTCTTTTATTTCTTCTACATTCGTGTATTTACGAAGCCGCGATAAATAATCATTTTTAGGGACAAAAAGCTTCAGGAGTTGATAGGATAGAAATAAAGCAGATATAAAACCCAGTAATGCCAAAAATCCCTTCATCCTTTATATCCCCTCTCCCGGCTAATGTATAAAAATGTCTGCGGGAAGTATAATACCGGCATCTTCCAGCTTATCGGCAAACTTCGGCTTTATTCCGGTCGGTTTTAATGAGCCCATAATATGTCCCTTTTCATCCCTGCCCTGTTGCTTGAAAACAAATATGTCCTGCATGGTTACCACATCGCCTTCCATACCGGTAATCTCCGTAATATGAGTTATCTTCCTGCTGCCGTCCTTCAGTCTCGACTGCTGTACGATCAGGTCGATTGCAGACGATATCTGCTCCCTGATAGCCTTGATCGGCAGCTCCATACCTGCCATCAGCACCATGGTTTCCAGTCGTGAGAGCATATCTCTGGGAGAATTGGCGTGGCCTGTGGTCAGCGATCCGTCATGTCCGGTATTCATGGCCTGGAGCATGTCCAGTGCTTCCCCGCTTCGGACCTCGCCTACAACGATCCTGTCAGGTCTCATACGAAGTGAATTCCTGACCAGATCCCTTATAGTTACTGCACCTTTACCCTCCACATTCGGCGGCCTTGTCTCCAGTCTGACCACATGCTCCTGTGCCATCTGCAATTCAGCCGCATCTTCTATGGTAACGATCCTTTCATCCTCGGGAATAAAGGAGGAAATCACGTTCAATGTAGTTGTTTTACCACTTCCGGTACCACCGGATACCACAATATTCAGCCTGGCCTCGACACAGGCTTTCAGCAGCATAGCCACCTCTGGCGTTAATGTCCCGAAATTGATCAGATCCTTTACCGTAAAAGGCTTTTCCGAGAATTTTCTGATCGTGATGGTCGGGCCATTCAGAGCCAGAGGAGGAATGATCACATTCACTCGCGAACCATTCGGAAGCCTCGCATCTACCATCGGTGAGCTTTCATCAATCCGCCTTCCAAGCGGTGCGACGATTTTTTCGATCACCTTCATGACATGCTGGTCGTCCTTGAACGTGATATCGCTCAGAACCAGCCTTCCTTTTTTTTCAAGGTACACCATATCAGGCCCGTTCACCATGATTTCAGAAACCGACGTGTCATGGATAAACTGGTTGATCGGGCCGAAACCGATCGTTTCATCAATAATTTCTGTGATAAGTTTCTGTTTATCAAGTTTTGTAATGAAGGTTCCTTCTTCATCAAGAAACTTCTCAACTATGTCCGATATTTCCTTTTCCAGGTTTTCATCATTACCATCCGAATCAATATCCTTAATTGCATTGGTATTGACTCCCTCGATAATCTTTGCATGTATTTTCTCTTTCAGGCTCTCGAATGGATCGACTTTAGGTGCGACAGCCTTGCGGGTCTTCTGCTGACTGCCCGTATCCACCGCCGCTTCGCCACTCTTTTCTTTTTGTATTCTCTCCAGTAACGACATGGACCCTTCACCTCAAATCAACCGAAAAGTTTCTTGAACGACGGTTTATCCTTGCGCTCGCCTTCCAAATCATTAACCAGCATCTTGCAGATATCCATAATAGCTTTGGCAACTTTCGTTTCCGTCCTAGTCATGACAAACGGGAAGCCTTTATTGGCAGAAGTTACGACTGTCTGGCTGTCTTCAGGCACATACGACCAGATCTGCCGTCTGAGTGTGTTTTCAAAGTCCTTGTACTTGATGCCGTATTGTTCCGAGGCTTTATTCAGTACAATACTGATCTTGTCCGCCGGGTAATGAAGCGTTTCCATTACGTCAATTCCGGCTTTGATGTTTTTAATGGTCGGAAGGTCCAGGGTTGATATCAGGAGTATGCGGTCGGACATGTCGAGCGACGTCAGTACTGACTCGTGAAAGCTTGCTGAGGTATCGATGATGATATAATTATAGGATTCTCTCAGTGTGTTGATGATTTTTTCCACATGATTCGCGGTAATATACTCCGCATATTCCGGCTTAAGTGGCGCCGGCAGCACTTTCACACCGGAAAAGTGAGTAACGAGATATTCCTCCATCAGATTTTTATCTAACTGCGCGAATTCCTTTACAAGATCGCTGATTGTATTCTTTACCGACACATTCAGCATAATGGCTACATCGCCGAACTGGAGGTCCAGGTCGACAAGCGCGACCTTCTTCTTTGTCGAACGTGCGATCGATACTGCAAGATTTGATGCGATCGTTGTTTTGCCTACGCCTCCCTTTGTGCTGAATACCGTTATCACACGCGATCTCAGAACTTCCTGGTATTTAGGGACTGGAGCCTTTTCCCTCCGCTTTGATTCCATTTCATAAGTATTGATGATTGTGCCAGACAACTCGTCACTGTTAAAAGGCTTGCAGAGGAAATCCCTCGCGCCTGCATTCATTGCCTTTCTGACATATTCCGTTTCGCCCTGTACCGACATAATGATTACCGTCGCCTCAGGTACGCTCAGCGATATCTCCTCTGTCGCCCGGATACCATCGATTACCGGCATATTGATGTCCATCAGGATAATATCCGGTCTGGACTCCCTGGCTATAAAAATGGCCTCTTCACCATTTTCGGCCTCTCCTATCACTTCGATCCTTTTTTCAAATGAGAGCAGCTGTTTGATATTGTTCCTGGTTTCAAGCGAGTCATCTACAATAACTAATTTAATTTTTTCCATATATACTATCCCCCCGATTAGCAATCAATTTGCACTGCTCACATTACCCGATGGTCTGGAATAAACACCCTTGGTACCTGTCATATCGGACCTCAGAATACCTGGAGTGCTGTCCTGGGAATTATCATCAAGAGGCCTTAAAGCAAGCCTCAGCGTACCATATTCAGAAGCGAATACAAATTTCTCGACATCCTCCTGCTTTATTGCCAGTGTGACAGTAGCAGGGGGGTCCTTTAATTTCTCAGCCGGCAGTACTACATCCTGCCCAAGTGCAAGCACCTGTACTCTTTGAAGTATGACTTTGGTTATCCTTGGATAAAACTTTATCGTCTGTCCGTTTTCCTCTTCCTCTTTTTCAAAGCTTGCCACAATATCCACAAAATCCCCTGGTCTTATAAGGTTGGCTACATCTATCTGTTCATTGACATTGAAACTGACTGCCCTTGTTCCTTCTGGTATAAAGTAGGAAAGCGACATGCTTTTTTCGTCGGCAAGTCTTTCTTTTACGATCTGTTCACCCGATATAATACTCTCGAGCGTGCGCTTTCCTGTTATTTCATTAATATCGGTCACTGCGCTTGCATTCAGAAGCTGCCTGGCAATCTGTACCTGTTTCACATCCGCCGCAGTGATTTCCGTACGCGCGGGGATCGTCCTTGCGGCGATGTAAACAGTTGCATAGTCTATTTTAGGCGCTGCTGTAGTTTTGCTGTCAATTCCTGAAATATAGGAATATATAAGTACAGCGGTTATCAATGCAAAAACAATGGCGATTATGATAATTTTTTTATTAGCCTTTTCCATATAATCCTCCGGTTTACTCGCAACGCATGGTTGTGCTGGTTTTCAAATCAAACGGCCCTGGAATAACAGCTGCAATGACCGGTGTGATCATACTGTACTGATATTTTACGGTTACCGTTACCGGTGTACCGGATGCTCTTCCTGTAGCCTCATCCGGAGTGATCGTTATCGTCAGTTTTGCGGGGTCCAGCGATGCTGCTGCATTCCCGGCTGCAGCCGTGATCTGGGCATCTGTACTGCCGATCGCAGCAGTTCTTGCCCCTTCCCGTGAGGCATTACTTACTACCATATAATTATTGAAAAGCAACCCGAAATCAATAATACCTAGCAGCAGGAGAAGTATTACAGGCAGCATTAGGGCAGTCTCAACCAAGGACTGTCCCTTCTGAGTTTTATGGTTTTTACACAACATAGACAACACCTCCTGTGCTTTGAGAAACTTGCCAGTTCATGGCATCTCTATAAAATTACCCTATCTGCTGCCAGATAGGGTACTTTTACAGAGATAATCGTGTAACTAATCAGGTAGGGGTATTACCTGTGATGATTGCTGCGATTTTGCTGAACAGGTTTCTGAGCGGAGTATTTAAAAACGTGAGTGCAGCTATAAGAATGACTGCGATGATGCCTATGATCAGGCCATACTCCACCATGCCCTGACCTTTCTTATTGGGGAATCTTGTCTTCAGATAAGTAATCATGGAATTTAACATTTAACTACGCCACCTTTCAAATTTTATAATCAGTTCAAAAGTTTTATTTTCCCTTCATTGTCTCTATTATAAAACGGCGTGTCTTTGTTATCCATCCGCCATGCGCCCCCATTTTATTGATGATTTAGACCTAAAAAAGGCCCCCGGTAAATAACATCCGTAGGGCCTAATATATTTGAGACTATTGAACTATGGCCGGGTCTTTCTCAGCTCTTTATGTTGTGTTTGAAGGCATAGATAGCAGCCTGGGTCCTGTCTGAGACGTTCAGCTTTCTGAATATGTTCGATACGTGGTTCTTGACCGTCTTCTCGCTTATATAAAGCTGTTTTGCTATTTCCTTGTTGATCATGCCTTCCGCTATAAGCTTCAGTACTTCGATCTCACGCTCTGTCAGGTCATTATCCTCATGCTTTTCCCTGTCATGCATTGTGACCCTGTTGAATTCTTTGACGAGTTCGGACGTCATATTGGGCTGTATGTAGGACTGTCCCGAATAGACGTTTCTGATGGCTTCTATCAGAACGGTCGGTTCCGCATCCTTCAGGACATAACCTTCCGCACCCATTTGAAGTGTTTTAAAAAGATATTCGCGATCGTCATTTACGGTCAGTACTATTATCTTACAGGGCAGCCTTTCCTGCCTTATTTCCTGTATGGCCTGCAGACCGGTAACGCCCGGCATGTTTATATCCATCAGGATGACGTCGGGCTTGTGACTCCTGGCAAACTGGACTGCTTCGTTTCCATTGGACGCCTGAGCTATGACACTGATATCGTTCTCGAGTTCCAGAATTTGTTTCAGTCCCTGCCTGATCAGCGGATGATCATCGGCTATCAGGACATTAATCTTTCTTCCCATCTGTGACCTCCTCATCTTGTGTAAAAGGTATTGCTATATTCAGCCGGGTGCCTCTGCCCGGTTCAGAGCTGATTACCATGTCTCCGCCCAGGAGTTCGACCCTTTCCCTCATGCTGACCAGCCCGAAGCCGCTTGAAATGTCTTCGTTGTGCTCCTTGAGCTTTTCTGTGTCAAAACCCTGTCCGTCGTCTATTATAAACAGCTTGAGTTCAGAACCCATAAATTCTATATGTACGGAAATGTTATTGGCCTTTGCATGCTTTACTACATTAGTCATCGCTTCCTGGACTATTCTGAAAACTGTAAGCGATATGACCGACTTGAGTTCCGGCTGCACACCTCTGGTCTGGAAAAGGACTGCTATGCCCGTTTCCTCCTGAAAAGTCAGAACATATCTTTGCAATGTCGGTACCAACCCCAGATCGTCAAGCGACATCGGTCTGAGATTGTAAATTATCTTTCTGACGTCCTGCAAACTGTCTCTTACGATCTTTTTCAGGTTTCTAAGCTCCTCCCGCGTCTTTTCAAGGTCAACGTCTATCATCCTCTCGCAGATCTCTGCCTTAAGTACGACATTTGAAAGGAGCTGTGCCGGGCCGTCATGTATATCGCGGGCAACACGCTGGCGCTCTTCCTCCTGCGCTTTAATAATCTTGAGGCCAAACATCTGCCTGTGCTGCAGGTCATCCAGCTGCAGGCTGACCTCCTGGAGATCGCCCGTCAGATAGCCTAAAGCGGCGCCTACCTGAGTTATCAGGTTGTCTGCCTTCTGTACAATCTTAAGAGAATCCTTTATCCTGATTTCCAGCTCATTGCGGCGTCTGATCAGGAATTGCTCCATCTCACGTTTCACAGCAAGCTCTACGCGTAAGTTATCGGCTTTTTCATAAGCTTCCTTAAGCTCATCCTGAGAATAATTTGAAAAGTTTTTATTGATGAGCATCAACTTACGCTTACTATCCTTGAGCGCGACCTCAAGTACTTCTACTTCGCTTATGAGCTGGCTGACCTGCTGCTTCAGTGATGTCAGTTCCTCTTCGAGCCTTCTGCATTCCCTTCTGGAACTGTCGGCGATATCATATATTTCCGTTTTACTGTTGTTTATTGCTTCTATGGTTTTCTTTATAATCTTGTCGAGCTGAGCTACGTCTATTTTGTGGCCGGCCATATGATCACCCGCTTATTCCAAAAATACGCTTCTTCTACATGATATATATTTATTCTACATTAATTTCAGATAATCCTTTGAATATTCGACTAAAAATCCGATTTTAAGTTTACCTGTTGGAATAAATGGAGAAAGGCGTTAATCTACCCTCTCATCTTCGATGTTAAGTTCATGCAGATTCGGATAATTTTTTAGTAAATCCTTTCTAATATAAACGTATTGCCTGTCATCAATTGTAATGTCCTTCCAGATCCTGGCGCCATGAACCGACTTAACGAGCGCGAAATCTTCCATTTTAATATCGGATCCGAATGTATAATATTCGCTATCTGTTCCGAGTAAAACCTCAGGATAATGATTTTTAATCAACTCATCAACAATTGAGTTATCAGTATTTATACTATGTAACAAGTAACACTTATTATCAAGCTTGTTATTAAAATTATAGAATATGTTCTTATCGAAATAGGCTAATACGAGTACCCCTTGCAGGTAATTATAGTCGTCATGTATTTCTCCTGTTTTCTCATTCTTGTTTCGAAGCCAGGCAACCATAATATTTTTGCTGTCGAGATTATTATCAGTAATAAATTTTGCTGTTTCCCGACCTGTTCCGTAGTTTGTAAAAACATCTCTGACAGATGCAGAAACGGACCAATAGACCGATATCCCTATTACTATTGAAATCAAAGCTCGGCTGGCATAACGCAGCCATTTTTGGTTCAACTCATTTGATTTTTGCAGCAAATTGACTTCATCACTGTCGTTTAGCATCCCATCAAAAAAGCACCAGAGTAGAAACAGATAAAGCATGGTTATGACACCTGTGTGGTGAATCGAAAAATATATAAAACTCGCAAAAATGGAGAGGATCATGTACGGTACAATAAATAGCGCCAGCTTGTTAACTTTCTTTGCCAGTCTGAACAACAGTATATCTATCAAGATACTGACGAATATAGATATAAGTAATGTTTCGGGACTCATCACGCCGACGCGGGGTTCGATACAGCAGATCGCATTGGATGGTGCCATAAGGAACATATAAATTATCATTACAATTGTTGAGCGATTATCGCTTACAGTCATTCCAAAAGTATCGTCGAATGGGTAGATGCACAGCAGCAGTAATATATTATAAACCAGCAAAATAAGCAAAGCATGGAATACTCTGCTTTTAAGGAAAAGTCTGGTCTTATCCACTGAAGCTTGCTTCCCCAGGATCTCCCACAGCCAGGCTATAGATATCCCCGCAGCCAATAATATGCCATAAGCGCTTGCTCCACATATCACGGACAATGCAGCAATAAACCGGAATGGCTTTTCATTCCGCTCTTTATAAAACAGTGCGCTCAGCATAAATCCAAGCATCATCAGGCTATAGGTTCTGCTGATCACTCCGCTTTGATAAAAGAAAAAGTATGTAAATGGAATAATGCAGCGAATAAGCCGGCTAAAGGGTGCTTTGAAAATGAATATGCCCATTGCCGCTGTTGAAAGGATAAAATTTATTGATTTGACTCCAGGTTCAAAAGGAACACCAAGCTTTGCAAATGGCATTAGAATGAGAGACCAAACAGGCGGATGACCCTCATAATGTGTGATGCTGCCCAGCAGCTCCCTTATCGTCGCATCACGTGCAATGAGCCATGCCTGTGCTTCATCAAACCACGGCTCATGATAATACAGTATGAAAAGTAACGTCCCTGCGTAAAAAAGTAATGTTAAGGTTTCAACCAGATACTTATACTTTTTGATTTGTAATTTTATTTAACTCACCCCGCATACTCAATTTGTTTTCGTCTCGTGGTATGCTTCCTCCGTATTGACATTCCAGACAGCGTCTCTGCTTTTTATGTCGTTGAGATAGCAATGGACTGCCTCCATAGCTGTCAGCATTGAATGGTCCATGTTGTTGTACCGGTGCTGGCCGTTCCTTCCGATACAAAACAAATTATCGATACCATTCAAAAAAGCCCTGACAGTATCAAATTCTTTATAGCTCCCGAAATAAGCCGGATATGCCTTTTTTACCCGAATGACCGTTGAGTCGAGCACATCGGATCCGTCAATGATACCCAATTTAATGAGTTCGCTGACAGCGTATGAGATAAAATCCTGATCCCCCATACTCCATTTTTCATCGTCCTCATTGCAGAAGTACTCGAGCCCGATCCAGACCGTATTTTCAGGATCCGCCACCAGGTAAGGGGACCAGTTGTTGAATACCTGTATCCTGCCCAGCTTGACATCGCGATCCTGAACATAGATCCAGCAGTCGGGTACAATATTTGCCAGCGTCTTCAGTTTTGTCATGTTTTTGATCAAAAGCTTATTCAGCAAAAGCCCTACTGTAATGAAATCCCTATAGGGCAGCTCTGATGCGATCTGTTGGACATTTTGCGGTGCCGCGTCCCCCATCGACTTTATCAGATCCTTCACCGGCATGGACGAAAAGAGTGCATCCGCCGTATATTCGGTGATTTCGCCTTCTTTGCCGGTAGCCTGAAGCCTTATGGTATTTCCGTCCGAGAATGAAATTTGGGTCACGGATGAATTATAGAAGATATCGCCGCCCATCCGGAGAATTTCATTGGCCATTGTCTCCCAGAGCTGGCCTGGTCCGAACTTTGGATAGTAAAATTCTTCAATTAATGAGGTTTCTTTGACGGAGGAGTGCTTAAAAGGCTTTGTCAAATAGGACAGGATGATTTTTAGCAGTGAAAGTCCCTTTACGCGCTGTGAGCCCCAGTCAGGCGCTATTTTCGAAGGATGTTCGCCCCATACCTTTTCAGTATAGTCTTCAAAAAACATCTCGTAGAGCGGTTTGCCGAAACGGTTGATATAGAAGTCCTCAAGCGAATTTTCCTTTCGTTTGTAGATCGCTGAGGCAATGTAGCCAAAGCCTACTTTGACTGTTCTGATAAAGCCCATATTTCTGAATGTCTCCAGCTTTAAAGAAATGGGATAATCAAAAAACTTTCTCAGGTAGAAAATCCTGGAGACTCTTTTCCGAATGAGGAACACTTTATCTTCTTTTTCAGGATCCGGCCCATTTGCGTGCAAATCAAGCGTCCTGTCCAATTTGATATCGTCCATGGAGGGCGAACCTTGCACTGGCGCTAAATCTTCCCAGATTTTCATAACCTGAGGAATTTTTGTAAAAAACCTGTGCCCGCCCAGATCCATGCGATTGTTATTGTACTTCGCAGTTCTCGAGATCCCACCGGCAAATGCCGATTCCTCCAGTATGACCGGCCTGATATCCGAGTTTTTCAGCAACTGATATGCGGCTGTAAGTCCTGCCGGACCTGCCCCAATTATAATGACTCGCTTTTTATCCATCGTAATAGACCTCACATACAGTTTATTTAAATAATAAAATCTTCCTTAGACCATAATTCCAGATCAAAACAAACCCGGCTACCAGAACCTTGGTAATCAGATAATGGATCCCGATCAGCTGTACTCCGGCATACATACCCAGTTCAGTCAGTAATAGCCCGCTGACACCGATCAGTAAAAATACGACAAAAGCACCGACATTTTTCCCTTTGTTTTGCTCCTTTGCACTTGTGAAAACAAAAGTCAGCGATAAAATGTAATTATAAACCAAACCGCCGATAAATCCGATCGCAGTTGAGAAATAAACGCCCCAATAGGTGAAGTCATGGAACACATAATTCTTGAATATGTACAGCAAGGACATATCCACAATAAACGCGGTTCCCCCCACCAATATATACCGTCCAAATTCCTGCAAAAGCTTATTCTTATTCATCAATCTATCCTATACCTGTCATTATTTCTATATCGGAAAATTTTGTGCTATTATGCATTATTATATCTCACTTAAACTGAATCGACATGTGCACATACTACTATTTTATATGTGCATATACTACTATCTTTAGGACTTACGGGGACTTGCGGGGTTAAAAAAAAAGGTGCAATTTGGTGTTGACAACACGGCAGGATGCCATTATAATAAGGAAGTGCTGTTGAGATACGCGCCATTAGCTCAGTTGGTAGAGCACCTGACTCTTAATCAGGGTGTCCCGGGTTCGAGTCCCTGATGGCGCACCAAAAAGACCTTCACAAACGTGAAGGTCTTTTTTCATGCCGCTTTCTGGACATCAGAAGCTCAGGCTATATGGCAACCGGAATCATGATATCTACCCTGCATACATCAGCTGATTCATCCCATTCAACATACCTCTCGATAGTTGGTAAATCCATCTGCCTGTATTCACTTTGTGGCATAAACTCACCGTATATGCGTTTCCATGTGGCCCCAAGGGTACCTCCGGAAATTGTGCCTTCCGCAGTAAAAACCAACCATGTCACATCAGGGTATATGTAATGTTCGAACCCTGTAATATCTTTGCCCTCATATTCGGCGCCGCACATATAATCGTTGTTCCCTTCATTATCAAAGCCGAAGCATAAGCCCAGATCCAAGGGATGGCCGATTTGCTTCATTTTTTCGGCGGTGCCGTCAGACTTAACTATACCCCATGTTCCGCCGCCATAAGGCGTTATGCGCCGGATGCCAATAACGTCAAATGATTTCTTTTCAATAACTTTGTAATTCATTTCATTTACCCCCATAATCATAAATTTGAAGGTCAGGCGGGAATAGAATTTAAGATTGACATCCGGTTTACGGGCTTCCAGCGGTGTAACGCCATGCATACGCTTGAATGCGGCAGTAAAAGCATCCGCTGAATCATATCCGTATTTTATGGCAATATCCAATACACGTTGGTCCGTATTTTGGAGATCATATGCAGCAGAGGTCAACCGTCTGCGGCGCAAATACTCGGATAGCTGTATACCGGTTATCGGTGCAAAAGACCTTTGAAACACAGAGTATGGACATGCCATGATCCGGCCGATCGCATCCGGATCTATTTCATCACACAAGTTTGCTTCCAAATAGTCAATTACACGGTTCATTCTGTCAACCCATTCCATTTTTCAGCCCTCCTTCAATTCAATCATACAGGAATCCTCTCACATGTGTCCGAGTTTCAGCTAACAATTATTCACGGTATGACAACTCTACTATAACATATCTTCCTGTACAGAGATAAGCGTTGTTAACAATACATTAATCGGGGTGACTGTAACAGCGATGTAAAAGTAACATGAACGCTGCACTGAATGAATCAAGGGTTTCGTGCCAGTTTCCGCATTATATCGACTCTTAATCAGGGTGTCCCGGGTTCGAGTCCCTGATGGCGCACCAAAAGACTTCCATGAAAACATGGAAGTCTTTTTTCATGCCGTTTTCACCGGGCAGTCAACCTAAATAAGTTCTGCCTTGCCAAGTTTGTATTGGATCCGGGCCTACCGCACAGGAACACAAATTTGCTGTCCGATTCGCAGACTATTGGGGTTTACTGCCGGGTTGGCCGCCATTATCGCTGCCACAGTGGTACGATATCTAATAGCAATGTTATAAAAGCTATCTCCCGCGACAATAGTGTAAAAGAAGCCTCCCGGGCATGCTGACGGAACTGTGCCTACGGGGATGCAGATTTTCTGGCCTACTTGCAGGTTGTTGTAGTTGACTCCCAGGTTAGCGGCAATGATGGCCTGCACAGTGGTGTTGAACCGATAGGCCAGGGAGCCGAAGGTATCGCCGGTTTGGATAGTATAGCGCAGAGAACCTGACGGGCAGGTTACTGTGGAGGGCTCGATAAATATGCAAATGGTCTGGCCGATTTGCAGGTTGTTGCAGTTAACCCCTGGGTTGGCGGCTTGAATAGCTGTGACAGTGGTGCCGAAACGCCGGGCCAAGGCGTAACATGTATCGCCTGCCACGATGACATAGGGGAAGGTACCCCCTGGGCATTCAGGACTCATACTGATTCCTTCTTTACTTAAATTCGGTTTATCTTATGCAGAGTTCTGGAGGGGAGTTCCTATTATTGGCGGTTAGTAAGAAATTAGCGATATTCCTGATGGTGCACCAGATGCAGAAAAGCCTTTACCCTCGTACTTATTTGTATGTTTATACAGTCTCTATCATATTGCATCAGATAGTCTTTTTCCCAAACTACACACCAATTACATCATTGATGTATTTTTGCTTTGCAGCAAGGTAGAATACAGCCTGGAAGGCAAGGTACGCCAACGTGACAAGTGCCAGATATGCCATACTTTCAAATCTGAAGGGGCTGAACTTTAGATCTATGCAGCCGTATGCCAGTGCAATGGCCGCACCGATAACCAGCGGCAGAAAGAACAGGACCAAAAGCTCCCCGGTCACATATTTGCCGTATTCTTTTTCCAGAATGCCGATCAGGAAGTATTTGCGATATTTCTCCCTCTCCTCGTCGATTTCTGAAAAGAGCTTGAAATAGATGATCGATGCAGATGCGACAAAGAACAGCGCCCCTAGAAAAAGCGTCAGAAACAGCATCAGTGAGCCTTCGCTCCTTATTTGCCGATATGTAGCCACTCTTGAGCCCAGTACGGGGAAATGGCCATATTCATACATGTCACGCATAGAAGAACCGTCAGCTTGCTTTAGCCTTGTTTCCAGTTCAGCCGATATTTCGGAGGTTCTGTGCCAATCCTCATAATTTATCAGGTGCAGACGGCCGATCCGCGAGGGATCGGAGGCGGTTTTCATCCGTTCGTAGTCACTGTTACTGATCACTAATAGAATTTCACTCAGATATTTCACTTTGTTAAGGTCTCTTTCCGTTATCCGATTATCGAGTTTCAGGTGAAAGGTTTGTGAGCCTGCAGAAAGAATGCATTCTTCAAAATCCAGATGGGAGCCCTCGCTCATGGACATTTCCGGGGGACACACCATAATGTACCGGCCTTCTTCGATTTTCAGCCGCCTGTCATACAGTATGTTGAAGCTTTTTTCACATAGCGCCGCGATTTTGAACTTATAGTCCAAACCCGATGCCATTTCTGTCTCGAGAAATTCAATGTTTTTTTGTTCCGCAGGCTTCATATCACCGCTGTTTAAAATCTGTTCCAGTTCCTTATCCGGGATCCCCCCCGCGCTTCCCTTTTCTACGAACGCAAGATGAAACGGCTGCTCGCTTTCTGCGGTTTCATCCGCCTGTATCAGTGTTGATAATGCGGTTCCTATAAAATATACCGTTATCGCGCTGAACATGGCGATCAGGAACAAAACAGTCTTAATGCGGAATATTTTGTGCTTTACACCCGATATTCCTGGAAGGTTTCTGTAATACATTGCTTTACTCTTTTTGACAAGCGCTTCTAATACATTCCCGAATTGTGATACTATCAAATACAGGCCGGTAAAGCATAACACCACGAATACCGAAGACATTTCCCTGACTTCAACTAAGCCCACCGTATACAGGTATTTCAGTAACAGGGAGTAAGTCAATATACAAAGACCGGCAACTCCGAACAAAGGGTGTCTGAGCCAATCCTTTTCAGCGGTTCTGCCGGATTTGAAGGTGTCGATTATTTCAGCCCTGCCTGCAATTATATCACTCAACAGAAGTATTATAAGGAACTCAGCCAGGAAGACTCCGACGGTGGTGCCATATGTCAGGATATTGAACTGATAACGTATATCGCCGAGTTTCAGCAGATTTACAACTGTCATGAAAAACAATCTGGCCAGCACCGAGCCCGTGATCAATCCAGCAAGCAGAGAAGCAAAGGCAATTATAGTATTCTCCATGAGGAGAAGCCTTCTGATGGCGCCGCTATTCATGCCCAGGAGCATGTAAAGGCCGAACTCCCGCTTTCTGGATCGGGCAAAGGCAGTATAAGCATAACTTAAGAACAGAACGGAAAAGAACAAAATGGCAATGATCGATGCATTCAGAACATCCCTGGTGTTGCTTTTGAGCGATTTCTCTATCCCGTCGTTTAAATATACCGTTGAGAACATGAAAAACACCATGACAGTGAGACAGCTGCACAAAAAAAAGGAGAGGTATCTTCTGGCATGCGCCTTGAAATTCCTGATGGCGATATCTCTAAAGGTCATTCTGCTCACCCCCCAGAACCGCAAGGCAGTCCAGTATCCTGTCGTAGAACTCCTTCCTGTCTCCCTTGCCCAGGATTTCCATATGGATTTCCCCGTCCTTGATAAACACTATCCTTTTGCAGTAACTGGCCGCATATGCGTCGTGCGTGACCATCAACACGGTACAGCCCATATCCTCATTCATTCTGCGAAAACATTTCATTACTGCCCGCGCTGATTTCGAATCGAGATTGCCCGTAGGCTCATCCGCAAAGACTATCGCGGGATTGTTGACGAGCGCCCTGGCAACGGCTGCTCTTTGTTGCTGTCCACCGGAAATGTTGTATGGACGTTTGTCGGCAATTGCCTCAATGTCAAACAGCGCCAGTATTTCCCGAACCCTGTCTTCCATTTCACTGACTGCCTTTTTATCCAGGATCATGGGAAGCATTATGTTTTCTTTGATTGAAAGGCTATCGAGCAGATTGAAATCCTGAAACACATATCCCAGCTTTTGTCTTCTGAACAGTGCGAGTTCGTCCTTACCCATACTGCTGATGCTCACACCGGAAATCTCCACACTCCCGGAAGTAGGTCTGTCAATGCCGCTAAGAAGATTCAGCAGGGTTGTTTTACCGCTGCCCGAAGGCCCCATTACACCGACAAATTCGCCCTGTTCGATGTTTATGCCGATTCCATTCAGCGCATGGGTGGAATTTTCCTTATCTCTGCCGCCATATATTTTGGTCAGGCTTTTTGCACTTAATACCGTCATTGGTATCCCTCCATCGGAACTGCCACAGGATTTTTCAAGACAGTTCATTGTTGGTATCATTTTAACTTCGCCGATAATATAGAGCCATTGATTTCGCCTCGAAAAAGCTTACAATTTTGAAAGGTAGGAAATTGTAACACTCGTCCCCTTGCCGGCTTCGGATTCGATGCTGAGAGTATGCCCGAGCTTCCGGGCCGCGACAGAGCAGATATAGAGGCCGATCCCTGTGGCATTCCGGTTTTTTCTGCCATTTTCGCCTGTAAAGAAAGGTTCGAATACCTTGCTCATATCATAGGAAGGAATTCCGATGCCTTCATCCCGTATGGTTAAAGTGGTCATTTCCTTTTGTTTCTTTATAATGAAGCGGATATTTTTGCTTCTTTCATCAATGCCGGAGTATTTGATAGCATTTGACACGAGCTGGTCTATGATCAGTTCGTTCCACTTGCGGTCCGTAAGTATGGGTACAGTGTCCTCAGTGCATTCGAGCCGGGGAAAGACATTATTGTAGATGAACTGATTCTTCCTGCCGTTGATGATACTTCTGACGGAAGCAACCAGGTCGACGGACTCAGGAACATAATCGCTCGTAAAATCCTCCAACCGGAGAATATTTAACACCTGTTCGAGAATGTTGTTCAGCTTCGTATTCTCTTCATTCAGGTTGGACAGCATCTCCATGGCGCCTGTATCTATGCCCGAACCCAAGCCTGCATCCAAGCCTGCTTCCCCACCGGTGTCTGCACTGCCGTCTCCGTCGGCATCGAACTCACCCTTGTTTTCAAGCCCTCTCCTGATAATCAGATCCATTACGGATACAGGTGTTTTCATGTTATGTATCCATTGTGAAATAAAATGTCTTTGATCTTTGTTCGAACTGTATATCTCCGTTATTTGCCGCAGGTATTTCCGGTGAATGTGTTCGATGGCTTCGGCCGCTTCCTTTTGCTCGCTCGTCACCGGCTGCAGTTCGTAGGAGACATTTTCTGCGCACCTCTGTAAATTCAGGGTGAACCTGTAATATCGGAACCATTCTATGTTAATCAGAATAAGGAATATCAACAGCGACAGTACTACAGGGTATAAAATCTCTGCTTGTCCGTTGGCAGACAGGGTATAGAACAGTATGAGCAGGAAGGTGTCTGCAAAAAAGCCTGTAATTATTACCGATTTATCCCGGATAAAGCTAAAGAATATTTTTCTGGTCATTTTATACTCCCTTTTACCACATCTGCAGGCAGCCAAAGGCGGACAACCCATTCTCGTCCGGGTACGTCTACAGGGGATCACCATTAAGCATCGAGGAGTCAAAAATATATCCGGCTCCTCTTTTTGTCCTGATAATTTCATTCAGTCCCAAGTCTGACAGTATCGATCTGATCCGTGTAACATTGACCGTCAATGTATTATCGTCTACAAAAGTGCTTTCATCCCACAACTCCTGCAGCAATTCTTCCCGGGAAACAATCCTGTCCCTGTTTTCCATGAGCTTGCGGATCAGCTTGAATTCATTTTTACTGAGTTCTGTAATCCGTCCATTCCAATAAAGCCTGAAGCTGCCCTCATCAAGTGAAAAACCGTTGATACCAGGATTTTCTCCCGAATTGCGGGAATATTCACCGCTGGACCGGCGCAGCAGCGCCTTTACCTTTGACAGCAGGATAGCCGTATTCAGGGGCTTGACAATATAATCGTCCGCGCCGCATTCCATCCCCAATATCTGTTCCATATCTTCGGACCTTGCCGATATAATGATGATAGGCACATGAGATTTGCGTCGGATTGCTTTGCACACGTAGTAGCCGTCCAGGTACGGAAGATTTATATCAAGCAGTACCAGATCCGGTTTTGCCGCTTCAAATTCACCATCGATATCCTTGAAATCCGTTATGGTCGTGATGTAGTATTCATACCTTTCAAGATACGCCTTCAGAAGTTCCTGCAGTTTTACATCGTCCTCAATAATCAGGAGCTTGTACATTTATTACCCCACAGAATGCCATATTTTCATACTATTATATAACGTTTGCACGAAAAAACAAAGAGGGTTCAAGTCACTGGCTGCGCACCAAAAGGCCTTCACGGAACGCACGGAACACACAGAGCTTTTCATGCGCAACGTTACTTCCATATTATGCCGTTATATGATATACTACTCCCTGCTGCCATTTATCGACAGTGTCTTGCCTTATATGCTGTTCGGTAACGAGAACTTCAATCACGATGCTTATCCCGGCATAATTGACAATTATAAGCAGTGGCTTGAATTAAATGGTGTGGATGCGGAGACTCCCATCGAAAGGGTGGTATGGGAAAAAGGCCAGCTTGTAAAGATTAAGCTGCCGCTTATTGCAGCCCGGCCCAGAACAGTTGAGCAGTATCGTACCGAGTTGAGTACAGCAGGTTTTGAGTTTATTTCGCACGAATTATCAAAAGACAATCCACAAGTATCGTTCTGCGTCAGAAAGCCTGCCTGAGGCAATAAACAAGGTTTTATCCCTAAATAACGATTGATTTTCTAGAAGCAATAAACGCGTAAGCGAACATAAGAAGTCCATTGTGGATAAGGCCTCATAATAGTGAACCAATCAATATTAATAATCCAGAAACAGAAAAAATCACTGGACATAGCCTGAATGCCCAGTGGTTAATTTTAAAACCTGTCAAAAGCGATATTACTGACATAATAAAAAGCATACCTGATGAAGAAGCATACACTAACTTGGATATATAATGATTTACATCCCCAAGATGTGTAACTATCAATACCAATAAACCGATAAATATTAGTGTAACCCCTTCATTTATCCATTCCATAAATGCTATTCTTTTATTGTCGGTTGATATGTCCCCAAACCCGCCAACAACTTTTTTTGTCGGGAAAAGGTGTATAACACCCCATAGTACTACGGACAACCCACCAATGCTGATTAAAATAATATTCATCATTCAACACCCCTATTCGAATTATAGTAGTTATTTATTATTTCTGAAAACACATCATTCCGCATTATTGAAACAGACTCAACTTTATTGCTTTTTGTCCAGCTTATTAAGACCAGCTTTTCACTACTTGTCAACCCGAGTTTGTCTCGAATATTTTTAGGAATAACAATTTGCCCTCGGTCATCCATTGAAATAATGGCTTCAACACAACAACTACCCCTATTTTCGTTTAATGGAAGGCAAGAACAACCTTCAACTATAACTTTACCATTATCAGCCATATTGGTACTCCTTATAATCATATATTCAGCGTTATCTGATAATTCTGATTAATATGATTATACTGAATCTGTTCAGAAAATACAATATATTATTTTAAATACTTATATCATCAATAGAAAATGCGCTTAGATAAGGCCTAAGAAAAAAGTCTCCAGGGTTTTTCCCACGACGGAAGCTTTCTTATGTGCTGCTCAAAATGTGCTGCCCTGTCGAGTTCCTCCTTTGCCCATACGTTGGCGACGCCGTAGAATGAATGTGTCCTGACATTAACCCTCTGGTCTTTATTAAGCAGATGGTTTATCCTGACGATATTTTATTTATGTGGTAAATGTCAGTCTGTAACGCCGGGCAAAACCCGCAGCATTATCATTGTGTAAGGGAGAGCCAGTATGAGCATTATATCCTTGAGCATGATCACATAGAACAAAGAAAAACACCTTCCGAGGTGCTCGTGAATGGCTTGAAATATTGAAACACCGGCATTTGTGAAATGCTATGGACGATATTACTATGACTTATGTGTCAGATTGGTAGGATTAAATTCTTACTTTTCAAGAACAAATTTCAATAGTATACTGAACTTGATTACTTGTAACATTTTTCTTACTTATTTAATATTTAGGTAATTTCTCATAGGAAAAATGCTAATTTACATATATGGATAAACCGCCTTGGTAGATATGTTTGAAGGGGTGTTACGGATGCTTTCAATTGCTATACTTGACGATAATATAAGAATGCTTGAAGAATACGAACAACTGCTGCCTGCCTGGTTTTCAAAAAACAATATCAAGGGACAAATCGTAGTTGCCACAACAGAATATAAGGAATTTCTCTCAGAGGTCTGCCGCCAGTCCGTCAATGTCTGTATAATCGATATAAACCTGCGTTCCGAGGTAAACGGCCTTTCCATTGCTAAATACCTGCGAAAAGAAAATATCCGGGCTGAAATTATTTTTTGTACCGGTATGCTGGAATTCATACAACAGGCCTTCGAAGTTAACGCATATCACTTTATAACAAAGCCTGTCGGCAGCAACCTCGAAAAATGCCTTATCAAGCTGAGCAGGGAGATCGAAGAACGTGAAAGCGATAAACGAATAATCGAAATCAAGTCCGGATCACGCATATACTACGTACCAATGGATTCCATTACCCATGTGATGCGCGAAGGCACAAAAACAATTATATACACTGTAAACAAGGTTATTGAGGTCTACGAGAGCCTCGACTCCATTTCCTCGCGTATTAATGACAGTAAATTCATTAAATGCCACAGGGCAGTGATCATAAATAGGGATTATATAGAATATATAGACAAGAAAAATCGGACCGTGGTATTGACCAATGGGTTCAGCTGCAGGCTCGGAACTAAAAATGATTTGTTTTTCCTGCCGCAGCGAAAGGAGAAACAATTTCTATGAGCTTTGATCTTATCTTAGTTAATATCGTTTCCGCATTTGTTGGAGCCCTGATAATAATCAACTTCGTAAGAAATATAGTGGAGCACGTGGTACCAAAAAACAACCGCATACTATTTATTGTGACCTTCAGTATTATCAATGGCATCGGAGCATTTTTTCTCTCACCCTACCCTTATAAACCGATATTGTTGCTGGTATTGTCCATTGCCATCATAATGTTATTTCAAAAATGTTCCTTCATACAGGCATTTTTCACATTCACACTGTTCAGCATCGGTCTTGCGGTAGGCAATGTATTGGTACCCCTGGCATTGACTATCTTCATACCGGACCTGTCGCTGGAGTTATACCAAAAAGCCCCGTGGCTGATGCTTATAGGCAATTTATCAGCTAATTTCACCGCTTACATTCTGCTGAGTTTTGTCAAGCCACTAAAAAAATATATCAAAATAGTAAGTCACAATAAATTCATGCTGGTCGTTACTGCCGTGACCTTCGCTGTCATTTGTTCATCCTCGGCGCTTTATTTTTATCTGCAGTCCTTTAGCCTTACGGCATATCTCATTATTGCCGCAGTATCGCTGTCCTACTGTATTTTCATAGTGATCATGTGGATCAATACTCTCAGAAAGACCATCAGCGACGAGGATCTCTCTCAGCAGAAATTCTACAATGAATCTCTCCGCAGTACGCTCTTTGATCTGAGGAGGTTCAAGCATGACTGGATCAATAACCTAACCGTAATAAACTCAATGCTTAAAATGGATAAAATCACAGAACTCAGGCAATATATCTCGGAATTGATCGCCCAGAATTCAGAACACGCCAGTACTGAGATCTTCAATCTGAAGAATGCCGGTTTGTTTGGAATAATTTCCTCCAAAATCAATCAGGCGCGTGAAAAAGGTGTGACTGTCGACCTTAGCATCATAGGTGAGATCGAGAACATACCCGGCGTAAAAATATCGGAGCTTTGTGAGATTATCGGGATATTTCTCGACAATGCCATCGAAGAGGCCTGTAAATCTACCAAATCTATCGGCTTGAAAATGCAAAACGCGAATTCATATATAGAAATATCGATCTTCAACAACTGCGAAAATAAACCTGATCTTCAGATGATAACAAAGGAAGGCTATTCTACCAAGGGTGACGGCAGAGGTATGGGCCTTGCCATCACAAAAAGAATCATTGAAAAGAATAGAAATATACTGCATATAACAAGCTACGAGGATAACATATTTACACAAACCATAGAAATACTGAAAAGAAAGGGGTAGAATAACTACCCCTTTCTTAATCTTCCCTGATCAGAGCCTTCGGACATTCTTTCTGGTGCCATGCCCAGAACCAACAGCCGTAAACCGAAACTGTAGAAGCTACAAAAACGCCGATCATCGCTGCGGAGCAAAGAAGTACTTTCAAATAATTCTTTTTCATGCCGATGTCTCCTCTCTACCATACCTGTTTTTTGTTATTTTGTATGCGAATGGCGTCATGAAAAACGCCTGGGTAACACATGAAAACATAATTATGTTCGACCATATCTGCGGAACGAAGTACGACGCGGTAAACAGAGCCGTCAACAGTATAAAACCGCCCACTCGAAGCTGCAACCTTTGCCTTTTGGATTTGATCGGCTTCTGCGGCAAATCTGCAGGCGCATATTTATAAGCAGTTATAAACGAGAAAATTGCTACTGGTATAAGTAGATAAAGCCTGTTTATATTACTGATATACGAAGCGGTCAAGACTCCGAATACGATGGACGTTTGGGCTATAACGCAGCCAAGATGTGTTTTCGAATGGATACCGCCCAGAAAGGTTCTTTGTATTCCGCAGATCGCTATCGTACCGAGTACATACGGCAGAATACCCAGGATGATGCCCAGGATAATCACTATACTTACTTTGATTATCTCCGAAGCGATCATATAGACGCCGTATTCTATGACCTCCCGCCTCCCGGGATCCACATCAGGTAATGTCTCATAAATCATATCTGTCATATAATTACTGATTTTATCAAACATTTTCATCACCTGAAACAATTATACAATATAAACTTACTTGAATTTCAAATATTTGTTGAAATTATACTTTTATTAGTTGAATATAAGCTATTTTGTATACAAAAAGAAAAATACGCAATACATAAAAATCTATAACCATAATCTGGGAAATTATTTCAACATAGTTGACAATTTCTTCATAAGATGATATTTTATGTGCATAAGAAATTAGCGAGGTTTGCAATATGTTGTCCGAATTAGCAGAATGCACCGTACTAATGTTAAAAGTCATACATGAGATGTATAGAAAACAAAGGATAACATACGAAGAGTTTTTAAATTACTCCGAGAATAAATTGAAATTCCTTAAAGAAAATATGCAGTACATTTCTTCCGAAACAGAAAGAAGAAATGTAGATGATATAATCTACAAATTTAATACCCTGTTATCGGACAGCAACCAGGAGACTGCTTATCTGCAGTAGCTTGCTTGTTCAAGTATTTTTATGACGGCAGATACACCGCTGTCCCCTTTGTTTGCCATCATAGCATCCTTATACTTTTCGCCGGATGCTCTCAATTCATTTATTGCATGTTCCAGTGAAGCACTGTCAAGCTTATCTTCCTGAAGGACCATACTAAAGCCCTGTTTCTCAAATGATGCTGCGTTCAAAATCTGATCTCCCCTGCTGGCGGCCCTTGAAAGCGGTATAAGCAGGTTTGGCTTTTTCAATGCCAGTAGTTCAAAAAGTACTGTCGCGCCCGCCCTGGACACAACCATATCTGCAAGCGCATAAATGTGAGGCTGTTCCTCGTTGATATACTCAAACTGTCTGTATCCGGGCTTCCCCTCGAGCAAAGGATCCAAATTGCCCTTTCCGCAGATATGACAGACGTTGTAATTCTTCAGCAGCGTGTCAAGTATACCTCGCACCGCATTATTGATCTTTTCGGACCCCAGACTTCCGCCTATTACCATAATGACAGGCTTATCGATTCTGAATCCGCACATCTTTGCGCCCTGAACACGATCTCCCGCCAGCAGACCTTCTCTTATAGGCATCCCTGTCCTGACTCCCTTTTTGGATGATATGTGGGCTTCAGATTCGGGAAATGTATAGCAAACATTTTTGGCAAATGGAATTGACAGTTTATTAGTAAGTCCCGGCGTCATGTCGGATTCATGAATGACTACAGGGATTCTTCTGAGCCAGGCTGCCCATACGACAGGGCACGATACGAAGCCTCCCTTACTGAAAACCACATCCGGCTTAAGCCTGCCAAGCAAAGCATACGCCTGCCCCAGCCCACCTACAACCCTGAAGGCATCGGAAAAATTCTTCAGATCAAAATACCTGCGAAGCTTGCCTGTGCTTATGGAATAGTAAGGGACTCCCTCCCTTTCTATAAGCTGTTTCTCGATACCGTTCTGAGAACCTATATAATTGATAAAATAGCCGGCTCTTTTCAAAGCCGGCAGCAGCGCAATATTCGGCGTCACATGCCCCGAAGAGCCTCCGCCCGTCAATACTATACTTTTCGTATCCTTTGCCAATCTATCTCCCCCAATGAGATTTTCTGAATAATTACGAATTCTTCATAATAACATTTTCAATAACATTGGCAACATCTTCACACGAATCACAGCACTTTTCAAGATAATGATAGGTCGTATCCCAAGCAGATAGATCCTTGTAATCAGGACAATTCACGTACAGATCCCTCGTAGCCTTCATATAAAGGTCGTCTCCTACTTCTTCAAGACGGTTGATTTCGACGATCAGGTTATGCAGCTTCTGGGACTTGCGGAAATTGTAGAACTCGTCAAGTGCTATCTTTAATGAGTCACAGCACTTTGCTATGACTTCGGTCATCTTCAATGCATATTCGGATACGGAGTGAATATTGTACATATACATGCGCATAACGACATCCTCGATCGTATCCGTCACAGTGTCGATATAGTCCGCCATTGCCATGATATCTTCGCGTTCGATAGGCGTGATGAATTCCCTTGCCAGCCTTTTTATCATCCTGTGCCTTGCCTCATCCCCATCGTGCTCTATGGCATGCATTTCCTTCATTTTCTCAGGTATTTTTTCAGCATCGTAATTATGCATGATCTCGTTCAGCAGCGCAGCTGCTTTACAGGAGTATCCGGCCAGTTCCACAAAAGTATCGAAATAGTTTTCATCTTTTTTACGTGCCATCGTTAAGACCTTCCTCATTCATTATATTTTTTTGGCATTAGAATATTCTCATAAACAAAAGCGCCATTAAAAAGCCTATCAGTCCACATCCCGGGAAAGTCAGGAACCAAGCTACCATCATGTCCTTTACCACACCCCAGTTTACCGAGGATATTCTTTTAGCCGCGCCGACTCCCATGATTGCTGTTGTCTTGGTATGGGTCGTGCTTACCGGCAGTCCGAATGTAGATGCAAGAAACAGACAGATGACCCCGGCCATATCGGCGGAAAATCCCTGATATGTCTGCAGCTTTACCATATCCATCCCTACGGATTTTATTATGCGCATTCCACCAATGGAAGTACCCAGAGCCATAACAGCGGAACAGAGTACTATCAGCCATATCGGTATAACGAAATTGGACACCTGTGATTGGCCTTCTGCGAGGAATATCCCCAACATGAAAACGCCCATGAATTTCTGCCCGTCCTGTGCGCCATGCATGAACGCCATGCCTGCGGCACCCGCTATCTGAGCATATTTGAAAGTTGAATAGGTCTTTCTCCTGTTCATTTTTTTGAAAATGATCTCGACCAGCTTGACAATAACCCAACCTGAAACAAAACCGACGACCAATGACAGCAGAAGACCGTATATGACCTTGCTCCACTCGCCGAAATTGATTCCTCCGATGCCTCTCTGCAAAGCTATCGCAGCACCTGATACACCGGCTATCAACGCGTGGCTTTCGCTCGTAGGTATACCGAACCACCAGGCAGCGGTAGCCCAAAGCACGATCGCAAATAAAGCTGCACAAAGCGTAATCAGTGCTTCGTGTGTATCTCCTCTGAAATCCACCATGTTGTATATGGTTTTCGCCACCATCGAGTTGAACATGGTCATAATGAAAACGCCAAGGAAGTTAAAAATTGCTGCCATGATAATAGCAGGCCTGGGACTCATGGAACGGGTCGAAATACATGTAGCGATGGCATTTGGCGCGTCGGTCCAACCGTTAACCAGCACCACTCCAAGAGTAAGCAGTACGGTAATAAGCAATGCCGGGTTTGAAACGATCTGACTAAGAAAATCACCTAGAGCAACTGTCATTGTCCAT
Source organism: Clostridia bacterium (assembly GCA_036260935.1). Classification (GTDB taxonomy): domain Bacteria; phylum Bacillota; class Clostridia; order Acetivibrionales; family DTU013; genus JAEYOM01. The sequence continues at coordinate 78,969 of DATALQ010000042.1, forward strand.
CTTCTTTCCGCATTTTTTATTTGTACTATTATTAAATCTTTCCAAACGATTTTAGCATATCATTTTTAGATAAAACACTCAATAGAAGTTAAATAAAATAAGAACTGAAAATTTGACAATATTACATATATTATAATGCTCAGTTTTGTGCATTATTTCTATAAACAGCATGCTACATCAGAAGCTGTTGTTCCGGACGATAAGCAAAACGCCGGGACACCTGGCCTGAATGCAAGTGAACCGGCGATTTTGGGCGTAACATTATCTGGCAATTATCTCGTCAGGTACAACCAATTCTCTATTTATTGAATATGCTTTCCGTATTTCATAGTAATTTACATCTACGTCAATTGTAAGCTCTGCGATGGTATCAAGCAGTAATAATTCATTGCTTGTCAGCTCATTATCCTTTAAGGCCAAGAGACGCCATGGTTTCCAGTCAAGGCCTTTACAGATGCGAACAAGATATGGAACTGTTTCGACCTTGTTCAGCGCTGCAAAATCTCGAAGCAGCTGGCCTCTCACAAACCAAAGACCATAAAGCGAGTCTATCCCCCATTCCGGCCTTATAGGGCAGCCTATACCAAAATTCTCCGGATCTGCTTTTCCTTCACGGCAAAGCTTCCATGCTTGTCCGGCTGTAATAAATTCATCCGACTTAAGGTCGCGCGGATTGAACTGCTTAATTTTCTGCATTTTGTTTTCGATATCATGTCCTGAATTTAGTACCCAGGTAATAGATGTGCTTTGTTGAAGCGGGTCAAATTGCGGGTCAGCCATAATCCATTGTACACCGTTCCAATATTCGCAGATCCAGTGGTCTTCATACATACCGTTCCAGCCGAAATAAGCCGCAAATCCACACCGGCTTCGTGCAGGAATTCCTTTGGCTCTAAGCAACGCACACATAAGTGTTGCAAACTCCCTGCAGCATGCAATAACACGATCCCGTGGGTGTCTTGGTATGGCAAGACTGCTGCTGTCCAATTCCAGCGCCTTATCAAGCAAATCCTCCATATATGCTGTTTTTTGAGAATACTCATGAGCCTTGATATAGTTTATGCCATATTGTCCAACCCACATATCATGCACGATTAATCCCTGTACTACTTGATAGATCGCGCCCGGATCAGTAGTCAGCCAATCTGTAAATGCCTTATGTTTATCAAGTTGTGTAATCACTCCGGGTTCACTGTAATATTTCAGTACATCGGTCATCTTCATGTCTCCTCCATTATTTAATTGGAATCAGCAATTTGAAGCTATGAATATCGGGGTCGAGAAAAACTTCATCATAAATTTCAATATTATCATACGAATCTATTTCGTAGCCCAAACTCATTGCATAGCCGATTGTACCGGAGTAAGCATCCGGAGTTGAAATAGATTCAGGAACATTCGCCTGTATAAAATTTTGTACTCTGATAAATCTTTTTTCCATACCTTCTGGTGCCTCAGATGCAGCATTCGCACCTATTGCGGCCATATATCTGAATCGGTCGTTATCACAGGTCTCATGTTCACATATACCGTACATTGTCATGGGAGCTGTTATTTGTTTTATTTCGTCGGCACGCATTAAGAAACTACTCCAAAGTCTGCCTATTTCACCGTCACTGTCCCATGTTCTTGCATTACATTCCATGCCGATAACATAAAACCCATCCGAATGCAATAAGCTATACTTCATTTGATTGTTATTAACAGCTGATTCGTCATTGATTACCGCTAATCTTTTTAAAGGCGGCAGACCATTGCTATGCCGATATTTATTAGGGGACATGCCATATACTCTGGTAAATGCACGCGTAAATACGTCGTGAGATTCAAACCCATATTCATAAGCTATACAGGTTATAGCCCTGGTACTTTCCAGCAATTCTCTTGCAGCCATTGCCATTCTTCGTCTCAAGATATAAGCACCGACAGTGTCTCCGGTCAATCTCCTAAATAGTCGGTAGAAATGCGGCACCGAAAATCCTGCTTCACGAGAGATATCATAAAGGCTGACGTTCCGGGTAATATTTTTGTCAATATACTCCAAAGCCTTTAGCATATACTGATCTTTTGGCATTATCTCACCCCATGACAAAATAATAGCACTTTTCCCGGGATCTTTCTCGATGTATATTATCAAGTTGATTAATCCACTATTGTGAAGATACTGCGCAGAAAATGAAAACAGCCACATCATTTTCCTAAATGACATGGCTGTTTATAATAAAATTAGCCTGGTGGAGCTGAAGGGATTTGACACGCCGCTTCGCTGCGCTCTCCTCATAGAACATGTTATATTTCGATATCCTATATGGGAATAGCATATCAATCCTTGAACGCGGCTTTTTGGGATCATTGAGAAAATTCTTTGATCACTTTGCTATCATATACCTTGTCGTCTGCTACCATGATTTTTTCATCCACATATTCAAAATCATAATTTCTTTCTTCAATATCGTATTCCGTAAAGCTCTTCATGTCCTTTGACAGATAGATTTTCCCGGCCTTGATGGTTTCTTCATATCGAACAATATTGGGCAGAAACATCCAATACCCATTATGAAAGGAAACCGAACCCTTCAGCGCATTCCCGTTTGCGTCTTTCACATTGAAATTCTTTACGATCGACGGCTGTTTCGACCAGTTTGTCCCATCGCTGGAAACCAGCATGTATTCACCGCAGAAATCCGTTAAATGATCGTCACAGTTTAAAATATTTCCCAGACGGTCTCCATTTTTGTCATAATAAACAACTTCCCAATGAATGCCGTCGCTGGAACGAATAATCGCAGGTTTCCTGTAATAGACGCAATTTGCATACAGATAAGAGTCATAGGTCACGATGGAGTAGATACTGAAATACCGTTCCAGCAGGGCACCAGATGCAAGATTTTGGGGATCGGATACTTGGACGGTTTCCGTTTTGAAATGAGCGCCATCCTCGGAAACGGACATTTCCAGTCCAACCTCTTTAATATGGAGCAACCTCTCCTTGAACCATATCAATGTTGATGCATAAACAGTCACATTTCCTACGCCGCTGTTCATTTTTCCCGTAATGATCGTCCAGTCCTTTGCGTTTTTAGAAGTGGCAACTCCCATCACATTGTGGTATTGCCCTCCTGTTATGGTATATATACTGCCATTATAGGCGATTTTACACGGGGTATACATGTTCAGTTCTGCAATATCCCATGTCTTACCGTCTTTGGACGTATAAACACATCCCCCGTTGCCATCGTATCCTCCGACACCAACGTATTTGCTTCCATCCCAAATAACCGATGAAAAGATGTATGGATATTTGAATTCCTTCAGCCTGTTGATTTTAACAATCTTTTTGGTTGTGGTAGAAGGGGAGACCACATTGGAACCTGAAGCGGAAGCATTTTTACCGGAGCTTTTTACACCGTTTTTAAAGCCGTCTGCAAGTCCTGCTTTGATTGCAGAATAATCTATGACATATTTTTCTGTAATGATGTATTTGTCGTCCATGAACAAGATATCGGTGATATCCTGCTCAACGGCATATTCGTAGAAATTCCTGAAATCCGTTGATACGTCGATTTTATTCTTTGTATAATAGCACTGGGCAAGATAAACGCCTTTAAAATTATATACCTGCGGGGGATTATATATATATTCGTGAACGTTGGTGCTGTCCTTTAAAATCCTCGACATATCCTTTCTGGCAGTATCCTGCAGGGACCAGTCCTTCCCGTTACTTGAAACGAAAACCTTGTTCTTGTTGCAGGTTATAAGATATTTCCCGTTCCCGATAACAAATTGCATTTCAAGGCTGTACAGGTACTTATCCTTATTGAAATGTACAATTTCCCATGTAATACCGTCCAGCGACCGTAATATGGAAAGCCCGTAGTAATCCGTTTCCGTAGCATAAATATATTTGCCGTCTGAAACAACCGTCTGTGGGTCCAGGCTGCTTTCTCCTTTTCCCTTAAGATACTGATAGCCTTTTGGCGTGAGCTTGTATGGATCTGTTACACCGACCGCCGTTTCCAGATATTTGATGCCATCTGAAGAAACATACACTTTATCGCCAAGATAAAGAAAGAACTTATTCTTATAACTGATCAGTCTTGTTGGCGGAGACCAGCTCGTTTTACCGCCGGTAACCGTCGTCCAATCGGTACCGTTTTTCGACATACCGGTAGTCGGCCTTCCATTGGAAAAGTCGCCTGCTATCGCATAAACGCTTCCGTTATAGGCAATCTGATCAGCCTCAAGTGATTTTAATTCGTGTTTCTCCCAGTTGAGACCATCTGTAGAAGTATAAACAGCATTGCCGCCCACACCGACATATTGTTTCCCATCCCAAATGATACTTTTTAAGACTCCGTCTGTAAATGTATGGACAATTTTCAGGGCATTCGCACTATTTGACGCAGCAGAATCAATATGAAATGAGTTCGCACCTATCAACAGTGTAACTGCCAGTAGAAAAACAACTATCTTCCTTATCTTCAATCCATTCACCTCAATTTTATTGAAATAACAACTTAAATTTTATCAAATAATTCCATTGTTTACAAATAAAAAACCACCTTCAAGAAACTTTAAGCGGTGCTTTTGCTTGGTGGAGCTGAAGGGATTTGACGTGCTGCTTCGCTGCGCTCTCCGCTCGGATATAAGCTCCCCGGTACCCTCGCACACTCACTGGAAAATGCTATGCATTTTCCTATACGCTCGTGCCCAGGTCGCATGGGCGAGCAGTGAAGCGAAGCGAAACGACCAGCCCTCTCGGGTTCAAATCCCATCTCTGATTGTAAAATAAAAAAGCGCCGCCTTTTTAGACGGTGCTTTTGTTTTGGTGGAGCTGATGGGATTTGAACCCACGGCTTTCACAATGCGAATGTGACACTCTCCCTCTGAGTTACAGCCCCACGATGTTCAGTTGCACGTTTTCTTCTTATAATATTCTACTATAAGATTATCTATTTCACAACTCAAAGTAATAATTTCCGGTGAATCGACAGGAAGTTCATTGAGTAAAGCGTCCAACCTCTTCTTTAGCTTTTGTAAATAATCCATTTCCATACTTTTGACCCCATTTTTACAATACAATCTAAAATAATATAACCTATTAAAAATAATAATTCAAGAAAAAAAATAAAAAAACAAATACATTATTAATTGTTAACCTATTTTAGCTCTTTGGTTGACAATCGATTCGGATTGTTTTATTCTAAATTTATCAGAAATAGAGGACGGTCGATATGAAACTAACTGCCAAAGATATCATTATCTCTGCTTTGTTCACTGCACTTATGATTGCAGGCACATTTATAAGAATACCCTTCCCGTTCCTGCCGGTCACGCTGCAGACTTTTTTTTGCGCGCTTGCCGGCATGATACTGGGACCAAGGCTTGGAGCATTGTCCATGACCGTTTATATGCTGCTTGGTCTGCTGGGTGTGCCCGTATTTGCGGGAGGAGGCGGGTTAACCTATATCTTTAATAAAAGTTTCGGCTTCATACTCGGATTCGCAGCTGGGGCATATGTCATAGGAAAGGTTTCGAAAAAACTCGGTAAGCCCTCATTTGCTAACAATGTCAAAGCTTTGATAGCAGGCCTGTTTGTCATATACCTTATCGGAATGCTTTACATGCTGCTTATAATGAGGGTTTACCTCGGAAATCTAGAAGTCGGCCTTTTACTGGTGATTTATGGGAACCTTCCATACCTGGCGAAGGATATTGTGCTTTTCCTTATAGCTGCGGCTGTTTCCGGCGCTGTAATCCCGAGACTTCAAAGAACTAACGACTAATACATCTTTTTAGCCATATCGTCGTAGTTAAAAAGGATTGTTTTTTCCTCAAGACCTCTATCGGTGATATACCTGAAAACATCCTGGACTTCCTTGGAGGTAAAGGTCTCCTTGCAGTGGTCGCAGTAATATACGGGCGAGTTCGACAATGTAATGATCTTGCCCCTTATTTTTTTCTGTGCGTTAATGGTATGTATCGATGTGATATTGCCGCAAAACATGCATTTAACTGATTTCATGCCATATCTCCTTTGTTTTGAGTGATAATCCTGCTATTTGAATACTAGTGTGTCATTTACTGTTTCAGGTCCCGTACCAAGCTTACGACATAATTCAGTTTCTCTTTCAAGGATATTCGAGGCAGCAGCACCGGTCTGTACCTCCACATATGATTTGTCGAGTATCCTTACCGGAATTGCCGTACACGACTTGAACCTGCTCCCCTCATACCTGATATCCATTATAAATGATTCCATATTTTCGGGATCGTTCTGGTCGAACAGGAAATTGCCCATACTGTAAATTATAGGCTTCCCCTTGTACATTTCAATACCCTGGAATTGGTGGGGATGGTGTCCTAAAATGATATCGACTCCGCCATCTATCAATTTGTGCGCAAACTCCACCTGTTCAGGCGGTATGGTAAAGCTCTCCTCCACACCCCAATGCAGTGAAACGGCGAGAATATCCACCTGACTCCTGAGCTTTTCGACGTCTTCCTTTATCGTCTCGTATTTGCGCGGCAAAACACCCGACTTATCTGCCTCCGCGCTGTATTTCAAATAGGGATCACCGGCAAATACCAGTTCAGCCATATCGGAATATGCCAAAAAACCGATCTTTATGCCGTTTTTCTCGATTATCGCCGGTTTCCTGGCATCATCCATGTTTCTTCCGCTGCCGATATGCAGGATATTATTCTTATCCAGAATATCCATAGTATCGAACAACCCTTTTTCGTAATAATCCATCATGTGGTTGTTCGCAAGGCTTACCACGCTTATGCCCGCTCCGGTCAATGCCGAAACCGACGCAGGATCGCCCTTCAGGACTATCTTCCTTTTTTTGTCGAGGCTGTGCGTACTGGAAGTGATAGGTGATTCGAGATTGGCAAAGACAACGTCGCCCTGCTTTAGATAATCCGATATTTTCTCGAAAGCTATCCCGTAATCGCCCGCTTTCTTAAGACGCATCCCAACTCCTCTGCCAAGCATGATATCTCCTACTGCCATCAGCCTCAATGCAGGTCCTTCGGTTTCGCCGGAAATTGCCGGAGAGGTAGTTTGAAGCGGCTGACCAATGATTCCATCCGTAGTCAGACTTGTCGCATCGACCGCCTGACTTGTCGAAATGATTGCCTGGCCGGTTGTGTACGTTGTCTGAGCTGTGGTTTGAAATGTGCCTGCAGCTTCTTCCCCCGATGACTCCTGCATGACGGCGCTGGCTTCATAAGCACCGCTCAAATGGATGACCACATAAGCAGCCGCACCCAACAGCAGTAATATTATCAGGATCAGGGCGATTCGTCCCGGTTTCATCAATTCTCTCCAAACATACGCGGAAAACTCGGCAGTTTCATTACCTGTAAAGAATATAATAACATAATTTACCCCTTATGTCACCACAAAGCACATGTTTGAAGAAGCGGCCACTTAAAAATACGCAATAAAAAAATCAAAGGACATACGGGATGCCTTTGATTTCGTGAAACAGTTCTAAGTAGTTAATTTTGAGTATCTCTCTTTCAGTAATTCCCTCTCAGTAATTCTCTTTCAGGACTTCAAAGTAAGACTGTGGATGCAGACATGAAGCACAAATCTCCGGAGCGCTTTCACCAACGTGTATGTAGCCGCAGTTCCTGCATATCCAGTAGGTAACGCCGTCCTTTTTGAATACCTTGAGGTCCTTCACGTTATCATAAAGCTTCCTGTATCTTTCCTCATGATGCTTTTCGACAGAGGCAATAGCCTTGTATGCCGCGGCGACTTCGCTGAAGCCCTCTTCTTCCGCGATCCTGGCAAATTCGGGATATAAGACCGTCCATTCCTCATTTTCCCCATGCGCCGCATAATCCAGGTTTTCAAGCGTCGTTCCCATAGCGGCAGGATATCTCGCAGTGATTTCGATGTCTGCAGGAATCTCTCCCTCCATGCCGGCAAGAACAAGTTTGAAAAATCTTTTGGCATGTTCCTTTTCATTGTCGGCAGTTTCAAGGAAAATCGCCTCTATCTGCTTATAGCCTTCCTTTGCTGCAATCGAAGCGTAGAAGGTATATCTGTTGCGTGCCTGCGACTCCCCTGCAAAAGACTTCATAAGGTTTTCAAGTGTTTTCGTTCCTTTAAGACTCTTCATCATAACCTCCAATATCTGATATTTAGTTGAATAAAAGTATTATTACCACAATTTTCTCAATAACAACAAGAAATCCTGTAAGTATTCATTTACAAATTATACAACTAATAAACTTTGATTCAGTGCATAACATAATATTAGGACGGGATATGGAGGCAAATATGAAATTTCACTTGCACAGATACAAATTCGATTGTCAAATGACCGAAGGCCACAACCACAGGCTTTTGGGCTATGCAGGCAATATGCTTGGCGTAGGCAATTTTCATTTCCACATTTTTTATGGAGTTTCATCATACAGAAACCATACCCATTACTTTTACGGCATAACCGGGATGCCTATAAAAACGGAAAACGGGCATGTTCACAGGATGGAAGGCGTATTGGAAAGCAACAGCCTGCATGATCATGAATTCAAGGGCTTTACATCCGAAGACATATCCTATTATTCAAGCATGCAGGCTGTCAATGTTATTCGCTGAGCTTCAATCTAACCGATCGCTATAACGCTTTTTTCCGCTATTTTCCCGAAAGCGCGGCGTGGCTTTCCTTAAGCTGTTCGCGAATCTTCAGTTTCTGGGGGCATTTCTTTTCACAGGCTCCGCATTCGGTACAGGCAGAAGCATTTTTCCCCGGTATCCACTCGCTGCCTATGTTGGCATATTCGTTTCTGGCATATTCCACAGTGTTGTATATACGATAATAATTCATGGTCCTGAATATATGAGGAATGTTAACGTTCTGCGGGCAGGGCATGCAGTATGAACAGCCTGTGCAGTAAAGCTTCGCCAGCTTTTCGTTTTCCTCCATCATTGCATTGATCGCATCAAGCTCCTGCTTGCTGAGCGGCTCGGTATTCGAAGCGGTTGCGATATTCTCCTCGACCATCTGCATCGAGCCCATTCCTGACAAGGCAATATCGATGCCGGGGTTTGCAAGGACGAATCTAAGTGCAAGCTCCGCACTGCTCTTTACCTGAATACCCAGCTTATCAGCGACTTCCCTGGGCATGCCGGAGACCCTTCCGCCTCCGAGCGGGCCCATGACTGCGACTCCAAGGCCTTTGGACTTTGCGTATGCGATACCTTCCGCATTGCTCTTGTCTATGGCATTGTACTGGCAGAGTACACTTTCGAACAATCCCGTATCGATCAGCTTCAGCATTGCTTTGGGATCGTCGTGGAACGAGAATGAAACGTGCCTGATAAGTCCCTCTTCCTTGGCCTTCTGCGCATCCTTCAGCCAACCCGAAGCGCTGTCCGTCTTGTAAAAACCATCATAACCTATGCCATGGAAATGATAGAAATCTATAACGTCCATATCCAGCTTTTTGAGCTGCTCTTCAAGTATTCTTCTGTAATCTCCCGGCTTCTTGACCAGATGTCCCGGGCTCTTGGTAGATACGTATACCTTGTCTCTGATACCCTTCAACGCTTTTCCCAAAACTATCTCGCTCTGACCGTTGCAGTAAAAATAAGCAGTGTCGAAATAGTTGACTCCGAGCTCATAAGCTCGTCTGAGCATTGGAATAGTCTGATCTTCGTCGACATATTCCTTCGAGTCCTTGCGTATCATAGGAAAACGCATGCAGCCGAATCCCAGCACGGATACTTCGGCTCCCGAATTGCCGTATTTTTTGTATCTCATATTCTACCTCCCAAAAAATTAAAATTTTACCAGCTTCGTCCATTGAAAAAAGCCGCACTGAATGCAGCTTTTTTAGCAGTTATAACAAGATATCAATATTTCATGCCAAGCTCGAGAGCCTTCATTTCCTCAGGAATCATGTAATGCTTCTTTTGAGGCAGTACCTTTTTCAAGCCCTTTTCGAAAAACTCGGCAGAAACTACGCCGGTTTCTTCGATAAGCTTGCCCAGCATGATAATGTTAGCATACGCGAGGTTCCCCATATCGGAGGCGATCTGCGTGGCAGGTATGGCAAAAACCTTGACATCCTTGCGTTCAGGGTTCCTGTTTACAAGCGAGCTGTCGAGGAGTATGATCCCACCGGAAACTACATAGCTTTCAAATTTGTCAAGCGACGGCCTGTTCATCGCCATCAATGCGGTAGCGCTGTTCAATATCGGTGAACCCACAGGTTCGTCCGATACGATGACATGGCAGTTTGAGGTTCCTCCCCTCATTTCAGGCCCATAGGAAGGCAGAAAAGAAACGAATTTGTCTTCGAGCATTCCGGCGTAAGCGATAAGCTTGCCTGCCGCTTGTATTCCCTGGCCTCCGAAACCGGAGAAAATTATATCGATCTGTGCCATCGCCTTACACCTCCAAATCCTTTCCCTTAAAGTTACCGAGAGGATACTGGGGTATCATTTTATCTTCGATCCATTTAAGTGCCTGGACAGGCTCAAGACCCCAGTTGGTCGGACAGCTTGAAAGCACTTCCACTATAGAGAAGCCGAGTCCGGCCTGCTGTACCTTGAAAGCCTTCATTATAGCCTTTTTGGCATTCTTGATATTCTTGATGTCATGCAGGGAAACACGTTCCACAAATGCGGCGCCCTTCAGGGTAGCCAGCATCTCGCTCATATTCAGGGGATACCCTTCTATCTCCGGCTTTCTGCCGAAAGGAGAGGTGGTAGTAACCTGACCCACGAGCGTAGTCGGCGCCATCTGGCCCGAAGTCATTCCATATATTGCGTTGTTAATGAATATCGTGGTTATTTTCTCGCCCCTGTTGGCAGCGTGTACGATTTCAGCGGTACCTATGGAAGCCAGGTCGCCGTCACCCTGATAGGTGAAGACAACGTGACCGGGATGAACGCGCTTGATGCCCGTGGCGACAGCTGGAGCCCTTCCATGCGCCGCCTGCACCATATCGCAGTCGAAATAAAGATAATTATTGTATGCGCAGCCGACAGGAGAAACGCCTATCGTGGTGCCTTCTATACCCAATTCATCTATGACCTCTGCAACCAGCCTGTGCGCGATACCGTGCGTGCAGCCCGGGCAGTAATGCAGCTGTGTTTCCCTCAGGGCGTGAGGTCTTTGAAATATTATAGCCATCGTCATTCCCCTTTACTTCAAATTTAGCTTAACGCATATGCCGGAATGAATCCGTCATACGCTCACACAGGCTATGCCTGCGCACCCAGCTTTCGCATGGTGTTTGAACAATACCAGTATGATGTTACCGCTCCGCACTGACATTGTTCAAAATTTCCTTGATCTTGTCAAGAATCTCCTTCTGGGTCGGTATCATACCGCCCATCCTGCCATGGAAGTATACAGGCTTTCTGCCATTGACCGCCAGTCTAACGTCTTCGACCATCTGGCCTGCGCTGAGTTCGACCGACAGGAAAGCCTTCGGAACTTCCACATATTTATCAAAAGCCGCCGTCGGGAAGGGCCAGAGCGTGATCGGTCTTATGAGCCCGACCTTTATGCCTTCCTTAGCGGCCGTCTTAATTACGTTCTTTATTATTCTGGCTACAGTACCGTAAGCCGTTACGATTATATCCGCACCGTCGCAATTGTAGACCTCGGCACGGGTCTCGTTCTCGGTTATCTTGCTGTACTTTGCCTGGAGCTTGAGATTGTGGTTTTCAAGTATTTCAGGATCGATATATATCGAAGTGATCGTATTGTGCTCCCTCTTCATTCCTGTTCCTGTAACGGCCCAGTCCTTATTGGAGGCAACGATCTCTTCCTTGTCCTTGAACTCTACGCCCTCCATCATCTGTCCGAGCATGCCGTCGCCCATGATCATGCAGAGTGTCCTGTATTTGTCCGCTATATTGAATGCCTCGACAGTAAGTTCATACAGTTCCTGAACGCTGCTCGGAGCCAGCACTACCATTCTGTAATCTCCGTGGCCGCCGCCCTTGGTGGCCTGGAAATAGTCGCCCTGGGCCGCCAGTATGCCGCCCAGTCCCGGGCCTGCCCTGACTATGTTAACTACTACCGCCGGAAGTTCGGCACAAGCCGCGTATGAGATCGCTTCCTGCTTCAGGCTTATCCCGGGGCTCGAGGACGAAGTCATGCTCCTTGCGCCGGCGCTTGCTGCTCCGTAGACCATATTCATCGCAGCGATTTCACTTTCAGCCTGTATAAAAGCACCTCCGTACTGAGGCATTTTTTTTGCAAAATAATGCGCTACTTCAGTCTGAGGCGTTATGGGATATCCGAAATAATACCTGCAGCCAGCCCTTAAAGCAGCCTCGGCAATGACCTCGTTCCCCTTCATCAGAATCTTTTCTCCCATTTATATGATCCCCCATCCTTCTATCATTTCTCAACTTCTATTACGCAGTCAGGACATATCGTTGCACAGAAAGCACACCCGATGCATTTTTCCATTTCTTTTACTCCGGCCGGGTGAAAACCCTTCAGGTTGAGCTTTTCTTCATCTATAATGACAATATTTTTAGGACATACGGATAAACAAAGCTTGCAGCCCTTGCAACGCTCTTCGTTGAATGTAACCTTCGCCATATAGCACCTCACAATTCTAAGCTTCTGTAAGCCACGGATCGGCTAAAATACTAATTCAGATTCCATGTAAAAGCTTTCAATAATTATAAATCTCATTGCATACAAATGCAAGCTAAACATCCCACGGAAGCTTGATGTATTTATCAAGGTAGAGCCTTTCAATTCCAGGATCGCCCGCATATTCCCTCAACACCTCTTCCATGCCGCTCACCATGCCTATCGGTATACCGAGCTTTGCAGAAACCTTTCCAATGATTCCCGAGGCCTCGGCCAGCACTTCCGGCGAGCTTGAACCAAGCAGGTTGGCATTATTGACGAATCTGTCCACCGGCAATCTTGCGCTGCCCTGTATTTCATCAAGCATGAGTTCGATTTCTTCCGGGGTTCTCGTCATTGGACGCCTGGTATTGATCACGAAATAGTGGATATGATCTTCCTTCAATATTTCATCATTATATCTGGAAAGTATACGCGCCCCGAGGTCGTCCCCGCCTACATCCAGCACGACATGGTAGCTTCTGTCCTCGAAAACGGCGTTGATCTGAGCCGGCAGCGATGGTACATCCACATTGGTATTTGCATAAACTGGGACAATGACCTTTATACCCATATCTTCCAATGGTTTCTTTGCATCCGCGGTCCGGAAAAATGGGTTTACAATGTCCAGATCGACTATAACCGTCTTCCTCCCGGTTTTAGCCATTTGAAATGCGTAATTGACTGAGACCTCGGTTTTACCGCTGCCGAAATGGCCGGTAAATATGGTAATTCTATGATCGAACATACTGACCTCCATGTTTGCATGAGTATTTTCCTAAGGCAGAAAATCAACAGGCTTATTCAGCGTCCGATAAGTTCCCTGACGACTTCGCCTGCAATAATGAGTCCGGCGGCCGGAGGAACAAAAGGAGTGCTTCCCGGTATATTCCGTCTGTCCGTGCATTTCCTTTCGGTGCCGGCAGGGCAGACGCAGTTTTCCTTACAGCTTGTCCTCTCAGTTATCAGAGTCTTGGATGGTTCCTCGCTCGAAAACAGTACCTTCAGCGATGTGATCCCCCTGACCCGCAATTCCTTCCGCATGACTCTCGCAAGCGGGTCGATAGAGGTTTTGCTTATATCGGTTATCATAAGCTTTGTGGGGTCGAACTTGTTTCCGGTCCCCATACTTGAAATTATTGGTATTCCTTTTTCCTTCGCCTTCATAACAATATCTATCTTGGCCGTTACGGTGTCGATAGCGTCTACTATATAATCGATCTTCCCATCAAGCAGCTGCCCCGCCGTCTCCGGCAGATAGAACAGCTTATGAGTCTCAACCTCGGCTTTAGGGTTGATTTCCAGTATCCTTTCCTTCATAACGTCGACCTTGGGTTTGCCTATCGTTTTTCTGGTCGCGTGTATCTGCCGGTTCAGGTTGGTCAGGCAAACCAAATCGTCGTCCACCAGCATGAACCTGCCAACGCCGCTCCTTACAAGGCCCTCGACGACAAAGCTCCCTACGCCGCCGACCCCAAATATTGCCACTTTCGCCTGCCTGAGCTTCTCTATTGCTTCCTCTCCGACCAGCATTTCAAACCTTGAGAATGCATGCTGCATTATCCGACCCCGTCCTCTATCAATGTGATTTTCCACTTACCATCCATCAGCTTGAGCTGCGCGGACAAATACTGCCTCCCGGCCGTGTCCGCGCCAAGGTTCATAACCTGATAGTAAGTTATCGCGCTAAGATTGCCCTTTGTATTTTCCTTTGCAATTGTATCAAAGTTTGCGGCCTTTAACAATTCGCTGTACAAGTTTATGTTATCTTCGTTATATTCCGAGAATATATCGTCCTTGTTTATCTCAGTGACACCAAATTGCTCAAGCATCCCGAGCCTTAGGGTGAAACCGTCGTCCAGCAGTTCCATCGCGTTGTTGTACGTTTTTTCAGAATTTAAATAACTGTAAAAGCTTTTTAAGGTTTTGAGCGGTTCGGAGTCAGTCGGTTTTATTGCGGAATCGGAGACCTCCCCCATAGCGCCGCCCGTATCTTCTGATATTGACGTACTTGCGGAGTTTTCACCCATAACGCCGGATACTGACGTACTTACAGAGCTTTCACCCACAGTATCTGTCGAAACCGAGGATTCGGCGGTGTTCTCCACTGCTGCTTCAGGCTTCAGTTCGCTGCCGTTCGAATCGAGCAAAAGGTTTTTTGATATATCGTACAACACCCCTGAGATTACCGGCTTGGTGTCGGGAGCGCTCAGCGGCCGCCTCCCCATTTTCAGCTTAAGTACATTCGGAGAATTCCAGCCTTCAAACCAGTAATCATATAACACACTGTTGCTGCTGTTCTTCCCGATATTGCGACGGTCAGGCATATACAGGTTACCCTTTACCAGATATTCGACATTCTTGCAATCGAACACCTCTATCAGATTGTCTTCCTGGTGAACGCTCAGTACCGGAGGATCCCCGAAGCTATAAGCAAGCAGGTTGAAATTCCCGTTGAATTCCATCCGGCCATACCTGCCAGGATAGTAAAAAAGCTTTTTTACCGACAAATCAGCAAGGTCGATCAGATAAAACGAGGACTGCATATATTCACCCGGCGGAACATCATTTATCAATATGTACAACTGCCCGAATATGGGATTGAGCAAAGCCTGCGATATCCCGTAACCTCCCTCCCACCCGGGAGTCTCCGCCCGTTTCCCGAACAGTCCGGCCAGTTCCGGTAAACTTCCCTCATCGAGCTCGTTTGACCTGCGCGTCCCGTTCAGATTATACTCCATCCGGATGAAGGTTTTTTTGTCCTGATTTTCACAAAGGCTGAGCTTGAGATCATATTCCGGGGTGTCATATCTGACGTCTACAGCCTCTTCGGACAGCAGAGCTTCAGGTCCTGTAAGCCGGCCGGAAGCATCCGCCCCGATGCCTGCGGGCGAGGTCGCGGGGGTCGTCTCTCCAGTCTCACCGGTATCACTTGCACCATCGGTATTATTGCTGTTCCCAGTGTCGCCGGTACCGCCGGAATCAACTTCCCCTTCCGGGCCCAAACCTTCTGCAGTCTGTTGTTCCTGCCCTGTCTGAACCATATTGTCTATTAGCTTATGGTCATAATATACGAATAACGCTGCAAGCAGCAATACTGTGATAATAATAATAACAGCCAGTATCTTTTTATTCATTCCTGCCACCGGGACCTTTCCTGCAAAGGGCAACTACCGCTACATGTCCGGTGTCTTGGTATGCCATGTACATTTCCGGACTATAATATGTTTATATTATACAGGAAGAATTATGCGCGGACAATTTACAGTAAAAGCATTTATCCTTTCCATGAATTTCAAAGTCTGATATAATAGCTTTACGATGTAAGGCTATTATATGCCTTCGGCGGAATTTATGCGTCGCCGATAATTTGCCCTTGAATATTTGGATGGCAAAACGGCGATGCGCAATTATACCATGATAAATCATGGTATAATAGTTTGAAGATTAATTGGAAGATTTATCTGAAAATAGAATGGAGATTTGACATCATATGAAATATGTAGTAGTTCTGGGCGACGGAATGGCAGACTACCGAATGCCCCAACTGGGAAACAGGACTCCCCTGCAATGTGCAAAAAAACCGAACATTGATCAGCTTGCGTCAAACGGTGAGATCGGCATGGTCAGGACCATACCTGAAGGAATACCCCCGGGAAGCGACGCCGCAAATCTTTCAGTCATGGGCTATGACCCGAAGAAATACTATACCGGCAGATCGCCTCTCGAAGCCGTTAGTATGGGAGTAAAACTCTCCGATACTGATCTGGCCTTTCGCTGCAACCTCGTAAATCTGGACATCGAAGGCGATTATGAATCGGCTGCAATGATCGATTACAGTTCCGATGAGATTTCAACTGCCGAAGCCTCCGAGTTGATAAAGGACATAAACAAACATCTTTCAAATAACGAAATCGTATTTTATCCCGGCATAAGCTACAGGCACTGCATGGTCTGGCATAACGGCCGCGGCACGAGGAAAATGACGCCCCCCCACGATATTCTGGAAAAAAAGATAATGTCTTACCTGCCGTCCGGCGACAGCAGCGATATGATGCTTGAAATGCAGAAAAAGAGCTATGAAATCCTGAAGGATCACCCCGTAAACAAAGCCAGAGCAGCCCGCGGCCTCCGACCCGCCAATTCCATATGGCTCTGGGGTGAA
The DNA here is from genome assembly GCA_036260935.1 of Clostridia bacterium. GTDB lineage: Bacteria > Bacillota > Clostridia > Acetivibrionales > DTU013 > JAEYOM01. Next base: position 95,760 of record DATALQ010000042.1, read on the forward strand.
GGGAAAAGGCCCGCGATACCCAAATTCATTGACAAATACGGTATTAAAGGCTCCGTCGTTTCAGCCGTCGATCTTATAAAGGGTATCGGTATATGCGCCGGTCTTGACTCCATCGATGTGGAAGGTGCTACCGGTAACATAAATACCAACTTCATAGGCAAGGCCGAAGCCGCTTTGAAGGAACTCAGGAACGGCAAGGATTTCGTTTATGTTCATATTGAAGCGCCGGACGAATGCGGCCACAGGTTTGAAGTGGAAAACAAGGTACGTTCCATCGAGCTTATCGACAAAGATATAGTGGGAGTGCTGCTCGAGGGCCTGAATGAGTACGAGGATTACAGCATAATGGTGCTGCCGGACCACCCGACGCCGCTTTCTTTAAGAACACATACCCCCGAGCCCGTTCCGTATATCATTTACAGGAAGAGCTCGCATAAGCCCTCCGGAATCGCAGGCTATGACGAATTCCAGGCCCAGAGGACGGGTATGTTCGTAGAAAAAGGCTATACGCTGATGGACCGGTTTCTGTCCTGAGCCTTCATTACAGAATATCTGACAAACAGATATGCCGATATCACCGGCAGTACAATAGCCTGGTACACATATAAAAGCATATAGTCCATGGTTTCAAACAATGAGTAAATATCGGTAAAAATATAGATACAAAGAGTCGGCAGCAGAATAAACGCCACGACAGCAACCATTGGCAGATAATTTCTGACGCCGGCTCTTATTCCTTTCCGGAAGCAAGCCGTTACCCCCTCTTCCCTTTCCATGAAGACCGCCGGGAACCACATCAAAATAAAAGGATACAGGAACAGCATTATAACGCTGATTGCCAACTGCATGGTTTTCTGGGTGTTCATCATACTCACCGGATCGAAGCGGGCTCCTGCCATGCTTGCCAGAAGTATCGGAGTCGTCACTATTGAAATTACCAGACTGGCTCCAATCATAACTGCGACAAATAGTAAAAACGAAAGTGTCATCTTTCCGATGAATTTCTTGATACCGTAAAGGAATATTTTCATAGTGGCTTTGCCATCGCTGACGGCCGCTGCAAGCATATTGCCGTAGCCTGAGACAAAAATCACCGCCAGTACGCAGTAAACCAACCCGAAAAGCAACATCAGCAATCCGGCCCTCATAATTTCCATTGCATCCTGCAATTGCATCTGCGGCGGACTTTGCACATTATACATACTCCTGGATAACCCCATGACCTTGTTTATATCCTGCAGCATTGGCAGTTCGGATACAAACACCAATCCAACAGCCAGCACGGGCAATATCATCAATAAAGGATTCTTCTTCAAAAGAATCAGCGCTTTCTTCAACATACCACCTCATTATTATTTTACTGTTTAATGTCCATCAACATTCTGCAATCTGTTAATATATTACCAAAAATTTCCCACCCGGTCAAACCGGGATATATGAACCGAATGTTTCATTATAGTTAAATAATCCTAACACAATAGGCTTATTCTTGTTTAAAATAGTAATTGGTTTGATATGTTCATGAAGGAGAGATCGTAAAAATATGACACCGACTAATTGCTGATTCATTTAACTGAATCATTGTTCCTGGGAGTTAAACCTGCCTTGCTATACAGGCAGGCTTGTTTCTGTGCTCCCGAAAGGAACGGCAATTGGGATGGTCAATCACTTTACTGAAATATATCAGGCTGTTACGGATAAATATGGATTTCGGTAGCTCCTGTCCATGTTTATATACCGTTAGGTATCGATAATTCAGGCTGTAAGAAGATCAATCTTCTCGCAGCCTTTTTTATTTGTAAAAACGGCCTGACAACAGGATAAACAATACAAAATGGAATGAGGGATTTTAATGCTTGAATTGACAATGTACAATATACGGAAATATTTTGGTGACAACCTTGTTTTATTTGATGCAGGTTTTAAATTGTACGACGGCGACAAGGCCGGCATGGTAGGTACTAACGGAAGCGGTAAAAGCACTATACTAAAGCTGTTGGCCGGTATCGAGCCGATGGATATCGATTACAGGAAGATATGCGAGGGCAAGAGCCGGATAACGTACCCTGCCGGCACCACTGTCGCCTATCTCGACCAACTGCCCGCCTTCCCTGCCGGCTCCAGGGTTATCGATATTCTGAAGCTCGCATTTAGGGAAATTATGCTTATCGAAAATGAGCTGAAGGCTCTCGAAGAATCCATGGGGCAGCTGCAGGGAGAGCTTCTTGAAGCCGCTTTGAAGAAGTATGGCCGGCTGCAGCAAAGTTATGACGCAAAAGGCGGGTATGAAAAGGAAGAAAAGCTCAGCAAAGTATGTGCAGGCTTGAAGTTTGATGACACATTCCTTCAGAAGGAATTCAACATTTTAAGCGGAGGTGAGAAAACGTCCGTTATGCTTGGGAAAATCCTTTTGGAAAGCCCTGATATCCTGCTTCTGGATGAGCCCACAAACCACCTGGACATGGAATCGGCCGAATGGCTTGAAAACCACCTGAAGAGCTACAGGGGTATCGTCATCGTTGTTTCTCACGATAGGTATTTTCTCGATAAGGTGGTTACAAAAATCATTGAAGTTGAAAATAAGCGGTGCGAGACATACGATGGCAATTATTCCGACTACGTCAGGCAAAAAGAGGAAGACACGCTTCTGCAGTATGAGAATTACAGGGAACAGTGCAAAAAGATCAAATCCATGGAGAGCACAATCAAGGACCTGAGGAATTGGGCGCTGCAAGCCGATAACAACAAGTTTTTCAGGCGGGCTGTCAGTCTTCAGAGAAAGCTGGATAAAATGGACAGGGTAAACAGACCTGAATTCAAAAAGCAGAGTATCCGGATCAACTTCAAGGAGTCACAAAGATCAGGCAATGACGTTATAAAGGTTTGCGGACTGTCAAAAAGCTTCGGCGACAGGATTATTTTGGAAAACACAGACCTTTATGTCGCTTTAGGTGAAAGAATAGCATTGATAGGACCGAATGGCAGCGGGAAAACAACGTTTTTAAAGATACTTATGGGCGAATCTGCAGCAGATGCCGGGACTGCGGCTTTGGGCGCCAATGCTAAAATTGCATACCTCCCCCAGATCATAACCTTTAGAGATGAAGAGGCTACTGTCATCGATTGCTTCCGGGAAGACAGATACATTCTGGAGGGGAAAGCCCGTGAATACCTCTCAAGATTCATGTTTTTCGGTAAAGCCCCGTTCAGGAAGGTGAAACAGCTGTCAGGCGGCGAAAGGGTCAGGCTTAAGCTGAGCATGCTGCTGTACGATGAAACCAACGTATTGATTTTGGATGAGCCCACCAACCATCTGGATATCGAATCCATCGAAGCTCTTGAGGAGGCGCTGGAGGATTTCAAGGGCACTCTGCTGTTCATATCCCATGACAGGTACTTTATAAACAAGGTGTGCAGCAGGGTCGTTGCCGTCGAAAACAGAAGGTTTGAAAGCTATCCGGGCAACTATGACTATTACAGGCTTAAAAAAGAGGAAGGCAGCAAGCCGGCGGAGGGATCGCGGTGCGCCAGGTAAAGGCAAGATTTAGGCAAGGGTAAAGGCAGAGATAAAGGCAGGAGTTTATTCCCTGCCTTTACTCGTATTCTTGAATGAATAAGTATAATCATTTGTTCTCTTGTATTGATTACTGATTTACAATATGCTAATACGGGTAACGTAGAAATCATTATTGAATAGCAGGTGATGCGTTTGTATAAACTTGAACTGGAAGATTATAAAAAAGTAATGCCATTGTTGGAATCGAACAATGAGTTATCCGTTTTCTCTGTAATCAGCGGTATCATGCCAGGCGAAATATATGTGGATGACGTCTGTCATCCGGCTGCTGTATTAATACAGACATCTGAATGTAATCTTTTGGCTGGAAAAAACGACGTTGGCAAGTTTAATGCAACCTTATCGGACGAACTCGATTTCTGGGACCCGGTTATACCTGATTCATCCGGTTGGAATTCAGTTATTCCGAATATCCATAAAAATAGATTTGTTAGAAAATATCAAAGAAGACACTATAGTCTGAATATAGAGAATAGCTTGAATATTAACGCCAATCTGCCCGACGGGTATTGCATGGAGCCCGCAATACCTGCCGACCTTCGACTTAAGCAGTATGAAAACTCCGACAAATTGATAAGCTGGATAGAAAACTGGGGCAATGATGAGGCATTTACCGAACACGGCACGGGCTGTTACATTCGAAAAGGCAATACTATTGTCAGCTGGTCAATAAGCGATTGCAGTTATAACGATAAAATTGCCATTGGAATTCACACTGATGAGCGGTTCAGGAAAAAGGGCCTGGGCATATTTGCCGCAAATGAAACTGTAAAAATGTGCTTTTCAAAAGGCTTTAAAAGCATAGACTGGCTGTGTGTCGATTTTAATAAAGGTTCCATTGCCATTGCAGAAAAGCTCGGGTTTTCCCTGGTGTGCAGGTATGATGCTTTTACTCCCTATCCGCCCGTTGAAAACCTTACAGACTTATCCGAAACCGAATGGAATGAATGGGCGGTATACTTTGAAAACGCCTCCCTGACAGAACCTCAATTACTGACGGAATGCCTGTTTGCCTATATTAAAGCAAATAATGTTACAAAGGCAAATGAGATACTTTTTATTCATAAAGAAAAGAAACCAATCGAGCATAATGTAAATGGGTTTATTCAGTATTTGCATACATTCGGTATGGCAGCTGATTTTAACGATAATTGGATGAATGCTGATATTTGACACTAAATGGAAAATTATCGAAAACATTTGTGCAGAATTGTGACATATAACACAGATAGAGGTGATTATCATGGATGCTGCGAGATTCAATAAGCAGCTTGATTTTTTAAGGGAGATTGATAAAGTTAAATCAATATTCAGAAATACTGTATTACTTGACAAGAGCAGGCGGGAAAACGACGCTGAGCACTCATGGCATATGGCTGTATGTGCTATGTTATTTCAAGAATATGCAAATGATAAAAATATTGATATGTGCAAGACACTTAAAATGATCATGCTCCATGATGTAATAGAAATTTATTCCGGAGATACGTTTGCATATGACCCAATAGGGAGAGAAACACAGGCGGAGCGTGAAAAGCTTGCCGCCGACAAACTTTTTGCATTATTACCCATTGACCAAAATAATGAATTTAGGATGTTATGGAATGAATTTGAGGAATATGCTACACCGGAATCTAAATATGCCCATCTTGTAGATACATTCATGCCAATATATCATAACTATTCTACCCAAGGTTTAAAGTGGCAGGAATTAGGTGTTACTAAAACAAAAGTATTACAAAGGAATCAACATATACGAGCAGGTTCTGAAGTAATCTGGAACTTTGTTTGCGAAATTGTAGATGATGCTGTATCAAAAGGATATTTGCAGGACATTTAGCCTATCAAGGGGTGGAGTAGTTACCAGTACCGGACTCTCACCGGGGGTAGCGGATCAGCCTTGCTGGACACGCGACAAAGAAAAACCCTACAGATGTGACTTTGTTTATAGAGTCTGTATACTTTCCCATTTTCCTCAAATATCTTCAAAATAAATGGATAAAAGGAATTAGTTCAAAAATTAACTAATGTAATAACTAACCACGCCGATTAATAAATGGGGGTGATGAAATGGGTAATCAATTTGATTATCAGAATTATTTAATCAGAAGGAAAATCCTGACTTTGGCAGGGGCTAAGTTTCATGTCTTTAATCCTGAAGGACAAGTAATATTATTTTCCAAAATGAAAGCTTTCAAACTGAAAGAAGATATTCGAATCTATACCAGTGAAGACATGCAGGAAGAATTGCTGACTATCCATGCCAGAAACATTATTGATATCTCAGCTACTTACGACGTGTTTGATGCAAAAGAAAACCAACTCATCGGTTCCTTAAAAAGAAAGGGCATGAAATCCATAATGAAAGACGAGTGGAGTATTCTTGACAAGAATGGTTTTGAGATTGGTTTGATTAAGGAAGACCGTTTGCTATTAGCTCTTGTAAGGCGTATTCTGACGAACCTGGTACCTCAAAAGTATCATGTCGAAATGAACGGAATTATAGTCAGCACTTTTAAACAAAATTTTAATCCCTTTGTTATAAAATTGAATCTTGATTTCACAGAAAACAAAAATAACGCGCTTGATAAACGTTTAGGTTTAGCAGCTGGAATTTTGCTTTGCGCAATCGAAGGTAAGCAAAACTAGCTATTGATCACCTTACATCATATACTGCTGATTCTGATTATTATAGAAGATCTTTATTTACAGAGATTTTTCACGCACCCGAACGATAATTGACAAAGGCAAGGAGTATTATCCTTGCCTTTACGTCATCTGTTGAAATGAATTCCACGGCCTGATACTGCCGCACGCGATCCGCTTTCCTGAATTGCCGGCGGGCTGCGAGCGGTAATCGTCGGGGTTCTCGTGTATTATAACGGATCTGCCGAGTATTTCGTCCACTGTGAAGCGGCTCATAATAAAGCTCATCCTCGCCCTGCCGTTGTCGGCCACCAATACGGGGAAATCGCCCGCATGGTTGCCGTGCGGCTGATTTGTCGGATTCCAATGGCTTCCGGTAGATTCAAAAGGTTTATCGGGGCTTCCGATCTCACAGGGCCCTTTCTCATGTATATGGAATCCAAACGGCCCTATGGGGGCTTTGCCTCCCGACGCCGGCGAATATGGAGGCAGCCCGGCTACATCAGCGCAGACCATGACGCCATCCGGTATGTCGGCAAATGTCACAAGCCCGCGTATGGCCGGATAATCGGGGCCGGGTGTAATAATCGCATATGCCGAGTTGAAGTGCTTGGAAAGCACAGGTTGCTGCATCTGGCTGTTAGGCATTTGTCCCATGGCTGGTTGCGTCTGGCCCGGCTGCGTATAGCCCGGAGCGGATGGCTGCCCTGTCTGGTCATATGGTGTATAAGACGGCGTCGGCTGTCCTGTCTGGGTATAGTTCTGCGTCGGCTGTGCTGTCTGGTAAGGCATAAATGTCTGTGTCGGCTGTGCTGTCTGATAAGGCGCATAGGTTTGTGTCGGCTGAGTCTGGTCGTATGGCATATATGTCTGGCCCGCCTGCTGCGGAGTAGTATCCCTGTAATGGTAACTGCCCATGGTTACACCTCCGGTAAAATCGTTCACATACCATATTATGTAACTCTTTAGCATTATGTTAATCCTTTACCAGTTTCTATGATAGTGCACCCACGAGCAAAAGAACGGGGCACTTCAGATACTGCATGGAGATTTTATGTTGCCCTTGGAATCAGTCGTCTCTATTTCGCGATAGTCCGTATCGCCATCCAGTATTGCCAGTATACTTTTGTCTCTCAGTAGGTCAAAAAATTGTTTTGTAGAAACATTTGTCACCTTACTTCAGCTTCTCACAATGGGCTAGTATTTCTTCCAGTTTTGTTACGATACGCTTTTGTTCGGCAATGGGCGGGAGGGGAATCAAAGTGCATGCTACTATGTCCTGGTTGATCTTCGGCATGCTTTCCGATGTCCCACTCGCACTCTTCATGAAATAGTTTCTAACAGTTGGGGACTTCATGACAAAATCCACATATTTTGCAATAACCATAGTTCTCATTCTCATCATTAGATCTGGATAAATATATTCCTTGTCCTCTCCTGTGTAGATACAACTAGTACCCACTAATTCTCGCGAATTACTTCTTTGAATGAGTAAATCATTATTATTCAACCAATACTTGGAGGCGACTTCGAGGCTAATATCCACGTATTTGAATGCATCCGCCTTAAAATACCCCGTTGTTGTTGCAGTTAATGTTAAATTTCGAATGGGAGTTTCATAATCAACGCCCTTCGGGGAATAACCATTAGTTGGTCTTTCCTCAATAATATCTAAAAGACGTACCCACTTCCACGTCTCTGGAATATCAGCTAGAAATTCATCCGCTGCAATCTCTGGCAGTGGCTTTTCTTTTTTTGCGATTCCAGCTTTAATTCGCCTTTGCTTTTCCGCCTGTATCTGACGGTAAAGCTCTTCACCTGTGCCTTCCTCCGGGCGCTGTTCGACCAGTTTGCCCTGAATAGCCACCTGCAAGATGGATTTCTGTATATCGTTCGGGAAACGTTTGTTGAAGTCTTCCAGATTACTCCATGCCTTTTCGTAGCGATCAATGTACGGCAGCAGTTCTTCAATTTTGGCAACAATGCGCTTCTGCTCGGAAAACGGAGGCACTGGAATAATCCACTTAAGTGTATTACCGAGGCTTAAGAATGTTTGGTTTGTTGAACCATTAGCCGCCTTTTCGATTTCGCTCCTTTTGGATTGCAAAAAATAATAAAAATATCTACTTGAAACATCGTTTATTAGTCTAAAAACAAACAAGTGTCCATCGGTTAGTAACGGCTTAGCAAGGCTTTCAATGATACCAGAACGCCCCAAGGTGCCATTCCCTAATGTATTCAACAGTACATCATTGGGACGTAAAAAATAACGCTTGTCCATAGCTTGCCAGAAGGAAGAAGTGGTATATTTTACCTGATCATAGTCAAGCCCGTTTTGTTGGTTTGCTGCTTGACCTATCACCCAATATTCTGTTTCTTCTTTGGAATAGATCGGTGATTTCCCACTGAAAACATCAACACAATAATCACCGATACAAAACCATCGCCAGTTTTCTGGTATGTCAAAAGGAATAACATCCTCAGAAATATCCTGCAGCGTTTTCTCTTTTTTGATAGTTCCGATTTTTTTCAGATTCTGTTTCTCTGCTTGAATTCGCTGATACAGTTCCTGCGCAGTTCCTTCCTCCGGGCGCTGTTCCACAAGCTTACCCTTAATGGCCAATTGTAGAATGCTGTTTTTGAGTTCCTGTGGGGTCATTGTTTAGCACCCCCAAGAATGGAAGTGATGTCAGCCAGCACACGATCAATTTCTGCGTTTAGTGAGGCCCGCTGCTCCTCGTACCGTTGAATCAGATCCATTGGGTCAAGAATTTCCTCTTCCTCATGGGGGTAGCCGCACTGGTCGAGGTTATAGCCCAAATCATCGGTGAGTTGCGAAACTGTGTATTTCTTCGCCTGGTCAAAACCGCCGACGTTAATTTCCTGTCGGTTATCCCACCATTCGACCACAGGTGCGAAATGCTCCAGTTTCATAGGCTTTGTTTTTGAGAAGTGCTTATAGCCCTCTGGCATATCCAGACGGTAGAACCAGGTCTCCGTTGTCGGTTTCGTACGGTCGAAGAACAGAATATTCGTAGTGATGGATGTGTAGGGCGAGAACACGCTACCCGGCATACGGATAATCGTGTGCAGATTAAATTCAGAAAGTAGTTTCTTCTTGATGGCAACCTTGGTATTGTCTGTTCCGAAAAGAAAGCCATCCGGCAGGATAACAGCCACCCTTCCGTTTTTCTTCAAGCGGTACATGATAACAGACATAAAGAGATCTGCCGTTTCACTGCTGGCAAGATCGGATGGAAAATGGTTCTTGACCTCTGCTTTTTCGCTGCCACCATAGGGAGGATTCATCAGAATGACGTCAAACTGATCGTCTTCCGTGTAATCTAATACATCACGCAACAGTGAGTTGTCATGATAGATTTTCGGTACGTCCAGACCGTGGAGCAGCATATTCGTGATGCAAAGCATATACGGGAACTGCTTCTTCTCAATACCGTAGATGGAATTATCATATTCAGTTTGATCATTCGTGGTCTTAATTAGTGGAGCAAGTTCTTTCAGCCAGCTTGTGATGAAGCCACCAGTGCCGCAGGCAAAGTCCACCATACGCTCACCGATTTTCGGCTGTATCATTTTTGCCATAAACTCCGTGACTGCACGGGGTGTATAAAACTCACCGGAGGAACCCGCACTCTGCAATTCTCTGAGGATGGATTCGTAGATTTCACCGAAGGCATGGCTTTCTTCATAGTCGCTTAAATCCAGCTCGTCAATGACATTTATAACCTGACGAAGCAGAACACCGTCTTTCATATAGTTGTTGGCGTCTTCAAAGGTCGTCTTGACGATGGACTTTTTAATGGGTGTGTCCGGGGTTACATTCAGACCCTTTAGCGTAGGAAACAGAGTGTTGTTGACAAAGCTCAGCAGATTATCGCCGGTCATGGCTTTACCACTTTTGTCATCCACAGCCCAGCTGCTCCAACGGCATTCTTCCGGAATAATGGACTGATAATTGTCCTCGTCCATATCCCAGTCCTGTTCCTTTGCATCATATACCTTTAAAAACAACATCCACGCAATCTGCTCAATACGCTGTGCGTCACCGTTGATACCAGCGTCGTTGCGCATGATGTCGCGGATTCTCTTTACAAAATTTGATATGCTCATATAATTAACCCACCTTATAAAGTTCCTCTTCCAGTTCCCTTACGGCTTTCAAATACCCTTCTTTGCCGCCGAAGAACTGTGCGATCTTCGAAGGCTTGCCGTATCTCTGGAAAGGATCAAGCTTCAATACTTCTGTTTTCTCAATCTCATAAATGCCAGTGTTCATGTACTTGTCCAAAAGCGTTTCGAGAACATCACGAGCCACACCCTTGAACTTACAAAGGAAATCACGCTTTTTAACGTTATTGGCGCGTTCATGCCGCGTCAGAGGTTTCTGGTTAAACGCTACATGGCATATGAAATCAAAATCGTCTACATCTGACATGCTCTGGTCAGCTTTCATTCTTTCTAAATCGATGCCGCGCTCTAAGAGCAAATTACGGATACTTTCTTTCTTCTCATCGGCAGACCAATGGTGGATGAAATTATCAAGTGAAGCGTAGGTGCCGAGAATGTTGGACTTGGTATAGTCCACAATGCTTTCCTGGCGAAGCAGTTTGCCGTTGGCGTCATAAATTGAAACAGTCTTGCCGATTACCTTGACTGTACAGCCGTTTTCATCAACGATAGGCTTTTCTTTGGGTTCTGAGCCAGTGCCATAAGGAGTGTCGGGGCCAGATTCGGCAATATGAGTGCCGTCTTTGCCATAATCATCATCCTGCTCAATGGGACCGTCCCAATTAGGGTCTGCAAACAAACGTGTAACGTTGCGGAAATCCATGGCTGTAAAGTGTGTTTTGCCTTCTTTCTCACGGAGTCGAGTGCCACGACCAATTATCTGCTTGAACTCGGTCATAGAGCCAATCATTTGGTCAAGGACGATTAGCTTGGTCATCTTGCAGTCCGCACCGGTGGAGAGAAGCTTCGATGTAGTCGCAATCACAGGGTATGGAGCAGAAACAGAGATGAAATAATCAAGTTTACTCTTGCCGTAGACATCGCCGCCGGTGATACGTACAACATAATCCGGGTTCTTCTGAACCATATCTGCGTTGAGGTTGGTCAACGCGATTCTCATCCGCTCGGCATGATCCTCGGTGGCACAGAACACAATCGTTTTCTGCATTCTGTCCGTACTTTTCATGTATTCCGTGATTTCACGTGCAACCTCATATGTGCGGTCTTCAATGATGATGTTGTAGTCGAAGTCGCTGTTAGTGTAAATGCGGTCTTCGATTTCCTTCCCGTTCTTATCAAGCTGTCCCTTGTACGGACGCCAGCCCTCACCAATATTGGTGCGGATGTTGATGACCTTGAACGGAGCAAGGAAACCATCCTCGATACCTTCACGGAGACTGTATGTATATATCGGCTCTCCGAAATAATCAATGTTAGAGATATATTTTGTTTCCTT
>DATALQ010000047.1:0-20789 GCA_036260935.1 Clostridia bacterium
GTGATGTTGTTTGAATTGCATCGGTTTTATGAATTAGAGCGTATTAACGAAGCAATGTTAAGGGCAAATCATTGTTTGAGCGGAGCATTCATGCGACGCGAGTTTGATTTGCCAAAAAGCTGAGTTTATACGCTCTATGAATGAAACCGGCAATAAAAACAACCGTCGCGGCGGATATGCGTCCATCTTCGTCATGCTTTAGTCTTCATCATACGTTGCGCTGCCGAGTTTTTCCGATTGCGCAGCTGTAATGAGCGCGTCGATTATATCGTCGAGATCGCCATCCATGATCTGTTCGATCTTATAAAGGGTGAGGCCGATCCTGTGATCGGATACGCGGCCCTGTGGAAAGTTGTACGTACGAATGCGTTCACTTCGGTCCCCGGTTCCGACCTGGCTTTTCCTGGCCTGCGCTATCTCGGAATCCTGCTGCTCCTGAGCCATTTCAAAGAGCTTGGAACGCAGTACGCTCATAGCCCTGTCTTTATTCTTGTGCTGGGAACGCTGATCCTGGCACGTAACTACCAAGCCGGTCGGCAGATGGGTTATGCGTATTGCCGAGTCAGTCTTGTTGATATGCTGGCCTCCTGCGCCGGATGCCCTGTAGGTGTCTATCTGCAGGTCGTTCGGGTTTATATCGACATCGACCTCATCCACTTCAGGAAGAACTGCGACAGTGACTGTCGAAGTATGGATCCTGCCGCTGGATTCGGTAGACGGAACGCGCTGCACCCTGTGGACGCCGCTTTCATACTTCAGTCTGCTGTAGGCGCCCTTGGCTTCTATAGTGAAGACTACTTCCTTGATCCCGCCGATTTCGGTATCATTCAGGTCCATGATTTCGGTTTTCCAGTGATGACGCTCGGCATAACGGCTGTACATCCTAAACAGATCGGATGCAAACAGGGCGGCTTCTTCGCCCCCGGCGCCGCCGCGTATTTCGAAAATTACGCTTTTATTATCGTTTGGGTCTTTAGGGGCAATAAGTATCTTGAGCTCGTTTTCTATCGAATCGAGCTTATCCCTGGACTCGTTGAACTCGGCCTGCACAAGCTCCCTGAAGTCCTTTTCGAGGGCGCCGTCAAGCAGCTCCCGGGCTTCAGCTATATCTGACTTTACTTTTTTGTATTCGCGAAACTTTGCAACTATCTCATCAAGCTCCGAAAATTCCTTCATAAGCCTGCGGTATTCATCCTGGTCTGCAAGCACCTGCGGATCAGCCAGCTTGTGGTTTATCTCTTCATAGCGGTTTTCCGCATTTTCCAGCTTATCAAACATAAAGCACCTCATAAAATCGGTATCGGTGTTTTATTATAGCATATAACGATGCTTTAATCCATATGGAGGCGGCAGGTGGAATCGAAGGGCCGAAATCCAGGGGGAGAGAAGGGATAAAAGCTAAGTGCATTGTTTATTCGTGATTGATTCTATGATTTGTTTTTGAGCCTGAGCAACTCCAGTCTTATCATATCGATCTGATCCAGGTAATACGTATCATCATTTTTTTTACTGTATTCCTTATTGCAGTACAGCCCTGTGATTTCATCCAGGGAATCCGACAATTGCCGAAGTTTTTTTTGTTGTTCGGGAATGGACAGTTTATTATACATCAACGCCTCCGAGAAGTTTTATATTTTCCATTATAAGTCTCACAAAATGGGACGTCAATATGAAATTCATAGATTATGGGAATATTTAAGGGCATTATCGGGAATGCATTATAATGACTACAGGGAGGGATTTTTTTGAAAACGCTTGGCGAAAATCTCAGATATGCGAGGGAATTGAAAAATCTCACTCAGAAGGAAGTATCAAAAAAAACAGGTATTCATAATAAAACAATATCGAATTACGAGAATGATGTCAGTTCGCCTGATCCGTATACTCTGAAGACGTTTGCCGAAATTTACGAAACTTCTGTAGATTATCTTCTTGGGCGCCCGAACGCCGGAAAAGATGCCGGAGACAGGGCAGTGTGCCAGATAGATTTGTCCGACCTGCCGGAAGAGGCCGTTGAAAAGGTAAATGAATACGTCGAACTGCTAAAGCTGAAATACAAAAAGGGTGGATAAAGAACGAATATCGGTGTAAATCGGAATATAAGGATACAAAAAAACAGGCTGACCTTGTTCAGGTACAGCCTGTTTCGCTTCGACACTACTTGTTACACTGCCAACTGGAGTATAAGGCTCCGAACTTTATTTTATTACCTCAATGTAGCCGTTCTGTGTTTCAGCATATATATTAACCTTTTGGGTGGCATTGGAATAGTTCTCGGTCTCCGCCTCGGCCTTTTTGCTGAAGCCTTCATTCCCGGAGGCGTTGCGGTACAGCAGGTTCGGGATCAGGAGGTTTATGCCGCCGTTGGTGGTCTGGGCATTCACCCTGTAGCCCTTTTCTTCTGAATCGTTCATGTTGGCCTTGATGTCTGCGTTCTTTGTCTTGAGAACCAGGTCTGCGGTATCGGCACCATCGAGGCTCTGGACATTCTCGACCAGAATTTTGCCATTCTGGGTTATCACTTCCGTTTTGCCAGCCTTTAGATTCTTTACTTCGATGCTGGCATTCCTGGTATTTATCGAAATCTCTTTACCAATAAGATAATTGATGTCGACTTTTCCGTTCTTCGTGTCAACGAATATCTTATCGCCTGTAACGCCCGTCAGGTCGATGCCGCCATTCTTAGTCACGCTTGTGAACTCGGCCGAAACTGTATCCTCGACATATATCTTGCTGTTCTTTGTCTCGAGTACAAGCCTGTTGAGCTTGACTGCCGGAACAAATACTTCGTATGCAACGCTGAGGTTGAAGGTATCGGGTTTTGCAAGCTTCAATGAAACCGTTCCGTTCTCGTTTGAGAAGCTGAGAGCGGTCTCTGCGTTTTCCTGGGGAGTGCGGATCTTGGCCTTGATCAGGATCCTGTTTTCATCATGCTTCTTTACAGTGATCTGGCCGTTTGCAGCCTGGAGCTCAAGGCTTACGCCTTCTGTAGCCGCAGCCTCGTACGTCTTTTCGACCAGTACGCAGCTTCCAAAGAAATTGAATGTACCTGTGTCTACTACTGAACCGACGAAATCGACTACCTTGTCTGCAACGCCCATAGCTACGTTCGTCACATCCTTGCCGAATTTTTCAGCCTTTGTACTGAATTCATCGACCATCTTGTCGAAATCCTTCTGGTTGTAGTTCTTGCTGATCTCACGTCTCCAGTCGTTGATCCTCTCCCTGACTCTTGCTACTTCATCATAATAGTTGTGCTGCGGCATCTTCGGCGGTTTGAAGCCTTCAAAACGGAAGCCTCCGCCGCAGGGGCCCTGCGCCTGCTTCTGATTGTTGTCGAGCGCCTCCAGAAGTTTTGCTGCCTCTTCGCTGTTTATTCTGCCTTCCTGCAGCATTTTAAGTATCATCATTCTTTCTTCACTTATTGACATTTTTTAATTACCTCCTGATTATTTTATATGTTTGTTTTAGGTTTTCAGCAGATTCAAAGCATCTTCCACTGAAATTTTTCCATTTTCAAGCTCATCGAGTATTTCCATCCTGTGGCTGTACTGCTCAGTCTCCTGGTTGTTGTATCTGTGAGAGTTGTCGTAATCAAGCGCATTTGCGGCATCCTCCAGCCGGTTTCTTACGGTAGGGTATGAGATGCCGAGCTCTTTTTCCACCTCCTTGATATTTCCTCTGCACTTTATGAAAGTTTCGATAAAGGATTTTTGTTCATCTGTCAGCCTGCAGAACCTGCAAAGTTCGAAATGTCCTTCGATTTTGGTTCCGCAGTCGTTGCAGTATATCGTGGTTACTTCTGTGTTCTGCCCGCATACCGGGCATTTTCCAAGTGCTTCTCTTGCCATATGATGCACCTCAATTTATTTAAAGATATATTACGTTGGAATTAATAATTTTAATATTCACATTAAATATATTAACTATTCCATAATATATACTATTGTTGTTCAGAGTGCTTGTCAAGGATCTGTGAGAAAAATGTTTAAGAATATTAAGCTGCATATTAATTTTATTAATCTCACAATTGAATATACGGAGTACTATTTAAAATGTCTTTAATTTTATTAATAAATTCTTAAAATAAAAAGAAAGGTCCCTCTTATACATATTAAATGTATGAAGGACCTTAAATATTTTTATGGTAATCGATATCTGGAACGATCAGATCCGGAACTTGTTGACTGTACTCTCAAGTTCTTTCGACATAACGTCCAATTCGGAAATCAGCTCGCAGACACTGTCTATGATAGCTTGCTGTTCCTGCTGGGAGGAGGTTACCTCGGTAGTCGAAGAGGCCATGCTTTCGGATGATTTTTGAATGCCGTCGTTCATGTTAATAATATTTTGCTTACTTTCGAATATATTTCTGACCGATGAGCTTACTTCATCAAGGGCAGTTTTTATGGACGCCATTACTTCATTTATTCCCGAAAGCGATGATGTGGTCCTTTGGATGGATTCTGTCTGTTCGGATACTGAACTGGCCACACTATTCAGCGTAAGCGAGGTTTCGCCGGATTGTGTCTTTATCTGCGCTATATATTGAGCGATCTGCTTTGCCGAGACGGAGGTATTTTCGGACAGATGCCTGATTTCTTCAGCCACTACGGCGAAGCCCTTTCCCTGCTCTCCGGCACGTGCTGCCTCGATGGCGGCGTTCAGTGCAAGCATATTGGTCTGATCCGAGATTTGGGAAATGACTCCTATTATTTTTACAGCTTCGTTCGAATAGTTTTCCAGATCCTTTGCATTTTCCGATGCTTTTTTTATCACCTCGGAATTGTCTGCTGTCTTGGCCTGCAGCCCGGTAATGGACTTCATGCATTCAGCCGTAAACTCAACAGCCGAATTCAGGGATATTCCTATCTTTTCGGAATTTGCCTCAAGGCTGTTTACAATATCGGACACTTCATTCAACCTGACGGAACTGTTCGAAACATTTTGCAATTGCTCCTCGGCTCCCACGGTTATTTCGTTCATTGCGGAGCTTATCTGGGATGCCGCTTCTGAACTCGAGCTCATTGCATGATTTATTTCTGCGGTACTTTTATCGATCGCTGCCGAGGTATTCCTGATTGTACGAATAATGTCGCGTATATTTGCAAGAACCTGATTTGTCGATACAGCCAGGGATTCTATTTCATCGCCTGTCCTGATATCTATGGTACGGGTGAGATCGCCGCTGTTGGAGGCGAGATTGCTCATTGCACTGTTCAGCAGTTTGATCGGCCGCGTGATACGTACCGACAATATAAGTGCAAGCAGTATGGCGATTACAACGCTTATGGCAACCCCTGCAGAAGAACGTATAATCATTTGTTTCTGCATGTTTTCGATAGATTTGATTTCTATATCGGCGCCGACGACAGCGACGACCTTTTTGTTTGAATCATATACGGGGGCTGCAGCCGACAGGAAGGTGCCCCAATCGTCCGTATACGGCTCATCGTCTACGTTTGGCGAGCCATTGAACGCCTTTCGGATACATTCGCTCATATCGTAATCGTCGCCAATATTTGCTTTTTCCTCGGTTTTATCCGTATCGAGAACAAATGTGAGTTTTCCGTCCTGTGACAGCTTAAAGGTATAAAGGAAGGTCAGGTTGAAATCCTCTTTGATCTTATCAAGTTTTATCAGTATTGCCTTGTATGCTTCACTCTGCTCGTCGCCCTTTTTCAGAAGTGAATGGGCATCTCCATCGATGGCTGATGAACCTGTTTCGACTGCAATCAAAAGTTTTTGCTTCATATTCTCCATTTCGTTTCCTGACATGGTTATGTATGAAATGACGCCTACCGTGATAGAGGAGATTACACCGACCAAAAGAAAGTAGAACAGCAATTTTTGCCCGATACTAAATCTGAACAAAGATTTTTTCATTAGCGCTTCACTCCTTACAAATAGTTGTAAAATGTACAGTTATCTATTTTTATCTGCTAATTTTTACTATAGCACAAATAGTCCGACTTTCCACCATATTTTATAGAAATAAGTCCTGCGCTTTATATAGTTCAATGGGATGCAAAAATAAAAAGTCATATGGAATCACATTTTCAATGCAATTCCATATGACTTTTAAATGAGCTGATTAACATATCAATATAACCTAAAGTTCGCGGCGCCCTTCCAATGCCTTGGCAAGAGTAACCTCGTCCGCATACTCGAGATCGCCTCCAACAGGTATGCCGTGGGCGATCCTCGTCGAGCGTATGCCTATTGGCTTCAAAAGCTTCGATATATACATGGCGGTGGCCTCGCCCTCGACATCGGGGTTGGTTGCCATTATGACTTCATGTATTTCACCTTCGCGTATCCTCTGCAGCAGCTCTTTTATCTTTATATCTTCCGGGCCGATGCCTTCCATGGGCGAAATAACGCCATGCAGTACATGATAGACTCCGTTGAATTCACGGATGCGCTCCATGGCTACGACATCCCTGGGGTCTTCCACTACGCAGATGACGCCGTGGTCTCTCTTTACATTGCCGCATATGCTGCAGGGATCGGTCTCCGTAAGGTTGCTGCAGATGGAACAGTAGCGGGTCTTCAGCTTTGCATCCCTTATTGCTTCGGCCAATGCTTCAGTTTTTTCGACGGGAAGATTGAGCACATGGAAAGCAAGCCTTTGTGCGGTCTTGTGACCGATGCCGGGTAGCTTTTCAAATTCTTCTATCAATTTTGCGACCGGTGGAGCATAAAAGCCGCTCATATTAGAACAACCCGCCTAATCCGCCCATACCACCCATACCGCCGGTTATTTTGGACATTTCTCCGTTGACCATTTCATCGGCCTTGCGAAGTGCTTCGTTAACAGCAGCCAGTACGAGGTCCTGAAGCATCTCGACATCATCGGGATCTACCACGTCGCGGTTGATCGCTATCTCCTTGATTTCCTTTTTGCCGGTAGCAATGACCTTTACAGCACCGCCTCCGGCAGTAGCCTCAACTTCTTTTTCCTGCAGCTCGGATTGCAGTTTTTCCATATCCTTCTGCATTTTCTGGGCTTGCTTCATGAGATTGTTCATATTACCTCCGCCGAAGCCCTGGAATCCGCCTTTAGCCATTTTATTGCCTCCTGATCGTTGTTTTTGTTGGATTTACCATCATTATACTTAACGCTTTGATTACTCGTCAATAATTTCAAGGGGGAGACCGGTCCTGTCAGCTATGCTGCGTGCCCTTGAAAGCAGGTCGCTGCTCTCGGAAGGCTTCTCCCTTGCAGCTTTATTATGCACAATATCGTCTTCAAGACATTTGATCTGCATCTCGCGGCCTTCTATTTTGGCTGCAGCCTCTTCTATCAATTTTATATGCTCAAGCCTGGAAATGCTCGCCCTTATAGGTCCTTCCTTTACGACGAGGCCGATAGTACCTTCATCCAGCAGCAGCGCTTTGGCATTTAGAAGATACGAATAAAGGGTCATTCTGCCTAGGCTCTTGAGATGCTTGAGTATCATCTGCCATTTTGCATATTCTGTTGCTTTGGAGTTGTCTGTGCCGGATATATCGCCCGGGTGCGATTCCTTTCCGGAACCTGCCCCTGCATCGGTCCTGCTGCCGGAGGCTTCAGAGTCAACGGACGTATCCCGGCTCATTGCCTGAGGTATACGGGACGTTTTGTTCGAGTCGTCCTGTACCATCGCAGTGACGCCTTTAAAAGACCCGCCGCCGGCTGTTCCGGAGGATTCCGAAGGAGCCGTTATTCTAAAATCACCGCTGTCCAGCCTTCTTTCGATAGCATCCAGCCTGTCTGCAATGCTCGCTTCAGACGCGCTTATGCTGCCGCAGAGCTTTACAAGCGTGACCTCCAACAGCACCCTGGGGTTCGCCGCCCATTTCAGGCTGCTTTCCAGAGCGGAAAGCTCCCTGATACAGCGTGTCGTCTCGTCAAGCGTTATCATGCCTGACTGCCGCCTGATAACCTCCATCACCTCGTGCGGCACGTCTATCAGATTCTCGCATGCCCCCGCGGTTGATTTGCATATGAGGAGGTTTCTGAAATATAAAACCAGATCCGAAACAAAATGCGATATGTCCCGGCCGTCCTCCACCAGCAGTGCGACATTTTCAAGTACCGACGGGATCCTCTTTTCCAGCATGCAGTCTGTAAATGATGTCATGAAGGTATCATTTACAATTCCCACGACGGATAATACATCATTATAGCTGATATCCCTGTTTCCCAGCGACATGCACTGGTCCAGAAGGCTTATGGCATCCCGCATTGCGCCGTCTGACATCCTTGCGATCAGCTTGGCCGCATCTGCATCAAGCGAGGCGTCCCCTGCCGAAGTTATCTTTTGAAGCCGTTTGATTATGCTTTCCTGGGAAATACGCCGGAAGTCGAAACGCTGGCACCGTGACAATATCGTTGCCGGAAGCTTGTGAGGCTCGGTGGTGGCCAGTATGAAAACCACATGCTCGGGCGGCTCCTCGAGCGTTTTAAGCAGTGCGTTGAATGCGCCTGTAGAAAGCATATGGACTTCGTCTATGATATATACTTTACGTTTTGCTTTTGTCGGAGCGTATATGACCTCGTCACGTATCGACCGCACGTTGTCTACGCTGTTGTTGGAAGCGGCGTCGATCTCAATGACGTCCACGCTGCTGCCCGATAGTATTTCACGGCAGACCTCGCACTCGTTGCAGGGCTCTCCGTCCTTGGGATCAAGGCAATTGATCGCCCTCGAGAGGATCTTCGCCATTGTTGTCTTTCCAGTGCCCCTCGTGCCGCAGAAAAGGTACGCGTGAGCGATCCTGCCGGTGTTAACGCTATACCGCAGAGTCTTAACCACGTGCTCCTGTTCAACTACGTCGGCGAAACGAGCCGGCCGCCATTCCCTGTATAATGCGATGTATGACATAGCTTACTTCTCCCTGTGAATCCGTTCTTGTTAAACCAGCCTGTTTCCGGCGGCTTGGGCATCCTTCCCGAACATAACCGACCGGGAAAACGCACCGTCATATATATAATAACATAAAAAACAGACCCCAGAAGGGCCTGTTTTTGTTTTTATAATTGATTGGCTGTGCACCTGAAGTCGACTTATTCTTACAGACGTGACTCATATAGTTGGCTCTAACCAGGCATCCCCGCGGCACACGCCAGTTACTGCTTACCGTTGCTTCCTTCCGGACCTGGCGGGGTTCACAGGCTTTCGTTGCGCAAGACCCAGTTATCATCGCCACTTGCACGAGACTGACTCTACAAGAATGAAGCCTCTGACAGGAATTCGACCCTGCTGCAGCGGATTGCAGGTACAGGGTGCCGCTACCTCCCCGTCTAGCACAGCCAAAGATTTAACCTGTTCATAAGTGTTACCAACCTATTATACTCAATTTGTTCTCTCTAATCAACACATTTCAGCGATCGGGGCCAAGTATTTTATGGCAGCTGTTTTATGACAACTCCGCTGATATACTGGTGTACGCTTAAAGAAAACGGGCAAAAAAATAAAGCACTCGATAAATATTTATAAATAATACCGATAATATAAGTGCTTTACTCAGATAATATCAAATCAGCCATTGTTATATTAAAAGGAGGAACAAAAATGAAAAATTAGTATTATTGGCTGTGGCAATTTTATTGTACCACTATTTTCTAATAAAGTATATTAAATTTATGTAACAAATTAGTGAATAAATTGCCTGTTTGCAAGGGATAAAGGATTGGGGCCGTGGGAAACGGGGCAATAAAACTGTGACTCAGTTGTAAAGTTTACATATATATGTTAATGTAGACACGAAATGGTTAATGTCTGCCAAAATTACTGGCATTACCGCTGCCACTGGTTGTATAATATAGATGAAGCTTTTGATTTATGAGAGGAGAGATGGATTTGAAGGTTCGCAAGGCTGTTATACCGGCGGCCGGTCTAGGCACGAGATTTCTGCCTGCTACAAAAGCACAGCCTAAAGAGATGCTTCCGATCGTGGATAAACCGACCATACAATATATTATCGAAGAGGCGATAGCATCTGGTATAGAAGATATCCTGATAGTTACCGGGCGTGGTAAAAGAGCTATTGAAGATCATTTTGACAAATCTTACGAGCTTGAGGACATACTGAGGCGAAAAGGGGAGACTGAACTGCTTTCGCTTGTCGAAGATATTTCAAATCTGGCTAACGTGAACTATATAAGGCAGAAAGAGCCGAGAGGTCTGGGACACGCGATTTACTGCGCGCGCTCTTTCATTGACAACGAGCCGTTCGCGGTACTGCTCGGCGACGATATCGTAGACTCCGGTACGCCATGCCTGAAGCAGCTCATAGATGTTTACAACACTTACAACACTACCATTCTGGGCGTGCAGCGCGTTCCTGAAGAAGATGTTTCAAAATATGGCATAATTAAATGCGACATTGTCGGCGACCGTGTATACCGGGTTGACGATATGGTTGAAAAGCCGGATCGGGAGAACGCTCCGTCCAATGTTGCAATATTGGGAAGGTATATCATAACACCGGATATTTTCACGCATCTCGAGAACGCAATACCGGGCAAAGGCGGCGAGATCCAGCTCACGGATGCGCTCAAGAAGCTGTTGGAGTCAAGTTCGGTATACGCTTACGATTTTGTCGGGAAACGCTACGATGTAGGCAATAAACTCGGCTTCCTCGAAGCAACGGTCGAATTCGCACTTAAGAGAGACGATCTGAGGGATGATTTCTCGGCATATCTGAGAAAAAAGGCAGCCTCGTTTGAAGGCTGAAATATATCCTTGATTAATTTTGAATATTAGAGCCCATATAATGTAAATAATACCTGTAAATCATTTTACAGGTATTATTTATGAGAAAATTCATGTGTGCGGTAATCCTAGTCATACTTGTCCCGGCGGTAATGTTCATATTGAATTCCGCCGTGCTGAGATTATTCTTCGGCATTGATGCGTCCGACCAATTGAATGCCTTGATGTCTCTTGTGGTTGCCGGAAACATCCCAGGAACGGAGGCGGCAGTCCCGGAGGGTGGAGGAGGACTACAGTATAAAGCCGGAGGCCTGAAAAATACGGGCGGGGGCGTGGAGAATACAGCCGGTGGATTGAAGAATAAAGCCGAAGACCGGCAGGCAAAGGGAGGGATTCCGTATCCGGACGACGCTGTGCAGACATCGGTTCAGGGTAGTGAAAGGTCGGCTGTGAACCCCGCACAAGCGACTCCCGGCTTGGACGGCGCAGGTGCCGACGTTACTGGTGACGATTACTTTCTGACGCATGATGAAATAGAATTGTTAAGAAATATCAGCCTTCAGGATAAGTTGAACGCAATAAGGATACTTTCGGTGGTAGACAGGGAAGTCCTCGACAGTGCGGTCAAAATGGCAGGGGACGGAATCACGTATGACGAGTACGAAGCTTTGAAGGAGTCGTCGCAAGCGTTTCTGGATCCAATCGACATCAAGACACTGGAGGATATTCTGGACAGGAACAAAAGCCTTTACGCACAGGGCGGAGGGTGAGCCGCAAAAACGAGTCGTCACAAAGCAAAGCAGACTAAAAGACAGAAGCTGTACAAAAGCATATCTGTAAAAGCAGAGCCGTAAAAGCAAAGCCGGCTAAGAGCAGAGACCCACAAAAAAAGAGCCCTGTATCCCGGATTGTCAGCCGGCCTGATACAGGGCTTTTCTCATTCCCTATTTTATTTCCTTTATAACATACTCCTGGGTCCCCAGGCCGCGTTTCTCAAGTTCGTTGATCTGAATGTACGGGTCCTTGCCGTGCAGCCTTTCGAACAAATGCCCGTTTTGTCCCATCTCATGACTCTTCGGGACGCCTGCCGGTATGAGGTTTTCGATCTTTATTGCATCAAGGCAGGCCCTCTCGATAGCGACAATATCCTTTGACGCCATGACGCCTATATCCGGAACGAGCGATGGGGTCGTCATGCCCCAGCAGTCGCACAGCGCCGTGATGCTTATGAGGAAATTGATATAAAATACCCGGCCTGGTTCGAAGGTCTTGAGCACTTCGTCGGTGCAGAGCGCCATTCCTTTCTGGAAATCTTCATAGCGGTGGGCCAGCATCTTCATAGCTGACGCGGGACACACCTTTACGCAATGCTGGCACATCGTGCAGTCATGGTAGTTGACCTGATAACGCCCTTCCTCGTCGAATCTGTTGGCAAAGTGGTTGCAGCTGTTTACACATAGCTCGCAGTGTGTACAGGCGTTCTCATCCCACTCGATACCGCCTTCCAGACTGTGTATCTGGTGCCTTGTCCTGTCTGTCACGCAGCCCATGGCAATGTTTTTGCAGGCGCCGCCGTAGCCGCATACCCCGTGGCCCTTGACATGGGAGAGGTCGATCATGACCTCGGCGTCGTAAATGTTGCCGGCGATATCTACATTTTTAAAGGTATTGAAGTCGACATGCTTTTCGTAGTAATACTTTCCCGTTACACCGCAGGCATCCACGATCGGACAGCCAAAGTAATCTTCGCTGTAGCCGCGCGTTTTTGCCCCTTCTGTAACCTGATCCGTTATGTATACCTTCGCACCGTATTCCTTGAGCTTGTCCACCAGAATCTTTACAAACAGCGGGGGAACGGTGGAATAACCGATGAATCTTCCAAGATGCATCTTTATCGCTGTCAGCTTGTCCTTGACGACTTCCTGCATCCCCATTTGGTCGATCAGACGGCCGAACCTCGCCGGCAAAGTCTGTTCAGAGTCGTACTTATTGAATTCGACTGATGAAAACAATACTTCCGATGCCATGAACTTCCTCCTTTATTCTCTATTCAACCCATATTCATACCCTATTCTCCAGGGTTTAATCATGAATCTATTTCTTTATATACATAAGTTACGACCGAACCTTTGACAGTGACGAGTACGTATTTGGCCGCACCAGTTTTGCCTGATTTCAGGCCATCCACTTCATATCCTGCGGATTCGATGTACCTTACTCCGTTTTCCAGGTAGCTTTTGTTCTCATCGCCGTGATAAAATACCCAAACATTGCGCAGGGTATCGTATCTGTAATTGGAAACTGTCTTTTTGAACAAACTCAGCTCGAGCTTGTCGGTGAAGGTATCCGGTGAATCCTCCATGAAGATGAATACATTCTTCCCCTTGAACGAATTCAGGTCATCAAGGAAAGTGAACCATTGGTCGGGATCGCTTTTACGCAGGCTCTTTTCTCTTGTGTCCAGCTTTATGAGGCGGCTGTTCTTTATATCCGTCCTGGAGTAGAGATAATCTGTAGCTTTCGTGCTCTTGAGGTTGACTGTATGTGTCGCGATAACAGGTTTTTTCTTGACAAGACTCGTTATCGATTCGTGTGATCCGTCGCCGACTACTGCTCCCGCGTCAATGTACTTAGTTATCTTTCCTGCGAAAATCTTTGCAAGACTTTTTTCGATCGTTGTTTCCGGAGCCTTCGATTGGCCCAGTACTCCGAACCTGAACGAATCCTGGGTGGCCTTGCTGAAGCTAACGGCCTTGTTTGCGTCGTCTGCAAATGCTGTATCCTTTGGCACTGTAAGATCACCGACTGCAGGGTATCCGCTGTTTGTTACTGTGAGATCGTCGAAGCATAGATACCCCGCGTCTGACAGCTGTTCCCCGTTTTCGGGATTTACGAGCACCTGGTAGATTCGCGTCAGATTTGCAGGCAGCTTGATGCCATCGACATCTGCCTCGATATACTTCCAGCCGGTCCAGTCTTCGGTCCTCGTAAGATCGACGACCTGCTTTTCACCATTGGCGTCGTAAAGCTCCGCGCGGAGCCAGCAGGAGTTGCCGTGGTCGTTATATACCTGAAGCCCGATTTTCGAAGTGCCTTCCCCCAGCATATAGCCGCCGTTCTGCAGTGACAGGTACGCGGCACGGGTGACATCCGTATTTGTTGTGAAATCATATACGAGCATTCCCGAAGAATTGCCCGATTTTCTCAGATCCGATGAAATGCCATACGTACCCTGGACTACCTCAGGATAGGAGGTGAATGCTCCGTTGGCGGTCTCAAAGTTGTCTATGACCGAAACCTTGTCGGAGGATACCGAAGCGGTGCAATATGCGTGTGCTCCTCCGAAGGCTGCGTCTATATAGCCTGCACCGCCGGCCGTCGCTTTGAAGACTCCGTCGGAGAACGTTCCCACTTTCCCGGTCACCTTCCAGCTGATGTCGGAGGGCTCTATGGTCGCCACATAGCCTTTGGGGTTGATTCCTCTTATCGAAAAGCTTTTCGACTGTCCTACGGGAAGCTTGATGCTTTTTGTATTGAGCATAATGCCCGAAGGCTTGGAAAGAACACTGATATTTTTGGAGGCAGAAATATTGCCCACCCTTGCTGTGACCTTGCCTTCGCCGTATGTAGTCGGACGCAGGACATTGCCTTTAAAGGTTCCCCTAACGCCCGAAACACTCCATTTGACTGAAGCGGGGTCGACTTCGATAGGATTGCCGTATTTATCGACTCCTTTTACAGTAAATGCCCGCGTCGCATTCGTAAAAATGTATTTATCGGACGTATCCACTATCAAAGCTGCCAAAGGAGCCTTTGGAGCCGATGTGAACACTCCGAGCCCGACCAGTACGTTTCTTGTGGTACCGTCCGACGGGCTGTTCATTACTTTAGCGGCGGTGCTGCCATAGGGCCTGGCTACCATTGTAGTGGAACCTCCGCCGTCCATGTTTATCGCGTTATACGCGCCGAGGCCCTTCATGAACAGTGCCATATCCCTCTGTGTCAGGCCTATGCTTGACGTCTGCCTGCCGTCAACCGTGACGAGCCAGAGCGTTTTGCCGTCTTTTGAGCTTCCCACCGCAGTTTTGGGGCTTTTGATCGTTACATCCGAAGCGTTGAATGAGAAAGCAGCCGGTACGGCTCCGTCCTTAACGAGCTCGGAACTTCCGGAAACAGCCATCTTTACGTTGTTCCAGTCGGGTGTCGTCTTGATATCGAAGGATACGCTGTCACCGATGAAAAAAGATTGCTGGAGTTTTGCCGCTCCATCCGCCCTTGTCACCACCACATAACCGTTTTGCGGTATCGGTGCAGCCGGCTGGCCCGACAGGAATTGTGTTACGATTCCGTTTTCTACGACCATCTGGAAAATATCAGGCATTTCTACAGATGCTCCGATAGCCGTTTTGCCCCATTTTCTGTCGAAAACGCTTATATCGCCGTATTTTGCCTTGTTGCCCACGTTATATTGTTCAACTGCCACGTTTGAGCCGCTTGCGGAGGTGAGGCTCATATTGACTCGCCAGTAGTCCAGCAGGATCTCATTGAGATTGTTAATTGCGAATGTGGCCATGGAATTTCCATATTTATTGAAACTGCCATATGCAGCCCTGATATCAGAGGATTGTACGATAGCGCCTACAGGGAAGCCGTTGCCGCTGCCCGAGGCGGTGAAGAAGCTTGCGTTGACGGCGGCAACTGCGTTCCTTTGCGCAGCCATTTTGCCGGTGGTGGCAGTTTTGCCTACCGATTCGGTATTTGTCAGCGTGTCGACGCTTATGTACGGGTTGGAAAGATCTACTTTAAGTACCTGGAAGTTGTACCAGCCGTCAGTTGTGAAACGGATGATGTTCTCAAGAGTAACCCCCTGGGTGACTGTCTGAGTATTACGCTCTTCGTGGATAACGCCTGAACTTGCGGCGTATGAATCCGATGCTGCCGGGGGCAGCAGCAAAAGGGCAGCAAGCAAACTTGCGGCCAGAATTCTGGCTTTTCCTTTGTTCTTTAACATTTTGACCTCCGTTATTCGTGCCATCCATC
Source organism: Clostridia bacterium (assembly GCA_036260935.1). Lineage (GTDB taxonomy): Bacteria > Bacillota > Clostridia > Acetivibrionales > DTU013 > JAEYOM01. The sequence continues at coordinate 15,744 of DATALQ010000047.1, forward strand.
CAGTCCGGAGCGTTTGATGGCGCCGAATATGTTGTTTTTTATTTCCCTGTTGTCAACGGACAGATCCCTGAGCAGTTCCTTGATGTACTGGCGTTTTGTATGACCATTGGCCGTGCAGGGATTGTGAACGATCTGCAGAGCTTTATCCCTGACGAACGCCCGTATCTCTTTTTCCTCGGCGTAAATCAAAGGACGTATGACGGTGATGCCCTTCCTGTCAAGGTAGGTCACCGGTGAAAAGGAATGTATCCTGCCTTCATAAAAAGTACTCAAAAGCAGGGTTTCAATAACATCATCACGGTTGTGGGCCAGAGCGACTTTGTTGCAGCCGTTTCTCAGAGCCGAGTTGTTCAGGGCGCCACGCCTGAGGTTAGCGCAAAGCGAGCAGGGGTTTTTTTCCTGCCTGGCTTCAAAAACAATCTTTCCTATGTATGTCTCTTCCGTTATGTACTCGACGCCCAGTTCCCCGCATAATTCCGCAACCGGGGAATAATCAGGCTCTCCGATGCCCATTGCTACAGTAATGGCTTTGAGTTCGAACCTGACGGGGTAAAAATCCATCAGCTTTCGAAGCGCAATGAGCAGTGTAAGTGAATCCTTGCCGCCCGAGACTCCTACAGCTATCCGATCCCCCTCCTGAATCATGTCGTAGTCCTGGATAGCTTTTCTCGTCTGTCCCAAAATCCTTTTGATAGATAACACTCCTAAACCCTGTAATCTCTTATTTTTGAAGTTTGACCCCTTCTGCCATAGAAAATACTGCTTCTCGTCCCATATTCTATTATAGACTTACGGTATTTCTGGTTCAAGTTACCTTTATGTTACACAATTCTTTCAATTTAGTTAATATGGGTTTCCGGTCGACACCAATATCAGCTTTGAATGTTTCGCCGGTTCGGTTATTAAGTTAATAAAGGCTACCGGTCGCACAGATATCAGCTTTTAATGCTCTGGCAGTTAGGTTATTATATATGTAAGGGAACAAAAAGGGAGGCTTTGACTTGAAAAATGTGGTTATAACGGGAAGCACCAGAGGATTGGGCCTTTGTATGGCCAGAGAGTTTTTGAAACTGGGCTGTAACGTGACTGTTTCAGGCCGGGACAAAAACTCCTTCAAGTACGCTGAAAAAGAGCTTAGCGAATTTTCCGGCAGTATACTTTACGTTCCATGCGATGTAACGATAAAAGAGAATTTGGAAGAGCTCTGGAAGGCCGCGGCGGATAAATGGGGCCGGGTCGATATCTGGATAAATAACGCAGGCCGGAACTGTCCCTATGAATTCGTTTACGACACGGATACGGACAGCGTAGATTCAGTTATTGACACGAATTTGAGAGGAATGGTTTATGGCTCCCAGGTTGCCGCCAAAAACATGCTTGCACAGGGTTCGGGCCAGATCTGGAATATGGAGGGGCTGGGCTCCGATGGCATGATCCAGGAAAAAACCGTGCTCTACGGCACGACTAAACAGGCATTGACCTACTTCACGAAAGGGCTTGCAAAGGAACTCAGAGGGAAGCCCGTACTTGCGGGACGTCTTTCGCCCGGGATGATGCTTACCGACTTTTTTACGGGAGCTCATAGCGGCCAAGCTTCGCCTGCCGTCAGGGAGGAACGATTCAGGAAAATATTCAACATTCTTGGCGACAGGCCTGAAACGGTAGCCGCTTTCTTTGCACCCCGAATACTTGCAAACACCAGAAACGATGCCCATATCGTGTGGCTGACCAATGCCAGGGCCTCGCTGCGCTTCGCAACAGCGGCCTTCAGGAAACGGAAGCTGCTTTGAACCTGAACAAACTCTTGCCACATGATTTGAATCCGGTTATAATGGCAATATCTAAAAAAATGTGTATGTCTGTGAAGCTATTTGTCACGGTGTAAAGCTTTGAAGAGCATAAGTGAGTATGCGCGGTGCAATACCTGATATCGGGACAGCCGGAACATCGGGCATATTGAACATTTGTGCGCCTTATAGTAAAATATATTCTGCATTTGAATTACAAGACATTTGTCTTCAGATGTCCATCATTGTACGGCCGGTCGTCCGGCATTAAAAGATGAATAATGAATAACGGGGTGTAGCGCAGCTGGTAGCGCGCTTGGTTTGGGACCAAGATGCCGCAGGTTCGAATCCTGTCACTCCGACCAAAAAAGGGAAACAACCTTCAACCAAGAAGGTCGTTTCCCTTTTTTTTAGCTCAAGACAGGATTCGAACCTGAGAAGGCACGAGGCGTTAAGAAAACGTGCTAAACGCACGTTTTTAGCCGAAGTGTGCCGAGACTTAAGTCGAGGCGGCAGTATGCAAGCTCTCAGGGCATAGGACCCCGGGAACCCGGGTGAGCGCAGCAGACGGTCGAATCCTGTCACTCCGACCAGCCGGGTTTCTCGGCTAGCTTGAAAACCGCTCATTGAGCGGTTTTTTTGTGTGCCGATATTTGCGGGGATCTGGGCGTGTTAGATGTGGTGAATATGGTTACTAAAGTCTATATCATATCATACGAAATATACTCGATAAATCTAGTAGGAGGAATTTGTTTAAAATTTTTACAAAAAGTTTAGAAAATCATGCAATATAATTAAGACTTATTCGTCATATATACAAAGGGGATAAGGAACAAATGAATGAATAAAGAGGATAGAGGAAAACTTTTTGTTTTCTTTGCAAATGAGGGCAAAAAATTAAACAACTATGTGCGCAGAAAAATTCAAAGCATAAATGATATGGATGCTGAAGATATTGTCGGGGATGTAATGTTAAATCTTTTCAATAAACCTGACATCACAGCACGTGTAGAAAACCTTGCCGCATATGTATACAGGTCGCTCTATTACAAGATCATTGATTATCAGCGCAGCAATCACAAGACGATATCACTTCAAAGTTACCTTGATGAAAATGGAGAGGATTTGTTAATAAAACTTATTGCTGATAAAGGAATAAGTGTAAGTAGTGAGGTGGAGAGAAAGGAGTTTTTTAGAAAACTGGCACAGGCGATTAGCTCACTTGATCAAAAGCAAAGGGCTGTCTTTATTGCTACAGAGTTCGAAGGAAGATCCTTCAAGGAACTGTCTGTGTTGTGGAATGAGCCAATAGGTACGCTTTTATCAAGAAAATACAGAACGATAAAGGCTTTGCAAATAATGCTGAAAGATTATCAAAATGAATAAAACAAGGAGAATGAATGATGAGCAGGATGAAAGAGAAATGGAAAAGCACTCCCAAATGGGCAAAAATCATTTGTTATATTTTTCTCGGGATACTGGGTACCATAGCGTTGGGTATTATCTTTGGATATGGAATAAAACTTCTGTGGAACTGGTTGATGCCTGAAATTTTCGGCATAAAAGAAATATCCTATTGGCAGGGTATAGGCATTTTTGTCCTGGCACGTTTGATCTTTGGCTCGTTTGGGGGTAATAGCAGCAGTTCAAAGTCAGAGAATGATAAAAAGAAGCAAAAGTGCTCTCCTGACGAAAATGAAGGGCTGAAGGAAAGCAGGAATAGTATGGAATATTATGAGGAGTGGTGGGAAAGAGAAGGCAAGAAGGCTTTTGATGACTATACAGACAAAAAGCACAATTCAAAAAATGAATAAGTAAATTTAAGTATTAGGTGGGGGAGTTTTTTATGAAAAATAATTCTGGCATAAAAATTTTTGGTATAAAAGATAGGAAAGTATTGCTGTCTACATTATGGATATTTGTAACGTTGAATTATCTTTATTGTGATGTTCTTTCTTTAATGGATCCTGATTTACTTAAACAATTTTTGACAGGAACTGTAGGCAGTATGCATATGACTCAAGGGGTTCTATTTGGAGCCGCAATATTGATGGAAATACCCATTTCTTTGGTTCTTTTATCCCGGATATTGAAGTATAAAGCAAATCGTTGGGCAAACATGGTTGCCGGTACTATAATGACAGTTGTACAGCTATCATCACTGTTTACGGGAGCACCATCATTATATTATAATTTTTTCAGCATAATAGAGATTACATGCACGATATTTATTTTTATAGTTGCACTGAAGTGGTCAAAAAATGAAGAACAGTTTTCATGAATATTTTTCAATTACCGAGGTTTAACCGAGGAACTTATCACTCAGGCCAACGTACATAAAACGACTTGAACTATTTATGGTTTGGGTCTCAATATTTATCGAATATTTTATGGCGGACAGGATTATATAGATTTGATTTGAAATAGGTATTTTTATCAAATCCTTTTAGCAAATACTGCTTATCAACTGCCATTAAACCATTGATTTTACTGGCGCTTCGTAAAAAATCCTATAAGACCACTCCGACCACCAGAAAAAAGCGGGTTTCCGAATATGGAAGCCCGCTTATTATTTGCCCTGAAATGGGGGAGATGTACTAATTTTGTACTAATGAAATTTTACTTACTAGGAAATGCGGATACTCTCGTTTATTGAAGATGAAGCTGCCATAAAGAAGATATTGATCCATCTCGATCTCTGGCTGCCCGTCAAGCATGACCCTCCACCTGACAGGATTACCCTTCATGTTCAACCACACAGAATATTCCCAGACATAATAGTGTCATAAATTTATGATTATCACAATAAAAGATGGTTGGGAAGAAGATAACTTTGTAATGCATTGAATATTGTAAGGTGTAACGAAAAGTGATATAAAGATTGTAATATAACAATTATTGTTTGTATTAACAGGTGCTGGGGGTTAATATGGCAGAAAGTTTGGAAAAATTGCTAAACGAATATGTGAATAAGGTTAGTCGCATTCATAATATGGAGATTCGAAAGAATACAATCAAAGAATATTGTTCTCTATATTCGAATAGCGATTTTGAATATTTTAAAGTATTTTTAGATGCAGAATATTACCGTATAACAGGGGAGTATGAAAAAGGAACATATTCCAAACAAAAAGACTATAACAAAGCGATTGAGTATTATATAAAAGCTTTGAAACTCAACAACAAATATGTTCCCGCATATAACGGGCTTGGCAGTATTTATTCAAATCAGAAAGAGTATGAAAAAGCTAAAGAAAAT
>DATALQ010000008.1:0-11295 GCA_036260935.1 Clostridia bacterium
AGCAAAACGTCCGCTGTTACACCGTCACACCAAGAGAGTAGTTGATATACGTTCTTGCCACCGTTACAAACGCCGAAATCAATCGGACGTGACATAGATACACCCAGCGAGGCGGCGCGCCCCATCATATCGTACATAGCCTTTTTACGTTCATATGATTCAATTTCCGAAATACGCAGCAGAAAACGTCGTCCTTCGGTTGTCTCGACGCAGTATTTATCGTCGCCGGATACACCTTTGTTTATTGGATATATCTTAACGAATGACTCGCTGTTTGGGATGTCTTTGCAAACGCGTGACAAGATGTCATTACTTGTTTCCATTGTTAATGGCTCCTTTCAGCCTGCGTGACAGTATTGTTATGTGCAGTAGGCCTGTCCTCCGGCCGTACGGCGGAGTCAAGGCAAGATTTTCTTTTATAGACCAACATTACTACTCTATTTGTAACCGCTTTTATTTAGCAGTTCAGTAGAACTCAGCTTTGTCCATTCCTCAATACTATAATCGGAATTATTTTTTAAGAAATCCTGTACAATATGATAGCCTATTGTATAACCACTCCAACGCGGAAAATCCCCTCCTCCAAACATCAATTTTTGTAATAATTCGGGATCATCACTGCTCAATTGGTTTTTAATCGGATTCCAGACAGATCTTTCCGTTCCGGGATCAATGCTTGATACCCATGGTACTTCAATGTCAGGAAAAACTTTATTCGCAAAGGAGTCCGCCTTCCCCTCAAATACTAAATTGGCTAAAATGCTCCCCTCAAATTCATATTTCCTTGATGACCATACACTATGATGGTACTCATGAGCTACCGTATAATTAAGTATAGTTTTCCATTGTTCGTTTAAAGGATCAATCAGTAATAAAATTTTTCCACTCCCTGCAGTTACACCTACAACACCGCCAAGATCTTTTGTTAAGTAGTTATATTCAGAGGTGTTAGGAAAAATATAAACGGTCGTATCAACACCATTAAGCAAGTCATTACTCTTCTTTAATGCATCTTCTACAATTTCTTCTACTTTTTCTTTCTTCAAAAGTTTTAATTTATACTCCATATCATCTATTTGTCTGATCGTTCCGCCAATATACCCTTTAGCGAGATTTGAATATTCTCCACCCGAAATAAAAGCTTTGTAAATTGGATCATATATGATTTCTTTATAAAGGATGTCCATGTCACCTTTATAATCCTTTGATTTTTCGATATACTCACCGAACCTATCATATGCTATAATTACTTCAAACTTAGGTATATTTGATTCTACCGGCTCTTCGTACCAACATCCTGTCATTGAGAATGATGTAATCGCAAGAATAAATGTAATGAGAAATAGTTTTATTCCTCTCATATAATCACCCCATAAACTTAACTTAACTTCGTATTATGCTTATTCAGTACGTATCCAATCTTCCAGGGTTATTTCATAAAAACAATAAACGCCGCTAATTTGTGCGCAATCAGGAATCTCCTTGTATTTCGTCTCAAGATAATGCATACCGGATTTTTGCATTACTTTACCACTCGCTGGATTATCTACATGGTGGTACGTATGAATTTTAGTAATGCCTATTTTATTAAAGGAAAAAGCCAGAACAGCTCTGCATGCTTCCGTCATTATGCCTTGATTCCAGAATCTTCTGCTAACAAGATAGTGTATGGATGCACTCTTTCCTTCGTTATTTATTTCATTCAAGTAAATGTAACCTATTGCTTCCGATAGCTCCTTAATGACTATCACCCAATTGTAATTATCTATTTTGGCATAATCGTTAATCCATCCTTGAAGCAATGATTTCGTTTCTTCGATATTATCGTGCGGTTTCCAACCCCAAAATTTACTGACTTCTGGATCAGTAACCCAATTACGAAACATATCGACTGCATCTATTATTTCATATTTTCTTAGCAGAAGCCTGTCAGTCTCTATGGTCTGAGTTCCAATATTTGTCAAACTGTCCTGCCTCCAAATATATAAATATTCATTTGTTCGTAATATCTAGCAAATGCGCAGAGCTTTTTTCGTCCGTGGCCGGAGGCAGGACGACGTCGGTGGATGGTATTGCCGAACAGCTTTGTTTTAAAACATTATGAGTAATTTCAACAATTCGGTCGACATTATTTAAATAAATAAAATGCGTACCGTCCAATATTTCACATTTCGAGTTCTCACCAATTCTTTCAAGATGTCTGCGCTGGTATTCCTGGGGTGTCATTTTCAGCTGTTTATTTGGCGTTTCATATGTTTTTCTGCAGATTACCTTAAAATACGCTGTAGACTTGGGGAAAGGCATACCCATAGTTTGTTTGACAAATTCAGGCACATTTGATATCTGCTTTATTAAGGTATCATTAATAAAAAAGCCGGCAAAGGCAGCCATATCACTAATTTCATTGTCACTATATCCATAAGGGTATAAATGCTTTTTGTTTATAGAAAAACATGCCATAAGTGATGTCAGGCCTATGAATTGAAGGAATTTTACTATAGGAAGCAAATGTTTTATGCCAGCAGGCATTTCTACAATATCCGCAGTTGAAGGACCTTCGAGAGAGATAACTGCTTCGACTTCTTCAGGATATTTTGAAGCATAATATTCACTATAAACAGTAGAAAGCGAGTGCGGTAATAAAACATAAGGCGGTTTAAAGCCTGCATTTTTGAGAGCATATCTGATTTCTTCAACATAATTTTCACAAGTGCGCGGTCTTGACGTTTCACTGCTGAAACCGACACCAAAATACTCTATGCAAGCAACTGTATAATCTTTGCTCAGCTGACGCATCAGAGGGGCAAAATCTGCGGACGGAAGCGGAACTGCCAGACCCGGAAGCAAAACTATTGTTTTATTGCCATTTCCCACTGAATATAAATGCAATTTCCCGTCATAAACGTCAAAAAGCTGGCCATATGGCTTTATATGTGCTAATTTCTCTTTTAGTAGTGTACTGTGTAAAACTGCACCGGTAAACATAAAAAACACGATGGCAACAATTATTACTACCAATAACATTAGCCCTTTTCTCCTTGTACATTTTGATCTCGTTAATAAAAAATACCATCTGAAAAGCTTCGGATGGTATTTTTACTATCGATCAATTTGCTTAATCCACTTTGGGTAACGGCCAGCCCTCTCAGCTAACCTTCATTTCAAGGCGCAGCTTATCTGCGACCATCGCGATGAATTCTGAATTCGTGGGTTTACCTTTGCCGATACTGACAGTGTAACCGAACAGCGAATCTATCGCTTCTACCTGCCCCCTGCTCCATGCTACTTCTATAGCATGCCTTATAGCCCTTTCGACGCGGCTCGGAGTAGTGTTGTATTCACGGGCTATGGACGGGTAAAGCTGTTTGGTAATGGAATTGATTATATCCAGATCCTTGACTACCATCATGATAGCATCGCGAAGATACTGGTAACCCTTGATGTGTGCAGGAACCCCTATTTCATGCATTATATTGGTGACTTCAACCTCGAGGTTCCGCTGCACGGGAACATGGTACGAGGACTTCGTCTCCATCATATGTTCGGATCTGATAACTGGATTGTGGTTGGAATCCTTGAGCTGTCTTATACGCGAAACAAGTACGTCCATATCGAACGGCTTTACTATGTAATACTCTGCACCTAGTGCAAGAGCCCTTTGGGTGATTTTGTCCTGCCCGACAGCGGAAAGTATTATGAACAGCGGACGTTTTTTCAGCGGAACCGCCCTTAGCTTTTCCAATACGCCTAAACCGTCAAGATGCGGCATTATAATATCAAGTATCGCAATGTCAGGCATTCTTTCGGTAATAAGTTCGCATGCCTCGTTACCGTCCTTTGCCATACCTACGACTTCGATATCGCCCTGGCTGTTCAGGTATTCGCAAAGGATATCACTGAATTCTTTATTGTCATCTGCTATGACAATTTGTATTTTTCTTTCCAGCAATCAAATTCCCCCTCCAATTCATTCATGACAGCTTCATATGATGTCATCATTTTATTTTAGTTTCGTTTATTTATCAAGTATTATTTTATCTTTAATACCAATTGTTGATTGAATTATTGGAAATTTTTGCTTCCAAAATTATTTCCAAGGCTTATTTCAAGGCTTTTCACCAATTTCCATCAATTTGTGATTTTTGAATAACGTGTTTGATAGTCTATTAATAATTTCCTTAGTTTACCAGCTTTATTTCCTATTTTATCTGTAATCCGCGCCGTTTGGCGCTAAACATTCTATATTGATGTGTTTTTAAGCATAGTTTCGATAAATATCCCATACCCTCTTGTAGGATCATTTACAAGAACATGTGTAACGGCTCCGATGATTTTCCCGTTCTGAAGGATTGGGCTTCCCGACATTCCCTGTACTATCCCGCCTGTCGTACTTAATAGACGGTCGTCGATCACTTTAATGATCATTCCCTTTGAACCGTTTAGGTTTTGCCTGGAAACCTTCTGTATCATTATACCATATTCTTCAATTTTTTTACCATCAATATTTGACAGTATCGTTGCAGGCCCCTCCGTTATCTCTGCCCTTACGCCTATTGGGTAAACCCTGCCGGAGAGTTTTGATACGGAACGTTTGTCGATTTTGCCATAAATTCCAATGTTGCTGTTGGTCTGAATAACACCCAGTTTTGTCCCTTCCGAAAATATGCCTTTCAATTCTCCCGGATCGCCCTGAGTTCCCTTTTTAACGCCTAAAATGCTAGATTCCATAATTTCGCCCGATTCCACCGACATAAGAGTGCCTGTATCGATATCGGTTATACCGTGTCCGAGTGCCCCGAACCTTCCTGTATCTGCATCGTAGTAGGTAAGCGTTCCTATACCCGCCGTACTGTCTCTTACCCAAAGACCTATGTGATATTTATCATCATCTGATGACATCACGGGCGACACCGTTGTGTCCAAAGTTTCGCTGCCCGAGCTGTAGCTTATTTTCAAGGGCTGTCCGTTACTTTGTTCAATAATATCGACCAATTCCTCGATACTTCCGACGAGCTTGTCGTCGACGGAAATTATCTTATAGCCCGGCCTGATCCCGCTATTCCGTACGGGTATTATCTTTTGGCCTTTGCTTTCGACATCGGATATACCGATAACCAGTATGCCGTCAAGCTTTATTTTGACGCCGATAGTATTCCCACAGGCAACTACCTGCTTGTTCGAAACAATATCGACATTCACCGTTTTTACGGGTAAAATTCCAAAAAAGCGTAAATTGAGCCTTACACTGCCACCCTTATCCGAACTTATGGAAACGGGCTTGGAAATTCCGATAGGGTTATAAGACGATTCAAGCGTTTTGCCGTTTATTTTCATGATGCCTTCCGTATCAGCTTTTATACTGATCGGGAAAATGCTGTCGATATGATAGGTATATTCCTCTCCTTCTATCAATATCATTTCGCCCGGTACGGTCAGCTGGACCTTTATATAAGATACTGCTACAGCAGTAAGAGCCGAAATTGCAAAAACAACCAGTGCTTTTCGTAAAAATGTCAGTTTCCTCATTGTTCAACCTCCTGCAAGTAAGTTAACCTTTTGCAAAATCATTTATTCAAACAAATAAATGAACAGGAGGTAAAAATGGATAAAAGCAAGAAAATCCGGCGTTTAGCCGGATTTTCTCGCTTTTATCTTAATATTTCAAGCGTTATTTATTTTTTTTGCATTATTTATCATCTCTTCGGCATATTTTAGGGAAGCTGAAGATGCTTCCGAGCCGCCTATCAATCTTGCTATCTCTTTAATTTTTCTGCTTCTGTCCAACAATCCCACCGTTGTTCTGGTACTGTTCTCTTCCGATACTTTTTCTATAAGGTAGTGACTGCCCGCCATACATGCGATTTGCGCAAGGTGCGTCACACATATTACCTGATGCCCGTCGGAAATATAAGCCAGCTTTTCGCCAACCTTCTGCCCGGCTTTCCCGCTTATTCCTATATCGATCTCATCGAATATCATCGTTGGCATTTTATCGACGTCTGCAAGTATTGTCTTGATTGCAAGCATGATCCTTGACATTTCTCCGCCCGAAGCTATCTTCGCCAGCGGCTTCAGCGGTTCGCCGGGATTTGCCGAGATAAGGAATTCCACCCTGTTAAGGCCGTTTTGGGTATATTTCCTACTGCCCGAAGCGCCTGGTGTATCGTCAAACTGTATGTCTACCTTGAACCTGGCTCTTTTCATTTCGAGGTCGTCAAGCTGCAGGCCTATGCTTTCTTCAAGCAGCGATGCCGCTTTCCGCCTTTCATCGTTCAATCTGCACGAGGTTTCAAAAAGACGTCCATCCAGTTCAGCCTGCCTGCTTCTCAGGAGATTCGCGGTTTCCTCGCTCTTTTCCATCTCTTCGAGCTGCTCCTGTGCGGCAGCGCAGAACCGCTGGACCTCCTCCACTGTAGAGCCGTATTTTCTTTTTAGCTTGAAAAATAAATCGAGCCTCTCATCTATCTCTTCAAGCTGAGCAGGATCATATTCTACGTTATCAATGCTTTTTCTTATATCCGTGGTCAAGTCATCCAGTTGATATATTATATCCTGAAGACGCTTGTATAGTTCGTCGAATTCAACCTCGAGCCTCGCTACCGAACCAAGCTGGGAAAGCGCTCCGTTCATCATATCGGCGGCAGGTCTTTTCCCTGACTCTCCGGATGAAAGTAACCCATAAGCCATGGAAAGCGCTTCCGATATTTTTTCCGAATTTGCCAGCAGAGTTTTTTGCTTATTCAGTTCGTCTTCCTCTCCAGGCTTCAGTTTAGCTTTTTTTATCTCATCTATCTGGAATCTGAGCAGGTCTATCTTTCTCTCGCGCTCACCAGGATCCCCTGAAAGTGCCTTTAGTCTGGCCCTTACTTCCCTGTACTGCTCCAGAAGCACCGTGTAATCGCGCTTTATGGTTTGGATGGCGTCGCCCCCAAAAGAGTCCAACAGGTCTATATGGCTCTCCACTCTTAACAGAGATTGGTTGTCGTGCTGCCCATGCAGATCGATTAACCGTTCTCCCAACGACTTGAGAAATGATGTCGCCACAAGCTTTCCATTTACTCTGCAGGTGTTTCTGCCCGACTGGGTTATTTCCCTGGAAAGTATCAAGGTGCCGTCTTCCTCGGGTTCTATGCCGATTTCTCCGAGTATATCGCCGACCCTCTCGCCGTCCGCCTGGAAAACAGCCTCTACTACAGCTTTGTCGGAACCGGTTCTGATAATTTCCTTTGACACCCTGTCGCCGAGAACAGCATTAATAGAATCGATAATTATTGACTTTCCGGCTCCAGTCTCTCCGGTAAGTATGTTCAAGCCCGAACCAAGTTCAATATTGACCTCGTCAATGAGCGCGATATCCCGAATGTTTAGCTGTAAAAGCATATGACCCCCCGAGACCCAATACATGAAATATCTTATAACCTTATTTGATCATTTTGCTGAGCTTGTTTACGAGCTCTTCTGCTATCTTTTCAGCCCTGCAGACTATCATGATCGTATCGTCGCCTGCGATCGTGCCTACTATCTCTGTCCATTTGAGCGTATCTACGGCAGAGGCGGACGCCTGCGCCATACCGGGCAGTGTTTTAACTATGACGATATTGTTGGCGTAATCGCAGCTTATGAAGGATTCGGTAAAAATGGTGAGAAGCTTGTTGGTAATGGAGGTTTCACTGTGTGAAATCGGGGCATATTTGTAATGATCGTCGTCCACCATTACCTTAATCAGCCTCAGTTCCTTTATATCCCTTGATACGGTGGCCTGTGTAACATCCATACCGTTCTCCTTGAGTTTCTCCGCCAGTTCCTCCTGCGTCTCGATCTGATATCTTTCGATCAATTCAAGAATTTTCGCGTGTCTGCTGTATTTCATCTCTTTTCAGACTCTCTCCTCTATAATATATTTTGGTTCTGAGTACATTGAAGAAATTTCTGGATTTCATTTTTATAAGTTTTATAGAATAGGGCGATCTTTTTACCTCGATCCTGTCGCCGCCCCTTAATTCGTGGTCTTCCTGGCCGTCGCATGTAACCATTGCCGTATGCTGGTAATCTTCTCCGATCATCGCTCCTATAACGCTGTCGGGTTTTGTCACGAAAGATCTGGAATACAGTATGTGTGGACATATTGGTGTTATCAGCATCAAATCCGTGTCCGGTTCTACTATGGGACCACCCGCGGAAAGCGAATAGGCGGTAGAACCGGTAGGGCTTGCAATAATCAAGCCGTCTCCCGGAAATGAATCTACAAAAACATCATTTATATAAGCTTTGACATGTAAAATCCTCGAAACCGCGCCCCTTGCTATGACTACGTCATTCAGCGCAAAATCCTTTTCTGGTTCGCTGTCCTTACGGTATATCACGGTATCGAGCATCATCCTTTTCTCGACCTCGTACGTACCGGAAAAGAGTTGGTCTATCGCATGATCTATTTCGTTTCTGTCAACTTCCGTCAAGAATCCAAGGTTGCCGAGGTTTATACCGAGGATCGGTATATCTTTTGCGTATAGTCGTCTGGCAGCCTTCAGAAATGTACCGTCTCCGCCAAGACATACTATGACTTCGCTGCAGTTTACGATGGTATCCTCATCGCCGCACGATGTTCCTACGCCCGCTTTTCCCGCAAGAATATCGGACATCAGTGCGCTTCCGCCTCTTTTAATTATGCTTTCGGCAAGCTGCTTTGTATATGCAAATTCCGTATCGCGGTCAGCGTTAGTGATAATACCGATCTTTCTCATCCGCACCTCAGCGTTAAAGACTGCATTTTATTTTCTTTTACATTATATCGTATAATAATACAGAAGACAAATTGGATTTAGAGTAGTTCGTGCGATTGCCTTACTGTAATGTCGATTTCAGGCAATATTTCCCCAATGTCCTTTGTTCCGGTGCCGAGAGACATATAACATAAGTATTCAATGTTACCTTCCGGGCCTTTTATAGGTGAAAATGTAATGCCCCTGATGCCGAAACCGATACCTGCTGCAAAAGATACTATCGTCTCCACTACCTGGCGGTGGACTTCAATATCTCTTACCACACCATGCTTGCCCACCTTTTCCCTGCCTGCTTCGAACTGGGGCTTTATAAGGCACAGCACTTCACCGGTCTCTTGTTTGAGAAGCTGTTTTACAGCCGGAAGGACGATTTTCAGCGATATAAATGAAACGTCAATTGAGGCGAAATCAACTGCCATACCGATGTCTTCATGCTTGACATAGCGTATATTGGTCCTTTCAAGGTTCAGTACACGTTCATCGTTTCTGAGCTGCCAGGCCAGCTGTCCGTATCCTACATCTACGGCAACGACTCTTTCAGCCCCGTTCTGCAGCATGCAGTCCGTGAACCCGCCCGTGGATGCCCCGACATCCATTGTTTTTTTACCCTTCAAATCTATTCCAAAGTGGCGGATAGCCTTGTCAAGCTTAAGTCCTCCCCGGCTTACATAGGGATTCGGATTCTTCTTAACCTCGATTTCCGAATCCACAGGATAGCTGCTCCCTGGCTTGTCCGCACGTTCGCCGTTTATAAATATCAGACCGGCCATGATAGAAGTTTTCGCCCTCTCCCGGCTATCAAACAAACCTTTTTCTACAAGCAGCACATCAAGCCTTTCCTTTTCCAAATCAAATCCTCCAGTGAAACATTTATTATCAACTAAAAAACTTAACTCTTATAGTTTAATATTACCATTTTGCAATATAAAAATTGCTCTAATCCGCTGTCTTGTTGGCACCCCAATGGTTATCTTATAGTTTTCTTGCCTTGATTACAAAAGTTAATGGGAGCATCTTTGCTTTTTTTGCAAAATCACTGTTATCATCCCATGACTGCATAATTTCATCATCAGATTGCTCAATCATTTGTTCAACAACGAATCCGGCCTTTGCCAACGCATTCACATAGGTTGATAGTTTGCGATCCGATAGTGTTAGCACACCGTCATCAAGAGGTACTGAATACCATGATTCATCAAAATAGCTCTTGATAAAAGTAAGTGTATTATTTTCTGCAACAACACATTTGTGTATAGGATGTGACCAACTGAAAATAAATACGCCGTCTTTCTTCAGGTAAGAAGCAATCCGGCAAAAAGTGCCCTCAAGGTCTGCAGTCCAGCCTATTGCATAAATCGAATAAACAAAGTCAAAATAATCCTTTGGTATGCCACACTCTTCTTCCATGGGAGAACAGATCAATTTTGCTGAAAGGCCGCACGACTTCAAATGTTGCGCAGCCTTTTCGATTTGTTTTTCTGATATATCA
This sequence comes from Clostridia bacterium, assembly GCA_036260935.1. Classification (GTDB taxonomy): domain Bacteria; phylum Bacillota; class Clostridia; order Acetivibrionales; family DTU013; genus JAEYOM01. The sequence goes on from DATALQ010000008.1 coordinate 10,270, forward strand.
ATAGCCCATAGTTCAGATGCTTTGCGTTCCCCTTGATACTGCAAGGATTGACCATTTCCACAGCCTATCTCCAGCATCTTTTTTCCTGAGACGTCACCAAAAAGTTGACATTTTTCTTCAGATACAAATGCCCCATAAAAAGGAAGCACGATTGCACCTAAAAAGTCATTTCCTTTTGTATCCCAATAGAAGCTATTTGTTTCATAAACAATATTCTTGTCCATGCTGGTGCACTCTCCCAATTCGCCTGCTAATACCTGCTTCGTCGGTTGATTTATATTGCATGAGTTTCGTGCCTAGAGCATATTGATGAGGCATTGGCAAGGGCAAATCCCTGTCTGAGCGAGCTTTAGCTCGCGAGTTGGATTTGCCAACACAGCCGAATCTATATGCTCTGGGAGCGCAAACTCCGCAATAGGAATCGACCGGCGAAGCAGGGTTACTGCTGCCGTATCTGATGCAATAACCGGCGCAGCAGGTCCAGCCTACTTATTCTTCAGCATCTTAATAATACTTCGGCTAATCGATTCCGCATCGAGCCCGTATTTTTCAAAAATTTCATTCCGCAATCCCTGAGTTATCGGAACATCAGGGAAACCGAAAATATTTGTCTTTATCCTGTATCCGTTCCTGTTCAGGAGCTCCAGCACGGCGCTCCCGAAGCCGCCCGTAATACAGTTGTCCTCAAGCGTTGCTACCGCGTGCGTTTTTGCCGCGCTTTCAAGTATCAGCCTTGCGTCGAGCGGTTTTACAAACCTGGCGTCGATAACATCTGCATGTATACTCTTTTCAGCAAGCAGTTCCGATACTCTAAGCGCCGTTTCAACCATTTTCCCGATTGCCAGTATCGTTACGTCTTCGCCATTTTGCAGCTTCAATCCTTTTCCGCACTGTACCGGGGTCGGCGGTACAAGTCTCACCTTCCCTGTGCCCCTGGGGTAGCGCACGGCTATCGGCCCGTCATGCACAGTGACCGCATAATCAAGCATGCGCTCAAACTCGAGATAATCGCATGGAGCGGCAATC
>DATALQ010000010.1:0-146486 GCA_036260935.1 Clostridia bacterium
GTCGAAAAGCGCGGCGTTGCTGCCGACGGCAAAACCTTCTACAGCCTGCCTTCGACGAGTCCCGCTTATACAATCGGGTTTGAGAGAAAATTCGAGCAGTGGAAGCTGCTACTGAAACTGCTTGATTTGTCATGAATTATTTTATTTGGTCATAGCCTATAAACTATACTAGGCTTAATGCAATGCTAGTTTTGTAATATTTCATTACAATCAATTTCTATACATAATTTCTCATAAAGCACCAGAATGGGCTGCCGAAGATCATCAATTAATTCGCAAGGTCTATTTTTTTTAATGGTTACAACTATCTATTTTAACCTAAATCCAAATTATTCTATAAAAAGAGGGTTTTGATAGAAATTACCGAAATATAGTACAGATGATTTCTGATGCTTTGTGAAAACGATGGGTAGAATGCCGTAAATGTGTATTAGGTTAACAATAGTAAACATTAGTTTTATGAGAGGAAGATAACAATGTTTGAAAATAAAATTGGGCAACCATTTGAAAACCTTGGCAGACGTATAATCTATTCTTACTTGGCAACCTACCCTGAATTTAAGCCCGTTGTGAATTGTGATGTTTGTGAATTATCGCAGAGGCAAATGTATGACTTTTTGTATGACACTATAAATGTGATCTATGACGATTTATCACTTATCAATGTTGCAGATGAACCTGACGAGTGCTATGAATGGTGGCAGTGTAATAATGTCAAGCCTGAGCTTATCCTGAAAATGCAAAAAATCGAAAAGAATCTCTATGATTTCTATGAATACTTTTTAAAAATGGGGCTATTAGGTGAAGTTTCAGATAAAAAATTAATCATAAACAAGTCCGGCATGAAGATCATACAGAAAACGAAGGACAGGCTGTCACTGGTTGGGCTTATTTGTGATGAATCTAAAGATAGTTATATATTTACGCATAATAAATATGACGAGCTGTTTCCTGCTTGGAAGCTGCATTGTAGTGCCCCGAAGGATGGTAAGATCCGCACACAAAATATGATGATATTCCTCCACGGCTTATTTGGCGGCAAACAATATACAGCGGCAGAGATGTTCGGGAAGATTTGTAATCAAATTCAAATAGCTGAGCTTGAAAGTTACTTTCTAGATAAAGGATATGTAACTTCAAACAATGAAATGAGCGTTACATACGAAAAAGAGTACCCCAAAAAGCAAAGAGCGCACATGCGTATCTTTTACGATTGGCGAAAGAAAAATCAAATGGTATTTGACTTCAAGGTACCTCAATTCAGCACCTTAATAAAATCATATGAGAATATGGATGATGAATTGAAAGCCTTAGTCTTCAACAGAACAAAAACCTGTGACGGCTGCGGTTATTGCAACCAGACCGATAAAACTGGAAAACGTCCGCGCCTTGCTTTACCGCTGGAATTTAATAAACAAACACTTTTAAAGTGTCCGCTTTATCCTGTAATTGCATGGAATAATACAGATGAAACAATGATTAAGGTTGTTAAAAAGCTTTACAATTTTGCGGAAGATACCTTATATAAGTAAGCTAAATCCGATAGTTATTTAGGTAGTGCTTTGCAGAATATGTGGATTAGGAGATTACGAAACAAGCTCAAAGAGATTCATTAAAAGACGTCTGGAGAAAATAACATATGACCTACTGGAGCACAGCAGTCTGCCAAACAAACGGAATTAACATACACTACACAAGAACCGGGGGAAACAAACCGCCGTTGATTTTGCTGCATGGATTAATGACTAACGGGGTGTGTTGGACAGGTTTGGCACGTGTTCTGGAGAAAGAGTATGATGTAATCATGCCGGATGCCAGGGGACATGGTAATTCGAGTGTACCAGACTTTGGGTACCGATACGGGGACCATGCAAACGATGTTGCCGGTTTAATAAGCGCCCTGAGACTTCCTCCTCCAATTCTGCTCGGACATTCCATGGGAGGGATGACTGCAGCTGTTGTGGCAAGTCGTAAGCCGAATCTGCTTCGTGGCCTGGTCTTGGTTGATCCAACATTCCTGAGTCCAAAAATTCAGCGTGAAGTTCGCGATAGTGATGTTGCCAATCAGCACCGGCGAATACTCGATATGTCATTTGATGAGGTGGTGGCAGACGCGCGTAATAGACACCCTGATCGGTCAGAGGAGACCCTTGAGCTGTTCACCCGGGCACGTCTTCAAACAAGCATGGCTGCCTTTGACGTTCTCACGCCACCCTACCCTGACTATAAGACATTAGTGAGTGCGATTGACATTCCAAGCCTCATCGTATTTGGTGATAAAGGCGTGGTTTCCTCTGCTGTTGCCGAAGAGCTGCAGCGTCTTAATCCAATACTTCAGGCAGAACAAATACGGGAAGCTGGCCACAGTGTCCACTTGGACCAGCCGGAGCTCTTTGCGGCTGTCGTGGGATCTTTCTTACATTCAATTGGATAAGTCATTGATTAAAATAATTTCCGATTATCCTTATAATGAGAAGGAGTACCACGTAAGACGAATAATGAGAAATTAAATGATGTTAAGTTTATTATTTCAAATTTAGATTCTGGGCATCTATATTTTATAATATGACAAAGTGTAGTCAAGTTTAATGTGATACGATTGGGCAAATACGCATTTTGTAAAGGAGACATGGTATTATGTCTAATGTGGTTGAGTTTGCATCTTTCAACCTTAAAAAGGGAGCATCTGTATCAGATTTCTTACATATGTCGGACAAATTTAACAAAGAATTTCTTTCTACGCAAAAAGGCTATATTTCCCGTAAACTGCTACGTGATGGCGAGATGTGGGCTGACTCGGTTTTGTGGGAAACGATGGAGGATGTTCTTAGAACATATAAGAATGCCGATGAAGATGCTGTAGCTTGTGAGTACTTGTCATTTATGGATGAGGAGAGTGTTAAAGTGCTTCTTCTTCCAGTAGAGAGAAATTATTAAATTTCGAAAAGGGGACAGGCTTTATGAATGAAAAAATCAGATGCTCTTGGGCAGGGAATACCCCCATATACATAGCCTATCACGACAACGAATGGGGACGGCCCGTACATGATGATATCAAGCTGTTTGAAATGCTTATCCTGGAAGGTATGCAGGCAGGGCTTACATGGATAACCGTGCTTAATAGGAGAGAAGCATTCAGAGAGGCTTTTGATGGGTTTGATCCTAAAAAGGTAGCCCTTTTTGACGATGCAAAAATTCAGGAACTCCTGGCAAATGAAAAAATAATTAGAAATCGCCTGAAAATTAACGCAGCTGTAAGCAATGCCAAGGTATTTTTAAGAGTTGTAGAAGAATACGGGAGCTTTGATAAATTCATATGGAGATATGTGGATTATGCGCCTATAACAGGTCATTGGGAGAAGCTTGGTGATTTGCCCGCAAGTACCCCTCTCTCCGATAAGATAAGCAAGGACTTGAAAAAAATGGGCTTTAAGTTTGTTGGTTCGACCATAATTTATGCGTTCATGCAAGCTACAGGTATGGTCAATGATCATATTACGGAATGTTTTGTTTATGACGAAATATTGAATAGGTAGTACATGATGCATTATGTCACAGTATTTTAAGTATTCTGTAACAAAATTTATTCCAAAATGCGGTATAATTATATTAGATGTCGAAAGCTGAAAGATCTTTGAACTAAAGAAAAGGGGGGACTGTATGTTGAGACCTCATTTAAAGGCTGTAGTTGCGGCCGGTCTGATTTTACTGATAGTATCCATGGGTATGAATATCGTCTTTGCTGTTAATTCCAATGCCGAGCCCGGTTCCGACCAGGATCCCATAGTCAGCAAGAGCTATGTGGATGCCGCGATATCGCAATTGACATCAAGAGTACAGCTTCTGCTTGAACAGAATGATTCGCTGAAAAGTCAGAACAGCCAGCTTGCTGAGAGGCTGACGGCGCAGGAACAAACTGTCAGATCTCTTCAGGATGAGTTGAACGCAGTTAAGACGGGCATTACAACGACGCCTTCAAAGACGGGTACAGGTACAACCCCGGGTAACGCGGGCTCGACCGGTACAAAACCGCCGACGACAACCGCTACGGGCAAGGCAGTCATCAATACAGCGATACTGAACCTGCGGGCGCAGCCAAACACGACTTCAGCCATACAGGCCAAATTGGTTAAAAATGAAACGGTGACACTGGTATCCAAGATCGGGGACTGGTATAAGATAACTACTTCGAAAGGCAAAACAGGCTTTGTTATGGCTAAATTCCTGACGAAAAAGTAAGCGTGTCCCGCGCCTGACCGATATGTCAGGAAACCAAGTGAACTCGTGCGGCCGATATGTCAGGAAACTCAAATGTTGGAATATATATGACAAATATGGTATAATGAAGCTGTTTTACGGATAAAACAAGCCTGAACCATCAGGCTGCAAACCGGGGGATAGTTTTGAGAGGCATCAGTGAAGCAAAGGTAATTTCAAGAGTTAAAAGGAAGACAAGTAGAAAAAGGTACATTCTGCCCATTGTTATGATCCTGCTGCTGCAGTTTTTGGCAATAGAGTGTCTTATAATTTTCAGCGGGTATTCCGATACGCCTGTAAAAACGGATTATTTGATAATACTGGGCGCGGGGCTCAAGGGCGACATACCGAATGTTTCGCTGAGGGAGAGGCTGGCAGCCGGTGTGCAGTACCTTGAAAAGAATCCCTATACTATTGTTGTAGTATCCGGGGGTCAGGGCAGGGGTGAAACGATAACCGAGGCGGAGGCCATGAAAAAATACCTTGTCTCGAAGGGTATCGATGAGGGCAGGATATTGTCCGAGCCCAGAGCTTCTAGCACAATGGAAAACTTCAAATTCAGCAGGGAGCTCATTGAAGCAAACGCCGGAAAACAGGTCCGCGAAGTAGCTTTTATTACCAACAGCTTTCATATTTTAAGGGCGAAAATGCTCGCGGAAAGAAACGGCTTCAACGCCCATGCAATATCCGGCAAAACTGTACAGATAGTAATACCTTCATATATAAGAGAATATTTCGCATTAATCAAATCCTTCGTTTTTGACAGGTGAGTGCTCCGGCATGAACCTGTTTTTTCTTGTATTTCTTATATTGTTACAATTTATTAAAAAAGTCTTCGAGATTTTGTAATAAATAAGGGGTAATATCTATTGTGTAAGCATGGAACCAATTGGAGGAGGTCATTGTTATGTATGGAGATATGAACAGCAATTACAGCACAAATAACGGCAGCTATCCCGGAAACAGCCGCAAACAATCAGGAAGGAAGCACAGGATTTTCGTTTACATAGCCCTTGTACTTGTAACGTCGCTGATAAGCAGCGCTGCAGCGGGTAGCCTGATATATGCAAAACTCTCGGGTGACTTGAGGAATATGGCTTTGGCAGGGCAGACGCTGGATCAGCAGGCTTCGACAGAGCAGATGTCCGGTTTGCGGGCGTCCAAACAGCAGGCTTCGACAGAGCAGGTGTCCGATTCGCAGGCGTCTTCTTCGGCTGCTGCAGGCAGTGATGTCATAACGGGCTCCGGAACGGCAGACCTGCGTACTGCGGCACTTGCCAAAGGCTCCGACGTGACTGCCATAGCCAAAAAGGCAGGCCCGTCGATCGTCGGTATAAGGATGACGGTATCGGGAACCAGAAAAAACTATTTAGGCGGTGATAATGGCCTGACCGGTGAAGGTTCGGGTATAGTCCTCAGCAAGGACGGATACATCATGACAAATTACCATGTCGTATCCTACGCCGATCCTAAGAGCGGCTCAAGCGCCAGAACTATCCTCGAGGTATTCCTTCCCGACGGAAGGCAGGCAAAAGCTACCTTTAAGGGCGGAGACAGCAAAACGGACCTTGCTGTGATCAAAGTCAATTTGAACGGTCTTCCGGTGGCTGAGCTGGGCGATTCATCGCAGCTTGAAGTCGGTGAACTGGCGGTTGCCATTGGAAACCCGCTGGGTATGGAGTTTGCCGGTTCCGTTACCGTGGGAGTCATCAGCGCTTTGAACAGGACTGTCGAACTGGATGACAGGACGATGAGCCTTATACAGACGGACGCCGCGATAAATGAAGGCAACAGCGGAGGTGCGCTTCTTAATTCACAGGGACAGGTAATAGGAATCAATTCGGTAAAGATAGCCGCTTCCGGTGTCGAAGGCCTTGGCTTTGCAATACCGATAAACGATGCAAAACCGATCGTGGACCAGCTCAGAACCTATGGGAAAGTCAAAGGCAGGCCGTTTATCGGGATTTCCGGCAGCGAAGTGACAGACACATATTCGAGCGTTTACGATTTACCCGTCGGTATATATATCGATACTGTAACGCCCGGCAGCGGCGCAGAAAAGGCCGGCTTGCAATCTGGTGACGTAATAGTAGCGGTGGGCGGAAAAACAATCAAGACGATGAGCGATCTCGACAAGGTCAAGGAGGCCTATAAACCGGGAGACAAGGCTACTTTCACAATTGTAAGGGACGGCAGCAAAATGAATGTGAGCGTAACCTTCGGGGAAGAGTCATAAGGTATATTTGTTTCGGAGGAAGCATGAGAGTACTGGTCGTGGGCGGTACACGATTTTTTGGGGTACATCTGGTTAATGAATTGTTGAGCCGGGGTCATGACGTTACGATAGCAACGAGGGGTAAGGCAAATGACCATTTCGGAAACAGGGTCGGGAGGATATTCATTGAACGCACTGATGAAGACAGTCTGACCGAGGCTTTTAGAGATAAATATTTTGACGTGGTCTGTGATAACCTTGCCTATTGTTCCAATGATGTGAAATACCTGTTGGAGCATATCAGGTGCGGCAGGTACGTTATGACCTCTTCTGCAGCCGTTTATACCAGGCAGCACCTTTGTACCGCTGAAAATGAGTTTGATCCGCTTTCGCATCCTCTTCAATGGTGTGACCGAAAAGACCACCCGTATGATGAAGTAAAGCGTCAGGCGGAATGCGCACTGTTTCAGGCATATCACGGTATTCAATCGGCCGCCGTACGTTTTCCTTTTGTGATAGGAGAGGATGACTATACCCGGCGACTTTACACTTATGTTGAACATGCCGTTTTGAAAACCCCCATTTTTGCGGATAACCCAAATGAGCAGATAAGCTTTATACGTTCGGATGAAGCGGGTAAATTCCTGGCCTGGACTGCTGAACAAACCTTCACCGGTGCTATTAACGGCAATAATACCGGGACGATTTCGCTTAATGAGATATTCAGCCACATCGAGGAAATGACAGGGGAAAAGGCGATTGTAGTACCAAAAGGGACAACCGCTCCCTTTAATGGGCAAATGTCATTTTCTCTTGACATCACGCGCTCAAAAGATTTGGGTTATGCTTTTACCGGGATCAGGCCATGGATTTTCGAACTGCTCGATGCATATATGCAAAAGGCATTTTTGCAGCCTTAGTTCTCCAATTATTTTCATGTAATTTCCGATGGAGTAATTATTTGAGAGCATGTATCGCTATATTCCATTGAAAAATGTCAATAGACATATTATTATGTTTATTGACAAATTTCAAAAGGGGGTAGCTTGATGCAAGCTTCATATGCAGATTCGGTAGTTGGAGGCATATTGGCCTTAGTATGGATCGTATACCTTGCCATTTTAGTTCTGGAGATAGCCAGTTATTGGATCCTTTTCGTAAAGGCGGGTAAACCCGGGTGGGGAAGTCTGATACCTTTTTACAATACGTATCTGATACTCAAAATTGGAGGAAGACCCGGCTGGTGGTTACTGCTACTGTTCATTCCGTTTGTGGATATCGTGATCGGGATAATGATGATAGCATCATTCCTCAAAGCCTACGGTAAAGGCGGTGCGGGGTCAGTATTGCTGGCGATATTCTTCAGTATTTTTTACTTCCCGTACCTGGCATTTTCAAAGAATGTCAAATATGTGGGCGCAATAGAATAGCACCAACAAACAAAAAAAGTGACAGTTTTAATGTCACTTTTTTATTGTCAATTCTTTCAGTACTAGCGGTGTCATTTCAGTTTCAGTTTCAGTTTCGATTTCAGTTTCGGTTTCGGTTCGGGTTCGGTTTTAGTTTCAGTTTCGGTTTCGGTTTCGGTTCGGGTTATGGACTCCGGTCTTATAGCTGTACCTGGCCGATGTCTCCCTCAACGTTCCCTTCGCCGGTTATCATCGATATATCGGCTCCAAGGAGCCTGAAATCCCTTACTATATCCTCATAACCGCGTTCAATATGTTCCACGCCCGTTATCCTGGTAGTTCCCTCCGCAAGTAATCCGGCCAATACGAGTGCCGTGCCGGCCCTTATATCGCAGGCATGAACCCACGTGCCTGCAAGCTGCCTGTGGCTGTTTATCCTGGCTATGCCGTTCCTGACGGATATATCGGCGCCCATTCTGTTGAGCTGCTCGCAGTGATTGAAACGTTTAGGGTAAATGCGGTCGGAAATGGTACTTCTTCCGTTGGCCTTCAGCAGCAATACCGTAACCGGCTGTTGAAAATCGCTTTCAAACATGGGGTATTTTCCTGTTCTAATGCGCGTAGCTCTGATCCTTCCGCCTCCGTGCACCGTAATGCTGCTTTCGGTCTGTTCGAAGGAGAGGCCTATTTCCGTAAGCTTTGCCATACAGGGTTCGAGATGCTCCGGGATCGCGTCTTCGATCGTTATCGTGCCTCCGGTTATTCCGGCTCCGATGAGATATGCGCCGGAAATAAGCCTGTCGGGCGCCGCGGAATGGGAGCAGCCTCCGAGCTGTGATACGCCCTGTATACGGATCGTATCGGTTCCGGCGCCGAAGACGCGGGCGCCCATTCTGTTCAGCATTACCGCTGTATCAACTACTTCCGGATCCTTCGCGGCATTATATAATGTCGTTTTGCCTTTTGCCAGTACGGCGGCCAGCATTACATTGATCGTTGCGCCGCAGGACATGACATCGAAAAAAATCTCTGTACCGATCAATGTCTCGGCCTCTACAGAATAATAGTCTTCGAACAGGGTCACTTTGGCACCCAGTGCTTTCAGACCCTTCAAATGCTGATCTATTGGACGTGAGACGAAATTATCGCCTCCGGGATAGCCAATGTAAACTTTATGGTGCCTGGCGAGCAGCGCCCCTACGAAATAGTAGGCAGCACGAAATGAAGAGGAGAGTTCCCGGTCTATTTCTGCAGTAGTGATATTCGTTGGATCGATTATGTAAATATTATTTTCTTTTTTTACAGCAGCGCCTATGCTCTCTAAGATCTGAAATACTATTCTGATATCGGATATTTCTGGGATGTTTGATATCTTAACAGGCTCTTCCGCCAGGCAACTGGCCGCCAGAAGAGCAAGAGAGCTGTTTTTTGAACCGGGGGCCCTGATTTTTCCATTCAGTGGTTTGGAGCTGTTTACTTCAAGCCATCTCATTTGTTTTCCCGCTTTCTTGTTTCAGTATGGTTGACTAAGTTTATTATACCCGTATTTATTAAATTTGTTCAATAATATTTTTATAAAGTTACAGTATTATTTATCATTATACTTGTAGAACATTGTAAAATAGCTTGTCGTGTAGTCGGAGCCGCCGCCTGCAATATCCGAGGAATTGCTGTGTCCGGCCACCTCCGGCCCTGTTGCGTCCGATTCCTCCATTGCGACAAGAAAAGTGATGATGGAGGGAGGGGAGTCCATATTGTCGTTGCCCATTTTGGCTATAGAGGAGATATTTTGTTTTTTGATCGCATCCAGTGTTATGTCGTCCATTTTGTACGCCGTTTCGGCATCGAGGTAGTGGGAGAAATCTACAGATGCGATTATGGCAATTTTTCCCGGATTGGCCGCAGCCATTTTGCCCAGATATTTTCCAAGCTTCATCGAATCAACGGAAGAGTAGTTCCCATGGAGCAGTATGGGCACTATCCTGATGCCGGGCATATAATACCTTATATATGGAACCAGGGCCGATACGGAATGCTCTTGCTGCATAAGACCGTCATTTACGGAAGCATTGAAATCTTCCATCAATTTGTTTATTATCCCGCGATCTGCCTCAAGCCTGCCGAATGGGGTCCCCCAATCCGCAAGCGAAGTCTGCAGACCGCCGAAGCCGATGCGCTTATGGTTGGGCCCTATCACAACGATCGTTTCAGGCGGGTCGCTCGAAAGTTCCCGGAAGAACCCTGCGATCAATTCCGCCGCCAGCAGGTGGTGCGGCGTGATGCCTCCGGCTATGTCGGCAACCCCAGCCTTCGCGCTGCTTGCCCCGTCCTTTGTGCCGGGGGTCCGGGTCTTCTCATCGACTGACCCAGATACCCCATCTTTGACCGATGCCTTTGTACCGAGCCCCGCATTATCACGGTCGGCTCCGGAACTATCGGCCCCGGCAGCTTCCACCGAAGCCATAAAATCCTTCTCATTGTAATTGATGCAGTGCAGAGTAGGGTAGGACGGAGGTAAGGTCACTGTCCCTCCGTCGGTGTTCGAGCCGCTGTCCTCGCTTTTCTGTAGAATAAACCCGGAAGCGGTAGCTTCAGCTGCTTCGGCTGATTTTCCGCCGTGTGCCGCGCAGCCTGCCAGCGCCCCCAAAAGGCAAAGCACAGCGGCGATAAACGAAATTGTTATGAAGACGCCCCGCTTTGCCGGCATCAGTTCTCTCTTGGAACTGCCTCTGAAAATTATCATTTTGTGATCCTTATCTGCTCTCTTTCAGTAAATCCTATTACTTTACTGTCTGTGTGGCTGATCGCAGCATTATCCGCCGTGAATTCGCCCGGCGTCACAGCTACCGCGTAATAGGTTATGCTGCCGCGCTTATATCCGTTTTTATCGTAATAATAACCGAATACGACCTTCTGCCCGGTAACCTCGTCGGGATACCATGTGTGGCCGTCAGCTTCCTCGACAAAATCTGAGCGGACATATCTGAACCCGGCAGGCAGAACATCGGTAATCTCATAGTAGCCGTCCGGAGCGGCAGAACCGAAACCGGGGGTAATTGTTACTTTGATCGTATCGGATTTTTTGAAGGTATCTCCGGAACCCGCACCGTTCACGGCAGTGTAAGCACGCTCAAGGGAAACGGGATTCCCTTCGGTTCCTCTGATCTCACTGACAGGGGCAACGTATGACGCTGCTACCTGTATCTTGCCCTTTACATTGCTGAATTTGATATTACCTAGCTTCTCGGGTGTCACGACCAGCCTGTAGCAGCCTCCGTTTTTGAGCTCGACCTGCTTTACCGCTCCATCCAGTTCATAGTTGAAGCTGTTGTCAAGGCTCGCCTCTTTGATATAGCTCGTTGCGAATATCATGCGTTCGAGATTTACCAGCAGTTCTGAGGTTGAATTGAGTGAAATATAGTTGAAAAGCTTGAGCTTTTCCGGTGCATTTATTCTTAGTGCAATTAGTGAACAAAGTGATGTCTGGTCGACTCCTTTATCCCTTGTCTCATTAGTCAGCCAGGCCATAGTATCGGTGATGGTCGAACGTTTCATGGCCTCGGCGTAAATATCACGTGCCCCTTGGAAATCGCCTATCTCCGCCAGTGCGTTTCCGAGTATCAGCTTTATTTCCGGCGTGAGGCCGTCTGAAGATAACAATGTTCTGATATCGAGCAGCACGGGTTCCTTCAGCGCCGCAAGCCCCCAATAGGCATAGGCGGCATCCTCCGGCACAGTGTCCTGATTTGCGAGCAGCTTGTAGAAATAAGCCGCAAGCGCTTCGCGGTCAATTCCGTCCGCTGCCAGGGAGCTGAACTTGGCGGAAAGTGCGGGATTGCTGCTGCCATATGTCAGAAGTGCCAGACCTCCGTCGTCCAGCTGGTATTGGCTGATATCGAAGGCTTCGTCTGAATAGGTTACCTCGCCGAAATAATTCGTGAGCAGTTTTGCCCCGACCTTTTCCGCAAGTTTCTGGTCAAGCCTGTGCCCCCAGTTCCAATACAGCGACTGTAGTTCCCTATACAGCAGCGTCGAATCCTCTCCGTAAAACACCAGTGATGTCAGGCCTTTTACTCCATTGGAAAGCACAGTGTCGTCCATCAATAGTTTATAGTTGGTCTGGCAGGTCTCGAGCAGGCTGCCGGAAACCTTGAATTTGCGCTCCAGCGCATCCTGCAGGTTGCCGCAGGAGGCTTTGATGGTCAAAGTATAATCTCCCGCGTCAAGCTTGCCCATAGGCAGCAGAGTGGGCTGATGCGCCGTTCCTTCCGTTTTGTAGGTCTTTTTTGCGCCGTTTGTATCGACGAGTGTCAATTCGTAATCAATCTTCCCGTTTTCGGGAAGCTCCGTACCGTACGCATTTAGCTGTATGGACGGGTTATCTCCCGTAATGAAGTTTTTATTGAATACCGTATCTGCAAAGAACGGCAGTTTCGTCGAAATATTGGACTTTCCGTTTCCCGCCTTAAGGTCGTCGGTAACAGCCTGATAGGTTATCCTCCAGGAAGTAAGGTTATCCGGCATTTTAAAGGTCGCCTCAGCCTTGCCGCTGCTATCCGTGATAACGGAGCGGAAAAACGCGCTGTCTCTGAAATCCTTGCGGACATATTCATCGCCGCCTTCGCCCATTTCCGCCATCGGCGAGCCGGACTTATCCACCGGAGTGTATGAAAAATAGTCCGAGACAAGGCCTGAAGATATGGAGGGACTGTAAAGAGAGGACAACGTATCTACATATTGCGGCGAAAGCGTAAAGAATGCCTCATCAACCACACTTACGTTGAGTTCGGCTGAGCAGGGGACTCCTTTTGCGTCCTTCACCTCAAAAGCCAGTTTTACCGTATCTCCCGGCCTGTAATAGTCCTTATCCGGTTTGACGCTGATATCGAGGCTCTTTTCCGAGCTGTCATACCAGTATTGGCGGATGCCCGCATCGTTAACATTGGTACCGTCGAAGCAGACGGCCTTTACATACATGTTTGGAATCAGTTTTTTGTCGAATCCGAAATTATATACCGGGTCCGCTGATACCTTGTAATCCAGTATCCCGTTCTGCAGCCTTACAAAGAGATATCTCCTGTTGCTGCCTGTGAAAGGCTGTTCGTCGTTGTACTTGACCTCGACGGATACTGTTTCATCCTGTTTGAAGGTATGGTCATAGGCGTTGCCGGCGATACTGTAGGTACTGTTGCCGTACCCATCGTAATAATGCCAGTCCCAGCCATACGCATATGCAGTCTCATGGATGGGCCTGCCCTGCGAATCGTTTCCAAAAACTTCGAGGATATACTGTTTGTTTTTGTCCAATTCGAAATCGAATGAATACTTACCGTTTACAGTTTGAAATGAATATTTCTGTACAAGGTTCTGCACTTCATAATATTCATATATGTCTTGTGTGACCTTGTTGATGAAATCATAGTAACTTCCGGTCTTTTTGCTTTCGTAATGCCTTTCATAAAGCTCTCCGGTCAGCGGCATATCAACGGAAGCGCCCTTGTAGTTTTTCTCGTCATATATGTTTATGCCTTCCGTTTCAAGGCGTGACAGGTCGATCCTGTTGGTTTCGAAACTGAAGGTGCATTTGTTTTCCTTTGTTTCGGTATCGACCGCTACCATAGTGTCCCTGGCGAACAGCAATACATAATTGCTTTCCATTACCTGCTGTTCACCGGATTCCTTGTTCCTAACCGTAAGGCCGAAGGAGAGCGGCCTCCAGCTTTGCTCCTGTGTGAACGGCTGCAGCGTAAGTTTGGAGGCTCCCGAATTGTCGGAGACAAGCTCGCCTTCCAATTGAGTCGAGCCGTATATGTCTCCCGTATAGCTTAGCTTCATTCCGGATACAGGCGTGCCTTCATAGAAGGAGGAGAGGATGCTGTAATTGATCTTGTCTCCGAGGCTGATATATTTGCGGTCGGAATTGATCTCAAGCTTATAGACGGGTTTTGTATAGTCCATCACTTCCGCATACCGGGACACCAGCACTTTATCTCCGACAAGGACTCGGACCTCGTAAGAGCCGGGGTTGAAGCCGGAAATTTTCAGATTGCCGGAAAATGTTCCGTTGGGCGATATCTTAACTTTTTGTGAAGACAGGACGGAGGCTTCATTTTCTTCGGAATAGTAAACATAGCGCATGAGCTCCAACGTTGCCTCGTTCTCTGCTCCGCTGCCGTCTCTTGGCTTCAGTACGCCCCAGATATTAATCGTATCGTCGGGCAGGAACATGTCTTTATCCAGATAGAGGTAAGTCCAGTAATCATCTCTTACATCGGAACTGTTTCTGAAATTATAATCGTAGTATGGCTGGTACACGTTATTCAGCACACGCGCAACATACACGGGCCCGGTCACCGGGCGAACCAGGAAGAAGGTGCAGTTCGCTTCCGTATCGCGCATGGGTTCATCGAGAACAGCCATACCGTTATTGTCGGATTTTACTGCTTTGCCGCCGTCCAGCATGAATTCGGCGCCTTCAAGCGGCTGGCCTGTAGCCTGGTCGTTCAGCCATGCTATCGACTGCTTTTTGGTCATCATGATATAGACCGATGAACCATTGATCTGCAGCTGCGTGTAATATTTGGCACCGTCGACTTCCGCGCTTACCAGATAGTAACCTTCGGGCAGCGTCGATGGAAGCACGAGGTAGGTGTTGTTCCAGTAGTTGGTGTTCTGCGTATATATATGAGCGGTTACCGACGCCGCTTTCTGCAGCTTGCCTGTATCATAGCTGAAGCTGTTCCCGGACATTGCCCAGTAGGGAGCGGCGGTAAGCTGCTTCAGGTCATTCAGGAAAGCTTCATGGCCGCTGTAGGCGTATAGGTCTACGGCCACATCGGCATCCTTGAGTTTTTCATCCGCATATATGCTCAATGCCGGGGTTTCCTTGGGCGAGAAGCTGTAAACTATATCGGAAAACGAATAATACAGATTGCCGCTGTTGCTGCCCGGCATTTCCGTCTGGAAGCGGAAGGTAAGATCTTCAGACAGTGTTTCACTGCTGCCCTTTATGCCTGTTCCCTTTTTCAGCGTCACTGTATATATCGTTCCATCTTCGAGCTTTTCGGGAACGAAAACCATCGTTCTGTCGTGCCACTCGAACCGTCCCTTTACCTCGGGAGATATGCTGAAATTCTTTTCCGCGTTTTCTGCATCCTTGTGGCTGAAGGTAATCTCTATACCTGAATTGGCAGGAACCTGGGACGATTTGTCACGAGGCAGCGTGCTTACGACGCTGAAGGCTCTCTTTGTCTGGAACGACCACGAATGCTTTTTCCCTGTGTTTTTATCGTTTAGGACAAAGCTGTATATGCTGTTTGCCGTCATCGGTTTTTCGAATTCTACGCTGTATTCCTTTTCGGAAACCTTTTTAAGGCTGTAACTCTGTTCGGGTTCTACCGAGAGAGAAGCCGCAAGGGCCTTTTCACCGGGAGCCTTATCGAATAAAAGCCTGAATGCCGAGGTCGGATTTACGCCTATACTGTCGGAGTCTTCCGCATTTATTTTTATATCAGAATCCATAAAGCTCAAGTCACCGGAAAGTGCAGTAGTATCGGTCATCGCCGATATATCCGGCGCCCCGTCTCCATTGCCGCCGAACAGCCCGAGAGCAGCCGCAATGACCGCAGCTGCCGCAAAAACAATTATTACGGCTGAAACTATCAATACAGGTTTTTTGCTGAAAAACGAGAACAGCTTTTCCTTCATACGAAACCTCACAATCTTTTTGGTACTAATTTCTACCTTACCATTATATTACATGTTAAGACGTTGTAAAAAATATTTTGTTTCGGAAAATCAGCTCTTTTGTTCTTGTACTTTGAAAAAGTTTTGGAATAAGGGGCGCAGGGTATGCTAAAATAAAATTGCACAGGACAACACTGGAAATGCATAACCGGCAATGCAAAACCGTAAATTGACCCGAAACTTCTTACAGATAACAGGGTTGCGAGAGGGATACGATGGAATTCGAAATACAACCGCCGCAAAATGTCCTTTACATATTGAATACCCTGAAGAATAACGGCTGCGAGGCTTATGCGGTGGGAGGCTGCGTAAGGGATGCGGTCCTCGGCAGAGTGCCGAAGGACTGGGATATCACTGTTAATGCTGCCCCTGCCAAAGTCAAGGCGCTTTTTGACCATACCCTGGATACGGGCATAAAACACGGCACCGTTACGGTAATGCTGGGGGAGGAAGCGTATGAAGTCACTGCCTTCAGAGTCGACGGAATTTATGAGGACGGCAGGCATCCAAGCAGCATCGAGTTTACGGGAAGCCTCGAAGATGATCTGCGCCGCAGGGACTTTACGATAAACGCAATGGCGTGGAACTCATGGAGAGGCCTTGCCGATCCTTTCGGCGGCATGGCCGACCTGAAGGCAGGATGCATCAGAGCAGTAGGAGATCCGGACGAAAGATTCCGCGAGGATGCGCTTCGCATGCTCCGGGCTGTGAGGTTTGCGGCACAGCTGGGCTTTGAAATAGAGGCTGGTACCTTCGAAGGCATCCGGAAAAACAGCCGGCTCATTTACAACGTGAGCTGTGAGAGGATCAGGGAGGAGCTTTCGGGTATACTTACCTCGGCGGACCCCGGCAAAATCACTTTGCTCAGGGATTCAGGCATAATGGGGCTGATACTGCCCGAGGTCGGAGCTTGCTTCGAAACCCCGCAGAACAACCCTCATCATATCTACAACGTAGGCGAGCATAGCGTAAGGGCAGCCGCTGCGATAGAAAGCGAAAGGTGCCTCAGATGGACAATGCTGCTGCACGATACAGGCAAAGCCCTGACCCGCACGACGGACGAGGAAGGGGTCGACCACTTCCACGGGCATGCGGTCAAGAGCGTCGAGATAGCGGAAAATATCCTGGGCAGGCTGAAGTTCGACAATAAAAGCATGGACAGAATAATACGCCTGATAAAATTCCACGACAGGGATATCGTACCTCAGCCGAAAGCTGTGGCAAAAGCGGTATGTATGGTCGGAGAGGACATATTTACAGATCTCCTGAAGGTCAAACGCGCCGACAAGGCCGCCCAGAATCCAGCGGATGCCGATGAGGGCATCGGGTACATAGACAGCATTGAGAGGGTATACCGGGAACTGCTTGAAGACAACAGCTGTCTGAAGCTCAAGGATCTTGCGTTAAATGGCCGGGATCTCATAGGGCTTGGTTTTCACGAAGGCCGGGAGATAGGAAGAACCCTTGCGGCACTTTTTGAAAAAGTGCTTGAAGACCCGTCGTTGAACGATAAAGATGCTTTAAGCAGATTGGCTGTCCAAATACTGGCCCGAAATTGAAAGGGATTAACAGTTCTTTGGGACAGGGGGACAAGGTCCCTGTACCCCTGTCCCAAAGCCCCGTCCCTGCGTTCCTGCCGGCTAAATTGCCTTATTCAGCATGCCTATCCCGGATTTCATTGATTTCTCGATCCTGTTTATGTAGTTTATAACCAAACGGTTGAATTCATCAGGCTTCTGAAAGATCGTCACATGTCCGGAATCCTTGATAACAGAAAGCTCGCTGTTTTTGTACTTTGTCTTTAAAAGAAGTGAATCCTTCAAAAAGCAAAAATCCTTTTCACCTGCAATAATTAACGCGGGAACCTCGGATTCTCCAATAAAATTGAAATGATTGCCCTCCATGACGAGCCTCCACCACTTTGTGAATTCGATATCGGTCATCTTCAAGGTTTCCTGTACGAAGAATTTTCTGGATTTCTCGTGGATTTTTCCCGGAAGCATCAGGTGCCCCATTAATTTCAGGTAAATATTTTTAGGGAATAGCTTTAAAAAGATCAAATCGCTGAATCTGTTGAACAGGGATGAAACCAGATTGAATTTTGTTACAGGGCTTGCATATATCGACGACAAAATGCGGTCAGGGAACATTTCGCAGAAATACTGCTGTACGATCGTTCCCAGGGAAAGCCCCAGCACATGTGCTTTCTCTATCCCCAAGCGGTCCATTAGCAGTCTGATATGGTTGGCAACTATTTCTCCGCTGTATCTTTTGTTGTTTAATGCTCCTGACCTGCCATGTCCCACCAGATCGAGATTCAGTACTCTGAAATGCTTGCAGAACTCCCCTGACTGATGCTTCCAGCAAACCGTGGAACCGGCAAGTCCGTGGATCAGTATAAGCCACGGACTATTCTCCGCGCCTGAGATCTCATAATACATTTCGAAGCCGCTTATCATTGTTTTCATAGTAGTCTCCTTTAAGTAAAATTATGTAATATAATATAATTATTACAAATAATCACCAAATTGACAATATTTAAATAAAATAAATATTATTTTACAAATTTATAGATTTATATTTATACAGAAATGGTCAAAACTATTGCTCAAAATGAAAATAATGGTATAATTTAGTAAAAACTAAATTAGGAGGCAAATACAAGATGATCGACTCAGTACAGGGGCTTTTCAGGAAAAATCTCAGGGAGTACCAGAAGGAAATCAATCTGTTCGTCCTGAAAGTATGCTTTAGCGGCGGTATTCTCGGAATATTGTTCTTTTGCGGCCTGAAGATCATGAACATTCTTGACAGGCTGGAGTGGTCGAATATCGTCGGATTCAGTATAATGAGTGTTATCAATCTTTCAGTACCGATGCTCTTCTACTTCATATTTGTCAGAAGGAGCAAAACAGGACAATTTATCAATACTTTCAAATTCATCCTGATATCATGCGCTACTGTTAATTATCTGGCATTGATAACATACATACCCTACTATGAGATGTGGAGCAGTATATTTCTTGTATTCTTCCTGAGTTCCTTTTATCTTGAAGTTAATTGTGTAATTTACGCAATTGGACTTTCCATATTAGCCTGCTTGTTTTCCATCCTGACGCACAACCCCTATTTCATGCCTCAGAGCGATGTTTACAGAGAGCTTCTGGTCAGAGGGCTCGGCTTCGGTTTTGGGGCAATGTGCTCGGTCATTACTGCCGGCTTGTCTAAAAAACTGCTCATGAGGTCATCAAAGAGCGAACATGAATCCGGCAAATCACTTCACGAGCTTGAAGTGATAATGGATAAAGTGACATCAATATCCGGTAAATTGGCTGAAGCCGGTATGTCGATATCCGCACTCGCAAACCAGCAGAATGCAGCCTCTGAAGAAATTGCCAACAAGTCTTCAAATGTTCTCGGAGAGGCGACCAATACTGCAAAAAGCGTCGACAAAAGTGTCGCCTTGATAGATACACTGGTCAATGATATCAGATCGAATATGGAGAAAGTGTCGGAGCTCGAGAATTCTTCAAAAAGGCTTCAGGACGTTGCAAATGAAGGAAAGATTTCGGTCGATAACGCTGTTGAAAAGATGGACGTGTTAAAAAGCAGCGTTTCGATATCATCTAAAAGTGCAAAAGAACTGAATCAAAAAGCTGATGAAATAGATAAAGTCGTAGCATATATAAGGCAGATAGCCGATCAAACCAATATGCTGGCCTTGAACGCATCGATTGAGGCTGCCAGAGCGGGGGAACACGGGAAAGGGTTTTCCGTTGTTGCTACCGAAATCAGGACCCTTGCCGAGCAAAGCAATGAATCGCTCAAAACGATCTCGAATACTCTCCGCGAGATATTTACCCACACCCAGCAAGTAGACCAACTGATGGAAGAAAGCGTGCTTAAAGTAAATGAAGGTGTAGAATTCGTCAAATTATCCTACTCATGTTATCAAAAAATAATCGATACGCTTGCAGTTACCCTCAAGTTGCTGTCTGAAACAAGCAGACTTTCCGAAGGACAGCTGGAGGAATCGGATTCATTGAACAGCTTTATACAGGCGGTAAGCAATTCCGCACAGAGCACATCGCAAAGTGTGGAGAGCGTTGCTGCTTCGACGGAGGAAAGCTTCGCTGCGAGTGAAGAATTGATAAAAACCGCCAACCTGGTAAATAATCTGGCAAGTGATCTTTTAATTACAGTCCGTAAAAATTGATTCTCGAAACGCAGGGACTAAAACGCAGAGACTAAAACGCAGAGACTAAAACGCAGAGACGGTTCTGAAGTTTCACTTTTCATGAAAAGTGTACTTCAGAACCGTCCCTATATCTCAGTCAGCTGTTCGCCTGTAGTCAGCCTAGCTGTTCGAATACCTTGCGGAAGGCTTCGAGTGTGTAATCGAGCTGCGCCTTGGTATGCGTAGCGGTATAGCTCGTGCGTATCCTGCAGAGCCCCGGTTTGACAGCGGGAGAAACGACAGGATTGACATATACGCCCTGTTCGCGGAGCATCTTTGTAACGACGAGCGTCCTTTCATTATCATAGGTCATTATCGGTACTATAGGTGTTATATCGCTGTTCGACTCGTAGATCGGTATCCCGAGCTTCTTGAAGCCCTGTCTCATATAGGCCGAGATCTCTCTCAGCTTCTGTATCCTTTCGGGTTCAGCCTTG
Organism: Clostridia bacterium; assembly: GCA_036260935.1. Classification (GTDB taxonomy): domain Bacteria; phylum Bacillota; class Clostridia; order Acetivibrionales; family DTU013; genus JAEYOM01. The sequence goes on from DATALQ010000010.1 coordinate 20,302, forward strand.
ATGATCTCCAGTGCCTCGATAGCTGCAGCCGCGTTGGATGGCGGGATGGAAGCCGAGAATATGAAGGGCCTTGAATTGTGCTTTATAAAATCAATCACATCCTGATTTCCTGCGACGAAGCCTCCGAGACTTGCCAGCGATTTGCTGAAGGTGCTCATGATCAGGTCTACTTCCTTCTCGAGCCCGAAGTGTTCGGCAGTGCCTTTGCCATGTTCGCCGAGGACTCCAAAGGAGTGTGCGTCGTCTACCATAACCCTTGCGCCGTATTTCTTCGCCAGCTTCACGATCGCGGGCAGATCTGCTATATCGCCTTCCATGCTGAAGATACCGTCAACTACGATCAGCTTTCCGTGGTCGTCGTCTATTTTGCCGAGCAGGCGTTCGAGATCCGCCATGTCGTTGTGTTCGAATTTCAGTACCTTTGCAAAGCTAAGACGGCAGGCATCGACTATACTGGCGTGGTTTTCGCTGTCGCAGAGCACATAATCGTTTCTGCCTGCTATTGCCGTTATAATACCGAGGTTTGTCTGGTAGCCCGTACTGAATGTAAGCGCAGCGTCCTTACCGACAAACCTGGCAAGATTTTTTTCAAGTTCGAGGTGAAGCGTCAGTGTCCCGTTTAAAAATCTTGAACCGGAACAGCCTGAACCAAATTTCTCGACAGCTTCTATCGCAGCTTTTTTTACCCTTGGATCGGATGTAAGCCCGAGATAATTGTTTGAACCGACCATGACTGTTTTTATGCCTTCTATGACTACTTCTGTATCCTGTCCGGTTTCAAGGGCATGAAAATAAGGGTAGAGGCCGGCTGCCAGAACCTCCTTGTAATCCATGTAACTAAAGCATTTTTCAAAGATATCCATTATCAAATAATCGCTCCTTCTTCATTGAATAACTAAAGAAATAATTCCAAGCCCAATCCATTTTACCACATTATATAAAATAAGTATATACGACGGCGGAAATGTAGCATTACAGGGGCCTGTGGCCTTCACAATAATTATATTTACCGATGTGGCAAATATACATAAAAACACTTTTGTTGTGAAAAAGGTCCTATTAAGATAGGCCTCGAAATCCGGATAAAATAAGCCCATCGAATGATACCGGGCGCATGGTATGCCATGGTAAAATCAGGATAGACAAGGAGGCCTTGATATGAAGAGAATAATGGCAATCCTGCCGAGTACAAGGAGAAGAGCGTTATAACACTTGCGGCTGTTTGTAAGAGGCTGTTTCACTAAAATGCGGTTTATGGTAAAATGAGTGAAAAAGCTGGTTTTCCGGAGGTAAGTATGAACAGTCGGTATGGCAATGTGGTACTTGTTACAGGCGCTTCTTCAGGGATCGGCCGGTCAGTCGCGGTTTATCTGGCAGGCAAAGGCCTGAGGGTTTACGGAACATCCAGGAAGCCACAGTCTGAGGAAGAGGCCGGTGTCGAACAGAACGAGAGCTCGGGCGGTTTTATAAAAATGCTCCGGATGGACGTATGCAGTGAAGATTCTGTAAGGGCCGCCATAGATAAAGTGATCGAACTCGAAGGTGAAATAGGAGTTGTGGTCAATAACGCAGGTATCGGAATAGCGGGCTCTGTGGAAGATACCTCGCCAGAAGAGGCTTTTGTACAGTTCGATACCAATTTTTTCGGTATGCACAGAGTCGTCAGGCAGGTTCTCCCGCACATGAGGAAGAAGGGCAGGGGCCTGATAATCAATATGTCTTCAGTCGGGGCGCTTTTCCCGATCCCGTATCAATCCATGTACGTTGCAAGCAAAGCCGCGATAGAGGGTATGAGCGGCTCGCTCCGCAATGAGCTAAAGCCCTTCGGCATCAAGGTTTCAATGGTGGAGCCGGGTGATACGAAGACAGGTTTTACAGCAAGCAGGATTTTCGTAAAAGAAGGCGGGGAAGGCTCCGCTTACAAGAACTACAGCGACAGATCGGTGGCGGTCATGGTGCACGATGAAACTCACGGCCCGGACCCGGTCGTAGTTGCCAGGGTTGTAGGCAAAATAATTAAAAAAAGGAACCCGCCCGTAGTCAAAACAGTAGGTTTTCAATACAAGCTCCTTGTTTTTGCGAAGAGGATCATTCCAAAGGTATTGGAATCTTTTATAGTAGGAAAAATGTACGAAGGCAGGGAATAAAGCCCCGGCAGCTGAACATCAAATAATAAGCCCGACAGCTCATATGATGTTTGCCGGGCTTTTTCATATGTTTTTTCAACGGCTCTACGGCTTATCTCAGAAGGGGTGAAAAATGTCTTTCCATCTTCCCCGTTTCGAGTACCTCAACTATCTTGTCGACGCCGAGCTTCCTTGCGTACAGAAAACCGTCCCAGGCTGCGAGCGAGAGCTTCCCGTCCGTCAGATAGTCCATTATCCATTCGCTGCAGTACTGTGGATCCGATTGGTGCAGGCCGGCTCCGAGATCCCTGAGCCAGCGCTGGTTATATACCTCGTGTGGGCCGATCGGCGGGGCTATTATTATCGGAATGCCCAAACCACAGTAGAAGGATAGTTCTGACGGCTTGGTCCATAGAATATCCGTATCGTGCATTATTTCGTTGAATTGCCTGAAATATTCATTCTTATCCTGACTATATATGATCCTAACGCCTTCCGTCATTGAAAGGCCGTTTTTCTGCAGGAGCTTGTCAAAATACTGTTTGACCTCGGTCCTGTGCGAGGCAACGAGATTGAGATGGATTCTGCCTTCCTTTATTTTGTTGGACAGGCTTCTAAGGACCCCCTCGGCTATTTCGGCCTGCGCCCCGGCTCCTCCAACGGCATAGGTCAGCGTAATCGGGCCTGAGGGCAGGTCTGGATTCCAACAGTCTCCAAGATAGAATTTTACTTCTTCTCCATGGATGATCCTGAAACGTTTTGTCGGATCAAGCCTTATAAGCCTTTTTGCCAGATCGCTTCGAATTATTTGCATATTCCTGCCGATGTTTTCCTTAGGTAGCGGAAAACCCGTCAGAAAGATCCTTTCGTCCGGCACACCGTATTCCTTCAGGCGCCGCATCGCATTGCCGCAAGGAGCAAAATAAATTATCCTGCTTTCGCGCGGCCTTTCAGCGACCCACACCCTGTTGATGTCGGCATCGCATATTATACAGTAAACGGGCAGGTCGGTCATCTGTTCCGCAGCAATAGCGGCGGCGTAAAATGAGGTGATTACGGGCAGCCTTTTTTCTGCCAGTTTCATACTCATACCCTTGCCCATGCCACGGTCCACCAGGGTATACAGTGATTTGACCTGTAAAGACGGCCTGGATTGGTCACGCATCGGGTAATAAGGCGATATATTTTGAATTTTCTCGAGGACATTGAATAACGAGGGGCCTATAAGGGGTATCTGCCGTGTCCGGGACAATGATTCGTAGGAATTCTGGAAAATCTTCCACTGCCTTTTCTCTTTTTTCTGACAAATTTCATCTTCTCCGAATAACTGTATACCGTCATATGCTATTTCTCTGAGCGGGTAGGTGGCTCTCTGGTGGCCGAGCCCCATATTTGCGGAAATGATCCAGGCCTCGTTGTTCATCCTCAGCGCCTCCGAAATGAATCGAATTTTGGCAGAAAAGCGATTTTTTGCAATACAATCATATTTTACCAGAAAAAAGCAGGGTAAAGCAAGCATTGGTGGAACACAGGGACGGTTCTTTTGTTCCGTTTTTCCAGCGAATGGAGAACTGGCTCCGTGATTAATACAAAAAAAAGACAGGCCATTATTGATGGACCTGTCTCAATGGGTGATTAACCAATTGCTGGAGATTGTTTTTACCAGTCATGATATTTGCAGCTGCTGCGCCTCGGTATTACTATCCATGCTATGAAATAGGCCAGAAGTCCGGCGCCTTCCAGGAATATCGAAAAGAACCATATCAACCTGACTATTGTTGGATCTATACCAAAGTATTCGCCGACACCTCCGCAAACGCCGCCGATTTTTCTATTGCTGTCAGACAAGAATAATCTTTTATCCATGATTTTGCACTCCTTTAAAGATAGCCTGCTTGTTTTATTGTTTACATTTAATCATACGAAAGGAGGTGTATGGTGTCTGATAGAAATGCGTTTTTATAGAATATTGTTTACGACGTTCAGGTCCGTATACATTCAATATTGCCGTTCTCCATTATCATTCTCGCAAACCCGCCGGGCTTGACGCGCTCATCGACTATTATTCCGCCCCTCGCGGCATCCTGCACCTGGTGGAAGTCCGAGCCCGAAAGCATTTTGAGACCGTTTTCCCGCGCATACTCCAATGCCAGGTGGTTTGAGGAATCATGCCTCGGATTTCCATTGTATATCTCAATGCCATCTATAAGAGCAGGATTGGCGGGTATCATACGCGGCCTGAACGGATGCGCCTGAATGATAACAACGCCGCTGCCGGCCGTGAGCTTTCTGAAATTCTCCAGACCAAGCCTGTACAGCTTTTTATGCGCACGCAGCAATTGCTCGTCAAAACCGTAGACAAGGTAGTCGTTCGGGTTCTCATTGAATTGAATCTCCATTCCCAGGTGGACGTCCAAACCTGATCTTGCGCCCTCATCCAGGGCTTTCCGGTAGCCTGCCAGATACAGGTCGATTTTTGTTTCCCAGTTCTTGAAGAGCAGCCTTTCGAAAAAGCCGCGGCTATAGTGATCTGTCACTACTATTCCGGTATAGCCGGCATTTCTATAAATCCGTACCGCCTCGGCAGCCGGCACTCTTCCGCAGGGACTTGTCTCATCGGTATGCAGATGCGTTTCGTATTTGAACATGTTCTATTTTTCCTTTGCTTTGTTTTTAACATTATAACACAACGGATCATACACAATACATATCAAAACTAGTCTGACCCGGATTAACCATTTTTTAAGAAAGCAGGCATTATTTTGGTCTATGAGTTGTGATATTATGAATTTAGAAATCCCGCAATTTTTGGAGGATATATGAACAGATTTGGAAAAACTGTCGTTTTGTTAGTTTTGTCTGTAATACTGGCTGCTTCTGCTTCATGCGGTACACAGCGGGCTGTGAGCACCATGGACGAGGTTGCGGGAAATGCTTCAGTAAATGCTCCGGCGGCAGGTACGGCAACAAGTACGGATGCAGGTACTGCGGAAGGTGCGGCTCAAACCGCGGGTACAGCTGTGATAACCGGTGCGGGTATCGGTACTGATTTGCAACCCGAAGGCAATGGCACTGCGGATACCCGGGAAATTAAACTTTACCCGGCACGGGAGAATTATCTGGATAATAAAAAGACAGGCTACATAGACAGTACAGGCAAATTTGTTATAGAGCCCCTATTTTCTCAGGTGGAGAGATTTCAGGACAATGGACTGGCTATTGCCGGCAAGGATGATAAGTACGGTATAATCGACGTGACGGGCAGGTTTATCGCAGAGCCTGTGTATGACTACATAAACAATTACAGCGAAGGACTGGCCATCGCTTACGACCAAAAGGGAAGCGTCGTCCTGGATGAGTCGGGGAGGGCGTTATCCGATAAATACAGCTATATCGGCAGCTATAAAAACAAACGTGCGATCTACCAGACCAAGTCGAAGGACGGCACTCTGATATATGGTTATCTGGATGAAACCGGAAAACCGGTTATCAAAGCGGCTTATCAGAATGCTACAGACTTTGAAGGCGGCAGAGCCTCAGTCATGATTTCGGAACAGCAGTATGCGCTCATAGATCTGTCTGGTAACACGATAAAAACTTTCAATTACACTTATGTAGGCAGGATATCTGATGGAATGATGGAATTCCGTAAGATCGGAAATGATAAATCCGGATATTTGGATATAAACGGCAATATCGTCATCCAGCCTGCTTTTTCATATGCCGGCGCCTTTGAAGAAGGGATAGCAACAGCAAGTATAAGGGACGCTTCGGATAATAACAGGTATGGGCTGATCGACAGGACAGGCAGGTTTGTTATCCAGCCTGAGTACAGCGATGTACGGCAGCTGGGGGATAATATGGTTGCCGTTGGAAAGTCTGTGGACCCGGAATTTCCGCCGGCGGGAACCAGGTATGCGCTGGCGGGTCAGAACGGCAAATTGCTTACCGATTTCATATATTACGACATACTGCAGCCCTTCAAGGACGGAACCGCTTCGGTAAGTGACGGCAAGGAGCTGTACTTTGTGGATGCTAACGGCAAACGTATTGATACGCTGCCCTCAGCGGAAGGCTCGGGCATGCTTGAGAAGACAGGAGAGCTCATATATGTCGATGCCGATCGAAGATCGTACTATATGAACGAGAAGGGCGAAACGGTCTACAAACCTGCTTCGTCTCTAGTACTTGACGGCGGTGTAACGATAAGTGAGACCAAATTCAAGCCTAACAGAGATTACCTGGTCTATTATCCAACGTTTAGCGGTATGGCTGATGCAAAAGCTGAGGAGGCGCTCAACAAGCTGTTGGCAAGCGATCTGGAAGATACTTCGACGGCGGCGGTCAAGCCGGAGGATAATCTTGATTATACTTATGACAGCAGTTTTTCCGTCGGACTGCAAAAGAAGGACCTGCTGGTGCTTGAGAGGACGGGTTATTATTACCCCAAGGGTGCCGCTCACGGGATGCCCAGCCAGGAGTATCTGCATATCGATCTCAAAAACGGGTCGGTATACCAACTAAAGGATCTTTTCAAAAGCGGCAGTAATTATGCAAAGGTTTTGAGCGACATTGTCGGCAAACAAATGAGGGACCGGATGGCTGTGGATCCCGAGAATAATCTGTACTGGACCGAGGATTATAAAGGCATACAAAAGGATCAGCCTTTCTATATCACAGGGGACTCACTGGTACTGTATTTCACACCTTATGAAATAGCGCCGTACGCTGCAGGCTTTCCCGAGTTTTCGATAAAGTTCGATGAATTATCCGGTATCTTGAACAAGGACGGGGCTTTCTGGCGCTCGTTCAATTAGTGATGCTGCACATGTACAGTGACGCAGTGCACAGCAGCAGGCTATGTCTTGTTTGCATGCCTGCTGAATTTATTTGGGTGCGGCAGGCAACGTTGGCATAGTTACAGGAGAATCTTATGAGTAAGCTTGAAACCATGTGTCCGGCTATTATGAAAGAAGAGTATTGACATGAAAATATATATAGTCGGCGCGGTATCCAGCGGTAAATCCACTCTTGCAAAGAGGTTGTCGGCAACCCTGGGGATACCTTCTTATTCGCTTGACGAGGTCGTACATATTCCTGACAAATCCTCCCCCTGGGGCAATATAAAGAGGCAGGCGGAAGAACGTGACCAGCTTTTCAACTCGATTATCGAGCAGTCGAAGTGGATCATAGAGGACGTGGGCAGGCCTTGTTTTGAAGCCGGCATGAAGGAAGCAGATATGATCATTTTACTTGAAACTCCCTCTATGACAAGGAATTTCAGGATAATAAAACGCTGGTTAAAGCAGCGTTTGGGAATCGAGAAATGCATCTACGCCCCACGGCTCAAGATGCTGGTAAGTATGCTGCGATGGTCGAGGGATTACGATCTGCAGAGGGACGGCTTGAAAGACCGGATTCGCCAGTATGAAAGAAAGGTTACAACACTTAGAAATAGTAAAGCCATCGATGCTTTCCTGGAGCAACTCCAGCTCACTCTGTTTTAGAACATCTCATGTTATATCCATTTGTTACGCCTCCATAATTTATTCGACTCCATAAGATAACCTCCCAGCTTGAATGCAGATATGATAAACTTATGTTTGGATGGGTGGAAAATAATTGATATTATAGCTATGCACATGTTATATATTACGCATCAGTATGATAATACAATTTATATTTCACGTAAGGAGGCGAAATTTTGTGCTGACGCTAATACGTAGGGACCCTTCTTTTTTGAATGGGTATAGAGACTATTGTCAGGAGTTTTATGACAATAATATAATTTTTTTTCGTCCAACAAATCCTATATATATTGATGAGACCTGGTTTGAAAGAACAAGAGACTGGTATGATAAAAAGGAGTTGGGTTTGATTCCTGAGCAACCTGTAAGTTTTCATTATTGGGCGGTTGATAAAGACAAATTTATAGGTGAATTTCAATTACGGACAGAACTAACGGAAAGAGTTATGACTGGAATTGGGAGCATAGGATATTCTGTTCGTGTGACTGAACAAGGAAAAGGTTACGGGACAGAAATACTAAGGCAAGGTCTAAATATTGCAAGAGGACATCATCTTGATAAAGTATTACTGACGATAAATGACCAAAACATAGTATCGGTAAATATATGTGAGAAACTCGGAGGTGTGTTAGAGGATAAAATCAATGCTTATAACAAAGATGAGGGTGAGCATATAATGCTAAGATACTGGATCCATTTATGATTGCATAATGATTCTAAGTCTCAAATTATCATTATTTATAGAGTACGAACTAACAGAAAAACGTAACCTCATATAATCCATATAACCTGTTTTGCAGGAGGTAAGCAACATTCATAGTGACGGGAGGTTCTTATGAGTAAGCTTGAAACCATGTGTTCGGCTATTATGAAAGAAGCAGATGATATTTTATATAAAATGAGTTTGCTGGACGAACTGAAGAAATACGGGGATGTATTCATTACCGGCAGTTATTATTTAAATCTCATGACATGGCGGGATCTAGACTTGTACATTGATAATAGCAATATGAGCAATGAACATTTTTTTAGATTAGGACATGATATAGCATCAATTATTCAACCACATAGGATGCATTATAGAAATGAATTTATTGGGAATTCGCAAGGGTTACCGAAAGGTTTATATTGGGGGATATATACAAATATTATTGAGCCTGGCACTTGGAAAATTGATTTATGGGCAGTTGATTCCATGCAATTTGCTGGTTTTAAGAATGATGTAAATAAATTGAAATCAAAAATTGACTCATATAAAAGAGAAATGATCTTGGAAATTAAGGCTAATGTTTGTAATCACCCCTTTTACCGTAAGGAGTTTACAAGTGTTGATATCTATCAGGCAGTTTTAGATGAATCGGTAATTAACTTGGAGGAGTTCAAAAAATGGCTTAAGGAAAATAAAAATGTTACTCTTTAACTGGATATCCCCTACATTTCTGCGGTAGAGAAATGATATGCCTTACGAGAATGTTCATTTTTTCAACTAATGTGGCAAATATCTGCACTAAATAATGAGTTTTCACAATAAATAATGAGTTTTCACAATAAATAATGAGTTTTTAGTGCGATAAAGATATGAAGTCCAGAATTATGTTAACTATTGTGGCCCAAAGGGGGAATTTTGCACATTTTTTAATTAATCGCAAGCAAGGTGCGTTAATATGTGATAAATTTCCGCCTCAGATGCAGGTTGTCACGACGCTATCGGTAAAGCGGAGCCTTTGACGGTAAGGTTACCACCTGATAGGATTGGGAGGGAAAGGGGATCAACTATGAAGCAGTTTCCAACACATATAGTAGCGGTGGACGGCATTGTTCAAAATGAAAAGAATGAAATTTTATTGGTAAAGAATCGTCACAAGGAAGTATGGGCTGCGCCTGGCGGGCAGGTCGAAGCCGGCGAAAATCTTATTGATGCCTTGATTCGGGAGATTAAAGAAGAAAGCGGCATCGACGCAACAGTAGATAAATTGATCTGTGTATCTTCAAATACATGTAAATATGAAGGCTTTAACTGTTATGGCACTGTTCCCACGAAAGTAATATTCGGCTTCACCTGCACTTTCACGGGAGGGGAACTGACTACTTCCGATGAAACATCGGAATCGCGTTGGATACCGAGAGAAGATGTTTTGGACTATATAAAAGTTCCTGTTTTAGTCGAGAGGTTCAAAGCTTATTTGAATTTCGACGGGAACGTGCAGTATATGGAATATGTAACAAGGCCAGAATTCGATTTGAAGCTTAAACGTAAATTTTGAAAAGGGTGACAATTATGTTCAGAGAAATGCGAAGGAAAAAACAATTACTGTCCGATGAAGAGACTATCAGAATACTAAATTCATGCACTTCGGGAGTGTTGGGAGTAATCGGCGACGATGACTATCCATATACCGTTCCGGTAAGTTATGTTTACAGAGATGGCAAGCTATTCATTCATAGCGCTAAGGAAGGGCATAAGATTGACAGTATTAAAAAGAACGACAAAGTAACATTTTGCGTGATAGAAAAAGATGAAGTGATACAAAAGACTTTTACCACACATTTCAGTAGTGTTTCCGTCTTTGGCAGAGCAAGAATTCTGTCTGAGGATTCCGATAGGCGGCATGCCCTTGAAAGCCTGATAGAAAAATACTCGCCCGACTATATAAAAGAAGGGCAGCAGGCAATTAAAGGCGCATGGGATAGAGTATGCTTGATAGAAATTAAGATTGAACATATGACAGGTAAAGCAGCAATGGAAATCATAAGTGGAAAGAAGTAAATGAAATTAACCGTATCACCCGATGAAACGGCTTATGAACGGCAATATATAAGGGTTATACAGCAGATTCACAAACAGGTAGATGATAATGCCTGCGCCGGCGCCTACGATTGAGCCGTTAATCCTGATCCACTGAAGGTCGTTTCCGACCTTTTCGTCGAAAAACCTGTTCAGCTTTTCATTTGAGAATGAACCCAATGTATCTTTCGCGATTTCGCCGATCAGGTGGTGCTCGTTTATGATCACACGCTGCAGCACAGTTCCGAGCATATCCTCCGTTGCGCTTCGTATCGCTTCATCGTTCTGGAGACGGTTTCTGTAATTGTCAATACTGCTGGAGAGCCAATGGGCTGCTTCCTGTTTGCGGAAACCGGATTCTATTGCGGAGGTCAGAAGCTGCTGCAGTGCTTCGAGCAGCCCAAGATGCTCCAGTATCCCGTTTTTCCAGGTCTGGAGCAGTTCCAGGAGGGTATGGTCCTCGTCAAGATGTTTCAGCAGATCTTCCGAGCACTCCGTAAGCTTGGTGAATACAGGGTTTGACGGATCTTTTACAGCCTCGAGCGTACTGACGAGCTCACGCTGCAGCATATCGGTAATACTGAACAGATTGCTGTATTTGCTGTTTCTGGACATATTCAGTATCATTTTTACGAAAAACGAACCTGCCCGAGTACTGGATTCATTATAGCGCTCCTGTTCACGCAGAAGCCTGTATATTTTCTCGCGTGTGCTGTCCTTTTTGGCAATTTCGACAGCCTTTCCGACAAGCCCGGAAAGCCATTCCTTGTGCTTTCCTTCCTCGAACGCCTTTACCAAAAGGGAGCGTATATCGTCGGACAACTCTTCCTTTTTGAGCCCTTCCTTAATAAAATTGTCGAGGTAGGCTGCGATCTTGGATTTATCCAGACTTTCGGCCTTGCTGCCTATCATATCCTGAAAATTTTCTTCCGAGATAATTTTATCCAGCTTTTCTAGAAGCCCGTCAACTATGGTATCGACCAGATTCAGCGCTTCGAGTTTTACTTTCAGAGCATCGACGCTGAGCAGTTCTCCGCTCACAAGGTTCGAGACGCTCTCTACTATACGTTCCCGGTTGTTTGGAATTATTGCAGTATGCCAGGATATCCCCAAGGGCTTCCTGAAAAGAGCCGTTACGGCAAACCAATCTGCGATCCCTCCCACAAGAGCCGCCTCGGCGGTGAAGGCAAGCAGACCGGCTGCGAAACTGCTGCTGTACAAGTGCTCTATGAACGTTGCTGCGATGAACAGCAGGAAAAATATGATTAACAATATGTTGGCGCGCGTTTTGTTGGGCTGCCTGACCTGCTCCATGCTTATCCTCCCATAATGATCCCGACAAGGCTTCCTATCAGGTACAGGACTACGCCTGCGAGTCCGCCCACGAGAGATCCGTTTATTCTTATTATCTGCAGGTCGTTTCCGGCCTTGTTCTCGACAAGGTCGACGAGCATCTCGTCAGTAAAGCTGTTCAGCTTTTCCCGGACAAGCTGCCCGATTACGGCATGATTATCTTCTATAAGCTTCGTCAGGGCGGTTTTGATATAACGGTCGATTTCGGCCTGCTTCTGCCTGTCATTCTTGAAATCCTCCACGAGCCTGTCGATAAGGCTGTCTATAAAATTGATGCTGCCATCCGCAGGACCACCTTCCCTGAGAAGCGGATATACATAGTCGGCGATAGCGGCGCCGCTGCCCTTGCGTTCGAACAGGCCGCGCCCCTTGTTCTCGATCTTGTCCTGGAGCTCTCCGTTATGCAGCAGATCGTCCGAGGTTCTTGTCAGCCATGCCTCAAGACCCTTTCTCTGTTCGCTTTCAGGCTCCTTCAGTGCATTAAGGTATTCCAGACCTTCTGTCAAAAGCCGTGTGGAAAGCTTCATCGGTGAGACCTGCGACACCTCCGCCAGGGCCATTGCCAGCCTGAAGAACATTTTTTTCCCGGCGGTTTCCTTTTCCGCGTTTCGTGAGATCCCCGCATATATGTCCGAAACAAAGCCATTAACCAGTTTCCCAAACTGCGGGAAGAGCATAAATTCCTTGAATTCCTCGACTGTGCGCTTTATCAGCCTTTCATCGGTAAGATTTGCCGACAGCCATTCGACTGCCTCTGAAACAAGCGGGGCCAGCTTTATGCTTTCAGTATTGTCTTTCAGAAGCTTTCGAAGGTATTCACCGGTTTCTTCCATATCGATACCCGACAGCATATCACCTGCGATTTTGTTGGCAAGCTTTTTTACTTCTTCCTTGCCCGCGCTGTCGTCCAAATAACGTATTATACTCGCTGAAAAGCTGAAATTCTCGAATTTCTCAAGAATGGCGTCTTTCGTCAGAAGCTCGTCCTCTACCATGAAAACCAGCGAATTGAAGAGTTTCTCCCTGCTGTGCTGCACTATCTCGGTTTTGAACGGGATACCCAGAGGCTTCCTGGTCAGTGCCGTTACACCGAACCAGTCTGCAAAACCGCCTATCATTGAAGCGCTGAACAGCGCGGTAAAAAGTCCGCCCCAAAAGCTGCCGCTGAAGGGCAATAAAAGAAGGAAGCCTATTGTTACGACAATTAATATGACTGATGCTATATACCGATTGTTCTTTTTCAAAAAGCTTACCCCTTCGATTTTACTTATCACATATAGTATTTACGATAAAAAAACGGTTAAGTTTGCAATAATTCAATAAAAACATACCAACATTATACTATATCCTATGATAAAATTGGTATGAGCAGTTTTGCAAGGAGGGCGTATAAGATGATAAGGGAGAACTTTCTGAGATTCATATACCAGGCGGCCAGCATGCAGCGCTGGAACGATCACAACAGACCGAACAAGGGTTTCACGGAATTGGACAAGCAGGCACAGAAGCTGTTTTTCGCTTATGTGATAGGGCGTTTCGAGGAAGAGACCCATGCAGTCGACTGGACAGCGCTGATAGAAGGGGCTTTGTTCGAGTTCTTTCAACGTACGCTGTTGACAGATATCAAGCCGCCCATATTTCATATGCTGATGGAAAAGCACGGTGAGAAGCTTAATGACCTAGTCATGGGGAAGCTTCATGACATAGGGCTTTTCGATATACAGAAGGGCTTCGGTGAAAGGATGCGGGATTATCTTTACGATCCTGAATACAGCAAACATGAGAAGACGATACTGAGCGCGTCGCATTATATGGCTACAAAATGGGAGTTCGACATTGTATACCGCATGAGTACCGGTTTTTTCGGGATAGAGGAAACAAAGAGGAGCATCGAAAGGCAGCTCGAGGAGTATCAGAATATAGACGGTGTGAAAAAACTTGTATCCAGTCGTGAAGCCGTTGATTTCCTTAACCTTGTAGGACAGCTGAGGTTTCAGCAGAGATGGGCGCAGACGCAAAGAATACCCGAGACCTCCGTCGCGGGACACATGCTGATAGTTGCGCTTTTGACCTATATTCTGACACTGCAACTCGACCCGTGCGAAAAGCGGAAATACAACAACTTTTTTGCCGGGCTGTTCCACGACATGCCCGAAGTACTTACCAGGGATATCATCTCGCCAGTAAAGAATTCGATAGCAGGTCTCGGGGATCTGATAAAAACGATAGAGGACATGCAGATGGAGGAAGTGCTGCTGCCTCTGCTTCCGGAGGGCTGGAGAACCGAGATCAGGTACTTTACAGCCGATGAATTCGCAGACAAGGTCATTCTGGAGGGTAAAACGGTCAAGGTCGATACAGACAAGCTTTGCGAGTGTTACAACAAGGATGTATTTTCGCCTGTTGACGGCAGCCTGATAGAATTCTGCGACAAGTTCGCAGCATACATGGAGGCATACCTTTCCATAAAGCACGGCATTTCATCCAAAAACCTGGTCGACGGACACCGCGACTTGTATGAGAACTTTGGGCACAGGAAGATAGCGGGCATGGATCTTGGAATAATGTTCGACTATTTCAAGCTTTGAGCATTAACGAACCGACGTGGCTCCCAAGCCAACGGACATTACTTTCGAGGATGAACAAATGAACAAATATATGGGTTTTTTCGAACTTAAGGCTTTAAGTATTCCGACTGTTCCCTGGCAGCAGTTCACCCGGGAAACGGAACTGAATCCAGGGCTTTTGTGGACTGTCAGAACAGCCGCGGAAAGCGGCGGCGATACAAACCTTCCAAGAACCGTCGGGGTTACGGCAATGGAGGCGGAGGAGAAGGGCGGGCAATTCCTCGAAGCCTTTGGCGGGCGGGGTATCGTCGTTTATTATCCCTACTTTATTGCCCAAAAAAGCGGAGTGATGGAAATTGCCGCGGATAAGACCGTAATCGAGGCAGTCGACAGGGATTTGTGGAATCTTGTCACCGACGGTAAAAAGGACGTTACCGTAATGGTCTCAAAAGAGGCGTCAGTTGCGGGCGGCCCGGACATCACAAGTGCACGGGGACCGTCCGGCATGCGCTTTATCGGCGACGCTGCATTCCTGGCTGATGCTGAACTGACGGAACTGCTGAGATATGCATCTGTCATAAGAGGCCGGTTCAGGGATGAAATCAGCGAGGGCCTGTCCATAATGGCGGAGTGGAGCTATGCCTTCAACACAGATATACAGCATGAACCCGCAGGCGACAGGTATCTTGTTTTTTATGAATTGCGCAGCGTTTAGGTTGAATCAGACCGGGAGCCCGCTATCCGAGGCAGCCGGAGCCTGGAACCTGTGCCGTAAATAGCCGGCTCCGGTAATTCAGGGTTCATTGGATTATTTCGTACATTCCGAACATTTCGTACATACCACGCATACTTGTCATGCCGACAATCCGGCGCCTGTTCCCGTTCCAACGCCGGTCCCGCGTGATTTTCTGCCCCCAGGTATAAACGGCAGGTATAGCAGTATGAACAGCAAAAGCGCGACGCCTTCAAGGGAAAGCAAATACCAGGGCCAAGGCCCTAGCAGGTCGAGCAGCGTTCCACCCTCGGGCTTGCGGCTGAGGAATAGATAATTTCCCTTGGTAAGAATATTTACCGGATAGATCAAAAGAGCGTAAAGATTCGTTATCAGGAATGTCCTGGGCACCGATACTTTCGATGGTCTGAAGCCCTCCGCCGATATCATGTAGATACATGTCAATAAAATGACGGCATGTGAGATGAAAAACTGGTAAAATACAAAATGAGGAAACGTGTAGGGACCTATATCAGGCGTCAGGATAGCCTGCGTTGCGCCACCAATACCCCAAAAATATAGCAGCTCGAAAAGAAGCTGGCGCTTCGTCAGCAGAACCGCAATCGTAAGAAACAGCGAAATATCGCATAGCTGCAGCGGCAGCGTAACTTCGAGCGACCATTCGCCGGATACCGTGTAATAGATATATATCGAAGCCTGCTGCAGAGCTATAAAGGCCGCAAAAATATATCTGAAACTCTTTTTCGAACTGTCAGAGGAAAAGTATCTTCTACACAGTACGAGCGCAATACATGCAAGCGCTGTGACCGCTAACGATACTAGATGCGGCGCACTGTACGATACCATATATCCGTTGCTCGGGCCGAAAGATATCCAATCGCCCATTTTGACCCCACCTCTTTATTGTGCCCCGGGTTATTATATGACCGCAAACCGGAAATCTGACGGTCCAGTATACATTTAATTATACCATGGCAGGGGCTTCTATAAAAATCAGTTAGTACAGGTTTCCCATACAACTGTGTCTGAATATATTGGTAATGATAAACGGCGGAGTCTTGGCGCAGCTCGGGAGAAAAGTTATGGGTAGGAAAAGAACCTTGAAGAAAAAAAGTATGTCGGAATATGCCTCGTCGTATATACCGAGCGGAGCTATAATACAGTTTATTTTTTATGAGGATTTCGATAACGACGGAATAAAAGAAGCAATTATAGGGTTCTCCCGGTTTTCGCCTTTTCCTCCCGATTCGGCTATCCTTCTTATCAAAAGCCAGGACGGCGAATTCAGGCATATATGGGTTCCTATGTCCGACAACGCGGCCCTTCCCGATCAGTCGGGGATAATAGACAGCGCTGCGGCAGCCGACACGGATAACGACGGCATTCCGGAACTTATCGTTTCGAGGACTCTGGACAATGAGCATGAGATCGAGGTCATAGTTTACGATTGGACCGGGGACAGTATCGCTCCTGTCTGGCGCAGCGGTGAAACCTTTTATCACGGCAGTATGGAGGTTGATGACACAGATAGCGACGGTATTTCCGAAATCATTATAGAATATGGCGTTGAGACTGAAAATGAGTTATTCGAGGTCAACGAATCCTGCTACCATGTAAGGGCGGGTTATTCCTTCAAATGGGACGGCGCCTGTTATGCGCGTAAGGAGTATAAAGTCCGGATGCCTTATATCAGCTTCAACACTGCGGCTGATTTCCTGAATGCCATTTGGGCAGGGGATTTCGAAAAAGCATATGAGAAAGTAGTATTCCCCGGGTTTTTAGGTCTGGATGGGCTTAATGACAGCAGTCCATCGGCATTCAAAAGCTATCTGGAAAAGAAGGTTGTCCCCGTTATAGTAAGGAACCTCGAAAAAGGCAAGCTTGTTCCTGCCGAGCCAAGTGATACGTGCTGCCAGTTTTATGGGGCGGCCGATACCTTCAGCATAGAACTGGTGCGGGTTAATGGGCGGATAATGGTAAGCGGACTCAATATAATCAAAATTATATAAAATTCAAGGTTTGTTTATAATTTTTTCATAATATGGAACCTCCAAAATGTAAAATTCGTCAAAAACCATGAAGGCCTGGGATGTATTTCATTGAATACATGGTGTAACTATGTTATTATACTGGTAGGTAATTCTTTACTTTATTTGATATGTTTCGGCTTTACTGAAGATAAGGGGGTATACAAATGGAAAATAACATGGAAATATCATTTTCCGCAGCAACCCACATAGGCGCAGCATGTACGGTAAATAACGACAGAATATTCGCCAACGGCAGATATATTTATCAGAGCCCCGCGGATTTTGCACAAATATCGCTGGATGTAAGCGACGGCAAATGCTTTTTTGCACTGTCGGAATGCATGGAAGATGAAGAGTCCGGCATATCGCTTACGAACGACTTGAAGAAATTTCATCAAAAGGCTGCAGCCAGCACAAAGGATATACATATAAAGCTCGACGATCTGGTACAGTGCGTGGAACAGTCGAGTAACCTGCTTCACAGCATTTCACTCGGTGAAAACTATTTCAAGGACAGAAAGCCGTCCTTTGCAGGAATACTTATCGACGAGGGCAATATTGCAGCGGTTAATCTCGGCAATTGCAGGATATACAAGCTTGAGGGCGAGACCTTCAAGCTGCTTGTCAATGACTATAAAAAAGCCGAGCGCCTTTTAAAAATGGGCATTATAAGCAACGAACAGGCTGAAATGCTCTCAGGGCAGCAAAAAGCCTCATTGGAGGAAGGCATATCGACAGTCAAAAAATCGGATATAAATCCTCTAAGGGCGGGCGTTGTTTATCTTATATGCAGCAGGGGTTTGACAGATGCCGTCAGCGAAGATGCGATTTACGAGATAATATCTTCTGGCGGCAAACCGGACGAAATTGCAGGCAAGCTGGTCGAGGCGGCTTTTAACAATGAATCGGAAAATAATATAACGGCAATAATCATAAAAGTGGAGAGTGCAGGAGAACAGCAGGATGAACTGCCGGTTTCGAGGGTAAACCAGTACAGACCGGCAAGGTCGGTTCCGAGCTCCTTACCTCCAAGGAATGCCAGAGTTGTTGCCGGAAGGCATAAACAGTCGCCCGACTTCGGAAGGATAGCATCGCTGGTGATTCTCTTCATTTTGGTTGCGGCGGTTGTGTACGGAGGCTTTAAATTCTGGATGATGCTCACCGGCCGTGAGGCGCAGGGAACTACCGCTCAGCAGGAAACTACGCTTTCGGCCGATGATACGGCTTTAGATGAGAGTTCAACCGCGGATGCCGCCGGAACAGCCGAAGGGGCGGGCACACCCGATGAAAATGGCACCACTTCGGGAAGTGCAATCGAAACCGGAGACGCAGGGAGCAATGGTAATGATTCGGATGCAGGCAGCGGTAACGGAAGCGGAACAGGTTCGGGCAAGTCAGGAGACAGTCAGGTAAAGGCGGAGGGAACCACATACATAGTAAAATCCGGCGATATGCTGATGAATATTGCAAAAAAATTCTACGGCGATGAAAATAAGTACAAGCTTATAATGGACGCCAACGGCTTGACTAACCCTGACAAAATTACGGAAGGGCAGAAGCTTATTATCCCGCCGGTGAAGTAAGCCGATTATGTAGATCAGGGCGCACAACCCCTTTATATTAGGCTCCTGTCAGTTTTTTGGCAGGAGCTTTTTCCTTTGTAAAATAATTCTTGATTTTTCTGTGGCGGCGTGTATAATTAGATATAGGTCAAAGAAAGTCAAAGTCAGCTACTGGGCCTGTTCGGATATTAGGTTCCACATTGAGCACCGAGCACCGGGCACAGGGCACCGAGTACCGAACACCGGGCAACGAGTGCCGAGCATTGGACTTTGGATTTTGAGCATCGCGTATCGGGCATTGGACCAGTTTATGTGAAAGGTGATTGAACATAATATAGAAATATACTCTCTGTGTAACGAGGTGGTTTTATGAAATACAGAGATTACTATGAAATTCTGGGAGTGGATAAGAAGGCATCGCAAGAGGAGATTAAAAAGGCCTATAGAAAGCTTGCCAAAAAGTATCATCCTGACGCGCACCCTGGCGACAAGGCTGCCGAGGAAAAATTCAAGGAAGCGAACGAAGCATATGAAGTCCTCGGAAATGAGGAAAAAAGGAAAAAGTACGATCAGTTCGGAAGCGAAGGCCAGTTCCGGAACGGCGCCGATTTCGATCCTTCGCAGTACGGCTTCGGCAATAATGTGAAATATGAGTTCAGGCAGGGGAGCGCCGGTGATTTCAGCGATTTCTTCAATATGTTCTTCGGCGGTGGAAGCCCGTTCGATTCATTCGACGGAGGCGGGATATTCGGCCGCGGGACCGGGAGACGCGGCGGTAATCCAAGGAACAGGCAGATGCCGGGTCAGGATAGTGAGGCGCTTCTTGAGATCACACCGGCCGAGGGCTTTACAGGCGCCGAAAGAAGGATCGGCCTAAGGACGTCGGCGGGAGAGAAGACGATCTCACTCAGGATACCGGCCGGGATAAAGCCCGGTGAAAAAATCAAACTGGCGGGTCAGGGCGGACCGGGGATCAACGGGGGCAGTAACGGCGACCTTTATCTGAATGTGGAATTTTCGCGTGACTCAGGCTTCGAGCTGAACGGCCTGGATCTGGAGGCGCAGGCTGCACTATACCCGTGGGAGGCAGCCCTGGGCTCCGAGATACCCTACAATACACTGGATGGAAGGATATCCGTCAAGATCCCCGCGGGCATTCAGAACGGCAGCAAAATAAGGGTAGCGGGCCGCGGTTACAGGGACAGGTCGGGTAAAAGAGGCGATCTGTACCTGAAAGTTGCTCTGGTAAACCCGGAAAGGCTTAATAGCGCACAACTCGAGCTGTATGAGAAGCTGAGCAGGATATCGCAGTCACACCGATGATGCGCTAGGAATAGTTGGCGATTCGCAGCCGCGAATTGTTATCGTAGGGAGAGTTGGCGATTCGCTGGTATGAACCAAAGGAGGTACACTGAAATGTTGGATATGGACAAATTTACAGAGAAAGCGCAGGAGGCTCTCGGAAGCGCACAGGAAACAGCACTTCGTATGAATCACCAGCAGGTGGATGGGGAACATCTGCACATGGCGCTGCTGACACAGGAAGAGGGCCTTATTCCTCGTCTGATGAATTTCATGGGGGTTAATACTCAGTTATTGATCAACGACGTCAGGAATGAACTGGAGAAGCAGCCATCCGTTTATGGAAACACAGCTTCGAACATATATGCGACCAGACGTCTGAATGAGATATTTCTGCATGCCGGCGATGAAGCAGGTAAATTCAAGGATGAATATGTAGGAGTGGAACACCTGTACCTTGCGTTGATAAGGGAGAGAAATACTCCTTCTGAAAGAATATTCAGGCAGCATGGCATCAACAGGGAGAATTTTCTTGCAGCGCTCGGCAAGGTCAGAAGCAATCAGCGCATAACCTCGAAGAATCCTGAAGAAACATACGAAGCTTTGAACAGGTTCGGCTCCGATCTTGTGGATATGGCGCGGAAAGGAAAGCTGGACCCTGTAATTGGCAGAGATTCTGAAATCAGGCGTGTGATCCGGATTCTTTCAAGGAGGACGAAAAACAATCCCGTATTGATAGGCGAGCCTGGCGTCGGTAAAACGGCGGTGGTTGAAGGACTTGCACAGAGAATACTTAAGGGCGATGTCCCCGAAGGCCTTAAAGACAGGACCATTTTCGCGCTGGACATGGGGTCGCTGATTGCGGGAGCGAAGTACCGCGGAGAATTTGAGGAAAGGCTCAAGGCCGTTCTAAAGGAAGTTGAAAAATCCGAGGGCAGGATAATTTTATTTATAGATGAACTCCATAATATCGTCGGGGCCGGCAAGGCCGAGGGTTCGATGGATGCGGGAAACCTTCTCAAGCCGATGCTTGCAAGGGGAGAGATACACTGCATAGGCGCGACGACTCTCGACGAATACAGAAAGTATATCGAAAAGGATGCGGCTCTCGAACGGAGGTTCCAGCCGGTAATAGTGGATCAGCCCGACGTCGAGGATACTATATCCATTCTTCGTGGTTTGAAGGAGAAATTCGAGATACATCACGGCGTCAGAATTACGGATAATGCAATCATCGCGTGCGCAGTGCTTTCAAACCGGTATATCAGCGACCGCTTCCTGCCCGATAAGGCAATAGACCTGATGGATGAAGCGGCGGCAATGATACGTACTGAGATAGACAGCATGCCTGCTGAGCTTGATGAAGCGAGCAGGAAAATTATGCAGCTGGAAATCGAGAAACAGGCGCTTCTCAAGGAAACTGACAAGAACTCGAAAGAAAGGCTCGCAGACCTTGAAAAAGAGATATCCTCACTAAAGGAAAAGGCGGATCTTATGAAGGCGCAGTGGGAAAGCGAGAAAAGCAACCTTGTCAGGGAAAAGGAATTGAAGCAGCAGATCGAGCAGACGAACAGGAAGATAGAGGAAGCTGAACGCCGATATGACCTGAATGAATTGGCCATATTGAAACACGGAACTCTGCCCGAACTGGAGAAGCAGCTGCAGCAGGAAAAGGAGCGGCTCGGCAGCCCTGAGGGCAAGAGGCTTCTCAAGGAGGAAGTGACCGAAGAGGAGATCGCCGAGATCGTTTCAAGGTGGACGGGGATACCCGTTACCAGACTTGTTGAAAATGAAAGAGATAAGCTGCTTCACCTCGAAGATCTGCTCCACAAGCGTGTAGTTGGGCAGGATGAAGCGGTTGAGGCCGTTGCGGGGGCAGTGCTCAGGGCCCGTTCAGGCCTAAAGGACCCGCGGAAACCGATCGGATCGTTCATATTCCTCGGCCCTACAGGCGTAGGTAAGACCGAACTTGCCAAAGCGCTTTCTTCAGCGTTGTTCGATAGCGAAGAAAATATGGTAAGGATCGATATGTCCGAATATCAGGAAAAACATACGGTCGCCAGACTTATAGGCGCACCCCCCGGCTATGTAGGCTACGAAGAGGGAGGCCAGCTGACCGAGGCGGTGAGGAGAAAGCCTTACTGCGTCATATTGTTCGACGAGATAGAGAAGGCACATCCCGAGGTGTTCAATGTGCTGCTGCAGCTGCTCGATGACGGCAGGCTGACGGACAGCCAGGGAAGGACGGTCAATTTCAAGGATACGGTCGTGATAATGACATCGAATCTCGGCAGCAGCTATCTGCTCGAAGGAATACGTTCAGGCGCGGGCGAAGGGGAGAGACTCAGGGAAACTGTCATGGCTGAATTGAGGCGGAGTTTCAAACCCGAATTCCTTAACAGGATAGATGAAATCGTCATGTTCAAGCCCTTGCAAAAGAAAGAGATCATTAAAATAATAGACCTGTCTCTTGACGATATAAGGCATAGGCTTGAGGACAGACACATAAGGTTGGAAATTACCGATGCTGCCAGAAGCTTTATCGCAGATACCGCCTACACACCGGAGTATGGCGCTAGACCTGTGAAGCGCTTCCTTCAGAAGGAACTTGAAACAGCGCTCGGTAAGCTGATCATAAAAGGTGAAGTAACCGACGGTTCCACAGTTAGGGTCGATGTTTACGATAACTCGATCATAATTCGAAAAGCCGATATTATGTAACCTTTCATAAAAGCCGTGCATAGACTATACCAGACCTTTAAAGGAGTGGTATAGGATGGATGAATATTATATAGTACGTGATCCGCAGCCCTTCGGCGGTATGTATAGCCAGGGCCCGGGCTTTATGCCGGGAGGCGGTCCAGGAGGATTCCCGGGAGGTGGTCCGGGTGGATTCCCAGGAGGCGGTCCAGGTGGGTTCCCGGGAGGCGGTCCAGGTGGGTTCCCAGGAGGCGGTCCAGGAGGCTTCCCGGGAGGCGGTCCAGGTGGAGGCCCGCCGGCAGGCCGTCCGCCGGAGTTCGTTCCGAGCCAGGCGACAGCGCATCACGTAGGTCAGCCAGGGGTGGGCGCATTTGCAGTTAATCCAGGCTCCATCAGGCCGTGCCGGTTCAGATACACATATATATGGCTCGTTAACGGGCAGCAGTTCTGGATGTGGCCTGTATTCATCGGCAGGGATTCAATTTCGGGCTGGAGATGGAATGGATTCAGATGGGTCTTCTTTGGTACGGATCTGAGAAGGGTAGTAGCATTCACTTGCTTCTTCTAGACAGAATAAACTTTTAAGTGCAGATTCATAAAGCGGATAAGGCGTTGGTCTTGGGCTACATTCGTCCTATTGACCGACGCCTTGTCAATATCTTCTACTTGCTTTTTATGTTTCAGATTAATATAAATTTGAAAAACGGTAGCAACTAAAGTATGCTTATTACTACAGGGGGATCAATAGTTGCATTTTAACAATTAGGCTATACTTTTTGTAAACTTATCGTTGCATATGCATTTCATTCTTTAGTCCAGACTATTTTTTAAGGTTGCGTTTTTACAGCCGCGTTTACACTACGGACTACTTATACTGTTTACTGCAATAACTTTACAACTTCATTTTCTAAATCACATATTTTTAGTAATGTATCTGCATAAGGCTTTAGATTGTTTTTATCGCTAAACTTATCAAAAGCAGAGAAATCCTGGGGAATTATTTTGCTTAATTCAAAGCAAAGTACAGTTATATCTTCATATAGCTTTGCAAGGTCATTTCTCCCGTTTTTGTGGAAAAAGTCTGCTGCATATTGTCTGTCTAAATATTGTTTGTAGTTGCACATTAAATTAAGATACGGCTCAAAATTATCTGTCCACTCATATGTTAATAATGCATTTGCAAAAGCTTTGTGTGCAGCAATCCCGTTATACTGACCTGGAGCAAGATTTTCCTCCCAAATAAGCCGTTTGATAAGTTTCAGCGTTTCATAAAATATTACTTCTTTAGATGGTATATCAAGTTTTCCATCAATGATAAGGTAGCGAACTTTATTCCATTGTTCATTATAACCGATATGCCAATCAGATTTTCTGAAATAACCTGTATCGTCAGGAGCTTCGTTATGGTCGTCATTAACGTTCATAAAAGGGTTATAGCCTAAAAGCACATTTCCATCATTATCATAACCGGATATAATACAAGCGTCAGAACAATTTATTACTCCCTCAAGAGTTATAACAGGAACGCCCTTGTCAATACAGTCCATTATCAGTTTTTTGTCAAATTCATAATCACCTCGAATATGATGTGTTACTTTATAACCAAGCATTTTAAAAGTATGCTCAATAATAATCGGTGCATTAATAACGTGATAATTGCCATGATTCCATTCCTGACTTGACGGCATACTGAAAGATGTTCGAAATGCACTGCCGGATACTGCACAAACATAGTCATAGCTCAGCTTTTCGCCAATTCCGTTTAATGCCGAAACAACACTGTTGACAAATTCGTTTTGACGCTGCGTATCAGACCAATCTACTCTCATAAGATTAGGTATTAAGTTCCTTTTCATACAAAACCCTCCCAATAAACTAAAATTTATCGAGATAGGAGCGAATTTTTGAATTGCATTAGCATTGCTATGTTGGGAAGGAGAAACGCCGTATAACCTCTTGAATGCCTTTGAAAAAGCTTCAACCGTTTCATATTTATACTTAAATGCAGCTTCAGTTATCGAAAGTCTATTCAATAACAGGTCGTCGGCAGCACGTGCTAATCTCCGAAAACGAACATATTCCATAACGGAGTAGCCTGTAACGGCACTAAATAAATTCTGAAACGATGATGGGGCATAATGAATCGTTTGTCCTACTGATTCAATAGAAATATCTTCAAGAAGGTTTAATTCAATATAATCGATTGCGTCCTGAAGTTTCTCAATCCAATTCATTTTTTCATCTCCAATCTCATAATCAGTATAAAGGAAAATTTGTAATTTTACTTGTTAGTTTATATGATGATATGTCCATATATAATGAACAGCATATCAATAATTCCAAGTTCGCACTTTAAAACAAGTATGCAATTATGATATCGAAATTGTCCCACTTAAAGCTTACTGTATCTGATCCTGAAGGTGTTCAGAACAGCGAGAAGAGTTACTCCCACGTCGGCAAATACAGCTTCCCACATAGTTGCTATACCAAAGGTGCTCAAAAGAATTATCAGAAGCTTGATGCCGAGTGCAAAAAAGATGTTCTGAAATGCTATTTTACGGGTCAGGTGTGCCAGCTTAAGAGCGACGGCCAATTTGGACGGTTCATCGGTCATAAGAACTATATCGGACGCCTCGATGGCGGCATCCGAGCCGAGTCCGCCCATGGATATTCCTATGTCTGCAGCAGCCAATACAGGGGCGTCATTAATGCCGTCTCCTGTAAAAGCAGTTCTGCCTGCGGCCGAAGCCTTTATTCTTTCGAACCATTCCACCTTTTGATGCGGCAGCAGGCTATAGTGCACTTCGTCGAGCCTGAGCCTTTCTGCAATATCTTCCGCGGCTCCTTTAGTATCCCCCGTGAGCAGGATAAGTTTTTTCAAGCCGGATTTTCTCAGTTCTTCAACGGCTTTTAAAGAATCCTTTTTTAGCTTGTCGGACACGCTGATCAAACCTTTGTAGCAGCCGTCTACCGCGATATGGACAGAAGTTCCGCCGGGATACCCGATACCTTCACTCCCGGGGTCTGCACCGCGGCTTTGCAGAAAACCTGCATTACCCGCAATTACGGTTTCTCCGGAAAGCAAAGCCTCGACCCCTTTGCCTGCGGTTTCCGAGCATGATGTGATCCTAGATCCGTCTATATGTTTTCCGTAAGCCTTGACGATGGAAACAGCTATAGGATGGTTCGACCCGGACTCCGCATAAGCGGCGTATTCAAGCAACTGCTCTTCGGTACATCCCACGGCTTTTATTCCAGATACGCTGAAAATGCCTTCCGTTAAAGTGCCTGTCTTGTCGAATACCATTGTATCCACCTTGTTGAGAGCTTCCAGGTAGTTCCCGCCCTTTATCAGGATACCTATGGAGGAAGCCTTGCCTATTCCTGCGAAAAAAGTTAGCGGAATGGAGACAACAAGTGCGCATGGGCACGATATTACCAGGAATATCATTGCCTTGTAAAGCCACGTGCCGAAGTCCAGGCTTCCCGTAATCAAAGGGGGGAGAATTGCGGTAAGCAAAGCCGCCAGTGTGACAGCGGGGGTGTAATAGACTGCAAATCTGCTGATGAAGCTTTCAATCGGAGCTTTTTTGGATGCCGCGTCCTCGACCAGCGCCAGGATACGTGTTACTGCCGATTCCTTCAGAGTGTTGACAGCCTGAAGTGTCAGCAGAGCCGTCTTGTTTATAGCCCCGCCATAAACCTGCTGGCCCGGGCCATACATCCCTGGAAGGGATTCTCCGGTCAGAGAGGATGTGTCCACCAGCGATTCGCCTTCGGTAATGATACTGTCTACAGGAATACGCTCGCCGGGTTTTACCTGAAGTATATCACCAGCTTTGATTTTCTCCGGGCTTACTCTGGTGAAGCTGTTTCCGGTCTTTAGACTGGCAAACTCAGGTTTCAAATCCATCAATGCGGCTATTGATTTTCTTGAATTGTTTACAGCCCTATCCTCGAGCAGCATGCCGATCTTGTAAAAAAGCATTACCGCAGCAGCCTCCGGATATTGGCCCGTTGCAAATGCGCCGATTGTTGCGATAGTCATCAAAAAGTTTTCATCGAAGATACGGCCCTTCAGTATATTCACAATAGCTTGGCGCAGAACGGGGAAGCCTGCTGCAAACCAGGAAAGCAGAAACAGCGGCAGGGATAAGGCATCGCCGGCAGCGAGCCCTGCCGCGAACAACGCGGCACCGGCGGCAAGCCCGTAAACATTGAGCCTCCGGCGCTTTGCCAGCCTTGTATTTTGCTCTGATATCCCGGGGGAATCGGCTTCCTCAACGGCATTCGTTACTTCCACACCCGGTTCGATGTCTGAAACTGCTTTTTTGACTCTGCTAATAAGCAAATCTTCATTAAAGCCCGGATCATAGGCGATATCAAGCTTCTGAACAGCAAAATTCAGTTCGGCGGAGCTTATGCCCTCCATATTCTTTATCTCATTTTCTATTTTTAGTGCGCAGTCCGCACAGGTCAGCCCGTTCAATCTGAAAGTTTTTTCATTCATAAGGATCTCCACTGAAGAATTCACATTTTTAATATATGAGCAACTGTTCATATTTGATTTCATAATAGTATCCGCTATGCATATTGTCAATGAGAAAAAATAAAAGCCGCCCTTCGGAACCGGAACCCAAACGTTGGATTTTACCTTCATTTGGTCACAGTCTCTAAGGACAGCTTTTTCAATTAGACAGCTTTTTCTGTAAGCCAGACTTAGGCCAGACTGAAGCAAGACTTATGCCATAAAACAACCCTCAGTTAACCCATACGGCATCAGAATTGGACTTTGGGTGCTGCCGATTCGTTTTCATCGAGTGTGAAAAAGGGTTCTTCCACGAAATTGTAACGATTGGCGAATATATTCGTAGGGAACATCTGAATGGCATTGTTGTACTCCATGACAACGTCGTTGTAAAACTGGCGTGCAAACATGATCTTGTCTTCGGTCTTTGAAAGCTCGTGCTGTAGCTCCTGGAAGTTGGAGTTGGCCTTCAGTTCCGGATAGGACTCGGTCACTGCAAATAGCCTGCTCAGTCCCTGGGTCAGCTCACCGTTGGCCTTCATTACATCCTCACGGGAGCCCGAGGCCATATAGTTGCTCCTTGCCTGCATTACCGCTTCAAAGGTCTGTTTTTCATGCGCCGCATACCCCTTCACCGTCTCAAGCAGATTCGGTATAAGATCGAATCTTCTCTTGAGCTGGACATCTATCTGGCTCCATGAGTTGGCTACCTTGTTGCGTTTGCCTACGAGGCCGTTGTAGGAACCTATTGCGAATATAACGACTGCCAGGATTACTACGATTAAAATAACCAGGAATGGTGTCATTCAAGTATCCTCCTCTTGTTTTTTATTAAACCCGCCGCCCTTGGCAGCAGGATCATAACATATTGATGTACCTGTTTTGCGATTGCGCGCTGCCAGTGAAATGTCTCGTACAGCAGAACCGTTTGTGCCTACTCCGTGCCTACCGGGTCTCACAAACTCAAAACATCGCATCTGCTGGAATGCGCCGTGCCTACTCCGCGTCTACCGGGTCGCACATGCTCAAAACATCGCATCTGCCAGAATGTGCCCGTGCCCGCTAACAAGCGCGTCTGCTAGAACGCTCCGGCGCCGCCGCCTCCTCCGCCTCCGCCGGAGCTTCCACCGCTGAAGCCGCCTCCTCCGCCCGAAGCCGACGAGTTGGTCGAATTGGCCACGGAGAATGCATTGTTGATCGCGCTGTCGACGGAATCCACGGTCATATCGAAAGCATTGGTAAACGCTGCGAAATTGTGGAAGCTGTAGCCGTACATAAAGGTCAGGCGATTATTCTGCAGGTCAGCATCGGTGAATACGAGAGGCAGCTGCCTGATGACTTCCTTGGCTACTCCGAGAGAAATAGCATATACAAGGTAATGTTCCCACATGACTATCGAAGGCATCTCCGCCTTTTCCAGATTGCTGAAATCCTTCAGGAAGTTTTTGAAGGCGTGCCACATTGCATGCTGCTCATTTCCGTAAGCAGTGCGCCTTTTGAGCCTTGCAGAGAAGATCATGAGTATGATCGCCTGTATGATCAAGGCAACTCCGAAGGCTGACTTCAACGCAGCTATGACCAGTATTCCAAGCCCGAGACAGGCAAGCGAGGAAAGTATCCCGATCAGCCGGCCCGTGCTGCAGGTCTCGTCGAAGAAATTGTTTTTGTCGGCTTCCTCTTTGGCAAGGCTCTGCCATTTTGAATAGTCTTCGGTAAAATGACGTGCGCCCGAAGTCGATTTGCAATAGTCTGAAATGTCGTCCAGCCGTACGCTGTAACCGTTTCCGACCCTGCCCAGGAACCAATCCATTAAAAAGGCTTCGTGCCTTTTCAGGCTCACATTGGGCGCCTGCGGGTTGATTGCCAGGCTGTAGTCCTGGACTTCCTTATCCTTGAAGAATCCGTGCTTGACATAAGTGCCGTTATTGAGCAGAAGCTGTTCCTTCCTGACAAGGTCCATGAGTGTAGCCGTTATATCCCGCGTATCAACGCTGCCCATCGACATGAGCACGCTCATTTCCGCGGGAGTATATTCGCCGGGAAGCTCCCTGTAGTATTTGCCTTCGAAGCTGTGTTTTAATTCCTTGTCATACTTGAAATAGAGCCAGAAAATCAACACGAACCACAGGCAGAACATCGTAACACCGATGGCATTGCCTATGGGCCTCAGAGCCGCGTCCCTCTTCCGGATTTCTTCCTGCCGCTTCTGATATGCCTCTACCTGGCGCCGCGCTTCCTCTCTTTGCCTGTTCGCTTCTTCAGCCTGTTGTTTTTCGTTGGCCATTATTTCGGGCAATTGATCCTTGTTGACAACTCTGCTTGATTGCGGTACCAGAGATGTAGGGAACAGTACAAGCGTCTCCATCCAGTCTCCCGGGGGGAGGTAATCCAGTGTGAATTGCACATTCCTTCCGTCGATTATTTTGCTTGCGCCCGTCAACGGACCGTGGCCGTAAACCTTTATATCGTTTGCAGAAGCGCCTTCCGGCAGGTTAATGTTTACAACAATACCGCTGTAAGGCACATCATGATTTGCATCAATTATCTTTCGATTGAATTCCGCTATATCGTTGTATCTGGTGCAGACATTGAGGAAGGTATACCTATAAATAAAAGTTTTAGTCTGGTTGCTCGATTTCTCATAGACCTTGAAACGCTCCAGACTGCCTTCCGTTACCATGTTATATGTCCCGGACGGACCTTCGGCGTCGAGGCTGCTGTCCGAATTAACCGCAAGCTCTCTTTCCGTGCCGTTGTCGTCCACATACACCTTGACTCCCTTTATTCCGTCGGTATCGCTGAAGTCGATATCACGTGTAACTCCGTTGAAGTTCCCGCTGAAGTTGTAGGTAAGCCTTTCATCGATATATGCGGAGCCGTCGGGCTGTACGTCTACGTTTACATTATAACCTTCTATGTTGTAATACCTTGAGTCGGCGTTGACCGACAAACCGGGTGAAAACACCGTCAAAAGCGCGACTGCTGTGAGGATCAGCGCCGTCAGTTTCCTTTTCATTTAAAACCTCCTGTCATTCGGTACCGGAATGTGCAAATTGTTCCGCCCGCTTAAATTCTATCACATTATACTTTATATTTATAATGTTTGTTTTCTGTTTTAGTCCGATTAAAGATGCGATTTTCCTTTATTCTTCCCATAACGATATTACATACGACAGTGACTGTGACAGGGAGGGGGCGCATAGCCATGTAATTACAGAAGGAGGGGCCGCATAACCATGTAATTACAGAAGAAGGGGGCTGCATAGCCATGTAATTACAGAAGAAGGGTCCCGCTAATACTTTTATAAGCGGAACCCTTCGAAAGCACCGTGATATGGCAATCCGATTCTAGTGGGCCGTATATCCTCCGTCGACGATCATGGATGTACCTGTGATAAACCCGGAAGCATCGCTTAGCAGAAAAGCAGCCGCATGGGCAACATCTGCGGGTTTGCCGATTCCCAGGACCTGTCTCTTCATCAGTTCGGCTTCAAAATCCTTATTATTGACGATTTCCTTTAGTCCGTCATATATTTTAGTTCCTATCATAGCGGGAGCAACCGAGTTGATTCTTATTTTCTTTGGGGCAAGATCCAGCGCCATGGATCTGATGGCGCTTTCAAGAGCTCCCTTGCTTGCGCAATATGCAGTCAGGCCTCTGGCGCCGACCCTGCTCGATATGGATGATATGGCGACTATACTGCCGCCGTTATTATTATTCTTCCGTTTTGAAAAATGTTTCGCAAGCTCTACAAAAGAAAAAAAGTTTACTGACATGATGCTTCCTAAATCGCTTAGTTTTAAGTACTGCAGAGGCATGGTTTGGGATATGCCTGCCGAATGCACCAGTCCGTTGAGCTTTAACCCGTTAGCGCAGACATTGTCCATCATGCTTTCAATTGTATCCGGATTATTAAAGTCCATCAGGTAATAGGAATGATAGCCGGGTTCAAGTTCGTTATATGTTTCCTTCAGCCTTTCCTCATTCCTTGCTACCATAATAACATTGGCGCCCAATTTGCTCAGAAAGATGGCAATCTCCCTGCCGATGCCGGAGGAAGCGCCTGTAACCATAACATTTTTCCCGCTCAGATCCAATGGATTTATCATATCTCATCCCTCTTTATAATAGTCATTGGTGTATATCATTGGAAGGCAGACAGATTTGTCCATTTCCAGGTATATGCCTCCCCAGGACAAGCCGATACCGAAGCCGCATAAAAACAGTTTTAGCGGTCCGCTTGCTTCCTCGTTCCCCAGCGCGTCTACAAGAGTCACCGGGATGGACTCTCCGCTTGTATTGCCGTACCTTTCAATAGATAAAGGCACTTTGTCCATGGGCAGATTCAATTTTTTTGCCAAATGCCTAAGAATAAAGCGATTAGCCTGATGAAACACATACATGTCTACATCGTTCCTGCCAATATTGTATTTGGACATGAAGCTTTCAATAGTCCGGGGAACATCTGTTATGGTGAATGAGAAAATGTTTGATCCATCCATGGAAAGTTCGTATTCCGATTCAGCCACGTCTTTTCTGCTCCTGCTCCTTGCGTGACCGGCGGGAACAATGATATTTCTGTAACCGCTTCCTTTAGTCTTTAAAAAGTATTTTATATCCTTCCCTGCAGTTCTTTCCAGCGCAGTAGCAGATCCTCCATCTCCAAAAATCATGGCTGTTGCGCTGTCATTCTGGTTAATCCCGTAGTTGCTGGTATCCCCGACAAGCAGGATTACTCTGTTCAGATCCTGAGTCGAGATCATGGTAGCTGCCAGCCAGATACCGTAGACATAAGCTGAGCATCCCAGATTTACGTCAAAGGCAATACAATCTTCGCTGAGCCCCAGCCTATGCTGCAGAACGCAGGCGCTCGATGGCACTGCATAATCGGGCGTCTGCGTGATGAGGATCAAAGCATCAACGGAAGAAGGCTCCCAGCTCAACTTTTCCAGCAGCCTTGTCGCCGCGGCATGGCACAAATCCGAGGTGCATTGTTCATCCAGAGCTACATACCTGGTTTCTACGCCTGTCATATTAATAAATTTCCGGACACTTTCTTCTCCGAATACTTCGTTATATTCCTCGTTTCTTACTATATGATCGGGCACCGCACATGCTATCCCTTTGATTTCCACATCTTTCAATATTCCTGTTGCCAATTGATCTCACCTCATCCCATTTTATCCGTGATGTCTTTTACCCTTTTGAACCCCTTGACTTCCTCCGGTGTGATTTCCTTTTTGAACATGCTGTCAAACATGGCGATTGTGGTTATGGAAGCTATCGAATCCCATTCTGTGAGTTGATCCAGCACAGTCTCCTCTCTTAACGTATCTTGTTCGATGTCCAGTATGTTTTCGAGAATATTCAGCTTTTCCTTAATGTCCATAAAAACTCTCCTTTTTGTCATAATGAAATATTCAACCGGGGTACAATGTATTGGTTGCATTTACTTGACATAATAGAATATGCTGCCTTTTTAAAATGTGTGAAGTATTTGAAGAACATCAAAAGCAGTGAATATGTAGGTATAGAAGGCTGTTTTATCTACAGCCTTCCATCAATTCACTTCTGATACCGTCAAGAAGCTTTTCAAGTTTTTCTTTTCTGACGGAACCTTTGTAATATCCGGTTGCAAATGTCAATTTACCATTATAGCTGGAAGCTACGAGCAAAATTCCGGGCATGCGTATCACCGGTGGAATAATGTAGGCGTCAATTACCGTGCTGTTACCGAATTTTATCAGAGTCTTCGAGATAAAACCCAAATTGGATAATCCCGGAGAACAGAAATAACAATTTCTCATGAATACGTCAGAAGCCTTTGACAAGAATTTGGCAAACGCAAGGAACTGGTGAAAATTTAGCACCTCCGCACGTTCTGCTCCCGTAGCGCATTGATAACCGGGGTTTTTGCTTTTTTTTCGATTCATCAGGGCTACTACTCTCGCAAGCGTTCCTTCAAAGGGTTCGTCCTTTAATCTTGCGATTCTTAATACAATCCCTCCCGACAGATTTCGTATTGCCGAAGCCTTGTTATCGGGAAGGTACCGGCGTAAATCTATCGTCAGGCCGATATCCATGGGAACATGGTATGGAGGCCGGGAGACTTTAAACATTGCTCTATAGAACGCGGTAAGAATCAGGTCATTGATTGTAGCCCCACGTTCCTTTCCGTATTTCGACAGGGAATCCAACAGCCCGTCGGGGAGCCTGCATACTACGAAGGGAGTAATATTCTTCTGTCCTGCGGACTTCCAATGGAATGGCCAAACGGTTTTGGGGGCTTCTACCACGGAATTGTCCAATTCAGGGTGTTTTATTCCAAGATTTTCATATATTTTAATGTGATCCTCATTGTCGCGTATACTGGGTTCCGGCACATACGCGCCATTTTTACCAGCGGTATCGGAATAAATTCTGGACAAAAGGTGGATATATTCCTTTGCGCCGGCCCCGTCACAGCAGGTATGGTTTAGCTTTATACCTATGGTATCACATTGCTCCGAACGTATCAGCCTTACTTTAACCATGGGGTCGCGATCCATATCCAAAGGGCTTTCCAAAAACCTTTGTATAGCTTCTTCAGTATTGTCAGTCTCCTCAATCGAGCAAAACATTGTATCGTCAATATCCTCCAGACGTTTCCAATACGGCGGGTCATGTTCTACAAACCTGCATCCCAGGACCGGTTCCGCATCAACGGATAATCGTACCGCAGCGGATAGCTTATCGAAGTCTATTCTGTCGTCCAGCTTCATGACTGCCTGGATCTGGTAATTACCCATTCCGTACCGTGCTGCATAATTGCCGTAATCATGCGCGAAGGCTGGCATAACATCCGGACTGTTTTCCGGAACCGGGTTATTCATATTGGTAAATTTGGAAAACGGCTTGCTGATAGCTTTTAAATTCATAACCAATTGCTCCTTACGAATTAAATTTATATGTTTACTGACTGGAAGTACATTTACATAATGATATTTTGCTGCAATACCATACTATGAAGCTTTTAATGCAAGTGTCACAAAAAGTTAACATAAACGATTAATGTAACACTTGGGCGTGCACAGCCATAATATGGTATTACAAGGTATCCGGTAAATATTATGTTAGGAGTGTAATCAATTATGGAAATTAAATATGGTAACGTAAAAATTACAGTTCCTTATGAAAAATATCTTTTGAAACACGGTATGGAAAATCCTTTTGGTACTATGTTTTCGAAACGCAACCAGGATCTCTTCGAAGCTTTTTTCAAAAGGGCTGCTGCTGATTATGCAAATCATCTCGAAGAGTACAAAAAGTGGATGGATAAGTTTGCTGCTGAAATGAGCAAGCCTGAAAAAAGCGAGGAATAGATAGATATGACGACAAGAACTGAATTTCCTGTTCTATATACTGAAGTAGACAGGATGGGTATCGTACATCACTCAAATTATCCGCTTTGGTTTGAAAAGTGCAGGCAGGATTATTTGAGAAAGGCAGGAATTCCCAGTTCAAAAATTGCCGGCCAAGGCTTCTTTCTTCCTCTTTCTGAAATTGAATGCAGATTTAAGCGTCCGGCGAAATATGGCGACGTGGTACTGGTCATAACAAAAATATTGTCTATGTCCTGCGTTAGGACAGTGTTTGGATATGAGGTGTTCGACAAGGCCAAAGGGAAGTTGCTTGCAACCGGCAAGACGGTCCATGTATGGACTAATCTTAAGGTGGAACCGGTGAATATGGAAAAAGAAGGTCCGGATATTTATCGGCAGCTGAAGCGGTTTTTCGAGACCTGAGAAAACACTTGGGTGGGCGGCTGTTTTAGCCGGCACGATATCTACGCCTCGGAAAGGGAGCTATGCATGGAAAAGGGAGAGTTGTTGGGAAAAGGTATGACTGCCGAAGTATACAAGTGGGGCCGTGATAAAGTATTAAAGCTTTATTGGAGCAACTATAGCGAAGAATGGGTAAGGTACGAGGCTGAAATTGGTCAAAAGATTCATGAAGCAGGCGTATCTTCACCTGCTGTATTTGAAATGGTGGAAATTGACGGGCGTAAAGGGATAATATTCGAAAGGGTTTTCGGGAAGACATTAACCGGTATGATTTTCAAGCAGCCATGGTTGTATGCCAGCTGCGTATACCAGATGGCGAGGTTTCAAAACACTATTCATAGACATCATACAGATGCCATACCTTCCCAAAAGGAAAAGTTTACACGAACTATTTCGCTTTCCTCCGGAATACTCGGTGACAAGGTCGAACGCATACTTGATTATATCGACAGACTGCCGGACAGAGACAATATCTGCCACGGAGATATGTATCTGAGTAATATAATCGATACCGGCGATAAACTTGTGGCCATAGATTGGAGCAGCGGATACAGGGGAGATCCTGCGGGGGATGTTGCCAGAACATGTCTGATAATCAATTCACCCGCTGTGCTTCCCGGAACCCCCGGCATTCTGGGAGCCATGTCGAAGTTTCCGAAAGCATTGACATCCAGTACTTACCTGAGTGAGTATTTGAAAGCCTCAAAGATCAGATATGAGGATATTGACGCATGGATACTCCCGGTGGCGGCTGCCAAACTCAAAGACAGAATACCCGGAGAGGAAAAGTGGCTAATGAAAATAATAGACAAACGGTTGGAACAGCTTGAAGTTTAACATTGATTTTAATCTATCCGGAGTGGACTAAAATGGAAATAAAAATTAAATTTGACGATACCACATTGAAAAAAATGTATGGAGATTTTTTTAAAAAAGCCAATAGCTCAGGAAATCCTTTTGAAGTAATTTCCAGGCTTAATATGGACCTTTATAACAAGTTTTACGATAATATGCCCCAGAGCATGCTCGGCTACTATAAATTGTTCAGCGAAATGCTCGAGAAATACCTCGATATCATTAAACCCGGAATTGGCAAGATTCCGGACAGCCCGGACGTTTTGCCCGCAAACGGGCATGACATATATAATTATGTTGCCCGCTACGGGTCGGGAAATTTCCATTGCCAGGCCATCGTGAAGCTCGACGGGAAATTGGATTTCGAAAAATTAACAAAAGCAGTAAGACTGTCCTTTGACGCAGAGCCGGTTTTAGGCAGCAGATTTGTCGAAGGTAATCCGCCGTACTGGAAACGTATGGAGAATATCGATAAAGTGAAGTTTTGCACTTTTGAGGAAGCCGATGATATCGATGCAGCTGTTCAGAGGTTTATGGAAAGCCCCCTTGATATGGATAAGGATGCAAAGATAAAAGTCAGATTGATCCGGTCAGAGCCATATGATACCGTGGCGATAAAAGCCAATCATGCATGCTGTGATGGAACTGGGATCAAAGAGTATGTCCAGCTTCTCTCAGATATATATTCAAAAATTCTTTCTGAAGATAGATTTATTCCGATACCCTCAAAACGCGGAAGGAGCGACCAGGACAGATTATTCAAAAGTCTGGGGATAGCAGACCCGGATGCTTTATGGATTCCGGGATCGGATGTCACAATACCTACATGGGCGTTTCCCTGGATACAGGGCACTTCCAACGTTACCCGCATTGTAACCTGCAGACTGCTGCCGGATCAGATGGATATGATCGCAAGCTTCGCAAAGTCCAGGAAAGTCACAATCAATGATCTGATTATAACAGCATACTGCAGAGCCATGCTGGGAATGGGGCAGCCGGTGTATGGTGTTCCCATGGGTATAAATGTAACGGTTGATTTGCGTCGATATCTCCCCGATAAAAAGACCGAAGCCATAAGGAATTTGTCAGGCTCGTCGAATATCTGGCTTTCCATGGTTGAGAATGAAGCCTTCGGCGATACGTTGTCCAGGGTTGCTTTTATG
Source organism: Clostridia bacterium (assembly GCA_036260935.1). Taxonomy (GTDB): domain Bacteria; phylum Bacillota; class Clostridia; order Acetivibrionales; family DTU013; genus JAEYOM01. Next base: position 57,358 of record DATALQ010000010.1, read on the forward strand.
ACGGATGAAATGAAAAAAGGCTACCCCGGACTGCAAAGCGCTATAGGTTTGGAACGCTTGGAAAAAATCAGATTTAAGGAAACGCTCGGCTATTATCAAGCTACCTCGAAGGTAGGGAAAAATTTGCCGGATTGTCCTGCTTTTTATGGCAACAGATGTGTGCCGGCTTTATCCAACCTGGGTATTATATCGAAGGAAATAATTAAATTCGGTACTGTAAGTGCTGTTGACTACTATATTATACCTCCTGTTGTCAGCGCGCCCGGAATACTGCTGGTTGCCGGTACTTATAACGGTGTAATGACCATGGGGGCGGGCTTCTTTGAGAATACGGTCCCTTACGATGACATGAAAAAACTTATTAACAATATAAAGGATGAATTGCTGAAAGGCTGCGTGCTATAAAGCTGAAATCAATCGAGGCTTTTCCTGAACCTCAGGACGGCGACGGTCAGTATGAACACTGTGAACAGGTACAGCGCAAGCACATCGTCCCAGAGAAAGCTTATCCCGACGCCTTTGAGCATGATACCGCGGATAATGTCCAGGAAATAGGTCAGGGGAATGGCATAGCCCAAGGCGGAGACTGCGATAGGCATTGCTTCTCTCGGAAATATGAAACCGGACAGCAAAATGCTCGGCAGCAATACAAGGACCATTACCATCATGGCTTGCATCTGGTTATTTGCAAAGGTAGAAATGAGCATACCTATCGACAGTGAGCAGTAGACGAACAGGAAACCCAGGAGCAGAAGCAAAGCCACGCTGCCCGACACTCCTACGCCGAACCAGAAGATACATAAGGCCAGCGTGAACAGGAAGCCTGAATACCCAATAATGACGTATGGTACCAGTTTGCCTAGAATGAGTTCGGGCGACCTGATAGGTGTAACTATTAACTGTTCTATCGTGCCGCGTTCCTTTTCACGGACCAGAGCGAAGGCCGTCAGCATTATAGTGATATTCTGCAGTATCAGGCCGACAAGGCCCGGAATGGTGAACCTTGTGCTCTTCAGGTTGGGATTGTACCAGACTTTCGCATTGAGGCTCACTCCAGGCAGTTTGCCTGCCGACATTCCGAGCTTTTTCATTTCGCCGTTTTTCAAATCGAGAGAATAAAATTGAGAAACGAGCAGGCCGCTGTTCAGGGCCGTGCGCGCGGTAGTCGGGTCGGTGCCGTCTATGATCAGCTCTGTCTGGGGTTCGTTATTCTTTTTGAGCTGTTTTGCATAATCCGAAGGTATGATGACAGCGGCCTTTGCTTTACCGGAGTCTATGGCGTCGGACAACTCGCGCTCGCTTGTAACGTAACCGGCAATATAAAAGCTGCCCGAAGCCGTGAATTTATCTATATACGCACGACTTTCCTGCGTCCTGCTCTGATCGAAAACGACAGTGGAAATATTGTCGACCTCCGTATTGACGGCGTATCCGAATAACAGCATCATGACTATGGGCATGGCAAACGGCAGGCGAAGGCTGATAGGATCGCGCTTTACCTGTATGAATTCCTTTCTTATGATTGTTATGAATCTCTTCCAGTTAAAATATCCGTTCCTCATCAGGACTCACCTCCGTGCAGAAATCTCATTTCCTTGAAGGTCGCGCTCACCTTTCGGTTCGTGACTTTCTCAACATACATGATAAATACGTCTTCAAGATCGGATGCGTTGTTTTTTGCCATTAGCTCCTGGGGCGGAGCTATGTCCATGATACGGCCGTTGAATATGAAGCCCGTGATATCGCAGCTTTCCGCCTCATCCATGTAATGTGTGCTGACAAGTATCGTAATTCCCTGTGAGGATAATTCGTGAATAATTTCCCAGAATATCCTTCTTGAGACCGGATCGACGCCCGCCGTAGGTTCGTCAAGCACGAGAAATTGGGGCTTGTGTATAAGAGCGCAGCCAAGAGCCAGACGTTGTTTCCATCCGCCTGAGAGCGAACCCGCCAGGCTTTTTTCCTTGCCATCGAGGCTGGCCATCAGTATAAGGTCCTTCTTGCGTTCATTCACGATCTCTTTGCCGAGACCGTAAATCCCGCCGTAAAAGTCCAGGTTTTCCTCTACGGTCAAATCCTCGTAAAGGCTGAAGCGCTGGGACATATAACCGAGATTCTGCCTGATGCGCTCGGTATCCTTGACAATATCGAGGCCCATTACATGGCCGGTGCCGGAGGTTGGCGTAAGCACTCCGCACAGCATTCGTATGGTGGTCGATTTACCCGAGCCGTTCGGACCGAGAAAGCCGAAGATCTTTCCCTTTGGTATCTGAAAGCTAATATGGTCGACGGCTGTAAAATTGCCAAACCTTTTTGTAAGCTGATCGGCTTCGATAGCGTACGAGATATTCCGATCCATTGTCACACCTCCTTTAGCCTTTAAGCGGTATGATCGCGTCGAGTGTCATGCCGGGCCTTAGCGATTCCGTCTTTTCGAGTATCTTAATCTTAGTCCTGAATACGGTATTTTCCTTCGCATCTTCCGTTTCGGTATTTTTCGGTGTGAATTCCGCCTTCTCGGCTATCTGTACGACGCGGCCCTTTACGGTCCCATTGCCGAGAGCCTTAACGCGCAGGTTCAGTTCCTGCCCGTTTGCAATATCCGCCAGATATTTCTGCGGAACGAAAACATATACCCAAAGATCGCCGGGGTCGGATACGGTAGCAACATTGGCGCCCGTATTCACAAGGTCGCCTACGCTGACATTCTCCATCGACAATATGCCGTCTGCTGGCGAACGTACCTGGTATTTGTCAAGCACGAGTTTTGCCTGCTCGAGTGCAAGCCGGGACTGTTCAAGATCCGCCTCGGCAACCTTTATGGTCTGGGCCGTGGAACCCGACTTGAGCAGCTCTTCCTGTGCTTTGGCGGATTCGAGCTGTGTTTTCTGGGTGTCGAGCTGCTTCTCTGCAATATCGAGCTGTTGTTTGGATGTATCCAGCTTGTATTTTGCATCGGCAACTTCGCTGTCGGTAGCCGTATCTTCATCATGAAGCTTTTTTATGTCTTCATACTTCTTCAGCCAATAATCATATGTGGTCTGGGCATTTTTCAGATTTGTCGACGCATTGTTCACTGCAAGCCCGGCGGACTTCACGGACAAACCGGCCTGTTCGAGCTGCTGGGGGCGGCTTCCCGCCTTGAGCTCCTCGAGCTTGGCTTCTTTCATATCGATGACGGCCTGCTGTTGCTTAACAGTGATCTCCTGCATGCTTTGGTCCAGCACAGCCAGTACGTCGCCTTTCCTGACACTGTCGCCTTCCTGCTTTTCAATTTTGATAACCTTGCCCGATACTTCCGAGCTGACCTCCGTCTGCGTCGCCTCGATAGTACCGCTGAGTTCGAGTGTATTACTGCTGCCGCAGCCGGTTAGGAAGAGAGTCGGGGCGAGAATTAAAGGTATAAGTATATAGATAGCCGATGACTTTTTCATTTTCAAACCTCCTTTTCAAGAACCGAAAAAATGAAATGCTTAAGTGTTAAATGTGTCAATACGTAAATGCCTAAATGCCAATACGATATCAGATCTGATCGGATAAGAACGGATCAGACCTACCGTATAACAGGTATTGTTTATGGGGTTATCTGTTTTTCTTAGCTGAACAATCTCCCGTGGCGGAACTATACGGCGTGGTAGAACCCTCCTTCGGGGCCAGACCGTAAAGAAGGATGTCTATAACCTGATCGATTTCTGCCTCGAAATTGGATATGTTTGTCTTGTCGTTGAACAGCAGCTTCTGCGCTATCAATGTGAAAATGCAGCCGATAGTTGTACGCAGCATCGCAGTGGAGGAGATGTCGCTGCGTATAAGGCCCTTCTCCATCATTTTTTTCTGCGCGGCGCTGATCATACTGATTCCTTTAGGCAAAACATTCTGAAATAAGGCTTCCCGTATATCTTCGTGGAACATTGCTTCGGAAATCATTATCCTTGCCAGGGGAAAAAACGATTCGGCCAGCTTGAGCCTGTCATAAAGCAGCTCCTTGAATAGGGAACGCAAGTCCTTTTTATCGGCATTTTCCAGTATTTTTTCAATGCTCGAAAAAATGACTTTGCTGCCGAATGCGTTTATGAAATGTATAAGTATGCTGTGCAGTATATCCTTTTTGGTCTTGTAATACCTGAAGATGGTGCCCTCGGCCACGCCGGCGTTTTTTGCTATTTCATTCGTCGTTGAGGCGTTGTAGCCTTTCTCCGAGAAAACGGCTATCGCAGCCTTTAGTATCCTCTGTTCCTTCTCCGGCATGTCAAGCCCTGAAAGATCGAATTCATCCACTGTATTACCTCCTTTGCATTGACCTTACTCACGCGTTTGCAGAGATCTTGGTCGAGCGTAACAGCGGTTTCATAATAATGAGTGAGTACTCACTCATTATTTTAATTCTGATTATGAAATTTTGCAACACTTTTTTAATATTTTTTATAAACACAGGCGGGCTGTATATTTGAGTACGTTTTAGTCAGACAATATGTCATGGGATTGTTTTACAAAAGTCAGGAACTGGAACGATTAATAAAGATGGAAAGCTATTGATGAATAAAGAAAGCAAGGGAAACAAGTTCAAAAAATATATCAAATATGTCGCTATAGGCCTGGTTACCGGGGCAGCGAACGGCTTGTTCGGCTCTGGCGGCGGGACGATAGCGGTTCCGGCTATGGTGCATTTTCTTGGCGCTGAGGAACATAAGGCACATGCGACGGCAATTTCAGTCATACTGCCCCTGACAGTAGTCAGCTCGGTATTTTACATTTCAAAAGGGTATGCCGATTGGGGCCTTACGCTGAAAGTTACCCTGGGCGGTCTCATCGGTGGATATATAGGTGCCAGGCTCCTTAACGTCTGCCCTGAGAAATGGCTCAGAAGGATTTTTGCAATATTCATGGCCGCTGCCGGGATCAGGATGATCCTTTAGCGGACAGAGTCCGGGGGGACGCATGGGACGCGGGGACAGGGACCTTGTCCCACTTCCGAATGGGACAAGGTCCCTGTCCCTGTGTCCCACCCGCGTCCCACTCCGGCGGAAAGGCAGGTATTTTGTTCGATACTCGTACGATCATACTATTTCTGATAGGTCTGGCCGCCGGCACAATCAGCGGTATGGGAATGGGAGGCGGTGCAATACTCATACCGGCACTTGTGCTTGCGACAAATCCGGAACAACACATTGCGCAGAGCGTAAACCTGCTTTTTTTCGTACCTACTGCGGTAATTGCACTGGTCATACATATTAAAAACAAACAAATCGATTTCAAAATGGCCTGGCCGATAATCATATCCGGCCTTTGCGGAGCTTTCCTGGGGTCTCTGCTGGCTGCCCGGCTCGGCGGAGGACAACTGAAAAAGCTATTCGGGTTTTTTCTGCTGGCTATGAGCATTTATGAAATGTTCAGGAAGGGAAAACAGGAAAAACACACAAAACACGGGAATCAGGAGAAGCAGGAAAACCGGGAAAATCGGTAGATGCGCGGAAAATCGCATGAAGCAGTCAAATACGAAGAGTGCAGCCGGCAAAGAAATCGAAAAATGCATGGAATACATGAAAGGCTGGGGATATAAAGGCTGTTAAGGACTTCACAAAGCTAATGCTTTAATGGTATAATATTTAATCAATCCATGACATGAAGGAGGATTGCTTTGGGAATTGATAAGATCGCGGACAAGGCATATGAGATCCTTGGGGACAAGAAAGCCAGAAACGTTGAGATAATAGACATAACGGAGGTTTCCATCCTTGCGGATTATTTCATTATCGCAAGCGGAACTTCCACTACACATATAAGGACTATTGCGGATGAATTGGAGTTCAGGATGGGTGAGGCAGGTTACAACCTGATCCACAAGGAAGGTTACGAGAGCGCCAGATGGATACTGCTCGATTTCGGAGAGCTGGTGGTTCATGTTTTCCATGAGGAGGACAGGAACTTTTATAATCTGGAAAGGCTCTGGTCTGACGGTAAATTCAGGACACCTGACGATACAAGGATGTAACGCGAAAGGAGCTGTTCATATTGTCTTATTCAACAAAGACGGACGAAAAATGGCAAAAAAAATGGGAAGAGACCGGCCTTTACAAGTTTGACAGGGAAAAGACCGATAAGAAGCTGTATTGCCTTGAGATGTTTTCGTATCCTTCGGGTGCGAAACTCCATGTAGGGCATTGGTACAATTTCGGGCTTACCGACAGCTGGGCAAGATTCAAGAGGATGCAGGGCTACAACGTATTCCATCCTATGGGTTTTGACGCCTTCGGCCTTCCCGCCGAGAACTATGCGATAAAGACTGGGATACATCCTAAGGATTCTACTTACCAGAATATAAGGACGATGGAAGGACAGCTCAAAAAAATGGGCGCTACGTATGACTGGGACTATGAAGTCATAACCTGCGACCCCGAATATTATAAATGGACGGAATGGATATTCCTCAAGCTTTACGAGCGCGGGCTTGCCTATAGGAAAAAGGCGCCGGTAAACTGGTGCCCGAGCTGCAAGACTGTCCTTGCAAACGAGCAGGTCGTCGATGGAGCCTGTGAAAGATGCAAGACCGAAGTTACGAAGAAGGATCTTACCCAGTGGTTTTATAAAATAACCGATTATGCGCAGGAACTGCTCGATTGTCTGCCGACTCTGGACTGGCCTGAGAAGACCAAGAAGATACAGCAGAACTGGATAGGCAGATCAGAGGGCGCAGAGCTTGTATTCGAAGGCGCTGACGGAAGCTTCAGCTTCAAGGTGTTTACGACCCGTGCGGATACGCTGTATGGAGTCACATATGTCGTACTGGCGCCGGAGAATGAATTGGTGGATAGGATCACGACGCCCGAAAACAAGGCTGCGGTTGAGCAGTACAGGGATTTTGCTAGAAAGCAGACCGAAATAGAGAGGCTTTCAACCGTGCGTGAAAAGACGGGAGTCTTTACGGGCGCTTACGCCATCAACCCGGTAAACGGCAACAAGGTGCCGATCTGGATCGCCGACTATGTGCTGGCCGGATATGGAACGGGCTGCGTTATGGCAGTGCCGGCACACGACGAAAGGGATTTCGACTTTGCAAAGAAGTATTCGCTCCCTGTAAAGCGCGTTATAAGAAGTACGGACGGCTCCGATGACACGCTGCCTTTCTGCGACGACGGTATACTTACCGACAGCGCAGAATTTTCCGGTGTCGGCTCCGATGACGCCAGGAGGGCGATAGTAGGAAAGCTCAATAAAGAGTGCAGGGGAGAGATGAAGATCAACTACAGGCTCAGGGACTGGCTCGTTTCGAGGCAGCGCTACTGGGGCGCCCCTATTCCGATGATCCACTGTGAACACTGCGGCGTTGTGCCGGTGCCTGAAAAGGATCTGCCTGTCGTGCTCCCATATAACGTGGAATTTACGCCGGACGGTGAATCACCTCTGGCAAAGTGCGAAGAATTCATGAACGTGCCATGCCCGAAATGCGGCAAACCCGCCAGAAGGGATCCCGACACGCTCGATACCTTCGTGTGCTCGTCGTGGTATTATTTACGCTATCCCGACAATAAAAATTCCGAAAAAGCATTTGATACGGAATGGACCGATAAGATACTTCCGGTTGACAAATATGTGGGCGGTGCGGAGCATGCTGCCATGCACCTGCTGTATGCGCGTTTCTTCACCAAGGCATTGCGCGATATGGGCTTCCTGCATTTCGACGAGCCGTTCCTGTCGCTGGTTCACCAGGGAACCATACTTGGGCCTGATGGGAACAGAATGAGCAAGTCAAGGGGGAATACTATTTCTCCCGATGATTATATAGTTGAAAACGGTTCCGACGTATTCAGAATGTACCTCGGCTTCGGTTTTGCTTATACCGAAGGAGGACCCTGGAGCGACGATGGCTTAAAGGCTATTTCGAGGTTCGTCGGCAGAGTCGAGAGACTGGCGGAAAGTGCCGCTGAACTGAAGGGTGCTCAGGCAGGCGGACCTTTCGACAGTGAGGAAAAGGAACTCAATTTTGTAAGGAACACGGCTATCAAAGGCGTTACCGAGGATACTGACAGATTCCAGTTCAACACCTCTATCGCAAGGTTGATGGAGCTTGTGAATGCGCTTTACAAATATGAGTCGCAGGGCAGAAAGAATATCCCGCTGTATATCGATACGATCATAGATATGCTGAAGCTAATGGCTCCGTTTGCGCCCCATCTGTCGGAGGAACTCTGGGAGAAGATGGGCAGGGCTTACTCGATATTCAACGAGGAATGGCCGGCCTGGGATGCAGCAGCGCTTGTAAGGGATGAGGTCGAGATAGTCGTTCAGCTTAACGGAAAGATCAAGGATAAGATAACGCTCCCGTCGGGACTGGACAGCAAGCAGACCGAAGAGATGGCAATGAAGCTTGATCAGGTAACGGCGCTGATCGAAGGCAAAACCGTAGTGAAGGTCGTTGCCGTACCCGGCAGACTACTGAACATAGTTGTAAGGTAACAGGATGAGAAAAAACCGGAGATTCGTTTCTCCGGTTTTTTATTTTGGTATGCTTAAAACCACACAAATCACCAATCTGCTCGATTGAGTAACGGGAGTTGCTTTAGCAATATATCGTCCATGCTCCATTTTCCCAAGAAAGGATGATAGACATCCCGGAGCAGGTATCCACCGATGCAAAACCCAAGGTTATTTTTGAAGGACTTTCCGGCCAGGCTTTAACCCATATTCATGGTAGTGTATCTTGATGTAGATTTGCTTGACATGATTGGGAGTTGATGGCACTATTTATTTTGATTAGAAGAATTAGTTATAATTAGAAATATAGGGGGTAATCTCAGTATGAAAGTATTACATATAATTGGGGGTGGTGATACAGGCGGAGCAAAAACGCATGTTCTTTTATTAGTAAAAGAACTTAGTAACTATATATCAGTTAAGATGGTAAGTCTCCGGCCAGGGGAATTTTCTGAAGAAGGCCTTTTAATGGGGATTGATATCGCTGTTGTAAATTCCGGGAATATTCTGAGGGATATTAAAGATATAGAAGAAATAATAAGTAAGGATAAATTTGACATCATTCACTCTCATGGTGCTAAAGCAAATATGATATCAGCTATTATCAAAAAACATGTAAATCTACCTACTGTAACAACAGTACATAGTGATTATCGGCTTGATTATCTCCGTAGTAAATTTAAAATGCTAACCTATGGAATAATTAATACAATTGCCCTACGTTTTATAGACAATTATATAGCAGTATCAAACAATTTTCACGAAATGCTTCGAAAGAGAGGCTTTAATGAAAGACATATATTTACTTTGTATAATGGTATTCGCTTTAATGAAGAACTCCCTGCTTTTTCAAGAGAACAATTCTCAAGCAAGTACGGAATAAGCTTAAACGAAGAAAATATTATCATAGGTAATTTGTCACGCCTAGATCCAGTAAAAAGACTTGATATCTATCTAAAAGCTGCTGCTATTGTTCTAAAATCCAGACCAGATATTATATTCCTTATTGGTGGTGATGGCCCACAGCTTGCTGAGTTAAAACGAAAAGCAATTGATTTAGGAATATCAAAAAATGTCCATTTTTTAGGCTGGGTTGATAGAAATGAGTTCTTCCAATGCATTGATATCAATGTTCTTACTTCTATCAGTGAAAGTTTCTCATACGCAATTCTTGAAGGAATACCATACAAAAAAGCTACGGTATGTAGTAGAGTGGGAGGCTTTCCTGATTTAATTAATTCCGGTAAAACTGGCTATTTATTTGAACCTGGTAATTACGGAGAATTATCAGGCTATCTTCTCGAATTAATCACAAATAAAGAACTTAGGATAAAAATGGGAGAGGAACTTTTCCAAGATGCAAAGAACAAATTCTCTATCGAAAACATGTGTTCATCGCAACTTGAAATATATAAGAGCATCCAATCAAATATCCATTCGAAGCAATTATGTGATATTGTAATATCAGGATATTACGGGTTTGGTAATAGTGGAGATGAATCCATTCTCGCTGCTATAATCAACAGCTTACAGATGCTAAAAAAAGATATCAAAATCACTGTATTGTCCAAAAAGCCAGATGAAACAGAAAAGAAACACAATGTAATTTCAAAAAATCGGTTTAATCCATTACATGTTTTGAACGCAATAAAGAATTCCAAAATGTTTATGTATGGTGGAGGCAATCTTATCCAAGATGATACTAGTACTCGTTCACTTTTATACTATTTGAGTCTTGTTTGGTTTGCTAAAAGGTTAGGCAATAAAGTTATGCTCTATGCAAATGGAATAGGTCCTATTAAGAGAAACGAACTCAATAAAATAATTACAAGGGTTATTTTAAATCAAGTTGATATAATTACATTAAGGGAAGAGTTATCACTACATGAACTACAAAAACTTAATATAAACCTACCCAAAGTTATTGTTACTGCCGATGTTGCACTTACATTAAAACCAATAGATCAAGTACATGTAGAAGAAATTTTCGGTAAGGAAGGAATATCACTTAAGCAAAAATTTGTAGGAATTTCGGTAAGAGATGTTTCTATCCTAAAAGAATATGAAAATTGGAAGGGACTAAATTACTTCATTGATACTCTTGCTAATTTCTCAGATCATTTAATTGAAGAATATCGACTACAACCCCTTTTTATTCCTATGCAAAACCCGAATGATCTAGAGATAATCAATAAAATTGTTAAGAAGATGAAAAATACTGGTTATATTATCAAGAATAAATATAGCGAATCTGAAATACTTGGGATAGTAAGCAGTGTTGAAGTAATGATTGGAATGCGACTCCATTCCTTGATTTATGCCGCTAGTAGTAGTATTCCATTCATTGGCTTAGTATACCAACCCAAAGTTGATGCATTTATAAATTCGCTTGGGCAATCTACTGGATATAGAATAGAAAATGTTAATTTTGATGGTCTGAACTCTTTATTTACTGAAGTTTGGGTTAACCGCGATAGAATCAGAATTGAGTTGAAAGAAAAAATCAAAACTGAGAAAGAAAAAGCTTTTAAAAATGCTAGTATAGCCTTAGATTTATTAGAACATATGTAGATTAAGTTTACATCATACTCTTTACCCTCTATAATGATCTCTGAATATAATGGCAAATTGTCATACTTTCGCCTACAAAATGATTCGCAAATTTTACCGCGCGATACGGAGTTCCCAAAGACTACTTCACAGAAGATCAAGAGAGGCACCAATTAATCGGTGCCTCCTCTATAGCCTGCGGACTGGGATAAGGCTGTCATTGCGTCATTGCGCAATTGCTTCCAACGGCAGAGTCACAATTACCTTGAACAGGTCGCCGTCAACCTTCAGAGCAAGGGTACCACCCTGGAGCTCGGCAAGGCTTTTGGCTATAGAGAGTCCCAGCCCTGAACCTTCTGTGGAACGGGAGCTGTCACCTCTGACGAAACGTTCCAGAAATTGATCGGAGGAAATATCCAAAGCTGCTTCCGATACGTTTTTAATCGTGATAACACCGGAAAGACCGTTCCTTTCAATATCGATATAGACACGTGAATTCTTCTGGGAATATTTCATTGCATTGGAAAGCAGATTGTCCATGATTCTCCACATCAGGGTGCCATCACCGTGAACAACAACCGGATTTTCACACACCTTGACTCTGACATCCAGTCCGGTTTCTGCAGCTTTTTCACTATATTCCGCAACCGACTGCTGTGCTAGGGAACAAAGGTCGACCCTGCCATAGTTGACAATCATATCACCGCTTGCTGCTTTCGATGCTTCCAGCAAATCGTCGACCAGCTGCTTCAATCTGGCGGATTTGCTCTCCAGTATGCCAATGTACTCCTTCACGGTATCATTCTCCGGATTTTCCTTCTTCAATAAATCGACATAGTTTATAATGGACGTCAGAGGTGTTTTCAGATCATGGGATACATTGCTGATCAGCTCTGTCTTAAGCTTCTCCCCCTTGACTGCTTCCGCTACGGCTTCCTTTATCCCTGTCTGCAGGCCTGCGATATCCTTCGCGAAAGCATGGAAGGCAGGAGACATCGCCCCTGTGTCAAGTGCATAATCCAGATTGCCTTTCGTCATTTCATTCACCCATCTCATAATACCTGATATAGATCCGAGTGTCTTTGATACATAATAGAGGGCTCCCAAATTAATAATGACAAGAAGGAGCAAAGGAAACCCGGGATTTCCATTCGTGGCAATGGCAAACAGGATTGCGTTTACTCCTCCATATGCGAGAAGCAAAAAGAGTACCGCAGGTCGAAATGTTCTTGCCTGAAAGCATTGTGCCAAAAACCGGGCTGCCGCTTTGAAAAGACGGTATATCATCGTATGCTGAAACAGTGTTCCTCGCTTGATGTTCCGGATCATACTCAGGATGAAGCTGAGACCGATCAGCAGGTCAATGGAAAGTACTGCAAAGAGAAAGATTCCTTCTGTAAGATCATCATGTAAGGTGATCTCCTGCAGCAGCGATAAGGATAGCGTTGCCGCCAATATTACTGCTACAATATGCAGATCATTGTAAAACCAATCAATCAGAGCAGGCATTATTTCACTGTTTTTTTCATTGCGTCCTGCGACTGATGCAAGATAGATAAAGCTGCATAGACCCAAAGCAAAAGCTGCAATAGCAATGACCAGAAACAGAGGCAGCTGTGCTTGTGCCCCTTTATACTCCTGCTGAATATCATAAAATGAATCGCCCTGTTTCAGTTGATCATCAACCGCTGCGAAAAACTCAACCTGTGCATTTTTTAACAAACTTTCCAGGCTGTCCGGATACAGTGTATTATCATTATCTGCATACAAGAAATTTTTGGATGCCACTTTGTTGTCGGCAGCGGAATAGAATAAATAGGACTTGTTTTTCGGGAATTCCTTTGCGGCCTTCCATGCTGAGTCAGCATCAAGCTCCATATTTGTGACTATGGCATTCGTTTCTATGTTTCGTGCAACATATTTGAAATTTACTGTCACAGAAGAACTGTCAGCAATCGCCTCCGTGCTGCCGGTGCCCGTATTGCCGGTACCCGTGCCCGACACATACCCGGTCAGCTTTTGCACATCAGCGCTGCTTATCGCTTGCTCCACACAACGATTGAATTCTGCAATAAATGCATGACTTTGAAAATAATTTTCGCTCATTAACACATCGGAATTTATTCCAAAGAAATAGACGGAAGCAAACATTCCTGCAAAGGATACCCATATAAGAAATACCGCAAATGCCTTGACCAAAAAGGAATATTTAATATTTCTCGATTTTGTATCCAACTCCCCACACCACCTTCAAATATTTTGGATCCTTCGGATTGATCTCAAGCTTTTCCCTGATTCGCCTGATATGGACGGCTACAGTGTTTTCTACTGAAAATGACGGTTCATTCCAGACACGTTCATAGATATCGCTTATGGGAAATACCCTTCCCAGATTCTCCATCAGCAGCTTGACAATACGATACTCGGTCGGGGTCACCTTAATTATTTCGCCATCCACCCGGATCTCTTTCAACTCATCATCAAGTACTAGTCCGCCGGTTTTCAGCAGCCCCGGCTTTTGTTCCATACTGCCGAGCTGAGTATACCTCCGCAGTTGGGATTTGACTCTTGCCAACAGTTCGAGAGGGTTATAGGGCTTCGTCACGTAGTCATCCGCCCCAAAGTTGAGCCCTGCAATCTTATCCGTATCCTGGGATTTGGCAGATAGCAGAATAATGGGGATGTTGTATGTCTCTCTCACTTTCATTGTGGTCATGAGCCCGTCCAAACCGGGCATCATGATATCGAGTATAATAAGGTGGATATTGCTCTCTTCCACCATTTTAAGTACTTCCTTGCCATTATAAGCCTTAAATACTCCATAACCATCATGCTTCAAATAAATCTCCAGTGCGTTGACGATTTCCTTATCGTCATCACACACCAGTATATTGTATGTACTCATAATGCCCCCCGATCAATTGGTTCATTTCCTCTCCTATTGTACCACCTTTCTTTTGCTTTTGATGAATCCTTGGCTATTCTGATAGTCAGAATAGCAACAGAATTTTACAGACCACTCGATGAATTTCTTACGAAATTCTTACGAATCGGGCAGCTCAAATTTAATTACACAACACAAGTCTTGAACTGGCTTTTGCAGTGAACTCACATGTAAGAAAATCTTAATAAATATATAAAAGTATTTTTAATTTATTTTTCGTATGATTCTTTTGGAAAGTCATTTTTCGAACTTATTGATACAAAGGAGTAATAAGGAGATGGATAGCTTCATCTATGAAATGATACAACAATTCAATGGGTATCCGCAATGGTGCGTATACTTGTTTACATGCATATCGGGATGGCTGCAGGTGGCGTTTCCTCCCTATCCGGGAGAGATCGTTCTGACACTGAACGGTTGTGCTCAGGCGGGAAAACCGTTGCTGCAAGGCCTGTTCCTGTTTTTCGCGTATTGGTTGTCCATTGTATCCGCTAATTTGGTATTGTTTAAACTGGGTGCCAGCAAAGGAGTAGCTCTGTTGCGGTATCCCGTGGTTGCCAGGTTCCTTTCGGTAAAAAGCAAGGATAATTTACAAGAACGAATGATGAAATACGGATTCTTTATTTACCTGATTGCTATTTTCATCCCGGGAATGTTCCTTCCACTGGTCTTTTTCAGCGGAGTAACTAAATATAAGCTTCATAATGCACTGACAGGGATTATGCTGGCGACCTTCATACACGACATTATGCTGTTCCTTGGCGGCAGAGTGGTTGGAAGCAATTTAGGAAGTATTACAGATTTTTTGACTCTTTATAGAAACTATGCATTATGTATTGCTGTTGGAGTTGCCGTTGTTTTTATCCTATATATTGTTCTGAAAAATAGAAATAACAGCAGGGGTGAAAAGCCGATACCAGCTCAAGTTGTTGAAAAAGTGATCAAGGAAAGCAGGAAAAGTGCATGAGGCCGGCACCCCCATAACCTGAAAGAAATCGTGGAAGGAACAACTGCGGTAACAAATAATTCTGCTACATTGATGGGAGGCGCTGTCTTAATGGAGATCCCCCATAGCCATGGTTCAATAAAAAAACCGGAGTTCATTTCTCCGGTTTTTGCTGTCACTAGCCTATCTTTTCAACATAACGTTTGATCTTCTTGGTCGAGGTCTTGGCGAACTCCTCTTCGCGTACCGTAAAGCGTCGGATGCGCTTATAAAGAGGCATGTTTTTGTTGACGTTCTTTACTTCATTGTCTATTATTCTGAAGACTTCATCCTGTGTAACGTCGGTTTTTTCAAGCTTTTCTCTAATGACATCCATCGACGGCACTATCATCGCATATACGAAGGTCTCCTCGGAGGCTTCGTCATCCTTGCCGTAAACCATGGACTCCGCTATAAAGAGCGATTTGTCCAGGTAGGCTTCGACTTCTTCAGGATATATGTTTTTACCGTTCTTGGTGACGATGACGTTCTTCTTTCGTCCCGTTATGCTGAAGAAGCCTTCTCTATTCATTTTACCGAGATCGCCCGTAAAGAACCAGCCGTCTCTTATTACTTTCTCGGTGGCAAGCTTGTTTTCGAAATAACCGAGCATGACGTTGTCGCCTTTTACCATTAATTCGCCTATGCCTTCCTTGTTGGGCTTGTGGATCATCACTTCATCTATGGGGAGAGGCAGGCCGATCGAGTCGTCCCTGAATTTTTCAAGCTGGTTGACTGTTACGATAGGAGCGCACTCCGTCAGGCCGTAGCCCTGGAGCATAGCGATACCGAAGCTCCGGAAGCCCTTTGATACGGCGGGATCTACAGCGGCGGCGCCCGATATTATAAGCCTTACCTTTCCGCCTATATTGTCATGGATCTGTTTGAAAAGCTTCCGCCTTATATCGAGTCCGAGAAGGTTATATGCCGCATTGCTGATGAACAGCGCGATTTTTGCCTTCCTGGCGGTGGCCTTGTTCTTGTTAATATTTTCCCATACCTTTCTGTACATGGATTCGAGCAGAAGCGGAACCGCCAGAAGTATCGTCGGACTTGTCTCCTTCATATTCTTTGCGATGTGCTTGAGCCCTTCTATGAACGAGATCCTGCAGCCGTTGTACAGCATCAGCAGGAAGCTTGTCGTGCACGCATAGGTATGGTGCAGCGGCAGCATGCAAAGCGTCGAATCTTTGTCGTCAATATAGAGTACCGAGCACACTGACATGATATCCGATGCGATGTTCTTGTGGGAGAGCATGACTCCTTTTGCCAGGTCCGTCGTTCCGGATGTGAATATCAGTATCCTGAATGCTTCAGGATCTATGACTGCGTCCAGATAGGAGCGTTCCCCGCCATCCAGCAGCGAATTGCCCCTGGCGATAAGCTTTTTTAGTGACAGAAAACCGTCTTCGTCTTCTTCGGCATCCATGTTTATAAAATATTCGCACGAAGAGATGGAGGCTGCAATGACCCGCATATCCTTTTCATGTTTTCCCGAGAATATAATAGCGCTGGCATTTGAACGGACCATCAGATTTTCCACTTCGGGGAGGGGAAGCTCCCTGTCGAGAGGAACGACTATACCGGCGCCGTTCGCAACGGAAAGGTAGGTCAGACACCATTCATACCGATTTTCGCCGATAACCGCAATAAACTTATCCTTCAATCCAAGATTGATCAATGCAGTTCCCAATGCGTCGGTTTCGCGCTTGAAATCCCTGTAGGTAACTCCCTTGTAGCCGTCAATTGATGTCTTGAGCCAGAATGCATCGTTTTCGCCGAACAGTTTTGCACTTTGTTCGAGCATGTCTTTCAAATCTGTAATTTCCCGGACCTTGCGAATGGCTTTAGACGTCATTTACACAACACTCCTTAAAGGGATATTACTTGAAAATCGGCATTTTTTACGATTCTCTGTTTCTATATTATATATTATGTAACGCGGTATAGTAAATACTACAAATATTTGAGCGGAGGAGGGCGTGTTCAGGAGTACCTGCGGGAATGTACCTTGCGGGAAATGCGCCTCAGAGTCATACGCAGCAGCAGGAAGAAGACGATTGCTCCTGCGCTGTACAACCCGATTCTCACAAAAATATTATGAAGGAAGTCTTTAACTTTACTTGCCAGAGTAACGGGAGCGGGCTTGGGCTCGATGCTTCTCGCCGCAATCAGGCTGACCTTACCCAGGGATACGTCGTTCCTCGTGAATTCGATATATCCCATTATATCGTCCTTGTTGACAGGCGCCGCTACATTAGTAGATATGTGGGGGATTTCCTTTATATTCTGAAGAGCTGCATCTTTGGGGACTATGCACGAAAGGCTGTCCGTGGTTACCAGGTCCAGACCGTAAATGTCCGCTGCATTTTCCACCTTTATATTGCGATACACCTTTCCTTTTTCCAGCAGGTCAACTTTCTTAAAATTGTTGAAGCCATAGTCGAGCAGTTCTTTTGAATAGGTTCTCACATTTTCCTGAGCACCGTCGCCTTTGACTCCCATAACAACGGAAATAAGATCGAGTCCGTTTTTGTCGACAGCGGAAGAAACCAGGTTAAAGCCTGCCTGGCCGGTAAAGCCGGTTTTTATACCATTAATGACATAAAGGTCGTTTTTGTCCGAAATCATCAACTTGTTGGTATTTGCCAATGCGGGCCATTCAGGATGCTTGTTTGTCGGGGGCATCTGGAGGCTGTTGGAACTGACTATCTTCCTGAACTCGGGGAAGGTCATCGCATAGCGTGCGAATTTGGCCATATCGGCGGCAGTCGTGTAATGATTGGGATCATGCATGCCGTTAGTATTTGCAAAATGGGTTTTTTCAGCTCCAAGTTCCTTTGCTTTTTCATTCATCATACCGATGAACGCCTGACGGCTGTCGGCAAGGTTTTCGGCTATGATGTTGGCACTCTCGTTCGCGGAGCATATGAGCAGAGCCTGAAGCAGGTTTTCGAGCTTTACCTGTTCACCTGCGATAATCCCTATATTGCTGCCGTCGGGACCGATATCGTCAATGGCGGCCTGGCTGGCGGTCATTACCTTGTCCATCTCGCCGTTTTCGAGTGCAAGTATGGCGGTCATAATTTTAGTTGTACTGGCCGGATAAACTAAAGTGTCGGGATTTTTTTCACACAGAACATCGCCTGTTTTCGAATCGATAAGGATATAGGCGCCGGCATCGGGAGCGGGCGGTTGCTCGATTGCAATACTGGTATTCGACAGGAGCACGATCAGTATCATTGCCAACGTAAGCAGCCTTTTCATCTGTACCTCCGGGTATTTTATTACATTTTAAGTATATCAGAAAACTGATGCGTTTAGTTAAAATATATTTAATTATTTTTAGAAAAAAAAGGAAAATAGCACAAAAAGGAAGAATTATACAAATTGTGGAGGCTGTATAAAATGAAGCTTAATATTTTCGGACGGGAAATAACGCTGAAGAAAGAAGTTGCTGTAGTTGGGATCGCGGTCCTTATGCTGTTGGGCTGTCTGATCGGTTACATATTCCTCAGAGAGGATAACGATATTATAATTGAAGCCGGAAGCGATCCGGTTTCCACAATTGCTCAGGGCAAGGCGGCAGGCACCGGCAGCGACGCAAAAGCATCCCCTTCCGGCGCGGCAAAAGTTTCGGGGGCTGGCGCTGCCGAAGCTGACGGCACCAGACAGACCGATGAGACTATTTGTGTTTATGTGGTCGGCTGCGTAAGAAATCCGGGCATCGTTACCATAAAAAAAGGCCAGTTGATAAACGACGCGGTTAAGGCGGCCGGGGGACTTACGAACGATGCGGATGCCGGGAACATAAATCTTGTCTATTCCTTGAATGAAAACGTAATGCTCAACATAAAATCTAAACAGGAGCCGGAACAGCTGCCTGCCGGGACATCAGGGCAAACTGCGTCAAATGCTGAGAATTCAGCAGGGGGAAAGGCGATGGTGAACACAGCGCAGTCAACTGCAGGGAAAAAGGCTCAGACGACTCAAGTGAAACAGCCGGATATCCAGAACATGAATGACGCATCAGGCCTTGGCAGCGGCATCGGGATATTGAGCGAAAGCGAAAGCGGGAGCGGCGCAGTGATCTCGGGTGGCGGCATTAATGATTCGGGAGGGCCATCTGCCGCCGGCAGCGGTAAAAACCTTGTCAATATCAATACTGCGGGGGCGGACGAACTCGATACATTGCCCGGGGTTGGGGAGGCTACGGCCAGGGATATCATATCGTTCAGAGAAAAGAACGGCAGATTCGAGCGCATAGAGGATATCATGAAGGTGCCCAGGATAAAGCAGAACAGGTTTGACAGCATAAAGGATTACATAATGGTAGACTGATACTGCAGTAGTAGCAGTTTTTACAAGGTGCGAAAGGGAACAAAAGTTGTTTCGGCTACGTCCAATATCCTGTAAATGTTTTAACATCAACTTTATTTATTGCTGATGTATGGGAGGGTTAAAGTGAGAAGGTCGGTTTTATCCATATTTTTGTTTACTATGATATTGTTTTTATCAGCCTGCAGCCTGCCGGGCATAAATAATCCTGAGGGTACGGCGTCGGAAAATACTCTGCGGAATGGAACGCCTGCCGAAAATACCGATGAAGTAAAACAGGGCGATACTTCAGCCGTGGACGAGGAGACTTCACAGAGTTCTGCAGTCAATTCAAAAACAGTCAAGGTGACATTGTATTTCCCGAAGGAGGACAACAGCGGCTTGAAAACCGAAGAAAGGGATATACAGGTAGTTGACGGAGCCATTTTGAAAGCATGCATCCTGGCGCTTGGTGAAGGGCCGAAAACGGAAGGGCTTCGCAACCCGATACCGGAAGGCACGAAGCTGCTCGGTATATCCGTGCACGATAAGGTAGCCACAGTCGACTTCTCGAACGAATTTCAGAAAACGAACGGGCTTTCCGAGATCACAACAAGGTTTTCAGTAGTCAATTCACTTACCGGAATCAGTGGTATCGAAAAGGTCCGCATCCATATAAACGGGGAAGAGATGATTGGTGAAAGCGGAATGCCGCTCGGCGAAATAGGACCGGTAACTCTTGATGAAAATGGCATGCCTGTGGCCGGCGAAATGAAGACGGTAACGCTTTACTTCTCCGATTCAAATGCGGAGTATATCGTGGGAGAGAAGAGGGATATCGCAGTAGAGGATGGTGATACTGTCGAAGAGGCGGTATTAAGAGAGCTTTTCAAGGGACCTCTCACCGAGAACCTTTGGGATGCCATTCCCGATGGGACGAAACTGCTTTCGGTCAGTACCAGGGACGGCTTGTGCACGGTTAATTTCTCGAGAGAGTATGTGGATAACAGCCCCGGCGGGACGGCCAGCGAGCGTATGGCGATAATGACTGTAGTCGATACTCTTACAGGACTGGATGGGATTAAAAAAGTGCAATTTCTTATAGAAGGAAAGAAACGGGAAATATATACACACGCAATCTTTGACAAACCGTTCTCCAGAGATGAAGCAATAATAGCAAAATAATGTTTTCAGACGCGAAAAAGCCGGCTTACGACCAAAGCCGGCTTTTTATAATATTAAAAAGGAGGAAAACTATCTTTACTATACTTTCATTATACACGCATGAAAAATGAATAGTAATGGCCTAATTACACGACATTTAAGACTTGTTGCAAAGGCTTTTTATGCAATTTGAACAAACGTCGGAGTCAGCTGTTTATGACATTGAGGGCAATATTACGACAGAGGCGAGCAGATATCCGACAGCGATAAGCGAGGCCGGGATAATCAACGCAAACAGGAGCAGACCCCGGGCTCTTTTATGACGTAATTTTCTGAAGTGTTCCGTTCTTTTGTATCTCATATACAACTCCATAAGGCAAGGGAGAGGGCTTCCGCCGTCACAGCGGAAGCCGGCTCCGAACAATATAAAACTTGCATAACATATAATACCATATATGGGTTGTGCATACAACACATTATTTTTCCTTAATAACATCCAGCATCAAGCCATCGTAGTCGCTGGCAATGTTTTTTACCGCAAAAAGGTTGTTTGTGAGATAAACTGTATCTCCACCTGCATCCTTCTCTGTAGCTACAATAAGGTTCTTCTGCCTGAGTTCCCTGACAAGGTAGGGTATGTCTCTTGCGTTACCTCCTGTTTCTACAATTGAAAATTTGTCCATGTTTCAATTCTCCTTTCTTATACTTTTCTTTTCGGCTTTATGTTTTTGATGCAGTCTGAACCCGTTGAATGCAAGCGTGATCGTTGTAAGCACGACCGATATTGGATCCAATGCTAATTGAACGGGCATTATGCCAAGCTGTTCCGGGCTATCGTCGATCAGGTATGTCCAGGTAGAGGATGGAGCCTTCAAACCTTCCTTCTCCATGTCGATTCCATTCCTGGTGATCTCTGCTTTCTCAAGCACAGCCAACGTCTCCTGGCTGATATTCTGCAGAAGCTTTTCGTATCCTTCGATAGCGATCTTGTTGAATTCGCTTATGGGAATCTTTCCGGCTATATTCACCAGATGGATGCTCTCCCTTGTGTAGGACAGGTAATCCAGATATTCTGTCCAGCAGGAGCTGATGAAATGCAGCAATACCTGCCATTCGGCCTTAAGCAGCGCTGGCTCGCCGACGGCCGGAACAAGGCTTTCATATCTTTCAGGGAGGTATGTCCTGAACAACCCGGGCAACCTGCCGAAAAGCACTTCGTAACGCTTAGCAAAGATCATCTGACGCTGTCTTTCCATAAGCACGTTGTACTTCTGGAGCGTGCGCCTTATCTGAAAGTTCTGGCCTTCGATGATCTTCTGCGCACGGGAGGTCTCCCGCCTTATGATCTTGTTTTCTATCGGGTCGGCGCCTGATATGGAATATAACTCCTCCGGTATAAGCTCCTTGAGCTTGTATTGCTTCATCAGATCATCCTCGAAGCTGATGAAGAAGCGGGTCGATCCCGGATCGCCCTGTCGTCCTGCTCTGCCGCGCAACTGATCGTCTATCCTCCTGCTTTCGTGTTTGTTTGTGCCTATTACATAGAGCCCACCAAGAGCAGCCACCCTGTCATGCTCTTCCTCGTTTTCTCCCCCAAGCCTTATGTCGGTTCCCCTTCCGGCCATATTGGTCGAAACGGTGACTGTCCCCGGACGCCCGGCATTGGATATAATGCCTGCTTCTTTTTCATCGTTTTTTGCATTCAGTATGGTACAGGTGATATCGGCTCCGGCAAGTCTCTCCGCCAGCTCCTCGGATTCTTCAACACTCCTCGTGCCTATCAGCACAGGTCTGCCCGCTTTATGCACGGCAGCAATTTCGGTAACGAGCGCATCCATTTTAGCTTTCCTGTTGGCAAAGATGACATCCGGATGGTCCACTCTTATACATTCCTTATTCGTAGGTATCACAGCCACACTCAGTCCATAGAACTCCAGCAACTCTTCCGAGGAGGATCTGGCTGTGCCTGTCATTCCGGAGATCCGAGGGTACTGCCTGATGAAATTCTGCAGAGTAACGGAAGCTATGATCTGTCCCTTCGTCTCGGAATATATGCCCTCCTTGGCCTCTATAGCCTCCTGGAGCCCGTAAGGCCACTGCCTGCTGTCTGCGACACGTCCTGTAAATTCATCCACCAATTCAATTTTATTATTACGTATGATATAGTCAACATCCCTTTTCAGCAACGCGCGGGCGTGCAGGGCGTTTCCTACATCGACGAGCAGCTCAAGGTTCCTTTCGTCGTACAGGTTCCCGCAGCCGAAGGTTTTTTCTATGACGCCGACTCCCTTCTCGGTAAGGAATACGTTCCTTTCATATTCGTCCAGACTGTAATCCTCTTCGGGTGTAAGACTTCCGACCACCCCGGATATCACTCTCGGGTCGAAGCCGCGGTCCTTTTCCGTTTTGCCTGCAATAACGAGCGGTATCCTTGCCTCATCAATAAGAATCGAGTCAGCCTCGTCTATGATTGCATAATTAAACGGTCTTTGTACCAGTTCGTAAGGACTTTCGGCCAGAAAGCTCCTCAGATAATCGAAACCGGATTCCTTTGCCGTAAGGTAAGTTATATCCGCAGAGTATGCAGCTTTTCTAACGCTTTTGTCCATGCCTTCCTGTATGAAACCCACGCTTACGCCAAGAAAATCATACAGAGGTTTCATCCAGCCTGCATCCCTTCGAGCGAGATAATCGTTGAAGGTAAGCACATGCACTCCTTTGCCGTATAAAGCATTCAAATAGGCGGGCGCAGTTGCTGCAAGAGTTTTTCCTTCGCCGGTCTGCATTTCGACAAGGGCGCCGTAATGCAGGGCTATCCCGGCCAGCATCTGAACATCGAACGGCCTCATTTTAAGTGTCCTCGCCGAAGCCTCCCTGGCAAGCGCAAACGCTTTTACCAGCAGCTGTTCCGGAGGTATGCCGCTTACAGCCTGCTGCCGCAACTCCATGGAAAGCTGCCTGAGTTCTTCATCGGACTTATTTTTAAGGTCTGTTTGGTTTATTTCGGACAGTAATTTTTTTGCAGGGTCAAGGTTAAGCTCGGTCGATTTTAGTTCACCGAGCATTTTAAAGATTTTAGGTCCTTCTTTTTGCATGAACATGCCTCCTGTAAGTTATTTTTCAATCCACTACAGTGAGGCGGAGGGAAACATCTTGAACCTGTGGAAAAGTACCAGAAGCATGCTGCTTAGAGTGAATAAAATATCCAGAGTAAGGATCCATGCCGTGGAAACCTGTGCGAACGCTCCCGAAATGATACCCGAGGCTATGGCTGCCGTTATAGAAAACATGAAAAAGGCAACCTGCGCTGGTGAATTGGCTACACACAGGTCGAATTCGTATAGCAGCCGCGCCATACTGCGGCCGGAATATCCAGTTTTCAGCACCGCCGCGAAAACAGCCGCAATCAAGGCGGCCAGCGGCAGGAATGCGGAAAGAAACTGCAGCATAAATCTCACTTTCCCAGTACTTGTTGGATATAATTTACTTTATCCACAATATTATCATTATAACATAGTTGAAACGCAACAGAAGTAATAAAATTTTTCTACAACCGAAAAATTTTCTAATGAACTGATGCGTTATAATCATTTATACGCAAGCAAAATGATGTTGTCTGTCTATTATTGCAGGTAAGGATTTATGGTTCCGGGCACCTTTATAGCCTCCATATATTCCGCCCGTTCCGTTCCCTCGACGTATTCGATTCGCCTGGATCTTACGGAATCAAGTATGCGGAATACCGTTTTGACATCACCGTATTCAACCTCGGGAGTCACCTTTATTTCCTCTGTGCCGTTCATTGCATTGTAGAAATTCAACAATTCATTGTAATAGCCTCTGTCCGGGGTGAATGTTATGGTTTCAGTCGTCCCGCCATTGTAGGCAATTGTAATGACGCCGGAGGTTTTGTCCTCGAGGAATATCTGACCGCCCGTTCCGAAAATTCTGAGCCCGACGGCAGGTTTCAGAGCTTCCACGCCGGAGGGGTAATATGTGTATTGCCCGATTACTCCACTTTTGAAAAGGATATTGCTGTTTACCGAGACATATGGGTTGAAATCCTGCTTCTGCGGCTTCCCGAAGGCCTGTACGCATTCGATGTCGCCGAAGATATACCTCATGCCCGCCAGATCATGCAGTGCCGCATCCAGAAACGCGCCGCCGCGGAAATCGGGATGCTGCCTCCACTCAGTACCGGCGTATGTATCCTGCCCCATGTCGCACGGAAAACAAGTCACGTTGTTATCAATGAAATAGACGATATTTCCGATTTTTCCTTCGTTAATGATCTTCTTCAGCTTATTGTGCTCTTCGTCATATCTATAGTTCTCTGCGATCATGATCCTCAGGCTGCTTTTCCTCCGTGCGAGCTCGAAAAACCTATCCGCCTGTTTCATATCGGGAGCCAGTGGTTTCTCGCATATGAAATCGAACCCAGCTTCCGCCACTGCTGCCGATACTTCATAATTCTGTCCGATGGGAACCAGTATGTCGATTGCGTCTAGATCGGTCCGTTTCAGCATTTCATGGTAATCCTCATAAACATTTTTTAAGTCAAGACCTATTTTATTGGCAAAATTCTCAGCATCGGCCTTTGTGCGGTTGGAAAGCGCCGCGATCTCATACTTGTCCTTCAATTCCTGCAATGCTGGATAATGAAGCCTTTCCCATGCCAAACCCGTTCCTGTAACACCAAGTCTTATCTTTTTCAAAACGCTTCCTCCGTATCTTTCAGCATAGCTGTTATTTTGTGTTTTATTCGGTTCATGGTTTTAGTGTCTGCCTTTTTCAAAAATTTTATCGAGTTAAAGCGATAATAATGCGCAGTATTGCTTTTCAGCAATATAATTATCTGATATAATGGCAGCAAAATGGGAAAAGGGGGTATATATGATGATTGGGGCTTCATGGCAAATAATGATTGCGATGGTTGCATATCTGATCGCGGTAATAGTAATAGGCTTCTATTTCAAGGAAAAAGCCAATACTAATTCCGATAATTACTTTATTGGGGGCAGGTCGCTGGGCCCATGGATAGCGTCGATGAGCGCAGAGGCTTCAGATATGAGCGGCTGGCTGCTGATGGGCCTTCCCGGCGTTGCGTACTGGTGTGGTTTGAGCGATGCAGTGTGGACTGCAATAGGGCTCGCTATAGGTACCTATCTGAACTGGCTGATAGTCGCAAAAAGACTTCGCAGGTATTCAACGGTATCGAATGCCATCACTATTCCGGAATTTTTCAGCAACAGGTTCAAGGAAAACAAAAAGGTCATTCTTATGATCGCGGCAGTATTCATACTGGTGTTTTTCGCGGTTTACGCAGGCAGCTGCTTCGTCACCTTCGGCAAGCTTTTCAGCACGCTGTTCGGCATAAAATACCAGATAGTAATGATTATCGGCGCGGTGATCGTACTGGCATACACATTTATGGGTGGGTTCCTTGCTGAAAGCGTTTCGGATTTCATGCAGGGAGTTATCATGATCATCGCCCTTTGTGCCGTCCTGATAGTCGGGACTGTTGCTGCGGGCGGAATACCTGCCATCATGGAAAACATGAAAACAATACCCGGCTTCTTCGATTTCTTCGGAATAGCAACGCCTCAGGTTGCCGACGGCGTCCAGCAGCTCGATGCTGCGGGCAAGCCGCTGTTCGGAGATGCGGGCAGTTATGGCCTGCTTACCATCATATCGACGATGTCCTGGGGGCTCGGTTACTTCGGGATGCCGCAGGTATTATTGAGATTTATGGCTATTAACAGAGCTTCCGAATTGAAAAAGTCGAGAAGAATAGCGATTATCTGGTGCGTTATCTCGCTTTTCTCCGCTGTTGCCATAGGCCTGATCGGGCGGTCGCTGTACCCTGCAGATCTGTTGACCCAGAGTCTGTCTGAAAACGTATTCATAACGATGTCGACTTCGCTGCTTCCTCCTCTGCTGGCAGGCGTGATCCTGTCCGGAATACTTGCAGCGACGATGAGCTCATCGGATTCATATCTTCTGATTGCAGCTTCAGCATTTTCGAAAAATATTTTCCAGGGTATAGTGTGGAAGAAAGCCACGGATAAACAGGTAATGGTGGTATCGAGAATCACATTGCTGGTGGTTTCGCTCTTCGGCATTATCATAGCACTCGATGAAAAAAGCATAATATTCAAAGTCGTTTCCTTCGCCTGGGCGGGCTTCGGCGCTACCTTCGGACCGATAATGCTGTTTTCGCTGTTCTGGAAGAGGACGACGAGAGCAGGCGCCATTGCAGGTATGCTCACGGGCGGAGGCATGGTATTTGTTTGGAAGCTCCTGTTGAAACCGATGGGAGGCATTCTTGGAATATATGAACTGTTCCCGGCATTTGTACTGTCCTGCATCGCCATCCTTGTCGTCTCATTGCTCACGAAGAAGCCAGATAAAGCAATACAGGACGAGTTCGAACTTGCAAAGACATTTGAATGCTGAATGATACGCAGTTGAAACGCGGGGACGGTTCTTTTGAATGAGGTTCCGTTTTCAAATCGATCTACAGCTAATTTACAGTTGACTTTAATTGTAATTGGGTTATAATAGATTAAAACTATCATTTTTATCATGCATTGAAGGGAACAGTAAGCTGCCGTAAACCTTGAAAGAGAGATGCCGCCGTGGCTGGAAGCGGGATCGAAGGAAAGCAGACGAAGACCATCCCGGAGCATGAACGTCGATCACGTTATAATCGCAATAAGACCAAATTAGGGTGGAACCACGGGAGAATGCTCTCGTCCCTTGTATTATACAAGAGACGGGAGCTTATTTTTTTACAGACATATATTGGACTCGAATTGAAAAAGGAGGAGTAGAGTTATGATAAAGGTTACACTGAAGGATGGAAGCGTAAAGGAATACGAAGCGGGCACCACAGTGATGCAGGTGGCCGAAAGTATAAGCGCGGGCCTTGCGAGAGTAGCTCTTGCAGCTGAGATAGACGGGGAAGTGAAGGAACTCTCCACTGTGCTGGATAAGGACTGCAGCCTGAACCTGCTCACTTTCGACAGTGAAGGCGGAAAGCATGCCTTCAGGCACACTGCGTCCCACGTAATGGCGCAGGCCGTCAAGAGGCTTTACCCTAACGCAAAGCTGGCCATAGGCCCGGCAATAGACAACGGCTTCTATTATGACTTTGAAATTGACAAAACCTTCACTTCCGAGGATCTCGAGAAGATAGAAAAGGAAATGGAGAAGATCGTAAAGGAAGACCTCCCACTCGAGCGTTATACGCTGCCTAGGGCAGAGGCGATCAAATTCATGGAGGAAAAGGGCGAACCATACAAGGTCGAGCTAATCCGCGACCTGCCGGAAGACGCAACCATATCCTTCTACAAGCAGGGAGACTTTACAGATCTCTGCGCCGGACCTCATGTACCGTCGACAGGCAAAATCAAGGCGTTCAAGCTTACCCAGATCGCCGGCGCATACTGGCGCGGTAACGAAAAGAACAAGATGCTCCAGAGGATATACGGCACGGCGTTCGCGAAGAAGAATGAGCTCGAAGAATACCTTGCCATGATCGAGGAGGCAAAGAAGAGGGACCACAATAAAATCGGCCGCGAACTCGACTATTTCACCACTGTCGATTATATAGGGCAGGGACTGCCGATCCTTATGCCGAAGGGCGCCAAGGTCATCCAGATACTGCAGAGGTTCGTGGAGGATGAAGAGGAACGCCGCGGATACTTGCTGACCAAGACTCCGTTCATGGCAAAGCGTGAACTCTATAAAATATCGGGACACTGGGACCATTACAGGGACGGCATGTTCGTAATGGGCGATCCGAAATCCTTCGAGGACCCGAACGCCGAAATATTTGCACTCAGGCCGATGACCTGCCCGTTCCAGTTCCAGGTCTACCTTGCGCACCTGAGAAGCTATCGTGATCTGCCGATGAGGTTCAACGAAACCTCGACGCTGTTCAGGAACGAGTCGTCGGGTGAAATGCACGGACTAATCCGCGTGAGACAGTTTACGATCTCGGAAGGCCATCTGGCGTGTATGCCCGAGCAGCTCGAGGAGGAGTTTGCAGGCTGCGTGAACCTTGCTTTGTTCATGCTGAAGGCAGTCGGCCTTGACGGCGACGTTTCATACCGTTTCTCGAAATGGGATCCGAACGACAAGAAAAAGTATATCGGGACCGAGGAACAGTGGAACGAAGTTCAGGGCCGCATGCGCGAGATACTGAACGACCTGAAGATTCCGTACACCGAAGCGGACGGCGAAGCGGCGTTCTACGGACCGAAGCTCGATATCCAGATAAAGAATGTGTTCGGCAAGGAAGATACGCTTATAACCGTTCAGATAGACTTCCTGCTGGCTGAAAAGTACGGCATGGTATACGTTGACCGCGACGGGCAGAAAAAGTACCCCTACGTTATACACAGGACTTCGATAGGCTGCTATGAAAGGACGCTGGCACTTTTGATAGAGAAGTACGCCGGAGCGCTGCCGATCTGGCTCGCTCCTGTGCAGGTCAAACTGCTGCCGATTATCGACAAGCAGCACGGATACGCCAAGAAAGTGTGCGATAAGCTGCAGTCTTACGGCCTGAGGGTCGAGACCGATCTGAGAAACGAGAAGATCGGTTACAAGATCCGCGAGGCACAGATGGAAAAGGTGCCATACATGCTCGTCATTGGCGACAAGGAGATGGAGAACGGCCAGGTGGCGGTAAGATCGCGCAAGGAAGGCGACCTCGGACCAATGCCGCTGGATAAATTCATCGAAAAGATCACCGAAGAGGTTAGGAACAGAGTGTTATAATTACAATATCTATATTGAAAAAGGCCTGAATTTCAGGCCTTTTTTGTATGGCGTGCGTCCAGCGAAGCTGGACCACTTGCCGGCGCAAGTTCGGAGACGCTTGGCAAGTCTGCCTTTGAGAGTCTCTTTACATTATACCTACTAGAATTATCGTTCTGCCAATATGCTTTTGGGACAAAATAAGTTATAATGAATTTGGATTGAACATAGGACGAAATGAATAAGTGAGGTACAGTCTGATGAGCAAGGCTGACGGCATTTTTATCAATATGTGCAGGGACATACTCGATAATGGGTATTCTTCCGAGGGCGAAAAGGTAAGGCCGGTTTGGGGAGACGGATCGCCTGCCTACACCTTGAAAAAGTTCTGCGTAGTCAATCGTTACGACCTGGCGGATGAATTCCCCATAATGACACTAAGACCTACCAATCTGAAGGCGGCGGTAGATGAGCTGCTTTGGATCTGGCAGAAGAAATCGAACAACGTCCATGACCTGAACAGCCATATATGGGACAGTTGGGCCGATGAAACGGGTTCCA
Organism: Clostridia bacterium; assembly: GCA_036260935.1. GTDB lineage: Bacteria > Bacillota > Clostridia > Acetivibrionales > DTU013 > JAEYOM01. The sequence continues at coordinate 87,117 of DATALQ010000010.1, forward strand.
TCGGGAAGGCCTACGGGTATCAACTTGGTGTCAGGCACAAGTATAATGAAGGCGAATTCGACCAGGTCGACAGGGTATTGTACGATCTGAAGCATAACCCGTACAGCAGAAGGATAATTACCAACCTCTACAACCACGGCGACCTTAATGAGATGCACCTTTACCCGTGCGCTTACAGCGTAACCTTCAATGTCACCGGCAACAAGCTCAATGCTATATTGAACCAGCGCTCGAACGACGTTCTTGTGGCAAACAACTGGAATGTGAGCCAGTATGCGATACTGGTACATATGATTGCCCAAGTCAGTGGCTTTGAGGCGGGCGAGCTGGTACATGTCATAGCAGACGCTCATATTTACGACAAGCATATACCTTTGGTCGAAGAACTGATAGAACGGCCCGCTTATCCGGCACCGAAGCTTTTGATCAATCCGGATGTAAAGGATTTCTATGCTTTCAGAGTCGAGGACTTTGTGCTGGAGGATTACCAGAGAGGGCCGCAGATAAAAAATATACCTGTTGCGGTCTAGCCGGCAGGCTCAAAGCCGCCGATAAGCGTGAATAGCGGCAGTTGTCCAAGCTACACAACAGACACAGGAGCGGGGTGAAATTTTATTAAAGCGATACTTTCAGCTGACCTGAACTGGGGCATTGGCTGCGGAGGCAGGCTTCTCCAGAGAGTTCCCGAGGATATGAAGTTTTTCGCAAGGATGACAACGGGAAAAATAGTGGTAATGGGCCGAGAGACTCTTGAATCCTTTCCAGGAAAGCAGCCCTTGAGGGACAGGATTAACATAGTGCTGAGCCGCAAAGGCAGCTTTGGTGATGAGAGGCTTATTGTCTGCCGCTCGCTTGACGAACTTTTTACCGAACTTAGGAAATATCCTGCCGACGAGGTGTTCGTCATAGGAGGCGAATCCGTTTACAGGCAGCTTTTGCCGTATTGCAGCGAGGTATATGTAACGCGGTTCGAAAAGGAATTCGAGGCTGACAGACACTTTCCGGATCTGGACGATATGGCAGGCTGGAAGCTGGCTTCCGAAAGCGAACGGCATTTTTATAATGATATGGGATTCAGGTACCTGACGTATATTAACGAAAATGCTATGGAACCGGGTTGATTAAACAGCTGCCCGGCCACTTAGGCCGGTACCTTATTTTTTGTTAGCCCTGAAAACCGTATTTTTCTTCTTGACTGGAAGCCTCACGTTATATTAAAATAAGGTGTGTATTAAAACTGAATACGGGGGTGTAGCTCACCTGGGAGAGCGCTTGACTGGCAGTCAAGAGGTAAGGGGTTCGATCCCCCTCATCTCCACCACATTTTGTCTGAAAAGCCTTGCGCAGCAAGGCTTTTCGGCATTTCTATGGATATTTTTTCGTGCGTTTGCGGGTGTTTTTAGAACAAAAAAGAGAGTATTAAGGGTATTATCCCTGTATTGCTTCAATTAACTTTTTGGTTCCTGCCAAATTGATTGCCCTTCTCATGTTGTAGGCAAGAAAACTAAGCCCCAGGATGCATGGGCGAGCAGTTGACATAGTCAACGACCAGCCCAGTTCCGCTGTGACCTTTTCTTTGCCCTTACATAACAGGTAGTGTGCGCCGTGGTACCATTTCACTGTCCCGAAGGGATGCTCTGACAGACACATTCGTTCCTTTATCTTGTGGATATCTTCTTTAATCCTGAGGATAACTTTCCTTGATGCGGTATAATCTTTTCGATCCAGTGTATGGTTGAACGGATTTATTGGAATATCAGCCGGAATAGGGTTTAGTCGGCGAGTTACGCTGCCGTACATTCTGGTGGGTACATATCTCGTATCGGGTCCGAAGCTTACTTCTCTTGTTTTTTTTGAACTTGTACAACGATTGGGGCACTGACGACATGCATCTTTACTGCAATAGATGGAGTTCTTGCCTTTCATGCCTCTTTTGGTTAGAGTGTTCCCCATCGGGCAGGTTACAGTACCGTTTTCATTTAGAGTAAAACAGCTCATCGCCGACGGTTCCTGCACCTCAACTTCTATAGCCGTGTTTTCATAGCAGGAAGGCAGTATTCCGGCTTTTATGCACTTTTGTATGTCTTTAGGCCTGGTGGAGTTACGCTCCTGCTCGGATATTTCATTTTCTTCGTAGTCTATATTAAATGAGATATCTTTGGAAATCAGCAAAATTATCAGTAACAATTCAAAATTTGTTACATGATCAAACAGAGTTTATGACTTGAAAATCGCCGGCTTTTTACCGAAAAGATCGTTCAGAGTATCCGAAATGTCCTGTGAATTGTCTTCGTGAAACTGCGTGATCGCAACCCGCAGCGCGGTAAACAGCATTGCCGCGCGGATATGTATAAAGTATTGCCAACGTCTGTCATCCAAACCAACATTGACTTTGATAAATTTTAGTTTTTCTTCGACTATTAAGACAAGCCGGGTTTGAAACTTCTCATAGAGGTTTGCTTTGATCAAAGAAGAAAAGAGTACCTTATGAGCAAGCCAGATGTCAAATAGAGATTTGATTACCACTCTGGCATCGGTATGAGGCCCCATACGATGGATGAATTCAGTGAATACTAATTCCATCTGATACAGCACAACGTCTGATTTATCGTCAAACAAACGATAAAAGGTTGCTCTGCCAATGCCGGAAGCGTTGATAATGTGTGAAATAGAGATATCTTTATAATCATGTGTTCGCATCAATTCTTCTAAACCTTTATAAATGAGTTTTGCGGATTGTGTTTTTCGTTTATCATTTCCGATACGATACATTGCCTCTGCTCCTGTTCCATTTCTCGATCTTCTATTGATCTTATCCGGACTTGTGATATATTTGTATCATAAGTCCCGCTTTTTTGCAAGAACGATCCGCCAGGCGGGACATAGGCTCATTTACGCCCATCTTTCATATCTTCTTAGAAGAGTGGATTTGAAGTAAGTATGTCTCCGGGGCCAGCGTTCTACAAACTGAATGCGAAAATCCGATATATTCTTTTCGGAGATTTTAACTACAGAATCGGGGTCATTGAGGCCGGATTCAAGTATATCGTTTTAGCTATATAAAGCAGATATGAAGAAAGAGATAAAGAAAGAGATAAAGAAAGAGATAAAGAAAGGTTTATTATTATGGCACAAAACGTAAAAAGAAAGGTTATAAAGACAATTGGTTTTGTACTATTATTAATACTTTTATTCGGCATGGTTCTAGTGTTGATGATCAACAGTAATGAGCGCTGGTTTGCTTATCTGATTCTGGCGGCCTGTATTGGTTTGCTCGTTTTTCTGAGAAGTACGAAATTCTGGCACGGATGGAGAGTTCCGCTCTGTTGGATATCAGCGCTCGTTGTTGCATGGACCGGTCTGTTTGCAGGCCAGCCTTCAACGAATATTCAACCTTATACCCCTCAGAAATTGGGGCAGCCCAGCGCTTCCTATCAGCTTTTGCTGAATAACGTTACAATTGTGGATACACGGACTGGTAGTCTAACTTCTAATATGAGCATTCTGTGTGCCAATGGGAAAATCGAGGAAATCGCACCGGCCGGTACGATCAAAGCGGACAATGACACAAAGATCATTGATGCCACCGGAAAGTATGTAGTTCCCGGGTACCTGAACATGCATATGCATGTGATAGGGGAGGACTACACCTCTGAATCGATGGCGCTTCTGCTTGCCAACGGCGTGACCGGATTCAGACAAATGAGCGGCTCGGCTGAACTTCTCAAGGAATGGAGATCCGGTGCCTTTACTAGCTCATTGAACGAACCGGCGTTGCTGACAATGCCCATCGCTATTATGACACCCATGAATGCTCCTACGCCCAAGATTGCTATGGAATTTGTCCGGCAGCAGCAGGAAGAAGGGGCCGACTTTATAAAAATTGGCGGTGTTTCACCGGATGTGTTTAATGCCATTCAAGCGGAGGTAAACAAGTTAGGTATTCCGGTCGAGGGACATGTGCTTCCCGATATGGACTTGAAAGAGGTTTCTAAAAATGGTTTTCACAGTGTCGAACACTTCGGCATCAACGACGGGGCTCTGATTTCCTGCTCAACAGACGAGAAAACCTTGAGAGCGCAGGCAACTGGGATTCCCACCGCAATTATGGAAAATCCAATATTCGTGACGCTTATGAAGATCAAGGGCCTTCAAAACTTTGTGAACGAGCAATTCATAAAGTGGGGTACTAAAACCTCCGGGGGCCCAAAGGATGAAACACAGCTGACACATATCATTGACACATATAGTGATGAAAAAGCAAAAGAGCTTGCCGATATCTATGTCCAATACAACACATGGCAGTGCCCGACGATGATAAGGGTGCATTCCGGCCTGTTCAATGGGAGTAGTGAAGCAACTGCCCAGAGGCTCTATGATCTCTATTTGAAACTCGTAAAGACCTATGATTCAGAAGGCGTTAAGTTGATGGCCGGAACCGATGGAAGCGAAGGTGATGCGATTCACAAGGAATTTGACGAACTTGAGAAGGCCGGCATCTCACCGCTTCATGTTCTTCAGATGACGACCCTGAACGGAGCTGAGTTTTTAGGGCGCCTGAATGATATGGGCACTGTGGAAGTCGGCAGGAATGCTGATTTAGTGTTTCTGGATGCAGATCCCATAGAGAGTGTTCAAAATCTTCATAAGATTGACGCTGTTATACGAGCAGGTTCCTATCACGATAAAGACGAACTGAATGCGATTAAGGATAGGTTTGAGACTAGATAATAATGGTATACAAATAAGCGGATGTGAAAGAACTACTATCGAAAAAGTAGTTGAAGAGAAAATCATGAATTTGAAGTAATTACGTGGAAATGGCTTTTGGGTGCATGATCAGCTCACCTGGGAGAGCGCTTGACTGGCAGTCAAGAGGTAAGGGGTTCTAGCGTTAAGAAAATATGCTCAATACGTATTTTTAGCGAAGAAGTGCCATATGCGAACGAGTTTTTTCTAATCTGGTTATACTATTGATAATATCGGATTCAGAAAGGATAGTGGGTGGGTCGGTATGTATAATAGAAGCAAGATCTCCGTGATAATCAAAGTGATAGCATTTTTGACCATGATTATAGGCATCATGGCTGTGTCCAACTCGGCTCTGTCCATTGGACTGGGCTTCTTGGTTATCGCCATTTCAATTATTATCGGTATTCTTATCTTTGGATTTGGAGAGATCATCAACATATTGAACGATATCAGAAACAAGGCAGGCTCAAATTGACATAAATACGTTATGAGTATGGGATTTAACCTCATTTGAACTGCCCTGTAAAAGATTGAGCAGGCTAGCCCGATTCTTTCAAATATTAAAAAATGAACTTAATTGTTGATGAAATAAATAAGGTAAGGTCAATAAATTAAATTCGGAGAATTATGAGGACATAAACAAAGAGCTTTTTAATGTTAAAAGCTCTTTGTTTGGTGCGGTCGATGGGACTTGAACCCATACTCGTAAGAATACGCCCCTCAAACGTACGCGTCTGCCAGTTCCGCCACGACCGCATATAAATGATTTGATGATTTATAACATCTCAGACTTGCACAATAAATAATACTATCATAGCATTTCTGTGTCAATACTTTTTCTTTGGATATGTACGGCTTCACTGGCAGACGTATTGTATTATGGATCGGGAGGAATTAAAATGTCCTTAAAAAGACTTTTTAGGTTGGGAAAATGATAAAAATAACAGGCATAATAGTACCACTTACTTACGACTTGAAAGTGCTGGAGGAGATTGTGGTAAAAAGACTTCATATTGACCACAGTCGCATAAAGAGCCTCCGCATTGAAAAACGTTCGGTAGATGCGCTTGATAAACAGGATATTCATTTTAAAATGAACGTTTTTGTTCACGTTTCAGGAGATGAAAACGAAGTTATTTCACTGACCAGGGACAAGTGGATATCCAAAGAAACAGAGGCAGTTTATATCATTCCTGAGCATAGATGTTTGAAAGAGCGTCCCGTTGTTGTAGGCTGCGGCCCGGCGGGTATGTTTGCAGCGTTGATTCTGGCGCAGGCTGGAGCAAGACCGATTCTGCTGGAACGGGGTCTTGACCTGGATAATCGAAGGAAAAGCGTTTCTGAATTTTGGAGTACTGGAGTTCTGGATACCAAAACAAATGTGCAGTTCGGTGAGGGAGGTGCAGGTGCCTTTTCGGATGGCAAACTGAAAATCGGATACAGAGATTTTCGAAAAATGAAGATACTTAATGAGTTTGTTGAGGCTGGCGCACCACCTGAAATTATGTATTTGGACAAGCCACATATAGGCACTGACCGTTTGAATGAAACAGTCAAAAGTATCAGAAGAAAAACAAAAAGTCTGGGTGGCGAAGTGCGCTTCAACTCAACATTAACACAAATACTGAGTAAGGATGGAAAGGTAACAGGTGTAGGCTATATAGAAAACGGAGAGTATACGGAAATCTCTACTGATAATGTTGTTCTTGCCATCGGACACAGTGCAGGTGATACTTTTGAAAAGCTGCTTAGCAGCGGTATATGTATTAAGCAAAGACCTTTTGCAGTAGGTGTGCGTATTGAACATCCACAAGAGTTGATTAACAGGATTCGATATGGAAATTTCTCGGGACACCCTAAACTGGGTGCAGCTGATTACAAGATGGTAGTCCACCTGAAAAATGGCAGGGGAGTATATACTTTCTGCATGTGCCCAGGTGGGATGGTAATTGCTTCGTCGTCAGAGGAAAACGCTTTGGTGACAAATGGTATGAGTGAGTATGCGAGAGATGGCAGAAATGCCAATAGTGCTCTTTTGGTAACCCTTGAGAAGAAAGATTTGGGGAGCGAGAATCCGCTTGCCGGTGTTGCATTTCAGCGCAGGATTGAAGCAGCTGCCTTTGAAGCGGGGGGCGGGAATTATAAAGCACCGGTTCAGAGGGTGGAGGATTTTCTCCAAAAGCGTATGACAAAAACATTTGGAGATGTTCTGCCTACCTACTTGCCGGGAACCGGGTTTGCCGAGGTGGATTCATATTTGCCGGACTATATAACAAATTCCTTACGACAAGCAATCTCAGAAATGGGTGAGTGGATGCCCGGCTTTGCATACCCGGATGCGGTGCTGACAGGGGCCGAAACTCGAAGCTCTTCCCCGGTGCGCATTATAAGAGGTGATAGCTTTGAGGCTATTGGTTTTAAAGGACTTTATCCCTGCGGAGAGGGAGCAGGATACGCCGGAGGCATAATCTCGGCAGCTGTGGACGGAATACTATGTGCAGAACATATTCTAAACGCTTGATGCTGAAAAAATCGATATAAACGGTCAGAACAACTGAAACATATACCTGTAATGCTCATGGATTTCAGTATTTCCTGCGTAACATCATTAATTTGCTTTATTTCTGGATTTGTGCTATGCTTTAAATGTAATTTTGTTTTTTCAACTGTCTGGCTCCGATATATGCTATTTTGGAATTATAGAGCGGGAAACTCAATTTTATGAGTTGCCTGCTCTTTTTATGTTTCCGAAAAAGAGGATAAAATGAGTAAGACGAATTTACAAAAGTTAGAATGGAGAATAAGAATTGAGATTTGAAGAACTAAATATAGTTACACCAATAATGGAGGCTATAAAAACGGAAGGTTATGAAGCGCCTACACCGATACAGGAACAAGCAATACCTGCCATATTGGCCGGAAGAGACCTGCTCGGGTGCGCCCAAACAGGAACGGGGAAAACGGCAGCATTTGCGATCCCGATGCTGCAGATACTTAACGGAGAAATGATAGAAAGGAAGGACCAATGCACAATCAAAGCCCTGGTATTGGCTCCTACACGGGAACTGGCAGTTCAGATCGGAGAAAGCCTTTCTGCATACGGAAGATATTTACGGATCAGGCATGCCGTTATTTTCGGCGGAGTATCGCAGGTTCCCCAGACAAAAGAATTGGGAGCGGGAATTGACATTCTTGTCGCTACTCCCGGCAGATTGCTTGACCTGATGGGGCAAGGGTATATCAAATTGGATCACATCAAGTTTTTTGTACTGGATGAAGCAGACCGTATGCTTGATATGGGATTTTTGCACGATGTGAAAAAAATAATGGCAAAGCTGCCTGCAGCAAAGCAAACGCTGCTGTTCTCCGCCACCATGCCGCATGAGATAAAATCAATGGCGGATAATATTTTATCAAACCCGGTTATGCTTGAAGTAACTCCGGTTTCATCCACTGTAGATACAATTGATCAGTCGGTTTATTTCGTTGAAAAGAGAGATAAAAAGGCTCTGCTCATAAAACTGCTGAGAAATAAGTCTGTTGATTCAGTCCTGGTATTTACCAGAACTAAGCATGGCGCTGATAATGTCGTGAGAAATCTTGCTAAGGCAAGGATAACTGCGCAGGCTATTCATGGCGATAAATCGCAGGTAGCCAGGCAGAATGCCTTGAGTAATTTCAAGTCAAAGCGTACAAGGGTTCTTGTTGCTACCGATATTGCAGCGAGGGGTATTGATGTAAAGGAACTGTCCTGCGTTATAAATTTCGACCTTCCCAATATACCGGAGACCTATGTGCACCGCGTCGGAAGGACCGGAAGGGCTGGAATGGGCGGAACCGCATTATCCTTTTGCGATAATGAGGAGAAGGCATATCTGAGGGATATCCAGAGACTGATATCCAGGGAAATACCTGTTATAGAGGATCAGCCCTGTTAGCGGGCATTTAAATATGACGAAAAGAAGGTGTTGTAAATACAAACAAGCAAACTACTAATGAACGAGGATATCAAAGATAAGGAAATTCGCCTTATTGATACTGACGGTTCCATGTTGGGCGTTTTTTCAGTTCAGGAAGCGCAAAAACTGGCAGATTCAAAGAATCTGGATCTGGTAAAAATCGTGCCGAATGCCAAGCCCCCTGTGTGCAAGATCACAGATTACAGGAAGAGCCTCTTTGAACAAGCAAAAAAGGAAAAGCTGGCTAAGAAGAATCAGAAAGTTGTTTCTCTAAAGGAGGTAAGGTTATCTGCCCAAATCGAAGAACATGATTTCAATTTCAAGGTAAAAAGTGCCTGCAAATTTTTACAGGACGGTGACAAGGTCAAGGCCAGTATAAGGTTTAAAGGCAGGGAAATGAGATATACCGCACAGGGTCAGGATGTGCTGGCGAAGTTTGCCGAAGCCATAAAAGATGTTGGGACCGTTGAAAAGCAATCCCGGCTTGAGGGAAGACTTATGATAATGATAATGTGCCCGAAAAAACTTTGATACTATTAATAAAAGACACTTGATATTAACATAATATATATGAATGATATGACTATTATTCATTACGCAAATAATTTACAAGGAGATGTATGATTAAATGGTTGGTAAGGTAAAGTGGTTTAATCCGGAAAAGGGTTTTGGATTTATTGAAAGAGATGGAGGAGATGACGTGTTTGTGCATTTCTCCGCAATTCAGGCAGAAGGCTATAAGTCGCTCGAAGAGGGCCAAAAAGTGGAATTTGACGTAGAGAAGGGACAGCGCGGACTTCAGGCAACAAATGTCAGGCTGGCATAACGAATACAAGCTGAACGAATACTAGCTGAAGTGTAAGGCAATGTTATAACGGAAAAGTGATTATTGTTTTGCCTGGATTTGTATGGTATAGCCAAAAGGCGGAGAGCTAGTGCTCTCCTTTTTATTTGGCTCATTACAAGGATCCTTGTGCCAGGTACAAGAAAATCGTCACAGAAATTATAGAAGGTGCCATAGAGCAGGATATTGCCGTTATCCAGATACATAGCAGCCTGTTCGAAGACAGGAATCATAACAGGCATATATTTATAAGCCAGATTTGAAAAACGGCGTCAGAGCTTCAGCCATTTCCGACCAGTAATCACAGTTTTCCCATAAAAACGCTTTGGGGTAATCTTTCATTTCGTTCCAAGGAATGGACTGTAGTTTTGGCTTAACAAGAAAGTCTATATGAAGTTCGTCCAATATTGCAGAAATCCTGAAGGAATTTTTGAACATCCTGTCTTCATCTATTGGATAGGAGAACCGTTCTTTTATCATTTCTAGTACTTCACGGGCAAATGTTTCGTTCCTTTTTTCTTTCACCTGCCACTTCGGTCTGAATTCATTCCCCATCTTCATCCATTCGGTATGTTCCTTCGGATAGACCAAACCCATGGATCTTGCATCCTTGTATGTCCAAATTGTCCACGATATTCCATGTTTCTCGAAAATTTCGAGGCAGTCTTTTATCAAATCCAAGCCTTCACTCATCCGGTCCTTCGGAAAGCGTCCTCCAGTTTCACCAACCCACAGCGGCATACCTGTCTTATCCCTTAATTGTACATAGCGGGATATTTTATCCTCCATCTCCTTCTTTCTTTTGCAGGAATCTGTACACAGGCAGACATGCTGTCCAGGGTAGAAATGAAAGGATAAAGCCTGCTGATATCCGCCGAGGTTATTGAAAAGACTGAAATCTTTGGCCCAGTCATCCCCTTCAAGAAATAATATGTGATTACTGTCAACTGTTCTTATCTTTTGAATCGACCTTTCAAAGAAATCATTAAAAGCTGCAGTATTCGAAACGTATGATGGCTCATTAAGAATATCGAACCCTGCTATTATTGCTTCGTCCTTATATTTCTCTGCTATATAGCCCCACAGGTTGCTCATCCGTTCTTGAGACAAGGTGTCTTCCCAGAACATGGCGGTTCCTGTTTCACTTCCAGAGTGCGAATCGGGGTTCTGACCGCCTGGTGATGTATGTAGATCTAGTATTGCATAAATGTTGTATTTTTTACATAGCTCAAGTACCCGATCAATATGTCTGAAGCCCTCGCTTTTGTATATCCCCGGTTTTTGGTCATCTTCAAAATGCCTGTAATTAAACGGTAGTCTCAACACATTTATACCGATGCTTTTGAGAAATATAAAATCACTTTCGGTAAGAAAATAGTTTAGCAGGTCATCGAAAAAAGCTGCTGCACATTTCTCTCCGTATACATCTGCAAATGCCTTTCTTATTCCTTTCTCCGTACCCGGGATTCTCAGCATGAAGTGTTCGAAGTTCATCCACGAGCCTACAGCAAATCCTCTTAGAATAACCCTTTCATCGTTGATATAAAAATCTCCGTTCCGTGCTTGTAAAAATGTTTTTTTCACTATATCCCCTCCTATTTGCTTATTTCCAGAATAACAATATCAGATTAAAAGCATAGCCTGACAAAATTGCACCTGCGACTACAAAGAAGATGTATAGAAGAATAATGCGCTTTTTCATAAACGTGGCTAAACCTGCAATAACCATAGCGCTCGTTGTTTGACCCGCAATCCAGAATGCCAGCATCGCACCTGCGCTGGCCCCTTGAGCCATCAGAGCTTTGACAAGCGGAATGGACGCCTCCGTAGTGATATATAATGGAAGACCGATTATGGCAGCAAGCGGAACAGCGGTAAATTTTCCCGAACCAAGCAGTCCACCTATAATAGAGGTGGGCACAAATCGGGTTACCAGATAGCCGATTGCAACAAATATGGAGAAGAACACCAGCATATTCTTTATACCGATATTTACAATATTATTAAATATGTCACGCCACTTTATTTTCTTTAAAAATATAACAATCCTCGTCTGTAAACTTGTACGGGTGGCTTCCTGAGGTAGAGAACAACAAGCCTGTTCCGATGCAGAAGAATCTGTTGAAAAGGTTTGCCCTAAAGTAGTATTGACGGTACAACAGTACGCGTCCTGTTTGATCTCGTGCGAATTACAATCAGATAGCGTTTTTATTGAAGTAACGTTATTACAGCTTCGACTAATCTTCTTTGGTTTTGATTCATTGCATCCACATACCTGCGGCAGAGAAGAGTCTGTATATCGAGTTTGGTTTTTAAGAAAGTCTGTCTTCTTTTCTATAAAATGTGTGATATAACCTGATGTTACTCCAATTATTACCGAAGCTACCGCCAGAGCGATAGCAAATTTTGTATTTATTACACCGGATATCATAATGAAGGCATCCGGACTCATGAGGGGGGAAGAAGTCAAGAATGCCATTATCGGCCCCCATGGCATTACAGTCGTAATCAGACCCACGACCAGTCCCAATGATCCGGCTGCGCACAGTGGCGTCAATATGCCGAAGGCTACACTTCCCATTATTGAAACTTCAGGCTTTGCAAGCAATTTCTTTTTTAGTTCCTCTACGTTAATATAAGCTCTGAGTACGGAAACCAACAGTATGGCAAGACTGAATGTGAGCCAGTTGTGGCTGAGTGCTGTTAAAACTTCCATCATCATTTGAAACAGCAGGTCACTGATCATTTTAATCATACCTAAACCTCCTAAAAAGTAAAATCATATCGTAAAATTACGATGCGTATGAGCGCAAAAATCCTATTACATCGTGTTTATACGATGCGTCTTGTCAAAAAATTTTTCGAATTACTCTTTTGTTTTCAAGTCTGACTCTAATGCTTCGAGATATTCATCCACCAGTTTGGTGTTTAGAAAATAACAACTCCATGGATCTCTTTTTTGCTTTGTCACCAATCCGGCTTTCAAGAGTACCGCAAGATGCTGTGATACTGTAGATTGTGCTAAACCGGTTAGTTTTACCACGTCACCTACGCTAACTCCATTTTCATAATACTCGATTCGATTGCAGTAAGTACCGATATCGCGGCATCTGAGCGCTTTAATAAGCTCATAGCGAGTCTTGTTACCTAAAGCATTACATATTTGCACAACGTCCATTTTGACCACCTGCACATCGTAATTATACGATAAGTATATCGGTAATTTACGATGACGTCAAGTGCTTTTTTTGTTTCGTGGTTCTTGACTCTCCCCTTGAAGTACAGTGTAGACTGGAAATAAGGAGGGGAATTATCATGCTAATAGAGTATATCTTTTTTGCAGCTTTTCTGATCTATTTCATTATTCTCCAAAGTATTTGGGCTGTAAGCAAATATAAAAAGGTCAGGGCTGAGCTTAATCAGAATACCAGGGGTAAATTGAAATTTTACCGGGAGACCATATTCGCCTCGTGGGTTGCAGTATTTCTTTTATTTGGTATGATCATGTTAACACCACTATCCAGTAGGGATTTGGGATTGAATCAGATCGTGCTGCATAGTCCGAAGTGGCTTTCTTATACTGTCACAGCCATAATGAGTATATACTCGGCATATTTGATTTATCAAACCATAGCTTTGAGGATATGCGCTGTAAACCAGAGAAAAGTAAAGCTAAAACTATCTGATGATGTTGCTGCTATTTTGCCGGATTCGAAAAATGAAAAGATACTGTATTTCTTTGTTGCCCTTTCAGCCGGATTCTCTGAAGAGATACTGTTCAGAGGATATTTGATGTATGCTTTGGGCGAGTTTTTTCCCGGGTTGCACCTGTGGATCATATTGCTGATCACTGCCGGCATATTTGGAATAGCACATCTTTACCAGGGCAAGAGTAATATAATTGCGACTGGCTTTATCGGTCTGGTATATGGGATGATCTATCTTGCGGTCGGGTCAATTATCCCGGTTATGGTTTTACATTTCCTGCAGGATGTTAGTGCAGTTGACTTTAAAACGGTCAGAACAACTGGAAATTTGGCTGCGTGAATGTGTTTGTTATGGTTATGTCAGTACTTGCAGCTCAACATATTGGTTATCTAAAGCAAATACGTCGTTTAACAAATCGACCTGTAAAATCAAAATCGGGTTTGATTTGTTTTGTTCCAGGTAGGAATATAGCTTTGCCAATTGATCCTGATGATTTTGCTTATTATAGCATACACAAAGGAAGCGTCCTGAAGGAATGGTGGACAGTTCAGAGATATTCGAATCTTCATTTGCTATTACGGCATTGAAAAGATGGGTAGGGGAGAATTTACCCTGATCATCGGGGTAAAAGAGGATACCTGTCTCATAAGCATTGACAAGCTTATTATCATCTATCTGCTTGTAAAAATTTGAATACTCTATAAGAAGATCCTTTTCATTGGCGTTTTCATCGAATTTGCTTGTTATAACGGTACGCAAAGGTATTTCTTTAAAATAGAGGTCCTGGTTTGCAACGGATGAGATTGAATTTTGGATATTGTTTTTAACCGTATTGATTAATGAAATGGTCCTTTGCAATTCGGAAATTTTCCGGGCAGCGTTTTCTACTTGCTGACTTAAAAACGCCAGCAGTGTATTATTATTCCTTTGATCCAGCATCACCTTTATATTCTTCGGGCTTATTCCCATAACACGCGAAGCTTTGATGATTTCAAACTGGATATACTGCTCCATAGAATAATATCTGTATTTCGTTGAAGGATCTTTATAACTCGGTTTGATCAAGCCAATCCTTTCATAAAAGCGCAATGCTTTTATGGTGATGCCTGTAATTTGAGAAATTTCTCCAATGGAAAAAAAGTCTTTCTTCATTTTGCTAACCCTCCCCTTGGGGGATAGTATATACTCAAAATATGGAAATGTAAATAAGGGGGGGCAGGATAATTTTGATGCGGCAAAAGCCGAACTCCCAGAAATCGGGATCGGATTGCCCGAGGATAAGAGTTTATTTTTTCGTGCATATAACATATAATTATTGCGAACAAAAAAGACGTTGGGGTGTTTGCTCGATATGGCAGTCATGTCGGCAAAAAAGTATATGAAGTAGCCAGGAGCGGATTTTGAGAAGCTGCTGAAATATACTGAAATCTTCAAAATCAGAGAGCAGACAAGACAATATATAGAGGTGCTGACATGACGATTAACAGCCCAAAGCATAGCTGAAAGGAAGTGAACCGACAATCATAACAACTATTAATGAAACAGCCAGCAGTCATGCAGCATTTGAAGAATCACGGCGCATAAACGCTGTCCTTTCATATATTGAAGAACACCTGACATCTGAAGTTAATCCTGATAGCATTGCTGAGCGACATTTTGTTTCACTCAGCCAGCTGTATCGGAGTTTCTATAAATACACAGGACACTCAATTAAGGAATACATCCGCAGACGCCGTATCTCAAACGCCTGTGAAAAAATCAAGTGCTCGGATATATCCCTTGCCATTATTGCAGATGAAAGCGGGTATCAAACACAGCAGGCCTTTAATAAACAATTTAAAAGTATTGTCGGTATGACTCCGCTTGAATATAGGCAAAGCGATACATATTTCAGCTTTTATCCCTTCTCTCTTAATGAAATCAGCATTGCTGTCAAGGTTGGAAATGAGTACATACCTGAATGCACGACAACAAGGTTTTACGACTCCTGCCTGATTGGAATTGAAGATAAAGCTATCGCGGCGCATGAAATGAGCAATGGACGCATTTTCGGCAGGAGTGGTAAACAAATCGGAAATCAGTTCTGTTATGAAGTCATGGCTGAAAAAGACGGATTAGGGAAAACAGGCACTTACGCCACTTGTGTTGTTGATTATAACGAACAGGATATCAACGACGGTTGGAACTATCTTTATAATATCTGGCTTTCAGCCAGTATGTTCGAGCAATCTGAAGATGGATATTTCGAGGAATACTTGTTTAGAAACTGTAACCCCCACAAACTGAAGCTCTATCTTCCTGTTAAAAAGCGTAAGACAGCACAGCATATAACCATCTCGCAGCTTCCGAAGATGGCCTTTATTATAGCAAGAGAGAAAGGTAGTAATGCCGAGCGTAAAGCATCGGAAAAGGTGATGGAATTTTTGCAGGAGCGTTATCCTTTGTTGATTCGAAACGCAAAGCATTTTTATGTATGCGTTTATGATGATACTTGTGAATGCGGAATAGAATGTGGCGACGCTTTCAAGCTGACGGACGGCAATAATCTCGAGGTATTACGCATTCCGGACGCATTATACGCGATAATGCCTGATGACTGCTTTGGCGATATCCGCATAGGTATGACGAAGATGAATATGTGGCTTGCTAATAATGCCATCGCTTATGAAAACGAGCCGATTTTCGCGATTTATGAAACGCAAAACGGTAAATACGACACTGATAACATTCGCATGAAATTATTTAAGCGATTGAAAAATGACAAAAACGGATAACACGAGTGCCGGGATCGGCTGTAAAATATTTTTGTCCGAAGGAGGATATGAAATGAGCGAACCGATCAGGAAACCCAGCCAAACTCCCGAAAGCTACAGCCCCAAAGTAAAACCGGAAATCCTTACTATGGCGCAACACGCTGCCTTTGCGACCGACACTATTGCTGACCCCTTTGCGGGCGGCGAACCGCCACGCACATCAAATCGGATTCTTAACTACCGCAGGATTCAAAACTGGGAGAATTACTTCCTCGCTTCGGCGATTTGCTCGGTGGCAAAGGCGACGGGAGCCGATGAAGAAGCCTTCAAAGCCATCGGGAACGAGAAGGTCAATAATGGCTTTCACTTTTTTTCCGCCATTACAGGTGACATGTTCACGGTACTTTACGCCGCGGATAAGCCTTGTGACAGCGGCGTGACCAACTACTTCTTTGTGCCGCAGGTTATAAAGCGGGCATATTCCGCTTTTGGCTGTGATTGCATTTATCTTTCCAACGCGCAGATTCAAAAAGATTACCGGGTAGTGACGAACGCCATCAAAGCTTCTGTCGACAAAGGTATCCCTGTTTTGGCATGGGGCATGGGCAATGTAACCTTGGGTGACGGAAGCTACTACGATCCGCTGCCGGAAGGGTGCTTAATCGGCGGTTATGATAAAAATGACATTTTGTATGTCAATCTCTATCCCGGCCCCGAGCGGATGAGTGTGGATAGCGACGGATATACCGCTGTTACCCGCGGGCTTGCCACTACAAAAGGGCTGTTTTTCGTGGGCAATCCAATAGAAAAGCCTGATTTGCGCGAAATTTACCGCAGAGTAATTGAGGGCATCCCTGCCTTTTTAGCAATGCAGCCTGCCGACGGTTATGTATTCGGGCGGTCAGCCTTTGAAAAATGGGCGGATACGCTATTGGACGATAGCCGCTTCGCAGGAAAAACCGATGACGAACTAGGTGGCGTCTGCTGGAATTTACACTGCTCACCCTACTGTAACATATGCACCAGTGCTGCGGAAGCTTTCATACGGGCTGCTGCAGAGGTATACAATATAGCGCTTGCAAAAAAGCTGCTGCCGCTTTATGAGGGATTAACACAGCTGCGGCAGCAAATATGGACATTGCACGGCGATTTCTTTCCGCCGATGGACAAGTTCAGAACGCATGAGTTCCGGGCGCAAATCGCCGAAACTCTGCGACGGATGGGCGGTCTCTGCAATGCTATTCTGCAGGCCTTTGAGTGATTCCTCAGGTCTGCGGTTTGCGGCCGACGCCTGCAGGGAATTCCTTGACAAGGTTTATTTTCATGGCTTCTTCCTTTGATATGGGAGTTTTTGTCCAGTCTATGGTTTTTTCATAGCCTGCATAGTCACTTATGCGAACGGCGCATAACAGACCGTCTTCTCCGCGTTCATAAGCTGAAATGCCTGAAAGTGCTACACGGGACAACTCCTTCTGGCCTTGTTCGGATACGATGTGAACCCACTCAATTATGGCGGTAACATTGTCATCAGTTATTGTCTCGTAACGCATGCCGACACACCTTGGTATGTAGCTGTTCATACGCTCAAATATCCTGCGAAGCTCTTCACGGCTGTGATCATCATAGCAGATATCCTTGATTGGCTCGTAGCCTCCGAATATGCAGTTCTCTCCCATGACACCCATTATTCTGTCCACATCGGCACCCGGCACATGGTGAAGCGCCTCATAATACTCTCGCATAGCGCCTGTAAGCAAACCGGGGTCGCCCATTTCCAGGTGCGCTGATGGGAACATCGGCTTGCGGTAGGCCGTAAGTCCGGGAACATATGTACAATGGCAATACAGGCGAACCTCATCAAGCTTGTCTGCCGTACGCAAATCGCCGACTATAAACATAGGCACTTGGTTAATTTCGCCATCCACTACAAAATTTATAACAGCCTCTGTGATTGAGCGGCCGTTGGCTCTTGTCTGAACAACGGGCTGTATGCTTGCGCTTTGCGCTTTAAAGGTGCCAAGCCATCCCCCGGCAAAGTTCTTTATTTCTGAAAGCCCCTCAAAACGGCCATGAGGCGCATCTACAACACATGGAACATTTCCAAACAGCTTCTTTTCGCAGAAATATCCGGCAGCTTCGTCTATTAAGCCACTGCAGACCGCGTTCATAAATTTCAATTCGGGAGAATTAGCATTAATAACGCGGCCCGGTTTTGTATGAAGCTTTGCCAGTGAGCACTCTTGTCTAATTTTCATAACAATATACCTTTCCTTCCAGAATAAATTAATGATAGCACAATTTCCTCTCTTAATCCAAGCAATATCAAACTTTGATTGCACCTGTTGAAGTCACGGAAACCGCTTGAAGTGCACCCCAAATGTTGAACCGAAAAATCCAACATTCGGAGATGCACTTCATATTGAGACAGCCCTTTTTAGGGGTGCGGAAGCTATTCCCGGGGGTGGATTTGATTATATCATGTAGGCTTGCTTATAAAGTCCTGTGTAAACATGGTGCCCATTTGTCCACCTGCTCGTATTCCAATTCCAATATGGGTGAAATTTGGGCTTAAAATATTCTTCCTGTGTCCGGGTGAATTCATTAATGCATTTTCTGCGGCATCTACAGTCTGGTTCCCTGCAATGTTCTCTCCCGCATATACATAGTTAATGCCGAAAGCTTTCATCATATCAAACGGACTGCCATACTGGGGCGAGTTGTGGCTGAAGTAGTTGTTGTCTATCATATCCTGTGACTTGATCCTTGCCATCTTTGTCAATTCCATATCTATCTGCAGTGCGGGCACACCGGCTTGAGCACGCGCCTGATTTACCAAATTAAACATCTGCTGCTCCTGGGTTGTCAGAGCATTGCTGTTTGTTTGAGCCGCACCCTGGCCACTCTGTTTAGTTCCAGGTACCCTTCCAGGTGCCCCTGCGGATGTTGTACCGGGTACATTTGCAGAATAATTTGGCGTCGTACCAGGGCTTGTTACATTAGGTATTACAGGAGTACATTGACTTTGAGGAATGAAGCCGATATCATTATTTGGAAGCTTTACCGCATACCAGTCTGCAACCTTACTGAGCACATCCATTCTGGTGTCTTTACTGACAGTCTTCACTGCGGAAGAATTATTCGAGCAGCCTGACCTGACAGGAACCTGATCAAATATTACCTTTAACCTTGTTACATTATTCATTTCGGAAATGGAAGATTGACTACCCTTTGCAGCTGCCCGTCCGCATGATGCCGATAATATCAGAGCCATTATCACCAATATGATAAGTGGGCTTTTTTTCATAATACTACCTCCTTAAAAAATTAAATTAGAATAAGTTCTTATGTTTATTATTCTAAATTTTATTTTTTTTATGTTAATTTAGATGCGCGGGGGAAAGGGTTTTTCGCGATGTTGGCTTGAGGTATTTTATTACTGGTATTGACAAATTATACCAAATTAATATAATATTATATTAATATTACAAAATATGTTTATATGGAGGGCGTACTATGCTGAATAATACAATAATATCGGGGAGACTGACAAAGGAACCCGAACTGAAGCATGTAACAGAAAATCAAACACCTGTCTTGAATTTTACACTTGCAGTCGACAGGGATCCATTCGATGGAAACAGCGAGAAGAAAGCGGACTTTATCCCCGTGGTCGCATGGAACGGGATTGCCATGTTTATTTCGGATCATTTTGGAAAAGGCGGAGCCTTGACTGTACAAGGACGGCTTCAGTCCAGGACATGGGACGCTCCGGAAGGTAAGAAACACTATGTTGTTGAACTTGTGGCGGACAAGGCTTATTTCTCCGGCCGCAGTAAACGGAACGATGAAGCGGTTGCGGAAAGCGAAGCGGAGGATTACTCCGCGTAAGGATTAGTACATATTCGGATATAAAAATAAGTATCACAAGTTAATCCTGCAGATGCGCTTTATCATCAGTTAATTGTTTTTGACTGGGATATAGTTTTGTGATATATTTATTTAGAAATTGAAACCAGGAAGGTTTCAGCTATCGTTATTAGTGATTCGGAAGCAAATTAGAGTAGACCCATGAAGGGACTAAGTTTTGTAACGCCCTTTATGGGTCATTTTATTTTGTAAAGGAGCCGATGTTATGCATATGGCTGATGCATTGATTTCACCGGCGGTTGGTGGGATCATGCTTGCTGCAACTGCTGGAGCCGCAGCTTACTCCATAAAGAAAATACAAAATGATCTGGACGAAAAGAAAATCCCTCTGATGGGAGTCATGGGGGCATTTGTATTTGCGGCGCAAATGATTAATTTTTCAGTACCGGGAACGGGCTCAAGCGGACATCTTGGAGGAGGTATGCTCCTTTCGGTATTGCTGGGACCCTATGCTGGATTTTTGACCATGGCTTCAATTCTTCTGATTCAGGCACTATTCTTTGGGGATGGGGGCCTGCTCGCATATGGCTGCAATGTATTCAATCTTGGCTTTTTTACCTGTTTTATTGCCTATCCGTATATTTTCAAGTGGTTTACACGCAAAGGCGTAAACTCCAAAAGAATATTCACCGCCTCGATGGTCTCTGCTGTGATCGGCCTTCAACTGGGTGCTTTCAGCGTGGTGATTGAGACGCTGCTGTCCGGAAAGACTGAACTGCCTTTCGGGACCTTTTTGCTTCTCATGCAGCCAATACACCTTGCAATAGGTATTGTTGAAGGACTTGTAACTGCAGCGGTTGTTACTTTTGTGTGGAAGGCAAGGCCGGAGATAATTGAAAAAACAGCTGTTGGAGAGGCTATAGGCAATATATCCATGAAGAAGGTCCTTGCGGGGCTATTAATAGCAGTAGTTGTAATCGGAGGCGGTTTATCGTGGTTTGCTTCTTCAAGCCCTGACGGACTTGAGTGGTCTATGTTCAAAACTGCGGGAAAAACTGAACTTGAAGCACAAAACAGAATTAACGAAGCTTTATCTGAAATACAAAGCAAAACGGCATTTCTGCCTGATTACAGCTTTAAGGCAAATCAGGACGAAAATAGTGAAAAGCAGGCTGCTCAGGAGAGCACATGGCCGTCAATCAATGCGGGTACGAGTGTTTCAGGAATAACAGGTGGAATAATGACGCTTGTATTGGCAGTTCTAACCGGGTTGATTATCAGTATCTTTAAGAGAAGGAAAAGAAAAACGGCTGATTAAGGACTATATGACTAAGATAACTAATTCATTAAATAATATATGGCTTCTGGATGACCTGGCAAAGAAGGGAACTTCCATCCACAAGATGCATCCGCTTGTAAAGCTTGTAACTACATTGGTTTATTTAGCGGCTGTTATTTCTTTTGGGCGGTATGATATCGGGAGACTTTTGCCTTATGTGTTTTATCCGGTGGTTATCATAGCTTTGGCAGAACTTCCGGTGGTTCCGGTACTAAAAAGAGTATTGCTTGTAGAACCGTTTATCATAGGCATTGGCATATTGAATCCGCTTTTTGACAACCACACTGTAATGCTTGGCGGGGTTGCCATATCTCACGGCTGGGTTACTTTTCTTTCAATCTTTATCAAGTGTGGATTGACTGTCGTTGTAAGCATTCTGCTTGTTGCAACTACCGGAATGGATAAACTGGCTGCAGCTTTAAGAATGCTGAAGCTCCCCAAACTTTTTGTTTTGCAGCTTCTATTAACATACCGCTACATTTCCGTTCTTATTGAAGAGGTGTTCAGAATGCAGAGAGCATACTCATTAAGGGCACCCGGACAAAAAGGAATACATATAAGCATTTGGGGTTCTTTTGCCGGTCAATTGATACTCAGAACTTATGAGAGAGCGCAGCGTGTGTATCAGTCAATGAGCCTGAGAGGGTTTACAGGTGAATACAATACTGGAAAGATAGCAAGAATCGGTTTAAAGGATTTTGCCTACATTGCAGGATGGAGTCTGTTTTTTATTACAGCGAGAATTTACGATGTACCTATGCTGATAGGTATACTGTTTACAGGAGTGATAAATAAATGAGTCATCACAAACTTGAGGTAAGGAACCTTCATTTCTCATATCCGGATGGTCATGAAGCGGTAAAGAATATATCATTTTTAATACACCATGGCGAATCTGTCGGTATTATCGGTGCCAACGGTGCCGGGAAGTCTACTTTGCTAATGCTCCTGATGGGAGTTCTGTTTCCCGATGCCGGTGAAGTGCTGGTTGGAGATGTCCATGTTACAAAAAAGACATTGCCGATGATAAGGCAGAGGTTGGGTATGGTTTTTCAGGACCCGGACGATCAGTTGTTTATGACATCCGTTTATGATGATGTAGCTTTTGGGCCAAGAAACTACAAACTCGATGAAGCAGAAGTTGAGGACAGGGTTATGAAAGCCTTGGAATTGGTAGGTATAACGCATCTTAAGGATCGGGCGCCATTCAAACTGTCGGGAGGGGAAAAAAGAGCTGCCGCGATAGCTACCGTGCTGTCAATGCAGCCCGATGTACTGATTATGGACGAACCAACATCAGCGTTGGACCCTAAATCGAGGCGGCGGGTAATGAATTTGTTGAAAAGCTTCGAACATACGAAAATAATAACAAGTCATGATTTGGACATGGTGTTTGAAACCTGTAACAGGATTATTGTTATTAATAAAGGCGAGATCGTCGCTGATGGGATAACGGAAGAGATTTTGACAAATGCGGAACTGTTGGACAATTGTGGACTGGAAATGCCTCTATCTATTCAAAACTGCCCTGTTTGCGGGTGCTCCAAAAGGTGATGGAAGACTGCAAGGAATAATTGTTATTATACGTGAGAACCTGTAACAACTCAAATGTCATTACCATAAAATGATAATATAAGTTAACCTTTTTGCAAGGAGGTTTTAATCATGCTCTCGGGCATTGAATTCATAAAACAGTCCCTGGGTTTACATCTGTTTTTTGCAAGGATTATGAAAGAACACTCATTTTTCCTTGAAGCGGGATTTACACCGAGGGACGCCGGCTTTACCCAGCAGGCGGATGCTTTTCGCAGGGAATTTGACGGACTTCTGGGAGAGGCCGTTTTACTTTCCAATGGTGTTGTTAACCCCGGGGTTCTTCAATCAGGTGAAGTAATAACGCCTTTTACTCTGAATGCAGAAATGGCAACGACATATTTTACAGGCGTACAGATACCGACTCAACTGACGCAGGCAGAAGCAGGCCTAACAGGCGGTGGTATGATAACAGCCAACCCTGTGCTTGAACAGCGTGTATTTGCGCTTAACCAAAGGGCAATAAATGCTACTTCTGCATTAATTCAGTTCAAAACAAATATTTTATCGAATGTTTTGAGCTGTAAAATGTTTACGTTTAATTACCCCTTGTTGATCGTACACATAACACGCGAGGCAGAATTATATCTTATGCAGCTTAGAAGACTTCAAAACAGGGAAGAGATAAGTCTGGAAAGAGAAGCCTATGAACAGGAATTCTTCTGGAACAGGCAAATGGCGGAACATGCCAAGTTTATTCGTGGATTGCTTGACCCGACAGAAAATAATCTGATCAGTCAGGCTAACAATTTTGGAAACGAGTTTGATCAATTGACAGCAGAGGCACAGGCGGCAATGAATGCGACCGTTCCCTCGGCTAAAGTTACCGATGAAAGCTTGAAGGCAACCGAGGATTTAAGGAATTTCAAGGCGCAAGGCACGCAAGGTATTCTTGCATGTAAAGTAAAATCTATCATTATTCCGCTGCTGGGTGATCATGTATTGCGTGAAGCGAACCATTATCTGCGGCTGCTTAAAATGTTCGAAAGAAGCTGACAAATTATTTCTAAATAAAGTGCAAACTAAAAAGCCTGCTGTGACAGATATAAGCACACCAGGCTTTTATTATGCCTTTTAAACCATGAATATGGCCGAAAAAGCACCTCAATTGCTTATTCAACCGGACCCCAACCCTCTGATGAACGGTAAAAAACTGAGATTCAGAAGACCAATTGCAGTAGATTAACAAATGTTATATTGACAAGCTGATATTTAATAATTAATATTGTATTTGTTAAGAGGGAGTAGTTTTTATTACAAAGTCAACATACTGGTGGATGCCTTCACCTGGCTTTGTAACCAAATTGGTAACGAGACTTTTAACATAATCCTTTTAAAGGATTATGTTGAAAGTCTTTTTTATATACTAACAACAACTTCTGAGAGGACGGATGAAATGTATTCCAATTTTATTGCTTTTCTATTTGCAGCAGGGGCGGTAGTACTGGCTGAAATGGGTGATAAAACCCAACTTCTGGCAATGGCATTTGCGACAAAGTATAAAGCGTCAAAGGTATTAATCGGTGTATTTTTGGCTACTGTTCTCAATCATGGACTGGCAGTAGCGATAGGCAACTTTATAACCAGATTTGAGTCTGCTCAGGTATGGATACAGGGAATAGCCTCGTTATCTTTCATTTTCTTCGGTTTATGGACGATACGAGGGGATAAACTTGAGGGAGAAGAAAACAAGGTTTCGAAATTTGGTGCGATAGCTACCGTTGCGATAGCCTTCTTTCTCGCCGAAATGGGGGACAAGACGCAGCTTGCCACTATCGCACTGGCAACTAGGTTTCCTACCAGCCCCGCAGGGATTTTAATGGGAACAACTACTGGAATGCTGATTGCAGACGGAATTGGAATTATTGTCGGAGTCGTATTGTGCAAAAAGATCCCTGAAAGAACGATAAAACTTGTATCAGCGGGTGTTTTTGTTTTCTTTGGTTTCCTCGGCTGCTACCAGGTCGCGTCTGAAAAGATGGCGCTTTCGATTCAAGCCACTTTAGGTATTTTGGTTATAATTGCTGTTTTAACTGCGTTAGCTGCATACTTCCTGATTAAGAATAATAAAGCTCAGGAGAACGAAGCAGTTGCGGAATTTTGCGCAGTAAGAGATATAGAATCAAATCCGGCCTCCAAGGTTTAAACTAAGCTTTTGAAAGCAGCAAACGGAAAGTACGTCTTGTTGGCAGACTCCTTTCCGTTTGCTTTTTCATATTCATTTATCCCTATTTTGCGCGGACTTCACTGTGAAGCTTGCCATGATGCGCTCCGGTACAAAAAGGCATATTCGTCGATAATCCACAACGGCATAGAGCATACTGTTCAGGTTTTGTAATGGCCTTATCGGTGCCATCTAAAATTTCCACATCGCCATTCACCAGAAATGGGCCATCATCAAGTACTTTTATTTTAACGTTCCCCATAATTTATAACATCCTTTCTGTTATTTCGTTTTATCTTCTAACCTTCATAGAAATCAACATACACTTTGTAATATCCCTAAACAAATGCTTTTTATTCTTGTTGCAGGCTGCTTGTTCACGCTCGAAGCATGTATCTGATACAGACGAATTGCCGACCAGTTATAGAGCGCAATAAAAAACCGTCCACACAGGACGGTTTTTTTGTCGGTATCAGGATATTGCTCAGATGCTGGCATTTCTCACTACACTTTGGAGATTGAGGCTGGATTTGCTTATATGATCTATTGTATCATTAAGCTTCTCGATGATCGAGTTCTGTTCCTCAATCGTTGCGAGCATCTCCTCCGTGGCGGCTGAATGTTCCTCCGAAATACTTGCCATTGTTTCTGCTTCCTGGTTTACCTTTGAAAACAATGCGGACGCGTTCTCGATCATTTGTAATTCATCAAGGATGGAGCTGTTGATTTCCCCAAACGTCTGTCTGATTTCCTCAAAACCAATATTCACCTGTTCCACAAAGGAAACGCCTTCCTGCACGGCAGTATTTCCGCTTTGAACCTTATTCAGAACGGTATCTGTCTTCCCGTTGATCTGGATGATTACCTGATTGATCTGTTTTACCGTATTCGCACTTTCTTCGGCCAATTTTCTGACCTCATCCGCGACGACGGCAAAGCCTTTGCCTGCTTCCCCGGCTCTTGCCGCCTCGATTGCGGCGTTCAAAGCCAGCATATTTGTCTGATCCGCGATTTGCGTTATACCTGAGAGGAAAGCATTTATTTCTTCTGTATTGCTCTGCAATTCACGGACGGTAGTCACAGAATCTGTAACCACACTGCTGATCAAGCTCATATGTTTTTCCATCCGGTTCATTTTCTCCGAGCTTTCAGATACGACCCGATTTGCATTGGAGGATATCTCTCCCAGCTGCTTTGAAATGTTTGCAGTTTCCGAAACTTTATTATCAACATCATTCATCATACTGCTGATTTGATTGATACTGTCCGCCTGTCCCGACACGCCGTTTGTAACTTCCCTGACGGTGTTTGTCAATCCGTTGCTGATTTCCTTTACGGTTTTCAGGCTGGAATTGCATTCCGAAATATCCTTGTTCAATGTTGCAGTGTTGTTTTCAATGGTTTCCAGTACTTTCTTCAGCTCTGAAAGCGAGGTGTTTGCCCGCTTGCCTTCCTCTGCCGACTTCCTGACAAGGTCGGTACCCCACATGGTGGCAAAAAACAGTACTAAGGTGGTGAGGTTTATAAAAATCAGGGTCTGTATCATTCCGGCTGCAAAACCATTTCCCAGCAGATTGCTGACTATAAAACCCCCATTGGCAAGAAAGCCGCAAAGTATAAAGAGCTTTTTGTATAAATACAATCCTGAGATACTTATCGGCAGCAGCATAAGATATGCCGTGCTGATATCTTTGGCAAGGTATATCACAATTGCGCACATTGTAATTGATATGCCGAAGGCAACTGCAGTTTCATATTTTTTCATGCGTGTCGACAGGATAGAGCATACAGATATTGCTAAAAGCACTGCCATAACGCTAAATAAATAATACAGCTTGGAAGATATGGCGAAATACAGAACGACCAACGACAGGAAAAGAAGAATGCCTGCCATTGCCTTGTTTACTCTTCTGAAGTGATCATGCATAATTGACTGGTCCATGTTGTTCATCTCCTGTTTAAGATTAACTTCCTTTTTACTTATTCGACAAATTTCGATTATTTTCCTTCAACACCATAGATATTTTTCTATAACCCCTCTTAGTGTTTCTTGTTGAATTTTAAAAAGTAATAGTATAAATTAGTAATGTAACTATATTATTACGCAGCAACAGGCAAAATAAAATCAACTCGAAGGCCTCATTCCGCAAACGGGCCGAGTTTTGGCGGTGAGCGTTACATCGGAGGAACGGGCATGTACAGAGTGTTTATAGCTGATGACGAACCATCGGTAATTGAAGGTTTGAAGATAATGGTGCCCTGGAATGAACTCGATTTCGAACTGTGCGGGGAGGCGTCGAACGGTCGTGAGGCGCTGGCCAAGATCGAAAAGCTGCGCCCGCATTTGGTGATAACGGATATACGCATGCCTTTGAAAAGCGGTCTGGAATTGATTAATGATGTGCGGAAACTGGGAATGAGTACCGAATATGTAATTTTGAGCGGATATTCCGAGTTTGCATATGCCCGTGAAGCCATTCGCCATCACGTAAGCTATTATATGTTGAAGCCGCTCGATAGAGATGAAATAATAACTATTCTCGAAACGATAAAGAATAAACTCGATAAGGCCTTTCTAGCATGTTACGGTTTTTCACAGGCCGATATAGACAGCTTCAGAATGAACCGCGGCAAACCGCCGCAGGAGATAAAAGACGACACGGATAACCCGGAAGGAGACGGGATATTGTGGAGGTCTGTCAGAGAAAATTTCGACGAAGAACTGATGACGGCGCTGAAGCTCATGAATTACGAGGATGCGAAGAAACTCATCGATGAAATGTTCGATTTTTTCAAATCGAAGAGAATTGGCCCGGCAAACGTCCGTGCTATGGTTAATAGCTGCGTTTACCGCATTTTGCATATCGCGTTTGAAAGAAACATCAAACTGAATACAATATTACCGCAGGAACCTGGCGGCGGATCTGATTTTGACAAACTGAAAAACCATATGACGAAAATACTTTCACAGACAATCAGTCTGATGCTTGAGGACAGGCGAAAAAATTCGCGCAGCTATCTTTATGAAGTAAAGGATTATCTGGACAAAAACTTCGACAGGGAACTGAGCGTTTCATATCTTGCCGAAATGGTGTTCATGGAGGCCGGGTACCTTGGTGATGCCTTCAGCAAACAATTCGGCTGCAGTGTTAACGAATACCAGCATCGATTAAGGATCGACAAAGCCATCGAGCTGATTAATTCAACGGATATGAAGCTTAGTGATATATCGGCCGCCGTAGGCTATAACAACTATAACAACTTTTTTGCTCATTTTGAAAGGATCACCCATAAAAAACCTACACAGTATGGGAAATGCTGATCAGGCTCATACATCCTCGATTCGAAGCGTTATTTCTGTTCCATGCCCAAGAGCGCTTTGTATCGTGAAATGAAATCTTTCGGAGTAGTTCATTATCATTCGCTGATAAACATTCCGGATACCGACGCCGCTTCCACTGTCATCCCGTGCCGACGCCTCTTCCGTACCGGGGTTTTCCAGCCTGTTCATTATTGCTTCCACCATTTCCTCATCCATACCTGCTCCGTTATCTTTGACCGTTATAACAAGCGCTTTGTCTTCTATGTCGGCCTTTATCTGCAGCAGGCGGTTATCGTCGGAGGATGATTGGAGGCCGTGCTTGCAGGCGTTCTCAACGATCGGCTGGATGCTCATTTTTGGGATGAGCCGTTTTGATTCAATAACCTCGGGGGAGATTTGTATATCATATTTGAATTTGTTACCGAATCTGAATTTCTCTATTGCGAGGTATTTATCTATGAAATCGAATTCCTCCGTAACGGTTATCAAATCGCTGCCTGTTATGAGGAGCCGTTTGAACAGCTTGGACAGGCTTGAAATAACCGCCGAAAGCTCTGTATAGTTGTTTTTTACGCAGAAAACCAATATCGCATTGAGCGTGTTGAATAGAAAATGCGGATCGACCTGAGCCTGGAGATATTTGTACTCTGCCCGTATATTCTCCACCTCGATGCTTTTTTTCTCGATTTCAAGCTTATATACTTCATTTATCAAGTCGTCTATTTCCGCGATCATTTTATTGAATGCTGTAATAAGCCAGCCGACCTCATCCTGCCCGGGATTGCCAAGCGGCAAAGGCTCGAAGTGGTCTTCCTTGACTTTTTTGATATGGCTCGAGAGGGCTGTCAGCCGGTAACGCATGGAATTTAGTACCGACCAGATTAGAAAAACCGAAAAGGCAGCAAGAGCGAGCGTTATAAGCAATATATAAAACAAAACCGCTAATTGCTTTTTATAGATCTGGTTTTTATCATATATACCCGTTATCTTCCACCCGTTGAAATATGGAGTTGTACCTATATCCTTCTGAAAGATATAATACTTGTTATCGGGCGGCAGCTTCAGTATGGGTGCAGTCTTGTAGGAATCAATAATGGTATGCTGCGTATCCCAGATGATCTTATCTCCCGTAACGGTCAGATAGGTATCCATGCTGCGGTTTTCCTCGTTGAGTTCGGAGATTACCCTGTCAAGCTTCAATTCTATGAGAAGATAATTCGTAGCATTATTAAGGAAATTGGGATCCTTGATCTTGCGTATTAACGTCACTCTGTTTTTATAGGGGGTGATCGAAATGGCTGTAGTGCCGGGATATACTATAATGTTTGAGGTGCTTTCCGAGGCCATCCTGTACCAGTCGCTCCTGCGCACGGTATTGTCAAGCACGCGGAAGAAGTCGGTGTTTATAAAATGGGGATCGTCTATATATAATGATATTTCTGCAATATCCGGGTTACTGACGAGATACATCTGGAAACGGTTTCTCAGTGACGTCCAATAGAGCTCGTAGTGCTCCACAGGCGTTATAAAGCCTTTTGACAAGTCCTCGCGCAACGTTCTGTCCGCATTGACTTGATTGCCAATATTTATCGCGGTTTGCGACAGTATATTGAAATCGCCTGCCGTTCCCTCGAAATTCTGTTCCAGATAATGCGTCGAATTGAGCCACATCTCCTGCGATGTGAATGCCATCCAGACAATGGCGCCTGCGACTACCGGCAGGAAAATGCAGAAGATATATACAAGGATAAATTTCCGCCTGATACTGATATTGTCAAATTTTATAGAAAATTTATACATATCGTTCTCCTAAGAGAATTTCTTTTTGTACTCCGACGGCGAAACACCTGCATATTCCTTAAATTTTTCCACAAAATATCCGTAATCCGCATAGCCCGATTCCTCGCAGACGGCGGCGGTTTTCATATCCGATACGGCGAAGAGCGTTTTGGCGTGTTCGATGCGCAGATAATTGAAATAATCGTTGAATTTCTGCCCTGTCTTCTTTTTGATTATCTTGCTTATTATAATAGCAGGCAATGAAAACTTTTCGGCAATTTTTTGAAGGCTGAGGCTTTTCATATAGTTGGCCCTAATGAATTCAATTATCTCGTTTTCAAGTGTAACCAAAGGTTTTACGTTATTGCTGTTGATCCTTTCAAATATCGAACAGCACATGTCAAGAGCAAGCTTTTTGCAATTCGGGTTCAGGCTGCCGATTGCCTCCGTAAAATTGAGTATGGCTCTGCCTGCCTCGATACCATATGCGTACGACACTTTACCCACGATATCCGCAAATCTGTACAGGCAAATAGAAAACAGCCGGTGAGAGAGTACATTCCGGTTGAGTATTTCAAAAAATTCGTTAACGACGCTTATGACCTCCGACGGATCATTTCCCTTTAAAGCATTTATAACCCTGTCGAACGGCAGCTCAAGCAGAACAGTATCCATACCTGCGTCGGATTCCTGCTGGAGTAACCGGCTTTCCATCAAGGATCTATAGTCCAGGACGCTGTCCTGAGGGTTCAGCAAGCAGTAAGCCTTAAGCTGCTCCAGCTGTTTCCCGCAGCAGAGGATACCTTCGAGGACCCCGCCTTCGGACACATCGCTTATCAACGTCCAGACAGCCTGGTAGCCGTATCTTTCGGGGCTTATATCACGCAGCTTTTCTCCGATTATTTCTCTCGGATCGGTGTTTTTATTAAAACCCGGCATGCTTTCGTCAATAATAACGATATAGCTTCCTGCACCGTTAAAAAATATACAGTTTTTATTACGTATGCCTGTAATATTTTCAAGCATTTCATAAATCCGGTCATCGGGGGAGTTGTTCGCTTCAGCTCCCGTATCCGTAATAATCTGAAATATTTGGATTCTGACTTTTGCGGGCAGGCCGAAGATAGACCGGACCTTGAGCGCGAGTTTTTCGTTATTAAGCCCTTGCATTACATCATTATACAGCTGATTCGCAGTATAACGGATCAGCTCCGTATTTTCCTGCAGGGTGTTTCTTTCATCTCTGATAACCTGGGCCGCACGGGACAGCTCACTTGCCAGTTCCTCGGCATCCAAAGGCTTTGACAGGTAACCTAGCGCACCAAGCTGCAGGGCTTTCCGAGCATACGCGAAATCGCTGTACCCGCTGAGCAGCATAAACTTGGGAGTGGGATCCAGCTCTGAATTTACCTTTTCTATTAATTCCAAACCCGTGAGGCCTGGCATGCGGATATCGCTGATAACGAGATCAGGCCGCTTTTCACGTATTACCGCTAAAGCGGCCGTGCCGTCAGACGCCACACCGGCTATTTCAAAGCCAATATTCCGCCAATCTACGAAAATGAGCAAACCTTCCAGAACTGACGGCTCATCGTCCACTAGCACTGCTTTTAGCATTTTGACCGACCCTTCGTTAAAATGTCCCGTATCTATCTGAAATTTAATTGTTTACTTGGCCAATGCGTTAAAATATAATGCAATTATACAAGAAGCAGATGCGTCAGTCAAATAAGCACATTGGACGATATCCCGCATACAATTCAAGGAGGGGGAACTTCATGAAAAGGTTTGCATTAATTTTAATGGCCTTAGTATTAGTACTTTCTGCGGCCGCATGCGGACCAGGCAGCAGCACTACCGATAATACAGCACGCGGCTCCTCACCTGCAGGTGAAACTTCTGCCGCAACAGCTTCAGGCAGCTCGCTGCCGGCTCTCTCCCCGGACAGCCCGGTAACTTTGAGTGCATGGCTTACTTCGACCTATGCGGCACCTGCAGCCGACAACAAGCTTACCAAGCTACTGAGGGACAAGCTCGGCGTCACAATCAACTATGAAATTATCACCCCTGATAATGCTGACCAGAAGACAGGCGTTATGCTCGCAGGCGGCGAGTATCCGGATCTGGTCGGTGCTACGGACCTGAATGGCCGTTTTATCACCGGCAAGGCTCTAATCCCGCTGGATGATTATCTGACACCCGACAAAGCGGATCTGCTCTTCGAGCATGTCAGGCCGTATTGGAACCGCCTCGCAACTGACGCAGGAAACGGTGCAAAGCACATCTATATCCTGCCCTACTACAACCGTTATTATGGAGAGATCACCGGCGGCACCAACTACGGAGCATCCGGTTTCTGGATACAGAAGGCCCTCCTGGCAGATCAGAATTACCCGGATCTGTCCAATATGACTCTTGAAAAGTACTTCAAGATGATCGAGGATTACAAGACCAAGTACCCGACTATCGATGGACAGCCGACAATCGGTTTCGAAATACTCGCTGTTACCGGAAGAGAATGGGGTATGACCAATCCTCCGGAGTATTTAGCCGGCGCTCCGAACAACGGCGGCGTTATAGTTGATTCTAACAACGTTGCTACGATATTCGGAAACAAGGACATAGCAAAGAGATATTATCAGTTCATGAACCAGATGAATGCCAGAGGTCTGGTTGACGTGGAATCCTTTACACAGACTCTCGACCAGTATCTGGCGAAGCTTGCAACCGGCCGTGTACTTGGTATGTATGACCAGCGCTGGAATTTCGTTAATGCCAACGACGCTCTCGTTTCCCAGAAGAAGGACGAGCGCACCTGGGTTTCCACAATGCCTACTTATGACGGTATTGCTCCATATTATGCAGACCGTGATGTTATGAACATCAATCAGGGCTTCGGCGTATCAGTTTCCTGCAGGCAGCCTGAATTTGCAGTTTCATTCCTGAATACGATGCTCTCTGAAGAATGGCAGAAGATCCTCAACTGGGGTATCGAAGGCGAAGATTACTCTGTAGGTGCAGATGGCAAGTTCACCAGAACTCCTGAACAACGTGAACAGCAGAAGGATCTTGTATGGAGATCCTCCAACAAGCTCGAAGCACTCAACGACCTGCTGCCGAAGCACCAGGGTTCCTACTCGGACGGCAACGCGTATAGCCCCGACACTCAACCGGCTGAATTCTTTATAACTCTGTCCGAATATGACAAGAATTTCCTGACCAAGTATGGAAAGCAGACATGGAGAGACTTCCTGAACCAGCCTCCGGAAAACCCTCTATACTATCCCTGCTGGAACATCACTCTGCCCGACGGAAGCGATGCACAGGCAGCTGGCACGCAGCTGTCAGACACCGCTTTGCAGTATCTGCCGAAGGTAATACTTGCATCTCCGGGTGATTTCGAAAGCATCTGGAGAGAGTATACCGACGCTATAGCCGGGATAAACACTAAAGCGATCGAAGATGTTATCAATCGGGGCATCCAGGACAGGCTCGCCAATTGGGGCGGCAGTAAATAAGGCTTATTCCGCAAAGAAGGGTAATGACAAATAAGAATGTTAAAAAGTCTAGCCGGCAATTGAGTTATATTGTAATATGTAATCCTTAGTAACTGCAACAAATATGGATTTACTATATAAACTTGTAAAACATTTCTCCGGTTACATCTTTAAATCCATACTTTTCATATAATATTCTGCCGGAATCAGTAGCATTTAAAGTAACATTTGTGTACCCCAGGTTCTTTGCATGTTCCATAATACTATTTAAAAGTTTATAACCTAATCCTTTATTCCTATATTCCGGCACAGTATACATATCTGTAATTAATGCTATTTTCCCGTCTAAATTATGAAGTGAAGGGCAGATGTTATAAAAACACATAATACTTATTGCAACAGTATTTCCACTTTCCTCTGCCAAAAATGCTATAACTTTTCCCTTTAATAAACCGTCATTATAATAGCATTTTAGTGTTTGTGAATATTTGTCCCAATTATAATTTTCAATATTCTTTTTTGCTTCGCTAAGTAATTGTATTCTTAATTCTACAAGGTTATCGATATCATTAATAGTTGCCATTCGAATCATTTGCATACCCCCACAAAATAGATTTATGTTTCTTCGCAAAAGGGGAGGCTCCAACGGTGAGTAACCTGCGAGGCTTGCTGCTAAAATATCATTTTACTATTAATCCATTTATTAGTTCATCCTCTGATGGCGGAACAAACATTGGTTCAGTATAATTAAACATATCATCCGTTACTTCAAAAGCAAACGTTGACCCTTGCTCTTTGTTACGTTTGTGAACCCTCTTACGACGTTCTTCTGCGGAGACATCTAAAAAATGGAGAGATACCTTTGCACCCATTGATTCAGCCCATTTTCGATAAAAATTCCTTGATTCTATGTCTCCAAAGCCAAAATCCAATATAATATTAACGTTTTGTTTAATAAGTAATTCAGCAATCTCCCGTATTTGAATTTTACAACGTTCGGTCCTTTCAATCAGCCAGGCAAAATTATGTATTTTGGGGTCATAATCTGCACCATATAAGGTCTGCATCCATGGGTCAATTGAAAACCGAATGGCATTTTCTTGTTTTGCTAGTTTGCATGAATATGTTGATTTGCCCGCCCCTGTATTACCACATATCATAAAAACTGTACTCATAGTCGCACCTCATAGTATTTAAGCAGCCTTAAGTTCATACTTTCTAACTATTCTAAACTATATTATCAATAATTTTCCATACCGTCAAACAATTGTTATGTAGCCTCCTGTTTAATCCTTCTGTCAATATTGGCAGAAGGAATTTTATTTTTGATAACGAATTATGGAGAAAAGGGGTGTGGTCATGTCGCTGAATATTCTCTTAGTGGAAGACGATGAATCATTGAACAGAGGTATAAGCTTCAAATTGAAAAAGGAAGGTTACCAGGTGTGTCCGGCGTTCAGCCTGGGGCAGGCCCGGGAGATTTTCAATGCCGGTGGTATCGATCTGATTATTCTGGATGCGGGTCTACCGGACGGAAGCGGTTTCGATTTCTGCAGTGAGATCCGTACACACAGCAGCGTCTATATACTGTTCCTGACCGCGTGCGATCGTGAAACAGACATAGTGGCCGGCTATGACACCGGCGGCGATGACTATATAACCAAACCGTTCAGCCTGGCCGTGCTTATGTCGAAGATCGGCGCATTCGCCAGAAGAATAGCCGATAGGGATAACAGCCCGGTATCCGGCCAACCCGCTTTGTTGTCGGGAAACATAGCGCTCTATCCCTCCGAAATGAAATTGTTGAAATCCGGGCAACAGATAGACATAACGAGAAATGAATTCAAACTCCTCAGGCTGTTTCTCGAAAACGCTCAGCAGGTTTTGATGCGAGAACAGATATTATCAGTTCTTTGGGATATCGATGGAAACTTCGTGGATGACAACACAATAGCCGTTAACATAAGAAGGCTCCGTGAAAAAATTGAGGATGATCCTTCAAACCCGGTGTATATAGGTAATGTAAGGGGTATGGGATACAAGTGGCAGGAAGGGTGCAGCAGGATATGAAGAAATCTATTCTGACATTTTTGCTTATTTCAGCCTTTTGCGCGGCAGTCACGTCAGTGTTTTGCATAATCAGTATAAATATGCTGCGCAGCGACCAGCTTCAACTGACTTATGAAATCACAGGGAAGATGGCCGGAGCATTTCCGGAAAAGGAAGAGGATATAGCTCTGTCGGTTTTGAACGGTAGTGACAGGCAAGCCGCAGAACTGGGGAAAAAAGTTCTGCAGAAATACGGATATGACAGCAAGTTGAATGTTTTAGAAGATATTAGGTTCAAAGAAAGCTATACGGGTATAATACTGTCGCTGTGCGCTTTTTTCGCGGTAATTTCGGCTTCCTGCCTGTTGCTGCTAATTAAAAGCAATAGGGAGTCATACAGGCAGCTGAAGGAGCTTTCGCATGCTGTCGAAGGGATATTCGAGAACAGGCTCGAACCGGATATCAGGCAAAAGGAAGGCATGATCGGGCTTGTTTATTCACAGCTTCTGCAGATCTCGGGAAGGACCAGGCTGAGTATCGAAAAGCTCAACCGTGAAAAGGAGAATGTCCAGTCTCTGGTTACAGATATATCACATCAAGTCAAAACACCGCTTTCTTCTATCAAGCTTTTCAATACGATGCTGCTGAACGGCGACGCCGATGAAGCTGAAACGAAGGAATTCCTGAACCGAAGCAGGGATGAGATAAACCGCCTCGAATGGCTTACAGGCTCGCTGATCAAAATTTCAAGGCTGGAATCGGGCATGATCGAAATAGCGCAGGAAAACTGCAGCCTTAACGAGACTGTAAGGAGCGCGATGGAGGGTGTCGTTCAGAAAGCCGAAGAAAAGAGTATCTCGATTGAGCTGAAGGCTGATCGCGACTTTTATGCCCTCCATGATCCGAAGTGGACCTGCGAGGCTGTTTTCAACATATTGGAGAACGGGGTAAAATATACGGGAAGCGGCGGCAGGATACTGCTCCAGTTAATGGAGACCGAGTTTTTCATAAGATTGGATATCACAGACAACGGAATAGGCATTCCGAAGGAAGAATATAACGAAATTTTCAAGCGCTTTTACCGCGGCAGATCCGAAATGGTCAGGAAAACCGAGGGTTCAGGGGTCGGACTTTACCTCGCAAGAAAAATACTCGAGGAACAGGGCGGCAGTATCATTGTCGGTTCGACTCCCGGTAGCGGGACGCGGTTCAGCCTTTTCTTACAGAAATGTAAGCCTCTTTGAAAGTGTCCCGTAAGCCTGCCATGATAAGGTATTATCAGGTGCTGCACCGGTTGATTTTATGGAGACATGCTCTATTGTCTTTGCGCATACATTCTCCTCATAAATCCGGCCGGCGCAGCAGTACTACTAATTTTGGAGGTCATTATGGTTATCCTTGAAACCAAATCGCTCAAAAAATATTATGGCAGGGACGATTATCTTGTGAAGGCTGTCGACGATATAAGCATTTCTGTGGAGGAGGGAGAATTCGTTGCGGTAGTGGGGACATCAGGCTCGGGTAAAAGCACGCTGCTGCATCTCATGGGCGGCCTTGACCGTCCGACTGCAGGCGCTGTCATCATAGAGGGACGGGATATTTTCAGGATGAACGACGAAGAGCTGGCAATCTTCAGACGCAGGAAGATAGGCTTTGTCTTTCAGGCTTATAACCTTGTGCCCGTACTGAATGTCTGGGAGAATGTCACGCTGCCGCTCGGACTTGACGGGATGGAAGCTGATGAAGGGTATATCGGGGAACTAATGGATAATTTGAATATTCATCAAAAAAAGGACTGTCTGCCGAATGTACTTTCAGGGGGGCAGCAGCAACGCGTGGCGATAGCACGGGCCCTTTCCACAAAACCGTCAATAATACTTGCCGACGAACCGACCGGCAACCTCGATTCGAAAACCGGGGAGGAGATGATGGCTTTAATGAGAAAGTCCGTCATGAAGTATCATCAGACTCTTGTTGTAATAACCCATGACGAAAAGATTGCTCAGGTAGCCGACCGCGTTATTCGTATCGAAGACGGCAGGGTCGCGGCCGATGGAATAAGGACGGTCTTGGACGGGAGCAGGATGGCAACCCCGGACGGGAGTAGGATGGTAACCCCGGACGGGAGCAGAATGACAGTCTCTGGCGGGAGCAGGACAGAAGTCGGAAACGTGTCGGCGGTAAAGGGGGGTGCCGAAATTGAATAGCGTTTCTAATTTGGCAATAAAGGGGCTCAGGTCCGGAAAAAGCAGGGTCATCCTGACTATCCTTGCTATCATGCTATCAACCTGCCTGCTGACCTGTATCGGCATATTCAGCTTCAGTATCCGTCAGATGATCATACAGCAAGTCATTTCACAGACGGGAGATGTACACGCCGAATACAGGAATGTTACTGATGAGCAGGCCGCAGTACTGAAAAACCATGTCAAGGTCGAAGAAGCCTCGGAAGTGATGGGCTGCGAGATACATCCCAACCCGGAAAAACTCGGAAGCATTTCTCTTGCAGCGCAGTACATAGACAATATCGGGATGGTAGGTCTGTCTTTGACGAAAGGCCACATGCCTGAGAATAAGGATGAGATCGTACTTGAAGAATGGATACTCGGCAAGCTGGGTGTTACGCCGGAACCGGGAAGTACGGTCATGCTGCCGTGCAGTGTTTACGGAGCCGACGGAAAGGAATATAAGAAAGAGTTCACTTTCAAATTGAGCGGCGTTCTCAAGAATTCACCGGTTGGAGTAAACTGGAACTCTTCCGTCGTACTCGTGTCGAAGGAGTTTGCCAGGGAAACGGCGGTAGCGGCTAAACCTTCCGCTCACAATGTGGAGGTGCGGTTCAAAAGCAGGTTCAATATCTCTTCGCAAGCGGTAGAGTTGGGGAAGTCGGTTGGCATAATGCCTGAAAACATAAAGCTCAACAACAAATATATCACCGCGCTTGCGGGAGACGGGAATTCTCTGATGCCATATATTCTGGTCGCGCTTGTGGTTTTGTTCGCGGCGGGCATCGTGATTTACAACATATTCAATATCTCGGTGGCACACAGGATAAGGCAGTTCGGCCTGCTGGCCGCGGTAGGAGCGACAAGGCGGCAGATAAGGAGACTGATCCTTATGGAAGGGCTTTTTCTGTCGGTCGCAGCGATACCGGCCGGCCTTCTTGCAGGTTACTTCCTGAGCTTTTTCGTCATACCGTCGTTTGCGCAGGAGCATCTTAACATACATGTGACACCCATGATTTTTCCTGTCGCGGCGGCTGTCAGCCTAATCTCAATTTTGATATCGATAAGAAAACCCTCGTGGATGGCATCTTCCATATCGCCTGTCGACGCAATTCGCTATAACGCTTCCGAGGTTACCATAAGGAAGACTGCCAGAAAGGGCAAGAAAACTGCCGGAGTCGAAAGGATGGCCTGGCTGAATCTTTGGCGGAACCGGAAAAGGACAATCATAACTCTGCTTTCACTTACCATGAGCGGTATATTGTTCATGGTCATCACAAGCTTATTGACAAGCATGAATACGCAAAATCTGACTGATATGTATACTACGGGCGATTTCCAGCTGACCTCCAACAACCTGAGGCAGACTTCGCCGTCCGACCCGCTTGGAGGAGGCCTACTCGATTCCATACGAAAAATCGACGGCGTGAAGGAAGCCGATACGGTGATGTTCCAGGAGTTGTACCTGGATTATCGGGAAGATTGCGCCTACCTGCCGCTGCGCCCCGAACAGGAGGGCATGGATCTGCTCTGTAACGTTTATGGCTATGACGATGCTTTTATGAGTAGACAACTGGAGAATATTACTGAGGGAAAGGTGGACCCGGAAAAGTTCAAAAATACCAACAGCGTGCTTGTATTGGCAAATGATGACGGATATTCTCCCTTTAAACCGGGAGACAAGGTGAAGTTGAAAAAAAGCTACGGCGGCGACGGTCAGGAAGCAGTGGAATTCACCGTATCGGGAATCATAAGAAAAAATGTGACCTGGATAGGTTTTACTGGTGCCGGGCCAACTTTCGTCGCACATCAGGAAACCTTCAGAAGACTCGGGCTTGATGACAGGCTGGCAAGGATATGCGTCTTTTCGGATGAAGAAAAATATGATGCCGTCGAAAGCATATTGAAGGGCATATCAGAGAAAAATTTGAGCTTCACCTACGTATCGCAGAAAGAGACTAATGAAATGTATGCGAAGCAAGTAGCGGGCATACGTCTTGCAGCACTGAGCCTGGTCGGTATCATAGGGCTTATCGGCATACTGAACCTTATTAATACGGTAATAACGGGCATACTTTCGAGAAAAAAGGAAATCGGCATGCTGCAGGCCGTGGGACTTTCGAACAGGCAGCTCGGCAGGATGCTTCAGTTGGAGGGAGCATATTTCAGCATAGTCAGCGCGCTTATTTCGGTGATTGCAGGAACTGCGCTCGGTTACGGCTTTTTCAAGCTGTTCAGCCAAGAGGCTACATATGCCGAATATGTCTTTCCAATATGGCCGATATTGTTCATACTTGCCGCGTATACGCTGATACAGGCAGTTATTACGTTCGTTGTCAAAAACAATCTCGGAAGGGAATCAATAATTGAAAGAATAAGATTGAATGAATGATCGGTTTGATTATAGCCACAATATGTTCATAGGAGCTTTTGCCGGCCGGAGCCTGTAAAATTTGAACCAATGCCGGCAAACAAATAAACGCGTACATGGCTGACAAACCGAACGAAAAGGGAATAAGAGCCGGAACTGACACAAAAGCTGGAACGGGCACAAAAGCGAAATCGGGCATAAAAGCCGGAAATGACACAGAAGCGAAACCGGACGCAAAAGGCTTCAAAAGGAACCACTTGATAATTATGGCGCTCGGAAATATAATCGGTTCGGGTATATTTCTGGGCAGCGGCAGCGTCATATCGCTGGCCGGACCCGCGGCGGTGCTGTCCTATGCGATCGGCGGGCTGATAATGATCTTTGAAGTCATGTTCATTACTGAAATGACCATTATCAACCCTGCTCCGGGTTCGTTCAGGGTGCATGCGTCGGAGATATTCGGCCGCTGGATGGGTTTTGTCAACGGCTGGATGTTCTGGACCAGCGGCGTGCTCGGAATGGCGAGTGAAGTGGCTGCAGCCGCCATCTTTACAAGGCTTTGGCTTCCTCACATACCCATGTGGATTTTCTGTATTGTATATGCCGCTTTGATGACTGTAATCAACCTTGCGGATAAACACGGACTGAGTATGATAGAAAGCTGGCTTGCTTCCATCAAGGTGATTGCGCTCGTGCTGTTCATATTGTTCGGCCTGCTTATAATCGCAGGCGTCATCACTCCGGGTACGATAAAGTTTACGAATGTTTTCGGTTCGGCGGGTGATTTTTTCCCCAAGGGGATGAGAGGTGTCCTGGCCTCGCTGATAATGGTTATGTTCTCGTTCACCGGTACGGGGATCATTGGTCTGTCGATAGCCGAGGCAGAAGATCCTGCAAGGGATGCGCCTCCCGCCATATATACCATTACTTTTTCGGTCATTGCTATTTATTGTCTGTCCATACTTTTCATCATTCTCCTTACCCCATGGAATACCGTTTCAACGGATTCCAGCCCGTTTGTCTCAATACTGCACAAAACGGGGATCCGGGCGGGAGGGGACATCTTGAACTTCATAGTGCTCACCGCATCGCTTTCGGGGCTCAATTCGTCCA
This sequence comes from Clostridia bacterium, assembly GCA_036260935.1. Classification (GTDB taxonomy): domain Bacteria; phylum Bacillota; class Clostridia; order Acetivibrionales; family DTU013; genus JAEYOM01. Next base: position 128,452 of record DATALQ010000010.1, read on the forward strand.
TGTACAGCGCCTCGCGCATGCTCAATTCGCTGAGTATCGACAAGCAGGGACCGAAGCTGTTTCTGGTCAAAAACAAAAACGGCGTCCCCGTATATGCCCTTGGACTAAGCAGTATAGTTCTCATGCTGACTGCAATAATGTCCTACATCCTTCCTTCAAAGGTGTTTATTATACTTGCTGCAGCGAGCGGTTTTACGGCAATGTTCAACTGGCTGACCATCTCTGTCACGCACTACTTTTACCGAAGGAAGACCTTGAAGGAAAGACCCGAAAAACTAAAATTCAAAGCTCCGGGCTATCCATACACGTCAGTTTTGATGGCAGTCATGATAATTATGGTTTTTGCGACTTCCCCGCTGTACGAGGGTCAGGTTTCCGGGCTTATAGGCAGCCTGATATTGTTTGCGACACTCGTGCTGGTTTATCTGTTTCTGAAATCTGCAAAAAAGCTGCGATGATGTGCACGATTATGAAAATAATGTACTTTTTGATATAATCGATATACGACAAAATGGATCGAGGTGCATTATGACTAGAAAAAATCATGTACTTAGGGAAATCAGGAGATATGTCTTCCTTTTGCTTGGTTCGGTACTGGCAGCTACCGGCCTTGAAATCTTTCTAATACCCAATAAACTAATCGATGGCGGCGTTGTGGGTATTTCGCTCATTGTCGGCTACCTTACTCAAATACCATTCAGTATTTTTGTCGTTTTGTTCAATCTTCCGTTTCTTTTCATTGGATATAAGCAGATAGGCAAGACCTTTGTATTCTCATCCCTGTTTTCGATAGTGTCGCTTTCGTTGTGGACTACTCTTTTGCATCCGGTGCCGGGGTTGACGGACGATGTATTGCTTGCTTCGGTGTTCGGCGGTATCATACTCGGAATCGGCGTCGGTTTGATAATACGGTACGGAGGCTCGCTCGACGGGACCGAGATGGTTTCGATAATAATAAACAGGAAAACAGCGTTTTCCGTGGGCGAGCTGGTAATGTTCTTCAACATATTCATATTGGGCAGTTCCGGTCTGATATTCGGCTGGGATAAGGCCATGTATTCGCTTATTGCATATTTTATAGCCTTTAAAGTCATCGACGTCACTATAGAAGGCTTGGATGAAGCAAAAGCCGCGATCATCATATCTGACAGGCATGAAGATATTGCAGAAGCCATAATGGCACGACTTGGCAGGGGTGTTACCTATCTTGAAGGGAAGGGCGCGTTTTCAAATGATCATAAAACGGTGCTTTACTCCGTAGTAACGCGTCTTGAAATTGCAAAGCTGAAATCTATCATACATGACAAGGATGAAAACGCTTTCGTGACTATCAACGATGTATCGGATGTCATGGGAGGAAAGCACAGAAAGCGCTCCATACACTAAATCAACTGCGGCAGAGCTGCTTAAAGTTTTCATGAAGTTGATTTTCCTTATCCACTTCCGATAGGATCACCAGATAGTCCCCTGGCAGGATTTTAAAGCCTCCGTTGGGGATTATCTCATTATCGCCCCGCTTAACCGCAACGATCAATGCGCCTTGGGGCCATTCCACGTCACGTATCATACAATTTGCTGCTTTACTGCCGTATTCTACCGGAATTTCGAGCAGCCCGCCCTTTTGCCGTACGGTCAGATCATGCCCGTTCCTGCCCGCAAAACGTTCCAGAAGCTCGTCATACAGAGGGGAGACTTTCAGTACGTCGGAAAAAAGCATTGCGATAAACGAACACGCAGCTACGGGCATCAGGTGCACAAGTGAACCTGTCATCTCGGCCGCCAGTAATATACTGGTGACAGGAGCTTTTACAGCGCCTGCAAGAGCGCCTGCCATTGCGCATACTGCAAAACCGGATATGTACGACTCCGGCATGCCAAGTTTTACTGCTATCATGCCGGTGATGCTTCCAGACAATGCACCGATTGACAGGATCGGGAGGAATACACCTCCAGGTATGCCGCTGCCGAAGCTTGTACTTGTGAACAAAATCTTTGCAGCATAAAGTATAAATAAAAAAAGCAATCCGCTTCTTGCGGTTTCAGCAAAGCCAACCAGTCCGTGTCCGCCCCCGAGAACCTCCGGCAGGAGCAATCCGAACGGCAAAGCTATGAGGAGCGAGATCACAGGCCTTGCTTTTTCCGGAAGTCTACCGTACAAGGTCTGGAATCCCAACAAAGCCTTATTTATCAGAATACCGGAAAATCCAGAGACCAGCCCCAACGGAATGATCCAAATATAAAGGGAAACAGGCCATTGCTTTATCGCCGTAAAGCTCAAAACCGGCTTCAAGCCAAGAAAATACTTCGATATCAGGTCGGCAGTAAGGGAAGAAGTCGTGGCGGCAATAAGTATCAATGGAGAAAAGCTCCTGTGAATTTCTTCGAGTGCAAATACAATTCCTGAAAGAGGGGCGTTGAATGCTGCCGAAAGGCCTGCGGCAGCGCCGCCGGTTATCAGATAATTCTCTTCGAACCTGTCCTTCGCCGCTTTCCTTGATATCATTTGAGCGCCGGCTGCTCCAATTTGTATCGATGGTCCCTCACGTCCCAGCGAAAGGCCGAAGAACGCACCCAGGGCGCCACCGACGAACCTTGCTGCAAGTATTGTGTACCATTTCATTTTCATACCGTAAAGGACAACACCCTTGACCTGCGGTATACCGCTGCCCGATGCGGCAGGTTCAAGCCTGACGATCCAGGCAATAAACAGGCCTGTGGCTGCAGCAGCAAGCAACCATGGCAGTATGAGAAAAGGATTGTTTCTTAATATTGCATACAATTTGACCGAGGTTTCGGTTCCATACTCTATTAGTACGCGATAGCCGACCGCCAACAGTCCTGCAACTGCGCCGCATATTATTCCCTTGACGGCGATATTCCACTTGAGCTTGTCAAGACCTGTCAACAGCTTATAAACCTTTGTCTCCGGTTTCTGCATTTATATGCCTCTTCTGTTTTATTTCGCGTGATCTGGGCCAATCAGATTATAGCACTTATTTATTTTTCTATCCATGCCCGTCTCTTTTGTTTATAATAGAAGAATAGGGGGGTCATATATGAATATCGATGTGATAGGTGTCCCGGTAGATCTCGGATCCGACAGAAGAGGCGTGGATATGGGCCCGAGCGCCATCCGTTACTCGGGACTCATGAAGGCAATTGAGAATTTGGGAATTAAGTATAAAGATCTTGGAAATATCGAGGTCCCTGTGCCTGAAAGCAAGGCGGACGGCGGGTTTTCGGGCAAACCGAAATATGTCAATGAAATAACGCAGATCAACAGTGATCTTTTCAATATGGTGGGCAAAAGCCTTAAAGCGGGCAATATGCCCGTTGTCATCGGGGGAGACCACAGCATCGCTACCGGCACATTGCTGGGCGTGCAGAGCTGCTGCAAAAATATAGGCGTAATCTGGCTGGATGCGCACGGAGACTTCAATACCGAGCACACTACGCTGACAGGCAACCTTCACGGGATGTCGCTGGCTGCCGCGACCGGAACGGGCATGCTCGATATGGCGGGCTTCAAGCCGCGGGATGTGGAATATATCAATCCGGAGAAGGTAGTCATAATAGGAGCCAGATCTCTTGATCCGGAAGAGGCGAAGCTGTTGAAAAAGCGCCGCGTTACAGTGTATACGATGGAAGATATCGATATGTACGGACTCCGGGCGGTAATGCAAAAGGCTATAGATATTGTCGAAGCAGGAACGGAAGGCTTCCATCTCAGCTTCGACCTGGATGTGGTCACGCCCTCGGACGCACCTGGCGTCGGTACGCCGGTAAAAGGCGGGCTGACATACAGGGAGGCACACCTGGCGGCGGAGATCATCTCCACGAGGTCAAAACTGCGTTCGATAGAACTGGTGGAGCTGAACCCTATCCTTGACAATGCCAATGTGACCGGTGAGCTGGCCGTTTCGCTGATATGCTCCGTACTCGGGAAAAGGATAGCCGGAAGTATGGCAGGCAACATGGCAAGCAACTTCTAGCCGAGGGGAATAAGAACGTTTGAGATTTCGAATAATTATAAAAAAACGCGTATAAAAATAAAAAAATTTAGCAAAATGTCTTGACACTTTCAGCATTAAAAATAAAATGTAATTATACTTGGAATCGGTTGCATTCGAAAGGAAAAAATGTTGAAAGTGTGAGGAAAATATGGGCGGTTTATTCGGAGTTGTTTCAAAGAATGACTGTGTAATGGATCTTTACTTCGGGACGGATTACCATTCTCATCTGGGGACAAGCCGCGGCGGTATGGCGGTTTGGAGCGGAAACGGTTTTACAAGGTTTATACACAATATTGAAAACGTTCAATTCAGAGCGAAATTCGAGAACGATCTGGCCGAAATGTCCGGCAATATGGGGATAGGCTGCATCAGCGATACAGAGGCTCAGCCTCTTACTGTGTGCTCGCACCTGGGACATTATGCGATCACGACGGTCGGACGCATCAATAATATGGATGACCTTGTGAAAAAGGCTTTTGCAGGAAATTATCTGCACTTTCTAGAAATGAGCAGAGGGGAGATAAACCCGACAGAAATGGTAGCTGCGATAATCGACCGGGAGGATTCCTTCAGGGATGGCATACTGAAGGCCCAGGAAGTTATCGACGGTTCGTGCACCATGCTGCTGCTGACCCCGGAAGGGATCTACGCTTCAAGGGATCGCTCCGGCAGGACGCCTCTGATGGTAGGAGAAAAGGAAGGTTCTTACTGTGTATCGTTCGAATCGAGCGCTCTTCCGAATCTTGGGTACAGAAAGTCCTATGAACTTGGTCCCGGAGAAATAATATTGCTCACTCCCGACGGAATAGAGAAAATAGCTCCGCCGCGCGAAAAAATGAAGGTCTGTGCATTTTTATGGATATATTACGGTTATCCGGCGTCATCCTATGAAGGTAAAAATGTTGAAGTCATGCGGTATCGCAACGGCGAGGCGCTGGCTCGAAACGATGACGCCGATATTGACCTGATTGCAGGCATACCGGATTCCGGCGTAGCTCATGCCATCGGTTATTCGAACCAGTCAGGAGTTCCTTATGGCAGGCCCTTTGTCAAATATACTCCTACCTGGTCGAGAAGCTTTATGCCACAGGATCAGGATATCCGGAATCTTGTTGCACGAATGAAGCTGATACCAATTCCCGAACTCGTTGAAGGCAAACGCCTGCTCTTCTGTGATGATTCAGTCGTCAGGGGAACTCAGTTGCGCGAGACCGTGGAACTACTCTACAGCTTCAGGGCGAAGGAAGTCCATATAAGGCCTGCCTGCCCGCCTCTTGTATTCGGCTGCAAATACCTTAACTTCTCCAGATCGCGATCTGAAATGGATCTCATTGCAAGACAGGCGATAAAGGAGCTTGACGGCGATTCGACACCGCACCTTGACGATTATTGCAATCCTAAAACTGAAAAATACGGCTGCATGGTGGATTGGATCAGGAAAAAGCTGAAGTTTACAAGTCTCAAATATCAGAATCTTTACGATATGATAGACGCTATCGGACTTCCCGGGGATAAGGTCTGTACATACTGCTGGAACGGCAGGGAATAATTCTTTCAAACGTAGCTTGAGAAGCATCGGTTTCCGGTATTAATACCGGTCCGGTGCTTTTTTAATGGAACATAGCGAAGTGCCCGCGTTTTTATCGGTGTGAAATTATGCAAAAAAATTTGAAAATTTTTCTTGACAACCGTGTTATAGTGTATTACTATGATAGTACACTAGATAATTAGCAAGGAGGTTTATATATGCTATGAAGTTTAACGACAGCACCCCGATCTATTTACAGATCGTTGAAAAAATCAAGGCCGACATAGTAGCCGGTAAACTGAAGGGCGGGGACAAACTTCCGTCCGTAAGGGAAATAGCTGAAAACTTCAAGGTCAATCCAAATACGGTTCAAAGAGTCTATATGGAACTTGAAAGGGAAGGCGTCGCTTATCCGCAGAGGGGAATCGGAACCTTTGTAGCCGAAGGTGAGGAGCTGGTAAAAAAGCTGAAGTCCACCCAGGCTCACAAATATACCAAAAGGTATGTAGGTGAAATGAAGGAACTCGGAATGGCAAAAAAAGAAGTAATCGAAAATGTAGAAAGTGTTTTGGAGGAAGATGAGAATGATCACGCTGAAGGCTGATAATATCACCAAGAATTATTTTAAAAAGAGCGCTTTGGACGGTATGAGTATCCAGCTCGAACAGGGCAGGGTTGTCGGTTTGCTGGGTCCCAACGGAAGCGGGAAGACGACATTCCTGAAGCTGGCTACTGGCCTGGTGCGTCCTACCTCAGGCAGCATAACCATTTGCGGCAGGGAGATAGGATATATGTCAAAGGAACTGGTGGCACTGCTGCCCGACAGTGAATTCCTTTATGACTGGATGACGATCAAAGATGCAGGCAGCACATACGCGGCATTTTTTAAGGATTTTAACACCAAACGCTATAGTGAATTGATCGATTTCATGAAGCTGTCTTTTGATATGAAGTTCAAGAGTCTGTCGAAGGGTATGAAGGAAAAGCTCGCGCTGGCGCTGACCCTTTCAAGGGACGCCAGGCTGATCATTCTTGACGAGCCGTTGAACGGCGTCGATCCCGTTGCGAGGGAGCAGATACTCGGAGCCATCGTAAAATGCTTCAACCAGGAGAGTACGATACTTATTACAAGCCATTTGATAAATGAAGTGGAAAGCATACTGGATGAGGCATATTTCCTGAAAGAGGGTAAAATCGTGCTCCATGGATTTACGGACGCACTGAGGAGCGAAAGAAACAAATCACTTGATGAGCTTTACAGGGAGGTATTCGCATGTTAGGTAAACTGACTAAATTCGAACTGGTCAAAAAATGGAAATCTTCTAAATTCCTGTTGTTGGGGTATGTTTTGATACAGGCAGTCATTTTGTTTGTACTCAGAGTATTTATATGGAACGATGAAATATCGAGAGGGTTCAATCTGGATGGCGTAAGTGTTTCCGCAGGCGGCAGTGTCAGCGCTTCTTTCGGAGATAGCGTATCTGCGGGTAATGGAGTAAGCGCATCCTTCGTGCTGCTGACGGTTCTGTTCTTTATGCTCTCATTGGTTATAGGCGCTTATCCTTTTGTAGAGAGCATATACAGGTACGAACGGGATCTTTCGGGCAGGCAGGCCTATCTTGAACTTATGATACCTGCAGTCGGCTGGAAGAAGGTGCTTTCAAAGCTTATCGCAACAATGGTGAGCCTGGTAATCTGTGGGACCCTGTCGGTCTTTTCGATGTTTATGTACTTTACGATTAACAGCAATTTCAGGTATGTAATGGATCTTATCAGGTACCTTGGTGAACTGATTGTAAAAGAAGGTCCCGAAGTAGCGCTTATGATCCTGTTCATGCTATTTGGCTTTGCATCCACCTACATGACTATATTCTTCTGTATCTCGGTTGCGAAATCATTCACTCATAAAAACACTGTAGCAGTACCGATAGGGATATTCGTTTTCATACTTATTCTGTCGTTACTGGGTTTGATCACGACTCGGCTGAGCGGATTCCCGATAGTCAATTACAATATCGGTACAATATCATTTACACTAAGCTCTACGCTGCTTGACATCGCCGTATTCTTCGCAACGCTTGCCGGAACGAGCTGGCTTATGGAAAAGAAGATAGAGCATTGATCGATAAATTCTTACCTCAGGTAACAAGTGGTCGGGAAGGCAGGCCGTCTGCAATCGTGCGGGCTTGCCTTTCTGATTTGTACGGATGGTCATTCCCGCTTTTTCAGTCAACGTCGGGCTGAAGGTTTTCGGGCGGAACTTCGAGAAGCTCGGGATGCTGGATCAGATTTCTGTAAAGCTTGAAAGCCGATGCGTAATAATGTCCGTCGACCGTACGCTCATCAGTTACGACCTTCATCGTTATGAACTTCTTGTCGGCTACTTTATTCTCCGCATCGATGGCTTTTTCCCTGATTTTTGTTCCAAAGGCGATAAAAAACGATGTAGTACCAAAATCGTATAGATGATGGTGGACCGGCTGGATCCCAAGTGATCCCAGATCGGTGATGAAGAAGCTTGTATGGAAGGGGCTCACCCTGTTGATGACACGCGGCATCACGCCGAAATAGTCCATCGTTCGAAGCATAAATACGACAAACTTAAGGAACCAGCCAGGACACATCATAAGCAATTTTGCCGTCTTGTCGGTATCGTTTTTCATATCAAGGACTTTATTTTCAACCACCTGTTTGCTGATCTTTTCTGCAATTTCAGCCAGCGTGTCTGTAGGCTCGAACTTCAGTTTTAACGTGGTTTCGGGGCTGTCGAACTTCAGTTCCTTTTTTATTGCGAGAGATACGAGTATCTCATTGCGGGCATAAATCTTCTGCCCTGCGATGAAACGGTTCAGTGCGGGCCTGAGTGCGATTGTACGCACCATGGCCGCAATAAGGACATGCAGCATGCTAATGTTGATTTCGGAGGTTCTTTTCCTTCTGCGAAGGTAAGCTTCGGTATGGCTAATTTCGATCTTGTCTTCGAAAAAACACTGCGAATCGGAGCGGTATCTCATAACGTACGGAATAAGGCTGTATAATGCTTCCAGGGACCGTAAGCGCCTGCCGTCGTATCTGTCGCCGAAACGTCTCTTGTATTCTGCCATCCATGACCCCCATCAAAAATGTAATCGAAAGTTATTGTTGGTTTACAATAATAGTTTATCACCAGGAAGGATGTTTTGCAATCAGTACAGGCGACTGTCATATCAGGGGCATGATTTTATACTGTTTGACTTACCTTAACTGTCTTTTAAGCTCGACCGAGAATTTGCTCCTGTCACCTCTGTATTTTGCATGGGAATATACGACTGGAGTATCGTTCTCGAGGTATACGACGCTTTCAATGAACTGGATGGGGGAGCCCTTCCTTATCTTGAGCAGTTTTGCTTCGAATTCACCGGCAGATACCAATTCCAGGGTCCTGTCAGCTCTGGATACAAGCATATCGCTTTCTTTCTCTATGATCTCGTACAACGATTCGTTTTCCATGTCATATGACAGCAATCCGGGGCAAATGGAGTAAGGAACATAAGTGCTGATAAAGACTACGGGTTCATTATCGGCTGATCTCAAGCGGGTAAGTTTTATTACGTCGCTGCCGGTTTCGACTCCAAGAGCATGCGATACTTTCTCATCACATTTGATGATTTCCTTTTCAAGTACCTTTGTTGACGGTGTCAGACCCTTTTTTTTCATTTCGTTGTTAAAGCTGTCCAAAACCGATAAAAAATCCTGAGTTATTTTCGATTTGGTGATGAAGGTTCCCTTTGCCTTGATCCTGTAGAGATAGCCTTCTACGACAAGTTCATTTATGGCCTGGCGGACCGTAGGCCTGCTTATGCTAAATTGTTGACTTATCTCAACTTCGGTAGGGATCGGTTCTTCCGGATTTTCGCGATGATCGTTGATATACTCGAGCAACAGAGTTTTTAATTGATAATACAGTGGGATCGGTATGTTTTTATTAAGCGATTTATTTGCTCCCAATAACATATTATTCCTCTATTCAACTGTGTATTTAGTGAGAATTGTTATTATGTAATGACATTGTTTGCCTAATATTATATCCTTTGAAAAATAAAAAGTCCATAGTCAAATTGCATGAGATTGGTTAGCCAAATACCGTAATTTCCAGGCTTTCAAGAACGCATTGAAAAAATGCAGTTCCTCTGCCGAAATATGCCAAAGAAGTGATATAATATAGGTATATTTGTCGAAAGGAGTATTGAAATGGGCTCGTCCAGAAAAGTACTGGCTTTTGATGCAGGAGGGGGCAGTGTGCGCACCCTTCAGATAGAATATACGGGTGAAAGGCTATATCTAAAACAGCAGTCCAGAATTGTAAACGGTACTGTTTCCGCAGGCGGCAACCTGTATTGGAACATACTCGGGATATATAAAGAGCTTATTGAAAACCTTCAGCGTGTTTCCGGAACCGAGCGGGAAGTGGCGTCCTGCGGTATCGATACGATGGGCAACAGCTTCTCCTTTTTGGACAAATCGGGCAATCTCATTGAAAACCCTTACTGCAGCCGAGATAAGCGGACTGCAAGATACAGGTCCTATGTGGAAGGAATAATTTCGCCGAAGGAGCTGTATTTCCGGAACGGCATACAGCAGCACAGAATGAACGTTATGTACCAACTCGCCTCCCTTGTCGGCGAAAGGCCATACTTGTTTGATTATGCGGGAAGGCTTCTGTTCCTGCCTGATATACTGGCTTATTACCTGACTGGCGAGCTGCAGACCGAATATACGACGGCAAGCATTTCACAGCTATACAGTCACGAATTGAATGGATGGGACTTTAAGCTCATCAATATGCTCGGTATTCCAGAAAGGCTGTTTTCATCCATTGTAGAGCCGGGAACGGTGCTTGGATCGATAACGCCTGAGCTATGCAGTCATTACGGCATCAAACCCATGAAACTTATCAACGTGGGTACACACGATACGGCTTCTGCAATCGCGGCAATCCCGGAGCCCAAGGGCAAACCGATGTACATAAGCAGCGGGACTTGGTCCATAATAGGCACCGAAACGGATGAACCGGTTATAAATGAAAAAGCCCATGCAATGAATTGTTCGAATGAAGGCGGAGTCGACGGCAGGATAAGACTTCTCAAAAATGTAATGGGGTTATGGATTTTCAACGAAGTTCAGCGCAGATTTGCCATAGAAGGCAGACATTACACGTATGATGAGATGAATGCCTTAGCTGACAGCTCAGTACCCTTCAGATCCTTTATTGATCCGGACGATGAAATGTTCTACGAACCTGCGGATATGCCAGAAATGATACGCAGGTATTGCAGGAGTACGAGTCAGCCGGTTCCGGAGACCGATGGGGAGTTGGTCAGGACAGTGCTTGAAAGCCTTGCATTCAAATACCGCTATGTAATGGGGGAACTGAGCGCTCTTACGGGAACCGAACATGACAGGATCAATATTGTTGGAGGCGGAGCGAAAAATTCACTACTCTGCGAATTTACGGCGAATTGCTGCAGAAAACCGGTCATTGCCGGGCCAACGGAAGCCGCGGCACTAGGCAACGGAGTGGAACAGCTAATAGCTCTCGGGGAGATATCCGACCTTTCCGAGGCTCGAAATATAATAAAAATGAGTTTTCCACCGGTCGTATATATGCCTCGTGAAACAGGCCGCTGGGACGATGGTTACGGAAGATTCCTCGAGATTACCGGGCTTGCTCCTGTAAATGCCTGACCTTTTGGTTTTTTCACGGAACATTCAACCCCTTCATACATATCATAGAAGGGGGGTGGTAAGGTGCTTAAGGGCAGGGTTAGGAATATGTTCCCGGGCGGGAACACGTCTGTAGGTTTTTATAGCTTTTACAACTACATAATCAATAGGGAAAGCGCAAGAAGAGTATTTATTTTAAAGGGCGGACCGGGTGTCGGCAAAAGCACGTTTATGAAAAAAATAAGTGAGACGATGCAGAACCTGGGCTATGACACCGAACATATGCACTGCTCGAGCGACAACAACAGTCTGGACGGAGTGGTGATACCCGCCATAAGCGTAGCGCTTATTGACGGAACTGCGCCTCATGTGTGCGATCCGGTTTTTCCCGGTACAGTGGATGAAATCATTCACCTCGGAGATTATTGGAACGAGGATGGTCTGAAAAAGGGCAGGGAAAGTGTGATACGCATAAGCAAGGAAGTGGGGAGTCTTTTTTTGCGCGCGTACGGTTTTCTCGGAGCGGCAGCCCATATCAGGGATAACATTGCCGCGGTTTATAAAGCTTCGATCGATGAGGCCAAGGTAAATAAGACCGCCAAGCAATACACAGACTTGCTTTTTGAAGGTGTGCCGGTCGCAGAGAAGGCGGGCAGGGCACGCTGCCTTTTCGCAAGCGCCATAACGCCGTCCGGCTTGAAAAACTATATCGATGAGCTTGTAGCGACTGACAATGTATATATGCTTACCGGTTTTCCCGGCGCAGGTACGGAAGCTGTGCTTGAAAAGGTAAAATCCGCGGCACTTGAGAGGGGCTTTTTTGTAGAAGCCTATTATTGCGCATTCAAGCCCGACAAACTGGAGCACCTCGTAATCCCGGGAATAAAGACCGCATTCACTACTTCCGAACGCCATCATTCGTCTGATGTCTGTACAATCCAAAAGACAGACTTCCGGGATTTCCTTGACGGCAGAACGACAGACCGGAACAGGGCGGTTCTCGAATATAGCCAGGGCATGTTCGACAATCTGCTCGACAAGGCTGTCGAAACGATCCATGAGGCCAAGGCGCTCCATGACGAAATGGAGACGTATTACATACCCAATATGGATTTTGGCGCGATACAGAAATGCTGGGAGAAAACAATGCAGCGCATAATGATCTATGCGGATGAAAAATAATTAGCCCGTGCAATAAAAGCCCTTGCGCCGGTTGAATGATATTGCATGAGTTTTGCGAAATAGAGCATATTGATGAAGCATTGGTAAGGGCAAATCACTGTTTGAGCGACGCTAAGCGTCGCGAGTTTGATTTGCCGCCAAGCTGAATCTATATGCTCTTTGAACAAAACTCCGCAATAGAAATCAGCCGGTGCAGGGGCTTTTAGCTGCACGGTTGATATACAACAGTATTCAACCGGCGCAGGGGCTTTATTTGCTTCTATTCCATATTGACTAATCCTCCGGGTAATATATACTATTATTGTTAACTTTATCTTCAGGCGTGAAATGAATAGGAGGAGTGCGAAATGTGGAAGCTTAGTGTTAAAACAGTAGTCGCAATCGGTATCGGTGCTGCAATATTCATAGTATTGGGCATGTTTGGTTCCATTCCTACCGGAATCCCGAATACCAACCTGGATACTTCATATGGTCTGCTTGCAATGATGTCAGCAGTTTTCGGGCCGATAGCAGGATTGCTGATCGGTTTGATCGGACACTCCCTGAAAGATATTTCCCTCTACGGGTCGGCATGGTGGAGCTGGGTTGTATGCTCCGCGCTTACAGGCTTCATTATTGGCCTTTTTGTCAAGAAATACGGGGTCGAAGAAGGCAAATTCGGCTTCAAGCAGGCTATCCTCTTCAATGTTGTACAGATCGTTACAAATGCTGTCTGCTGGTTCGGACTGGCACCTACGCTTGACATACTGATTTACGGCGAACCTGCGAACAAAGTCTATACACAGGGGCTTGTAGCCGGTTCAATCAACATGGTGGTCATGCTTGTTCTCGGCACTGCGCTGCTGTTGGGATATTCCGCAACACGCCAGAAGGCGTCGAGCCTGAACAAGGAAGCATAATTATTACATACCCGGGAGACAAAGGGATGATCCGTGCCCTGTTTGAGACAGTAAACGGTATCATTCCTTTTTTATGAGGTCACACATGAAAAAGGCCGCGATTAGCTTTAAAAATTATTCGTTTCGATATAACAGCCAGGTCGAACCGACCTTGCATGATATAGATCTGACCATATACGAAGGTGAGAAAATCCTCGTCATAGGACCTTCAGGCTCGGGGAAATCCACGTTCGGAAGCTGTATCAACGGCCTTGTCCCGTTTTCCTACAGGGGAGAGGTGACGGGAAGCCTTGAGGTCATGGGGCACGATGCTTCAAAGCTGGGTATTTTCGGCCTGTCCCAATACGTAGGAACTGTTCTGCAGGATTCAGACAGTCAGTTCATCGGCCTTACCGTAGGCGAGGATATTGCATTTTCAATGGAAAATGAATGTGTCGAAAACGATATTATGAAAAAGCGTGCAGAAGCATCGGCTGTTCTCGTGGGAATGGACAAGTTTCTGGCGTCGAATCCGCATGAGCTTTCAGGCGGTCAGAAACAAAGGGTTTCCCTAGCCGGCGTAATGGTCGACGACGTTGATATATTGCTTTTTGACGAACCCCTGGCCAACCTTGACCCGGCCACGGGAAAATACGCAATAGAATTGATAGATGATCTTCAGAAAAAAAGCGGCAAAACGGTCATTATTATAGAACACCGACTGGAGGATGTCCTGCACAGGGGCGCAGACAGGGTCATACTGTTCGACGAAGGACGTATAGTCGCCGATATGCCGCCCTCGGAGCTTCTGGCCAGCGGCATGCTTGAGAAATACGGAATACGCGAACCACTTTTCATATCAGCTCTAAGGAAGGCCGGCTGCTCGATAAATGCCGCCGATGACCTGCAGAATGCAGAAATGCTTCATCTCGAGCATTATCGGGAAAAACTCATTTTATGGGCATCTCATCAGGAAAAAATGGCCCCTTATGTGAATTCCGACCCGCTGCTCGAAGTAAAGGAGCTTGACTTCAGGTATCAGTCGGGAAGGCGCGCCATCAGAGATGTTTCTTTTGAAGTAAGGCGAGGGGAAATGCTTGCGGTTGTGGGTAAAAACGGCGCGGGTAAATCGACGCTGTCCAAACTGATCTGCGGAATGGAGAAACCCGACAGCGGCAGCATAGTATTCGAAGGTAGCAACATAACAGGAGATACGATACGTGAGAGGTCTCTCAGGATAGGCTTCGCCATGCAGAATCCCAACCATATGATATCGAAGACTATGATATTCGATGAGGTGGCCTTCGGTCTGAAGGCCAGAAAGGTACCAGAGGCAGAGATACGCGAGAGGGTGGAGAGGACGCTTAGGATTTGCGGCTTGTATCCTTTCAGGAACTGGCCTGTTGCAGCGTTGAGCTACGGACAGAAAAAGCGGGTCACCATAGCATCCATACTTGTGCTCGAACCCCGTATGCTTATACTGGACGAGCCAACTGCGGGGCAGGATTACAGGCATTATACCGAGATTATGGAATTTCTTAAAAAACTTAATCGGGAAAACGGTATCACAATAATGATGATTACCCACGATATGCATCTGGCTCTTGAGTATACAGACCGGGCCATTGTCATGGCTGACGGGGGGAAGATCGCCGACGATACTACTGCGGCTATATTTTCTGACGCGAACGTGATCGTGGCAGCCAACCTGAAAAAGACTTCCCTTTATGACCTGGCTGTCAGACTCGGACTGTCCCCCGAAAAGCTTATTAACAGGTTTATTGAAACAGAAAAGGGGGCGTCAGTCGTATGAGCAGACTGCTGTCATATATACGTGTCGATTCGCCTGTGCACAGGCTGAACGGCGCTACAAAGCTGGTCATTTTCCTGGTCTGGTCAATTACGGGGATGATGACGTTTGATGCCCGCGCTTTAGTTATCATGCTGATAACCGGGATAATAGTCTTCAGGATATCCAGGGTACCCTTCAGGGAAGTATCCTTCGTGTTGGCATTTATAAGTGCATTCCTGCTTCTGAACTTTATCACCATCTATCTGTTTTCACCGGAGGAAGGCGTCAGGATATACGGCGCCAGACACCTGCTGTTCAGCTTCACCAGGCATTATACAGTCACAGCGGAGCAGCTGTTTTACGAACTGACGGTAATAATGAAATATTATACCGTGGTCCCCGTGGCGCTCCTCTTCGTACTGACCACAGATCCGAGCGAATTTGCGGCGTCGCTTAACCGCCTGCATGTTTCCTATAAGGTTTCTTATGCGGTTTCGCTCGCTCTTCGATATATCCCTGATATACAGACTGATTTCATCAATATATCTCATGCGCAGCAAGCCAGGGGCATAGACCTTTCAAGAAAGGCCAAACCCTGGACAAGGCTCGTTAATATTACCGCCATACTGATGCCTCTGATTTTTTCCAGCCTCGACAGGATAACAATCATATCCAACGCAATGGAGCTTCGTAATTTCGGTAAGAAAAAGAAACGCACCTGGTATTCTTCGAAGCCCTTCGGGAGGATTGACGCCATTGCGCTAATAATGGCGGTACTGCTTTCAGCCGCTGTACTGATATTCACGTTTTATGACGGAACGCGGCATTTCAACCCGTTTGGGTGATTTGCTGACGAATAAAAGCTTCTCCGCCGGTTGCCCTTGCGAATGCCTCGTTAATATGCTCTTTCTCGCAAAACTCATGTAATATCAATCAACCGGCGCCGGAGCTTTAGTTATGTAAAATACCTTGTGATATCGGAAAATGAGACTGTCTTGAGTTTGTGTAAATGAAAACAGTCCTGAATTATTACCTCACATTACGTTACTTCAATTATGGAAGACTCCAATCGTATATATTGCCTATTACATGCATGGACATAATTCAATAGTCTACATATGATGAACAACCATACTTAATTTGACTATATGGGAAATTATTGATATTCTTGTTCCATGAAAGTTTGAAATTAGGATTATTTATATAATGTCCGAGAAATATCCATTATAGAAAGGAAATAACATATGAAAAAGTTAAGTGTTCTTATTGTAATTATAATCGTTGCAATTGTATTTGGTGTTGCAGGGTATATGATAGGTGTAAATTCTAATACAAGTTCAAGTGCCGTTGGAATATATCATTCTGATTCGTGGAATGGCCATGAAGCAACGTTAGTATTGAACGCAGATGATACATGCAAATATCCAACAGGAGACAAGGGAACTTGGACTATTGAAAATAATATTATCCATATTAATTTGGGGAATACAAATACGGTTTCTAATGATATAGACGCAACAAGCACCGCCACCGCCAGTAACACAACAGACATTCATGACGCAACGATTGTGAAAGATGGAGTGATTCTCCACGATGTAATGTTTCAAAATATGAGTAAGTAAATTTCTTATTTAACTGGTAGTGTATTATAAGCATAATCAGAAGCTATTTCACTTTATAAATTTTTTAAAAATGTAACTGCGTGTAATCCATATTACATGAACCAACGTTGTAGTCCAAACTATATGGGAGGGCTTTTTTTGGAAATAGTAAATCCTTATTTTCTGCATGATTTATTGTCACCTATAACTGGTCTCGGTGACGATGATGAGGCTGTTAGTTTTTATAAATCTCAGAAAATAAAAAGCGAAAAGCAGTACAGAAACATAATTAGAAAAGAACTTGTAGGCTATTTCAATGGATTAAGCGATATAAAGAAAGAAAAATCAAAGTCGTCTCTTAGGTACTATTTAACGAAGAACGATGTTGATTGGGCAAGGGTTTTCGATTCATGCCTGCCACCCTTTGACCCTCCCCAAATTGCCAGAGATTTTTTCATATGGCTATGGGAGGAACTATTCGGTGGGGAGAACTATCTGATATCTGATTTGAGGCAGTTCAAGGTAGTTGCAGATATCCACGAACCAAATAGACCATAATGTTTTACAAAAGGCAACTGAAGAAAATCCATATTATTAATATTGTGAGGGGTAAAAATGGATGAATGGTCTGCTGATTATGGAAATAACCCATACGATGATTATAATCTTATAGTGGAAATTTTATATCAAGATAGGGATGTAGCAGTTATTTATAAAAGTGAAAACGAATTAAAATTAAAGTATTACGCAAATGAAAATGATTTAGTTATACCTTTGGATTGGTTATTAGGGCTACTTAAAGACGTGAAAGAACGTTTGGACAATAATTCGTCATTTTAAAAACTTTAGACATTTAGTATCGTAAAAAGGTAACTACCACAAATCCATATTATATACTTGCTATATATGGTGTATAAAATATTTATAGAAATAATTTCCCTTTATTCGGGGATTTAAGCAAATTATCATTTTATTATAAGAAGCATATGTATTTATGTGTAGGCTTCTATAAATTGGAGGAGAAAATGTATTAAATTAAAGGGGACTGGTAATAAGAAACGCTACGATTAGCAGTGATTTTAGGCGGCAAGAAAAGGGATTTGGAGCAAAAATTATAAATAATGACAAACAAGAATTTGGAGTGAGATAGAAATGTATTATCATAGAACATATATAGAAAAATCTGATGACTTTAACAAAATGTGTTTATTGGTTTCATATTTGAATAGTTTGTATTTGTGTGATTGGTCATTAGTTATACCTTTGGATTGGTTATTAGGGCTACTTAAAGACGTGAAAGAACGTTTGGACAATAATTCGTCATTTTAAAAACTTTAG
>DATALQ010000017.1:0-62161 GCA_036260935.1 Clostridia bacterium
TTCAAAATAAAGACATTGTATAATATTACTTGTTGGCATACTAGCATTATAGATATTACCATCAATTGTAATTTCTATATTCGTTGAACGACTTCCGGCAGCATCTGAATAAGCGATAAATCTAAGTTTGCTACCGTAAAACAAAAAATTAAATGAAGCGGTGGAATCTAATCCCCAATATTCTCCGTCACAATAGAATCTGCTATCCGAAGAAAAAGTTTTGTTCCAATTTCCAATATAGTTTATCTTTGTATCTTTGTTATCATACCTTCTCCATCCTTCTTCTGGACTAGTGAGTTGCTGTCCTACTGTTGCAGCAAAAACACTTGTCCCAATAGTTAAGACAAAAACCATAATAAGAAATAAGCATGTTAATTTCTTTACCATTTATATTTCGCCTCCATAAGTATTTTATTGTAATTTCATAATAACACTTTACTTATATATTAATAGTCTACATTTATGTTAATTTAAGGTGTATAATTTAATTTTATGGATAATTAGCAAAATTAACTTGTCATTCGAATATAACCTTATTTTATTGAATAATCTATGCCTATTTTATTATAAATGTGTTTTGATATGACTTGTCTGAAATTAAGCGAATTGACTAGCTTTTCTCTTACTAAGTCCGTGTTTTATACATATCTGCCTTTTGAACTTCTCCAATGTATACCAATATAGTAACAACACAAACATAGGTATATCAAGGCTTCCCGACAATGACCAATATTGCTAAATCGATACCTCACCGCTCTCCAAAACCGTCGGCTGCAGGTTCGATCCCTGTCTCCCCTGCCAGAAATCCCAGACCTTTCGAGGTTTGGGATTTTTCATTTTACTTTGAATTGGGGCCATTCTGGATCCACGCTCAGGCACATTCTAAAAACACCATACAGTTTTAAAATAATTCAATTGCTTAATATTTATCAGCCCCCTACCGCCTCCTTCTTCCTCACTCCCAGCGCCCCTATCCTCCTTACAAATACCTCATAAACGCCAAACACGAATACATAGGACAGGAGCACCACAAGCAGATACCTTATATAATAATTGACTCTCATCCCTACAATGAGATAAGTAAACACGCTTATCGGCAGGAAGTGAAATACATAGTAAGTGAATGAAGCTCTGCTCAAATAGCTTAACGCAGGGCTTTTCCTGTTGAGATATTTCTTCCCCAGGTAAATAACGAATATAATCGCCGCACATTTGTATATACCCTGGACCAAATACCATACGAAGACGTTTACCCAACTGAAATCGATAAAATGTACCGCGGTATACAAAAGCGTGATTATTGCAAAAAGCAATGCTGACATATTACCGAGCCTGCCTACCCTCTCC
Organism: Clostridia bacterium; assembly: GCA_036260935.1. GTDB lineage: Bacteria > Bacillota > Clostridia > Acetivibrionales > DTU013 > JAEYOM01. The sequence goes on from DATALQ010000017.1 coordinate 1,348, forward strand.
TGTATCCTGTTGTCGGAAGCAAACACAAATCCGTAAATGAACAGGCTCAGGGATACGACATCATTCGCGATATCCGTAATAAAAGTCTGCGGCCCTGGGAAAAACGGCCCCAGCAGCGTTTCAGCCGCTATAATAAATATGATCGGCAGGTATATGTTTTTACCCTTGAGTAAAAATTCGGTTATCCTGCTCAGTTTCGTGCTGTTTCTGAGCCATCCTGAAAACAGACGGCGGCACACCAGCGAAAAAATGAATAAATATAACAGGAACCAAAGGTGGGCATATCCCATATAGTAGACGATTTTTTCAGAGAAGAACTCGGGAAGGAATTGAATGAAATTTCCGGAAAACCCCTCATACAGCCCTTTGAAATATGCCTGCACCGGGCATAGGAATAACGTACCCAATATGAGCGGAATCAAGAGCTTTCTGAACCTTTCTCCGACAAATCCCTTTTCTCCCCTGTGCTGCATGGAATGATAAGACGCTATGCCTGAAACAAAAAACAAAAGGGACATGAAAAAACTGCCCAGGACATTGACAAACAACCGCAGCGGGATCACGCTGATGCCACTTACAGGAGCATTGATATAGGTATCTCCGAAGCCGGTATAAGTCAAAGCTGAATGAAACGGAATCAATGAAAGTACCACGAGGACTCTCAGCCAATCGATATAGTATAGCCTTTCCTTTTCCATAACAATCTCCATCGCTAATAAATTATTGTATATTTATACAAATAAATTTACGAAGCTATAAATTCATTGTCTGATGCGTATTTCCCAAATTTGACATGCCATATGTACAGTTGTAAGATATTTATATAATAGTTAAAATTTCCTAACCTTCCCTTTGATTCATCTTATCTGTTGTTTCTTCTAATGTTCGGCAGTTATAGGCAGGTCGCCCCTTGAGTCACTTATCCCACATTACTGATTTGAACCCACAATTTGTGACCGACTCATTGGATTTGCTTTCAAAAGAAGGTTTATTCCCATGGAGGAGGTGGAACACTGTCGGAAAAAGTGCTCGAAGGTAATATTTCAGTAGGGTGTAGGTAAGCAGTGAAGTATTAGGAGGTTTACTATGTATAAAAAGATGATATTACTTTTTGCAATTATTATTACTATTACAATGTTATTTGCATTACCCGCAAGCGCAGCAACAAACTACTGGCAGTACTGGACCGATGGGGGCGGGACTGTAAGAGCTACTAACGGATCCGGCGGGAATTACAGTGTTTCATGGACTAACTGCGGGAATTTTGTAGTTGGTAAAGGCTGGAGTACCGGTTCAGCATCCAGAGTAGCCAACTACAACGCAGGCGCATGGCAGCCCTCCGGCAATGGGTATCTGACTCTCTATGGATGGACGAGAAACTCACTTATTGAGTATTATGTCGTTGACAGCTGGGGCACCTATAGGCCTACCGGAACGTACAAAGGCTCCGTTAGCAGCGATGGGGGTACATATGACATATATACGGCCTGGCGATACAACGCACCCTCCATCGACGGCACACAGACCTTCCAGCAGTTTTGGAGCGTCAGACAGTCAAAGAGGCCAACGGGAAGCAATGTCTCGATCAATTTCGGCAATCACGTTAACGCCTGGAGAAGCAAAGGAATGAATCTGGGGCGCAGTTGGGCTTACCAGGCGTTTTGTGTAGAGGGATACCGCAGCAGCGGGTACGCTAACGTAACTGTGTGGTAATTATCGTCTGCAGGAAAGGGAGCTGACTGGCATCCGGTCTGAGGTTTGCATCGTTTGAGATTGCTCAGGCCGAAAAGTCAGCACACATGATGGCCTTATAAATCTAAAATACCGCTTACCTACATTCTACTTGAATATTACCTTTTTGAAGAGTCTGCGGCCGGAGTGGGCTTCAGGCCATAACAGCCTACTACTTTATCTGCATTTTAGGGGTGATATGTCTATGAGGAAACTTTCGGTTTTACTTATAACTATACTAATGCTCATTGCCGTCGCTTGCTCGCAGGAAGAGCCTGATACTTTCGTGCTGGTTAAAGGCGGAACTTTTGTAAACACAAATTCCAACTATTATAAAAAAGGTGTGACAGTATCTGACTTTTATATCGGCAAATATGAGGTGACCCAAAAAGAGTGGATCAAGGTAATGGGAAGCAATCCCTCTGAATTCAAAGGCGATAATTTACCTGTTGAAATGATAAGCTGGTATGACTGTATCGAGTATTGCAACAAGAGGAGTTTGAACGAGGGCTTGGAACCATATTACAGCATAGACAAGGATAAAAAGGACCCTGACAATAAGAATGAAAACGATGATATAAAATGGATTGTAACGATTAATGATGGAGCCGACGGTTACAGGCTGCCGACTGAAGCGGAGTGGGAATACGCCGCAGGCGGAGGCCGGACGAGCAGGAGTTACACCTATAGCGGGGGTGATAATGCAGATGAAGTAGCATGGTATTGGAAAAATGCAGGAACTAAATATCTGTCAGGAGATTGGAACTGGTCTGCGATAGAAAGCAACAGCAATAAAACAAAACCGATCGACACCCGGAAATCGAATGAACTGGGGCTTTGCGATATGTCAGGCAACGTAAGGGAATGGTGCTGGGACTGGTATGAAGATTCTGATATGAAAAGCGGCTCTTTCCGGGTCTGGAAGGGCGGCGGCTGGATAGGCGATGTACGCTGCTGCGAGCCGTCATTCCGGGGCAAGTTCGACGCTAATGGCTTTGGTCCCGATCAAGGCCTGCGTTTGTGCCGGAGCTTCTTCTAGACCTGATTTTATGGATCAGCATCTTCTCGACCCAGCCTTTTCTGTATTTCATGGAAATGTAACCTATGATGGAGATAACAAGCGCTCCTACCGTGTCAACAATCAGGTCCTTCATCGTGTTTTCAAGCGCCGCATGTCCGATCAGGAGGGTACCGTCTTCGAGGGCGAATTTCTGCATGTTCAGTCCGAGCAGACCGTCGAAGGTGAATTCATATATTTCCCATATAACGCCAAGCATTACGGCAAAGCCAAAAGCAAAAAGAGCTACGAAGGCAGGACTCAGATTTACCGGTACACGTTCGGCACGGTTCAGCAGTGTTATGAACGAAAAGCCTATCGCGCCGAGCATCCCGCTGCTGAAGGCATGCAGCAGCACATCCCAGTGCTCGAACTGGTAATAGAAACTTCTTACCTCGCCGAGGTAAATTGCACAGAATAGAAAAAGCACGAACAATATATGCATAAGGTTGGGTATATCGAGTTTCAGCTTCTTTTCTATCAGCCCGGGCAAAAACATGATAAAAATTCCGAGCAGGCACTGCAGCAGCATCAATATGTATTCGCTTTCAGGGCGTCCGCTTTCCTCCGGTACTCCTCCGCGTGTGAGCGCAATCCTTACCACAATATATATGACAGACCCTACAAGCATCAAAAAAACAATAGCGTTTACGATCTTTTCTACCCTGGATCCATTCATAAAATTCCCCGCTTTCACTTCACTGCACAACTTCCAATCTTGGCTCTTTGCGTCGGATCCGCATTTTTGAAATCCCACATGTCGAAATGCCTGAGAACAGGCTCAAGATTATCGTCCAACGTATAAAACGATTCAATTTCACCTATCATATCAACGGTTGCCATGCCGAATATCGGAAGCGGGACTTTGATTTCCATCCGCCCTTCCGGTGATTTTACCAAGGCAAGCCTCGATTCGTCGCTTATATCGATTGCCGTAGGATCTATCCAGGCTTTGTCCGCATACTCCTGCATGGTTCCTTCATCTGGCATTTGGTCGCCGTTTTCAATGCTGATATCGGCTTCAAAACCATAATTCTTATTCGTAAAGGTAAGTTTGTTTCCTCCCTTGTTGTAAGAGGCCTGAAAACCGGCAATATAATCTACGATTGAATTGTCTATTGTAAATGAAAAGCTTTTGTCCTTTCTGTAACTATAGACAAAATAGGTTGAATATGAAAAAGATGCGCCGTGGTCAGGTATTATGATAAAAACATCCTTTGCGCCATCGTTATCCAGATCTTCGAACTGCATACTGGTAAGGATATTTGTAAGTCCCTGTTCCCTTTTGTTGAATTGTATCTTCTTTTCGCTGCCGCCTTCTTTTATTATTAGGCTGCCTTCGAGGATATATTGTGATTCCTGCCCATCGACAGGTGTTGAAGACATGACTGCCTCGACTTGTTCGTCAACTCCGTCCGCATCCAGATCCACACTTGCACTTTGAAGCAGTTCAGTCTTTGTGCCTTCCGGTATATTGCCGCTTTCGCCCTGTTCAACTGCCGGTACTGCCGTGCTTTGTTCCTGAGTACCCTGCCCCGTGCCGCTGTTCTCTGGTAATGTACCCACTGATGTTTCAGTCTCTTTTATTGTTACGGCTCCCTGTGTATTATCACCGTATGTTTCAGAATCTTTTTTTGTCCCGCCGCAGGCAGAAAACGACAACAGCAATATTATTGTCAAAACAAGAAGTGTACCGCGCTTGATAAAATTACCCCCAATACAGATAATTTATGCTTCCGAATACACTTTTATCATATCATGCAATTGAAAAATATCCAATCAAGTACGGAAAAAAAACAAATATAAGGGCATTGCCACGGCTGCCAGGCAAATCAGGCTAATGAAGACAGAACCGGCCTTATTGCCCTGTTTCCAGTTCCAAACAGCATAGCTTGCCGTATGTGTGGTTATGCCTCCTATTATCAATATTACCAGTATACTTAGCGGTACAGACATGTTTCAACTCCTTGGTCCCAGATGATCAATGCTCTATGGATCTGATCATCAAACCTGTCCTTCTTACCTTGAATTTGACGTTTATTTCAAATGAAGATTTTTTATACTGATCCGGCCAGTCGTATTTTTTCCATTGGGCCCATGTAAGGAACTTGCCCTTCATATACCTTCCGAATCCACAAATATCCGAATCGAATTCGTATTGCGTCCTTTTAAGCATGGCTGTGATTTCTTCCTTGATCATCTCCGACGCTCCCTTTTCCATTGCTTCGGGATAATTCTCATAGTTTATACCGCTCTGAATGGCTGTAAAATCGCCCTCCAGGTCCAGGTTTATCTTAAAACTCGGTTTACCGTTTTTCACTTCTGCTTTTATCATCGGTTTCTTCCTTTGGAATATTTTCATTACGACGACCTTATCTTTTTTATAAGCATCTGGAAGAGTCCAGTAAGCATTCTTGTATTCGCCCGTCACCAGTTGCATGCAGGAGGATTCAAGACCTTTCATCGTCGCAACCATTTTTCCATTTTTAAATACGGCGACTCCAGTAAATTCATTTTTCTGATCTGCTATAACCGGGATACTGCCTGCCTCGTAATGGCCCTCGGGCTTTATCTCCGTGCCACTTTTCTTATTGCCGACTTTTTTAAGGTCGTCTATGGTTTTGAAATTGCTGAGGCCCGTCAGTATAGCAACTGGTTCGATAGCATCGGATTCTGTTCTGAAATAGAAGTCGTTAAGCCTGACAGTTGGATAGAATGAAGTAAAACCCTTCCCCAGCATCAATTCGTAATATTTAGCCGGACTGCTTTCCAAAGTCGGCTTCACAGCCTTTAAATACTGATCCGGAGGTTCATTCGACACTGCTACATATATGTCCGGTCTAAACTCCCTGCCCCTGTGAAGGGAATGCAGGTATATTTCCACGCCCCTTTCCGCAAACGGTTTAGAAAATACAATCAATTTGGTATGAGCCATATTTATTTCCTTGCTGATGATATTGTTTATCATATTCAAGCCTGAAAATATCGATGGCGCGTCAACAGTTATAATGGAAGTCGGGCCTTCACCGCCGCCGCCCTTGCCTCCGCCTCCGCCTCCGCTGCTGCCGCCCCCTCCGCCTCCAATCGAAAGCGGCGAAGCCAACTGGAGCGTTAATCTCAAATTGTCCGCTACCCCAAGATCGAGGCCCATTGCAAGTGGGTAAGCAAGGTCGTCGATTTCTCTCTGATCGAAACAGCCCGTCAATGGCAATATATTCGCAATACAGATAAACACAATAATCAAGCGTCTTATCTCATGCTTCAGTTTCATCTTTTTTGCCCCTCCTTTTCGCACGCTCCCGAAGGTTCGCAAAAATCAGAACAGCACCTGCATACCCGAAGGTAATCACCCAGATAATCTTATTGAATATGTTTGTCTCGATATTCAATACAGTTATAAGGTTCTGGGGTATGAACGCCGTACTGAACACAATCAGGGCACACGGCAGTATCAGCGGCCTCAAATATTTCATATCGAACATTCTTGACAATACGTATACCATGAAATAGAAGTTGACAGTAAGGTACATCAGTGCGGCAGTAGCCCAGATAAATACGAATATGGATTCGATCCTCTGGAAGAACCTGCCGTAAGTTATCAGCCTTGCCATCTGGTACATCGGCAGGAAGGGTTCGAGATCGCTCGGGTATGGAAAAGACAATATGTATGCAAGCGATCCCAGCGTCAGAAAAGCCGAACTGAAGCCTATTGCCGCATAACCAATTCTTTTTGCGCTTTTATAGCTGCCAATATAAGGTATGATAAGAATAAGTATTATCAATTCACCAAACACAGATATTCTCAGGAAGCCTTTGCCGAAAATATCGCTGGGCCCCGTACCGAGTATCGGAAAAAGGTTTGATGTATCCATGATCTTTATTACGCCGACAAGTATAAGAATATATGCCACAGCTATAACTGGGACGAGGATTGCGTGGTAGCGCACTATCGATTCCAGTCCTAAAAAGCTTCCTACTATCATACCGGCAATAAAGAACAGTATGACATAGCTAAGAGGCGACGTCGGAAGCGATATCACCTTCATATCCTCGGAAAATTCACGTATTGTAATCACAGTCTGATAGAACAATATAACTGCTATTATCAGTCCTGTCAATATCTTGAGGACTTTGCCACCGGAGATCTCAGCTACCTCGAGGATATCCTTGCCTTCAAACGGTTTGTACAGCCTGATAAGAACTGTAAATAAGAACAATGTTACAAGGCTGATGAAAATCGTCAATATCCAGCCGGCACTTCCAGCATCCTCTGCTGTCATCCTTACATAATACAGAAATAGCTTGGTGCATATTGAATTTATCAGCAGTGCTACAGCTTCCCACTTTCCGAATTTGATACTGTTTGGCATTTGCTTATTTACTTCCTCTTCTGCCAGATTTCCAGCCCATGCTGTATTTGGCCTGTATCCTGCTCTTCTTGGCGTTGAGATAATCGGGTCTCTCTTCACGTTTCCACTCGGGCGCCCTGAATATCATATTTTTGTAGCTCATTGAAGTTCTTGGCCCAATCGGTGCCATGAAAGGTACGCCAAAGGTTTTCAGGCTTGTTGACCAGACTCCGAGCAAAAAAAGTCCCAGTGTTATTCCAAGGAAGCCCGCCAATCCTCCGAACATAATAAACAAAAACCTCATAATCCTTATCGAATATGCCTGAGAGTAGTTGGGAATGGCAAATGACCCTATACCTGTTACAGCTACGATGATTATCAATATCGGGCTTACTATATTTGCTGCAACGGCTGCCTGACCAAGTATCAACGCTCCTATGATACCGAGAGTGGGGCCTATCGGGCCAGGGACTCTGACGCCTGCTTCCCTGATCAGCTCGAATGAGAGTTCCATCAGTAATATTTCTACGATTGAAGGGAAAGGCACCTTCTCCCTGGACGCTTCTATCGCAAGAAGCAGGTCGGTAGGTATCATTTCCTGGTGATAGGTTATTATCGCAAGATACAGACCCGGCAGCAAAAGCGCCAGCGTCAGCGCAGCATACCGAATAAAGCGCAGCAGGTTCACATACGGGTATCGAATATATAAGTCCTCAGCCGAATGCAGCAGATCGAACATGGTTATGGGTACGACAAGAACGTTGGGAGATCCGTTCACAATGATGGCTACTCTTCCCGAAACAAGCAGTTCCGATACATAATCGGGCCTTTCTGTTGAAATCATCTGTGGAGAAGGAAATATTGTGCTGTCTTCGATCAGTTGTTCCAGAATCCCTGAATCAAGCATATAATCGACGCGTATATTGTCGAGCCTGTGTTTTACTTCATCCACAAGCCCGTCGTTTGTGACGTTTTTGATATAAACTATACAGCAAGGTGTTTTGCTTACTTTCCCAACAATAATATCCTCTACGATGAGGTTCTCATCCTTTATCCTTTTTCTTATCTGTGCCGTGCTGGACCTCAGAAGCTCATTGAACGCTTCCTGCGGACCTCGTATGACAATCTCGTTATTGGGCTTTTCAACGCCTCTGTGCTCCCAGCCCTTGACATCGGCGGTAAACGCCATTTTCAGTCCATCTGCGAAAAGTACGCAGCCGCCGAAATTGATCTCTTCTATCACTTTGGAATAAGCGCTCTCCAGCTTGATCTGATTATGCGGCAAAAGCTGCCTTGAGATGTAATCCTTCAAGCCGTCCGCCAAGTCATTCTGGAGGTTCATTATCGAATTTACCATCAGCGGCGTCAGCATATAGTTGTCAATTATTTCTCTGTCGGTCATCCCGTCGAAAAACATTATGAATGCCCTTACAAGGTCGCCTCTATAATTTATGGAAAATTCGCGCAGAACAATATCGCTGTTCACCGGAACACTGTAGATCTTTTTCATGTATTCCAGGTTTACATCTATATCATCACTGATGGCATCGGACGGATCCGGCTTTTTTCCGGCTTCGGCCAGCTTCTTTTCGATTTCCCTGTCCATTCTGTCGGCTTTGCCGTTATCTTTTAAAACGCTGTCGGCAGGATATTTCAATATGAATTGTTCATTTTTGCCCGGCTCATCGAACAGAAAGAATCCTTTTAGTTTGTCCCTTAAATATGACAATGTCGAACCCTCCTGCATATTATGGGACTTATTATCAGCATTTCTGTTTTACTTTATTCAACTGTCTGGTCAACGTCTGCACACATTATGGTAAAGTGAAGTAATATAATTATGAAAGGGTGAAGGTAATGAAAGGACTAAGCTCTGTTTCCCCAATGTGCCTTGTTTTAATAACGGTCGTGATCAGTATTATTTTTATAGATTTATTAAGTACGGAAGAGCAAAATGTAGTCGGAAACGTATTAATAGCAATCGGAAGCATTATTATCGTTTCGGCATCACAGGGCGCTTTTCTGGCGGGCATGAAGGATAACCAGGCCCAGAGGGAATTGCTCGAAAGACAGCTCGAGCTTTTGAACAGAAAGAAACCCAGCCGATAAAAAATGGGAAGGCAAACGATCAACGATATGACCGGCTGCCTTCCCTTCTTATTTCTGCAAGTCCGAACAATTCTCTTCCGGACTTTCAACCCTCCAGTAACTTGCTCCGTTTCTTGTACGCGAAAGCAGGCCGATATCGACAAGGTCTCTTCTCAGTAAAAAGTAGTCATTGAAGGTATGCCATTCCTGAAGGATATTGTTTACTTCCTTCTCGGTATATGTTTTGTTGTATTCGAATTTCTCGGCAAGGTAGCTGAGGACCGATTCCTTCATATCCCTTTTTGAAGGCCAGATCCTGATCCTTCCGTTCCCATCTAAAAATCTCGATATGTCCTTTGTCATTTCAACCAGTACTCCTTACAATCATTTGTTCTTTCCATAAAGCCGTACTCTATGAGATAACGACGAATCGTCACAAAATCTTCATAGATTACTTTTATGATACCGTTGACTTCCTTTTCACTGTATCGCCTGTCTTTTTCGAATTGTTCCGATATCTTCCTCAATATGACTATTTTCTTTTTTTCTTTTGATGAAAAGGTTTTGAGCCTTAGCGGTGAAAGCGAAGAAAACATGGTTGACAGTATTTTCTTCTCCTCGGCTTCAGTTGTAAAGTATCTGTCATCCACCATTTTTGCGCCTGTATGGACGTCGAGTATCCTGTCCTCGTTAAGCTGTTTCCTGTCTTTTATATCATCCTGAAAGGCAAGTTCATATATTGCCAGAAACAACTTTGCCTGTTTCGCCTTTTCCCTGAATATGAATCTTTGATGGCGGATCGTCGACGGCGTTACGCCTGTGTTTTTAGCAATTTCATTATCGCTCATGCCCGAATGCATCATTTTTACCAGATCTCTTTGGTTATCAGTCAGTCCGGTATATTTCTTATCGTAGGAGACAAGAAGTTCCAGCATGTCCGCATGCTCTTTAACGATATGCATGCTCATAGTTTTGGCGGCATCAAAAAATCTTCCGTCTACCGAAAATACTTCACCTTTTTGAAACCTTTTCCCGCAGATATGGCAAATATATCTTTCAGAGCCTGGATCGTATGAATAGCCGTTTTTAATATCGTTAACCGATAAACCGAGTATAGTGTCGATCATGAATAATGCCCCTTTATGATTCAAACATTTTATAAACTTATTCTATATCTGTTTATTGTTTTTGTCAACGCATTTGGCTTTTATCTATGTTTTGGTTAAATAATCATAGTACTCAGGTTCAGAAGAGCTTTTCTAAATTTTCAAATCACAACATATTTTAGATAAAGTATAGCATCCAGTTAAGGGTGAATTAATTTGAAAAAAGTTATAGTAATGTATTGGAAGAAAACAGCTGTAATTAGTGTATTGGCAACTTTACTTGTAGGACTAGTTCTAATATATCGCTTTACCTGCGAAAGACCATTAAATACTTATCAAAAAATCGCATCTGAACCGTTTCAAACATACTTTGAACCAGCTAAACCACCCGAAGGCTCTGTAGAAGAAATCTACCTGGATGTTTTAATGTCTCTACTTATGCCGTACATTGACAAGGCTGTAGAAAATTATTATGGACAAGGTTATGCGGTTGCCCCCTATAGTGTAAAAGTATTAAATATTGATAGACCAAATGGCTATCGTACCTTTGGGTTTGTAATGAAACTGGAAGTTATGCCATATACTTTGGCACATATCACTATTGGTGTTGACCATATCACAATCAGAGTGGATACAAGAAACGTTACTGTTGAAAAGTTCGAACATATCAAAAGTTATGAAATACCCAAGCATAGATGATATTAAGTACAAAACGTGTACTTTAGCATAAAAAAAGAAGGGCTGCATCTCTGCAAACCCTTCATTTTTGTGGTCGGAGTGACGTGACTTGAACACGCGACCTCTTGCACCCCAAGCAAGCACTCTAGCCAAACTGAGCTACACCCCGTAACGCAGTTTGAATTATAGCACAGATGGAGCGGCATTGTAAAGCTTATTATTTAAATTCAGGCTTTTTCCCGGTTACCAGCATATAAACTACATATGCTATGAAAGCTAGGATAGCGATCGGGAGCACAAACTGAAGTGCGAATCCCAAAACCTTAAGTGCAACAAATACCAGAACCACAATGATGCCGACTGAAATTACCGTTTTGATTACATTATTCACAAAAATCACTCCTTATTATCATTTTACATTTAATCCCGCCCGAATATTCCGTTTGCCGGAAGTATTGAGCTTTCTGATAATAAATACGTAATTCGTTTTATAATGTCTTAAAACATTTTTCTTGAAATCTGCTCAACTGCATCAACGGTTCTCGATATATCGTCGGCAGAGTTGAAAATACCTGCACTAAACCTTATTATACCGCGTGACAGTGTTCCGAGCTTTACATGGGCGGACGGCGCACAGTGAAGTCCGGCCCTTGTGCAGATACCGTAGTCCTTATCCAGCAAATAACTGAGCTCCGTCGAGTCCATATTCTTCAGGTTCATTGCAACTATGCCGGAATTCCTTGAGGCATCATTGAGGCTGTACAGCTTCATCCCTGGGATTGCAGAAAACCCTTCGGACAGCATATTTACAAGCATATGCTTATGAATGCGGATACGTTCCATTCCGACGGCTTTGATAAATCCAGCGGCGGCCCCTAGTCCGACGATCCCAGGAGTATTGAGCGTACCGCTTTCGAGTAGATCGGGCATGAACTCGGGTTGGTACGGATCCTCCGAATTACTGCCTGTTCCGCCTTCCATGAGACTTCGAAGACGCAGCCCTTCCCTTACATACAGCACGCCTGTTCCCTGAGGCCCCATAAGGCCTTTATGCCCGGGGAATGCCAGCATATCGATATTCTCCGTCTCTACATCCACCGGTATAGAACCTGCTCCCTGTGATGCGTCCAACAAAAACGGGACGCCGGCTTCCCGGGCAATTCTGCCGATTTGTGCAGCGGGCATTATGATACCGTTTACATTCGACGACAGTGTAAAGACAATCAGTTTTGTATTTTTTCTTAATGCTTTTTTTATATCCTCCGGATCGATTTCCCCGAATTCATTTCCCGTAATCTGAGTTACAGTAATCCCGATATCCCGCTCCAAAGTTTTAAGGGGCCGGGTAACGGCATTGTGCTCCATTGCGGATGTTATGACGTGGCATCCTGGGGTTACTATCCCTTTAATAGCTATATTCAGCGCTTCCGTAGCGTTTTTGGTAAAAGCCAGCCGCATTGGTTCCTTGATATTGAACAACCCGGATAACGCTTCACGAGCCCTGGTGACAGCAAGGCCGGCCCTTACGGAAAGCGCATGGCCTCCCCTTCCGGGATTTGCGCAGTATTCGGCAAAGCATCTGTCGATCTCCTGTACGACGCAAAAAGGCTTGGGAAAAGAGGTAGCCGCATTATCAAGGTATATCATGGTAAACTCCGCTGTGCCAGACTACAGTGAATATGCACTATAGCGATGATCCCTGATTATATACTATGTAAACCCGCGCTACCCGGTTAACTTTTTATGTCATTATTTTTCGAGGTGTTTTCCAGCCAGCTTTATTATCACAAGCGCAATGATTCCGCCGATAACTGCTGTAAGCAGCTGCGGCCAGCTGAATAGTCCGGTCAGTGTTATGGCGACCTGAGGTTTCATTTTGACCAGATAAGTGAATATCGAAATAGCTGCATACAGAAATGCAAATTTTGAGACGGCTCCGACTGCAACCCCTGCCGCCTTGCTCTTTTTACGCAGAAGGTAAAAAGCCAGCACTATGATGAAGTTTCCAACTATTATGAACGGCGAGAATGCTATTATCAGGGGCGCTATCGCCGCTTTATTCGTAAATGCCGATACAAGAGGAGCAATTACTGCAATGGCCGTACCGCTCCAGATGCCTGCCGTATATGTTGCAATTATCAGCACCGCATTCACGATCGGGCCAACGATGAAATTATTGTATGGAATGAACCTGCCAAAAATCTGAAATGCGATTGCAACTGCCAGTAGTAATGCCGTCCGCGTTAAAAACCGTGTGTTGTTCTTCATTTTAAATCCCCCGTTTGATAGTTAATATTTTTCTATATTTACCCTAATTATAGCTTATTAATTTAATAATAAAAGAAAAAGATGCCTTGCGGCATCATAAAAATTTTTCAAGAGATCTGCATTACAGGTTTTATCAATAAACAAAGTCAATATCAGTCCAGTAATGGCTCCAGCTGCTTTCCATTCAATGCGGACTGAATTGCCGGTATAAGCAGTTCAAACTTCGACATAAGAGAATTGTTCTTTTTCAATGGATCATCCTGACTGAACGGCACGAAATAAATATACTTCGTATTAGCAAGAAGACCGATGTTTTTAGCATTTGCGCCAAGCCCGTCATTTGTGGCCGGAGCGATAAGCAGAGGCCTGCCGTTCCTCAGGTGAGCCTTGCATGCCATGGTCACCGGCGTATCTGTTATGCCGTTTGCCAGCTTTCCAAGCGTATTTCCCGTACAGGGAGCAACGACCATTATGTCAAGCAAAGCTTTAGGGCCAATGGGCTCTGCGTCAATGATGGTTTTTATGACAGGTTTTCCGCATATTGTTTCAATTTTAGATTTCCATTCATCAGCCTTGCCGAATTTTGTATCAAAGCTGTCAACAGCGTACGAAACAACCGGCAGTATATCCGCTCCTTCAGCAGCGATCTTCTCAAGTTCCGGTATTACTTTTGCAAATGTGCAAAATGAGCCGGTGAATGCAAATCCTATCTTTACATCCTGAAGCTGCATTTTTTTACACCCCCAACTCCTCAATTATATTGTATATGGTCTGTTTTATGTACCCGGCTGCTGTTACGGGAGCAACCTTACCTGGAAGGGACAATGCCCATATAACCCTTATCCCCATTTCCTTTGCTCTTTCAAAATCAACTCCCCCGGGCTTTGACGCAAGATCGATTATAAGGCAGTCCTTCCCGATGCCGGAAAGCAATTCGAAATCCAATATCCTGGAGGGAATTGTATTATAGATAACAGCCATATCGCCGATCACGTTTTTTAGTTCATTTATGTACACGGGCTTATATCCATATGCTTTGATCCAGGCGATATCGGAGTATTTCCTGGCCTCCACATACACTTCGGCACCAATGCCAGCCAGCATTTTCGAAAGTGTCTTGCCGACTCTTCCGTAACCGAGTACCAGTATCCTGTTTCCGTTGAGTGTTATCGGCAATTCCTCCATTGCTATTTGAATTGCACCCTCCGCAGTTGGAATCGCATTGAGTACCGCCATCTCCTCTCTTTCGAGTATGTCGATGGCATATACGTTATACGCCTTTGCCAGCTGTGCAGCCCTTTCACTTATTCTGCCTGCTATAAAGAGTTGGTTCTTCTTCATTATCCTGAAAACTTCGTTCATATGTATTTTTTCGCTGTGAAATGGTGCATTCAAGGTCTCGTTATCATTGGAACAGGGCAGTGGTCCTATAACTATTTCAGAATCGTCGATCGCTTCCTGAAGATCTTTATTTTCGGCAATCGCTGATTCAAAACCGGCATTTTTGAAACCAAAGATATTTACCTCGTTGCCATCCGCAAGTATCGCTTCGGCAAGTTTTACATTTCTAAGGTCTCCACCGATCACCGTGTATTTTCGCAGGCTCATACGATTATCCCTCCAGCATTTTCCGGTACTTCATTTTATGTTTATCTGATTTAACAAGTGCTTGTATCAGCAAAGCTTATTACGTCAGTATATACGCCTCACTAGTCCGCAATTGTTGAAACCATGCTCCATAGTCATAAAAATGGCCGGCGTATCGAGCGCCTGCCATTTTTGAACAAGACTTTGCAAAGCTAATTGCGTCAGCACATAAGCTTCATTTAGCCACAATTGATGAAATCAATTGTCGGTGCTATCCATTATAATCAAAAATATCCCGGTTTGTGCCTAAGTACCGGGATATTTCAATATGCTTTTATTCAATTTCGTGTTTGTACGCACCGGGTGGTCGGTTGTATGTATCAGGCGGGATGCTTGACGTTTCCGACTATGGATATCCCCTTTTTATCCATATTGAAAATGTTCCTTATGATTCCATTGACGTCTTCCATAGAGATCGCTTGAATTTTTTTCAATATCTCATCAGGCGTGTTTATATATCCAAGCAGCAATTCGGATTTTCCTATGCTGTTCATCCTGCTGCTTGTGCTCTCCAGACCGAGGATATAATTGCCTTTGAGCTGTTCAATGGATTTTTCGAGTTCCTGTTCGGTAAACCCTTTTTTCATGAGCAGCCTGATCTCATCATATATCAATTCAGTCACATTGCCCAGGTTTTCAGGCTTCATTCCGGCATATATGGTAAAAAGGCCAGCGTCATTATATGTAGTCGGATATGAATATATGGAATACACCAGACCCTTCTTCTCGCGTATCTTCTGGAACAGCCTTGAACTCATGCCGCCTCCCAGGATATTGTTTACTGCCAGCAGGGGATACAATTTATCATCCCCATTCCTGATACCTTCGAAGCCTATGCACATATGTACCTGTTCGGTTTCCTTTTCGCGCACGCAGGTTTCCGGCTTGAATTCCACAGCCGGACCGCCGTTTTTCGGCACAGCCTTCGATTTCCATCCGCCGAAATATTCTTCAAGCAATTCCTTCAAACTGTTCTCATCATAATTTCCGGCTACCGATATGACTATATTCTCCGGAATATAATGCTCGCTTATATAGCCGGTTATTACATTGCGATTGATTCCCCTGAGCGACCTGGAAGTGCCGAGTATCGGGTAGCCTATAGCGTTGCCTCCCCATACGGTTTCAGTCAGAATATCATGTACAAGCTCTTCCGGAGAATCTTCATACATTCCGATCTCCTCAAGAATTACCTTTTTTTCGAGCGCTATATCCTTCGGTGCGAAAACCGAGTTGAGCAGCATATCGCTCAATACGTCGACAGCGACTGTGATATGCTCGTCCAACACTTTTGTATAAAAACACGTGCACTCTTTTCCGGTGAACGCGTTTATCTGCCCGCCTATGTTATCGATGCTTTCTGCTATTTCAGCGGCGCTTCTCTTTTCCGTCCCTTTAAAAACCATATGTTCAATAAAATGCGAAACTCCGTTATTCCGGGGATTTTCATCCTGCGAGCCCGTGCCGACCCAAACGCCTATCGAAACGGACCTTACATAAGGTATATTTTCGCAAACGACTCTGATTCCGTTGCTGAGTTTGTACTTATTCAGCATAAACCCTCCTATTGTGACGGTATTTAAAATACCTGCATGAATAAAAAAGGACGGTCTGTGCAGATGTTTATCTGTCCGCAGCCGCCCTTATCTTATTACTTACTGTGCGTCGGTATTGTTCTCAGGCAGTGCATCCTTCCTTGAAAGGTTGATGCGGCCCTGTTTGTCGACTTCGATTACCTTTACGAGCATTTCATCTCCGACCTTGCATACATCTTCCACTTTTTCAACTCTCTTTTTGTCAAGTTTGGAAATATGCACGAGACCTTCCTTGCCAGGTGCAAATTCGACGAATGCGCCGAAGGTCATCAGCCTTGTTACCTTGCCCATGAATATCTGTCCGGGCTGCACGTCCTTGGCAATGGCCTCTATAATAGCCAGCGCCCTCTTGCCCGCAGCTTCGTCGGCGGTAGCAACGAATACCCTGCCGTCATCCTCTATGTCGATCTTGACGCCGGTCTCATCTATTATCTTGTTGATCACTTTTCCGCCGGGTCCGATGACATCTCTTATCTTGTCGGGATCGATATTCATCGTGAACATCTTGGGAGCATAGGGTGAAAGCGTCGTCCTGGGCTCAGCGATGGCAGGCAGTATGATTTCGTCAAGTATCTGGAAGCGTCCCTTCCTGGTAAGTGCGAAAGCCTGCTTTATGATCTCGTAAGTGAGTCCCGTCACTTTTATATCCATCTGTATGGCCGTAATGCCCTTCTTCGTACCTGCTACCTTGAAGTCCATATCGCCGAAGAAGTCTTCGATGCCCTGTATATCCATGAATGTTATGAACCTGTCCGGATTCTCGTCGTCGATGACAAGACCGGATGAAATACCAGCTACGGGCGCCTTGATCGGAACACCTGCATCCATCAGCGCAAGAGTGCTGCCGCAGACACTGCCCTGAGATGTCGAACCATTCGACATCAGCACTTCGGAAACGAGCCTGATGGCGTACGGGAAGTCATCCTCGCTCGGTATGACCGGTTCAAGTGCTCTCTCAGCAAGTGCGCCATGACCGATCTCTCTTCTGCCGGGGCCACGGGAAGTCTTGGCCTCGCCGACACTGTAACCCGGGAAATTGTAATGGTGCATGTATCTCTTGGTTTCTTCGAGATCTACTCCGTCGAGCTTCTGTATCTCGCCGATACCGCCGAGAGTCAGAGTGGTGAGTACCTGGGTCTGGCCTCTCTGGAAGAGTCCTGAACCATGAGTCCTCGGAAGTATCGAAACGTCAGCCGACATGGGCCTGATCTCGTCAAGCTTCCTGCCGTCAACTCTCTTGCCTTCGTCGAGTATATATTTCCTTACTACCTTCTTTTCCAGCTTGTATATTGCTTCCGCTATAGTTGAAGTCTTTTCCGGGAAGGTCTCCGCAAGCGCCTGCTGTACCTCTTCCGTCAGCGCCGCTACGTTGGTGTCTCTGACAGTCTTGTCGTCCGTCAGCACTGCCTGGCGCATTTTTTCATACGCGATTCCTTTAACCGCGTCGAATATCTCTTGCGGAACATCGGCGGAAGTGTATTCGAATTTCGCCTTGCCGACTTCTGCAGCTATACCTTTTATAAACGCAGCGATCTTTTGGATCTCCTGATGCCCCTTGATGACCGCGTCAAACATTACCTCGTCGGATACTTCCTTTGCGCCGGCTTCAATCATGGTGATCTTTTCCTCGGTACCGGCCAGTGTTACGTACATATCGCTCTTTTCTCTCTGAGCGGTATTCGGGTTGATTATGACCTCGCCGTCGACGAGTCCCAGTACGACACCGCCGATAGGCCCGTTGAAGGGTATGTCGGAAATGCTCAATGCAACAGACGCGCCTATCATTGCCGCTATCTCGGGCGAATTGTCCTGATCTACCGACATGACCGTATTGACGACTGCTACGTCATTTCTCAGATCCTTCGGGAAGAGCGGACGTATCGGCCTGTCGATGACTCTTGAAGTAAGAATTGCCTTTTCGGAAGGTTTTCCCTCCCTTTTTATGAACCCGCCGGGTATCTTACCGACTGCATAAAGCCTCTCTTCATAATCCACGCTGAGCGGGAAAAAATCGATCCCATCCCTCGGCGAGGTAGAAGCCGTGGCTGTGGAAAGTATGACCGTATCGCCATACCTTACGAGCGCTGCACCGTTTGCCAGTTGGGCCAGTTTGCCGGTCTCCACCGTAAGGGTTCTGCCGGCCAGTTCCATTTTGAATGTTTTTTGCATAAAATGCCTCCTCTTTTTTGGGCTGCAAACGTAAAGGAGGCAGGTTACAGAAAACGGACACCAGAAACCGTATATGGAACGGCTATCATATGTACCTTACGGGTTCTGGTCTCTGTTCTCTGTTTGCTGCGGCTTCTTTACGCCCGCTGCTTAATTGTTTTTTCTTCTAATAGTATTGCACCGTTATGTAAAAATAATGAGCGGGATATCCCGCCCATCATTATTTCCTCAAATTGAGTTTTTCAACGATTGCACGATACCTTTCGATATCCTTTTCCTGCAGATAGTTCAGCAGGCCTCTTCTCTGACCGACCATCTTGAGAAGTCCTCTCCTGGAATGGTGATCCTTTTTGTGATCCTTCAGGTGATCATTGAGGTGGTTGATCCTCTCCGTGAGGATTGCTACCTGTACTTCCGGCGATCCTGTATCACCGTCGTGCAGTTTGTACTTCTCGATAATTTCTGTTTTTTGTTCCTTTAACATGGTATTGCCTCCTTAAAATTTTAACGCCATGAGCCAGGTAATTGGTCGGAGTCTCCAGCAACCGGGCAAATGGTTGAGCGTTGCACTGAAATATTTTAACATATCATTTCCATAATGTAAATGATTTATTTACTTACTATCTCTAATCTAGTTCTATCCTCCCGTGAATCTTTAAAACTTGAACTAAAAAATCCTGATCAAGCTTGTGATCAAGCTACTGAATCAAGCCCTTTTCTTCCCCAATCTGCATAATAATTTGTTTGAACAAAATTATGTCAACAAGAATATGATATACAAAAAGTGTTTACAGGGAGGGAGCCTGATGAATCCTAATGAAGTATTACCGGCCGCGCTTGAAAACAAACCGGCAAACGTTGCCGCTGAAGCTATCGATATGTGCAAAATGCAGTTCTATAACCCAATGCCCATCGTCGGGGCCAAGTTGACTTATGCCTACGTTCCCTTTCAGTGTCTTTGCTGTCTCTACCCGCCCGAAGTCGGCCTAAGGCAGGGCACGATTTTCCCGGAACTTGACAGGCCTTACGGCGCAGACCCGGTTTATACGGTCGATGGATGACCTGTATATGCCCATGTCAGGCAGGTGGAGGCTGTTTAGCGCCCTCGGGCGCGGATTTCCTATAAAACATTCACGGGAGGTGTTTATATGAACGAAGCAAGGGATAGGATGCTCAAAGAAGTGATGGCATTGGATTTTATGGCTATAGAACTCAATCTTTATCTTGATACGCACCCGTATGATCAAAGAGCGGTCATGGTTTTTGTCGATACTGCCCGCAGAGCCAAAATGGCCAGAGAAAACTTTGAGCGCATGTATGGCCCTTTGATGGCAAGCTCCAGCAATTCCTTCCCCTGGCCCTGGATTGAGAATCCGTGGCCTTGGGATGTGCAGTAGTATTTGAATATGCTTTTCGTAAATATTTCTGAATAAGGAGGTCGTGTAAATGTGGGTCTATGAAAAGAAACTGGAATATCCCGTTAAAATAAAAAACTGCAACCCAAGGCTTGCAAAATACGTTATCACACAATACGGCGGGCCAGACGGCGAGCTGGCAGCTTCGCTCAGATACCTGAGCCAGCGGTTCAGCATGCCGATCGAAGTAGCCAAGGCCACTCTCAACGATATAGGCACTGAAGAAATGGCACATCTGGAGATCATCGGCGCCATTGTGCATCAGCTGACGAAGGATGTCCCGCCAAAAGTACTTGAAAAGGAAGGTCTCGGGAGTTATTTTGCCGACCATGATCGCGCAGTGTATCCTGTAAACGCAGCAGGCTCGCCTTTTACCGCAGCATATATCCAGTCCAAGGGCGATCCGATAGCCGACCTTGTCGAGGATCTTGCAGCAGAGCAGAAAGCGCGTGCAACCTATGAAAACCTGATAAATATGATGGACGATCCTGACGTGATCGATCCGCTTCGATTCCTGAGAGAACGTGAAGTCGTACATTTCCAGCGTTTCGGAGAGGTATTGCGCATCGTACAGGAAAAACTGAATGAAAAGCCTTATTTCGTTAAGAAGCCCGACTTTATGAACGTCAGCCCGGCAGCAGCCAATATGGGCCCGTTGACTGGAGTAAGCCCTGTATCCAATGTAAGCCCGGCAGCTATAAGTCCGATTTCGAATGTGAGCCCGATTTCGAATGTGAGCCCTGCGGCAGTAAGCCCAGCTTCCATGGGAAAGCCATCGTTCGTCAGTCCGGCTGAAGCCGAAAAGCCCGCGGCACCTTTCATGAATCCATTTTCAGGCGTAAGCCCGGCAGCAACGGGCAAAAAGTAAATTTCCGTTTATCAGGTGGAGTTAGGGCTCCACCTGATAAATAATGCAATATATATGGATATAGTGTCAGTCTATCCTTTAAAGGCAACTATGTACACATTCTCTTTCCCGCTCACGAGATCTGAAAATTCCTCAGGCTTGATTTCCATAAAGTAAAGCTTGCGCTCACTTTTGCAAATAACGGCACACCGGCCATTTGGAAACTGCACCGCCGTCCCGCAGCCGTACCAGATCCTGTTGATCTTCTGCCTGGAGTCTGTACCCTCGCAAAATATCGCACGTACATTCGAACCCTCGGGAAAAACCTCCTTCATTTCGGGAGAATCCTTATAAACCTTGTAGAGATCAAGTCTCTTTCCGGTCCTGGTATCGATGAAATCGCCATTTTTAACTATGATGGCCTTTTCCCCGAATTTGGCGTCCATTTCGAATGCATATTTCATTATAAACTTATAGTTCCTGCTGAAATTAAGCTTGTTACGCATTTGCTCCACAGCCTGCTTTGTAATTCCCGGGTAAAACCTGGCCATTATTTCCGGGTTATGATCCTCGGAAGCAAAAAACTCTTCGACTTTTTCTTCCGGAGCGACTGCAAGCATCCTTATCTTAAGCTCCTGGTACTTGTCGGGATCCTTATTGAGCGTTTCCATGAATGCGCCCAGCTTCTCGCTTTTATAACCGTCTACCGTCCAATTCTTGTCAAAATCCTCTATAAGTCCTATCATTGGGTCCTGCTCCTGAAGATAAAATGCGGCTGGCTTCAGATATGGCCATGCTGGGATCCCTTCATTGATTATGTTCCTGTTGACCGGAAAAGTTAAATTGATGTACCCATCTTTCAAAGAAATACTCTCGGCTGTTTTCAGCTCAGGTATATCCATGACCGGAAATGTATATTCAAGTCCCAGGCCGGCTTTTTCAGAAATATACTTAAGAGGCAGCGGTATGTTCAATTTCCCCAGGCAGGCGCTTTTTATATTCACCAGGATGTTTCCGCCCTCCGAGCCTACTTCCAGGTTCACCTTTAGAGGAATATTGATACCGTAAGCTTTGCCCTGCAAATAGATCGCACTCTCGTCCAAAGCGATCCGATACGATTTTATATAGATGGAATCGCTGAAATGAAGATCAGGTATTTTATCTTTCAACAAGAAATACGTATCGGCTTTGTCTATCCGCATCGTCCGCGTACTGCTGCCGGGGTCGAAACTGTTCCGTTCGGAAAAACTCATCGGGGCGCTTTTTATCAATTCTTGAGGGTTGTCGTACGTGAAATCTGCAATATTTAGATACAACAGCAAAAGCCCTGCCAAAACGACCGGCAGCAATAAAATTATCAAAATTGCGATTCCCGCTTTTTTACCTGCCGATTTACTTTTTTTTGCGGCTGTAGTTATAACCTCAGTATTCTTGTTCATTCAGGCAGCCTCCGAATAGTCAGCGTTTTATTCCAGTATATACCTTACTCCCCAATCCATCAATGAGTTTTGTCGTTTCGTGTCTTAATACGGTGCAGATTCCACTGGTTGTAAAATGATGATAAGTCTTGCAGTAGAACAAGTGTTCGTATATAATGCTCTTAATGGCAGAAATTAATAGAAGCACACCGCAGAAAGGGTTTCGTATGGACAGGCTTAATATAACAAAGGCGCAGGCGCGCAGATTTATGCTGAGTTATCATGGATTGTACGGCACCAGGCTTCCCAAAGGGAAAAAGGGCATTCTCGAATATATCGGACGCGCCGGAT
Source organism: Clostridia bacterium (assembly GCA_036260935.1). GTDB lineage: Bacteria > Bacillota > Clostridia > Acetivibrionales > DTU013 > JAEYOM01. The sequence goes on from DATALQ010000017.1 coordinate 24,067, forward strand.
GCATACAGTACGATCCTCTCAACATCGTGGGCCACAATCAGGAACTCGTGCTGCAGTCCAGAATAGACGGCTTCAAAGCATCCATGCTGCAGGAACTGCTTTACAAGGAGCGTTTGCTGCTGGATGGCTGGGACAAGGTCATGTCGATCTATCTTACTTCCGATTGGCCTTACTTCAGCCGCTACAGGGCATCGCAGCTTGAATGGCTCGGCAGCCCCGACAAGCCAGTCATACCTTTCCTTCCCCTGGTCAGAAACGAGCTTGAGAAGCGCGGTCCACTTTCATCCATCGATCTGGAATATGACCAGGCGGTCCGGTGGCCCTGGGGACCGACGCGTGTTTCGAGAGCGGCTTTGGAAAGCATGTGGTTCTGGGGTGAATTAATTATCCATCACAAGGTTAACACGAGAAAATATTATGATTTTGCCTGCCGGTACCTTCCGCAGGAATTGCTTAATACGCCCGATCCGAACAGTACGTTCGAACAGTACAGGGATTGGCGCATCTGTCGGAGGATCGGAGGCACCGGGCTTTTATGGGACATTACAGGCGACGCCTGGCTCGAGATACCCGAAACAAAGACGCCTGAACGCCGTGAAAGCATACGAAGGCTGATGGCCTCCGGAAAGCTAACAGAGGTAAACGTCGAAGGCATGAAAGTACCGCTTTACATGAGAACCTGCGATATGCCGGTAATGGATGCGGTATTACAGGACGCAGCCTCCGCCCTCTGCGTTTCAGAAAATAGCTGCTCCGCCGTTCCCTCCGCAAATTGCTCCGTAAAATCACGTATGCCGGCCCCGCAAGCCCATATACTGGCTCCACTGGACAATCTGCTCTGGGATCGGAAGCTCATAAAGGAGTTATTTGATTTCGATTACCGTTGGGAGGTATATAAACCGCAAGCCGAGCGGAATTACGGCTATTATGTGCTTCCCGTCCTGTATGGCGACCGGTTTATAGCACGGTTCGAACCCGGTTTCGACAAGAAAAATAAGATCCTCTGCATTAAAAACTGGTGGTGGGAGACCGGCGTCAAGTCCACAAAAGCAATTCAACGCAGCATCTCGAAATGCTTCGGTCGTTTCGCCGAATATCTCGGAGCCGTCAAAATTGAAGTGCCCGCGGACATTGCCTTCAATACGGGCATCGGCAGCATTGGGGAAGGACCTGCAGTTAAAGGCTAAACAGCCTTATCCGGCGTCTTATTCATCGCCCTACACGTGCCCTATTCGTCGCCGTACTTATCGCACTATTCATCGCTTTATTCGCGCTTTTTTCGCATCTTATTCGTCGCCGAATCCGCTCTGGACCGACTCCTTGCCGAAATATTTCATGAGCTGCTTTATGTCAGTATCCTTGACCTTGTTGTAATACAGATTATACTGGTCTTCCCTGTCCTTGTAGCTCCTTATATCCTTTTGCAGAAAAAGCAGGCCTTTGTACAACAGCGCAAGATCATCCTCCCTGCCCTCGAGCAGGTCGGCTGCCTCGTCGGGCTTATCGGCCGCGATCAGCTTGAAAAATTCACCGTATTTCGATATATCCGTTTTCATATACTTTTCGATCAGCGGCTTATAATCGGCGTAGAAACTGCTACGGCACTTATAGTTTTCAGCGATTCGAGGCAAAAGCTCCCGCTTGTTCTGCAGTATATACAACATCATCAGGTTTCCCGAACCTCCGCCAGTTTTATCATAAAACTGCTCGTAATATTCTACAGCTGTTTCGAAGCTCCCCATATAACCATAATTGCGGCCTATTTCAAGCAAAGCATACGGATCGCTGCTCTTCATTAGCAGTTGCAAGCCTTTTTGCAACTCTCCCGAATCAATATAGAGCGATGCGAGTGAAGATAGTATCTCATCGTTGTCCGGTATTTCACCGACAAGCCGTTCAAAATATACCTTAGCTTTTTCAACGTCCTTGTTCTTTAGTCCTGACGTTTCGGTGTCATACTCCCAACCGTTATAATAGAGCTTTGCCAGTACCTTCAGTGCGTGCAAATTCCGGACTCCTTCAGCCAAATCCCTTTCATATAGGCTGATCGCCTCACCATAGCTTTTATCCAGCAGCGCAAGGTCAGCCTTAGTGAATTCATCACCGGCTACATGTATTATCTCCCTGTGCCTGCTGGGATATATACCGTCACTGTCGTATAGGATGTTGCCGTCATGGTCGTAAAATGTTACATAACAGGCGTAATCTCCCGTATGATAAAACGGCTCGAACAGATAATACGGGTCGATGCCGTCATTGCCGAAGGAAGCACCCGTGTTCATACTCCTTTTCCGCTCCCGGGCAGTATCGAGTATATATTGTTCAGTTTTTATGATGCCCGAGTAAAACCTATTGTTTGCCATTATCGTATTATCTTCTATATTTCTGAGCTCTCCCGCCCCGATTGCATAATAATCAGCTTCCTTTGGCATTTTTACATTGAAGCGGAATTTCCCGCCCCCGATATCCTGTATGTTGACCATACCATCCGTGTCAAAAAAGGCTATATTCCTTTCGATCATCGTATTCCCCGTGAACCTTAAAACGTTATTGCTTCCCCTGTCGAGAGCTTTTCCCTGGACACGCTGCCATTCGGCGCCTACAGCGATCACATATACACCGTCGGGGATGTTCGTCAGCCGGAATCTGCCCTCCCTGTCGGTCACGGCAACGCAGCGCACTCCGTCGCCCAGACCGAGCGTGCTGCTCCAGCGAGTTCGCGTAGCTTCGTCTTTGAGTATGATCGTAATATACGGCGCTGGTTTGCCTCCTATACTGACGCTGCCATTTAAGACATTACCGCGCTTTTTAGACTGTTCCGCGCTTTTTAGATATTTATAGTCCATGAGGTCATTATTTATCTGTAGCAAAGGCTTTACAAGCGTTTCAGTGAACTTCTGTGTTTTCCCAATCAAATCGGGTTCTCCGGCCATCTCTTTTTCAAAGCCGTCCATGTCGCCTGTAACATAGCAATAATAGGCGTAAAACGAGTGTCTTACCGGGGAATAGCGGTCCTTGTCACCGAGCCGTTCCTTCAGCAACGCCGCTCCCCTGTCCATTTCACCGAGACCCATATACATCGCCGCGAGATGAAGCTCTCTGAGTGATTCAAGCCTGCCGTCCCTTATATAGTCAAGCCGTTCAAGCAACCCGACGGCATCTTCCCCGTAACCTGAAAAATAATTAATCATGGCGACATATATCGTATACTCCGCCAAGGCGTCGCCTTTCGATGCGCGGCCTGCTATTTCACGATATTGCTCATTGATCCTGTCCGCGCTTTCAGCACTAATGTAGGAGCAGTTAAGCATTGTGAAGCTTTCAGTAATTAAAAGTGTATTGAAATAACCGAAATTTTTCTTATCAAATAGAAGCTCGAGCTTCCTCTGTGCGGCTGAAATCGCTGCACCGGAAGCCGGAGCGCCCTCTGCGGCCCTGTCATAATAAACATCCGCCGCCGCTCTGTTTCCGGTCAGTTCGCCGGCCCTTCCCAAAAGATAAAATATATATCCCCGAAACAACAAGGGGCCCGCGATCAAAACGAGTGTGGACAGAAGGATCAAAAGCAGATACTTAACCTTTATTCTTATATATACCATCAGCCTGCCCTCCCTGATTACTATTCACCACCGTTATGCTGCTCCTCCTGATATCCTCCGCAGATACGCGCGTAACGCCGAAGCAGGCATATACTATGCCCGATACGGTGATAAACAGCGCAACCACCAGTGGTTTTACGGGTATCCGAAGTTCCAGGTTCATGAAAGAATGAAGCCTCTCCCACCATTCTTTTGCCCCGGACAGCCTCCTGCCCGCAGCGGCGGCGCTCCTAAGCGCAGCGGCCACATTATGTTCTGCGGCATTTCCATGGTCAGCGCTTGTGTGGTCGGCGCTGCTTCTGAAAGCGGCGGTCTCGCTATGTTCGACTGCCCTACTTTGTTCGGCGGCTCTTCCGCTTGCAGCGCTTGCGTGGTCGGCGGCACCTCCATATTCCGGGGCCCTTCTGCGCCCGGCAGCCCTTTCGAGCACCCTGTTCCTGCTTTTATCCGTGAACACTATGTTTTTCAGTTCCGAATCGAGCTTTTTCCCGAATTTCACATCACTCATCGCAAAAATCCTCCTGCAGAATATCCCTAAGCCTGTCGCGTCCTCTTTTAAGCCTGCTTTTGACAGAGCCTTCCGGCATTCCCAAGGCATCCGCTATCTCCCTGACTGTGAGACCATTGTAATAATGCAGAAGCAATATCTCCCGGCTGCCTACGTTCAGCTTCATCAGCGCTTCCGTCAGGCTGAGGCGATCATGCAGCGACCTGATATCGGTCTCCGCACTTTCGTCGGCAAGTTCAAGCTCAAATTCCGGAGTTGGTATGTTTCGCCTGTACCACGCCCTTCTGCGGCTTTGCCTGCATTCATTGACAAGGATCCTGCCAAGGTAGGTTTTGATTCCGGCCTCGCCCCGGTAATTTGCATATCCGGCGTAAAACTTGAGAAATGTTTCCTGCACGGCGTCTTCTGCAAGTCTCAGGTCCTTTAGAAGCAATACGGCAGTACGCAGAAGCATGTTGGAATAGGCGTCCATCAAGGCCGCCAGTTCGTTCTCCGTCAAAGTATATTCAATTCCCGGCCGCTCCGTTCTCTCAGGTAACTCCATAAGACCTCCGCATATATATAGATGCGGTATAGTTGGAAATGGTTGCATTTCGACGTGATTTTTTTGAACAGATCGATTTTAATGCTCAGCTGCTCGCGCTGCCATAATGCTTCATGCCGCTCCTCCAGAGGAACACACACAAGAAACCGAACACGGTGCATACCCCCAGGACCAGCAGCCAGTACTTACCCTCCAGTGCAGCCGTAAGGAATTGCACCGGGATCGTTGCCATAAGCCCATAGGGCAGAAAGACGTAAAAGATAAGCTTCCATACTCCTCTGAAAACAATTCCGGGTACCCTGAAGGAGAAGTTTACCAGTTCACCTTCTATTTCAAGAAAAGAATCTACTTTTACCAAACGAAACGCGAATGATCGTATTATTATCATTAAACAGTACATCAGAAAATACATTGCAAGCAGCAAAAACGTATACCCCGCGATCGCTCCCAGGGTTATCCTTATTCCAAGCATACCGACTCCGTAGGCTACCATCATTATACCCGGCACTGTCAGCAGCAGCGAACCCGGATCTATATTCTCGAAGGAGACGTAAAAGAGCGTGCCGACCGGTCTCAGGATATACTGGTCAAGCGTGCCTGTTCTTATTTTTTCAGGTATTGAAAGCACGCCGAAAAAGTAGGTAGCCATATATAAAGAGTCAAGTATGGTGAACGTACCGATAAATACGATCATCTGGTATACATTCCAGCCGTTGATAGTGCCGACATTCAGGAATATGGCCGAGAACATCGCTACCTGGAGTACGAAAATGCTGAGGTCGGTAATGAAGGCCATCCAGAAGTTGAAGCTGTACATCATGTTTTTGTTAAGCTTTACCTTCATAAATACGTAAAGCAGCCTTATATACTTAACTATGCGGGCCGTACGCCGCATGGCGCCTTCCGCCGGCCCTGCCCCCAGATTTTTGTTCGCAGCCTTCTTCATATGCCTGCGCCCTCAAACTTTCGTACGTATTTTTTATAATAGAGAGCTGAAACGACGATTATTAACGTATTCCAAAAAAGCATCGCGGCAACCGCCGCGAGCGGACTTCCTTCATTCCGCCCGGCCAGAAGCGACGCGGGATAGTAGACCGTGTAATAGAAAGGCAGCAGGCTGAAGGCCTTTGTAACCGCTGCGGGAAATACGCTCAGCGGGACCAGGGCGCCCGAAACGAATTCTATCAGGTTGCTTTTTAGTATATTTAAGCCATCGATGTTAATAAACCTGAAGCAGAGGATCGACAGAAAGTAATTGAACATTATCATGAAATTCATACCGAGCAGAAATACCAAAGCCGCCAGGCACCAGTCCGCAATGTCGGGCGAGATACGGAACTGCTTGAAAAAAATCAGCGCCCACGCCGCCGTCGCGATAATATTTACACCGAACACGTAAACGGACTTCGAATAGCTGCAGGACAAGAAATACAATACGGGTCTCAAGGGCCTTACGATGTATTTGCCGAACTGCCCGTTCCTAATCTCGTTGCAGAACTGCCAGTTCAGACCGTTCGACTGGTCGAGCCTGCCCAGGAAGGATGCTATTATGTAATATGTCATCATGGAGGCGAAGTCATAACCTCCGACCTGCTCCCTGTTAAGGAAGATCACACGCCACATCAGCCATGCCAGCAGTATTTTGCATATCGAAAATATTGCTCCGGCAAACACGTCGTAACGGTATGCCATCATCGATTTCCACGTTATCCCGGCTATTTCGGCATATTTTCTCATGACACCGCACCGACCCCGTATATCTTCTCGATCACGTCGCCTATATCCTCATCTTCAAGCTTCAGATCATCCACATCACAGTTGTTCAATATGGTTTGCAGCACGGGCCTGACCTGCTCCCGCCTGACTTTGAAGTGCCATTTGTATGGATCCCTCTGTATCCAGCCGGCCTCGAAATCGGGCTCGAGCCCTGCTTCATTCTCGAAAGTGACGCTGATCGTCTTATATTCGTTGAACCTGTCGAGCAAGGCGTCGAAAGCTCCGTCAAATATCTTGAGACCGTGGTTCACAACCATGACCCTGCTGCATACATGCCTGATATCCTCCATGTAATGACTCGTGAGCAGGACTGTTACCTTCTTTTCAACGTTGATACGACTGAGCAGCTGCCTTATCTGTTTTTGAGCAATAGCGTCAAGGCCTATCGTCGGCTCGTCTAGAAAGAGTACCGCGGGATCGTGCAGCAGCGACAGTATGAGCTCCATCTTCATCCTTTCACCGAGCGAGAGCTGCCTCACCTGTGTTTTCAACAGATCTTCGACACCGAACATCTCGGAATACAAAGCAACATTTTTTCTGAACCTGTCTTCCGGTAGTTCGTATATCTCCCTATCCAGCAAAAATGAATCGATTGCCGGCAGATCCCACCACAGCTGGCTTTTCTGTCCCATAACCACTGAGATTTTCTTTTTGAAGGAATCGGAAGGCCTGGACGGGTCAAAGCCATATACCAAGGCACTCCCCGAAGTGGGATGGATAATGCCCGAAAGCATCTTGATAAGAGTCGTCTTTCCGGCTCCGTTCGGTCCGATAAGCCCTATCATTTCGCCTTCTCCTGCTTCAAAGGAAAAATCCGAAACAGCAGTCTTTTCGATCACCTTTTTATGAAAAAGCGCCTTGAAAGTGCCCTTCAGGCCCTCTTCCTTCTCGGCGCTCCGATATACCCTGGTAAGCCTGTCAACCTGCAATGCATTCATAGCCGCACCTCCGTTAACATTATATGGCATGCCGGATACGGCGGCAAGCTAATCTATAGTTATAACTAAACTCGGCTTAACAGGGTCTGTCGCTTTGCGATTTGCGATTTGCAATTTGCGATTCGCGATTCGCGATTTGCGCAAGAGTAGACCGCGATTTGCGCTTTGCGCCAGGTTAGACCGGGATTTGCGATTTGCGCAAGCCTGCCTGTAGCCGCCCCATGAAACTGGCTTAATATTACTCTTTACATACACTGCCCACCGGTATTATAATAAAATTATCGAACACGTGTTCGATAATTTTATCAAACCTGCATATAATATATATGAAAAACAGTTAGCGTCGACAAGGGTGATCGGATGAGCCGAGTTATTTTGCATAGTGATCTCAACAATTTTTACGCCAGCGTGGAATGCCTGTACAATCCGGAGATACGCGACCGGCCTGTAGCCGTTTGCGGCTCTCAGTCGACGCGTCACGGCATCGTGCTTGCCAAGAACGGGATCGCGAAAAAGTTCGGCGTCACGGCGGGAGACGCCGTCTGGGAGGCAAGATCCAAATGCCCGGGGCTGGTGGTCGTTAGACCGAATTACATGCAGTACCTCAAGTTTTCCATGCTGGTACGCAAAATTTACGAAAACTACACCAACCTGATTGAGGCCTTCGGTATTGACGAAAACTGGCTCGATGTTACCGAGAGCACCCGTCTGTATGGTTCCGGCGAGCAGATCGCAAACGAACTCCGGAAGCGGATACAGTTCGAGCTCGGTATTACGGCCTCCGTGGGCGTCAGCTTCAACAAAGTCTTCGCCAAGCTTGGTTCCGACATGAAAAAGCCTGATGCGACCACGGTCATCAGCGAGGAAGATTACAGGGAAAAAATATGGGGACTGCCTGCCAGCGAAATGATCTACGTGGGGCCGTCCACGCGCCGAAAGCTCACTGACATCGGTATCTCGACCATAGGCGAACTGGCCGGCGCGCCTCCGCGGTTCCTGGAAAGGCATTTCGGGCAATGGGGCCGAACGCTCTGGATATTTGCGAACGGTTATGACGATTCCCCGGTTACCCGGCTCGATTTTCAGCCCAATATCAAGGGCGTGGGCAATTCGCTCACCACCCCGCACGATCTCCGCAGCGACAACGACGTCAAGATACTGACGTACGTGCTGGCTGACAGTGTGGCGGAGAGACTGCGCAGACACCATCTCAAAGGCAGGACCGTACAAATATATATACGCTCGGCCGATCTTTCCTTTATAGAGCGGCAGGGACAGCTTTCCCACCATACCTTCGTTTCCTCGGAAATCGCCGAGAAGGCGCTGGAAATATTCGCGCAGTCGTGGGACTGGTCCAAAACCATCCGGACGCTCGGCGTCAGGGTTACCAATGTAGTAACTGCTGACAGCTGCGGGCAGGTATCCTTTTTCGACGACGAAAAGCGCCTGCGCCGGGAGCAGCTCGAGAGCAGCATCGATAACATACGGACGCGCTTCGGCCACTATTCGGTACAGCGGGCGGTACTCCTGAAAAGTAACGGGCTGAACGCAAATCCGGTAGAGGAAAACGTGATCCATCCGGTATCCTTTTTCCGGTGACATGCCGCACCGGCGGCTTGAACGGTATATGCCATCCATGCGCATCCTGCGAAGATGGTTTGTTTCGGAGGGTATTTATATGGCTAAGGTTTTTGTTGAAGTGATAGCAAAGTTTACAAAGGATGGCAGCAAGGTCCCTCTAATAGTCAAGTGGGAGGACGGCAGAAGTTTCGATATAGACAGGGTGACCGATGTAAGGCGTGCGGCTTCTTTAAAGGCAGGCGGTCAGGGTATGCGGTACAGATGCAGGATAAACGGAAAGGAAACCTACCTCTGGCTTGAGGACGATAAATGGTTTGTTGACAGCAAGGCATGATGCGTAATTGTTTCCCGAAACGTTATTTCTGTTTTCTAGGGCAATAACGGTCGTATCATGACGTAATTTACATATTAATCATTCCACCATGTCTGGTTATTTTTATACCATTCAATTTTGGATACGGGAGGACGACCAGCTATTTAACTTATAGCAGTAGCTTCCGCATATATCGGTTCTTACACTTGAGGTACCACCAGAAGAAAAAGGCATATTTTTTTGATCCGCATCCATGTGCTTTACCTTTTAGGCAACACTTGCATTTTTTCTTATCCGTTGTTGTGGTTTTTGTAGATGTCGTTGATTTAGTTGTTGTGGTCATTGTAGTTGTTGTTGTAGTCTTCGTTGTAGTAGTCGTTGTTGTAGTCTTCGTCGTAGTAGTCGTTGTAGTAGTCGTTGTTGTAGTCGTTGTAGTAGTCGTTGTAGTAGTTGTGGTTGAGGTTGAGGTAGTTGTCGTGCATGGACAAATGATATCTTGTACATTCTCAAGCTTAAACTGTAAAAGCATTTGCAGTTTAATTATATCCTTTATGGTCTGGTCTACACTGCGATTAATTTCTTTTATATCGTTAGTGTTATGATTGTTTTCATCATTTTTTACAACACAACAGATCTTTTTAACTTCAGCATCGATAAGGTCTGCCAGACTGAATTCTTCAAGCGCAATTGAAACTAAAAGCAGGTTGACCGCATCTTCTCTATTGATTTGAATATCAGGAGTTATATCTGGGATAGTCGGAAATGACATGTCATTTTCTCCTTTCTCTCTGCTAAACTGGATACATAACCATTATATATTATGTAAATTACTGTCTATTGTTCATCGTTTACATAAAATTTGTGAGTGTAAACATATTACTTGATTATAAAAAATCCAGGCTAAGTTTATTAAACAGAGCACTTCAGAACTACCTCTTATCAGCTTCCTGCAAAGTGGTGGACCGCATAGGCCGGTGAATCGGGACCTGGCGGAAGATATGGATAGAATAAATGTGCGCCGAATACTACAAAAAAAGGATCGTCAGGCATTGTTTTTTGCCAGACCATATCCTGTGGAATATTTTCGGTATAACAATTTATGCCATATTTAATCTTCTCGCAACATCAAAATCATTTATTTTTCATCGATCAAGGCTTTCATCAAGTCTGGATTCCCGTTAGCGCCCAGATAGCGTTCATATAAAACTTGATTTGCCGGAAAATCCGGTGACTGGGACGTATCGGTTGTCGATTGCGGATGGTAGAGGTGCAATATTGTACTGTCAGGAGGCGTGTATCTTAGCCCGCATAGAGTATCCAGCGACATTTCAAAAGCGCAGTCCTCACCTCCCCAACCCTTGAAACGCTCATCAAATCCCTTTACCAGGTTGAAAGAATTGCGGGGTACGATACAAATGGAGCCGACACCGGGCTGTGTAACCTTATAATCTAAAAAACTCAGATCCGCTAAATTTACACAAGGGCACTTTTCTATTAATCCCATCGTGTCTTTTTCACTCAATTCAATCCTGTTTACATACGGAAGAACCCAGGTATATTGCGTAAGCAATTTCACAGCCCTGTAGATCTGAAGCGGATCAAACACGATATCTGCATCGGCTATTACGAATATGTCATTTTGGGCACGACTGGCAGCTGTATTTATGGATTTAGATTTGCAATAGGGCTCTGAATTGTCGAATTCTATGCATATTTCTGCATCAGGCATCAACCTGGTATACCTTCTTTCCAGCCATGAAAAGTTCTTATCCCTATTCCCTCCGTCAGGCTTACAGGGAATAATTAGAGAGATACCGCTGTCATATTCCATCTATTAACCCTCCTATAAGCTATATTCTTTGACGAATCATGCCAAACTTATTTTTGTATTTATGTAACCGAGACTTTATTCAAACTTAATTTAATATACTGAATTGACTACAAAAAGGTTACATAAAATGTGCCAAAAGAATGAACGATTCCATAAATGGAGAAGGCCGATGGCCTGGTTGGTACAAGTGTGTATCATTGCTCTACGGTTCTGAAATAGCTGTAAATCATTTGGCAGATTATTTCAGAAAAGATATCTGGATTCTGGATTGTGGAAGTACAAATCTGGTTTCTATAAATGCTCACCCTCATATTCACTGTTGGCATACCGATAATGTATTCTCGAAGTTCATTCCAGATGTAACTCACCATAATACTACTCTTTCGTTCAATAACAGAATACAGATGAAATATTATGTAAACAAAGTAGCAATAGTCATTATGTTTACATAATGTATATTGAATTTTCAAAAAAGATAAACTTATAGGAAGGGATGAGCGCAAAATGTCGTTTCCAAACATTCCGGACGCTAGTCTGAATTTAAATGTTACAACGGATCAAATAAATAATTTACTGCTTGCTTCCATTGCCTTTGAGGAACTTGGACTAGCCCATGTAATTAATGCTGAAGCTGAAAAAATTCAATCTGTGTTAGGTACGTTAAATGGTCCTACAACTAAAAATCCATCTGTAAATGATCTTGAAAGGATCGATAGCACTGTGGATAGAATTTTGAAGGATGTAATAATGAAGGAGATGCTTTTATTATTCAAACTTCAAAATGTCCTGTCAACAACCACCAGCACGACCACGACATCAACCACCAGCACGACCACGACAACAACCTCCGCCACCCATACCGGTTAGTGTTGCTTGATTGTAATAATTATATGAAAGGAAGATTGAGTATGTCATTTCCAGATATTCCCGACGTAAATCCGACGATCAATATTACGATAGATGATGCAGTAAAGGCTCTGCTTGCTTCCATTGCCTTTGAAGAGCTTGGGCTGGCTCACCTTATAAATGCAGAGGCTGAAAAAATTCAATCGGTTTTAGGCACATTGGACGGACAAAGTATAAAAAACCCTACAGTAGATGAACTTGAGAAAATTGACCAGACTGTGGACCAAACCTTAAAGAATATTATAAAGAAGGAAATGATTCTTCAGTTTAAACTTGAGGAAGTATTAGGAATATCCACCAGCACATCATCTACGACAACGACAACAACTACGACGACAACTACCACAACAACCACAACGACCACAACAACGACAACAACAACAACCACAACGACCACAACGACCACAACTACCACAACAACGACAACGACAACGACAACAACAACCACTACGACCACAACTACCACAACTACCACAACAACAACTACTACGACAACGACAACTACCACAACTACCACAACGACAACAACCACAACGACCACAACTACCACAACGACTACAACGACAACTACAACTACGACAACCACAACTACCACAACTACCACTACAACAACAACGACAACGACAACGACAACAACGACTACAACGACTACAACCACAACTACCACAACTACCACAACTACCACAACTACAACTACGACAACCACAACAACGACTACTACCAGCACAACTACCACAACAACAACGACGACTAAAAAGACAGGATGCTGCTTGACCGGTAGCGGAATAGGAACCCTGAATGGCGATCCTAATTACACTAGCTTTGCAATCCTGGAGCCGAGGATAAATTCAACCTGCCCCAGTTGTGCATCAGCTTTGCCTACCGGCCCGGATAATATACAATTCCAGGCTTCAGATGGTCATACTCTTCTCTTTACAGCAAATTTGAACAGCCCGAGCGTTACAATTACCTGCACCGCGCCAACAGCCACCACTCCTGGTACAATGACAATAAGCGGAACTTCAATCATTCCTACAGATATCGTCGGAACTGTAGTTTTGGACGGCGGTGCTCCGATAAATGTTTTGAGCTTCACCTATACTTTAGTTGATGGCGGACCTTCAGGAGTTGTCAACGATGCAATTCAAATACAAATTGTAAGCGACAGCGCTGACACATTGGCAAGCTTGAATTCAACTCTGTCAACATTTAATGGTCCATCTGGTAAAGGGCATGTAATAATTGGCAGCGGATGCTCCTGATAAGCACTTAGGACAGCAAAGGGGCTGACGCGAATGCCAGCCTCATGCGCTGTATTTGATAACAAATAAGTGTATGTTATATCTGACAAATAGCCTCACTCGTTGGGGCTATTTGTTTTTTTTATAAAGAAAAGAGGATTGCCTTTTGGCAGTCCTTCAAGCTACGATTTTATCTATCCAGCAGAGGTTTAAACTGGTTCTTCCGGATCCATTTGGGGCTGTAACGCTGCCGAAATTTGTTGATAATATTCTTCCAGAAAGTGAGGGTGTAGTACAAGCAAACCGCTTTCTACATTTGTATTTCTTTCTTTTGCTTTTTCTTCAACAATACGATCGGCCCATTCATATATTGCATCATTATTTATTTTGCCCATTCCGGATATGTGAAAAGTATTCATACCCCAGCGATATATCATCGTTTTTTGTTCATGGGGAGAATTATAAATTTTTGCATCGAAATTGAAAGTCATTGTGTAGTCTTCCCCGCAGCTGATTTCAGGAATTACTATACGTGACAGGTATTTCCTCGTATAGACGTTTCCATTATTGACACTGCCACCTATTCCTAAAAATTTGTTGTTTTCAAAATAATAATGGCCGTCACTACGATAAATTTCATAATCAGGATGGGCTTTGATGTCCTCCCATGTATGGCTCAATGCCCAGGGAGCCAATAAATCATCATCATCAAGACGGTATATATAGTCGTACTTGCATTGAGAAAATCCGTATTTAAGTTTTTGCCCTACCGATGGAAACCTTTCCTTTAGATTGATAATTCGAATTTTGGGATGCTCAAATACGTACTCAACGATAGGACTATCATTTATTATAACCATTTCCGATTCACCTGAAAAATCCTGCCGAAGAAAGGATTCAATGGCTTCTTCCAATATATGATGGCGTTGATAGGTTAAAGTCATTACACTAATCATAATAAAGCCTCCTAGTTAATATCATTATATTTACATAATTATTAAAGTTTACAATATATGTAACTAAAGGCAATATAGTAATATATATTAAATTAAGGTTTACTTTTTTGTTTATTGTAAAATCAATATTCAATCAATTCTATAGAGCGATTAATTAGGAGGTAAGATCCTATGGTAAATAGAGTAATAAACCTGGAAAAAGCCTCTTTTTTGAATAAAGGAAAGTATGATGATCCTTTCCCCGAATGTATAGACAAAGAAACCGAATACCATTTACCCAAAATGGTTCATTTTGTTTGGATAATATCTGCTATATCCAAACAATATTTGGATTTGGTAAATTTATTTTCACAAGTAAACCCTGCCTATGAGATCTATTTGTGGCTTGATAACAACTCCGATATCGAAAAAATAAAACAGGACAATACAAATCTAGTCGTTAAAAACGTTGAAGAAGTTCAGGATCAGACCTTTAAATCCTTACAGCACAGGCCATTCATGATAGACTATATCAGATACCTCATAGTATATAAAATTGGGGGAATATATAGTGATATAGATACCAGAGCTCAAAAACCCCTGGATGATTTATTTGATGAAGCTTTTGTTTCGCATATTGAAGAACCATACTATAATCTAACGAACGGCCTATTTGGGTTCGCCAGAGGGAGCAATTTTTTGAAATATGTGCTTGACTGTTTCATTTATTTTAGAAAACTCGGATATCCCGAATATTTTGTGTGGAGCGGCCCAGGCTTTTTTACCAATTGTTTTATGAATTATAAAGATAACAATATACGAATGATACATCAACATATAACTATGCACGGAGTTGATGCATATACCCAACATTTGTCCCATGCAAATTGGTTGAAGGATCCATAAGAAGCATAGGCAAAAACTTGACTGGCCAAAAGAGAAATCGACAAACTAGATTAGTTTGGGATTTCTCTTTTCACAATCAAAAGGCAGCCACCTTATTAATGACTGCCTTATACTACTACCTATCCAAAAGTGGTTCAAACTGGTTCTTCCAGATCCATTTGGGGCTGTAACGCTGCCTTACGAGGGTCTTGGAGTGGATAACAGGGTTTTCTCTGATCATTCTGAGTACAATTTCGCCGTGTTCCTCATAATAAGCCTGCTCTGACGGGTGATAGGTCTCTTTGGTATCGAAGCCAAAATTTCTTGCATCCCAGCGCATAAAATATGCGTTCAGCTGTTTGCCTATCTCTTCGAGGGCGGGTACAGCCTGGTTAAGAACCAGAAAGTTTCCCCTGCTTGCCGCTTCAAGGACTGTGAGGGGGAAAGCCTCGGAATAGGAGGGCGAAACAAACAGATTGGAGAAGTTAAAGAGCTCCAGGACTCCTTTTCTCGGGAATCCGTTGGGGTATCCAATATCGGTTGTAAAAGTCATATCTTCTTCGTCAAGCCCAAAGCGTTGGCCCATCATTTTAACTGCTGCTTTGTATTGCTTTGGATCTACGTCTCCCGAAGGAAAATCACAAAAGATAATTTTTACGCTTCGTTCTGTTTTTTTCCTGATTGCACCGGCAAAAGCAGCAACCTTGTCAAATTTTTTACCCTGTGTCAACCTTCCAGGATAGACAATCAGAATATCCGGTGAGAATAGATCAACTTCCTTCGAAACAGCCTTTACATCTTCGCTTATATTAGCAAGTAAATCAAGACTGTTGTTCACTACCCTGCACTTGCCTTCGGCCACATCGTACTGTCTGGCAAGCGGAGTTATACCCGCGTATGTCAGAGAAATATAGGTGGTATTCGGCATGGGGGTATAACGGGCTGAAAAAGGCCATTTTGGATTGGGTGGACGGTTGACGGGGGCTGAATGGGAAAAAGAGATAAACCTGACATGAGGCAGCTTCTCCTGTGCATTTCTGATTGCTACGTTATGAATCAAATGCCATCCCTGGTAAAGGATATCATGCATGATGCATACATCTACGTCTGATAGCTTGTTCACCAGGTCTTCACCAATTACTTCTGCTTCCTTGAAGAAGCTGTCATGCACTTTTCCACTTGGTTGATCATAATCATGCCATTGAATTTGTTTGCCGTTAATCGAATTGATAACCTCAACCCATTCAAGCCTTTCATCCTTATATATTCCATACCTGCTGCTTTGAGGACAATTCTCACAAACAAGAAGCTTTGTAGCAATATTGGCATCGAGCAACATACTTAATTGTTCAGCTACTACATTAACTAGTGAATATGTTGTATCTAGGTCACCGAACATGGTCAAAATAGCTACTTTCATTTTTGTCTCCTCCATGTGTTTACAACCTGGCGAGTATTTATATTACTTTGATATTATATTTATGTCTGAAATAAATAGTGCATACTGAAATATCTACATATCCATTTAGAGAGAGTCCGCCTAATGTTGTTTGGACGTCAAAAAAAAAATTGTTTTTTTCATTATTCTCAAATCTAATGAAATCAGGGCATTACATAAAATCTGTTATGCGTTTTTAGGAGATCGCTGGGAAGGGACTTTGAAATACCCGGTCAGGGTATGCGGTACAGATGCAGGATAAACGGAAAGGAAACCTACCTCTGGCTTGAGGACGATAAATGGTTTGTTGACAGCAAGGCATAACGTAATTACGTTATGATGTTCTTTCCAGGTCTGTTTCATATGAAACCAGTTCCAGATCACAAGCCTGCATCGGCTTGCTGAAATAGTAGCCTTGAGCTGTATCGCAGCCTTCCTTGAGCAGGAACTCCAGCTGCGTAGCGTTTTCCACTCCCTCTGCGGTAACGGTCAGGTTCATATTATGGGCAAGCGATATCAATGCCCTGGCTATCTTCGTCTGGTTGGAACTGCTGTTAAAACCGTGGATAAAAGTCTTGTCTATCTTCAGGTTGCTTATTGGCAGGATTTTCAGGTAATTCAGCGAAGAATAGCCCTTCCCGAAATCGTCCAGCGATACGCCTATTCCCATCTCCTTCAATTGCCCCAGTATGGCTATCGTATGCTCAAGGTCGTGCATTGCCAGACCTTCCGTGATTTCGAGTTCAAGCCACTCAGCATTTATTCCGGTCTCCTCTATTATTCCCCTGACTGTGCTTACAAGGTCATTCTGCTGGAATTGTCTTGCAGAAAGGTTCACTGCCATCCTGAGATCGAAGTATCCCTGCTCATGCCACTTGTAAAGCTGTCTGCATGCCGATCTTAGTACCCATTCTCCTATTTTTCCGATTAGTCCTATTTCCTCCGCAATATGAATGAACGAATCGGGCATGACCCAACCGATGGCTGGATTTGCCCATCTTATAAGTGCCTCCACACAGGTCACCCTGCCTGTCGACAGCTCTATCATTGGCTGGTAATATATCACGAATTCATCCTTATCCGAGGCGCGTCTCAGGTTGTTCTCTATCTCCATGCGCTCCATTATGCGCATATTGAGTTCCTGCGTGTATATCTGGAAGTTGTTCTTCCCTGATTCCTTCGCACGATACATCGCAGCATCGGCATTCTTCATCAGTTCTTGCAGGTCCGAACCGTCGTCCGGATAAACGGAAATGCCGATACTGGCAGTTACGAAAAACTCACGTTCGTCGAGGGTCCACGGGTTTTTGAATATGTCGAGCATCCTGGAAGCCAGATGGGAAACCTCTTCCATGTCCTTGATATTCGCCTGCAGCATTATGAACTCATCGCCCCCAAGACGCGCAAGCGTGTCGCTCCTTCTGAGCGTGCATCTGAGCTGTTCGCCGACCTTCTGCAGCAGTTGATCGCCAAAGGAATGTCCAATAGTATCATTAATCGTTTTGAAATTGTCAAGATCAAGGAAAAACACGGCGACTCTTCTCTGTTTTCTCTGCGCCGCCGCAGCAGCGACAATGAAACGGTCCATAAGCAGAGTCCTGTTCGGAAGTCCCGTCAAAGAATCGTAATAAGCAAGCTGGTGAACCTTTTCATCTGTAAGGCGCTGCTCCGTAATGTCCGTTATGGAACCCGCAACCCTGACCGGTATGCCGCTATCATCCCATATCGCCATGCCTCTGGTGCGGATCCACTTCACCCCGTTTTCAGGAGCGCTTATCCTGTATTCTATCTGAAAGTGCTTCTTCTGCGGTTCTGTCACATACCTGTTCAAACTTCTTATAAATCTATCCTGGTCTTCCTTTGCAATTACATTGAACCACTTTTCGATAGTCATATACTCCTGGGTGTTGTCGAAGCCCATGATTGTCCTGCTCTGCTTCGACATGAACAGTTTTCCGTCCCTGCCGTCCCAGTCCCAGATGCCGTCATTTACGCCCTCCACCGCCAACCTGTATCGTTCTTCACTGCGCCTCAGTTCATTTTCGTGCATATTCAAATCGTCATATTGCAGTTTTAGCTCTATTTCCTTATGTACCAGTTCTTCATGTACTGCTTCAAGCTCCTGATAGCTTTCTGTCAGCTTAAGCTCGGTATTCTTGCGGTCGGTTATGTCGATACCCATGGCAACAATATTGAGGGGCTTGTTTTCGTTATCCTTTATAACGTCTATATTCCAAAGTACATTTACTTTACTGTTCTCTGCCGAAATAACGCTTTTTTCGATATTTTGCAGGCTGCTGCCCCTCACCAGGCATTCCAGCATCAGCTTCCCTATATCGCTGAATTTTGATAAAGCCGGGAACTCATTGATCCTTCTGCCCTTTACACTATCAAAGCTGCAGCCGGTTATTTCCTGTGCGAACTTATTGAAAATTTCTATTGAACCTTCCAAACTGCAAACTATAATTATAGTTTTGGCGTTATCTATTATCCCTTTTGAAAGAGCCTGTTCCATTTCATATCTGCTTCTTATTTTCCTTCTGCGTAAATACAGCCTGACCAGCAAAAAGACCAGAAGAGCTGCAAAAGCCGATAGCAGAACCGACAGGATCGTTTTGGACCTCGCATTTTCATAATAATACTGCGAGTGCTTATTGAAATGTTTTACATACAGTTCTTCATAAGTGCCTGATTTTTTGAGTTTGGAAAGCCTTTCGTCGATCCGGGCCACCAGTTCGGGTCTGGCCTTGCTTACACCGTAAGCCATATCGAAAGGGTAAAGATCGGACAGCAGGATTGAAAAATCCGAGCCTATGTTTTTTTTGACCAGCAGGTGATTTACTACATCCTGATTCTCGAAAAGCAGATCTATCTCTCCGTTTTGGAGGGCGGTTACTGCAGTTTCGATGGAATCGTATGTTTTATAGGGAGTTATCCCGAGTTCCTTTTTAAGTATGCTTTCAGCATACATTCCCTTCCCTGTCCCGATCGTGTAATGGGGCAGATCGGAAATTTTCAGCCCGCTTTCAACAGCTGCGCTTTTTGGGGAGTATACGGAAATATAGCTCTTAAGGACCGGAGCACTGAAGAAAATGTCATTTTTCTTATCCGTATCTACCGGCAATATACCGCAGGTATCGACATCGCAGTTTTTTAGAAGCTCATATGTATAGTTCCAATAACCGTCGCTAAAGCTCAGGTCATAACTTTCCGGGTTGAATATCAACCTGATAAGATCGATATCGAAACCGGTAAGGGAATTATTTTCAACGTATGCAAAAGGAGGAGAGTTCCAGTCAGCCTGGTATTTCACAGGCACGATGGAAGATTCTTCATCGGGTGTTTCAGCTGTTGCCGGCAAATTCTGCGCAAAAAACAGGAAGAAAATAAAAACCGGAAACAAGGCTATTTTCAGCCAAGATCTCATTATGCCCCCTGATTTGAGTCAGTATATAATACTACAGCGTCTGCGCTGCAATACTTAAACACTGCATAAAATTCTTACTTCTGATTATATATTTAATCGCAAACGAATTTCAACATATTTGTCGAATTTTGCATAAAAAATCAATCCGGCAGCTGTCTTTTGTATTCGTCATTCGATACCTGGTCCATATCGTCCACTATGCCCTGTTTGTCCGTTTCGTTCGTATAGTAATCCTCATAATCGTGATAGCCTCCTAGATCCTGCGGACTGTCCGAACTGCCGTATTTCATAAGATCAGCGAACTGGTCGAGACCTTCATACTCGTCATCCTCACGCTCGTTCAAATATTTGCGCCCGAAGGGTGCATCAATTACCCTTTCCTCGTTGGGCCTGTCCTCGTTGGACCAGCCCTTTGCTTCCCGCAGAGGCGCATTTTCAATATTCTCTTCACACTCCACGCACATTTTTGCGTATGGTATTACTTCGAGCCTCTCTTTGGGGATCTCTTTTCCGCAATGAGCGCAGATGCCGTAAACACCGTCCTCTATCCTGCCTATGGCATCCTTTATGTCCTGCATTATGTTTTCCTCATGTACCTTCAGAGCATTGTTCAGCTCGGTCAAATAAAGCTCGGAGCCCAGCTCGGCCGGGTGATTATCGTAATTGGAAAGCTCTGAGGGAGAATAGATATCCTGTTCGCCTTCGTCGTTTTCCTTCATTATGCCTATGGTACGATCGATCTCGCCGAGCCTTTTATTAAGCAGTTCCCTGAAATGCTGCAAATCTTTTTTGTCCATCGTTTACCTCCCAGGATTGTTAAGGTTGTTGTTGACTATATTTACTATTTCACTGATGAATCTGCCTATAACGGGCAGGTTCCACTTCACTATATAACGCAGAAAATAGATGATAAGCGCCGCCAACAGCGTAAAACCGATCGAGGCTCCGAATCCCCTTGCAAGACCTGCCAAAAAATTGGAAAAAAGCATCTTTCTCGGGTGCTCGAGGTATTCTACGTATTCCTTGATCTTTGTCTTTTCCATATTGAACGAAATACGATCGAGTTTCCTGCTGAGAAGTCTGTATACGGTTTTATTGTCTATCACCCAAAACCTCCCGCCCCTTCCCTCGCTATGCGCCGGTTCCGTCGAGTTTCGATTTCCCGATTACCTGCCTTAAATTATGAATATCCTTCTGTAGTGTTCCGGTAATATCCTCCAGGCTGAACCTTATGCGCTCCAGCAGCGCATGATCGTCAGGCAGCGTGTCGTGCGGGTAATCTCCGACCGTATTCATTTCAACTTCGTTCAGCAGATCTCCGGCTATTTTGTATATATTCTGGAGATCGCTGTGCAATTCTGTTTCAATAAACATGTGACCCTCCGTTCGTGGTAAATGTCATTGCAAGCCTCGTTATATATAGAGTTTCAAATAAGCCGGTTTTTTATTATGGCTTGAAAAAAAATCAAAAAAAAGAATGAGCCCAAAGCGACTCCAACGAGAAGTTAGAAATGAACTTCTGATTCGGGTATTGGCACCAAAGCACAGCAAACTGTCTGCATTGCGGCAAGCTAGCTTTAAAATTTTCGGGATTAGTTCACAAAATGGTTTAGGTATGTTACATAGAGATCTAAGATTTATTGGGAAGGCTTATGTATCAAGGTGAAGGAATAAGAAGACCAACCTCTGATCTCGCTAATATCCTTAGGGTCTCTGAGATTGATTATTCCCTCATCAAAACGGTCACGAAATTCCTCTGTTGCATATCCAATTCTGTATATAAGGGTATTACCGGTTACCTCTGCTTCTTGAAAACCCCGGTTAACTTTATTAATATAAAGGCTTAATGTCATATATTCGTAACCGCCATTCAAGTATTGTTTATGTTTTTTACCTGAATAATCATCGACGAATTGATATTCGCCATTCCAGGACCATGTTACCGGGTCAAGGTTATCCGGGACAGTTATACGCCATTTATCCGTAATTATCGGTAATGTTGTACCGTGACCTTCAAATATCGTGGCTTCAACCTTTGCCGTCCTGCCTATATTTGTATACAGCCATGACCAGACCGTTTTATATGGTTCATTTTCCGGACATTTGAAATTATCTACTTCTTTCCTCCACTTTCTCTTTTCTTGCCTGCATTCTGCCTCATATTGTTTTTGAATAATACGCTTTTCGTTTTCAATAGCTTCAACGTCACAGGCTTTTTCACGCCGCAGACAATCGGAACACAGCCATAAACTGCCGTTATTTAAATACCCACGGTTTTCCTGTTTCCGCAGTCCGGCGGCTTTAACACTGACAAACCCTGATTTTACAGCCCCGCGAAAGCCTGTACCAGCCTTGCAGATACAACACTTTTCAAACATGACGCCTCCACCCTCCAGGCAGTTTATTAAACAGCCTGATCCTCCCGGCTGAGCTCTTCGATAACCTGCTTTACCATTTCCGTATCATCCACATGGCAGCCCAGGACTTCTCCGATCTCCCTGGGCAGGATGAAATACAGCCTACCGTCCCTGACCTTCTTGTCCAGGTACATCATGTCCATTATACTGTCCGTATCCATCCCGGTTATTTTCACCGGAAGGCCCGCCTTTATCAGTGTACCCTCTACCTTGACTACGGATTTGTCGCTTACCATGCCCAGCTTGCGTGCCAGTCTGAATGCTCCTGCCATACCTATCGAGACACATTCTCCGTGCAGCAGCTTGAAGCCTGAAACGCTCTCTACCGCATGCCCGATGGTATGCCCGAAATTGAGTATGGCCCTCATGCCTTCTTCACGTTCATCCTGTTCTATGACGCCGCCTTTAATAGTACAGTTCATTTTCGTGACATACTGCAGTGTATTTTCGTCGAAGCTATAGATCTTATCGATATTGTAATCGATGTAGTCATAGAACTCCGCGTTCATTATCAGCCCATGCTTGATGACTTCCGCGAGTCCCGACCTCAATTCCCTACCGGGAAGCGTCCTGAGAGTATTTACATTGATGAATACGAATCGCGGCTGATAGAAGGCGCCGATCATATTCTTGCTGCCTTCGAAATCCACTCCGGTCTTTCCGCCGATGCTGCTGTCAGCTTGGGCAAGCAGGCTCGTAGGGATCTGTATGAAGGGTATTCCCCTAAGATACGTCGCCGCCGCAAAGCCTGTGATGTCCCCGGTAACTCCGCCTCCCAGGGCTACAAGAGTAGAATTCCTGTCCAGTTTCAGCGAGATGAGCTTTCTGTATATATCGCTGACCGTTTCAAGATTCTTGTTCTGCTCTCCTGCCGGAAACGTATGGCAGGATATTTCCTTCGCAAACTTCGACAATTCGTCCGTGCAGGCCTGGCAGTAATGTCTTTCGACATTACTATCGGCAATTATCACAAACTTTCCGCCAAGCCTCGCACTTCCGCATGCCCTGTCCAAGCCTGAAAAATCAGACGCTATATAGATCGGATAACCCCTGTCGCCAAGGTCGACATTCATTTTAACCATCTTATGACCTTCCTTAAACCTTTGCCACTGTAAACACTACGTCTTCTCCGTTTATACTCCAGCCCTTGCTGTATCCTTCCCCACCCGACGGCCTGAGTTCGTCTCCAAGGACTTCATCGCTTATGAGAGCCATATTGCGTTCGAATATTGCATTTATCCTTGAATTGTCGCCGTAGTAGACCCTGATGTGATCCTGGACCTCGAAGCCGGCTTCCTTCCTCATAGTCTGAAGCTTGCTTATGATCTCGCGGACAAAGCCCTCTTCTATCAATTCGGGCGTCAGGTTGGTATCGAGCACCACCGCTATGTCCCGGTCGCTCTCGGAAACGAAGCCTTCCTTTTGTGCGGTGTCTACGAGGACGTCCGACAGCTCCAGAACAACTTCGGCGCCTTCAAGCTCAAAGCTTACCCTGCCGTCTTTATTGAAGCGTGCCATAAATTCGTTGCCGTCAACCTTCGAAAGGTATTCTCCGATCTTGGGCACAAGCTTGCCGTATTTCGGACCCAGAGTCCTCAGCTGAGGCTTGAACTTGTATGTGGTGAAGCCCGACGCATCGTCTGTGAAAACTATCTGCTTCACGTTGAGTTCGTCCGCGACCAGCTCACGATACATCTGCGGCAGCTCGCCCTCGGCCTTTACGTACATTTTCCCGATAGGCTGGCGGTTCTTTATATTCGCGGTGTTTCTGCATGCTCGTCCAAGAACTACATATTTGAGCACTTTATCCATATTCTCCTCAAGAGCGGCGTCGATATATTCCTTTCTGACCTCCGGGAAATCGCACAGGTGTATACTTTCTGGCGCATTGACATCAACGTTTTTTACGAGGTTCAGATATATCTCCTCCGTTATGAACGGCACAAAAGGTGCGGCTGCCTTTGAAAGCTCCACCAGTACCGTATAAAGCGTCATATACGCATTGATCTTGTCCTGGCACATTTCCTTCTGCCAGAAGCGTTCTCTGCACCTTCTGACATACCAGTTGCTGAGTTCGTCCACGAACTCCTGTATATCCCTGCCGGACTCGGTTATCCTGTAATTATCGAGGTTTTTGTCTACGCTGCCTATCAGTGTATATAACCTTGAGAGTATCCATTTGTCCATTACAGACAGCTTTTCTTTCTCAAGCTTGTATTTGAGCGGATTGAACCCGTCGATATTGGCATACAGCACATAGAAGGCATAGGTGTTCCAAAGCGTGCCCATGAACTTTCTCTGGCTCTCGCTGACAGCTTCCTCATAGAACCTGCTCGGCAACCACGGTGCGCTTCCCGTATAGAAATACCAGCGCACGGCGTCCGAGCCCTGCTTGTTGAGCACTGTCCACGGATCGACGACGTTGCCCTTGTGCTTGCTCATTTTCTGCCCTTCCTTGTCGTTGACATGCCCGAGCACTATGCAGTTCCTGAAAGCGGGCTCGTCGAACAGCAGCGTAGAGATTGCAAGCAGTGTGTAGAACCAGCCCCTTGTCTGATCGATAGCCTCACTGATGAAATCCGCCGGGTAACGTTTTTCAAATATATCCTTGTTTTCAAAGGGATAATGCCACTGCGCGAAAGGCATGGAACCGGAGTCGAACCAGCAGTCTATGACTTCGGATACCCTCTTCATATCGCACGAACACTTCGGACATTTGAGCTTCACATTGTCGATGAAAGGCTTATGCAGCTCTATGTCATCGGGTACATTTTCGCCCAGTTCCTTCAGCTCGGCAATGCTACCTACCAGGTGACGGTGCCCGCATTTGCATTCCCATATCGGCAGAGGCGTTCCCCAATACCTCGAGCGGCTTAAGCCCCAATCCACGACGTTTTCGAGGAAGTTGCCCATACGGCCTTCCTTGATGTTTTCGGGCATCCAGTTGACGCTGTTGTTGTTCTCCAGCAGCTTTTCGCGGACCGCTGTCATTTTTATGAACCACGTATCGCGTGCGTAATACAGCAAAGGTGTGTCGCATCTCCAGCAGAACGGATATGAGTGTTCATAATCCATGGCCTTGTATAAAAGTCCCCTGGAATCGAGATCCTTTACGATTTCAGGGTCCGCGTCCTTGACAAACACACCCTTCCATGGCTTGACATCCTCTATGAATTCACCCTGCTCGTTGACCATCTGCACGAAGGGAAGGTCATTATTCTTTCCCACCCTGGAGTCATCCTCGCCGAACGCCGGCGCGATATGGACTATACCGGAGCCGTCGGACAGCGTGACATAATTGTCGCAAACTACATACCAGGCCTTTTTATCCGGTTTTGCGAAGTCAAATAAGGGCTCATATTCCAAACCGCGGAGATCTGTACCCCGATAACTTCCGACGACACTGTATTCACCCTTCAATACGGCAGACGCCAGCGCTTCTGCCATGATATATATCTCATCGCCGCATTTTATACGTGCGTAAGTCTCATCGGGATTCACGCACAGCGCGACATTGGAGGGCAAGGTCCATGGCGTTGTCGTCCAGGCCATCAGGTATACTCCCGGTTCACCTTTTACCTTGAATTTAACAAATACGGAGGTTTCGCAGACATCCTTGTACCCTTGCGCAACTTCGTGGCTCGATAGCGAGGTGCCGCAGCGCGGGCAGTAGGGAACTATCTTGTGCCCCTTGTAGAGCAGCCCTTTGTCCCATATCTGCTTCAGCGCCCACCATTCGGACTCTATATAGGTGTTGTTGTACGTGATGTAGGGATCCTCCATATCGGCCCAGAAACCGACACGATCGCTGATCTCCTCCCATTCGTGCTTGTATTTCCAAACGCTTTCCTTGCACTTCTGTATAAAAGGCTCCACGCCGTATTTCTCTATCTGAGGTTTGCCGTTGATGCCCAGCAGTTTCTCGACTTCCAGCTCTACGGGAAGACCATGCGTATCCCAGCCGGCCTTTCTCAGGACATCGTAGCCCTTCATGGTCTTAAAGCGCGGGATTATATCCTTCATTGCCCTGGTGAGGACATGTCCTATATGCGGCTTTCCGTTGGCTGTCGGCGGCCCGTCGTAAAACGTGAACGTATCGCGGCCTTCCCTGAATTTCAGGCTTTTTTCGAATATTTTATTGTCCTTCCAGTACTTCAGTACTTCCTGTTCCCTTTCAACAAATTTCAGATCTGTCGATACTTTTTTGTACATAACTTCCTCCTGATTTAAAAATCCCGGGTTATAAGACCCGTCCATTGTTCAACCGTTATAAATACTCCGTCCCCATGTTTCATCTAAAACTAAAAAACCCCTCAATCCCTGACAAAGGGACGAGAGGACATTACTCACGCGTTACCACCCAAATTACGGCTGTGATCGAGGTTCAAACCTTTATGCAGCAGTCTCTTGATCATGCCTTTAACGGAGCGACCCGGCCTACCGTACTTGCGCTCTTAAACGCTTTCTGCAGGCAGCTCACGGAGGATTTTCAGGAAACTTTTCCGCAGCCTCGCACCACCCGGCTGCTCTCTGCAGGAATCGCGATCCTTACTCGTTCCGATCATAGCTTTAAAATATTAAAAACAATTATACATCACGGACTTGTAAACTGTCAACCAAGTCAAGCGCTCCTGTCATCCTCGTCGAAAATCTGCTTGAGCGTTTCCATCTGGGACATCAATAGCATTTCGCATTTTGATTTGAATATATGCAGCTTCTTTTTGGAATCTTCATATTCGAATTTTATCTTGACGACTTCCTGGTTTGCGTCATTGATAAGCTTTTGCGCCCTTACCTCTGCGTCATGAACTATATTCTCCGCTTTTTCATAAGCGTTTTTCTTTATATCCTCGCCCGTCTGCTGCGCAACAAGAAGTGTACTCTGAAGCGATTCCTCGATTGTTTTGTAATGCTGCAGACCTTCGTTCAAAAGCGCGAGCTTGTCCTTCAGTTCCACGTTCTCGCGTATGTATGCGCTGTAGTCTTCAATGATTTTGTCGAGGACGTCGTTTACCATGTCCTCATTATAGCCGGTAATTGATTTTTTAAATGTCAGATTCTGCAGATCATTCGGTGTATAATTCATCAATCGCTCACCTCTTTAAACTAGTTTTTTTATTAAAACTGATATCCTGTCTTTTCTCGTCAGACCTCCGACATTTTCAAGTACGGCTCTTCCCTTTCCCCTCAGGCTTATCGTATCTCCCTCGTGCACCGCCTTGTCCGGATTGATTGTGACCTCCCAGTTGAGCTGCACTTTACCGGCCTTGATAAAGTCGGCCGCCAGGCTTCTGGAAATACCGAACGCAGGGGCGCACATGCTGTCAAGTCTGAGTGCGGAAAGCGTAGTCTTTATTTCTCTGGCTTTAGGTTCCTGAACGTGCAAATCAGTTACTTCCGACATCTTGAGGCTGATACCGATGTTGCCGACTTTATCGAGATTTCCCTCTATATACGCCGCAATATCGCCAAGCACGACGATGCTGCATTTTTCTTCCTTAACGAGTATATCGCCCGTAACTTCACGCTTTATCCCGAGACTCATGAGAGCTCCCAGGTAATCCCTGTGCGTCAGGCTGTTCCTCGCAAGCGGAGTAATTTCGATAACTTTCAGAATACCGCTTTGATATTCATCGGTTTCTTCCTCATCCGCAAATTCCGATCTGAAAACGGCAACAGCCCTTTCAGCGCCCAGATATCCTCCAAAAAACGTATATTCGCAGACATTGAGCGAGGGCAGCAGCTTTTGTGCCAAATTAATCTGATGAGGATCAAGGAAATCGGAATGTGAAAATCCGCGGGTCTTTTCGGCAAGCTCGGATTTATCGAGCAGCCTTGCAACTGCAAGCCTGTCTTCCGAATTGCTTATAGATCTCAAAGCACCGTCCTTTTTTTGCATATGAAACGACGCCTAATATTTCATCCAGGGAAAATTACCCTTGCTCTTAATCTCTCCGCTGAATTCGCCCATGATATCAACATTGCTCGGGGCTATCAGGAATATACCGGTGGATACCTTTTGGATCTCACCGTCAAGTCCGTAGACAGAGCCGCTGAGAAAATCCACTACCCTCTGGGCAGTTTCCTTGTTAAGATTTTCGAGATTGACGACAACGGGTTTCTTGTTTTTGAGATGATCGCATACTTCGCGGGCGTCATCGAAGGTCTCGGGCTGTGTTATTACAACCTTGAACTGATTATTGGAATGAATATTTACAACTTTGTTATTTTGGGATTTCTTTGTAAAGGATTGCAGATAACCGGGGGTAGTATCGGACTCTTCTCTTGCTTCTTCCTGCACCTCTTCAGCTTCTTCCTCTTCCTCAGATTCCCACCCAACGAGATTCAACATCTTGTTCAGCAGTTTAGCCATTAGTGTATCCCTCCGTTTTTCGTTTGTAAATGCGTCATCAGCGTTTTCCAAAAAGTGCGGTACCTATTCTAACAATGTTGGAGCCTTCTTCGATTGCGGCCTCAAAATCATTGCTCATGCCCATGGAAAGATAATCCATATCTATATTATCAATATTTTCCCTACTGATGTCAATAAGCAATTTTCTAAGGTTTGCAAACACCCACCTTATTTCTTCAGGGTTTTCAGCCATCGGTGCAATCGTCATAAGACCTTTTATCCTAAGATTTTCCAGCTTACCTGCTTCCCTGATAAAGTCCAGTGTCTCTTCAGGTTTTATGCCGAACTTCGATTCCTCTCCGGCAACGTTTACCTGCACAAGGACATCCACGCGCCGGCCGGCTTTTTGGGCTCTTTTCTGTATTTCACCCGCCAGCTCCAGGCTGTCGAGCGAATGTATCATGCTGACCCTGTCTATTATGTATTTGACCTTGTTGGTCTGAAGATGCCCAATCAGGTGCCAGTTGCATCCTATATTCAATATATCGGTTTTATCGCACAATTCCTGAACCCTATTTTCACCAAAATCCGCAATTCCTATGTCATAAGCTGCCTTTATCCTGTCGGCTGACATCGTTTTGCTGACGGCTATTATTTTGATTTCTCCGGGATCTCTTCCTGCCCTGGCCGCAGCTTTCAATACTCTGTCCCTTATAGCTTCATAATTGTCCCTTATAATTTTTTGATCCTCGGAATAGTTACTGTTATCGTTCATTATTCTATGATATCTCCTTCAGCAATATTATCGGGATTCAATATGTAAGTGTCATAGAGATTCACAGTCTTTTTGACTTCGCCTTCGGGAGTACTAATAATAGCATACTCGTCATCCCTGCAAAGTACATCGACTGTCCTGCTGGCAGCTACATTATATTTTATCAGCATGATCCTGGCTTTACTGCCGTCTGCGGAAAAATCCCTCAGGCATTTTAACGGAACCTTCAGCCCTTCCTCGATTTTACTGATAAAATCAACACTGACTATACGTTGTGAAGAAAGGGTATCGACTCCCCTGTTAATCCTTACAACTATTACCTTCCGGCCGTCCCCGCCAGTGTTGATATTGTTTACGGTGCCGGTCGTTTCCATGTCAGCACCGCCCAGCCTCAGATGGATGCTTCCGCCCTCCTTGAAGGCGGCTGCCTGCTTGGCAGGTACGGCTGCAGCGAGGTAAAGGTCAGTTCCCTTTATGATCTTGGCTGCAGGCATTCCCGCTTTTATTGTACCGTATCCACCGATAACCCCGGCATATTTTTCCGAAATACCGTCAAGCTCTTTGGGCGTCAGCTTTTTCAGTACTGCAGGCGTTAATTGCTTTTCAAACCCATCTATCGTATATGAAACGACTCCTGAGGTTTCAGACTTTATCTCAACGGTATTCCTGTTGATCCTTGCCTGTATGTCATCCTTCTGCTTCTGAAGTGACGTAATGTATGTGTCTGTAGAGTTGGCACCCACGATACCGGCTTTTTTCTCGACTATCTTTCCTATTTCGTTCCTATATTTGGCCATATCGGTAAAGCTCCTGGAATTGCATGCCGCTATCAGATCCTGAACCTCGGCGCCGATCTCTATGTCCAGCTTGGCCAGATCATCGGAAAAAAAGTCAGTCTTTTCGGCCTTTTCCATTTTAGCCTTCACAATCTTTGAATTGATGTCATCGATATCCTTGAGCAGTTTATCGGAAGTAGCATTCATTACGAGTGCTATCCGTGAAAAAGCCGGCGTCCTTTCGCCTTCGCCGATTTCAGCTATATACCTGCCTTCTATCGAGGACGGGGGCAGTAGCTTTTCATCCCTTATTATGACGGCGTTGCTTTGAATATATTCCTCTATTATCCCGTTCCGGATCACATCGTTCGCCACATGCCTGCCGGAAAGCCAATTCATGAGAGAAGGTATGTAAAGCAGTACAAACAGTATCAAAAGAAGGCCGCCAAGAGTAGCGCGCTTTGCATTGCGAGATTTGCTTTGCTCTGCGGCTTTCTCGTCGGTATCGTTTTCGGACTTTTGGGAATACCTGGCTGAGATTTCATCGGCAGCCACATTTGCGGCCCGTTTCCTTCCCTCCGGCCTCTCTGCACTTTCATCCGTTTTGTCTTTGGCTAGTTTATACCTCATTTTATCAGAACCTTATAAGCTTTCTTTCTTTCATATATTTAAGCGCAATCATGATACCCAGCTTTACATGCTCGTAAACCAGACCGCCCTGCATGTAGGCCGTATACGGCGGTTTCAGCGGAGCGTCCGCACTCAGCTCTATCGAAGAACCCTGTATGAATGCACCCGCGGCCATGATAACAGGGCTGTCGTATCCAGGCATGTCCCAGGGCTCAGGCGTAACGAAGGCATCGACGGGCGAACCCTTTTGTATTCCCTGGCAGAACGCTATCATGCTTTCGGGGTTGTTGAACCTGATTGCCTGGATTATATCGCTCCTCTGCTGTTCAGGCTGCGGTGATGACTCGAACCCGAGCCTTTCCATGACGGCCGAACAGAAAACTGCACCCTTCAGGCTCTCTGCAACGACATGCGGCGCAAGGAACAAGCCCTGGAATAAAAGCCTGTTATTGCCCAGCGTTGCTCCGACCTTTTTCCCGAGCCCCGGCGTAGTCAGCCTGTAAGCGGCATTCTGTACATACCTCTTTTTGCCGACGATATAACCCCCCGTGGGAGCCAGACCGCCGCCCGGATTTTTTATCAGAGAGCCGGCGATAATATCCGCTCCCGCCTCCACCGGCTCGGATGTCTCGACGAATTCTCCGTAACAGTTGTCGACCATAACTATCGTTTTACTGTTTAATTCTCTTACTAATTCGATAACCCTTTTAATTTCCCTGATATTTATTGCAGGTCTCCAGCTGTAGCCCCGCGAACGTTGGATCAGTACCATTGCAGTTTTTTCATTTACAGCCGCCCTGACGGCGTTAAGGTCGACTGTGCCTTCCGAGGTAAGCTCCACCTGCCTGTATGAAATGCCGAAATCCTTCAGCGATCCGGATCCCTCGCCGCGTATGCCTATTACCTCTTCGAGCGTGTCGTACGGCTTGCCTGTGACGGAAAGCAGTTCATCGCCCGGCCTAAGGTTTCCGTAAAGGCATACTGCGAGCGCCTGCGTCCCGGCAACTATCTGATGTCTCACCAAAGCATCCTCGGCCTTGAACACCGACGCGTAAACGTCGTCCAGCACTTCCCTGCCCCTGTCGTCGTAGCCATAGCCCGTGGTGCCTCCAAAATGGGAATCGCTCAGATGGTGTTCCTGCATTGCCGCAATAACCTTGTACTGGTTGAATTCCCTGACGGCCTCTATTTCCCTGAAAGCGTCCCTGACATTATTTTCGGCTGATTCTACAGTTTTGATAATGGTTTCATCTATACCGAACACGTTTTTTAAATAATTCTGACATTCCATATTCATTCCATGATCCCCTTAAGTGTTTATAATCCCAAACCGACTGTACGAATTATTTTCCATGTGTACCATTTCATTTTATCCCACCCGGACAAGCATTTCAAGGGAACTTAAGCAACATGACCTCCAACCTCCATGTATTTGGGGCGTTTACTTACCTTCCCTTGAAATATCCGCCCCACTGCTGTAACATTTAAATACAAATACATGCAATGGTGGAGAAAATGAGGCTACATCTTACAATATCGCACGAGGATGACAATAAGGAAGCAAAACAGGTTCTGAAAGGAAAACTGCATATCTCGGAGAGGCTTGTCAAAAAGCTTAAATATTCCGGAAATATACTGCTCAACTCAGTATCTGTGCATGTCAATGTTAAAGTGCATGAAGGTGATCTGTTGGAAGCTTTTATTGAATCCGACGAATTGAATGAAGATATAACGCCCGAAACAATGGACCTGGACATTCTCTTTGAAGACGATAACCTTATTGCTATAAACAAGCCTCGCGATACCGTCGTCCATCCAACCTCCCTCCATCAGACCGGCACTATTGCAAACGGGCTCATGCACTATTTACTGTCGAAAGACATAAAAACGTTGGTGCGCCCTGTCAGCAGGCTGGACCGCGATACGTCGGGCATAATTATTTTCGCTTTGAATCCGTACATACAGGAGAATCTCGTCCGCCAGATGCACAGCAACTTATATATAAAGGAATATATAGGCCTCGTACACGGTACCATGGATAAAGCTGCCGGCACCATCAATCTTCCGATAGACCGGCTCCCGGGCAGCTTGATGCTTCGTCATGTAACACCGGACGGCGCTCCCTCCGTCACTCACTACGAAGTTATCGAACAGTATCAGGCTGCCGCTTATATGAAGTTCAGGCTCGAAACCGGCAGGACGCATCAAATACGAGTCCACTGCCAGGCGACCGGTCACCCTCTTGTCGGCGACACTTTGTATGATCTGCCTGATTTTCACGGCAAGCTTGAGGGCCTGATGAGCAGGCAGGCGCTTCATGCATACAGGACTGTTTTTACCCACCCGTATACCCATAAGGAAATGGAGCTGAAAGCTCCTGTTCCAGCCGATATACAGCATGCGCTGGAAATATTGAGAAATATCAGGTAAGATTTTACTGTTTCTTCCATTTGTGGTACTATATATCTCATAGTAAGTTACTAGGGGGTATCAGAATGGAAGTTCTGAAAGAGAGATACACTATCACCGAATTAAGCGACATGCTTCAGTTAACTGATCATGCCCTGAGGTTTTATGAAAAGGAATTCGAGCTTACCGTACCGAAGGACGAGCGCGGAAGACGCTACTACACCGCAGACCTGGCAAATACCATGTACAAGGTTAAAGTCATGCGTTCCGAAGGACTTGAAATAAAGGCAATAAAAAAAATTCTGCAGGACGAATCGGCATTTGTGATGCCTCAGGCGGCGCCGGACGCCGACCCTCCCGCTCTCATCATACCCGACAATAAGGAATATGAAGCAATCCAGCTGATTTTCAGCGAAATAGGAAAACAACTTACAAAAGAGCTTTCATTTGAAATAGATTCCGCCAGGGAGCACCTCAGCAGGGAGATCACCAAAAGCAAGCTCGAGCTGGGAGCATGTGTGGAGAATGGCATGCGCAGGCTTGAAAATAAAATGGAGAAGCACTACCAGGAGGTGGACAAAGCCCTGGGGGACTGGAGAAACAAGAAGGGCAGGCATTCCATCAGGGCATTTTTCGTGAGGCTTTTCAGACGCAATAGAATAAGCCAGCTGAATCATTGATGTTGTAGTTGCGTTTTTTCTGCTAGATCGAGTTCTATAAAGAGTGCGAAGCTTTTTAAGCTCCGGTTACGTATTATGCACTCTTTTTTACCGTAGTATCTTAAGCTATGTGATTTTGCATTCCTTAATAACTCATCACACTAAGATGTTCTGTTTTATTAGAAAACAAAATGCATCTTTCTTTCTCATCGTATTGCCATAAATGGATGCCTGTATCACCAGTTAAGATATGAATATTAGAATCTACCGGCAATGACAAAAACGAATGAAACAGTTGATTTATCATACCGCCATGAGAGACAATTGCAATAGTAGCTTCTGTATTATTTTCACTCAAGATTACAGATAAAATGTACTCTGCTCGATAACGGAATTCCAATGCAGACTCCATTTCATAAACGCTTTTGTGAACAGGTAAATTCAATATTCTAGGATACTTACTCTCTGCTTCTTCTCTTGGTAATCCAGCCAATAGGCCATTGTTGAATTCCATTAATTCATTTCTGAAATCTATTTCTGCACGAGTTTCATTAGAAAGGGCTTCTGCAGTTTGTTTTGCTCTTTTAAGCGTACTTGCATAGATTTTTTCAATCGTGAAATTTTTGTTTATCCATTTCGCCATTTCTTCCGCCTGCAATTTACCTTTCTCCGTCAGTTCAAAATCTGCTCTTCCTTCATGAACTTTTAAAATATCTGCCTCGGATTCCCCGTGTCTGATAATAAGTAGTTTCATCCTTTTTCTCCATTAATAAAGTCTATATGGTCTGGCTGATTCGCATATTACGGATTAGAATATGAAACACTAAAATTCATTTAGTTCTGTAAATACTACTTGCTTTTCTGTTGCAACCCCAGCATAAATATTATTATCATTCCTTCCAATGGATAAATAATGTTTTAGTACTTCCTTTGCGGTATAGGGCATATCCCTTTCAAGCACTTTGCTAATTTCTACCCATTGTAAAATACCCTCGTTGCAATCCTTCAAATGAAGATTTTTGTTATTTAAGTCTGCAAAGAAATAATAATTTTGCCTTATTTCATTGTTTTTGTTACGTAACGTAACATACTTAAATCTCAGATTTGTAATGTCACTTTCTTTAATACCTGTTTCTTCAAAAACTTCTCTTAATGCACAAGCCTTTGAATTATTCAGCTCAAACTCTTCAAAATGCCCACCTATGTTGCACCAGGAAGGTTGAACAACTCTTGATCCAACTCTATATAATAAGAGCATTTTATCTTCATCTGTTATATATATTCCTGCCATATTTCTTAACATACCATCCATAGTTCTCCTCCTAAAACAAGTATGCAATATGGATTTGTGGAAGTTGCATATTTTTCTGTTAGTAGAAAAAATTCCTGAAATTATTCTTTTACTAAGGGATGGCTATAGTATATCTAGTAATTGCGTAACATTGCTGATTTTATAATCTTCGCTGAATGGAATAGATTCATGTAATTTAGCTCCTTTTCGTGCGATCCATGCACAATCCAGTCCCGCTTGCTTGGCACACAACACGTCCAGTGGATGGTCCCCGACATACAGACATCTTTCAGGCGGTAAACCGAGCTCATTTAATACAATTTCCATAATTCGTACATTTGGTTTTTCTACTCCAACAACTTCCGAAACTATAATTGATTCAAAATAATCATAAAGTTTAATATCCTTTAGATAATCTATAAGCCACTTGTAATGATTGGATACAATTGCCAATCTATATTTTCCTCGTAAAGTATTCAATAAATCAAATACACCGTAAATCACAGTCATTTTTTGTTTCGGCATTGGAATACGGGACATGATTTGTAAATACGTTTCTTTCAATTCGATTGGACAATCCACACATGATAATGCCGCATCATTCATCATCCTGTCCAACTCATCTTCAGTTGCTCGGGGTGCGCCATTTTGCTCTCTTCTGGTTTGTTCTCCATTTACCCAATATACTGCATTATTGATTTTCCAAGTCATTTCTTCAGAAACATCAAATCCCAATGAACGTACTTTATCGCCAAACACCTGCGCCCAATTGGGACTATATTCAACTAGAGTATCACTGACATCAAAGATAATTGCTTCATACTTCATTTGTCCCTCCCGTAATGAATACTTCACACTTTACAAAAAGCATGCAATATGGATTTGCAAACAAGACACCTAAATTACCACTTGCCTTGTTATTGAGTTTGTAGGGCTTTCTCTTTTTTACGGTTTTATTTTTAAAGTCATTTGATATTATGCTGATGTTTCCATCGGTTTCAAGAACAGCAAGGTCGACGTCTTCGATAAGAGAAACGCCATGCTCTCTTATCGCCTCCTTCAGTTCTTCCAGTGTGAACTTGACCTTCACCATATTCTTATGATTAATTTCACCTTTATAAACCAGAATAACAGGCTCTCCCTGAATTACCTGTCCAAGCCTGGGAAATTTGTAAAGGACGAGTTTGAGCAGGTAATTTACGGCAAAAAGAGTTCCGGCGGCGACCAGTCCGCCTTGTAGTGTGGTATCGGGCCCTACCATGGCGTTCTGCACAGCATTGCTTATCAGCAGTATGAAAACCAGATCAACTACAGACAGCTGGGATAGCTCCTTTTTCCCGAATAGTCTGATAGCGACGATGATAAAGATATAGACAGATGCCGAACTAAGTACTATACTCCAATATTGAATATTGATCACCCCCAGGGTTAATTTGACCGGGTTATCGGGTCAGTTCCAGCGATACGGCAGCAATTCGTCTATCGTTACTATTTTTCCTCCGTCAAGCATGACTTCGCATTTATAGTTTTCGTCATCAATTTGATTTATGAATTCTCTGCATCTTCCGCAAGGCGCGCCCAGCTTTTTAGTATTCCCCATTACCGCTACCAGTTTTACAATTCTTGTCTCTCCGGCAGTTACCATTGCCGCAATCGCAGCATGTTCCGCACAAAAGCCCAGAGAGCTTGGTGTATCGATGCAAACGCCTTTATATACGTTACCCTTATCCGTAAGTATAGCTGCCGCAACTGATCCTGCCCATGAACTCCTGGATATCTGGCGGTCGTTAAGTGTTTTCAATGCGATTTCGTACAGTTCTTCAAAAGTCATGTTAATTTCCCCCTATTTTATGGTGTTATTCCTTGTGTGTACAAGCCATCATGACCATAGTTTTCAATTCATCACCATTATATTGATAGTGACGGTAGTTTTTCAGTGTGCCCTCATATGTAAAGCCAGCTTTTTCAAAAGCCCTGATTGAAGCTTTATTCTCAGGAATTATTTCCGCCGTAATCCGCTTCAAACCCATTTTCTCAAAGCCATAAGCAACAACTGCTTTTACAGCCTCTGTTCCATATCCAAGATTCCAGTATTTCCTTGATATCTCATATCCGATATCCATTCTGCGCCCGGATTGATCGCTGCCATGGGGTGAGAAAAGAAAAACTCCGCCGATAATTTTTTTTTCAGCTTTCAATTCAACTCCCCAGCGAATAAATTGCATTGAGTTATATGCATCAGTCGTCCAGATTTTTATAACCTCTTTTACTTCTTCATATTCACTGGGAAAACCATCAACATAGATGAACGCATCGACATCCTTTCCGTATTCATATACATCCTCCGCATCTGATATCGATAACTCACGCAGGATCAACCGTTCAGTTTCAATAACCGGAAACTTGGCAAAAGCATCATTATACATTTTCATAAACCCCTATATACATAATTTAATAACTTCAATTACTTGGCGGCTATGTCATTGGTAATGTTTTTTCCCGATGCCCGGAGCCCGGAATATAATACTGTGCCCTACCAATTGTTGATATGCAGCCTTGATATTAAATCTACTTCTTTCTGGGGAACTATTTTTGCATCAGGTGCCCTGTACCCAAACGGATAGCCTTAACTCAAACAGAAGAAATGATAGAAGAAGTAACAGAGGAACTAAAAAATTTATTTGAAGGTCAGGATGCATTGGCAAAGGAAATGTACCTGGATGCAATTCCAAAACAAAAAAGAATGATATTAACTTCACCTGAGTTATTAGTTGTTGTATATAGACCTAAAACCCAAGTAGCTGAAAGTCAAAGGGTTTATGATTTAAACTGTATGGCTTCTGTTTGGTGCTGTATTGAGAATA
>DATALQ010000044.1:0-49809 GCA_036260935.1 Clostridia bacterium
TGCAACACAATGTGACATAAATGGTTTTTACTTGTTAGCGTTGCCCTGTATGGAAGCATTACCCTGCGGGTAAGCTTTTATTTTCCTTGAATCTTCAGGTTTTAGTCCGCTTGTGCGGCTCGCCTTTTTTCTTGCGTTCTGCTCTTCTGCGACAGTGAAAGTGGGTTTTACATAATTCTTATATTGATATGTCGGTACGAGCTTCGCCATACATTCCCTTAGTGTTTCTTCACTTTCCATGGAATTTTCGAGCGCCTTTATATACATAATGACTTCCTTGAAGCTCATATCGGACTGCTTTCCTATGAATATCTTTTTGTGCGCTGTCCTTTCAAGCCCCTCCTCTGCCATCAGCAGCTCTTCGTAAAGCTTTTCGCCCGGTCTGAGCCCTGTATACTCTATCTTCATGTCGACGTCGGGTTCATAGCCGGAAAGCCTTATCAGGTCGCGTGCCAGATCGTCTATCTTTACAGGATCGCCCATGTCGAGCACGAAGACCTCGCCGCCCTTTGCCAGCGCTCCTGCCTGTATGACAAGCTGTGCAGCCTCGGGTATCGTCATGAAATATCTGATTATTTCCTTATCGGTTACCGTAACGGGTCCGCCCTTGGCGATCTGTTTCTGGAAAAGCGGTATGACGCTGCCGTTGCTGCCCAGCACATTGCCGAAGCGTACGGCGGCAAACTTGGTTTTGCTCATCCTGTTCATCGACTGTATGATAATTTCTGCTAGCCTTTTTGAAGCGCCCATTATATTGGTCGGGTTGACGGCCTTATCGGTTGAAACGAGTATGAACTTCTTCGCTCCGAAATCATCGGCGCGCCTTGCGGTATTCAGCGTGCCGAAAACGTTGTTCTTTATAGCTTCCGCAGGACTTCCCTCCATCAGCGGAACATGCTTGTGCGCCGCGGCATGGAATACGACACCCGGTCTGTATTTTTCAAATATCTCCCTGAGGCGCTCCCTATCCCTGCACGAGCCTATCAGCACCTCAAGATCGAGCGAATCCTTATAAGTGTACAGCAATTCGTTTTGCAGGTCGTATGCGTTGTTTTCATATATATCGAAGACTATTAGTTTCTTGGGTTTGAACCTTGCTATCTGGCGGCAGAGCTCGGAGCCTATGGAACCTCCTCCGCCGGTTACCAATACGGTTTCATCCTTCAGATAATCCGATATTTCATCTATATCGAGTGCTATCTCATCACGCCCAAGCAGATCTTCTATGTTTACATCCCTGAGTTGGTTCACGCTTGCGTGACCGCCTGCCAGTCCCATTACACCGGGCAGCGTTTTCAATCTGCACTTCGTCGATTTGCAGATACGCAGTATGTCGGCCAGATCTTTTTTAGCCGCTGAGGGAATCGCCACGATTATTTCGTCTATCTCATATTTTTTCGAGAGCTCCTTTATCCTTTCCCTGCCTAAAACTACCGGCACCCCGTTTATCCTGGTCCTCTGCTTGCTTTTGTCGTCGTCTACTACAACAATGGGAAGTGCGTTCATTCCGGAATTGTTCTTCAATTCCTTTATAAGCATCGAACCGGCGCTTCCTGCTCCGACGATCATTACTCTCGTAGCGTTTCCGCCGAGCTTTAGCCTCATCATTTTAAGCCTGCGGAAATAACGGTAGCTAATCCTGCTGAAGCCCGCAAACATGAACATGAGTACGCACGATATGATGCATACGGAGTAAGGCATCCTGTCTCCAAGCAGCATGCCGGTGACAAGTATCAAACCGCTGACGGACAAAGTCGCTATGAAAATCTGCATCAGTTCTTCTATGCTTGCATATTCCCACAGGCTTCGGTACAGCCCGAGCAGGTAAAATACTACTATTTGTATAACCGTAATAAACACTACGCTATTCAGGAATAAATCGTAGTATTTCTGCGGCATTGCGAATTCGAACCTTATGAATATTGCAAGGTAGAAGGAGAGATTTATGAATAGGATATCAGTGACCAAAAGAAGAATTTTTCTTAACTTTGCCTGCATCTTTTCCCCTCCTTTACTTAATCCTCAAAAATATATAACAAAAACATAAATATGCTTCAAGCCGGTAACTTTTATATAAAAGGACAAAGCTTCGCCATTAAGCATATAAAGCCTGGTATGCATTACAAAAGCCTTGCCTTATGATCTCCATGTCATTTGCCGGGCCGAAACACCGCCAAAGGAATCCGGATGAATATGCGTCGTTACGCGGGTGTCAGGATTGAAATCCCAAGATCCACGGTTCTTTCCTCCCCGAGAAAGCTCAGCTTGACCTTTGCTCTCTGCTTTCTGCTGTCGATGCTGAGTATTATGCCTTCAAGTGAAAAAAGCGGCCCGTCGACCACCCTGACTCTCCCATTCTCCATAAGTACGCTGGATAAACCTATTTCTTCGCTGTTGCAGATCAATCTGGACAGAACTGCCATCTCCTGGCTGTCGATCGATGCTATCGAGCTCCCTGTTCTAAGAAGCCTGAGAACGTTTGGAATATCTTTCAGCAGATAATATATATCTGAATTGATACCGCCATTGATCAAAACGTACCCCGGAAACAAAACCCTGGTCTCTGTTCTCCAGATACCACCCTTGCGCAGCCTTAGTTTCCTTTTTGGCACTACTACCGTAAAATCGTCCTGCAGACGATATTTGATCCTCTCCTTGACCCTGTCCTCTTCACCCGTAACAACAAAAATACTATGCCACTCATCTGCTTTCAAATCAAAGGGCATAAAAAAATAACCACCAGTCAAAAAAAATCGATATTATTATCCATTTTATAGCAAAAAAGGCGGAAAGTCAATAAGTTTTACTGTATTTTATAGCTCTTTTGCGCCATGTAATGCTATTTCTCCAGGCTGAACACTGCTATTTAATACTTGTCGTAATTATAATAATGATAATAGCTGCCGCCCGAGGATCCCGTTATCTTCGTGAGTACCGTGCCGATGATCTTTGCATTGACGCGTTCAAGCGCCGCCCTGGCGCGCCTTGCCATGTCTATGTTGGACTCGCCGGACGCAACTACAAGGATAACGCCGTCAGAGATACTTGCCATTATGGCGCCGTCGGTCAGCTGCCCGACCGGAGGCGTATCGAGGATGATCATCTCATATTCCTCCCGGACGCGGGTGATAAAGTCGGCCATTTTTTTGGATTCCAGTATCTCGGTAGGATTGGGCGGCAATGTACCGCTCAGTATGACTTCTAGGTTTTGTATACCGTTAACGGTCTTTATAACGAATTTTAACGGAAAATCATTGACGATAATGTCCGTTAGACCAACGTCGTTAGCCAGCGAAAAATACTTGTGGACGCGCGGCTTCCTGAGATCGCCGTCCATCAGCAGGACCTTCTTGCCCGCCTGCGCCATGCTGATGGCTATGTTGGCTGCTGTCGTGGACTTGCCCTCTGCGGGTCCCGGGCTGGTCACCATTATAAGCTTGACCTGCCTGTCTACTCCGGAATAACCGATGTTAGTACGGAGCGATCTGTAGGCCTCCGAGGCAGGAGCCTTCGGATCGATGACGGTTATGAGGTTTGGGCTCAGTATATTGCCGCTGGAATTTTCCTTGCCGGTACGGCCCTTTTTCTTTTTTACAGATTTATTTCTTTTACCTTTTCTCTTTTCCCCTGCAAACATAGGTATTTCGCCTATTGTGATCAATTCGAGGTACTTCTCGACGTCCTTCGAATCCTTGACCGTGTAATCGGTGTATTCGATAAGGAATACCGCGCCGCTGCCTATGAGTATACCCAGAATAGCCGCGATCGTCAGATTTTGTACCTTAT
Organism: Clostridia bacterium; assembly: GCA_036260935.1. Classification (GTDB taxonomy): domain Bacteria; phylum Bacillota; class Clostridia; order Acetivibrionales; family DTU013; genus JAEYOM01. Next base: position 3,787 of record DATALQ010000044.1, read on the forward strand.
TGGGTTTGATCGGCGCTGCGGGCATCTCTGCAACGTCTATTACCTTTATATTTTTTACTTCGATTATATCCTGTGCCTTTTCTATAATTACTCTCGCAAGAGCATTCGCCACATCCATGGCAAGCTTCGGATCAGTACTCTCGAACGATATCTTGAATAGCCTGGAGTCCTGCATCGGCGTTACGGTGACCTTCTGCTGGAATGTGCCGATGGGCATGTCGAGGCCGATCTCCTCTATGACTTCTCTCGAAACCAACCGGCTCAATATTATCTGTCTGTAGTCAGTAACGAGGCTTTTGTTCAGGTTGAGCTGGCTCAAGTCCAGCGAGGCTATATTGTCGTCTTCTTTTCCGACGAAGAGGGATGTCTCGGCAACATAAACTGGCTCGAGTACTTCAAATGTGATAAAACCCGTTACGGCTGTGGAAACGATAAGGAACAGCAGAATAACCCACCAGCGGATCGAAATTATGCGGAGGATTTCCCTCAGATCAAATTCACGTTGAAATGCGCTTTGTTCATTATGCAATTTTTTGCCCCCCATTTAATAGATCTTACCTGCTGAAAGCTAAAAAATGCCTTTTTCTTATTGTAACGGGTTCGTCCGGGACAATTTTTACGTTTTTCAATATAGCCTCAGGGTTGGTTTCGAATATTTTAAAGGCTCTTTCCTCACCAAGCCAGCCTTTTATTACTTCATACGAATCTCTCAGCCTTGGAGCTCTCCATTGATCGGAATGCATATCTGTCGCAACCAGGTGTCCGATGCCTTCCGAAAATATCTCCCTGGAGGTTTCCTGGAGCCTTCTGCCTGATTCTCCGGTAATGGAAGCTGAATTTACCTGAATAAAGCATCCCATTTGTATGAAATGATATAGGATTTCCGGGTCCGACTGGACCTGCTCATACCGCTCGGCATGCGCCAATACGGGGATGCGGCCTTCGCCGAGTATCCTGTAAAGTATACTGTCGATATGTTTTGGAAAACCGGTTACAGGGAGTTCAATAAGGACATAATCGGAGCCAGCAAGTGTGAAACACTGTTTTGCCCTGATGCAGCCGGGAATAAATTCATCCAGAAACAGTTCATTGCCCGCATATAACTTAACCCCGACATTGTTTTTTTTGATCAGCCCGGCAGCCTCGTGCTGCCTCTCTTTGTGCAGCTTCATATCGTAACGGTTTGCACCGTATATGAAATGCGGCGTCGCGATTATACGGTCAATGCCTTCCGATTTCGCCGACCTCAGCATTCGAAGCGTAGTATCCTCATTTTCAGGACCGTCGTCAAGACCGTACAGTATATGCGCGTGTATGTCTATCATTTTTATTCCTCGGACAATATCCAATTGTATTTTTCGAACAGCGTCCTGGCACGTTCGTATTCATCCTGCGTAAGAGTATTTTTCATTTCATTGTACAGCTTGTTTTGTTCCTCTGTCGACAAGCCGTCCTTCATATCCTCGCTTAATTCCCGGGTACCTATTTCTTCGATTATGTTTTTGAAATCTTCAAGATCCTTCTGCTCGATAACATCCTTATGTTCTTCTATCTTTTTTTCGGCCCATTCCTCCGTATACACCCTGTCGGGATCGATAACAGGGCCTTTGACCTCCGCCCCGGCCTGACCGTCAAGCAGCTTGTCCAGCAGAGCCGGTACAGCCGTAGCTTCTGCCGCCGATACCTGTCCTGTCGGCACGGTCGAAGAAGGCGTCATTTCCGATGAAGCCGTGGGTTCGTCAAGATAGCTGTCCTTGCCGTTCAGATGCCTCGAATTTGTAAAATAGACTGCAATGAAAATGGTGATTCCTACGGCTATTATAATTGCAGTGACATTCTTGAAATTCAGTTTCAAAGCATCGTCCTCCAATAACTATAAATATTGCCTTTACAGAAATCTTCCATCTTAATGTATATCGTTAAAACAAAATAAAATATAAACAGGAATTTATTGGGGTAAAGATTAATGCTGCGCTATGGCTTCAACCGTCTTATTTACCAGGACACGCATTATCGCCAGCACAGGCACTGCCAACAACATGCCGAGAATGCCGAAGAACTCTCCTCCCACCAGGACTGCAAAAATAGTTGCTACCGGATGCAGGCCAAGCTTGCCCTCAATCATCTTGGGTGATATGAAATTGTTATCTATCTGCTGGACTCCCATGAAGATCACTATTGTCCACACCGCCTTCATGGGCGACACAGTCAGTGCGATGGCAAGTGCGGGAAGGAGTCCGATATATGGGCCGAAATACGGTATGACATTGGCCAGGCCGCCGACCATGCCCAATACCAGCGAATATTTCATTTTAATTATCATAAGGCCCATGGTCTCAAGTATTCCGACAATCAACGCCGTCATAAGCTGTCCCTGTATGAAACCGGCCAGGATATTGCCGATTTCCTTGCATATGCCTGTCATACCGTTCCTCCACCTGCGCGGAAGCATCAGCAGGAAGTAGTCCCTGAATTTCTCACCGTCCTTGATGATGTAATAGGTTATTACAAATGCTATTGTAAAATCGACAATGAAACGTATCGTCTCAACTATCATGTTGACGCCGTTTTCGAGTGACTTAAAAAGGATTTTCTGCAGCGTGCCCATCCCGGCTTCGATCTCTTTGAAAATGGCCGTTTTTACCTGTTCCGACCAATTGCTCGTTTTTATGGCCGAAAGAAGATTGTTGAATACCTTTTCATAATCCTGAATAAGCTGAGGCAGCGTTTCCATAAGTTCGCGCATGTTTGAAGCCAGTTCTGGAATGAAGAATATGCAGACTGCTGCCAATGCGGATATGAAAAAGAAATATACAAGCAGGATCGAAAGGCTGATATTAATCTTTTTTGAAGCCAGCCTTTCGGCCAGCGGTTTAATTATGTAAACGAGTGGTATTGTCATCAGGAACGGCGAGATGATCCTGGAGATCTTCCCCTTGTACCTGATATAAAAAATGACCGCTGCAATGACGATGACCGCAGCAGCGATATAGAATACCACCTTTTTAAACCTCACCGGTTCCACTCCTTGGGCGCCTAATCAACCGACACTCATTTTCCATTAGTCAAAACTCACAGGCGCATCGAGCGCTTGTGAGTTTTGAACAAGACTTCGCAAAGCTTATTGCGCTAGCATATAAGCGTCATTATTATGCTGCGCGGCAATTTTTTCATGTTCCATTAGTAAAAACCGGGTATGTGCTTCTACCCGGTCTTTATGAGGATTTGAGAGTATGTGTGTACGACCCGCTCTGAAGCCCGTTAGGGCGTATGGGTCTTAAAGGCCTTACGGCCGTATTTTCATAGAAATGTTTGGTGCGAAGAGTTCATCTGAACATTTCCGCAACATCACTGATGAGGTTGCCGGATTTTCTGATAAAAGACCTTCCGCCTCTCATCATTCTTCTTTTCGTCCTGGAAGACATCATATCCGAATTCATCATCATACTTACCGATGCAGCTACAAGACTGCCTACCACCACACCTTTTACAAAACCGCTACGCATTAAAAATTCTCCTTTCCGCTGATTTCAGCACTATTACTTTAGCAGCTTATTTTTTATGCCGCCGCCGGTTTCCTCCATTTCATTGACCGCTTCGCTGTCAACTATCGCGAATTCCTCCCCCAGTTCCACCTTGCCGAACAGAGGCAGCAGTTTCCATCCCTGAATTACATCCTGGAACAGCCCATCCGAAATTTCGAGGCCTTCGATCCTGCCAGTCCGGATATCGAACATAACATCCCTGATGACCCCTATTTCTCCTCCGGATTTTGAAAAAACCCTGATACCGAGCAAACTTCCTTCATCATCGAATGCCTTCGCATAAGCGGCCGGGTTCAGATCTGAAACACAGCCGGAACTGTTCACGATGGCCGCCCCGCCCCCCAGGCTCAATAGCTCTGAAATGAAGACTACCCGTTTTTTAAGTGTCAATCCCTTGTGCTCCAGCAGCAGCGCCTTTACTTCCCTGTTTTTACGGCTGAACAATATATCCTTTACGGCTCCCGCTTTTTTCCCGCTGTCAGCGCAGATAACCGGGAGATTAAGTACTTCGCTATACCTGTGCAGCATTGTCAGCCTCCGTAAAATCAAGTCAACTGCGTGTTTTCCTTCCTCATTATAACGACTCAATTCATAGAAAATTTTTCGTCTGTAGAAAAATTTTCTTACATCAGTGGCGTTTCAATGAGGAAGAGATTTTCCTTCCTCATTATTATTGCTATGATCCAAATAAAAAATTCATATGAAAGCAATGTAAATCAACCATTATCAAAATAAGTAATATGGACAATTCAATTCTTCTTGTATACAATGATTTTGTATTTTCTCAATCTACACACGATAATTTTTGCGGGGGACAAAATGCACAACGAATTCAAAGCTTTTGGTGTAAACATACCTGAGATACTTTTGCCTGCCGAAGGCACCGATCTTTCGAAATGGGCGGTAATCGCCTGCGATCAGTATACGTCGCAGCCGGATTACTGGGAAAGCGTCCGCAGTGCGGTCGGAACCGAACCGTCGACGCTGAATCTGATCTTTCCGGAAATCTATCTTAAGGATGATGATAAGGAGAGCAGGATAGAAAATATAAACAGGACCATGCGGCAGTATCTCAAAGAGGGCATACTGAAACCGCAGAAGCCCGGTCTGATACTGGTGGACAGGAGCACGGCCCGTACTCCTTCACGCAAGGGACTTATAATTGCAGTAGACCTGGAATGCTACGATTACACCCCGGGCTCAAAGACATTGATACGCGCTACGGAAGGAACGGTACTCGACAGGATCCCTCCGAGGGTTAAAATACGTGAAAATGCCGAAATCGAGCTTCCGCACATCATGGTATTGATAGACGATCCCGAAAGGACCGTTATAGAAAAGCTATATGCTTCGAAGGAAAAATATAAAAAGCTGTATGATTTCGAACTGATGCAGGGCAGCGGGCATATAAAGGCATGGAAGATCGAAGATTCGGAGAGCCTGGCCAATATTGCCGGGGCTCTTGAAAAGCTGGCCGATCCCGAAGCCTTCAGGAGAAAGTACGGTCTGGATGGGCAGGATGGGAGTCCGGAAGCCCGGGTAACCTACGGAGAACCTGCAGCTCCTGGTTCTGCTCCGTGCTCCGACGGCGTGCTTCTCTTTGCCGCAGGTGACGGCAATCATTCGCTTGCCACTGCGAAAGCGCATTGGGAGAATGTTAAGGCCGGACTTATGAAGGAGGCGGCCGCTGAAACGGATCACTCCGCTATCCCGGAACATCCGGCAAGATACGCGCTTGTCGAGCTCGTCAATGTACATGACGACGGTCTCGCCTTCGAACCGATACACAGGGTGCTTTTCGGCGTTGACAGGGCCGCTGTCACGGATCAGATCAAAAACGCCGCCAAAAGCTTGCCGGAAGTCGAGTTTATGCTGTTTGATTCACAGGCCGCTATGGAAAAGGAACATCGAAGCCTGTCGGTCGATACTGGAAAGAAGCCCCACGTTATACCTTTTATACTTGAAGGAACTTATGGCCTGCTTATAGTGCGCAATCCTGCAAGCAACCTGGAGGTCGGAACACTGCAGGCTATTCTCGACGAACTGGTCAAAAACGGCGAAGATAAGAATGGCAGCAGCGCCGGTATTGAAATAGACTATATTCATGGTGAGGAAGTCGTTACGGAAATCGGTTCAAAGACCGGCTGCATGGGCTTCTATCTGCCTGTGATGAACAAGCGCGACCTGTTCAGGACCGTTATCCTGGATGGAGTACTGCCAAGGAAGACCTTCTCAATGGGCGAAGCCGAAGAAAAGCGTTATTACCTTGAATGCAGAAAAATCAAGTGAAACAGAGGGACTGAAAAGCAAGGGAAGGTTCTTTTGTTTCGTTTTTTGCGAAAAACGAAACAAAGAACCTTCCCTGTGTTTCAGTCAGAACCTCACCGCATCAGCGGCGTTGACGGAGTTACGAACTTTATGCGGCCATTAAGTTTGATAAGGTTTTTCGAACCGTTGCTCATATACAAAGTGATCTCTTTTATCTGCACTGTCTGGCCTTCAGCCTTCTCTACGCTAATAATCACATAGTATTTTCCGTTTGCATATGTTCCGGAAACCGGCGGAGTAGTATTCAAGCCGTATAATAATTGCTCCGCTCCGACGAGAATAGCCGAGCCTGTCAGCGTAGTCTCTTTATCGCTTACCACCGCGCAAAGTGATGATTTGGTTGTTACATCACCGTTTTTATCTTTGGTTTCGATGGTGAAAGCGACACCTGTTACGTTAAGCGAGCTTCCTGTCAGGTTCTCCGTCCCTATTGCGCCTATCGACACGACGGCCGCATATTTCGCAGGAGCATTTACCTGACTTGCCAGTGTGTAAGGCTCTCCGGTATTGTCGCCGCCAAGCAAAACCGCCGTATCATTTCTGATCTTAAAATAGCTCACGCCTACATTGGCCTTGTATGCTATCCTGTATTCCATCTCCCATTTGTACTCGCCGCGCGTCACATTGGCCATGTCACCTGATACAAGCTGTTTATTGCCGGGATCGCCGTTAACATATTTGTATACTTTGACTTCCTTCAATTCATAGCCGGCCGGGACGTCTATCAGGTATTGCTTTTCTCCTGCAGCCCTGTTTATTGTCAAGGAACCACCCAAACCGGTGGTACCGATTTCCCGGTCCGCATCTTTTACCGTTACATTGCTGACAGGTTTGTCCTGATCATCCTTTACCCTTATATCTATATTGCCGTTTATTACATTGAGTTTGCTGCCCTGTACCTGCGGAGATACCGCAGCTCCGTCTATCTTGTAACTAATGGTGGCGGAAGCCTTTAAATCAGTATTGCTGCTGGCTGTCGGATCTACAGTTAACTCTTCAGCAAGTGTTATAAAAGAGGGTTGGGGATCGCTGGTTTTTGAAAATGTAAAGGAGCCTGCATTTTTGCTGCTCTTATCTACAGCAATTTTCCCATCATCGGTATAAGCGGCTTTAAGGTCCAGGTCGAACTGTACCGGAGGTTGGCTGACAGGGCGGCCTTTCGCTGTTACTTTAGCGACCATGTTTACTTTTTCGCCTATCAGGCAGGAGCTGATTTCATTCCCGCTCATGTCCGTAAAGGATACCGACGAAGATATGACGACGCCATCCTCGTTTGTTATATTAAGCGTAACGGGTTCCGCCTCCGCCGGAGTCGGACTCTGTGAATCCCACGCACGTATCCTGATCTTGTAGTCCTCGGTAGTTGTACTTGCCTTGTTTTTTACGGCTTCGGCCACCTGCTCACCGCTGACAGCGGATGTTTTTTCCCTGAGTACGGTCTCGAATGTGCCGTTGTTGTCCCAGTCCGCTTCTATCATGTATTTGACTGCCGTATCTTCAAAATCCGAAACTGTGAATTTGAGCTGCACAGTGTCTTCATCCTTGTTGATCTTAAAATCGCTGTCCGGGTCCGGTTCCGTCACATTGATCACCGGCCTTTGGTTGGCTATGTTATAGGCCTTTATGGCTGTATTTACAAATAGCCTGAGCTCATAGTCCGGGTACGGATAATTTCCACTGTGGCCAGTCCCTGAATATGTAATGTTGCCCTTCGTATAGGTGTAGTAATTGTTCATGGCATCATCGTTTACGCGCTCTCCGCTGTCATCGCCGTACAGGTTGAAAAGCGGAATGACAGAAGGATCTTCGAGGTCTAGCTTGAACCACTGATAGTGCGTATCCGCAACCTTTCTCTCACTTTGAGGCAGTGTTGTCAGATTATACGGGTAAATGGTCACAGTCGACGAATTTACGGGGCTCACCAGTTTCGCCGTTTTAGGGTATGGCTGGACTGACTGGTATATATCACCGTGGCTGTTGGTCCCAAGATTGTATGTGTTCCTGATAGTATCAGTCAGCACCGAGGGTCTGCTGATAACGCCTTCATACCCGGCAAGGCCCGCCGTAAAGCCGCCAGCCTGTCCGACGTCATCCTTGAAGGCTTTCGTCAGATTTAGGTTATACAAAAAGTGTATGCTGTCATGAGTGAACATTACGCTCTGTTTCGTCTCTATAAAGCTCTGCAGCGCCTTGACGGCATCGGAGCTGAACTCCCTGTCCTGGGAGTAGTTGTCATGGAAGCCGAGCACGACCATATTGTAATTCCCGTTTAATGTGAAACCCGCCCTCGAAGCGTTGGTATTAAAGTCGCTTACACTCATTTCGGTTACGTCGATCTTGTATTCGCCAGACCTGTAACCATATTTTTCGCCCGGCATACCGCCCGGCACAGCCTTGTCGAATTCGGCAGCCAGATGGAACTGATTGCCGTCGGGCGAAATCTGCAGGACCTTTACCCGCATCTCCTGACCCTTGAGCCTGAACACATCCCTGACCTCGGCTTTGGCCCCTTTTGCATCAGTCGTCACGAGTTTCCAGAAATATACTCCGGCAGAATCCGAGGGCATGGTATAATTTATGGTTTCATACTGGCCATTCACTGTATCTCGTGAACCAACCATCTCATTTTCCTCGAAAAGGCTGTCACGATCTTTGTCTATGTAGAGTTTTGTCGTCAGTTTTGCATCCAAGGGCGAATCGGTGTCCGCAACGAGGAAGGTAAAGGTCAGATTTCTGCCGACGTCGACCTGGTTGATTTTCAGGTACGAAACGGGCTGTTCGGCCATTACGAGAATAGGCCGCCTGTTGTTTGCCTCCACAGTTTTGGCAAGGTTGCTGAAAATGCCCGACTTGTTCGAATCCGTCACCGCTATTACGTTGGATGCCGCCGTGCCCGGTTTTACCTTGTCCTTGATCTTTGGCAGCTGCAGCATTTTATACATTTCAGTCCTAACACCGGCACCGGTATCAATGGAATCCTGCTTCAACGCACTGTCATGATACAGAAACGGCAGTCCGGCGTCAACGAATCCGCCGGTTCCGGCAATACCGCCTTTTCCGTCCTTTCCGAACGCAAGGAGGTCTGTTATGTCGTTGCCGTACCTGTTCTCATTTACTCCGTTTCTGACATAACGGCCCTTGCCGAAATAGATCGCGTCATAATTGCCGTTTATTTCATCACGCAGCGAAATGAACCTGTTCATGGACATTGATGTTATGTCGAACCTCTGATCGCTTCCCAGGGCGGTGGCAAGGTCTTTTATCCCGGTATTGTCGGAACTTGAAATACCGTTCGGGTAGACCTCAAGCACGCTGATCGGTCTGGAATCGATGAATTGCAGCTTTATATCGCTCATGAAGGACTGTGCCACTGAAGAAGCCATAGTGCCCACGGCAAAAGCGGCGTCCCTGAAGCTGATCCCCACACCCGAAACGAAGCCGGCCGCATTGCTGCCGGAAGCCTTTCCTTTCAATTCGATACGGGCAAGGCTGTCGGAAACTCGAACAACACTGAGCGTAAGCCCTGCGGGAACATTGGACGTGGTATAGTGCGTACCTTCCTTGAACACGGTATTGTTGAATTTGGCCGATTCCAGGTATATGTATTTTGATTCGGGAAATGTTCCGTCATTGACAGGAGCTTCCGTAAAAACCAACTGCTCGCAGATCATCCGCGAGGTTTGATTGTCCTTGAATCTTACCTTGAAATAGTTGGTCAGTCCTCCCATAAATATACTGTAATATGAGAATGAGCTCCTTTTAAATGTAATCTCCAAATTGTCCGTATTATTCGAAGACATATGGTATTTGGCTTTTCCGGTAAGAGATATCTTTGCTTTAGTACTGCTGAGCCTGGTAACGGCTACCTGAAGGCCCGAGGGTACATTGTTGGCGGTTATGTCGGAGCTATCCAGGCCTGTTACGAATGTATTGCCTGAAATAGTCAACGTTATCTCTGTCCCAATCGAGCCGTCGTTCGTTTCGGACTCGATAAAGGTATCCGAAGGATAGGCCAGTGAAGCTGCGAAAGCGCTTGCAGGCAGCATCATTACGAGAAGCATCACTGTTAGCACGAGAGAAATCGGTTTATAGATTTTTTTATACATATGGATCCCTCCTGAAGTACGCTACTTTACACTATCATCAATTGAACCTGATAACTATATTTTTCCTTCATCACTCTTATGGGGCCGGCGACTTTTCCTGCCAACTCAGAATCCTGTAACGTTTCAATACTGTCCTCTCGCCACTGGTCGACGAGTAGTCGTTTATAGTGCCGATCACGCTGCCTGTATTGCCTTTTGCAAAGAAATCCCGGACGTTTTTGTATGTCATTAGTTTGTTGGAAATCACGCCTTCATCGTATATGATTGTCGGTCTGCCTTCGATAGTTACATTCCCCCTGCAGATGACCGTACCTCTAAATACGCCGTCTCCAGAGATTGTCAGGTCACCGTCGCTGTAAACGATACCTTCGGTTATGCTCGCGGAAGGGAGGTTGAGGGTACGTACGCCTGAAACGGGATCGGGTTTTATTATCTCAGATAATCCTGTTGTCACTGCCGTATCTAGAAAATCATCAAAATTGCCTCCGTCCGCTTTCCCGAGTTGTTTCGTTTTATAGTCGAAAGCCGCCAGCAGCGCATTTGTTCCATCTTTTGCACTTATCAATTCAGAGTATTTCGACAGATATTGAGTGGAACCTGGAAGCAATATGCCTGAAGGCGTCACGGAAGCCGACCCTGACGAAACGCTCGTATACAGGTCTGCATCAGCACCCCCGCCATGCTGTATCAATGCCACGCCGGCGACATAGCCGTCCGGTTCGGTCAGATCCGTTGTTATATTCGTTCTTATATTGCTGTTCGTACCGAAAAAGTTGTCCAAAGCTTTCCTTTTGTTATTTATTTCGTCTGTTGGCGTTATCAGATCGAAATCCACGTTTTCACTGCTGGTGAAGGTATCATGGAGCGTACCGGAGCCGTCGTAAAAATATGCGTAGAATATCGCAGTCGGGCTTGTTGTCCTGGCGGAAACACTTTCCGCCGATTTGTAATACCTGTATTCTCCGGTCTTGCCGCTGTCGAATTCATAAAATGCTACACCGGGTACGACAAAGTTGCTGTTTATTTTGATCGAGCTGTCAGCCGTCCCGTTGTCGTTGACAGGATAATTATTTATTACTGAGCTGCTCGAATTGGGATCATTTTCGCTCGAATATGGATTCAACCCGATATAGCTTGTATGCGGGACAATGGCGGTTCCGCTTGCGATGGCAGTTCCGGTGGTTCCGATACTAATACACGAATTTCTGCCGTCCATCTGGATATCGTCTTTTGTCCAAAGATTACCGTCGACCTTTAGATCTGCGCCCTGGATGTCTTCTTTTACCAGCAGGTTGCTGCAGTAGACATTTCCACGGTCGGTCAGGTCCTTGAAGAAAAATTGCTCCCATTTCTGAATGCCCGGATCGATTCCTGCTGTATCATAAAACTGTTTGGTATCCATAAAATAATCGTTGCCATAGATCAGCTTCTTCATATCATATGAAACCCCGGAAGAGCCGGTTGTAGCGCTGTATACCCTTAGCCTGCCATTGCTCCCCGTAACGGCCAAATCTCCCTGAGTGTATACGTTGCCGCGGATGATATTCCCACTGTCTCCTTCGACGGGAATGCCTCCTTCTACAGAAATGCCTCCGGTGCCTGCAGCGTATACGTCTCCTTCGATCTTTGCCGATGCGCCGGAGGCAAATGTGACGCTGCCGCTCGCGGTTATTGCGTTTGTCCATATTGGGTTGCCGTAAACAGGAGTACTTATGGTCTTAAGTATTGTTTCATAATGAGGCTTTACTATACTGATCTGGGCCCTGACTTCCTTCGGGTCGGTTATGCTGTTGTTGGAAACATTCACAGCCAGTTTTATATCTCCGTCGTTCGGAGCCATATCGCCCCACGTAGTAGATCCGAAGACCGTGAATTTGTCCGTGCACAGGCCTGTCTCCTCACTTTCTTTAAGCACTATATCCCCCGGAGTAACCGTACCCGATAATGCATTCAACCTTTTAGAAAGCATGAAGAAATACACCCTATCGAACAGCTCGTCGGTGTATTTTTCTACGTCTGCCGAAAAAGCCTGCTCCGTAGTAAGGCTGGTATCCCCCCTGTAGGAAGCGAATCTTTGCACCAGCGCAGGATCGTCCAGATAATCCTGCAGCGTAATCTCAATCGCTCCGCTAGTGGTGTCTTTCGTCCATACATCCTTGAAATGGCCGTTGAAAAATGCCTGCGGACCGCTGTTCATATCGTATGTGGCCCCGGTAAATTCCGAAGGCAGTTCACCTGAATGCTTTTTATCATATCTGTCGCGCACATATATCCTTGCGTCATTTTCAGCGGCTACCAGTTGCTGATCGATCATTTTCACATATTCTTCAGCCTGGGTATCGAGCTCATAATACTCTTTTGTCCAATTCATTACCTTTCCGCTCAGACTTGCGTTGAGAGCGCTCGTAAACAGCGCTATTGTCCCGAGTGAAACAAGTATCAGTGTAACGCATAGGACCAATACTGTGGCCGCGCCTTTTTCGCTATTCAATTTTCTGAAGAGCAGGCACTTTTTCATTTCATTTCACCCAATACTTTTTTACGGTATTTTCAGCAATTACCGAGTCATCGGATAATTTTACGATTTTGATCTCGGCTTTATAAATAATATTTTGCGATTCTCCGGTGTTTACCGGTTTTTCCTGCCGGGCCACAACGCCTTCAACGGCATTGACCGTTATAGTCACGCCGGAAGGTACATCGCAAAGGTATATATCCGCAACTACCATATATTCCTTCCCGTTGTCAGGATTTAAGACAGTTTTCACTTCATTTGCAATATTGACCGAAGCCGACGAAGTAGCTGAAGTGCTCCAATACAGCCTTATGGGGATCAAAGCATTGCCTGCAGTAACAGCAGCACCCGTTGAGGCAGACATACTATCGTTGAAAATTATTTTTCCCTGATTTATTTCGAAACCGTTTATGCATACAGCCAGCATCGGTCCGGCACTCCCTAAAGTCAGGTTTGTTTCCTGGTTTGTAAGTTTATATTCATATGCCGCATCCGGATAATTAAAAGCCTGTGTTGCAACGGCTGAAGAAGTGGTTACCGTCACATCGAGCCTGTAGCCCGAACCGTCTGCCGGAGCAGGTCCGTCCGTATAATTGAAATCCCTGTCCAGATATCTATATACTGTTCCCGATTCCGTCGGCGCCTGAGTAAAGCCGCTTCCTTCGGCTCCCGGAAAGCCTGGGTCAGCCTTGAAACGTTCGGCTGTTTCCGTACATAATGCATTGGCCTTGTCCAGAACATAAGCCTTGTTGTTTACCCTTGCCGATACAGTGAACATTTGAACGATTGCAACGGAAATGATGGATAATATCGCAATTGATACTATGACCTCAATCAATGTAAAGCCTTCCGTTTTTCTGATTTTTGTATCAAATCCCGAATATCCTGCTGCACTCATCCGTTCCACCCATTAAAGCTCAACGGTCCGACCGTTATTTTTTCAATAAGCATTATTTCAACGAAACGCTTCCCGATGTTTTTCCCAGAACGAACCGCGGATTTTTGCTGTCATCGCCGTTTATCGTTATCTCAAACGGTATATCCGTCCTGTTCGTAACGTCCAGCACTGCGCCGACCCTGTCCTCATCCGATTTCCTGGGCTGTACTATAACGTCGAGGCAAATTCTGCCGTCTTTTACTTTTGCAGTGTTTTTCACAGCAGATGACGAACCTACGGTATAACTGTATGTATAGGAGTCTTTCCCGCCTTCTATCACGAGGTTTGCCCTGACCTGTCCGTTGGTATCCATAGACGCTTCCGACCCGGATTGGTTATAATTCATCAGCACTACCTTGGCAGAGTTGTTAAGATAGCTGTTTAAAAGCAGATAGAAATCAGCCTGCGGTCTTGGGCTGATATTGGCGGTCCTCTGAACGGCATTTGCCGAATACCCCGGATATTCCGTGAAAGGACTTACCTTTCCCGGTATGGGCAAGGTTACCATAGTGAACGGCTCCTGGCCCTTATTGCCGTCCCAGTAACTGATAAAGTCCAGCATCATCTGCCCCGAAAGCTCGGTTTCTGAACTTCTCTGCAGAGTGATACCCCTTACGGCCACTTTCCTGAGGTTGCTCTCTATGTCCTTCAGGTACCTGTAAATCTGATCATAGCTGCCGCTAAAGGTAATCCCGATATTCTGATTCACGACCGTAGGAGCCGGTGCAGCGCTGCTTTTACCGGGTGCTTCAGGCTTTTTACCGGACTTGATGGCTTTAAGCGGCAGCGAGGCAGCATTTTGAAAGCTGATCGACTGTACTGTCAGGCCTTCCTTATTGGAGAGCCCATCAAGCAGCAATATAACTTCCTCCTGGGAAAGATAAGCGGGGATCTGCTTTTTAATATCGGAAAGTTGTCCGTCGAGTTTCCCTATCTTCTTGTCCATCTCCGGCTTTTTGGAATAATCGGCCTTCAGACTTTCGAGCAAGGCCTGTTTGGTCTGCAATGCCGATAATGTGGAAGTATAGTTTATATATGCCGGCTGTATGAAATAACTATACAGCAGGTAACCTTCTATCGCGATGATCATAATGGCAACCAGTATGAATTCTCTTCTGGTCAGCCCGTTCTGAGGCTTAAACCTGAAATTCCTGATATCTGGCTTCATATCAAACACCTGCCTTTCTCAGTTTGACAGTAAGGGTAAAGCCGTAATCAATCGGCTTCTTATCCTCTCCCACCCTCATGTTGACTCCCGTAAGTACAACACTGTCAACACAGTCCAACTGCTTGAGGGTATATATGAAATCGGCAAGTGCGGGCCGGTCTTTGGTAATTCCGTTCATGTTTATTTCACCGTTTTCCGCTATGGAGTATGTAACTGAAAAAATGGAATCAGGCATGGCCTTGCTGATACTGTCAAAAAGCTCGGTATTTGAGATCAAGCCGGCTTCAAAGTTTTCGAGAACTTTGTTGATCCCTGCCAATTGGTCCTGGCGAGCCTTCAGTTCTGTTTTGGTCTGATTGATTACCGAGTATTTGATGATCTCGGCCTGGACCAGCATGTCATCCGTTTTCGCCTTATCGGTGACATAATTGAGGTAGGTATACGCCCCTGTTGCAATCAACGCAATTCCCACGATTACCGCAAGCACCCTTGTCAGCTTGATGCGCTTTAGGCCTGCAGCCCGTAGTTCCTTGAGCCTGGGAATGAGGTTTATGTCTCTGCTGCCATCCTGCGGAACGAATGTTGCTCCTATGGCGGCAGCCATCATCGTAATCGTACTTTCATCAGCCTGAGACTTTATATATGGTTTCAAGGTATTGACCGGGATTTTGAAGACGTCGGTCAGGTATTCCGAGAGGCCCGCGCTGATACCTCGCCCCGTAAACAGTACTATTTCGGAAACATCGCTTTCCTTGGCCTTATTGTATCTGTAATAGTCGATAAGCTGGCGTATCTGCTCCTCTACCGCAGAGAAGGCGATCCTTATGAAACCGTTTATATCCTCGCCGTCGAGATTGTAAACATCGTATTTGGCGTTTTGCCTCGCAAGCTCAGCCTGTTCAAGCGTAATGCCGGATCTGTTGGCCACAAGGCGGTCGAAGCCTATCAGGCCGTTTGATATCTGCCTGCTTAGAAGCAGTTGTCCGGCGGAAACGAGGTTAACCTGCGACATGGTGTAACCTATGTCGACAATTACCATGGTGCCGTTCCCCTGCCCCTGATCCGCATATCTGCTCGATACCTTGGCAAGCGCGTTTGCATTTATATCTATCGACTTCAGTGGTATTCCAAGTTCCTTCGACATTTTGACAAAATCATTGAGTATCTTGTCGGGACAGAAGGCGGCTATACCTTCTACCGGCATGTTGGGCGCGGAATATATCTTGTTGCTGATGGTATGCGTCTGAACTATGCCCGGAAAGGACTGGAGCAGCTCGAATTCTATCGCAGGGTCTATTTCGTTTGCTTTCAGAGCCGGCAGCCTTATATCTCTGACTACTACGTTGGGAGAATTTACGGATATGTATAGTTCCGACGGGTTGATCCTGTTCTCGGTCAGAGCGGCGCGTATCCTTGCCGCCACCGTCCCGGTATTGCGCAGTTCGCCGTCCACTACACTGTCTTCGGGAGTAGTGGCGAGCAGCGTCTTTAAAACAACCTGCTTTTTGCCTTTTGTTACAAAGGCCATTTTTATGTATTTGGAACCAATATCAAGACCCAGCACCTTTTTATCAAACATCAGCAATCCCCCTGCAATCATACTTCTATAGGATTTTACCTTTGTACGTTTTACCTTTTGTATGTCTTTCCATTTGTACGTCTTTCCTCTAGTGTGTCTTTCCTATGTCCGGCCTAATTTTCCTCCGCCCTCAGCGTTATCGACTCTTCCAGCTTTTTAGTGCCGGAATTATATCCATCCCTGTATTCGATTACGATATCCACCCCGGTGTTTCCGCTTATAGCACCAAACGTTGTAAAAGTAACGCCGGAGAGGCCTTCTGCTATTACCGACGCATCATTATCCGTATACCAGGCGTCCGAAGCCGATTCTCTCAGTTCAAACGTGCTGCCTGATGGACCAGTAACAGGAAATGCAAATATATGTTTTGCACCGGTGCTATCGTTGACCTGTAAATTAACGGGAACTCCCGACTCAGCCGGTACCAATCTGACATTTTGTATGTCTATACCGCCGTTCGTTGTCGTTACCGCGTCATTTTGCCTTATCTGCGTCGTCAGGTACGACATGGCGACCCGAGCTTCATTCTCCGCGTTGCTGCTGTCGTTCAGGGTCCGGTATGAATTCCCCCCTGCCACGAAAAAATAAAGCAGCATTCCTGTCAGAATTCCCATTATCGCCAGCCCAACAATCAATTCAATAAGGGTGAAGCCCTTGTTGTTACTCATCATCTACATACACCCTCGTCAGTGAAGCAGTTCCCGGAGAGCTTACTGGAACGTTCCGGCTCCAGTATTCGTATTCTCCCGCGCTGACAGTCGCTCCGGTCTTGCTTCCGAGTTCCATGAACAGCGCTTCAACCGCCGCATCGCCCAGTAACCCTTCAATTTTGTCGTCTCCGTCAATGTCGCGCCTGTCCGTGCTTACTTCAGCGTTATAATATCTTCCCGTCATGGCATAATACTGCATCAGCGCCTTGTTGACCATATACTCCTGGTTCTGGCGATACCGCTCCTGCCTCGATTCCATATACCCTGAGAGCCGTGGATAGGCTACCAGCGAAAGAATCACGATTATGGCCAGGACCAGTATCATTTCAAGCAATGTATAACCATTCCGGTTTCTCATATTGCGAACCCCTTTGAAAGACATGCAGCTGCGCCCGCATAAACGGGCGTACCTGTATGCTCCAGCCACCCTTTACAGAAATGCAAGGGTGGCTGGAAAAAAATAAATCTATTACTTGACCTGATGCTTAATCTTATTTCTGTCCTTCCACAGTAATTGCGCTGCCGCTTATGGTCACTTTAAACCCTTTTTTTACTCCGGTCTGCTGCTGTAAATTTGTTCCGAGCAACTCCTGCAAATCAGGCTGAATTGCGGAACCTGTCACACCTGTTGCCCCCGTTACAAGCGTTTTGTTGTCGATGTTGAATGAACAGTTGCCAGATAACTCTCCGCCCGCGATCATTGTCTGGACTGCGGATTCTATTGTCTTTGCCGTTGCTGCATCTGCGCTTACCTTAGCCCTGTCTGTGAAGCCTGCGAACCTGGGTACAAGTATCAGCGCCAGAATGGCGATGATGGCGATAACCACGATGAGTTCGATCAATGTGAACCCTTTGTTGCTCTTGCTCTTTTTTAACATTGCTTTAAACATATGACATCCCCCCATAAATTAATTGTATATAGATACTTTTTTGTTTCCTGTGTTTAGCCTACAGTGTTCATAATGCTGACCATCGGAAGCATTATTGAAACAATTATCGTTCCGATTATGCCGGCCATGATGATTATCATTGCAGGTTCGATCATAGCTACCGCTTTTTCGATCGACTCCTCGACCTCCGCATCGAAGAAGCCGGCTGTTCTGCCTAGCATCTCGTCGAGCTCGCCTGTGCTCTCGCCGACCACAATCATATGGATCAGCAGCGGCGGGAATATACCAAGCCTTCTCAGCGGGCCCGCTATGCCTTTCCCTTCTTCGATCTCATCCTTTACCTCGGCGAACTTTCTTTCTATTTCACGGTTTCCTATCAAATCGCACATTATCTCCATCGAATTGATAATCGGTATACCGCTCTTCAAAAGAATGCTCATGCTTCTGGCAAACCTGGCTGTGACAGTTTTAAGAACCACCTTGCCGATGACCGGAAGCTTCAGCTTTATTCCGTCATACCATAAACGGCCTGCCTCGGTCCTCAGTATGTATGAAATCAGCACTGACAGTAAAATTATCAAAGCTGCAATAATCAAAATGTTTTTCGCCATGAAACTGCTCATCGCCATCAATATTTTAGTGATTGCCGGCAGATTGCCTCCCATTCCATCCAACATATTTGTAAACATCGGGAGCACTGCCACCATCAGCATTACAACTACCCCGACCGTCAGAACGGCGAGCATTACCGGATACGTCATCGCGCTTTTAACCTTTCGCCTGATCTTATGGTCGTTCTCATAATAATCGGCAAGCCTGTTCAAAATAGTATCGAGAGCGCCGCTTGCCTCGCCGACCCTGATCATGTTCTGCATAAACTCAGGGAACATGTCCTCATAAGGCTTTATAGCCTCCGAAAGCACACGCCCCTTCTGCAGCTCCATATATACTTCTTCGAGCACCTTTTTCTGGCGTTTCTTCTGCGCCTGGTCCCTTAAAATTGCGACAGCTTCCAGGAGCGTTATTCCTGAATTTATTATGACTGCGAACTGGCGGCAGAACACGGCGATGTCCTTGGCGTTTATTTTGCTTAGGAGGCCCGCTATCGTAAACTCTTTTCCCTTTACTCTCGATTCGACAAGAAAGTAACCTTTCGAACGGAGCATGTATTCCAGGGCGTCCACAGAAACACACTCATGTTCCCCGTTAAGCGCTTCACCCTTAAGATTTTTTGCATTGTATACATAAATTGGCATCCTGCTACCACCTCTTGTTCAAAAGCTGGAATAGTATCTGTGGATCGGAAGCACGCGCGGCTGCATCCTCCTGTGTTATTATCCCGTCCGTTACGAGCTGCGCCAGCGTAGCCTCAAGCGACTGCATACCGCTCGCGGCGCTCGTCTGTATAATGCTGTTTATCTGATAGGACTTACCCTCCCTTATCAGGTTCCGAATCGCCGGGTTTACAAGCATGATCTCTATAGCCGCCACCACGCCCGTTCCGTCCTTGCGTGGCAGAAGCTGCTGGGAAATGACGCCCTCGAGTACCGTTGCCAGCTGGCTCTTTACCTGGTTTTGCTGGGTCGGAGGGAAGGAGTCGATTATCCTGTCGATTGTTTTTGCTGCGCCCACCGTATGTAAGGTGGAAAAAACCAGGTGGCCTGTCTCTGCAGCCGTCAGCGCAATGGATATTGTTTCGGGGTCTCTCATCTCGCCTACCAGTATTACATCGGGATCTTCCCTAAGTGTAGCTCTCAGTGCCGATGCAAAGGACTTCGTATCGGAACCGACCTCCCTCTGGTCGATCAGTCCGTTTTTATGCTTGTGCAGGTATTCGATCGGGTCCTCTATCGTAATAATGTGTGCCTGGCGTTCTTCGTTGACTATGTTTACAAGGCTTGCAAGCGTAGTGGATTTTCCGCTTCCGGTAGGCCCGGTGGCAAGAACCAGTCCTCTGGGCTTTTTTGCAAGGGTCCTGATGACCGGCGGCAAGCCAAGCGAATCGAACGAAGGTATGTTGAACGGCAGCGAACGGATTGCCATAGAGTAGGTGCCGCGCTGTTTGTATACATTCACCCTGAAGCGCCCCAGCCCTGGTTTCGAGAACGAAAAATCGACATCCCCGTGTTCCTCAAGCCAATTCTTCCTGTCTGCGTCCAAAATGGAATCTACAAGCTCGAGCGAAATTTCGGGAGTAACCGCCTCCGTACCGGGTATGGGCTGCAATATGGAATTGTGCCTGACTGTTGGTCTGCTTCCGACATTTATATGCAGGTCCGATGCTTTCAGGCCGCATGTAAATTCCAACAGCTCGTTGAGATCTCTCGTATTAATCTCGTGCATATACTGTTTTCACCATTTCCTGTATTGTAGTTTCGCCCTTCAGAACGAGACTCCTGCAGTTCTCGAAAAGGTTTACCATACCCTCTTTTACCGCAGTTTCCCTCAGTTCCTCGGCGTTGCCTTTTTGCTCGATTATCCTGCGCATTTCCCTCCCGATCAGCATAACCTCATGAATGGCCGTCCTGCCCTTATAGCCTGAACCGTGGCAGGTAGGGCAGCCTTCAGCCTTATAAAGCCTGGCAGGTTTATCTATGTTCAGTAATTTCATTTCATTTTCATCCGATATGTAAGAGGTCCTGCAGCTTGCGCAGAGACGCCTGACAAGCCGCTGAGCAATGACGCCGACTACGGCATCGGCGGCGAGATAAGGCTCTATCCCCATGTCTACCAGCCTTGTCATGGCTCCCGGCGCATCGTTGGTATGCAGCGTGGACAGCACCAGATGCCCTGTTATTGCCGCGCGTACAGCTATCTGGGCCGTTTCCTCGTCACGTATCTCACCGATCATTATAATGTCGGGATCCTGCCTCAAAATGCTCCTCAGTCCTGCAGCGAAGGTAAGTCCGGCTTTGTTGTTGACCTGTACCTGATTGATGCCTTCGAGCATGTATTCCACCGGATCTTCGACAGTTACTATGTTTTTATCGGGCGTGTTCACTTCATTCAGCATGGTGTAAAGGGTAGTTGTCTTGCCGCTTCCGGTCGGTCCTGTCAACAGGACTATCCCGTAAGGCATATGTATTATCTTGTCCATCAGTTCGTTTTCAACGGCAGTAAAGCCCAGCTTTTCGCGATTATAATTGAAAGTGGTTCTGTCGAGAACCCTGATGACTATTTTCTCGCCGAATACCGTCGGAAGCGAAGAAACACGAAAGTCGAAACTCTTGCCGTTCATGCTCATTTCAATCCTGCCATCCTGCGGTACGCGCTTTTCCGCTATATTCATCCCGGACATTATTTTTATCCTGGTCGATACGGCGGAATAAAGGTTTTCAGGAATTCTGTTGCTTTCGAACAAAACGCCGTCCACCCTGTAACGGACCGAAACATAGCTTTCGTACGGTTCTATATGGATATCGCTCGCACTCATATTGATAGCCTGGTTGATGATCGAGTTGGAGAGCCTTACCGCAGGCGCCGACTGGACATCGTCCGTTTCGCCTGCGTCTATCTTGGTTTCGGCGGAAATGCCGTATTCCTTCTTCAGGTCTTCTATCGCTTTATCGGTAGCCTGTTTTCCAAAATAGAACTCGATCGCCTTTTCAATCGAGCTTTTTGTCGCGATTACAGGCTCGACCTTTTTCTGAGTGATAAAACAGACGTCATCTATTGCAAAAACATTAAGTGGGTCGCTCATGGCAACAATAAGCTTACCGTCCTGTAAATTGACAGGTATCAGGTTATGTTTTTTTGCGACCTCTTTGGGTATGCTTCTGGCGATCTCAGGCTCGACATAGGTATTATCTATATCGATCCTCTTGATAGACAACTGCTGAGACAGGGTGTCGATTATTTCCGACTCGGAAAGGATTCCTTCATCGATCAGAACTGCGCCGATCCTCTTTTTGGTACGGCTTTGGACTTCAAGCGCAGCATTCAGCTGGGCAACTGTCAGTTTGCCCGCGGACATTAGTATATCTCCCAATCTTTTTCGTTCCCTCATCTAAATAACTCTTTTCCTCTTTATTTTGCGCTCAGCTATTTGTAAGGTTTTCTATAAAAAGTGCTTATTTGCAGATTAATATTATTCAATTATGTTAACTTGTTGTGCCAATTTTACAACATTAGGTATATCGTCAACTTTAGCCAATCAATTTAGAAGTAATGTATAATAAAAAAACTGCTGACTTTTCGCCAACAGTTTCCTTTGCTGCCCAATTAATACTCGCGAATCCCGGAATAATCTGTCTGGCTTTTCTCCATACTATATTTTTCCTTTGCCGCCATCTTTTGCGAGTCAAATGTTGTGTCTATGACAATCCACTTATCCGTCCCTGCATCGTATACTTCATTCCATGCATGAAAGCCCTGAACCTTCGGAGAGTAACCCATTATCAGCTTGGCCGGTATACCCTGGCTGCGAAGCATTGCGGCAAATACCGACGAGTAATCGTAGCAGATACCCGTGCCGCTGGATAGTGTACTGTCAACGTCCGGAACATAAGTTGTGCTAAGCTTTGCAAGCTTGTCATAATCATAGGATATTTTGCTTACTACGTAATTGTAAATCGCCTTTATTTTTTTGCTGTCGGTATCGAGACCTTTTGTTAGCCTCGAAGCCAATTTGACAGTTTCCATGTCGCTGTTCCATCTGATATTCTGTACCGATGCAAGATAAACTTTTTTGTCATCATTTATATCAAGAGCTATTTCTTTTGACGAAACATATTTGTATTTGGTACCGCTGGTATTTTCCAGAACACTTACCTTGTACTGTCCATCGCCCATCTGCAGCGGAAAGCTTTCGGTCTGACCATTGTTTTTAAGGTCATATGTCATCGATTTTCCACTTTTCTCTATCATGACCTTTAACCGCTTGTCAGAATCGGAATTATAGGCTATGGCCACGATACCATTTTCAATTCTCGTAGTATCAAATACAGGAGCGGCCGCAGCAGCAGCAAACGTTGCATTCATTATGACCGCGAGCCCTATACAGATTGACACTAAAAGCTTCTTCATCAAAAAAACTCCCTTCGGTAACTGGCTGCCATCCGCCCATATCAGCGGGAAGGCCCTATAGCTTTGCGTCGCGGACTTTCGTCCGTTTTGCCTTTATCGTTGAAAAGTTTTCAACAATAACTCTTTATTGAGTTGTAGAGCTTCTCAGTGTAAACTGCACTGCCTGAATAAAAATCAGGACAAATAAAAAACTTCCCTTTCGGTAACTGGCTACCATCCACTCTTATCAGCGGGAAGGCCCTTTAGCTTTGCGTCGCGGACTTTCGTCCGGTTTGCCGTTTATCGTTGAAAAGCTCAACCGACATCTATATCTAATTTATACCATTATTCTAGCAGGTTGTTCAGTTTAATGCAAGCGTTTTTGAAAAATAGTTTCAATTTTTTACATTAATTGTCGACTAAGATATATTGTTTTTCAAAAACTAAATAAGAGACTCACGTATGAGATGCCCCAAACATGGAAAAATATTCAATGAGAATGTGCTTACATAGCCAAATTTCATATTGTTGCGGAGAGAGCTATGATCGATAAGGATGTAAAAAAGGCAGTCGGTTTAGAGGAAAATATCGTTAATGAAAATAGCGAACCGTTAGGGAAAGAAAGCAGTGTGATAACCGGAGATGATACCCTGACGGCGGCAAAGATCGTTTGTTCGGTTGTGGTACCGGTATTTAATGAAGAAGCGGTATTACCTGAGACATATAAAAGGCTGAATACTGTTTTGGAATCCTTGAATGAGCCCTATGAGCTCATTTTCGTGAACGATGGCAGCAAGGACCGCACTGCTGAGATATTATATGAAATATGCAGCAGGGATCCACATGTAAAGTTCGTCAACTTCTCCCGGAATTTCGGGCATCAGCTCGCCAGTACCGCAGGAATGGATTACTCAACCGGGGAGACTGTGGTGCTTATAGACGCTGATCTTCAGGACCCGCCCGAAATTATCCCCGATATGCTGAAAAAATGGCGCGAAGGGTATGATGTAGTTTATGGCGTACGGGCGAAACGAAACGGCGAAACCTGGTTCAAGAAGCTTACCGCAAGGCTGTTCTACCGCTTTATACGAAGCATGACGGATGTCGATCTGCCTGTAGATACGGGAGATTTTAGACTTATTGACAGAAAGGTCTGCACAGCGTTGGCGAGAATCAATGAAAAGAACCGATATATCAGGGGTATAATCAGCTGGCTCGGCTTCAGCCAGACAGGTATAGAATACGTAAGGGACAAACGATTCGCAGGCGAGTCCAAATACCCGCTTAAAAAAATGCTGCGCTTCGCCTGCGACGGCATAGCATCCTTTTCCTACAAGCCACTCAAGCTGGCGTCATATTGCGGAGGTTTTTTATCGGTGCTGAGCTTTGTTTACATGCTGATCATCGTCGGGCAAAGGGTGTTAACGAACACGACAGTGGCCGGCTGGGCTTCCATATTGGCTGTCAGCCTGTTCTTCAACGGGATCATACTGATTATTCTCGGAATAATTGGCGCCTATATAGGCCGGATATATGACGAAGTAAAGGGCCGTCCGCTGTATATCGTCAAGGAGACCAGAAACATAGACGGCGTGAGCATCACGCGGAAGTAAAGCCTGCTGTAACGATTATCTAATTGCTGGTTTCGTTCAAAGAGCATATAGAGTCAGCCTTAACGGCAAATTTAACTCGCGCAGCAGGCTGCGCTCAAACAGAAATTTGCCCTTAACAATGCTTTATCAATATGCTCTATTTCACAAAACCAACGCAATTCTATAATCGTTACAGCAGGCTTTTTTTACGTAGACAGCAATTAAATAATCGCTGCAGCAGACCATAAAAATGAGCCAGAGAACCGTTTAATGGTCCCCTGACTCATTTGCAACAAGCATATTGTGCCTTCCGTCTCTAGAACTTCAGCATTGATACCTTCAGCACGCCGTCTATCTTGCGCAGTTCATCAAGCACTTCGCCGCTTACGTCCTGGTCCACGCTGACAAACGAGACCGCTTTCTCGCCCTTTTTGTTGCGGCTCCACTGCATGGCGGCAATATTGACTCCGACTGCGCCCAGAGTGGTGCCGATACGTCCGATGATGCCGGGTTTGTCGATGTTCTGGACCGCCAGGATATACGGGCTCGGTTCGAAATCGAGTTTATAACCGAAGAAGTCCACTATGCGCATTTCTTCCTTCGCGAATATTGTGCCCGATACGCTCTGGGTTCCCTTTTTGGTAGTGAATTTGACTGTGATAAGATTCGTATATTTGTCGAGCTGCGACCTTTTGCTCTCGACCATCTCTATGCCCATGTTGTGCAGCATCAGTTCGGCGTTTACATAGTTTACCTTCTCCTTGATGACCGGTTCGAGGAAGCCCTTAAGCACGGAGAGCGAGAACAGCTTCGTTTCCTGGTCTGCCAGGTCGCCGCTGTAAATAATCTCGATCTTCTGCACGGTCTCCTTTTCGCTCTGGTAGTATATCTTTCCGAGCATTTCCGCAAGCGTTATATAAGGACGCAGTCCGTCAAGGTCCGCCTGCATCGGCGGCATATTGACCGCAGCCACCATTTCCCCGTTAAGGGCTGCTCCGACAAGCTGCGTCACGGCCGTACCGACGTTGTAATTAGCTTCTGCCGTAGAAGCTCCAAGATGAGGAGTTACAACTACATTGTCGAATTCCAGCAGCGGATTGGTATAGGTCTGTTCTTCAGGCTTCTTGTCATAGGACGGTTCGGGATCGAGTACGTCTATTCCGGCGCCCGCTACTTTGCCCGATTTGAGTGCGTTGTAAAGTGCCTTCTCGTTAACAAGTCCGCCTCTCGCCGCGTTGACAATCCTTACGCCGTCCTTGCACAGAGCGAGTTCCTTTTCTCCTAAAATTCCATACGTTTCCGCAGTCTTGGGTGTGTGCAGCGTTATAAGATCGGCTTGCTTCAGGAGTTCTTCAAGCGTTTCGCATTTCTCAACTCCGTATTTCTTGAACTTTTCATCCGTAATGTACGGATCGTATGCTATAGCTCTCATGTTTGCGCCCTTGAGCTTGGTTGCAACAATCGAGCCGATCCTGCCGAGGCCTATTATGCCCACTGTCTTGCCGTCCAGCTCGTTGCCGAGGAACTGGTTCCTTCTGAAATCGCCCCTTCTGCCGGCTGCGTTGGCGCGCGGTATATTTCTGAAAATGCAATACGCCAGACCTATTGCAAGCTCTGCTGCGGCCATTATGTTGCTCTCGGGCGTATTTACCACGATGATACCCTTCTGCGTACAGGAAGGCACATCGATATTATCTATACCGTTGCCGGCTCTTCCGGCGACCTTTAGGTTAACTGCCTTCTCTAACAGCTCGGCGTTGACCTTGGTTACGCTTCTTACAATAATTGCATCGTATTCTCCTATAATTTCCAGCAGTTCATTGTGTGAAATGCCAAACCTGGTGTCAACCTCGAAACCTTTATCTTTAAGATACTGTATACCTTCTTCAGCTATTCTTTCCGTAACAATTATTTTCATATTCGATCCTCCTCCTTCTGCATTATGCGATCAGTCTGTCGATGACAGACAACAATTCACGTACTTCATCAATAGTCATATCAGCCATGTGCGCTATCCTGAAGGTAATCTCCTTGAGATCGCCGTAGCCGTTGGAAATCATGTAACCCTGCTCACCGAGCTTCTTGTTGAGGTCGCTCACGCTGATACCCTTCGTATTTTTTATAGTAGTCAATGTATTGGAAGCATATTTTTCATCGGGGAACAGTTCAAAGTTTTCCCTGGCCCATGTCCTGACCAGCCTGGCCATTTCGAGGTGACGTGCATACCTGTTTTCAAGGCCCTCCTCGAGTATTCTGTCCAGTTGGTAGTCAAGAGCGAACATATGTGAAAGCGATGGCGTCGATGGGTACTGGTAATCCTTCTTGACTACATAGTTGTAGAGGTCCAGCAGATCCAGGTACGTACCTCTGAATTCCACCTTGGCTGCAGCTTCCCTGGCCTTTTCGGAAAATGAACATATGGCCATTCCAGGAGGCAGTCCAAGACATTTTTGCGTCGAAGTGATGCAGACGTCGACTCCCAGCTTATCTACCTCTATTTTTGTACCAGCCATCGAGCTGACCGTGTCCATGCACCAGATGACTTCGGGATACTTTTTCATGACCTCGGCAATTTCTTCAACGGGATTCATTACACCGGAAGAGGTCTCATTATGTGTAATCGTTATAAGATCATATTTGCCCGTAGAGAGCGCTTTATCAACCATTTCGGGAGTTGTCGGCTTTCCCGGTTCCGATGAGTAAAGATCTGCCGGTACGTTGTTTGAAACGGCCATCTTGTACCATCTGTCGCCGAAGGCGCCTACCGAGAATACGGCCGCCCTTTTCGTGGTACAGGAGCGGACCGAACCTTCCATCAGGCCGCTTCCCGATGTTGTAGAAAGCAATATTGTATTTTTAGTGTACATCACTTTCTGCATTTTTTCAGATATACCGCGCTGCAGTGCAGACGCTTCCTTGGTCCTGTGACCGATCATAGGTCCGGCCATCTTCTGAAGAACATCATCCCTTACTTCTACCGGGCCCGGTATAAACAGCTTTTTATGCATATTTCCTGCCTCCTTAAAAAATTAAAGGTCAAATCTCCTATGAGACCTGACCCCGATAACATGCTATAAACATGTATTCAAACTCTGTCCTTTTGCCTGAGAGATTAAGCTTGTTCAGCCTTGCCCCTTCGGCGCCGTCATGGTCTCTCCAGAGATTCGTCCCGGCAAGGTCGAAATACTCCCTCGCCATTCATCCGACGATATGAAATTAGAAACTTTTTGTAAAAGTTAGATTAATTATAAATAAAGAGTACCCTCTTGTCAAGCACTAATTAAATTTTTAACAAACTCCCGCTACCTTACGAATCCCCTCATCAGATCCTCGAAAGTATCTCGTCTGCGGATCAGTCTCGGCATTCCGTCCAGGCCTATCATGACCTCTGCGGGCCTAAGCCGGTTGTTGTAGTTCGAAGACATGGAATAGCCGTATGCTCCGGCATCCATTACGCCGATGACGTCTCCTTCCTTCGCCTTAGGAACCTCCCTGTCCCTGGCGAGGATGTCACCCGTCTCGCATATATTGCCTACGACCGAGGCTGTAATTGCTCCCGATTTCAATATTTCGTTGTTTCTGTAAAACTCGACATCATGATACGAATCATACATTACAGTCCTGACCAGTACGTTGAAACCTATATCGGTACCTATATAGTTTTTGCTTGCATTCTGCTTAACGGAGTGAACGGTACCGAGCAGTACGCAGCTTTCGGCCGGAATATAGCGTCCTGGCTCCATTTTGATCCTGATCTTCCTGCCATGCGTTGTGGTCCAGTGCTCTATCACTTCCTTGAGCGCGCGGCCGGTTGCCTTAAGGTCGAGCCTTTCCTGGCCATCCTGCTTATGATAAGGGATTCCGAAGCCGCCCCCCATGTCGACGAATTCGAGGTCCTCGAACTGTTCGGCAATACTTAGGAGCTGCTTGACGCTGTCGATGTACGGCGTTGCTTCCATGAACAGCGAGCCGATGTGCTGGTTAATTCCGACCAGTTTAAGGTTATATTCTTTGAGAATGGCCTTTACTTCATCAATAAGGTCCATGGTTATACCGAATTTCGTATTCTTCCCTGCGGTGACGACCTTTTCGTGATGTCCCGCGCCTATACCCGGATTGAACCTGACCGCCGCCCTGCTGCCGGGGTTGAGCTTTCCGTACTGTCTGAGCTGGGAAATGGAATCGCAGCTCACCAGTACTCCGGCGTCGATTGCGTATTTCATTTCTTCGGCTGAAACATTGTTGGAGACAAACAGCAATTCCTCGGGTTTATAGCCTGCAGCAAGCAGAACGTATATCTCGCCCGGTGACATAGCATCGGCATGCAAGCCCTCTTCCCTGGCGATTTTCAGTATCTCGAGGTTCGAATTGGCTTTGATGGAATAATTCGATTTAAAATCCGGACTATCGACCAATTCGGCCATTTCACGGCATCTCTGCCTAAGTATGACCTCATTATAAACATAAAGCGGGCTGCCGAATTCCTTCAGCAGTTCAGAAGGCCTGGTCTTTCCGAAAAAATTCGTTTGCTCGGTATAGTAAGTCTTCATGGTACTCCTCCACATGATCATTATATTGTATAAGTTCAGTGGCTGTTCTGCGGACAGTTCTACAACCAACGCATTTTTACCGATCAAACTGCCGTGTCATCGTTTATGCCCACTTCATACGTTTCACGGTTCTTCGCCCGGATTGGATGGTTGGACGGCGCTGCCGCTCGTAATTCCAGCGTCGGTCGCCGGTTTGGTTTTGGCAGGCTGCGTTTGTTTTTTAACGGGTCGTTTCGTTGGCGTCTTCTGCCCGGACGTGTCGATCTTTATGGTGCCCTCCGTCGCTGAAACGCTGTTTGAGGCAGTTTTCGTGCTGACGGTCGGAGTTGCCTTCTGGAAAATCCGTCCATCCCGTGTGAAGTTGATTATGCATATCGTCAATACCGCAAACAGGATAACAGTCCCGAAGGAATAAAAGAACCTGCCTGCAGATGAATTTTTCGCTTTAGCCATTTATTTGACCATTCCCGACTGCTTAAGCGCCCAGTTTCTGGTTGCAACCGTCTGGGGATGCAGCAGCCCGCCCTTTTTCAAAATGTGCGTTACCGTATTGTCAATACCCGCCACGACCGCTTTTTCCAAACTTTCCTCAGCAGCCGCCCTTATCTTTTCTACGCCGGGGTAATTCCGGCCCGCTTCGATATAATCTGCAATAAAAACGATGCTGCACAGCTTGTCCATGCCTTCTCTTCCCATGGTATGGGCCTCGACGGCTGCCAGGATACGCGGGCATTCGATCCCGAATATATCCCTGGCGAGGTAAGACCCCACCAGCCCATGCAGAAGCTCGGGCTGGCATTTCATTATATCGTCGATTATGATACCATACTTATCGCAAAAAGTAAAAGTGGTTTCAATTGGGAGATCCTTCGCGCAATCGTGTACCAATCCTGCTATAGCTGCCTTTTCCGGATCCTCTCCGTACTTTCCCGCAAGTTTTACGGAAGCTTCCATGACTTGTACGGAATGGGCAAATCTCTGCGGTGTAAGCATCTGCTTCAATTTTACTTTAATATCATCTATTTGCATCATTTTGTCTTAAGATATAAACCTTCCTTATAAATATATTCTCTGACGCCGTCCGGTACAAGGTATCTGATGGACTCTCCACCGGAGCATCTTTCCCGTATTTCAGTGGAAGATATATCGATCAGACGGGCGTCGACGGTGTGTATTACTGCGCCGAAATCCCCGGAGATACGGCTCGTCTCCTTATCGAAAGCAGCTTTATCAAAGCCGGGCCTCAGCACGGCAATAAATTCACAGAGCTCAAATACCTGCCTGAAGTCCTTCCACGTAACCAACTCGGGCACGACATCGGCTCCGATAATGAAGTAAATTGAAGTATTTGCGCCATACTCGGCATGCAGCTGCTGAAGCGTATTGACGGTATAAGTAAACCCGGCTCTGTCGATTTCAACTCTGGAAGCCTCAAAACCGGGATTTGATTCGACAGCAAGTTTGACCATTTCAAAGCGCCGCTCCGGGTCGATCACCTCGGAATCACGCTTGTGAGGTGGCTGGCCTGAAGGCATGAACAGTACCTTGTCAAGGTCGAACTGCTCCCTGACGCTTTCGGCAACGATCAGATGACCATTGTGTATCGGGTTGAATGTACCGCCGAATATGCCTGTTTTACCTGTTTGCCGCGCCATATGTTACCTCATGCAAATTTTTACGGTGTTGTATCGGCTTTTTTTATTGCGGAGTTTTGTTCAAAGAGAATATAGATTCAGCCCTTATGGCAAATCTAACTCGCTTCGCTATAGCCTTTTATGCTTCGCTCAAACAGAGATTTGCCCTTACTAATGCTTCATCAATATTCTCTAATTCGCAAAACTCAAGCAATATCAAAAAGCCTATACAAACCATAAATTCATCATTACCTTATTTCTTTATCCCTATGTCCCTGCGGTAATGCATTCCCTCGAAGTTCACCTTTTTTACTGCCGCATATGCTTTTTCGCGGGCCTGCTCCATCGTACCGGCGAAGGCAGTGACGCCAAGCACTCTTCCACCTGCCGTATAGTATTTGCCGGATTCGAGTTTTGTGCCAGCATGGAAAACGATCACATCGGGATCCTTTTCCGCTTCGTCAAGGCCGCTTATCTCATAACCGGTGACATACTTGCCCGGATAGCCCCCGGAAGCCAGTATCACACATACGGAAGCCTTGTCGTCCCATTCAATTTTAACAGAATCGAGGCGTTCGTCAATAATGGCCTCGAATATTTCAACTATGTCGGTTTTAAGAGCCGGGAGCACGACCTGTGCCTCAGGATCGCCGAACCTGGAGTTGTATTCGATGACCTTCGGACCGTTCTCCGTCAGCATCAGGCCAAAATAGAGTATTCCCTTGAATTTACGGCCTTCACGGTTCATGGCTTCAACCGTCGGTTTGAATATTTTTTCAGTGCAGTATTCTTCTATTTCACGCGTATACAGCCTGCTGGGCGAAAATGTCCCCATTCCGCCGGTATTGAGACCCATATCGTTATCGAGCGCACGCTTGTGATCCTGCGAACTCACCATCGGCACCAGTGTTTTTCCGTCCGTGAATGCCATTATAGTAACTTCGGGGCCTCTCAGGAATTCTTCGATAACTATCCTGTCGCCCGCGCTGCCGAATACTTTGTCCGACAACATATCTTGTATGGCTTTGACTGCCTCTTCGTAATTCTGTGCGATAACGACGCCCTTACCCAAAGCAAGGCCATCCGCCTTTATGACCGTTGGAAATGATGTGCTTGAAAGGTAGGCAATTGCGGCATCGCTGTCGTCAAACACTTCATACACGGCAGTCGGGATATTGTACTTTTTCATCAAACCCTTTGAAAACACCTTGCTGCTTTCTATCGCAGCGGCATCACTGACCGGGCCGAACGCCCTTACTCCGGCTTTTTGAAGAGCGTCCACCATCCCTGCCCCGAGAGGATCGTCGGGAGCAACCATTACAAGATCTATTTTCTCACTTTTCGCGAAATTTACCATTCCGTCGATATCCATCGCCTTTATCGGTACGCACTGGGCCAGCGACGCTATTCCGCCGTTTCCGGGCGCGCAGTAGAGTTTGTCCACGAGCGGGCTTTGCTTGATCTTCCAGGCCAGAGCGTGTTCGCGTCCGCCCCCGCCTACCAATAATACTTTCATAATCCCTCCAAATTTAAGGTAGCCAAATCGGCCATATGCGATATAGCTTTTTCGGCTATCCCTTTTAAGTGAGCTGTCCCTTTAAATGAATCGAATTCCTGTTAACGCTTTCAATCTGTAATCAATCTGCTGTCAATGCCTTCAGTCAGGCTTTGAATCAGTGCTTGAAATGCCTCATGCCTGTGAATACCATCGCAATGCCGTACTTGTTGCAGGCGTCGATCGATTCCTGATCCCTGATCGAGCCGCCGGGCTGTATGATAGCCTTTATACCGGCTTCATGCGCTTTCTCGACACAGTCCGAGAACGGGAAGAATGCGTCGGAAGCCATGACTGCTCCCACTGTGCGCTCCTTACCATAATAATCTACCGCTATGTTCAGCGCAACTATTCTGGATGTCTGGCCGGGGCCTACGCCGACAGTCTGTTTGCCCTTTCCGAGCGCAATGCCGTTGGACTTTGCATGCTTGACGACCTTCATTGTGAACAGCAGATCCTCCATCTGCTCGTCCGTGGGCTTAACCTCGGTAACACATTTCAAATCCTCAGGATTGACGAGTTCGTTGTTGTAATTCTGGACAAGCAGCCCTCCGGCCACTTTTTTCATATCGTATGTGCCAGCCGGAAGCCTCGCTGAAATATTGTCCAGCTTCAACAGGCGGATATTCTTCTTTTTCTCCAGTATTTCAAGAGCCTCGGCGCTAAAGGATGGAGCAAGAATGATCTCATAGAAAACCTTGCTCATTTCCGTGGCTGTTGCGGCGTCCACTTCCCTGTTTACCGCTACGATCCCGCCGTAGGCAGATACAGGATCGGCCTCGTATGCCCTTACGTATGCGTCCTTTATATTATCGGCGCTCGCAACACCGCAGGGATTTGCATGCTTTGAAACTACGGCGGAGGGTTCGTCAAATTCCTTTAAAAGTTCGAGCGCCCCGTTCGCGTCATTTATATTATTGTAGGAAAGCTCCTTGCCGTGAAGCTGTTTTGCTGAGGTCAGACATCCGATATTTGCTCCGACTTCCTTGTAGAAAACTGCCTTCTGATGCGGATTTTCGCCGTATCTCAGATCCTGCACCTTTTCGAAGGTAAGAGAAAGCGCTTCCGGGAAGAACTCCTCACCCAGCTTGTCCCTCATATATTTGGCAATGAGCGTATCGTAATGGCTCGTATGTTCGAAAACCTTATAAGCGAGCTTGAACTTTGTCTTAATTGAAACGTCCCCGTTTGCAGAGATCTCTTCAAGAACAGTGGAGTAGTCGGCCGGGTCCACTATAACCACTACATCCTGGTAATTCTTGGCCGCAGCTCTGAGCATAGTCGGGCCGCCTATATCGATATTTTCGATTGCCTCCTCGAGCGAAACGTTTCCCTTGAGGATAGTCTGTTTGAAGGGATAGAGGTTGATAATAACCAGATCGATGGGGTCAATCCCGAGTTCCTTTATCTGCTTCATATGCTCTTCATTGCCACGGATAGCAAGAAGTCCGCCGTGTATCTTCGGATGCAGCGTTTTTACACGCCCGTCGAGGCATTCCGGGAAGCCGGTAATGTCAGAAACATTCAGCACTTTTACGCCCGCTGCAGAGAGCGCCTTTGCCGTACCTCCCGTCGAAATTATCTCCACGCCCCTTTTTACCAGATCCTGAGCCAGTTCGACTATTCCGGTTTTGTCCGAAACACTGATCAATGCGCGTTTAATCATATCCATACCATCCTTTGCTAAAATTTATATTTTAACCGGTTATCCCGGTTTTTGACCATATGCCTGTTATCAGGCTTCAGCCAGCCTTATTTGCCTATATTCCGGCCTTCAGTCAGCCTTTTATGCCTATATTCCGGCCTTCAGCCTATCCTTACCTTCCTGCCCTCCAAAGTGAGCCTGCTTTCGGAATAAAGCTTTATCGCCTCCGGCAATATCTCCCACTCCGCCTCCTGCATCACACGAAGCTGCAGAGACTCCGGTGTATCTCCATCCTCTATCGCTACGGCCTTCTGGAGTATGATAGGGCCCGAATCATACTCATAATCTACAAAGTGGGCAGTCGCGCCCGTTACCTTGGCTCCGTACTCAAGTGCCTTTATATGAGGTATCAGGCCATAAAAGCCCTTGCCGCAGAATGACGGTATCAAAGAGGGGTGTATATTTATAATCCTGTTGCGGTAAGCGTTGACAAAGCCTTCGCCGAGCATTGACAGGAAACCTGCCAGTACCACGAGCTCCGTATCGTATTTTATGAAATGTTCTATCAGTGCCTGATCATATTCTTCTACAGTAGAAAAGCTTTTCTTGGAAATTACCGCGGCAGGTATATCGTTGTTCATTGCCCGTTCCAGCGCGTAAACGCCCGGCTTGCTCGAAACAACCGTAACTATCCGGCAATCCGCCAGATACCCGCTTTTGATCCTGTCGATTATAGCCTGCAGGTTTGTCCCTCCGCCTGAAACCATTATTCCAAGTCTCAGCATAGCTCGACTCCAGCCTCTCCCTTTATCACTTCGCCTATGACGTAGGCCTTTTCTCCCAATTCTCCGAGGTATGCGACGACATCCTTCTCTATTTCGGGGTCTACCGCCATCACCATACCGATTCCCATATTGAAGGTGTTGTAGATACTGTTTGTACTCATGCCGCCCAATTCCTTGAGCAGGTTGAATATCGGAAGTACAGGCCACGTTCCGAGATTTATCCTAACCCTCAAGCCGTCCGGGATCATCCTTGGTATGTTCTCTATAAACCCTCCGCCCGTTATGTGCGACAAGCCCTTGATAAGGAATTTCTCCTTAAGCTGCAGTATTGTTTTGACATAGATACGGGTCGGCTTCAGAAGAATATCCCCCAGTACGCCGTCCAGCTGTTCCATATACTTTTTGAGCTTCTCTTCAGTTGGGTCCAAAAGCTTTCTGACCAGTGAAAATCCATTGCTGTGAAGCCCGGAGGATGCGAGGCCAATAAGCTTGTCGCCCGCCTTGATGCTTTTTCCGTCGATGATTTTCTTTCTATCTACGATCCCGACCGCAAAACCGGCAATATCGTATTCTTCCTCGGGGTAAAAGCCAGGCATCTCCGCAGTCTCTCCACCCACCAGAGAACAGCCTGACATAATGCAGCCCTCAGCCACGCCCTTCACTATCTGTGCAACCTTCTCAGGCCTGTTCTTACCAAGCGCTATATAATCGAGGAAAAAGAGAGGTTCCGCTCCGCCGCATATTATATCGTTGACGCACATCGCAACCGCATCTATACCTACAGTATCATGTTTGTCCATCAGAAATGCGATCTTGAGCTTCGTGCCGACTCCATCCGTTCCCGAGACCAGCACGGGTTCCTCATATTTGTCCTTGTTCAACGCGAACAGACCCCCAAAACCTCCTATATCGGTCAGGACCTCCGGTCTGAACGTTCTCTTTACATCGTTTCTCATGAGTCTGACAGCTTCGTAGCCCGCCTCTACGTCGACGCCGGCCGATTTGTAATCTATCATTTCAACACCCTCCTCCTAATGCGTATTTATTCCCTTCTTCTGCGACCTTCATGGGATACCGCGAATTGAAGCAGGCAGTGCAGAAACCGCACTTTGCTTCGGGAGCCAGTCCAAGAAGCCCTTCAAGGCTGAGATAGCCCAGGCTGTCGGCTCCAATCAGGCTGCATATCTGATCCTCAGTATGCTTCGACGCCACGAGCTGTTTCGTCGAAGATATATCTATACCGAAATAACATGGGAACTTATAGGGAGGCGAACTCACGCGCATATGGACTTCCCTTGCCCCTGCGTCCTTCAGCATCTGCACTATGCGGCGCGTCGTGGTGCCGCGGACTATGGAATCGTCGACCATTACAACTCTTTTGCCGGCGATTTCAGCCTTCATTGCGTTGAATTTGATCCTTACTCCGGTTTCGCGCTGACCCTGCTCCGGCTGAATGAAGGTCCTGCCGACATACCTGTTCTTCAGGAGTCCCTGCCCGTATGGTATGCCGGATTGTCTCGAGTAACCGAGAGCGGCGTTCAGACCACCGTCAGGCGCTCCTATAACAATATCGGCGTCGGCCGGGTGTTCGATCGCAAGCTGCCTTCCCGCCTGTATCCTGGCCTGCATGACGCTTATACCGTCAATAACGCTGTCCGGTCTCGCGAAATAAACATATTCGAATATGCAGAGGTGGGTCGGAGCGCCCACGCCGGACTTTATTGACGTGATGCCCTCCTTGCCTATCAATACGATCTCTCCGGGTTCAACATCGCGTATCATTTCGGCCCCTACCGCGTCGAGCGCACAGGATTCGGAAGCAAGCACATACGAGTTTCCTATCTTTCCTATGCACAGTGGACGGATCCCGTGGGGATCCCTGATGCCGATAAGCCTTTTGGGCGTGATCATAACGATCGCATAGGAGCCTTTTATCGTGCCCATAACTTTTTGCAATGTCTCTTCTATGTTTTCACTGCCGACGCGATATCGGGAGACGAGATTTGCAATTACTTCCGTATCGCTGGTGGTCTGAAATATGGCGCCGTTTTCCTCCATGCTGTTCCTGAGTTCCGAGGCATTTACGAGATTCCCGTTATGAGCCAGAGCAAGCTGTCCGCTTTTGTATTTTACGACCATCGGCTGCGCATTCTCACGAAGACTTGCTCCTGTGGTGGAATACCTTACATGGCCGATAGCGATATGCCCCTTGAGGTGGTTGAGCACGACGTCGTTGAATATTTCAGGCACAAGGCCCATATCCTTGTGCTGCAGGATCACGCCATCGTCGTTCACGGCTATCCCGGCGCTCTCCTGTCCTCTGTGCTGAAGGGCATACAGCCCGTAATAGGTTGATCTTGCCACATCAATATCGTCATTGTTATATATTCCGAATACTCCGCATTCCTCATGGAGCTTTCCGAACATTATTTGTCCAGCTTCATTTATATTGTTAACGTTAGTTATATTCCCGTTCTGAATTGTATCTTCCATAGGTCTCCTCTTTCCGGTGCCACTGTTTGCGGTCAAGTTTCCAAAACGTTTACGTCAATACCCTTACAAACCTTCCTCGGCGAGCTTTTTCTGAAGCTCCGCGTTTTTTTGCTCCACCTTGATGGCAAGGCCCTTTTTATAATCCTTCATTTTTTCCCTAAGTTCGGGGTATGCCCCTGACAATATTTGAACGGCAAGCAGCGCCGCATTGTCAGCGCCGTCGATCGCTACTGTCGCTACCGGGATTCCGGACGGCATCTGAACAATCGACAACAAAGAATCAAGTCCGTCCATAGTGGAGGATTTTATCGGTATCCCTATGACCGGCAGCGGTGTGTATGCTGCCAGGACGCCGGGAAGGTGCGCCGCTTTTCCTGCAGCTGCTATAATAACTCCGAAGCCGTTCTTATCGGCATTGGCTGCAAATTCAGCAGCCATTTGCGGGGTCCTGTGAGCTGAACAAACCAGCACCTCCGTCTCGACGCCAAAATCCTTCAACAATTTGATGCAGCCCTTCAATACGGGGAAATCGGAATCGCTTCCCATTACTACTGCTGCTCTTGGTGCCTTATCCATCGTCCAAAGTACCTCCATGCACATTTGCTTCGATTGTCGGCCGATTTTTCCATTTCTCCGACAACCCGGTTTATATGATTCCAAGCATACTTACTAATAATACGAGCGGGGCTGCCTTGAACCCGGGCATCATACCCCGCCCAAATTCAATTGCTTTGTCAATTCTTCTTTTGTAAAAAGTCCATAAAAGCTGGTTAACGTAAGAAGTCCGCTTTTTGGGCGGACTTCATATTGTTTTATTTAAAGAGCAGGTTCAGCGCATCGACCAGGTATTTCAACAGGAACAGCCCGGTTACTATATACATGATCGGGTGTACCTCTTTGGCCTTGCCCCTGAATATCTTGGAGATGCAGTAGAAGATGAAGCCGACCGCAACACCTGTTGCTATGCTGTAGGCAAACGGCATGACGACTGCGGTGAAGAAGGCTGAGACTGAATCCTCGAAATCATCCCATTTGATCTTGCCAAGCGATTCGATCATCAGTATACCGACAACGATCAACGCTGGAGCTGTAGCGGCCATAGGAACCATTAGAGCGACCGGAGAGAAGATCAGTGATACGAGGAACAGCAGTCCTACCGTTGCAGAGGTCAAACCTGTTTTTCCGCCTGCTGCTATACCGGCTGCACTTTCGACGTAAGTCGTAGTGTTGCTGGTGCCGAGCACAGCGCCTACCGAAGTAGCCGTGGCATCCGCGAAGAGAGCCCTGTCAAGCTTGGAGGAGAAGCCTTTTCCGTTCTGCAGATCACTCTCGTCCTTTGCGTCGAATATACCCGTCTTTCTGCCTGTGCCAAGGAAGGTGCCTATGGTATCGAATGTATCCGAAAGGCTGAATGCCAGTATAAGTGTTATTACCTTGAACAACTGGCTGGGATCAGCGAAGAGCCCGCCAATGTCGAGCTTGAAGAATGTAGGAGCAAGGCTCGGCGGCAAGGATATCCACTGGCCGGGAAGCTGCGTAACGCCCATCGGGATACCGATGACTGTAGTAGCAAGCACACCTATAAGTATGGCGCCTCTTACCTTCAAAAGCATTAGAACTACTATTATTACTACGCCGATTATTGTAAGTAACGAATTGGGATCCGAGAAGTTGACAAGTGCAGGAACGACCTGTCCGAAATTGCCAACTGCATCAGCAGTGCCCTGGGGCGTGAAAGTAAGCAAACGGCCGTCCATGAAGCCTATATATGCGATGAAGAGGCCGATACCGCCGCTGATCGCGTACTGTAACGACTGGGGTATTGCATAGATTATCATTTTCCGGATCTTTGTCACTGTGATCAATATATTGATGATGCCGCAGATAAATACTATTGCAAGAGCCTGTGCCCACGGAATGCCCATACCCAGGCATACTGTGTAGGTAAAGAACGCATTCATTCCCATGCCGGGAGCCTGTGCATACGGAACATTTGCAACAAAAGCCATAACAAATGTTGCAATTGCAGCAGCGAGGATGGTAGCTACAAACACTGCGCCTTTATCCATACCCGTAGCCGAAAGTATCAATGGATTGATAAACATAATGTAAGCCATCGTTACGAATGTGGTCAAACCCGCAAATACTTCCGTTCTTGCGTTGGTGCCATGCTCCTTGAGACTGAAGAGCCTGTCCATCATAAACTTACCCCTCCCATAAAAATTTAGTAATTACTTCAACGGCCCGTTTATAACGTCCGATAAAGCCTGCATTGGGACAACGGAATGTTCGTACTTTCGTTTATGCTTGATTTACAGGTATTGCACAGTTGCTTTCCCGCCCGATATCCGGCCGCATCGGGCGCATGTTCTTCAAAACCTTACAGGCCGCTTGATTCGGGCAGCCTGAGTTTTTCTGCCGAGTTGCTTTTTACGTAATTAATACTATCAAAAGAAATAATCGTTTGTCAACGGATAACACAAAAAAATACGAACGATTTTTATAATTTTGTTATAATCATTCGTATTTTGTGAGGTTTTGTTATAAGTACTGTTTAATCAGTAAGGCCTTTTTTACCCAACCAGAATATCACGGCAAAGCCCAGTAGCAAAACTGCGATTGAAGCCGGCAGCTGCCAGCCCTGAGGTATTCCGGGGAAAACTTCTACAAGTGAACCCAAAACAAAGCCTATTATAAGCATATATGTCTTTCTCGGATATTTCTGAAGCAGCTTTTCGATTGCCCTGGCAGTCCCGAAGGTCCCGATTGCCAAACCTGCGCCCAGCGGTATGAGGAACGGAATGTTGATCGTGTTGATTGCATTCAGCGTCAGGCTGTACATACCGAGCGCAAGGAGCATGAAGGACGCGCTTATTCCTGGAAGCACAAGCGCTACGGCGATTATTATACCTGCGAAGACGAGAAAAACGTAACTCAGAACTCCCCTTGCGGTTGCCAGGTTTACTATCGCCTGAGGCTCGGAAGTCATCAGTAGCACCGTCGCGAAACCCGCTATGAGGAAAATATAGTCGACTATGCTTCCTTTGCCTGAGGATACGGATTTCCCGTATAATACCGGCAGCCCGCCGATTATGATCCCTATGAACAGAAACTGCATTATATATGGTATTGTATTCATCGCGCTTTCCATGAGTCTGCTGAAAAGCAAAATTCCTAAAACGCCTCCCAGCCCGACCTGGAAGAGAAACAGGAAATTCTTCTTAAAATCCTCGAATATCGAGCTGACAGAGTGTATCAGCCGGTCGTATATCCCCAATATAATTGCCATCGTACCGCCGCTGACGCCGGGCACCAGTGTAGCTATCCCGGTAATTATACCTTTGATAAAGTTTTTTATGATTTCCACTTCAACACTTCCTAATAGTTAATTTGGGCTCCCATTTGACAGTCATTCTATATTTTATGGTATATCAAGCCATAATTCAAGGGCTTTCCTGTCTATCCGGTCACGAGGCCAAATTATATTCCCAATTCCCGCATTTTGCCGGTTACTTTTTCAATCCTGTCATCAATATCAATTCCCTCAAATTCAGCAGTTTTAGCTCGCTGGCTATTTTCCCGTCACGCATGAACATGATACGCTCCGTAAGCGCAGCAACCTTTGCATCATGGGTTACGATCATTACCGCGGTACCCTCCGCATTGATTTCAGAAAATATTTCCATGATATACCGAGCGCCCCAAGAAGCGGGGCAAAGGAGAAACCAGCGCTCTCGCCCATATTAAGCCTATAATATCGCAGAGTTTTTAATTGTAAATAAAAAAACAAACGTACCTATCCATTCTTGATAGGCACGTTTGCATTTATTTACAGAAAATATGGATATACCGGCTAATTGTACTTTTTCCATATTCACCATCTTACGGTTATAATGAACCGCACAGTTTTCTGATCGGAGAAGGGCTTGGTTCTATTCTAAATATATTGCCCCATATAATTGCGGCTCAGCAGAACAGCCCTCTTTCTGGCGTCCAGGCTGTCTTCAAACGCTTTATCCTCAACCTCTATACAGGCGGGCCCTTTATACCCGATATCTGTTAAGGCAGACACAAACTTGCCCCAGGCCACATCGCCCAGCCCCGGCAGCTTCGGTGAAATATACTGAAGCGGCGTCGCCATGATACCGACCTGATCCAGCTTATCCGCATATACCTTGATGTCCTTGAAATGCACATGGAAAATCCGGTCCCTGAATTCGTAGACAGGCTTAATATAGTCGATCTGCTGCCACACAAAATGGGATGGATCATAGTTCAACCCGAAATACGGGCTGGGGATTATGTCGAACATTCTTCTCCATATGGCTGGAGTGGTAGCCAGGTTCAGCCCGCCCGGCCATTCATCCTTCGTGAAAAGCATGGGGCAATTCTCAATGGCAACCCGGACATTCAGCTCTTCGGCCAATTGGATAATCGGGGTCCATACTTCCCTAAATTTCAAAAGGTTTTCTTCAACCGTTTTATTTTTATCCCGCCCGATGAATGTTGTAACGACGTTGATATCGAGCAGGCTCGCAGCCTGAATGATCCTTTTGATGTGCTCAATGTAGAATTCGCTCTTTTCCTGGTCGGGATCCAGCGGATTGGGATAATACCCCAGCGCCGAAACATCAATCCCTTTCAATTTCAGGCTTTCCTTGATGGATTTGGCTTTCGCAACATCCAGGGTAGATACGTCTATATGGGTGACTCCCGCGTAGCGCCGTTCGGCTTTTCCGACTGGCCAACACATCATTTCCACGCAGGAGAAACCATTGCCTTTGGCAAAATCCACCACTTCGTCAAAAGACAAATCGGCAAGAATCGCGCTTACAAAACCCAGCTTCATATTGCTCCTCCTCACAGATTCCGTTTCAGTTCATAATTTCAGATTTTGCACTGAACACAAATTCCTTTTTCCGCCGACTGGAATGCTGCTTCCAGGACACGTAACACTCTCATGCACTGCTCGGGCTTGACGATCAGTTCTTCCGTCCCCGCCAAAACCGCCAGGTAATTCCGGTAGTATTCCGACCAATCCGGCGCTACAACCGGAAGGGGCAATGTTCTGATGGCATCTTTTTGGCGCGGTCTCATCGTACGCGTTGGGCCTGCCGCGCTGTCGAGCGCCTCCGGGCTCCAGTCCACTTCCTGCGTTGTTCCCGCCACAATGCTGCCCTCGCACTTCCAGTCCTGGATCAGCAGCGTCCCCTCCTCGCCGGAAACGTGCCAGCGGGGCAGCGGCTGGAAACAGTTCGTGTCGATTTCGATGAATGCGCTAGTTCCGTTCTCAAACTTCAGCAGCACTTTCACATTATCGTCAACCTCATATTTGACGTGCAGCAATTGCGCATAGACCTCAGCAACGGGGCTGTCCACAATAGAAAGGATCTGGTCGATGGAGTGAACTCCCCAGTCGTAAAGCATGCCGCCGCCGGCTTCTTTCTCACATCTCCAGCCGCCCGGAATACCGTTGGCGCCTTGCACCCGCGTTTCAATAAAATAGGGAGTGCCCAGCAGCCCGTCACCGATGGCTTTTTTCACAGTGCAGAAATCTTTATCCCACCGCCTATTCTGGTGCACGCTGAAGACCTTTCCGTTCTTCTCAGCGCAAGCGGTCATCGCTTGCAGTTCGGCGCAGTTCAGCGCCACGGGTTTTTCACAGATGACATGCTTTTTATGTTCGAGCGCCGCAATCACCAGGTCTTTATGCGTATTGTTCGGCGTTGCCACGAGTACCACGTCCAGGCTCTCGTCCTCCAAGAAGCTGTCCAGGTCGGAATAAGGCTTCAGCCCGAGCGATTCGGCGAATTTTATCCTTTCGGGGTCGATGTCATACGCGGCCGCGGGAAAAATACCTTCCACTTTCGGCAGAATGTATTTGAAATGATAACAGGCCATCCAACCGAACCCGATGAAACCCAGATGTAGTGACATAACTCTCCTCCTCAAATGCGGCTATTTATATCTTAACAAGGCCGCTTGTATTCTCTTGATGGCATCTTCATCACATTCTCATACAGACCACCCTTGAGTTTCATGAATGAGGGAGTCACCATATGATATATGAACCGCCCTCCATCTCGCAGCCCGGGGGCAGAATCTGGAATCTCCGCTTTTCCATGCATGGCAGCTTGCTCCACACCAGCCGGCAGCCCCTGGCAACAAGGCGGATATTGCGTAAATCGGCGATATTCCTATCCGGTTTGCCCTCAACGAGAATAATATCCCCTTCCATACCAGCCTTCAATGTGCCCGTTACGTTTTGCAGATTGCACAGCTCGGCGCTGTTCGCCGTAGCGGCGCGGATGGCTTCCAGCGGGCTCAAGCCGGCCTCAACCAGCAGCTCGACCTCTCGGATCGTCGCGTTCGTGCCCTGGATGAAATCCGAGGGCAGCAGGTCGGTACCAACGCAAATCTTTACGCCCGCCTCCACCGCGTTTTGTATTGACCGGAGATGGGTTTTGCGGGATTCTTCCAGCTTGGCCAAGGTATTGGGCATCGCGCCGTGCGCCTTGAGTATCTCGCCGCAATTGGAAACGCACAACGTGGGAACGAGGTACGTTCCGCTCTCTTTCATCATACGCGCAGTATCTTGGGTCATGCTGTACGCATGCTCCACCGAATCGATCCCATGCTTCACGGATATCCGGATTGCTTCATCATAGCTTAAGTGTGCGGCAACTTTCCGGTGCGCGCCGTGGGCGGCTTCTATGGCTGCCGAAAGCTCCTCTTCCGTAATCTGCATGTCATTGAGGTTTTCCGTCGCACCTGCCAATCCGCCCGTGTAGAGCAATTTGATCTGGTCGACGTCATGCTCGATATTGTTACGCACGGCCTTTAAGAATTCCGCGGTTCCCGAACACAGCACTGTGCCGGGCACGGTGCTGCCGTGCCCGGCGTGGGGTGCTATCGGGCTTCCGCACGCCACAATCCGGGGAGCCCAAAGCAGGTTTTTATTGACCGCCTTACGCAGGGCAATATCAAAGTCGCCCGCGCCGCCGACATTCCGGATCGTCGTAACGCCGCAGTTCAAGGCTTCGGCGGCTCTGCGGTACCCCACGAGCGCCCGGTAGGAATCGCCGAATTTATCCACGAAGTAAGGCAGATACGGCAATTCCAGGTCCAAATGGGCATGTACGTTGAACAAGCCCGGCAATACCGAATAACCCTCTAGATCCAATACGTTATTCGTGGAGTCGGAATAGCTCTCCAACGAAAAGTCCTGCATCGGACCCACGAATTCAATCTTGTCTTTTCCAACGTCCTGCAAATCATGCCGCAGCACAAGGGCGCCGTTTTCAACCGCCGGAGCCCCGGAGCCATCGATGATGCGCAGATTGAAGAATATCGTTC
The DNA here is from genome assembly GCA_036260935.1 of Clostridia bacterium. GTDB lineage: Bacteria > Bacillota > Clostridia > Acetivibrionales > DTU013 > JAEYOM01. The sequence continues at coordinate 48,179 of DATALQ010000044.1, forward strand.
TTTCCATCGGTATCATTATTCGAAGAAGAACTCCTTACCGCTTTGCGCAGATTTGTAAATGGCATCCAGTATCTTCGTCACCGTGAATGCCTGTTCGGGTTTGACAAGCGGTTGGGTTCCTTTCAGAATCGCGTTGATCCATTGCTCGGCTTCCACTTCGCCGGGGTTCACCCTGCTGCCCTCGAAATAAGACACCGCGCCGTTGCGGGAGATGGTTTCCTCGGTCAGCTGGCCGTTGCGCGCATGATTGTAAATAAGCTCCTCGCGCACCAGATCCGCTTCCGCGCCGCCCTTGGTGCCGCACAACGTCGTGGCGATTTCCTTGGGTTTGGTGATATTGAGCACCCACGAAGACTCCAGATAGATCGATGCGCCGTTCTTCATTTTAATCAGGCCGAACGCGGAGTCTTCCACATCAAAGGTCTTCGGGTCCCAGGGACCGAACATGTTGCCGTCAGTCTGGTCCGCCATCTTGTGGAACCAGGTGCCGCTCACGGACATGGGCTCATAGTTGTTCATGCACCACAGCGTCATGTCGAGCGCATGCGTTCCGATATCGATGAGCGGGCCCCCCCCCTGTTTGGACTTGTCCTGGAAGACGCCCCAGGTGGGCACGGCGCGCCGGCGCACCGCGTGTGCCTTCGCGAAATAGATATCGCCGAGGTATCCGTCGTTGCAGGTTGCGTACAGCGATTGCAGAATGGGATTGAAGCGGTTCTGGTACCCAATGGTAAACATCTTGCCCGATTTTTTCCAGGCATCCATCATTTGGGCCGCCATTTCTGTATTATGAGCCATCGGCTTTTCGCACATAACGTGCTTGCCCGCAGCGAAAGCGTCGATGGTGATGGGCGCATGTGCAACGTTTGGCGTCAGCACATGCACTACGTCGATGCTCTCATCCTTGAGCAGTTCATGATAATCCGTATAAGTCCTGGAGCCCGGTGTGCCAAATTCTTTTTGGGCGCTGATTGCCCTTTCCTCAATGATGTCGCAAAATGCTACGATTTCGCACTTGGCACTTAGTTTCGAAAGCGCCGGGAGATGCTTCTGCCTGGCTATGCCGCCACAGCCTATGATTCCGATCTTCAATTTGCCTGCCATGTTCATCTCTCCTTTTGCATGTGTCCATGCACGAATTGTTCAGACATATTTTTTCAAGGTGTTATAGTCGATTTCGATACTTCTGAAGCGGTCTGAATCCACTCCCTCGTTCTCGGCTAATGTATATTTCACAAAGCTCATCTTCTTGATTCCCTGATAGATTCGCTCAAAGTCGAATATCCCTTCGCCCAGATTCACAAAGTCGCCGGGCTTCACATATTTCCGGTATACGCCAAACACGCCGAGCTTGTCGTCCTCTTCCGTAGCCAGTTCCAGGATATTGACCGGATGCGCATTCTTGCTGATATCCTTTTGATGCACCAGGTCGCACCGGCTTCCCAGCTTCTGCAGGATGTCAAGCGGGTCGACGCCGCCTCGCATAGCCCACGCCATGTCCACTTCGAATTTCAGATATTCGGGGTCAGTATTATCAAAAATCAGATCCGCCAATACATGATCGCCTATCTTCTTGAATTCAAGGGCATGCGTATGGAGATACAGCTGCTCACCATGCCGCGCGCATTTCT
>DATALQ010000046.1:0-51671 GCA_036260935.1 Clostridia bacterium
ATGTTGAATTCATCCTCCAGCTTAACTATCAACTCAATGGATGTGATGGAGTTCAAGCCGAAATTCCTTAAATCGGCATCGCTCCCAATCTCCTGCAGAGTGGCCTGATCAATTGCCAAACTTGATAGTAAATTTTTTATTGCTGATTCACTAATATTCATACGAATACCCCCTAAGTCATACTAAAAATTTATACTCTCAATTATTTCTTCCAATTTGGTTACATAATCATTCATTTTTTCTTCTTCCTTCGAAGCAATTAAAGCGAATATCCTGCCTGCACAACAACCGTTACCATCCTCAAAACCGCTTGTAAAGGTACCAGCCGTGTATATTATCACTCCCTCTTTCTTTTCCGTACTATAATCTATCCCTTTTTCCTCCAGCATGGACAATAAACGCCGATATCCAAGAATCGACTTTGTTGATAATCTGAAGTAACGCGTAATTATTTTGCTTCCTCCCGTAATCCTGTCCAGGAAGGAAATATAGGTAGACAATGTAAATCTTCCATTTATCTCAATGATCGGTATGAGTATATCGTTTACAGTGATAAAGGAATCAACCCCTGCAACTCCTGTATAGCCGATACCATACAAATAATTTCCGATCTGTTCACCGCATTTTTTTATGGCTTGGATTTCTGCTTCAGTCAACTCCGGGGGGATCTTCGATCCGATGTATACAGTTCCTCTCAGAACCTGCTGCTTTATTGAAAATACACTTGTCGAACCGTCGGCAGCTATATATATCTGATAGTTGATGTCAACTTTTTTCTCATACCAACCTTCTACCAACCATTTTGCCTCAGCATTCTTTCTGGCCAATCTGCCGATTATTCGCAAAGTAGCTTCAAGCCTGGCTTCATCCTCGATTATATAAAGTCCCTTTCCCGATGCTCCGAACGGCTCCTTGATAATAACCTTCCCAAATTGCAAACTTCCCGTCAATCTATGAAATTCCTGCCTTATCTCTTCAATCGAACTGCATACTCGCCCCTCACAGACTGGAAAATTGAGTTCTTCTGCAATCCTGCGGTTAAAAATCTTATCGTTGATTATAGCGTTTACCTTTGAGGAGGAACCGATCAGACGAAGATTGCACCTTTCTGCGATCTGTTCTTCAAGGCAGGTAACCGCATATGGAGCAAAATAAACCTCATTGTTGCTTCCCGCTATCTCCCGCAATTGCGATAAAAGCTTGTCATCTTTTAGTACCAGTTCTGAAATCGGAGTTGTCTGGTCCAAATTCACAGGAACCAGAATATTGGGAATATCAACCCCTATCTCCTCAAGCTTTTCCAAATACGCAGCATCCGGTTTTTCCCTGAGAATCAGTATATCCTGCTTTCTGCAAATCAGTACGTTCATTTCTTCTATCCTGTTAACAATAGCATCTTCATATTTGTCACTCATTCCAGAACTAACCACATTCCAGTATTTTTCCGCACCTATGTTGCAAAGCCAGATAATAATGCCCTTGTCCCTTTTTTCGGTGATGTAGCTTAACAAATTGCCCGCTTCCATCATATCGATTTCTATCTCCTTCTTTTTCTTATTTTGCCTTTAAGCCGTCAATCCTCTGAGGTAATTTGAAAACTCGTTATAAACCTCCCGCTGTGAGTCCAATAATGCAATCCCCTTTTCTCTGATACCGGAAAGACCGCCTTTCCTTTTTGAAATTCCTATTCTCAGGATAGACAGCCCGATCTTCTCCCACTCTGAAATGTGCCATCCAATACTATCGATCAGTTTGGTGCAATTCAGTTCCCGGCTTACGCTGCTCTCGTTTATGAAACTAATAATAAATTTGTTTATACAGTTGATACTTTTTACCTTGATATTATAATTGATATCTTTACAGGTAGCCGCCAATGCTTGGTCATCCAGCAATTCAAGTTTATTAATGTCACTCACGAAATTTATAACTGCAGATAATCCTGATGCAAATTCCTCACCCGAAAAGCCTTTCATGAAATCATCGAATCCTCTTCGAGCTATTCTCCATATCTCCATTTCCGAGAAGTCTTTCCATCTTTCCAAATCAAGCCAGACATAAGCGTAGGCAGCAGCCATTACTTCTTCAAGGGGAACCTCTCCCTGGTAAATAGAAGTATTTCCGGAATAATCGGTTAAATGGAGATCTACGATATGGGCACGTTCTTCGTCCAAAGATATCCCGTTAAGTAGGATCGCATGCTGCCGGTTGGCGTTTTCAGAATAGAGACTGCTGTATCTCAAGTGTGCGGTATCTACCAAAAGCAGAATCAAATTGCCAGTTGCCAATATATAATCCATTTCCCCGGGGAAAATTCCTTCGTAGTCCTTCCGGCGAATATTTACACGGATGGAGGTTTCTTTCTCGATATCACTGAAGACATCCGTGGATAGCTTTCCAATACTGCATAGATCATAGCTGTATTTGATATTGAACCCATTGCTCAGAATAAATAAGTCCGTTTCGGACAGACCGCATCCGCTGTGTTCTGTAATGCAGTTGATTGAAGTTAAAATGCAATTTTTTCCGATCTTTGCATACGAGACTGGAATAAAATGCTGCAAGTCCGTTTCCATATCGACCTCCATAAAAATAACACTGTCTCTCAGCTACAATTGGACACGGCTTCTTCCAATACACAGGAAAACTGTTCATAGACCTTCAATTGTGAGTCAAATAATTGACTGCTCTTCTCAAAAATGTTTACCAGGCTGCCTCTTCTTTTTGAAATCCCTATTTTGATGACCGCCAGTCCTACTTTCTCCCATTCGGCCATGTGCCACCTGATCCGTTCCAACAGTTCCTGATTATACCTGTTTGTTAAGTCCGAGTTTTCCTCAATAAAACATGCTAAATATTTGTTGATATAGTTAAAACTCCTGATTTTTATATTGTAATTGATATTTTTGCTGGTTGAGGCCAGATCACGATCGTCCAATTCCTCCAGCTTGAGGATGTCCTTCAGAAAATTTTCCAAGGCTAAAGCTCCGAAGGCTCCTTCACTATTCTCCGACCCCTTCATAAATTCCATGAAATCCACGTAAGCATATTGCAGGATTTCAGACATTGATAAATCCTTTTTATTATCAAAGCAGAAATAGGAATATCTGTACGTCGCTGCCATCATCTCATCAAAAGAGATCGTTCCGCTGTAAGTGGATACATTCCCCATATAATCAAGCACATAGAGATCCATGATGTGAACGCATTTCTCACTAAAATCAATCCCGTTCAAAACAATTGCATGCTGCCGGTTCTCATTTTCAGCATACAATTTGTTGTAACTGAGATATTTCGTATCGACAGACAGTATCAACATGCTGCTGCTCAATCCCTGAGCCATTTCCTCCGGAATTATTCCTTCCTTATCCCGACTTCGTATGGTTACCGGAATCATTGTCCTCTTACTGAATTCACTCAAACCGCCTGTCGTATAACGTCCGATATAATTAGGATTATTACGGTATCTAATGTGAAAACCATTACTGATAAGAAATAACTGTGTTTCCGAGTACTTGCACCCATAGTGTTCGGTAATGCACCTTGAGGAAGCCAAAAAGCAATTGTGTCCGGCAGTCAAATCTTTTTTGGTATCAATAATATATTTTTGACAAGCTTCCATTCTTCTTTCCTCTAAACCAGCCCTTTCTGTTTCTCAATAAAGTCTTCTTTTCTTCCATGCTCGCGCAGAATATGAACGGTATTGTCCAATACCAGGACTTCCGCCGGCTGCGGGTGGCTCAAAAACATCATCGGACTGTCCGTCAGGCCGTATGCACCGGATTTCTCCACAACCAGGACATCACCTGGTTCTACTGCAGGGAGCATGACTTTCTGCCCGATCACATCAGTAGACGTACATAAAGGGCCAACGACAGTTGTCTCCATTACCGGTTCATTCTCTTTGCCCAATATTAGCATGGGAAAATTATTTCTTATGTGCCTCCCAAGAAAGGCTGAATTGGCATGAAAATTGGAGCCGCCATCACAGATAACAAACGACCGGCCTTTCGAATTCTTACAATACAGGACTTTTGAAAGAAATTGCCCAGCTTCAGCCATCAAAAATCTGCCGCTTTCAACAGCTATTCGAACACCTTCGAGTTTATCTCTGTAATGATTCCATATTCTGCCGACCCCTGATTTCAGAGCAGACAAATCCAACTCCTGGTCGCCCTTGAAGTACGGGACTCCAAAGCCGCCTCCCAAATCGATAAATTTCAGATTTATGCCGGTCTGCCCCTGAATTTCCAATGCCATTTTAAATATCTCATCCATAGTGGTAATGACATCTTCGGCATTCAAAATTTGAGTGCCCATATATACATGAATTCCTTTAATATTGACATGGGGCGACTGAATCAGAGCAGTCATGCCTTCCATTGCCTGCTTGAAATCGATCCCGAATTGCGTAGATCCGCCGGACATTTTTATACTGGCTCCGGAAGTATCAAAGTCAGGATTTATCCGAATGGATACATCTACTTTTTTAGATTTCTCAATAGCGATACTTTGAAGTATTTTAAATTCTTCGAAGGACTCTATGTTAATACTGTATATCCCACTTTCTATTGCGTACGATAGTTCTTCATACGTTTTACCGGGACTGGTAAATATAATGTCCCGTACAGGGAATCCCGCAGCCAATGCGGTATGCAATTCGCCTTCCGAAGCAACTTCAACCCTGCTGCCAAGCCTCTTCATCAGCTGACATATCCCGAGCAATGGATTAGCTTTCATGGAATAGAATATCTCAAATTGCTCAGGCAGGCATTCTTTAAGCTTCGCATACTGGTTTTGAATTATCCCTGCGTCATATAAATACATGGGACTCTTATGTTCTCTCAATATTTCAATTATCCTGTCATTGTCCATATTGACCCTCCACCCTCATCGGACACTTTTGGCCTCGATTTAGTGTATTGTTTATTATTCCGGCAATGTCTTCCATCCGGTCATGCAAAAAGAAATGTCCCCCATCATACTCATAAATCATACAGGTCTTATCCGTATACTCTTTCCATGCATCAATGTCCTCGCCTGTAAATATGGCGTCCTCTTTACCTCTTAACACAGATATGTCGAAGTTATACTTCTCCAGCGGGTGGACATTCCTGTACGTATCAATCATTTTATAGTCGGCTCTTAATGTTCTGACGAATAGTTTCAACAACCCGGTAAGCTTGAGCAGATTTCCTGACATTCCTCCCAATGCTGTCATATCTTCAATTATTTCATTGTCCGTCATCAGATGGCGCAGCTTCGTCTCTTTCACAAAATGAGGAGGATACCTGCCGGAGAAAAAAATATGAACTGGTTCGCAATACCCAGAGTCTATTAGCTTCCTGGATAACTCGTAAGCCAGTATGGTTCCCATGCTGTGCCCGAATATTGCGTATCTGTCGGTTCCAATTTCATTTCTTACTGTTTCGAAAATGTCATCAACCGCTTCCTCAATACTGTTGCAAAACGGCAATTGATATCTTCCGCCCCGGCCTCTCAGTTCAAGAGGATACAAAAAGATATTTTCATCCAGGCTTTTCACCCATTTTCTATAGAAGTCTGATGATCCCCCTGCATAAGGGAGACAGAAAAGCTTTATCCTGTCCATTCCTGTTCCCTTTCCAAGGAATATCTCTCTGCGTAATAATCAGTATAGTCTCTGCACTCTTTACGCTTCTTCAAAAGGTTACGGTGCATATCTTCAAGGATTGCTCCAGAGAAACCGGATTCCTTCCACTTACCGTAGGGAATACCAAAACCAAGATACTCCCACAATTCCGCATTCTTTTGTTCATGCTCCCCAAAAGGCTCCAACATGATAATCGGGGTTGCGGAAGCAAGAGAATCGACAAGCGACCCCCCTCCGGTTTTACTGATGATGGCCTTGGCTTCCCTGATCAGATCAAACATCACATGATATTCAAAATTATTTCTGTATTCAAGCTCCCCTGTATCCTTTACCTCAGCAAGGGGAGGAAATTCGTACACATTACTTTTATTCCTGTTCCAGGCCGTCCAGGAAGGATCATTGACAAAATACCTGTTTCCCTCTCTTCGATCTGCTGCCTCCTCCGGTTCATACCCTATGATGTCCAGAGGTATACCCGCTTCCTCCAGTTCCCTGATTCTCTCCCTGTACGTTCCCATCCCCCAACCCCCGCCATGAATAACATATCTTCCATTCCGCCGGGAAAAAGGAATATACCCGCTATCTGAAACCGGTATCTGATACTCTACAGACCTGTTATTGGAATCAAAAAGCCAGATTTCATCACAGTCACGGTTATACTCTTCGTATAGTGTTTTTACACTTTTCCACGAAGGGGCCAAATCCGAATCGGTATAGATGATATCAACGTTCACTCTTTCGAACGCAATTTCTCTGTATTTTTGAATGATATGCATCCAGTGCCCCGAAAGAACGATAAAGTTGGTTCTGCCCTCCTGTTTCCAACTTTCCAGAAGGTCATCCACAGCTTTTTCATCCAGACTCTGCCTTGTGTCAAGCAGCATCCTGGTAGACATCAATGCAGCCGAGAAATTCCTATGATAAACTTTTCTGCTGCTTTTCACCTTTTCGATTTTGTCATCTGTCATGAGACTTTCAAATACACAGACCTCACTGGATATCCCTTTTTGTTTGAATCTTCTATCCAGCAGAAGGCCAATAATATAAAATCCCAGACCGAACCCTGAACAAAGAATGGTCACGTTTTTCTGTTCCATCATACTATCCCCTGTATTGTCCGGTGGAAGCACTTCCCATCCGCTTTCATTTTGGCGTCCATAAACCGCGACATCCCAGTCGTCTCTCCCTCCACACTCAAAACCCTGTTTGTATCAAACAGCCTTGTAAAGAAATCAACCTTCCAGACGGACGGTTCCCGGTTTTCGACACCGTATTCATCCAGATAGGTGAGATCCTCCGGCCTCAAGCTTGCCATAACCTCCTGTGGAATCAGCTCGCCGAACATCATCTCGATATAGTGGAAATTGTAATAAACAATTTTATCAATGTTATAGCCTTTAACTCTGCTTACAAGCAGATTCCAATCTATGTCCCCATAGAATTTCTTAATATACATAAACAAATCGGCAAATTTGTATATTTTCAGATCTCTGATATCCGTAATCCAGATCATCAGGGTTGCTTCCTTGTACAGATGGCAGCTTAGCTGTATGATATTATCCACATAATCAAGCATATACCCTTTTGCTCCATTAAGCTCAATCGGAACTGCTCTTCCGATTAAATCCCGCGTGTCGATCTTATATGGGCAATTTCCCTTCCAAAGGATATCATGATTCACATCCACCTGTACCAGCTTTGCAAACGGATTGTCGCTTACCTTCTGGAACTCCTGCAACTCATGCGATACCATCTGCGTCATTACTTTTGCCTTCCTCGTTGCCTCTACTACCATCTGCTTTTCCTCATCATAAAAGCCCTGTATGAAACCGGCCTCTTCCAGTGCTTTTGTAACGATATTCACATCATCCAGCTTCATTAGTAAATCCAAATCATTGAATATTCTGGCTTCTATAGCCGGGTAGACCAGGCTGGCCAGCAGATTTCCCTTAAGAATCGGCACGACGGCATTGTATTTTCCCAATACCTTCAGAACCTCGCTCAAATATCCCAGGTAGCACCGGTTTCTTTCCCCATATACGAGCCATTGGGACTCAAGCAGTCTTTGTATTTCTTTTTCCGGCACTTTAGACATGCCGAACTTTTTCAAATTGTAATTGAACATGTTCAGCGTCCTATGGGTAAGCATCTGGAAGATCACATCGGACCAATCCAGTTGTTCGTCTAAAAGCTCCTTCAGCCTGCCGGCCTGTGAATCATCCATTTCAACCGCCGTCATAAGAACCAGTTGTCTTTCCGGTCTTAACCCTTCTCTTTCCATACCGCAACCTCCTGAGTACTGATAATTTTTTCATACATTTCCTTAATATCCGCTTTACTAATCTTACCTATGGCATTTCTCGGAATATCATCTACAATATAAATTTCTTTCGGGACCTTTCTGTCCTCAAGATTGGCCATGCACCACTTGTATAAATCCTTTATCTCCATTTCATATCCGGGTTTTTGACAGACAAAGGCCACAATTCTTTGTCCAAGCCGCTCGTCCTCCACTCCAATGACAGCGGCTTCCTTAACGCCGGGATTTTTTAGGAACACTTCCTCAATATCAATCGGATATGCCCTGCTGCCTCCCTGCATGATCATATCATCATTGCGGCTCAGGACATAAAACCGTCCTTCTTCGTCCTTATACCCGATGTCCCTGACTCGGAACCCTTTTCCGGATAGCGTCTCTTCTGTCAATTTTTCAGATTTATAGTACCCGTCCATCTCATAATCACTTTGAATATACAGCTCTCCAGTCTCTCCCTGTGCAGCTTCAGTCCCGTCTTCCCTGTAGATCTTAATACCGCACCCTCTCATCGGCTTACCTATGACGCAGGGCAGGGACGTTACATCCTCATGCTCGCCGAAAGTCACCCTGGCAGCTACCTCAGACGAGCCGTAAGCATTGAATACCCTGACCCATGGAAATTTGCGTACGGTTTCCCTGTAAATATGCACGGGGTTTACCATGCCGCCAATTAAAATTCTCTTTACCGAGCTTAAGTCGTATTGATCCAGCTTGGGATATTCAAGAACCTGCAGAAGCATGGTCCTTACTATATAAAAATTCGTAGCCCTATACTGTTGAATAGCCTTAAGAAAAATTGCCGGGTGAAAAACGTTGTTCAGCAGAATAACTCCTCCGCCTCTGCTGAATGCCATCAGAACGTCCCCGGATATTGGGCTTGCCTGTGCCAGGGACCTGGGCAATATCGTCCTTTCCTCACTTGTGAAACCCAGATGTTCTGCGACGGCAAGAGCATTTCCGGTGATCGCGTAATTGGACAATACAATCCCTTTGGGCCTGGAAGTCGAGCCGGATGTAAAGCAAATACCGAAGGTATTCTCATTGATCCCGCGTAATTCTCTTTTTACCTTATTCGCGCACTCAAAAATCCGGAATTCACCGGTATCCTGCAAAACAAAAACAACTCTTACATTAAGCTTTTCAATATAGTCGCAGACGCTGGAATACCCTTTGTTGTCCGTAATCAGAAGTTCAATATCCGTATGATTGATCAATTCTATCAATGTATCATTCTTAAACTGATATGATAACGATACGAAGGTCTTCTTCTGCCTGTTCAGGGCAAGCATGCATGTGATGAATTCCGGACAATTGGGCAGAAAAACCCCCGCAATCGTAAAATCATATCCCTCGGTGAGCCTGCAAAAATCAAGAGCCTGATTATATATGTCCGAATAGGTGTACTGCTTGTTGTTATAGATCAACGCTATATTTTCCCCATACTTTTCATAGCTCTCCTGAAAAAGTCTCCAGGGTGAATACTCATGCTTTACCAAATTAAAACCTCCTTTTAAATTAAAGATGGAAACCACCTGAGCTGCCTGCAGTTCACATCAGATGATTTGTTAAAAATGCGTATAAACGGTCAACTGCTTTTGTCTCACACTCCATCGCTGTACCCAATTTCTCAAAAATGCTTTTTACAAGCTCCCTTGATTTTGTGATGGCAAACTTGTAGGAAATATTCGAGCAAAGCTCCCAGCATTTTGAAGAATCCTCCAATAAGCCGGAAACTCCTGTTATCAAATCTACAGGTAAAATAGGTGAAAGCTCATTGATAAAATCCCGAAATCTTCTTCTGCTTCTTGCAATCGTCTTAAACGCAGTTGTATAATACCGGAACAGGCTCAGAACCTGATTGTTTAATTCTGATTCCGTTTTAATTATTAAATCGTTTCGGAACCGATCCAGCTCTGCCAGTCCGCATTTGTTACCAAGAACTATCTCTTGCCCGTACATTCTGCTGCAGCTTTTCCTTATAATGTTCAGCGACTTGCTGTCGGATATTGCAAATGAATCTGTTTTAACTTCGACCCAAACATTGTGCAGAGGCCTGTCATATTCGCCTAAAAGTGGATCCATATGCGGGTTGTTTGAGTTTCTCGCCTGCATGATTTCCTGTGTGGTCAGGCTTCCATCAAAGTCGCTGCCGATATTCAACTTTTTATCGAATAATTCAATCAAGCCTTTCTCGTCATCATATCCGGTGACAATCACGTAATGCAGGCCATGTTCCTTTTGCCAGGCTGTGTGATAATGCATGTAAAACAGGTCTACTGCGATAATAGTCGGTTCATTCCGATCAATAAGGTCTTTCAGGTGCAAACTCGCCCGCTCGCTATCATCATCATAAAACCGGAGTATTTTCACCCTGTCCCCATAGCGGCTGTCATTGAGTACTGTATTATAGTCCAGGTAATTTGCTGTGGTTGGTGAAAACACATATTCCAACGAGGTATTCATTTCTTCTTCTGTTAACAATATAGTATTAAGAGGCTTATCCAGGTAGTTCAAACCGATATAGCCGCTTTCCCTTTCATACATGAAGGAAAGATAGTCAGCCATCACCAGCTTGGTATTCAAGCCCTTGTAACGCAAAAGACTTGAAAGAACATTATGAAAACAATCATGAAAATTAGGCTCAAAATACCTGGGGACATTTTCTATCGTGTGCTTTTTCAAAGACAACCCACCTTTTGTTCCTCACCGCCTTTTTGATAGATGTATTCCGCCAGTGATGCAACCGTCGAAAAGTGCTCATATGAAAGCATTTCACTGTCAAAAGTAATTCCAAAGACAGCTTCTATATCCACCAGCAATTCAACCAGAATGAGGGAATCAACTCCGTAATTTTCCCTTAAATCGCAGTCGGTGGAAATGTTATCACTGTTATACTGACAATAATTTTTCAGTATAGTGCATATCCTGTTTTCAATCTCCTTTTTTTGCATCCTCATATCCCCCTGAATATTTTTTGTACTTGCTATATTGTCATTGCCAAGATCAAGCTGCTGGATGTTTTCTACCTTAAGCTTTTTTGGCTCAGCAAACAGCCGTTTGTATTCGTATCTCATTTTGTTCAGATAGTATAAATCCTTGTTTTTTAAAAGCCTGTTTCCTTTGATCCTCCTGTTAGTATGAAACAATACCGTATTCCTTGCCTTCAACCTTTCAAGACAAACTTGGGAAGGTACATCGATAAAATAAATGCAATCCGGCTTCCGTACAAAAAAGCCAATAATCCGGCCCAGTTTCTCTCCTGCACCATTTACAGAGTCTCTTGTCATTCCTGTGTAGATATACCTGTCTGCAATGACAATTCGTGATGACCGCAGTGCTGGCAGGGTAACTCTGAAGTAATCCAGTAAAAAGCCAAACCACTGTAATATGCTGTAAATGTTGGATGACAGTATATTTCTGGAATCAAGCCATTCAACAAAGCTCCGTATTGCTGTATTTGAATTCCATTCCGTCATTACGGGGTCATGCCCCTTGTTTCTCAGATCCTTAAGCAGAAGTTTTGCATTCCGGCTTTTGCCGCAGCCGCTTAACCCCTCGAATACAATCAGAACACCTTTCTTCCGATTAACTCTATCTATTCTTTTTTTCATAATTCCGATACCTTCATTTAACAGCTATTTATATTTCTCGTTAATGACTTTGATCCTGCCCTCCAGGCTTGGCGATACTGTCTTCATCTTTTTGATGTAATCTGCCAGCACATCTTTGAGCAGCCTGCCGTTATAAATCAATTTCGCATCCTTCAGGCAATCATAACCGTCCCCGCCATTATAAAGATAATCATTGGTAGCAACTTTATATATTCTGTCTCTGTCCAGCGGAACCCCGTCTTTCAAAACCTTTTGCAATCTTTTCCCAGCGATTTTCGAGGCGTCAAACTCAAAGCTGATCCCGGACACCTGTAAAAAAGCTCCGTTGTACATTCCGCTCGGGTATGACCTGAGTCCGTTCTCTATCGCTTTATAAATGGTATCCCCCTTTAGTTCTATGGTTACCAGAAAGTTATAAAACGGAAGCGTATTTCCAATTGTATAAAGACTTATGTCACCTTTCGGTATACTTTGCCGGATACCTCCACCATTCATTAATGTTATATCCGCTTTCCCCTCTTCTTTCATGGCATCTGCGAGCAAATTACCAAGATTGGTTTCTTTAGACCTGACATCAAACCGGAGACCGTTCAGCCTTACATCTGCCTTACCGACAATTTCCTTCTGGGTTTCATATGCTATTTTGAAATACTGCTGTGCAATGGTATTAGCTTCTTTGTCCGCTTTAGATTTATCAGAAGTGGTTTCCACCCTCCAAAGAATCTTTTGAACCTTTCCGTTTTTTAAATAAATGTCTGCAATGCCTATATGTGTAGCAGATCCTCCGGCCTCACCCATGTACGTATTGCCAACCTTTTTGGCTTTTGGAAAAAGATAATGGTGATGTCCGCATAAAACCAGATCAATTCCGTCTACCTTCTCTGCAAGATCAATGTCTCTCTCTTCACCCAAATGCGACATCAGTATTACGACATCACAGCTTTTTTTCAATTCCGGAACAATTTTTTTCGCAACGGTGACTGCATTTTCAATCGAAACATTTTTCAAATCCCTGCTGTTTGTATAAGCCAGCGCTTCCTCCTGCGTTAAGCCGAACAAGCCGACTTTCAACCCATCCATATCGATAATCTTATATTCACCAAAAAGAGGCTTGCCGTTTTCCAGAATATTAGCGGATAGAATCGGATAGTTCAGTTGGCTTTTTATCTCCTTCAGCCTATCAAGGCCGAAATTGAAATCGTGATTCCCTATGGTCATTGCAGTATAGCCCATCAGGTTTGCTATCTCCACAATGCCTTTCCCTTTTTCGATATTGGCCTCATTCGTCCCGTGAAACATATCTCCCGAATCCAGCATCAACGTATCTTTATTGTTCTTCTTCACCGTGTCGGCCAATGTCCTGAGTATTGGCATGCCAACTACATTTTTAGTCGTATCAAGGGAGTAATAACCGATTTCCTCGTCATATAGAACATGTCCATGAATATCCGCAGTACTTATTACGGATATTTTCCGGTCATAAATACCAACATCCAAAAATACATCCTGGATATTTACTGTTTTTGCAACAAGATAAACCAGCGCGGAAACGGCTATTATTCCGAGTACAATTATGTTAATGTACTTTTTCATTTCGCATTTACATCCTTTAAAATAGAATTTTTGCTACACTCAATCAGAACGGACTTGGAGCTAATTTCCAACACTTGAATAATGGTTCATACCAAATTTCCAAAATAGATAAACCAGCCCGAACGTAAGAATGCCAACAGCCGGCGTCAAATATGGTATCGCCCCCCAGAATATTGGAATCTCAGGCTTTTCCAGAAAGTAAAGGGTGGGGTAATAGTTTACAAATGCAAAGGGCAGCACGAATATTAAAAGACTCTGTATCACTTTAGGATAAAAACTGATTGGATATGCAGCAAACCGCCTGGCATTAAAGAAAACCAAATTCCGCAGATTTGTGGTATTAATCGTCCAAAAGCTGAAACATGAGGAAATCATGAACAGGGCTGCTTGGATCATTGTCCCGCCTAAAACAACAGCAATATATACCGATATATTTCTCAGATTCCACTCAATGCCGACAGAGCCAGCAGTTTTTATCAGTAAGAGGATTGCGACCAGCCCATGACCAAGGGTTGCAGAAAAATCCGACCTTGAAGCGATAACCTGATACATCACGCCTAACGGCCTTAGAAGAAATCGGTCCAGTTCCCCGGATTGGACCATTCTGTCAAAGTCCCGGATCCCTGCAAAAACAAAGGCAAACAAACTGTAAGAAAGGAATAAAAAGCTATAGAGAAAAAGCATTTCATTCATATCCCAGCCTTTTATCTTAACAAACCTAGCCATAATCAGGTACATGATGACAATACTGATCATCTCCCTTGCGAAAATCGCAAAGGTAACAAGCGACCTGTGAAACTTATATTCCAGCGTTGTTTTTGCAATTAGCTTCGTATGCATAAAAAACAATTGAATCAATTCGGGTATTGTAAACATCTTCTGCCTAATCAAGATTAACCCCCCTGAACCACTATTCTTTTAGCGGCACAATGCCATATCAGCCTGTCAATTACTTGGAAAACAACGATCCATACCAGTTGCAGAATGATTTTTGAAAAAATCTCTGTTTCCGGAAGCTGCCCCAGGTAAATGGTTATAGGTACGGAATAGATCGACCCGAAAGGTGTGATTTGTACGAAGTTGTACAACCACTCCGGCATAAACCAGACCGGTAATAACGCACCTGACAGAATCATCACTGCTGCATCCTTTATCGTGATAAAACTGAATATTTCAAAATACCAAAATGAAGTAAGCCATACAGCAAGATTAATCGAGTAAAGCACAAGGTATCCGCATACAACACTTATCGCAAAGTAGACAGCAATCAAAGGAGAAAAGGGCGGCAGTATTTTGAAAAACAAAATGGCTACCAAAAGTGCCGGCGTCAACTGGATTATAATCCGGAACAACATAATTCCAATATTATGTGAAAACACATAATTCAGAAAGCTGACCGGCCGCATCATATCGGTCGAAATAGCGC
The DNA here is from genome assembly GCA_036260935.1 of Clostridia bacterium. Classification (GTDB taxonomy): domain Bacteria; phylum Bacillota; class Clostridia; order Acetivibrionales; family DTU013; genus JAEYOM01. Next base: position 14,577 of record DATALQ010000046.1, read on the forward strand.
CGCTTCTTACTTTACCCTGTATCAGATATTCATCCATACCAAAAACACACTGCATCAGAAAGCTTAAAACGATATATGTCATAACCAATTTGAACTGGAGCCCTTCCAAAACTACTTCCTCTTCATAAATTGCTTTCCAGATGGCAACGTTTACTAGAATCATTACGATTGTATTGATTATCCCCGCATAACTGTCAACTCTATATACAATACTGTTTTGAAACGCTTTCTTAGCAAACTCCACATAAGCCCTCATCGCATTTGATCCCGCCTTCATATATCTCACGGATTATGTTTTCTATTTCCATTTCCTGTATTGTCAAATCGGATATGCCATATTTCTGCGCCAACCTGCTGATCAGTTCCTGAACCGCTACCTCATCCTTGTTGAATTTGAACTGAAGCTTGTTTCCTTTGTCTTCACATACCTCCACCCCAGGAATTTTAATTCCGGTTTGCTTTTCTACAAAGTCAACTATCAGGGTTCTTAGCTTCGCATACTTACTCTTGATTTCTTCTGTCGTACCGTCATAGATGATTTTCCCTTTGTCGATGATAATCATTCTGTCACAGGTTTTTTCAATGTCTCCCATATCATGTGTGGTAAAAAGCATAGTAACTTTTTTCTCTTTATTTATGAGCCTTACAAAATCGCGAACCTTCTGTTTGGCAACGACATCAAGTCCTATGGTCGGTTCATCAAAAAACACAATCTCGGGATCATGAATTAATGAAGCTGCTATATCAGCTCTCATCCTTTGTCCAAGACTTAACTGTCTCACTGGCTTGGATATAAACTCGTTAAGCCCCAATAATTCATTGAACATTTCCATATTCATCTTGAATTTTTTCTCCGGCAGCTTATAAATGTATCGAAGCAGATCAAACGTATCCTCTGCCGGGAGGTCCCACCATAGCTGGGTCCTCTGTCCGAAAACTGCGCCTATTCTCGCTGCATTCCTTTTTCTGTCAAGATGCGGAGAAAGCCCTCCCGTACAGATGGACCCCGAAGTCGGTACAAGTATACCTGTAAGCATTTTTACAGTTGTAGATTTACCTGCTCCATTAGGGCCAATAAATCCTACCATTTCACCCTTTTCTATAGAAAAGCTGATATCGTCAACCGCCCTTATTTCTTTATACTCCGGAATTAACAGGCTCTGTACCGCACCAAGCATTCCACGTTTCTTAACGTTTATCCTATAATCCTTTACCAGATTATTAACCTCGATAAAGCTCATTATGTTAATATCCTCCCTCATCGCAACTATGCAAAGGTGAACCGGAACTTAATTATGTAAACCAATATAATCTTCCACAAGACCTTCAAGAACTCCATATGAACTTATTGTGATCTCATTTGCTTCATATACCTCAAATATGGACAGCAAAATCAGCAGGCCGGTTATAATGACATCAGCCCTTTTAGGATTCAAGCCCTTCACTTTTTTCCTGGCTTCAATATTCATTCCCGCCAGTTCCTGGAATATATCAAGGACGGCCTTTCTGGGAACAATCATACCGTTTATACTTTTTTCGTCCCAGTCATCCACAGCAGAATAAATTGTGGCCAAAGTCTTGATTGTCCCGCCCGTTCCGATCAACATGGCATTTTGAGGTGCTATGGAAGGTATTCCAATAAGCTTCTCTTTTACATAGCCGGAAATCCTGCTTATATCTTGGTCTGTTGGCGGATCGTTTTTGCAGTACAGCTCCGTTAATCTGACTGCTCCTATATCTATGCTGATTTTTTGATCAATATACTCCCTATTGCCAAGAATGACTTCTGTACTCCCTCCACCAATATCAATAACAATGGCTTTCCCATCTCTGTCTTGTATAAGGCGGCTTACTGCTTTATATGCATACCAGGCTTCCGTGTCGCCACTGATAATCTGAATATCACAACCGGTCCGGCTCTTAACCTCCTGCATGAATACGTCCTTGTTGTCCGCATCCCGCAATACGCTTGTGGAAAAAATAGAAACCAGTTCCGCTTCATTCTCTTTTATAACCCTCATGTAATCACGAATAATGTCCAAGCCGCCTTCAAATGCCTCAGGTTGAATAATATTCTTTTCAAACATCCTGTGGCTAAGGCGGTTCACGGTAATACATTTTCGGATTGTGGAATAAGAGCCAGTTTCATTTCGCTCTACAATAATCATTTTTGTTGAATTTGTACCTATTTCAATTGCAGCTAATCTCATCAACCTGTATCTCCCAAATAATTTTATTATGTAACCAGAATCCGTAATTATAGTCGTTTAAAACAACTATTAATAAAGCAAAAAAGATTTGGGAACACCGGCCTTTTTGCACTTATCTGTCGTATGTACTTTCTATTCCTATTTTTATTAGCGTTTCATATATAGATAATGTAAAAAAGATTTTGAACATCGGTTTTTTTATCTATATGAGTATCTGGTTTTTGCTGTAACTTTTATTTCTTATTCTGTAATTTATTTACATTGAGTAGTTTAATTGATTATCAATCTCGTGTCAATTCCATTTATGCCCCATTTTTTGTAATATTTGTATTGTTTTTGTATTTTTCCTTTATTATAATACCGTTTTTGCGTTTTTTTAGTTTTAACTCTGTAAGTTATAAATTTGCAATAAACAAGTCGTAACCAGGATAAGCAGAATAACCACATTTTCGGCTGTCCTGACCTTATCCCTGCTTCAGTGAAGCATACCCACAACAACATGACGTGAGTAAAAAAATAAAGAAACTACCCACGTATTTTTAACGTGAGTAATTTTTACGCATGTCCGGTACGAAATATTTCAGGAATGTCTTTGGAAGCTGGGCCGTTTTTGTCCTGAAATGAAAAAATCCCAAACCCCGGAGGGCTTGGGAACATTGTCTAAAATAAGCGTTATTGAAACAATTTAATTATTCCTTTTTAGCTACACCCGAAGGAGGCGCATTTCTGTGGGGAATGCATCTATCCCTTGGATTTGTTAGCCCCTTAATTTCCATATTGGTCATATACATAAGGCAGAATTACCCATGTAACATCGTCGGCAGCAATGGTATTTGTGTGGATTTCAGGTTTTAGTCCTTGATATAAATGATGTGCCTTATCGCAAGGATTTTTACGGCAATTCTGGCATTTATCAACGCCATTTTTTGCCGCGCATTTCAATGAATCGCAACTATAGCTTTTATCTAATCCCCCTGTATGACAGCCGTCGCAAAACTCCATATCATCGCCCCAATACCCCCCATCACCTACGCCCCCCGCATATACACGTATCAACCGCTCTTTCAGCTCCGCCCGGAACTCCTCGCTGATTGTTCCGCCGTTATAATGCACACACAAATCGCAACGGTGACCGCAGCTGGCGTAAATAGCTTGTTCTTTCGAAAACGGTTTACGGTTGGGTTTCTTTTTAATTATTATCATTTGTTTAACGGATTCAAGCGTTTCCAAATCGGCTACAGGTATACATTTTTCATCAATATGGAAATCATAGCAGTCTTCATGTATGCGGATAGTCAAAATTGTTTCCCCGCCCTCACGGAACTCTAATATATTGTTACCGTCGCCCACTTCATCTAGAACATACTTCCCCCGCATGAAGCGCATAGTCTCTTCGCTCACTTTTCGCAGGTCGGTTTTTTCACTCATTTTACAACCTCCATCATCCTGCGAATATCGTCCGCTATCGTATCGCATTTACCTTTTTCAATCAAAAGATTCTTGCCGGTCATTATGTAAGACGGGAAAATGCGGACAGCATCCCAATAATACTCATTGTGTCGGATACTACCGGTAGATTTCGACGGAATGACGTTTTGCTTTGTCTTTTCTTTTACAATCATGTTAACGGCCTTTTTCGCCACGTCGCCCATCAGCATGATGACCTTGAGATTTGGGAACAATGCAAGCTCGGCTTCCAGCAGCGGGAGCTGCGCTTTAATGACTTCGGGGGCGGGTGTATAGCCTACTTTCGGGGTTTTCAAAGCGGTGGTTATGTAGATGCCCAAATTAAGGATGTCACGCATACTTTTAACGGATACGCCCGCACGTTCAAATAAACCGAACGCAGATCTCCTGTTTTCCGGGTCGTGGGCTTCGCTATAAAACCAGTCGTCCGGGTTTTTCGGTACCACTTCATTTATCATAATGGCCTTGATGCTTGCGGGCAGAATTTCGCAATCAGGGAGCTGCAATGTATTCGGTGCGATCCCGTTCCAGTTAGCGATATTAGTCAAATACGGTTTGATTTTCAAAGCGTTATCCTTATTACGACTGCTTTTTATCCACCAATATGGAAACGCGATATGCGTCACCTCATCTGCCGTAAGCCCAGGAGTTCCGCGTCCGATATCGTGTATCAGGCAATCTGCATTGTTCCCCCTGCACACATGTTCATTATGACTGCCGCCGTCACCGAAATATTTTGTAAAGCCCAGAGCCATTTCTATGCGTCTGTCCTGCTTTTTAAGAGTTATGCTGTTATGCAGACATAAATCGCAGCGACCCCCGCCAGAAGAAACCCTAATATCATCGCTTGGCAGCACACGTTCAGGAAACTGCTTTATCTTGATCATCGCAATGATTTCATCAACGGATTCCGTCGATCTAAGCTCCATAATTTCCGATTCGTCATTTTTATCCGTAAATGAAGTTAAAACTGCGTCCGGCGTAAGAACCATTTTAAAAAAAGATCTTCCTTCGGAGCAGAAGATCAACTCCTTGCCGTCCCACTCTTCATCCATGTAGCAGTATTCACGAATATAGCCGACCAACTTAAACCACGCAGTCACAACGTCTTTCGGTAATTTTTCACAAAGGCTTACAAAGGCGTCAGCGCGCGTTTTCAGTTCCTTTTGCAGTTCTTTTTGCTCTTGATTTAACGCCATTATTCATTCTCCTTTTTTTATCTTTATCGGTACAAAAACATCCTGCTGGTATAGTTTAAATTTATCGACAATATCCCACGGCAGGATTTCCTCGATCATTTCATCGCGCTGTAGCTTACCTTCCGCGTCGGCGTCAAGCTCATAATTGTCGCTTCTGTTTATCCAATCCCGCAAAAGAATGAAGGTATCGTCCATATCCACCATGAAAGAACTGGTTAAGGCAAATAACCCGCCCGGAAAATCCTCATCAATATATGCCGTCACGTTTTCATAATCTTGCGGGATTTTTATGAGCATGATCCATTCGTTGTTAGATTCTTTTCTGAAAAAACAATTTCGCAATCCGGGATCGGGCATAAACCCGTATTTCGCAAATAAGTTCTCGTCTAAACCCTCCACCTGTCCCGTTTTCAATCGGGAAGTCAATACCCGCATGGGCGGCAACCGGATGATCCGAACATCGTGCAGCCTTAACGCTTCACGGTTGATTTCCGATAACTTTTCAAATGTGACCGTCTTATCTTTTTCTACTGTGGCAAGCCTTTTTTCTGTTTCTTCATAAAGCAAAGTAATAGCCGATATTTTCTTGATACCACTCATTAGCATTTTATGAAGAAAATCATCGACAAGATGTCTTAGCTCAGATAAGGCTGAAATTTCGGTATCAAGTGATTCGAGCTTGTCCACAAATGCTTGAATCAATGCCGCCGTGTTTTCACTTTTGAATATAACGACTATATCTTTAACAGGGATTTGTAATTTGCGTAAAATAATAATCTGTTTCAACCGTTCAAGCGCGGCGGTATCATAATAACGTTGGGTTTTGTTATCAGGATGGTTGCTCCATAAAAGCCCCATTTCCTCATAATATCTTAGTGTCCTGCTTGATATACCAAAGTTGTCAACAACTTCGTTTATTCTAATCAAGTCCAAAAACATCACCGCCTTGCAACTATTATACAAGTTGACGCAAAGTCAATGTCAATAGAATATTTCTGAATACTATTAAACTGCCTAGATGACCTCAAACAATTTAACGAGTCCTAAACCTTTTAACGATTCCCCCTTTGTGGTCTTGGAGGGGGTGCATAATTTAATTATACGGGTGTTGAAATGACGCATCAATGCTGACTTTTATCAGAAATATAAGATTCAAAGAACCCAGAAGCCTTGACAACAGCCTTTCCGGACAGAAAAAGAAGACTGCCATTGTAACAATGACAGTCGTTTCATTTGGAGGCGCCACCCAGATTTGGACTGGGGAATGAGGGTTTTGCATTTCCCTCCAGTCAATCCGGTTGACGCAACCCAGTTATTATAAGGCTTTGAGCCTGTTAGTTCTTGCAGAAATTTAACGGTTATCTTCAGTTTACTACTCGTAACCCTGACAATCAAGTTACAGCAAGCTAACAGCATATATTACCAGTGAATTACCTTTATTCCTTGACAGCCATAATCCGTTTCAATATTCCTAACCCCTCTGAAAACTCCACAAGTTCATTAGTAAGCAGACTAAAGCAACTGTCTCTTTGTATCGTTTCTCTATTCACTATTATTTTTTTCTCTTTAAGCAGATTATCTACCGATATAACCTTGCTCCAAAACTGTTTCGACAGCTTTATCTCAAACTGCTTGCCATCAGTTGTTGATAAAACATAATGAAGTCTATATTTGGTTCTGTACTTATTCTGATGTATTGTATAAAATACGTCTGCTCCCCTAACATCGTTCCAACTATAATGTACTCCATTTTGAAGCAGGCTTTCCTTATACAATATACCAGAAGGAGAAATGACAGTGTACGAAAAAAATTGGTAAGTCATGACAATAAAGAAAACTACCACAGCCCCACTGGCAATCAGTTTGCCACTAATCCTCTGGTACAGGTAAATAATCCTACCAGCATAACTGTTAAAATCAATTCTGAACAAAATGAGCATAAAAAACGCTAATCCAAAAAGCACGAAACTCCATCCTACAAAACTATTCGGTATCAGAAGATAGTCGCTGCCGGAAAGAAATGCTCTTTCTTGAGCGCAACCAAACAAATAATATATTAGAAACAGAACTCCAGTTATAGGTGCACCTACCACCAATATGATAAGAAACACTTCCAAAAAGCTAACTCTTTTCATTGTTCACCTTCATTTATGAAAAGACATATTTTTGATATACCGTCTTTATCTACTTTAAATTAAATTCTAGAAGTGAAGCACTTTGGGAAATAGGTCTCCATTAATATCTTATAACAACTTTTCCGCCTTTATCATGAGAGTCCATTACCATTTTGTTTAGCTTCCAAAACTCTTCTTTCGAACATACAACATCTCTATTTAAATCTATCAATGGTTTTTATTTCCTCTATTAGGCCTGTAAACTCTTCAAAACCCTCTATCTCTATGTATAACCTTGCCAAATTTTAAATCCACTTTTATTAGGTGCAGTGCTGCTTGTATCATAACTTATAATATAATGTTCAAAATAATTCCCAGAATATTTTACTTTCATAGTAAAATGATCCCTTTTCTCATGCTTTACATCCATAGTATACCAAATCAAATGCAAACTGAACAGGGTATCAGTATTTGATGGATACGCACTAATCCCACTGTACCTGTTTAGCATGAGGTAATCCCAATAATCTTGCTATTTAACTATAATTATTTTCGAGGCAACCCCTAACACCTGCAAGACAAATTCCTCCCTTTCCGTAAAGTATCCACTGCCAATTTTGTTATATATCTATACAATACCCACCTTTGCCATTACTTCCTCTACGATGTCAGGCATTGCTTTCTGCTGGACAAGCCAGTTAAATAACGTATTTAGATTTCTATAAGGCCTGTTAAATTTTGCAGGTGAACCATTTGAAAGAGGTGTTAAAAACGTAAGTAATTCCTGCTTCAAGGTATCTAGACATATGGAATATGATGATACCCTTCTGAATTCTTTAAACGTTCTGAAATAATCCTTCATGGTTAGCTCGGCCATTCCCTGAGCGGTCTTGAACTTTATGAAGTTATCCATTGCTTCTTGAAGTGTACTGCAGTGAGTTGATTACTCCGAAATGAACTTACTACGCTTTCTTACCATAGACCTTTGCCCCCAATCTCTAAATTAAACTAGAAAGTTAAAGAGTGGAGACCTTTTCCCCAGATTGCTCCCGAGGGCAAATAAAAAACCCACAGAACATTGATTCTGTAGGTCGTTGGAGGCGCCACCCAGATTTGGACTGGGGAATGAGGGTTTTGCAGACCCTTGCCTTACCACTTGGCTATGGCGCCAGATACTAGAAACTGGATCCTCGATACCGTTTACCGGCCTCTACCGTCCAGTTTCTCAGTACTGCTTAAATTGGAGCGGGATACGAGATTCGGACTCGCGACTTTCACCTTGGCAAGGTGACACTCTACCACTGAGTTAATCCCGCATACAGATTATGCCGCCTTACGACGGATAATCCATGATTTTCGCCTGGGCGAAAATCTTACAGCTGCTATTTATGCCGCCTGCGGCGGATAAATATTGGTGCCCAGAGCCGGAGTTGAACCAGCGACACGAGGATTTTCAGTCCTCTGCTCTACCAACTGAGCTATCTGGGCATAAGTACAGATAACATTGCTGTTATCTGTATTAATGGCGACCCGAAGGGGGCTCGAACCCCTGACCTCTAGCGTGACAGGCTAGCGTTCTAACCAACTGAACTACCGGGCCAAATGCCGCTTGCGCGTGAAGCTTATATTCAAGATCCCGTTAAAAGATCTTTGGTGGGAACTATAGGGCTCGAACCTATGACCCCCTGCTTGTAAGGCAGGTGCTCTCCCAGCTGAGCTAAGCTCCCGTGAACCTCTCGCGTCGAGCGACAATAACTAGTATACAAAAAAGAGGTTTCAAAGTCAATAACAAAATCAATTTTCTGCAAAGATAATTATTCCAGCAAAAGCATCAGCCAGATACAGCCTTATCATGCCGCCCTTAATCTTTATACCCTGAAGGCTGAATCGGCATAAGTTTACTCTACCTGTCTCTTAAGCCAACGCCCTGATCTCTTCTTCCGTGAAATAGTACTTCCTGTTGCAGAAGTGGCATTGAAGCTCGGCTCCATGCTGCTCGTCCGCAATGTCTATCAGTTCTTTCCTGCCGAGACTGATAAGATTGCGCTCCATTCGCTCTCTATTGCAATTGCACTCGAACTTGCACGGCAGCCTGTCCGTGATTTCGAGCCCTTTCTCGCCAAGCAGCTTCTGCAGTATACCGACTGGGTCCAACCCATCCGTAAGCATGCAGGTGACGGAATCCGCCAGGAATATCTTGTCCTCGAGGTATTTGATAGTCTCCTCATCGGTTCCGGGCATCAGCTGGATTATATAGCCTCCGGCCGTTACGATGTTTTCGTCCGGGCTGACAAGTACGCCAAGCGAAACTACCGTGGGGACCTGCTCGGAATAAGCAAAATAATATGCCAGATCCTCTCCTATTTCGCCTGATACGAGGTCTACATAACCTACGTAAGGCTCCCTCAGGCCCAGATCCTTTATTACGTTCAGATATCCGGACTTGCCGACCGCACCTGCCACGTCGAAATGACCAACTGCATTAAGTGGCAGATAAACTTCAGGGTTGTAAACATAACCCCGGACATTGGATTCGGAATCCGACACCGCTATGATACCGCCAAGCGGACCGTCGCCCTTTATTTGTATGGTCAGTATATCCTTTTCGTTCTTGAACATCCTGCCCATCATCGCCGCTGCGGTGAGCGTCCGGCCCAACGCCGCCGACGCTACGCCCGAGGTGCCATGCAGCCTGTGCGCCTCCTGAACTATATTTGTAGTAACCGCGGCAAACGCCCTGATCGAGCCGCCGCCCGCCGTTGCCCTAACTATATGATCCTCCATAAACTCTCCTTCTGCTTGCTAATACTTCTATTTTACCCGTACTGGTCAATTTACTTGGAATTACATATGTATTGTTTTGAATTATATTATTTTCACCAAACCCGTCACTCTGATGCTGCGCCGTTGTTTGAAATTTCATTCGTTTCGCTAACCCGCAAATCCAATGCTGTGCCTTTGTTTTAAATTGCATGAGTTTCGTGATGTAGAGCATATTGGTGAAGCTTTGCATAGGCAAATTCACTGTTTGAGCGGAGCAATATGAAATGCTTCGCATTTCGTTTCAGCTGTAAGTATTTGCGCAGCAAATACTATTGTTTGAATTTGCCGCAAAGCGAACCTTATATGCTCTAAGAACGTAAACTCCGCAATAAAAAACGATCGGGCACAGCATTCTATATGCTCTAAGAATGAAACTCGTAATAAAAAACAACTAGCACAGCATCTATAATGCTCTAAGTATGTAACTCCGCAATAAAAAACAACCGGCACAGCATCTTCCGCACCCTTTGAATTGCGAGTTTCGCCAAACCCGCTGATCAAATGCTGTGCTATTGTTTTAAATTACGTGAGTTTTATGATGTAGAGCATATTAATGAGGCATTACGAAGGGCAAATTCACTGTTTGAGCGGAGCATTTATGCTCCGCGAGTTTGAATTTGCCACAAAGCCGAATTTATATGCTCTAAGTATGTAACTCCGCAATGAAAAACAATAGTACAGCAATATTATATAAAAAACCCCGATAAATTAATATCGGGGTTCTCGTCTGCTGATCTTAGAATTTATGTTAAAGTTTGTTAACTTTAATTACATAACCTTCGAAACATTTGCAGCCTGGGGTCCCTTTGCGCCTTCGACTACGTCGAACTCAACTTCGCAGCCTTCTTCGAGAGTCTTGAACCCATCCATAGTGATTGCTGAAAAATGAACGAAAACGTCGTTTCCGTTATCTCTTTCAATGAAACCAAAACCTTTTTCAGCGTTGAACCATTTTACTCTTCCTCTTTGCATTGCTAAAAACCTCCTGAATTTAACTTGGATCTGGCAGCACATTGTGCTCTTTTTACCAAACCTTAATAAGTTTAGCACACTCCTTTATGGCTTGTCAATGAGAGAAGATTACATAAAATATACTCAATATTATTTATCTCTTCCTCATAAAGTTACCATAAGTATGTTGCATTTTTATTTTGCCACAATCCTATATTAATATTCAGAGAAGCAACAAGTAATATTATCCTGCTTTTTTGCAGACAAAAAACATACGCTCGCAATTCTCCGGCGGTTTCCTAAAACGCAGCGCATCATACACCGACAGCGTCTTCAGGCCTGCGGCGGCCAACAGCTCCGACAGTTCTTCCTTCTCATAGCTTCTTTCGAACTGCACTTCATCGAACCTTCTGTAATGGTCTCCCTCATTCACGAAAAATGTGAGATCGAACCTGCACAGCCTTGTTTCGCCGTCGTAACAGTTTTGCCATATATAAGCCACATCCTGTTCCGTTTCAGCGAATGTATTGTTGGATAATATATTCCTGAATTTGAACGGCGTATTTACATCAAAAATGAATAACCCGTCCGGATTCAGATAGTTTGCCACGAGCTTGAAGAAACGCTTAAGATCACGTTTGTATGTAACGTAGTTAACGCTGTCCATCAGACTCGTTATTACATCAACAGTGCCGTAAAGCTCAAAGCCGGTCATGTCCTGATTGAGAAACAGTATGTCCGCGCCGGCGTCGACAGCTTTCTGCCGGGCACAGCTCAACATTTCAGCCGATTGATCGATCCCGATCATTTCATAGCCTTTTTGTGACATCTCAAGGCAGTAACTGCCCGTTCCGCATCCGAGATCCGCCATCAACCCGGGTTTAAGTCCGTGCCGCCCGCAGATAGCTTCAATGTAATCCGCCCACTGTTTGTAATCCACATCGTGCATAAGCCTGTCGTAAAGATAGGCAAAGTCACCGTAAATGAGAATCACCCCACAAATACAAAAGTCATGTGCATATTTATTCTATCACATGACTTACGTCCTGCAAGGCTTTCTTTCTTTTGGAGACAAGTCCTCCAATTTTCCCGGTCTCTTTTGCAGTAAGGCTTTTCCAGCCGTTTTGCAGCACCTTGTCGGCCAGTCCGAGTTCCCGGGCTATTTCCAATTTAATAGTATCAAGCTTTTTTTCAGGCTTTTTCTCCATCTTCGCACCTCTCTAAAATCCATGTTATCCTGCGAATGTATTTTGTGGAGAAAACAACCTTTTATGCGTCAATCGGAACCTATTTTACTTTTTACCGAATCCAGGGCTGCTTTTAGCTGTGTATCCTTATCCCTGGGAATTTGAGATACCGGCAGATTCCTGTACTCATCGGGCACCTTCACCTCTATGTCAGGCATGATACCCTTCCCCTGTATGCAAACTCCCGAAGGTGTAAAATACCTTGAAATGGTTACTTTCAGTCCAGAACCGTCCTCAAGCAGCTTCAGTGCCTGAACCAGGCCCTTGCCGAAAGTCTTTGTCCCAACAAGCGTCCCTCTGGAGTAGTCCTTGACAGCTCCGGCCAGGATCTCGGAAGCGCTGGCGCTGTTGCCGTTGGTCAGTATCGCAAGCGGCAGGCTGACATAGGATTTGCCGGACTTCCTATATTCTTTTTTACCATTTCTATCTTCGGTATAAACTATTGTACCCTCGGGAAGCAGAGTGTCGGCAACCCGGACCACTTGTTCATACGATCCCCCCGGATTGTCTCTCAGATCGATGACAAGGCCCTTGATCCCTTTGTCGAGCATTTTTTTTAGATCGCTTTCAAAGTATTCCGATATTTGGCTGTCGAACATTACAAGCCTTATGTAACCGATATCCCCATCCATTATTTCACTTCTTATATTGGAGGCCTTGATCTTCTGCCTTGTAATGTCGAACTGCAGATATCTGTCTTCTGACGGCCTGTATACCGTGAGTTTTACCTTTGTGTTTTCCTTGCCCTTTATCATGCTTATTATCATATTTTCATCGCTTAACGCGGTAACGTCGGTATTACCGACCTTGACTATCTTGTCGCCCTGTTTCATGCCGACCTTTTTCGCCGGCGAGCCCTCGCTCGGCTCAATTACCGTCAGGAGCCCGTTAGTATCTACATTTACCGTTACGCCGATCCCTACGTAGCTGCCTTCGGACTTCTCCATGAAAGATTCCATCTGCTGCTTATTGAAATAAACAGTGTAGGGATCCTTCAGAGAATCGGCCAGACCTCCCACAGCTCCCTCGATCAGCTTATTTTGATCGACAGCCTGATAATAATCCTCCGTCAGGATCTTTCTGACCTCATTGAATTTGACTATGTTCTGGTAGTTGACCTTACTTGTGTCGAATGAGATGACATATCTATTCTGAAAGGCACTTACTGTATACAGCAGCATTGCAGTTGCAGAAATCGCAATCACGACGGCTATCGCTATGAAAATGGTCAACTGCCGCATCGTGTATTTTTTCTCCATATTATCGCCCCTCGCTAAAACATTGTGATGTACTGGCCCCAACACCAATTAATATATCCTATGCTCCTTATAAAATAAATAAACCCGGTTTTTTAACCGGGTTTGTATTCATTGAGACTGGTATGTAATATTTTAATACTCAGTTTTTCAGGTAACCTACCTGAGGATTTTTGGTTTCACCATTTACCCTTACTTCAAAGTGCAGGTGGTTGCCTGTCGATAAACCCGTGCTGCCGACCTTCGCAATAACCTGGCCCGATTTTACATGCTGGCCGACACTGACGAGCAGCTTGCTCGCATGTGCATACAATGTCGTTATCCCGCCGCCATGGTCTATTACAACCATGTTCCCGTAGCCGCCGCTCCTGTCATACTGAGCCATGATTACCGTACCACTGTTGGCGGCAACGATGGAATCTCCCCTGTCCGCCCCTATATCGATCCCGGTATGCATTTTATATTTCCTGAGTATCGGATGTTTTCTCATTCCGTAGCGGGATGTTACGTCATAATTACCCGGGCAAGGCCATACCATCGAACCGCCGGCATATTTCCCCTTCGATGAAAGCTTTTTGATTATGCTGTTGAGCCTGTTAGCTTCGGCGATCTGCGCATCTATATCTCTTTCGAGCTTATCGAGTGCCGATTTGCTTCTTTCTATCTGATCTTCGACGTCGGCCCGCGAACTTTTAAGCTGTGACAGTCTCTGTTCCTTTTCGTCGGCCTTCTGTGCAAGAAGATCCCTGGCTTGCTGTTCGAGCTGCTTTTTATCCTCCACATCCTGTTTGGCGTTGTTGAGTTCTTCTATCATTGTCTCGTCAAACTGGGATATCGTAGACATATACTGGGCGCGCTCAAAGAATTCGAGCGGGCTTTTTGAAGTCAGAAGCGTATCAAGGACTGAAACGCTCGAATTCATGTACATTACCTGCAGTCTGGTCTTAACAAGCTCACGTTGGTTGTTGTAATTGTCTTCGGCCTCTTTCAGCGCCTTTTCGGTCTGTCTGAGATTTTCCTCGGCGTCACTTATTTGCTTCAGCAATTCCTGATATGCATTCGATTCATTTTTCTGTTGTTTGGCAATTGTACTTTTTTGGCTCTCCAACTTGGATTTCTGCTGCATTACCTGCTTTTTTTGCTGGTTCAGTTTGTTGATTCGACTATCAATTGACGATTTTTGGTCCTTTGCTTCGCTTAACTGGTCGGCCGCCACAGTGACCGGTACGAAAGATGATATCAATATGGTTGCAAGAAGCGTCACGATTGTCAATCTTTTCACTATTCCAAACCTCCATACAAATAATTGCCTGGCTTTTTTACCTTTAAACCTTCAAATACCTGCGTATCGACAGAAAGCTTCCCATGGTGCCGACAACGGCTCCGATCAGCATATAGTAAACTGCCAGCTGCGACCAGACTTCCTGTACCTTCGCAAGTTTTAACAGCTGTGTATTCGCAATAAAAAGGTCCTGCGCAAATCTTACCTGGATAGCGTTGTATGCATATGTCGATATGACAAATGCTACCACTGCGCCAATTACACTTATTATAACACCTTCTACCACAAAAGGCCAGCGTATGAACCAATCTGTGGCGCCTATGTATTTCATTATGTTGATTTCCTTACGCCTGGCAAATACGGTCAGCTTGATGGTATTGGATATTATGAATATCGATACTATAAGGAAAACCGTCACCATAAAGCTGCTGCCGAGTTTTATCCAGTACGATATCCTGGTAATTATATCGATGGTATCCTGTGAATAGCTAACCTTCCTGATGCCGCTCGTTTTTTCAAGCGTTGCGACAACTTCCTTGCTGTAAGCGGTATCTTTGAGCTTGATGATGAAGGAAACCGGGAAAATACTTTCCCCGTAGCCATTTAGCAACTCGGTACCACTGCCCAATTTTTCCTTTGCTTTTTGAAAAGCTTCCTCCTTGGTGACTTTCTCATAGGACACTATCTTGTCGTTATTTTTGATACTGTCCTCAACTTTCTGGACCTGGGCATCGTCAAGTTCGTCATAGCAGAATGCCTCAAGCTGCGGAGATTCCTTCCATACCTTTATATTGTCCTCGAGGTTGTACGCCGTAAGCAGGAAAAAACCGAAAACTACAAGCGTAGCAGTCACTATCATCACGGATGCCAAAGACATGAGCTTGTTTCTATATGAGTTTATGGCGCCTTCCTTAATTATATGCCGGACTGTTCTTATCTTCATCCCTGTAAAGTCCTTTCTCCTGGTCCCTGACGATCAAGCCCTTGCTGATGGCTACGACGCGTTTCTTCATTTCATCGACGATGGACTTTTCATGTGTAGCCACAATGACCGTCGTACCTCTGTGGTTGACTTCGCTGAGAAGCTTCATTATCTCCCAGGATGTCTCCGGGTCCAGGTTTCCTGTAGGTTCATCGGCTATAAGCAGCGCCGGGTTATTGACCAAAGCTCTGGCAAGTGCGACTCTCTGCTGTTCGCCGCCTGAGAGCTGGTTCGGATACATGTTTGCCTTCCTGCTCAAACCAACGAGCGCAAGCGCCATGGGCACCTGCCTCCTGATCTCTTTGGGAAGCGACTCCGTAATTACCATGGCAAACGCTACATTTTCATATACCGTTTTATTCGGAAGCAGCCTGAAATCCTGAAAAACTACGCCAAGGCTCCTCCTGAGATAAGGAACCTCCTGTCTTGACATTGAAGTGACATCATAACCGTTTACATAAACATCGCCCTCGGTCGCGTCCTCCTCCTTAAGGAGCAGCTTTACCATCGTCGATTTTCCCGAACCGCTGGGTCCGACCAGAAAGACGAATTCACCTTTTTCTATTTTAAGATTTACTTCTCTTAATGCAACAGTCCCATTGGGATATGTCTTTTCTACATTTTTCAGTTCGATCAACCTCAACACCCCAATTCAGCGCAATATAACGATTCAAAAAACGTCCGATGATCCGACGCATTATAACAATATTCTACAAAATTAACCTTAAATCCTGCTTAACAAAATGTTAAAATTCGGGTGGTGCCTATACATATTCCCCTCTGGAGCCCTCCGTCTTGTCCAGATACTTCTTGACCAGCATGGATACCTTGAAAATTATCGCATCGTCGAAGTTCCTCAGGTCAAGCCCGGTGATCTTCTGTATTTTGTCGAGCCTGTAAACGAGCGTATTCCTATGTACATAGAGCTGTCTGGATGTCTCGCTGACATTCAGGTTGTTTTCAAAAAATTTCTGTATGGTTAGAAGCGTTTCACTGTCCAACGCCTCAAAAGAGCCCTCTTTGAAGACTTCCTTGAGAAAAAGCTTGCACATGGTCGTCGGCAGCTGATAAATGAGCCTGCCTATACCAAGGTTGTTATAATTGATTATTGCCTTGTCGTTTTCGAATATGCTTCCGATCTGCAGCGCCGTTTGCGCTTCCCTGTACGACCTTCCGATTTCCCTTACGCTGTCCACTATTGAGCCTATCCCGATCTGTGCTTTTACCATAAGCTCCGTATTGAGCGTATCAATGATCGATTTCGCCGTCTTGTCGATTTCCCTGGTATCCTCGTCGTCTCTCAGTTCCTTGATCAGTACGGTACTCTCATCGTCCAGGGCAATTACGAAATCCTTTATTTTTTTAGGGAAAAGGCTCTGAATAACTTCATGAGGCTGAACGTCTCTGACCTTTTCGGTCTTTATCAGGAATACGGAACGGTAGACGCTGGAGGGTATGTGAAGTTCTTTCGCCTTGAGCTGTATGTCTCCCGGCAGAATGTTGTCTGTAATTATACTTTTAAAGAAATTACCCCGGTCAAATTTCTCTTCGTAATAATTGCGGATGTTGGAAACGTTGATGGCAAGCATCGAAAGGAGCTTCCTGCTGTGCTCGCCCTCCAGGTTTATAAAAACAATGAATTCCATCCTGTTTTTTATGTATACCTTTTGAAACAGAAAACCCTGTGATTCATAAAACAGGCTTCTCTCGTTAAGAATCGAGGCAATCGCAGGATGAACGCTCCCGTCCATCGTATCGTCCGTACATCCAAGTATCAGGCCTGTCTCATCCATTACACCAAAAAAGCCATCCATGAATTCCCGTATCTGATTTATAAGACTCTGAAAAAGTTTCACTGTTATTCCTCCCGTCGCCGGATGGTCTGTATACACCTTAATTTTCAGGCTCGTACAGTATTACGAAAATTATTATACTATATTAGAAAAAAATATAAAATAAAAAAGAGGAAGATTGATATCTTCCTCTTTCTATTTGCAGTTATCAGTTTACTATTGTCTTTTCGGTATCTTTGTCGAAAAGGTGGATCCTGTTGGTGTCGATAGCTATCTTTATAGTATCGCCGGACCTCGTCTTGGTTCTCGGGTTGACCCTTGCCGTGCAGCTCACGTCTCCGATGAACATATGGAGCAGGGTTTCCGAACCGAGCATTTCAACAACTTCCACGTTTGCCGCTACGATGCTGTCGGGCATTGATTCAAGGAATGCTTCCTCGTCATGCATGCTCTCAGGTCTGATACCCATGACAACTTCCTTGCCTATAAAGTCAGTGCCGTCGAGTTTCTTTGCTTTGCCTTCGGGCAGCTTGACGGTGTTATCGCCGAACTTCAGGAAGATATCTTCGCCCTTCTTGTCGACCTGAACATTGATGAAGTTCATCTGCGGGCTGCCGATGAAGCCTGCAACGAACATGTTGACCGGTCTGTCATACAGTGATGTAGGAGTGTCGACCTGCTGGATGAGACCATCCTTCATAACGACGATCCTGGTACCCATTGTCATAGCTTCGGTCTGGTCATGTGTAACGTAAATGAATGTAGTATTCAGTTTCTGATGAAGCTTGGTTATTTCAAGTCTCATCTGAACCCTCAGTTTTGCATCGAGGTTGGAAAGAGGTTCGTCCATGAGGAATACCTTAGGGTCACGGACAATTGCACGTCCGAGGGCAACCCTCTGTCTCTGTCCGCCTGAAAGAGCCTTCGGCTTTCTGTCAAGCAAATGCTCTATTTCCAATATCTTTGCTGCTTCGTGAACTCTCTTCTTTATCTCATCCTTCGGAGTTTTTCTAAGCTTGAGGCCGAATGCCATGTTATCGAATACAGTCATATGCGGGTACAAAGCGTAGTTCTGGAACACCATTGCGATATCTCTGTCCTTAGGCTGAACATCATTTACCAGCCTGTCAGCAATGTAAACTTCGCCTTCAGAAATTTCTTCCAATCCGGCAACCATTCTCAGAGTCGTCGTTTTGCCACAACCGGACGGTCCAACGAGAATTATGAATTCCTTATCTTCGATATCCAGATTGAAATCACTTACTGCTGTAACGCCACCCTCATATCTTTTGTATACGTTTTTCAGCTTTACACTTGCCATTTTTTCCCCTCCCATATATAAATACGGTTTACGATACTATAATTAATATATCATGCGCTGACTTTTTCAACTAGTACACTTTTTAACAAATTTAAAAAACGGTTATTAGTAACTTTGCATAATGAATTTGGTTAAAAAACATTGCATTTTTATACATAAATATGTATAATTATAAATATTGAATATGATATAATAGGTACTGAAAGTTGCGCCGATTGGTTTTATTGTGAGAACATGCTCAAAGCCAAAGAGTCTGTATAACCAATCAGCGCACCAAACAAGGTTTGTTTTATAAGGAAGGAGCAGCATATGGCATACAAGATATTCGTAGATGGCCAGGAAGGGACTACGGGCCTGCAGATAAATGAACGTCTGCAAAAACGGAATGATATAGAATTGCTGAAGATAGATCAGGAGAAGCGCAAGGACCTGGACGAGAGGAAAAGGCTTATAAATGAAGCCGATATCGTATTCCTTTGCCTGCCGGACGACGCGGCAAAGGAATCCGTTTTGCTTGCCGAAGGCAGCAAAGCACGCATAATCGACGCCAGTACGGCTCACCGTACTAACGAAGCCTGGGCATATGGATTCCCGGAGTTGGGCCCGGATTTCAGGAATAAAATCACTAATTCTGCCAGGGTGTCGGTGCCGGGCTGTTATGCATCCGGATTCAACGCATTGGTGTACCCCCTGGTAAAGGAAGGCATAGTCCCCGCGGATTACCCGGTCACCTGCCATGCAGTATCGGGCTACAGCGGCGGAGGAAAGAAGCGTATCGCCGAATACGACACTGCCGATCCGTCTGACGATTCGATGAAAAGCCCGCGCTTCTATGCTCTGGCGTTAAAGCACAAGCATATACCCGAGATGCAGAAAATAAGCGGCCTTGCAAAAGCCCCATTGTTCACGCCGATCATCGGGCCTTATTACAAGGGCATGACTGTGGCTGTTCCGCTTTACTCACACCTGCTTCCCGGCAAAAACAGCGCAGGGTCGATAAGCGAATTTTTCTCTTCTTATTATAAAGGAGAGCGTTTCATGAAAGTCTACCCCTTCGGTTCGGAAGGTGGTACAAAGGACGGTTTCCTCGACGCAACAGGCTGCAATGGCACGAATGTCATGGAAATATACGTTACTGGCAATGACGACCATATCCTGTTGACCGCAAGGCTCGACAACCTGGGGAAGGGCGCTTCCGGGGCAGCTGTTCAATGCATGAACATCATGTTGGGCATCGACGAAGCGATCGGACTGGAATAGTAACCCGGGTGTTTTGCCCGCAGAGAATTTACCGATATCATATATATAAATAGTGGAACTAAAGAACCGTCCCTCTGTTCCACCACTGGAGGTAATTATGGAAAATCTGATTAAAAAGGCTGAGATCCTGATAGAGGCGCTCCCCTACATTCAAAGACTACACGGAAAGACCGTAGTCATAAAGTACGGCGGACATGCAATGATCAATGAAGAGCTTAAAAACTCGGTCATGGAAGACATCACTCTGCTCAAATACATAGGCATGAACCCCGTCGTAGTTCACGGCGGCGGACCCGATATCAACAAGATGCTGGGCAGACTTGATATCAAAAGCGAATTTATGAACGGGCTCCGCGTGACCGATAAGAATACGATGGAAGTCGCCCAGATGGTCCTGGTGGGAAATACCAACAAGGAGATAGTTTCACTAATCAACCAAAAGGGCGGTAAAGCTATAGGTCTTTGCGGCATCGACGGCAACCTGATCGAATGCGAACAGTACAAGACCGTTGTCGACGGCGTTGAGAGAGATATCGGTTATGTGGGAAAGATAACGAACATCAATTCCAGAGTCCTTGAATTGATAGCAAAGGACGAATATATACCGGTAATTGCTCCGATAGGCATCGGAAAAGACGGACAGAGTTACAATATAAATTCGGACATAGTCGCGGGAGAAGTGGCAATAGCTCTCAAGGCAGAAAAGCTGATGCTGCTGACGGACGTCGAGGGCGTAAAGATGTCGAAGGACAGCTCCGAAATACTCCATGCGCTTACAGAAGCCGAAGTAAATGACCTCATAGCCAGGAACATAATAAACGGCGGAATGATCCCAAAGGTGCAGGGCTGCCTGGAAGCTTTGCACGGCGGTGTAGGCAGGACCCATATCATCGATGGCCGCATACCGCATTGCATACTTCTTGAAATATTCACAAACAAAGGCATCGGCACAATGATCATGAAGGAAAAGGTGCTCTATCACAGTAACGAGCAGCTGTAAACTTTTAGTGTAAATCATTGCAATAAAATAACCGATATAACTGATTGAAGAAATACAAAAGACAGTTATGGAGGTGGTCCCGATGAACCCCTCGATTGTTTCCAACTTACTTAAAGAGGGCATGATGGTAGGCGTCAGGATCGGAGCGAACGCGCCCTGGCATGGGAATATCATTTATGCCGTAAACGGCAGCACTGTAAAACTGGCATTTATCGAGAAGTTCATGAAGGACTCCGTATTACCCGGAAATAATATATGGATAAAATACTCCAATGATTATTACATTTATTATTTCTCGGGTAAAGTCAGCCGTTTGATCAAGGAACCTTCTGAAAGCGTTCTGGTCGAGCTTGAGCATGCGGAGGAAATGATCAACAACCGGCTGTTTCCACGTTATGACGTCAGGCTGCAGGCAAAGATCAAGCCCGTCTGGGACAATGAAATATATGAATGCACGGTTACAGACCTTTCATATGGCGGGGCCGCATTTGTATGTGAACACAAATTTGACAGCAACGAATATATCGAAATGAACCTGTCCCTTACGAACGGAAGCACTGTGAATGTCTCAGGCAAGGTGGTACGGCGCCGCAGCACGATTGGAGATCTTACCGATCACGCCGCGCAGTTCATAGAGTGCGATAACAAGGAAAACAAGCAGCTTTCCGAATATTTTGGGCAGCTTGAGGACGAGGCTTCCGAGATTTATCGCAAATATGAAGAAAAAAGAGATACAAATAGTATAAGATAATATTGAAAGTTAAGAATTTATAGGAGCCACATGCGGCTTCTTTTTTTTGTTTCCCCCGATTCCTTCATCTCCTTCCCATAAGACATCCGGAGTCATTGGTTTTATTATAAAGTTTGCCAATTTTATAATTGTGTAATATACTAACTCATTAGTTAGTATACTAACACACTAATATTTATTGGATCCGGAGGAGGACAAAATGATTAGCTTGCGGCCGAAAAGGGTTTTAGAAAGAAAGAACTTCAGGGTAAACTACAAGGAATTTCTTAGTACAAAAAGTTTGTTGCCAAGAATGGCTCTTATGTTTTTATTGCTGATTGTTCTTCCAGTAACGATTATTTCTGTAATTGCCGTTATTTATGCTTCAAATGCCCTTACTTCGCAGGCTAAACACAATGTGGTAAATTCCGTAAAACAATCGTCATTATATTTTGATACCATTATTTCCAGGACTAAGGATTTATCTACGGAATTGATGGACTCCTCCGTCAGTGATATGATCAAATGCTATATCACCAAAGGGAAAACTTCCCCTGAATATATTGAAAAAAGCAGAGATGTCCAAAAAAGACTTAGTACTATAAGCATATCAAACAATTATGTGAGCGGCATCTATATTATTTTGGATGACAATGCAAATGTCTATAGCGGTTCGGAACCCGAAATCAATGGACCTGACATGAAAAACGCCGGGTGGTACAAACAGATAAAAGCTGCAAAAGGGAAAGATGTCTGGATCGACAATCATGACACGGGAATCAGTGTAAAAGGGAAATACAGCGTATCCGTCGGAAGGAACATGAATAAGCTGGTATATGATTCTTCGCATATAAATACTTTGATGATTGATATAAGCTATGATGTATTCAGTAATGTTTTAATTGATACCCACATCGGGAAGAATGATTCAACTTACCTGATAACACCTTCTGGCAAGGTGATTTCCAAAAACGCAGACAAAGATACGAATGAAGTTCAAAATTACGCATATTTCAAGGATGTAAAGAAAAGAGCTGAAAAGGTAAATACCGGGATATTTACATTTAAGGACGATAAAAACAACACCTATATGATCGGTTATTTCAAATCAAAAGAAACAGGATGGATTTCAACATTAATTATGCCAATGGATGAAATAACCGCGCCGATTGCGAAAATAATCAATACAATTATTGTTTTCGGTGTTTTGTTTGCTTTGGCCGCCGTAATTATAGGAGCTATGTTTTCATACAGCATAGCCAGGAGTATGAATGAAGTCACACATATTATGAAAATGGCCGCCGATGGAGATTTTACCGTAGAACTCAAGAATAACAGGAAAGACGAAATAGGTTATGTGGCCGACAGCTTTAATATGATGCTGACTGAAATAAAGGATTTAATTACACAAAGCAAGCAGCTGGTATCCAAAGTGGATGAATCGGCAGGCCAAATGAAAGCACTTTCTAAAGATACGGCGCATATTTCTTCAGAAGTATCAAAAGCCATAGAGCAGGTTGCAACAGGAGCCTCCAACCAGGCTATGGATGTAGAACAGGGCCTGATTGCAGTACAAAACCTCACTGGAATAATTGAATCTGTTGTAAGCGGAACCGAAGTAATAGAAAATACTTCAGGAGAAGTTAAAGAGCTTACGGGAAGCGGACTAGCTTCAATGCAATTATTAAAGGCAAAAACAGCGGAGACAAATGAAATTACAAATAATGTCGTAGTTGAAATGGGTAAGTTGAATAACAATGTGAAGAGTATCAATAATATTGCCGATATTCTAAAATCGATTGCCGACCAGACAAATCTTCTGTCCTTGAACGCTTTGATTGAAGCCGCACGTGCGGGTGAACACGGGAAAGGGTTTGCCGTAGTTGCCGAGGAGGTCAGAAAGCTGGCGGAACAATCTGAAATGGCAACGAAAGAAATTCAGAGATTAATCAATAGTATTTTCAAACAGACGGAAACTGCGACTGTTCTGGTTTATAAGGCAGAGGCTGCTGTTGATGAGCAGAATATTACAGTGCAGGAATCAACAGAGATCTTTACCAGAATTACTTCCTCAACTAATGTTCTTCTTGACAACATAAATAATATCTTCCTTTCCGCAAAGAATCTGGATGAAAACAAAAATGATGTACTGGACAGGATCAGCAGCATATCGGTTATATCCGAAGAAACGGCAGCGTCGTCGGAAGAGGTTTCCGCCTCCACACAAACCCAACTGGCTTCCGTCGACGAACTGACCGGACTTTCCGAACAATTAAGCGAAGTATCACTAAGCCTTACCAGGACAATGAGTGTTTTCAAAGTTTAAAGAGTTAGTGAAAGAATCTTTGTGAAATGTCATTTCAAAATTACATTGACAATGATTAGTATACTAATTTATAATAATTTATGATGATATAAGAAAAGGACAGATATCCAGCAAAAACTTCAGACTATTGAAAAAGATACATCTATTCATGACTTCAGCACTCTACTTAATAAAAAGACATAAAAAGGAGAATGATCATGTCACAATTCAGTCCAAAGATAGTGCCGCATTCGTTCAAATACGATGCGATGCCTCTGGAAAAACGCAAAAAGATACTGCCGGAGCGCAGCGTATGCAGCTTGTATCCGTCACCGGATTACGCCGATTGCCTGAGCACCGGAAACGGTTTCCAACGTGTAGATGTACTTGGCGATCCGTACAATGACGAGCTCGCCTTTTCGCAGGAAGCGTTATATGAGCCATTATGGGCCAAAACACCCGAGCCGCCTGATCTGACCGGAGTAATGTCCGAGGTACGCAGGCTTCTGCGGGAGGGCAAGCTTGCGGAAGCGGGCGAACTCGTTCACAAAGCGCAGCTCGACGCCGGCTTCGGTCCGCTGCTCAACAAATGGAACAACAACATCGTTCCGCCAAACATGCTGCGTCTGAACAGAGCGTTCTGGCTGAACATCAAACAACCGGAAAAAGGCAGGACGAAGAACTACCTGCGCTGGCTGGATATGCTGACCGGCAAGCTCACTGTTCAATGGGAGAACGATAAGGGCTCGTTTGCCCGCGAGTTGTTCGCAGCCTACAAAGGTGACGTAGTCGTACAGCGTCTTACCGCACCTAAAGGTGCGCTTGACGTGGATATAACGATAAAGCTGCCTGATGACGGGAAGGGCTTTGACCACTTGTCAAAGCCAGAGCTTTGCTCGAAGGAACTTGAAATAACGGAGGATTTGATTACACTGAAACTGGCATATAATCCCGAATACGGGCAAAAAGGCTATGTTTCTGTCATCCGCTTCATCAGGCATGGCGGCAGCTCCGAGCGTATAGACGGCGGCATCCGCGTTACCGGAGCCGATAGCCTTATGATCCTTTCCATGACACTCAAGTTCGAGGAGAATTTTACATTTGCCTGCGCAAAGCCAATCGTGGGTGAACTACTCGCAGTTGCCCCGGACTTCGATGCGCTGCTTGCTTACAACCGTAAATATATGGGCTCGCGTATGGAACGTTCACAGCTTCACATGGGCGATAGGAAGGATTTCGCACTTTCCGCCGAGGAATTGATGACACGCTCGAATACCGACTATGAGATAGACGGTATGCTAATGGACAAGCTCTACGATATGGGCCGTTTTTATCAGATTATGGATACCGGCAAAATCCCGCCGATGTGGGGCCAGCATAACATCAACACGAATCTGCAGGTCTGCGCCGGTAACAATACAGGCCTTTTCGACGAAATGGATGTCTACTTCAAATATTATGAAACCAAATTCGACGACTTCCGTACTAACGCGAAAAAGCTTTTCGGCGCGCGCGGTTTGCTTTGCAGTGTTCACTGCGATTACGATTCCGGACTGTTCTACCACTTTTCCAGGACTTATCCCCACTATTGCTGGACAGGCTGCCTCGGCTGGATCTACAA
Organism: Clostridia bacterium; assembly: GCA_036260935.1. Taxonomy (GTDB): domain Bacteria; phylum Bacillota; class Clostridia; order Acetivibrionales; family DTU013; genus JAEYOM01. The sequence continues at coordinate 40,138 of DATALQ010000046.1, forward strand.
CGAACTATGGGGCTACTGGCTGGTCACCGGCGACAAGGAATTCCTAAAGAACCGCCTGGTGCCTGCGCTCAAGGAGATCGCGCTGTTCTTCGAGGATTATGCATGCGATCGCGGGCCGGACGGGCATACGATCTTCTATCCGTCATTTTCCCCGGAAGATCCTACGCCGAATCCGGACTACACGACAGTCACGTGCAAGGATATAAGTCCGACGAGAATCAACTCCGTTATGGACATCGCCATCTGCAGAGAAGTGCTTGATAACCTCATAACAGCCTGCAATACGCTGGGTATGGAGCAGGAGAATATTGCGCACTGGGAAGCCCAGCGCGAATCACTGCCGACCTATTTGCTCGATGAAGGCGGCGGCTTGAAAGAATGGGCATGGCCGACCATCGAAGAGAATTTCAATCACCGTCATGTTTCGCACCATTACGACGTATGGCCGGGCCGCGCCGTGACTCCCGACAAGGAACCGGAGCTTGCCAAGGTAATAAAGATATCCAACCGCAAGCGCGGACAGCAGGACGATTCCGCACACGGTATTATCCACCGCTGTCTTTCGGCAATCCGCCTCAAGGACATCGAGGAGACCGTTCAGAACCTGTCTCAGTTGATGAATCACGGCTTCGTTACGCGTACTCTGCAAACAAGGCACTTCCCGTACCGCGGGCAGTTCCCGGACCTGCAGGGCGCAATGCCGGCAATACTGCTCGAGATGTGTGTCTTTTCGGAACCCGGAACTGTTGAGTTCCTGCCTGCGATGCCTGACTATATCGGAAATGGCGGTATAGAGGGCATATGGCTTTACACGTGGGCGAAGCTCGAACGTATGGATTGGAGTGAAAAAGGCATTAAGGCCAAGCTCACTTCCAATAAAGCTCAGACACTGACACTTCGCTGCAGAAGAAACCTCGTTTCCTTCCGGGTAAACGGCGCCGAAATACCCCTCGACAGCGACCATATTTCATATAACTTCGCCGAGGGTGAAAAGGTTGACATCGAAATCGTTTTTTAGATAGCATAAATACCGCAACTCAAACGACGGACGGTCTTGCATAGACCGTCCGCCGATTATTTTCAAGATGAAGCATGGAGGTAAAAAAATGGGTAGAAAGGCAACAGTAACGATTCACCCCGTATTTAGAATCGGTGATATCTCACCCCGTCTTTTCGGCGCTTTCCTCGAGCCAATCGGATCCATGGTCAATGGCAGCATGTATAATCCAAAGCACCCCACTTCGGATGAAAAGGGCTTCCGCCGGGATTTTATCGATGCGTTGAAAAGTACCGGCCTGCCGTCGGTACGTCTGCCCGGCGGGAATTTCGTGTCAGGATGGGACTGGAAAGATTCCATCGGGCCTATGGAGAAAAGGAAAGCACATCTTGATCTCGCATGGAATCAATATATACCGAATGATGTGGGTCATGACGAGTATCTTCAGTGGGCCGAGCGCGTCGGCTTCGAGCCGCTGTACACGATTAACCTCGGGACCGGTGATATAAACGACGCGGTTAAAATTATAGAGTATTCGAACCACGAAGGCGGTACGTACTGGTCTGACCTACGCAAGGAATACGGACATGAAAAGCCTTACGGAGTCAAGGTGTGGTATCTCGGCAACGAAGCGGATGGTCCCTGGCAAATAGCCTCATGGGAGAAAAACCCGCGCGGATACGGCATACTTGCTCACGAAGTGTCCAAGGCCATGAAATGGGTTGATCCTGCGATCGAGACCGTTGCGTGCGTATCCTCCTCCCCGTTTTTACACACATATCCTCAGTGGGATCTCGATGTACTTCAGGAGTGTTATGAGACAGTGGACTACATTTCAATGCATCATTACCACTCCGCTCCTATCGGAGACCTTGGCGCACTGCTGGGCGGTTCCGCCATGTTCGAGGATTATATCAGAACCGAGATCGGCCTGTGCGATTTTGTCCAGACCAAGCTGCACACTCCAAAGAAAATGATGCTCTCCTTCGACGAGTACGGCAGTTTTGCTGAACCTACGAAAGCGCTGCATTACGGACGGGGAGGCAGCATAAACGCCACGCAGTTCTATGAATTCAACCCGAACAAGACGTACGTCCGCCATGACCCGGATAACTGGGAGGCACGGATGATGCATATGCGCAGCAGTGAGATACTCAACGCGATTACATCTGCGTCCACCCTGCTTACCTTTGTGCGTCATGCAGACCGTATCAAAATTGCCTGTATGACCGGCGGCCTTGGCGCTCTTGCCGCGACAAACCGGGAGCATGTCTGGAGATCCGCTTCCTATTATCCCTACGCACATCTGATTCAATACTGCCGCGGCGTATCCCTGTTGCCATCTGTGGACTGCGATACCTATGATATCCCCGGTTATGCCACCAGTGACTTCCATCAGTACGATACACACGAGGGAGTGCCGTATATTGAATCGGCCGCGGCTTATGACGAGGACGGCGGCGAGCTTAATGTGTTCGTCATCAACCGCAACTGGGAGCAGGATACCACATTGGAGCTTGATGTCAGCGGATTTAAAGACTATGACTTTATAGAACAAATCCAGCTGCATACAGACGACCTCAACGCTGCCAACTCTTATGAAAACCCGAATGTTATCGCCCCGTCAACCCACATCGCGGACAAGTTTGAGGAAGGCAAAGTTTCTACCGTTGTAAAGAAGCTTTCCTGGAACGTATTCCGGTTCAAAAGACGGCAGTAATCAACGGATTCGAAACACCTGAGCTTTTGCATGCAAACACTATGATCTTGCCCGACTGATGTGCGGCTGCCGGGCCAATTTCATACATACCGGAAATATGCCATGCGGAAACGAGCTTCATGTTATTTCTGTATGGCATATTTATTTTATCGCCCGGATGAAAATAGAGATGGAAAGAGGATATTGCTTTAATGCATCAGAATCAAACAACCGGATTATGGAATAGTTCATATATACTGATATTGATTATCAGTGCTTTAACAGCTATAGGCTTTAACATGATTACGCCGATATTAGCCAAGTATGTGATTGACCTGGGCGCTACCGTGGTACTGGCAGGCGTTATAGCGGGTATGTTTTCAATAACGGCTCTTTTCGCACGGCCGTTTGCCGGATTTTCATCAGACAAATTCAATAAGAAAACTCTGCTGATAATGTCTACAGTATTGTTGGCAGTATCTACGCTGTGCTATGGAATGACGCAGAACGTGTATGTTCTCTTTCTGTTCAGGATTATTCACGGTATTGCCTTTGCTTTTAGCGGAACGGCGAATACTTCACTCTGTACCGCATTTATACCGGCGGATAGGATGGGTGAAGGAATAGGCTTCATGGGCCTCAGTTTTATACTGTCGTCAGCAGTCGGTCCAAATCTGGGAATTATGATATCGGGATGGTACGGGTATAAATACGTATTTTATGCTTCTTCAGCAATAATAATCCTCGCGGCTTTCCTTATGAATTTGATAAAATACGTACCATCCGGACAAAACGTTTTACATAATAAGGATTTGAAATTAAAGGCCGGTAACCTCATAGCAAAGGAGCTCTTGATTTTTTCCGTACTGGCTGGATTCTTTTCCTTTACGAATGGACTCATAAGCAGCTTTTTGGTCCTTCTGGGCGATGAAAGACATATCACAGGCATAGGCTATTATTTCACGGTTAATGCGCTGATGCTGCTTTTTGTCAGACCTCTGTCGGGAAAGCTTCTCGACAGAAAAGGACTTGCGTTTATTGCATTTCCGGCATACATTCTCGCCATAATAGCGGCAATATTGCTCGGGACAGCATCGGCGCTTTGGATGGTTTTGCTGGCAGGCATGTTCTATGCGCTCGGACAGGGGTCATGCCAACCGGCTATTCAGGTAACCTGCGTAAAAAAGCTTGGACCTGAACGTGTCGGCGTTGCCACAAGCACTTATTTTATCGGCGCTGACGTCGGACAGGGTCTTGGCCCGATCATAGGAGGGGCGACGGCGGAATCGTTTGGTTTCGGCGCGGTTTTCTGCAGCAGCGGCATCATGCTGCTTTTCGGCTTGATTATTTTTTACCTTTATATAAGGAGTGAAAAAAACAGGGTTGAAAATGCCAAGGTGGGTACAACCGCCTAAAAAAGCCCGGTAAGCTGCGGGAATGACATTTTATCCTGTCAACTCGGCAGTATAACCGGGCTTTCATGCGATCTGTCAGCTTTCCTGCCGTTAAGAAGCGGCAGCCTGCAAATCACTTTAGAGTTGTGATTTTCTAGAACTTAACGATATACGCCGGTTCCTTGGCAGGGAATTTCTCAAGCACAGCCTCGCCCTTCTCTATGTAAAACACCTCGAAGATCGGATTGTCGGGGCCCTTATAGAGATTGGCGACTCCGGGCATTGCTTCCATTACTTTCTTCTTGGCCTCAAGGCTGGTATCGAATACGACATGGCCGCTCAAGCGAAGGTACTGTGAAAAATCAGGCCTGGTAAAGAAAACCTCGGCATATGGAGTAGCCTTGAGCTGAGCATACACCTTTTTCGTGTTGTTTGTGCAGAACCAGAATTTCCCGTTCTCATAATACCCGAACCCGAAGGCGCGAACACGCGGCTGCTGGCCTTCCACCGTTGCAAAGTATCCAACATGCGTTTCATTAATGAAATCCACTATCTTTTTCATAACATACTACCTCCCAAAAAAACATTATTTTAAATAGCCATAACTGTCAAAAGGGCCGTTTCCTTTAGATTATCCCACCCCGCAAAGGGCGGACAAGCATATGCCTAATCCTTAAAAAGCAATTGCAGAAGCTCACGCGCGGCATAACGCCATACGCTCCATTCATGATATCCGGGGCAGGAGTAGAATACATTGTGAATGCCCTTTTCACGCAATTCTTTGAGCTCGGCATCGAGCTTGTCACACATCGGCTGCTCCTGCTGACCTGAAGAAACGAACAATAACCGGAAAGCCTCATTGCACTCTTCCGGGTTTTCAAACAGCCCGGTCAAATCGAACCCCGGACCTTTCCGTGTAAAACCGCCGCTTAAGATTCCAACGCCGGCAAATACATTCAAGTGCTTCATCATTGTAATGTTGGCCTGGATGCCCCCCATGGAGAGACCCGCTACTGCCCTGTCGGCGCGATTTGCCAGTGTGCGGTATTTCCCGTCGATAAAGGGCACGCAGTCATTGACCAGGAACTCGTCAAAACTGCCTACGCCGCAATTGTCGGATCCGTCCGGCTTAAAGGCGTAGCCGCTGTTCATAACTATGAGCATTTCCTCACATTTGCCCTCAGCGAGCAGGTTATCGATAATATAGTTGATCTTGCCCTGCCAGATCCACCCCGTCTCGTCTTCACCGCCCCCATGCTGAAGATAGAGCACAGGGTATCTTTTATCAGGATCGGTGTCATATCCCGGAGGAGTATAGATATGACAGTTGCGAACACGCCCGGTTACAGAGCTTTTGAAAAGCTCCATATGGATCGTTCCGTGCGGCACGTCCCTGAGCAGATAAAATTCAGTATCCTCGCCGCCGGGCATTTCAAAGAAGTTGATTGTTTCAAAGCAGCCGTAGCCGAAAGGTGCTCGTGGATTGGCTGCCTGTACCCCGTCTACATAATAGTGATGATAATGGAAACCCGGTTCTATTCCGTGGGCGACGACTTGCCAAAAACCGTCTCCTGTAGGGTGCATATCATATTTTTGCGGCATTGAACCGCCGAGTCCTTCTAAACGGACAGATTTGGCGTCAGGAGCATAGTAATTGAATTCAACGTCTCCATTTTCAAGAACCCGGACGCCATGTCTCTCATCCACATAATGAATACTTACTTCGCCGTTTTCCTTTTTTTCGAACCTGGGGGATTTATTGAACGGATCAAAAAACAATGCATGCTGATCCAATGCCTGGTTTTCGATAATTTTTTTATGCATTCGAAACCCTCCTTAAAATCAAACTTTCATTTTAACCTTGTTCCCGCTGTATTGGACTGTCGCTGCTTGTTTGGCTTCATGCAAACCGACGTTTTCCCCGTTTGCCGATTTCACTGCACAGAACTGCCGCGTTAACGCGAGATTGCCTGCCGACGGCTGCACCGTAAGCTCCGACAAGCTATCGTTCCAGATGAGCTTTGTAAAGGAATAATCACCTTTTTCGTAGCAATACCCGTCCCCGGCGTCATCATAAAGCAGGAATTCCCCGCTGCTTCCGGGATAAATACGCAGCTCGAGAGGCACGTCCGGATTTTCCACGGTACTTTGTACAACCAGGCCCATCGGGATAACGGAACCCGACCTTACGTACAGCGGTATTATTTCAAGCGGTGCGTCTACGCAGACCGTCTGCCCGCCGCAAAAACGTTCGCCGGTCCAAAAGTCATACCAGTCGCAGCCCGCAGGGAAATAAACCTGCCGGGTCTTCGGCACATCCTTCAGCTCAACCGAATCCGCCGCATAATACATCGGCTGCGTCACGGGACATACCATCAGCGCAGGGCCGAACATATACTGATCGGCAATATTGTAAACATGGCTGTCTTCCCTGAAATCAAACGCAAGCGCCCTCATCATCGTATAGCCGTAATGTGTTACCATCCCGGCCAGCGAATAAATGTATGGAAGCAGCCTATACCTCAGCCGAACGAATTTGACCAGGGTATCGTAGAACACTTCGCCGGGTGCGCCAAAGCGCCAGATTTCCCTGGGCGTACCCGTGCCGTGGGAACGGAATACAGGCAGAAATGCGCCGTATTGGAACCACCTTACATATAGCTCCCGATATCCCAAATCCTCGCAGCCGTCGTCATAATCGCCGGCTATAAACCATGGAACCGGGAATGCCGGATTGTTGTTGAAGTAAGTGTTCCTGCTTTTACCGCCGACAAAAAACGCACCGATATCGACAGTCCAGTAAGGTTCTCCCGATGCACAGAAGTTAAGGCCTGCCGGAATCTGCTTCTTCAGGGTTTCCCAGTTTGCCGAGGTGTCGCCCGACCATGTGATCGTAGAATACCTGTGCTGACCGGCATAGGACGAACGTGTAAGGTTTACTACGCGCTTTTGGTCTGTCGCCTTCCTCTGGCCTTCATAGATCGCCTGGGAGTGCAGCAGAGAGTATGCGTTTATTTCTCCCGGATCGAGGTATTTTTTCGCTTCCTCCGTGTTGATTCGCATCCGTTCCTCCGGTTCCGGTTTCACTATACCGCGCCAGTCCGCCTCGAACGGCTCAGAACAATCGCACCACCACGCGTCTAAACCATGCCGGAAAAGGCCTTCCCTTGTCTGCTTCCAATAAAGCTCCCGGCCTTCCTTGCGGAAGGGATCGTAATGTGTCCTGTCTCCCAGTAACAGGCCCTGTTCCAGGAACTCGCGGTAATTACCGCCCCCTTCGCTCATGTTCGGCCAGATGGAAATCATAAGTCTGACATTCATCTCATGAAGCCGCTCCATCATACCGTCGGGATCCGGGAAACGTTCCGGGTCAAGCGTTTTCTGCCCCCAGAGGTTTCCGGTCCAGGACTGCCAGTCAAGAACTAACGTATCCAATGGAATGCTGCGTTTTCGGTATTCCTCGGCTATTTCAACCAATTCCTTCTGCGAACGGTATCGTTCCTTGGACTGCATATATCCGAACGCCCACTTCGGCAGCATCGGCGCCTGGCCGGTAATCCTTCGGTAGCTTGAGATAATTTCATCAAAGCCGGGGCCGTAAATAAAATAATAATCCAGTTCTTCAACGACGTCGCACCACAGATAAGACCCGTAGGCATCATCATGGAACGTCATAAGCGACTGGCAGTCGAGCAGTATTCCGTATCCTTTCGTAGAAACCAGCACAGGTACGACGGCCTTCAGATTTTCCTGGTACAGATACTGGTGCTGTCCGCGAAGATTCATCATCCCCTCTTCATGCGAGCCGAGGCCAAACAGCGCCTCTTCTTCCGACCATTCAAATCCCAGCCTGGCATGGTATGCCTTGCGGTCCGATATCCGTCGGCTCCCCTGTGCCTCGGATCTGATGCCGTCTATGCCGTCGGTCGTAATAACTTCGGCCGCAGAGTCGTAAACAGTTTTGAATACCTCGATTTCCTCCAGTGTCCGGCCCTCGCGTTCCGGTTCCTTTACCAGCAGGTTCCCTTGCGCGTCAAGGTACGACAATGCGCCGGTTCGCCGATTCACACTGATCTGCAGCGACTCCGTTATTAGTAAAACCTCTCTGTCTGTTTCCTCGACGTTCCAGTTTACCGACGTCCTGCAATCAGGCAGCACAATCCGGCCGGGTATTTGGCTGAAATCGCCCCTCTTTGTATACGTGATGTGTACGACGGACGGCAGGTATGGCTCAATGCGTAAAAGCCCGTCTCTGGAACTCAGTTGCAGGTAACCGGGAAATCGTTCGATAGAGTCAATCATTTGCTCTCCCCCTTTTTTATCCTTCCCACAATCCACAGAAGCAACAGGCAAACCACGAACAGTCCAGCTATTACAGCCATCGGCAGCCTCGGTCCCAGATCAGGTATTCCTGAGAGAATTCCGCCCAACCACATTAACGGCGCGGAGAGCGCAACTGTCAGCAATGTTACCAGAGACAGCAACTGCGCCCGCTCCATATCCGGCAGGGCATTCGCCAAAGAGGTATCAACAAGCATACCGGTTACGACAGAACCTGCAGCGGAAAGCACCGTACTCAACATTAGCAAAAGCATCGAGTGTGCCGGTGAAAATACCAACATCAGCATGCTCGCTGTCAGCGTTGTTAAACTTACAGCCATCGCTTTGTCCGCAGAAAGCGTCCTAAGCCTGGGCAGCAGTAGTAACTGAGCCAGTAACATTACAGCGCCCGTGATAAGGTTGAGTATTCCGATTACCCCGCTTGTAAAGCCCAGCCCCTGGACAACGGTTATTGGCTGGAACGTCCCCTTAAAACCAGCTTGTACGTAATACAACGTCCGTAATAGAATGTAGATAAGTAACAGTGGGTTGGCACATATCAGCCGAAACAACGGACCGTAAGCCTTCAGTGCGGCAAAGGGGGATTCCCTGCGGGCGGCTTCCATACGCGTCCGCCCTACCGGCAGTTCCCGCATCATTCGATAGCGTATATATATAGCGACTGCCAGCAGAGCCGAGGAGCCAAGCAGTACCCCCCTCATTGCCGGGACAAGACCAAACGGCCCGATCAGCAGATTCATGAGCGGCGTGACAAAAGCGGCAAGCGTCGCTACAATGTTCAGCCACCAAAAAATATTTACCCTGTGTTCGGGGGGTATGTCCTCGCTCAAAGAGCAGTTCCACGCTACTCCGCTGATCCGTGAGAAAGAGTTGGCACAGGCCGCTGCAATAAACCATATAAAATTTTGGGAAAGACCCCAGATCAGGCAGGCCAGCACCCAGCAAAACAAATCTCCAAGCGCATTGGCCATTCGTCTTCCCAAACGGTCCGTGATCCATCCTGAAAACACAGCGATGACGGTGCCCATAACCATCCCGATTGCGCTGATGAACCCCACCTGATCGTTCGTACAGCCCACCGCAAGCATATAGAGCGTCATGTATGGGGTGAAGAGATTGGCCGCGACCGACCATAAAGGCTGTGTCAGCAGGCAAGCCCGCGCATTTCCCTGTACATGCCGGAAAGAAGCTCTCATACTGCCTGTAAAATTAAGAATTACATTTTTCATAGTTGCTCCAGACGAAAGTTTAATTTTCCGTTGCAGGTGCTTCCGGATACAACGGATTACTTATCAGTGTTCAATCGAGTGGAGTCAGCTTATAGGTCCTGCCGCCTTCTGCAGAAAACACGAATCCGATTCCTGTTTTCTCCACAGGAATCTCCAAACCGTCACAGGTCACTTTTAACGTTTCCCCGACTACCTCGACGGATTCGCTGAACTGCGGCCGGATAACGGCCTCTGACAGCTTTCCGTCCCTCCACTTCATATCGACCTCCCGCGACCCGCGCGCACGCAGGCCTGTGACGCTGCCGTTTCTCCACGAAGAGGGAAGCGCCGGCAGTAAATGCAGAGCGATATGGCTTTGCAGCAGGCATTCCGCTATACCCGCCACGGCGCCCAGGTTGCCGTCTATCTGGAAAACGCCCCTGGCGTTGAGCAGGTTGCGTGCTGAGGAATCCGTGAGCATTTTCCGGATGCTTCTATCCGTCATATCACTGTCCTGCAGCCGCGCAAACACATTGATATACCATGCCAACGGCCAGCCTCCGCCGCCCGCGCCATTTTCCAGACGCAGTTCCAGAGACTTCCTGACAGCCTGCATCAATGCCGGTGTGTCGCGCCAATTGATCCCGCTGCCCGGATGGCAGGCGAACAGGTGCGAGATGTGCCCCATGCCTGGCGTGAGCTCGGGGTATTCCCTATCCCATTCCAGCAGCTGTCCTTTTGAGCCGATTTTATCTTCAGGCAGCTTGGATATTATGTCCTCAAAGGTATCGGAGAGCTCCGGATCCACGCCGATAAGACGCTGTATCTCGATGCATGCGGTAAAAAACTCGCGCAATATCTGGTTATCCATCGCCGGAGCCGCACATACAGGCGTGTCATATCCATCCGGCAGGACGTACCTGTTCTCAGGCGATACAGATGGGCAGGTAACAAGCTTCCCGTCTACTTCCATCAGAAAATCCTGATAAAAAACAGCCATATCGCGCAATACCGGATACATCCTGCGCAGGAATTCCTTATCCCTCGCGTACAGGTAGTGCTCCCAGACGTGTAAGCCAAGCCATGCACCGCCGGTCACCCACGGCATGGCGGCCATGTACCAGTCCTGCGGTGCGCAGTCGCCGTAATAGTCCGTGTTGTGATGACAGACCATACCTCTCATGCCGTACATGACACGCGCTGTCTCCCGGCCTCTTTTCTGCATTTTTTCCAGCAGTTCCATGAGCGGCATGTGCAGCTCTGACAAGTTGCATATTTCCACAGGCCAGTAATTCATCTGCAGATTGATGTTTATCGTATATTTACTGTCCCACATCGGCATGAAATCCGCATTCCATATTCCCTGAAGGTTCAGCGCCGAACTGTCCTCACGTCCGCCGGAGACAATCAGATAACGGCCGAATTGAAAATACAGCGCCGCCAACGCAGGGTCGCTGCCGCCGTTCCGGACCGCCTCGATCCTTTCATCGGTCGGCTCCGCCGGCGATGAGCCCAGATCAAGTTCGCACCGGTTCATCAGTGCGGAAAAGTCACTGACGTGTTCTCCGAGCAAGTTCGCATAACCTTTTTGTTCTGCCGCATCAAGCTTCTTGAGCACCTCCGCGGCAGGGTTTTCCGAGCGGTTGGACGTCGACGACGCCAGGTACAGCAGGACTTCTCCGCAATTTCTTGCGAGCAGCTGTGAGACAGGATTCCTCAGTTCGCCGTCACATACGACCCGTACGGCTGCGGCAAACTCCACCTCAGCGTCATGACCGCGCATAAGAATCGTGTTATCGTTCACAGCTCGTATCGAATCCACATTGGGCGCCGGCCAACCGCCGCCGCTGACCCGCTGCCCCGGCCTTCTGTCGTCCATGACAATCCTGTCGGAT